>NZ_JAFCME010000018.1 GCF_018130065.1 Bradyrhizobium sp. AUGA SZCCT0158 | reverse complement strand
GAGTCAACCAAGAACTCGTCTCCGGGGAGATCACGGCATAAGCCGTAAAGCCGTTGCGCAGGGAAGGCCGGGTGTTCACCGCTGCCCTGTATGCTCGTGTGCAGCCTACTTAGTGCAAACCGCACACGGGACCGCGGGTGCAGCGCGCACCCGGTCTTCCCTGCGCCCTCTCTTTGGAGGGCAAGGAGTTTTGGCAGAGCTCGGGCGTAATGCGCCGCGAGAACGCGAAACTGCGTTTTTGATGATGGTCGCACAACAAACACCGCCGTCGTCCCGGCCTTGAGCCGGGACCCATAACCACAGGAAGAAGTTTTGCGAACGGTCTCTGCTTCTGAGACTTCATCGAGAGATCACGCGGTATGGGTCCCCCGATGCGCAATTGCGCATCTGAGCTCAAGGCCGGGACGACGATGCGATACCCGCAGTGCGGGTGAACTCCGTAAAATCCACGTGGCGCTACGTCGTTTCCCTGTCGCATCGCGCTGCTATCCGCTTTGCAGGGGCGCGTCATCGATTCGCGTGGGGCTATCAGTCGCGTCGGTTGTCATCGCTCCGTCACAGGAACCTGTTAGGTGCACGGCATGGGTAGTGACTCCTCGAGTGAAGAGAGCCCGGAGCGGCGCTTTCGCACTTTGTTTATCTCCGACGTCCATCTCGGAGCCCGCGGCTCGCAAGCCGACCGGTTGCTGGACTTCCTCAAAAGCCACGACGCCGACACCATTTATCTCGTCGGCGATATCGTTGACGGCTGGGCGCTGAAGTCCAACTGGTACTGGCCGCAATCGCATAACGACTTCGTGCAGAAAATGCTGCGCAAGGCGCGCAAGGGCGCCAAGGTCGTTTACGTGCCGGGCAATCACGACGAGTTCCTGCGCAACTATTACGGCACCCATTTCGGCGGCATCGACGTGGTGGAAAACACCATTCATGAGGGCGCCGACGGCAAGCGCTATCTCGTCATCCACGGCGACATCTTCGATCTCGTGGTGCAGAACGCGCGCTGGCTCGCCCATCTCGGCGACAAGGCCTATGATTTCGCCATTCAGATGAATCGCCTGGTCAACTTCTTCCGGCGCATGTTCGGCGTTCCCTATTGGTCGCTGTCGCAATGGGCGAAGCTGAAGGTCAAGAACGCGGTGAATTATATCGGCGCGTTCGAAAAGACCCTGGCCGGCGAAGCGCGGCGTCACGGCGCCGATGGTGTGATCTGCGGCCATATCCACTACGCCACGATCCGCGACGAGCACGGTATCCGCTATATGAACTGCGGCGACTGGGTCGAAAGCTGCACCGCGCTGGTCGAGCACGAGGACGGCCGGTTCGAAATCATCACCTGGGCCGATCCGCAGCGCCGGCTGGCGCCGGTTCCCCGCGTCGCGGCGCGCGCGGCATGACGCATATCCTGGTCGCGACCGATGCGTGGCATCCCCAGGTCAACGGGGTGGTGCGGACGCTGACCATGATGGCGGAAGCCGCCGAGGGCTTCGGCGTCGATGTCAGCTTCCTGACGCCACAATCGTTTCGCACCTTTGCGATGCCGAGCTATCCGGATTTGCAGCTCGCGCTGCCTTACCCGGCGAAGATCGCGGCGCTGATCGAAGCGGCCAGGCCCGACAGCATTCACATCGCGACCGAAGGCCCGATCGGGTTATTGGTTCGTCGTTATTGCCGCAAGCACGGGCTGCCGTTCACCACGAGCTTCCACACGCGCTTTCCGGAATACGTCTCGGCGCGCTCGCCGATCCCGGAAAGTTGGGTCTGGCGCGCGCTGCGCTGGTTTCACTGGCCGAGCCAGGCGGTGATGGCGGCAACGCCGGCGCTTGCAGCTGAATTGCGCCAGCGCGGATTTCGCAATGTGGTGCTGTGGTCGCGTGGCGTCGACACCTCGCTGTTTCATCCGCGCACCGCAGACCTCTGTCTGCCGCAGCCGGTGTTCCTCAGTGTCGGCCGCGTCGCGGTCGAAAAGAATCTCGAGGCGTTCCTCGACCTCGATCTGCCCGGCACCAAGCTTGTTGTCGGCGATGGGCCGGCCCGCGTGGCGCTGGAGCGGAAATATCCGGACGCGGTGTTCCTGGGCGCCCGGCACGGCGAGGAACTGGCGGAGATTTACGCGGCCGCCGACATCTTCGTGTTCCCCAGCAAGACCGACACCTTTGGCCTGGTGCTGCTGGAAGCGCTCGCCAGCGGCGTGCCGGTTGCCGCTTTTCCGGTCACCGGTCCCCGCGATGTGATCGGTGCGGCGCCGGTCGGCGTGCTGAGCGACGATTTGCGCGCCGCCTGCCTCGATGCGCTGCAGATATCGCCGCAGGCCTGTGTGGAGTTTGCCGCCGCCCACACCTGGCAGGCCTCGGCGCGGGTTTTTGTCGACCACGCCCTCAATGTCCGGGCCCCGGGCTCCGAAGGCGAGGTGGTCGAGTTTGTGGAAGACCCGCATTTCGCCGCCTGACTTCACCGGATTGCGTCTTGCCGGCCTGTCCACGGACGCGATACAAAGCGGTCATGACGGATCAGGCCTCGATGGCACCGATTGGAGCCGCAGATATCGATGCGGCGGCGCGGGTGGTTGCGCCCTTTGCGGTGCGAACGCCGCTGCTGTCGTTCCCGGTTCTCAACGAACGCGTCGGAACCAAGGTCTTTCTCAAGCCGGAAATGCTGCAGCGGACCGGTTCTTTCAAGTTCCGCGGCGCCTTCAACAAGCTCGCCTCGATCCCGCAGGCCGAACGCGGCGGCGGTGTGGTCGCGTTCTCGTCCGGCAACCACGCCCAGGGCGTGGCGGCGGCGGCGCAGATACTCAACATGCAGGCGACCATCGTGATGCCCAAGGACTCGCCGCTGACCAAGCGCGAGCGCACCAAGGGCTATGGCGCCGAGGTCGTGCTCTATGACCGCGACAAGGAAGATCGCGAGGCGATCTCCAAGGAGATCGCGAGCAAGCGCGGTGCAACCCTGGTGCGTCCCTATGACGATCCCTTCGTGATCGCGGGGCAGGGCACCGCGGGCCGCGAGATCGCGGAGGATATGACTGCGCTTGGCCTGACGCCCGACATCGTGGTGGCGCCGGCTTCCGGCGGCGGGCTGATCGCGGGCGTTGCCACCGCCATCAAGTCGCGCTTCCCGTCAGCCACCCTGATCGTGGCTGAACCCGATGGCTACGACGATCATGGCCTCTCGCTGCGCGCCGGGCACCGCGAAGCCCATCACGCCCACGGCCGTACGATTTGCGATGCACTGATGGCCGCGATTCCCGGCGAGATGACGTTCTCGATCAACAGCAAGCTGCTGGCGCAAGGCGTCACGGCGACCGATGCGGAAGTCGGTGCGGCCGTCGCCTATGCCTACCGGGAACTGAAGCTGGTGGTCGAACCCGGCGGCGCCGTCGGCCTCGCCGCGTTGCTGGCCGGCCGGATCGATGTGCGCGGCAAGAACGTCGTCATCGTTCTCTCCGGCGGCAATGTCGACGCCGACCTGTTCGCCAAGCTGGTCGCCTGATTGGGTGCGACCGGACGCCGCAGGTCACGCGGCTCAGCGCCTGAACCCTCCGCCGCCAAACGAACGGCCACCGCCAAACGAACCGCCGCCGCCGAATGAGCGGCCACCACCAAACGAATGCCGCGAGTGAGCAAACGAGCTTCGCGAATGGTTCGCGGCGAAGCGGTGGCTGGAATGGCTGTGCATGCCGCCGCCCATCCTGCGCGGTCCGCGGTCGTGGAATCGGCTCTTGCCATGCATGTGATTGGCATGGGCGTGGGCGTTCATCCTGGACGAGGTGTGGGTGAACCTGCCCGGCCTGTGGCCGTTCATCGAGGCGGACGCATTCATTCCCTTTGCCGATGAGGCCAGCGATGGGGCCCGATGGCTGTGCGAAAAGCCGTGTCCATGATGGCCCGAATGCTTCGACAGGCGGTTGAAGTGCATCAGCGGAACGTGTCTCGGCTGTGCTTGCAGCCTCAATGCGGTGCGCGCATACGGACTATCGGGGAAGCGGTCGCGGAACGACCTGTAGCCGCCAGATGTGTTCGTGAGCACGGCCCTGTGCCATGCATATGACTGCCGGTAGTTGCCCAGCAGCACGCGGACGCGATCGGACAGCGGGTCGGACGGATACAGCTGAATGAATTCCTCATAATGTTCGGGCGAACCTTCCGACAGGACGTAATCATAGGCCTGACGCACCGAACGCGAAGGCAGGTTCGACGCCATCTGGACCACCGGGCCGCGATCGGGGGAGCGGGTTGCCGCGACAGCCGTATCGCCGAAGAAATAGAAGTCGTTGGTCAGCGACGAGCTTTCCCACGGCGTCTGCCGGCCGCCGGTGGCGTTGTTCACTTCGAGACGAACGCGCTTGAATAATTGCTCGATCGGCAGATTGGGCTGCCGCGCGATGTTCAGGAATGCCGACGTATAGGGGCTGTGATTGCCATCGCCATCATGGGCGACCATGCCCGGCGCCGTCGAATACCCGACGATCGAGCCGGCCGGCGCATCGACCATCGCAAGGCCGCGCCCGGAATCGTCGACGTCGGGAAAGGGATTGTTGCGGCAGGCGTCGAGCACGACGATCCGCATCCGGCTCGTGATGGTTTCCAGCGTCCCCATCAGGTCGACCAGACGCAGCGAATTGCTGTCGAGATCCGACAGCTTGGAAATTCTCGCGTCGATCGGCAGCAGGTAATTCTCGCCCTCGAGCTGCACGCCGTGCCCGGCATAGTAAATCATGGCGACGGCATTGGGTCCGCGATCGGCAACCCGGTCAATGAAACCTTCCACCGCCTTGATCATGTCGCTGCGCGTCAGATCGGTCGCCGTGATGACTTCAAAGCCCGCCGTGTTGAGGAGCTGCGCCACCGATCGCGCATCGTTGCTCGGATTGGCGAGCCGCGGCGCGACCTGGTAGTTCGCGTTGCCGATCACGAGCGCGACCCGCTGCTCGGCCGGCAGCGATCGAACGCCGTCGCTGATGGCAGCGTTCACCGCCTCTGCAGAAGCGGTGCTGGTGTGCGCCAAGCTCAGCAGGCTGCCCAACAGACCGGCGCAAAGCGCCAATGATTTGAACCCTGGCATGGGTGTCCTCCATCCAATCTCAAGGCGAGATGTCCGGCGGACAGGCTAGTTTGGGGTGTGGGTGCTGTACGTGACCTCGGTCACTGTTCGATTTCGGGAGCCGGGGAGGTCGGCTTCACGAGAAGAACGCGATCTTCTCGGCCTGGCTCATGCGCCGGATCGGGGCCAGCGGATCATTGGCCGCAACAGGTCTGCGCACGATGCCGCTGGCGATGATCGACGAGCCGAGCGAGACTTCCAGCGCCGGTTCCGGCATGGCTTGGGCAACCGGCTGAGGCGGTGGTTGAACCGGCGGCGCGACCGGTGCGGACATCATTGGCTCGGGCAATGCAGCGACGATCTCGGGCGGGGTCGGAAGCGGCTCGACAATCTGAGCCTCCTCAACAACCGGCTCCGCAAACCGGGTTTCCTCAACCATCGGCATTGCGATGTGGGCTTGCTCGATCTCCGGTTCGGCGAACTCATCGTCGTCGATGGGATCGGGCGCGCCCATCTCCATCGCGATCATGTCGAGGACTGCCTCGTCGTGGGCGTCGGCAGCCTCGGCGGTGAGTTCAATTCCGGCCGTCTCGGCGGTTTCCGCTTCCTCCAGCGCAGCGTCGGCCTGGGAGACCACAGCTTCGGCGATCACAACTTCAGCGGCGACGGCTTCGGCGGCCGGAGCTACGGCGTCGGTCGAAAAGGCACTGGTTGCAGCCTGAGTTTGCGAGGCGGGCGATTCCTCGATCATCTCGGCGACCGCCGGGGACTCATCCTGCGCCACGGGGGCGGGCGTCTCTTCATCACTGAATTCTGCGATCCGTCCGGCAAGCGAGGCGAACGCGGCCTCCAGCGCCGCTTTGGCCTCGTCGGAGGAGATTTGCTCGGCGCCCTTCTCGATGACCTGAACCTGCGAATCGATCAGGTCGCAGATTCGGCTGTCATTGCCGATTTCCCGCAACCGCCAGGCAATCTCGCGAATCACCCGCGCGCCTTTGCGCACCGGCGCCAGCTTCTCGTTCAGCGCCAGTCCGTCGATCGCCCCCATCGCCGAGGTCTGCGCCGCCTCCAGCGCCCCGCGAATCGCAATCAAGGCCTCAACTAACTTGGCCTCGGCGAGGCTATTGTCCGCGACGGCGTCCGCCGCCGCTCGCTGTGCGTTGGCAGCTTCGCGCTGTGCGTTCGCAGCCTCCCGCTGGATGGCAAGGCTCTCTTCCTTCTGCGCGGCCAGGCTTTGCTCGATCCGCGCCACCGCGTCGAGCACCATGCTGGTGTCGGCGTTGCGGTTGCGCTTAGCATATTCGCCGAGAAACCAGCGGCCGCGCGAAGTCTCCATGAAGGCTTCGCTGATCGCAGCATAGTCTTCCTCACCCGGCAGCGCGGCGCGTGCTGAGATCGGCGAAAGGGCGAATGCTTCGTCGGCCATGCTAAACTCTTCGCGCAAATCACCGCGCGTTGCGATAACGAAACAACACGATATCGGGCGAATCGCAATTGAATTGATGCCAAGCGAATCACAAATCCCCATCGCATCTCAAGGCGCATCGAAGCGATTCGCGGCGCGGCTGGCGCTGTTCTACGGCGCGACGTTCGGGACGATGGGCACCCATCTGCCGTTTTTCACGCTGTGGCTGAAGTCGGTCGGCATCGACGCCTTCTGGATCGGAATCATTTCCGCGGTTCCTGCGGTGACGCGATTTACCGTGCTGCCGTTCGTGACCGGCGCCGCGGGGCGGCGCTATTCGCTGCGCGCGGTCCTGATCGTCACCGCGACCGCCACCGCGCTCGGCTTTGCGGTGATCGGCACGCAATATCTGCCGCTCGCGGTGCTGCTCGCTTATGCCGTGACCTGCTGCCTGTGGACCCCGATGGTGCCGCTGACGGACGCCTATGCGCTCGGCGGGGTGGCGCGCTATGGCCTGAATTACGGACCGCTGAGGCTGTGGGGTTCTGCAGCCTTCGTGGTGGGCGCATTGATCTGCGGCCTGCTGGTCGATTTCATTGCAGCTAGCCAGCTGATCTGGGTCATTGCGGCGGTAGCGGCGCTCGGCGCCGTCGCGAGCCTCGGGCTGCAGCCGCTGGACCGGCCAAAACCGCAGGCGACCGCGGTGCTTGGCGCGAGCGCCTTGCTGCGCGATCCCGGTTTCCTCGCCATCATCGTCGCGGCCGCGCTGATCCAGGGCAGTCACGCCGCCTACTACGCCTTTGCTTCCATCACCTGGCAGGCGTCCGGCCTGGACGGTCTGACCATCGCCGGCCTGTGGGTGTTGGGTGTGCTCGCCGAGATCGTGGTGTTCGCGCTCTCGCCGCGTTTCACGCTGGCCCCGGCGCTGCTGGTGGTGATCGGCGCGCTCAGCGCGGTGGCGCGCTGGCTAATCACCGCGCAGGAGCCGTCAGTCGTGGTGTTGTCCCTGGTGCAGCTCGCGCATGGCCTGACCTATGGATTGACGCAGGTCGGCGTCATGGGACTGCTGGTGCGTCACGTGCCCGGCCATGTGATGGCGCGGGGGCAGGGCTATCTTGCGGCCTGCGGCGGCATCGTCAGCGGCACGGCGTCGGTGGTGTCGGGACTGGTCTATGCGGGCTATGGGCAGCGGGTCTATTACGTGATGGCGGCGATGGCACTGCTGGCCGCGATCGTGATGTGGCTGGCGCGGCACCGGCTGACAGCGTTTTCAAGCGAAGTGGGCACCGGTTCGCGCTAGAAAACGCGTCAAAAATAGAATCTACCGCATCAGCCCCAGAGCGCGGCTTCCGGCGGATAAACCAGACTGCCTTCGTAGCGCAGCCCGTCGTCGCGGTCGTGCGCCAGCAACAACGGGCCGTCGAGATCGACGAAGCGGGCGTGTTGCGCCAGCAGCATTGCAGGGGCCATCGCGAGCGAGGTGGCAACCATGCAGCCGATCATGATTTCGAAGCCGAGTGCGTGCGCGGCATCCGCCATATCAAGCGCTTCTGTCAGTCCGCCTGTTTTGTCGAGCTTGATGTTGACGGCGTCATAGCGTTCGCGAAGACCCCTGAGCGAGGCGCGGTCGTGCACGCTTTCGTCGGCGCAGACCGCGACCGGCCGCCTGATGCGCGCCAGCGCACCATCATTGGCGGCGGCAAGCGGTTGCTCGACCAGCGTCACGCCGAGTTCGGCGCAGGCATTGAGGTTCCGTTCGAGATTGTCCGAGGTCCAGGCCTCGTTGGCGTCCACGATCAACTCGGATTCGGGGGCGGCCTTGCGGACGGCAGCGATCCGCCGCTCGTCGCCGTCGCCGCCGAGCTTGATCTTGAGCAGCGGGCGGCGCGCCGCCTTTGCGGTCGCTGCCGCCATCGCCTGCGGCGTTCCGAGCGAAATCGTGTAGGCGGTGGTGCAGGCTCGCGGCGCCGGCCGGCCGAGCAGGGTCCAGACGCGCTGGCCCCTGCTTTTGGCCTCGAGGTCCAACAGCGCGCAATCCAGCGCGTTCCGGGCGGCGCCTGCTGGCATCGCGGCCTGCAGGGCCGTTCGGTCCAATCCCTTGGACAGCGGTTCCTGCATCGCCTGAAGGGCAGCCAGGGTCGCTTCCACCGTTTCGCCATAGCGGGGATAGGGAACGCACTCGCCGCGCCCGGTATGGCCGCCATGGCTGACTTCGGCGACGACGGTAACCGCTTCCGTCTTGGCCCCCCGGCTGATGGTGAAGGCGCCGGCGATCGGCCAGCGCTCGATACGGGCAACAAGCTGTCGGGCAAATTCCTGGGATCGGCCGGAAGTCATTTTAAAATCTGGCAATTTCTGAACCGTGAGCTTGCCCCCCGCTACCAACTATGGCTGGTTAGGGACAGATTCTACAAGGCAGTGCGGCGTGCCGGACCATACCTATTGCATGACTAGCGAGCCAACCGGGGGGAGGGCATCGTGAGCGGCGATCCGACACTGGAGCGGATAGCCCAAGGCAACGGGCTTGCGCTGTGCGCTGCCGGTTCGTGGACGGCCCGCTTTGCCCCGGTGCTCGAGAAAATGGTGGCCGACGCCGAGAAGCTTCGCGGCAGCCGCGCGAACATCTTCATCGACGTCTCACAGGTGTCGAAACTCGATACGTTCGGCGCCTGGCTGATCGAACGGCTGCGCCGCAGCCTGACCGATGGCGGCATCGAGGCCAAGATCGCCGGCCTGTCGGCGAATTATTCCAGCCTCGTCGACGAGGTGCGCCGGGTCAAAGCCGAGCCTGTCGTCCAGGCCCGTTCGGTGACGATCACGGGCATGCTGGAGCAGATCGGCCGCAGCGTCGCCGGCGTCGGCGGCACCCTGGTCGGGTTGATCGAGATGCTCGGCGCGGTGCTGGCGGCGGCCGGCCATGTCCTGATTCGTCCCCGCGGTTTCCGCCTGACCTCCACCGTGCATCATCTGGAACAGGTGTGCTGGCGCGCGGTGCCGATCGTGGTGCTGATCACGTTCTTGATCGGCTGCATCATCGCGCAGCAGGGCATTTTCCATTTCCGTCAGTTCGGTGCCGATATTTTCGTGGTCGACATGCTCGGCGTGCTGGTGCTGCGCGAGATCGGCGTGCTGCTGGTGGCGATCATGGTGGCGGGGCGTTCGGGCTCGGCCTACACCGCCGAACTCGGCTCGATGAAAATGCGCGAGGAGATCGACGCGCTGCGCACCATGGGTTTCGATCCGATCGAGGTCCTGATCCTGCCGCGCATGCTGGCGCTGGTCATGGCGTTGCCGATTTTGGCTTTCCTCGGCGCGATGGCAGCACTCTATGGCGGCGGTCTCGTGGCGTATCTCTATGGCGGCGTCGAACCGGAAGCCTTCCTGCTGCGGCTGCGCGACGCCATCTCGATCAATCATTTCATCGTCGGGCTCATCAAGGCGCCGGTCATGGCCGCGGTGATCGGCATCGTGGCCTGTGTCGAGGGGCTTGCGGTGCAGGGCAGCGCCGAATCGCTCGGACAACACACCACGTCGTCGGTGGTGAAGGGAATTTTCCTGGTCATCGTCATGGATGGCGTGTTCGCCATCTTCTTCGCATCGATCGGAATGTGACCATGGTGGGCGAGATTTCCGACGCCATCATCCGGGTCCGCGACATCACGGTGCAGTTCGGCAAGACGCGGATTCTCGACGGGCTCAATCTCGACGTGAAGCGCGGCGAGATCCTGGGCTTTGTCGGCCCGTCGGGCGCGGGCAAATCCGTGCTGACGCGCACCATCATCGGCCTCGTTCCCAAGGTCGCCGGCCGCATCGAAGTGTTCGGCGTCGATCTCGACAAGGCCTCTACGACCGAGCGGCGCGGGGTCGAACGGCGCTGGGGCGTGCTGTTCCAGCAAGGCGCGCTGTTCTCCTCGCTTACCGTGCGGCAGAACATCCAGTTCCCGGTGCGCGAATATCTCAACCTCTCGCAGCGCCTGCTCGATGAGGTCATGGTGGCCAAGCTCGGCATGGTGGGCCTGAAGCCCGAAGTCGCCGACAGGTTTCCGTCCGAGCTTTCCGGCGGCATGATCAAGCGCGTGGCGCTGGCGCGCGCGCTCGCGCTCGATCCGGAACTGGTGTTCCTGGACGAGCCGACCTCGGGCCTCGACCCGATCGGCGCCGGCGATTTCGACGAACTGGTCCGCACCCTGCAGCGTACTTTGGGGCTGACCGTTTTCATGGTAACCCACGACCTCGACAGCCTTTACACGGCTTGCGACCGTATCGCCGTTTTAGGGAACGGTAAGATCATTGCAGCAGGATCAATTGCCGACATGCAGGCCTCGCAGCATCCATGGCTGCAGCAATATTTTCACGGCAAACGCGCCCGCGCTGTGATGGGCTAGAGCGTTTTCGAGCGAAGCGGGTACCGGTTCGCGTGAAGAAAACGCGTCAAAAGGATAAAGTCGGGCGCCTGGTTCTGATCAGAACCGAGCCCCAGTACCGGAGTAGTTTGAGTTATGGAAACGCGGGCGAACTACGTCCTGATCGGAGCCTTCACCCTGGCGGTGATCGCGGCGGCGTTCGGATTCGTACTCTGGTTCCAGAGTCTGCACACCACCAAGGCGCGCAGTCCGCTGCGGGTGATTTTCGAAGGCCCGGCGACCGGCTTGCGCAATGGCGGCAGCGTCAATTTTAACGGTATCCGGGTAGGCGAAGTTGTCCGCGTGAAGCTGGACAACCCGCGTCGCGTCGTCGCATTGGCGATGGTCGAGAACAACGCCCCGATCCGCAAGGACACCCTGGTCGGCCTCGAATTCCAGGGACTGACCGGCGTGGCTGCGATCTCGCTCAAGGGCGGCGAGGAGGGTGCGCCACCCGTGCCGCTGGACGAGGACGGCGTTCCGGTTTTGACCGCCGATCCGGCCGCGCTGCAGGACGTCACGGAGTCGATCCGCGCCACCTTGCAAAACGTCAACCGGATCGTCGCCGACAACCAGGAGTCAGTGAAGAACTCGCTGCGGAACCTCGAGACCTTTACGGGAGCGCTCGCGCGCAACTCCGAGAAGATCGACAACGTCATGCTCAAGGTCGACGGCGTCATGCTCAAGGCCGACAATCTCATGCTCGGCCTCAACACCATCGCGGGCGGTGCCAACGGCGGCGAGTTGAACCTGATGGTGAAGTCGATCCGCGAACTGGCTGACGATCTCGACAAGCGCACGGGCGCGCTGATTTCCGATGGCCGCCGTACGCTCGCCGACATCAGCCGCGCGGTGAACAATTTCGACCGCAATCCGAGCCGGGTGATTTTCGGCGGCAGCAACAACGCCGCGCCGGCGCCGGAAGCCGCGCCGCCACCAGCCAGGCCGGCCGCGCCCAGACCGCCCGCTGCGGCTGCAGCGCCGAGCGGGCAGAAGCGGCAGTAATTGTAGATCGCTATTCGCTGTGAACTCCGTCACTGCGAGCGAAGCGAAGCAATCAGTCGCGAGTTGATGATCATTGGAATTCAACCTGGATGATCTAAATTAATCAGCATGGCTAGGAACCTGAATCAGCCGCCTCGAAGCCAGCGACGCCTCGCCGCTGCAAGCGCCGTCAAGGGCAACTTGACCGGTGAAGCCCTGATCGCGGCGCTGCAGGCGTCGCCGCTTCGCGAGATCGATATCGAGCCAATGCGGACGCCGATGCCGGTGCGCCGCCCGGATCGGCCCTTGCCCGCCGCCGCGCCGAGCAGACAGAAGCGGCAATAGGTATCGGCAAATAGGGAATGTTGAGTAGCAGCGAGAAATCGCCGCGAGAGCCGTCATTGCGAGCGAAGCGAAGCAATCCATCTTGCGCGTCGGAAGAATGGATTGCGTCGTCGCTGCGCTCCTCGCAAGACGCAAAACAAAACGGAGGCCGTGAGGCCTCCGTTTTTATTTCGTAAGCTTCAACCCGAACCTTATCCCAGCCGTCCCGCCGCATGTGCGAGCAGGGTGTAGACGAGGCCGGTCTCCGAGGTCAGGTGGCCGCGCAGCGCCTGCGGACCGCGATCCTCCCGGGCAACTTCGTCGAGCAAGCGTTCGAACTCGGCGATGTAGCGGTCGACCGTCTGCTTGAAGGTACGGTCGGCGCGGTATTTGCGGGCGACCTCATCGAAAGCCTTCTGGCCGGCGGGCGTGTAGAGCCGTTTGGTGAAAGCCTTGCTCTCGCCGCGCTGATAGCGATCCCACATCTCGGCCGCGAGATTGCGATCCATCAGCCGGCCGATGTCGAGCGACAGCGATTCCAGCGGATTGGCCGGGCTTTGCTGCGCGCGCGGGCGGGGAGCCTCGCGACCGCTCGGACCACCGGCGTCGGTACGGCTGAGCAGGTCCGACAGCCAGCCGTCGCGACCGCCATCCTGGTTGCTCGCCGGGCTGACCGGCGGCGCTTCGGTGCGGCGCGTCGCCGGCATGCCGAGATCCGGCGGCGGCAGGTTCGACGCGCTGCCGGTGTCGCGCATGCGCACGTCATTGCGGGCGCCGCCAGCGGCTGCTGCCATCACGGGTTCTTCCTGGCGTTGCACGCTGGCGCGGCTCGTCGTCATGACGTCAAGGCCGCGGCCGTGATGGGCGACGATCCGGTTGAGTTCGGCCAGCGCCTCGATCTGGTCGACGATCACCTTGCGCATCTGCGCGGTGTTGTCGGCGGCCTCCTGCGGCATTTCGAGCACGCCGCGGCGCAGTTCGTTGCGGGTCGCCTCGAGCTCGTGATGCATCTCGGAGGCCATCTGCTTCATGGCCACCACCATGGCGCCGAACTTCTCGGTCGACTGCTTGAACATCGCGTCCGTTTCGGCGTTGCTCTGCTGGTACAGTTCGTTCATGGCGTCGATGGTCTGGTGCCGCTCGTTTTCGGCTGCGACACGGACCGCTTCGAACTGACGGCTGATCGCGGCAGAACCGGCGCCGGCGGTTTCCGCCACCACGCGGGCGATGTCGCGGGCACGTTCCTCGGCGGCGGCAAGCGATTCATCCAGTAAGCCGGTGAAGCGCGACAGCCGCTGATCGAGGTCGGTGGTGCGCAGATCGATGGTGGTCACCAGCGATTCAAGTTGCGATTTGCGTTCGGCGACAGACGTCGTGGTGGTGCGGTTGGCGTGTTCGACCGCCGTGGCGGCATCGACCAGCGCCTTGCCATGGATTTCGAACTCGCTCGACAGCGAGCCGAGATCCTCCAATGCCTTCGAGGTCTTGGTGTTGAAGGTGGTGAGCTGGTCTTCCAGCGTCTGGGTCGCAACGCCGTTGCGCGAGGTGACGTCGTTCATGGCGGACACGAAGTCGGCCACGCGGGTCACCAAGGCGCGCTCCAGCGAGTTGAGGTTGTCATGAGCGCCGGTCAGCACTTCCTGCAGCAGGATGTTGCCTTCACGCAGCCGCTCGAACAGCGCGACGGTGTCGGTGCGCAGGATCTTGCTGGTCTCCTGCATTTCGGTGACGGCCGCGATCGAAACCTGACGCGACTGGTCGATGGCCGAACGCGACGACTGCTCGAGATCCTTCAGCGACTTGGCCACCGCGCCGGTTGCCATATCGCCCGCGGAGGTGATCGTGCGGGCGACTTCCGAGCCATGGGTCGCCATCGATTGCGAGAACGCCTGGCCCCTTGTCTCGATCGACTTCAGCGAGTCGGCGGTGACGCGGTCGAGCTCGGTCGTGAGCTGGGTGGTCTTGGCGCTGAGCGCCTCGACCAGCGAACCACGGCGGCTGTCCACGATCTGCGCCAGACGATCGGTCTGCTGCTGAACGTAGGTCACGATTTCGTCGGTCTTGCCGGTCATCGTCGAGCCGAAATTGCTGCTGGCCGACAGCACCGAGCGTTCGATGTCGGCCGAGGTCGTCTTGACCTTGGAGCTGACTTCGTTCGACGCGGCGACGAGTGCACTCTGTGCATTCTGCGCGCTGGCCTGGATCGCGTTCTGCGCGGTCTGCGCCGTGGTCTGGATGTTGTCGGTGGTGGCGGCGGTGACCGCTGCGAGCGAACGCTCGATGTCGCTGGCGATTGCCTTGATCTGGCTTGCGGCGTCGGCCGAGGTCGCGGCGAACGAGCTCTGCGCTTCGCGCGCGGTGCCGAGGATCGCGGCGGCGGTGCCGGCGCCGACCGCGCTCAGCGTGCGTTCGACATCGATGGCCAGCGACTTGACGTGGTCGGCGGCTTCCGTCGACGCGGTAGTGAGCGCGTTCTGCGCTTCACGGGCGCCCGATGTGATCGACTCGGCGGTGGCATTGCCTGCCATCGAGAGCGAACGTTGCATGTCGGCTGCCAGCGACGCGACCTTGGTCGCGACATCCGTTGATGCGGTGAGGAGGGCGTTCTGGGCTTCGCGTGCACCCGATGTGATGGCCTCGGCAGTGGCGGTGCCGGCCGCAGACAGCGAACGCTCGACGTCGGCCGTGAGCGACTTGACCTGGCTGGTTGCATCCGTGGAAACGGTGACGAGGGTGTTCTGGGCTTCGCGTGCTCCTGATGTGATGGCCTCGGCGGTGGCGGTACCGGCGGCCGAGAGCGAGCGTTCGACGTCGGCAGCGAGCGACTTGACGTGGTTGGCCGCATCCGCGGACGCGTTAATGAGGGTGTTCTGGGCGTCGCGGGCACCGGCGGTAATCGATTCCGCGGTGGCGGTGCCGGCGATCGACAGCGAGCGCTGCACGTCGGCGGCGAGCGACTTGACCTGGTTCGCCGCATCCGTGGACGCGTTGACCAGCGTGCTCTGCGCCTCGCGGGCGCCGGCGGTAATCGATTCGGCGGTGGCGGTGCCGGCGATCGACAGCGAGCGCTGCACATCGGCGGCCAGCGACTTGACCTGGTTGGTGGCCTCCGTGGAGGCCGCGATCAAGGTGTTCTGGGCTTCGCGGGCGCCGGTCGTGACGGCTTCGGCAGTGGCGGATCCGGCGGCCGACAGGGCACGTTCGACGTCGGCTGCGAGCGACTTGACCTGGCTTGCCGCGTCCGCGGACGCCGTAACCAGCGTGGTCTGGGCCTCGCGGGCGCCGGAGAGTACCGACGCAGCGGTGGCGTTGCCGGCGGCCGAGAGCGTGCGCTCGACGTCGTCGGCCAGCAATTTGATCTGGGACGCCGCTTCGCTGGAAGCCGAGACCAGCGAGGTCTGGGCCTCGCGGGCGCTGGTGAGGATCGAGTTCGCGGCACCGGTGCCGACGGCGGTGAGGGAGCTTTCGACCTCGGCCGATGTCAGCCTCAGCTGGGCGCCGACATCGGACGAAACCGTGAGCAGCGCCTGCTGCGCGGTGCGCGCGCCGGTCTGGATGGTTTCAGAGGTGTTGACCACGAGGTTGGTGAGCGAGCGCTCGGCGTCCTCGACGTGCGACCTGATGCCCGAGGACAACAGCTCGGCGCGCGCCATGAGGTCGTCGCTGGCCTGACGGCCGCTGCTCTCGATACGGCCGGCCACAGCTTCGACGCGCGAGCCGAGCAGATCCTCGAACTGGGCGACGCGCATGTCGATGTCGGTGGCGACGGCGCCGACCCGGGTTTCGATACCCTGGTGGATATCCTGGAACCGCGCCGCGATGGTGTCGATCAGGTAGGCGCTGCGGCCGTCGATGGTCTGGGTCACGCTGGTGATGCGCTGGTCCACGGCTTCGACTGCCTGTGCGGTGCCAACCGTCAGCGACGTGGTGACGTTGGTGAGGCGCTGGTCGATGGCTTCGACGGCCTGCGCGGTGCCTGTTGTCAGCGACGTGGTGACGTTGCCGAGGCGCAGGTCGATGGCTTCGACCGCTTGCGCGGTGCCAACGGTCAGCGACGTGGTGACGTTGCCGAGGCGCTGGTCGATGGCTTCGACCGCTTGCGCAGCGCCGACGGTCAGCGACGTGGTGACGTTGGTGAGGCGCTGGTCGATAGCTTCGACGGCTTGCGCGGCGCCAACCGTCAGCGACGTCGTCAGGTTGGTGAGGCGGGAGTCGATCGACTGGATGGCCTGCGTGGTGCCTCCGGTCAGCGACGAGGTGAGTTCGGTGAGACGCGAGTCGATCGAGTGGATTGCCTGCGCGGCACCATCGGTCAACGAGCTCGCCAGCGAGCCCAGGCGATCATCGATCGTCTCGGTGACGGACCTGGCGCGGGTGTCGAAGGTCTGCTCCAGCGCTTTCAGGCGGCCGTCGACGGTCTCGTCGAACGACCGGATCTTGGTGTCGAGCGAGTTGTCGAGGTGGTTGACGCGCGTGCTCAGCGTGGTTTCGAACTGCAGCAGGCGCTGATCGAGCGAGGCGGTGATCTCGCCGCTGTTGGAGATCAGGCGGGTGTCGAAAGTGTCGACATAGTTCTTCAGGCTCTCGGCGATGTCCTGCGTCCGCTGGCCCATGCGGTCGACGATCTCGCCGCCGAAGGTTTTGACGGTGCGGTCGAATTCGGAGATGTGACGGGTGATCAGGGCGCCGAGCGTGCCTGAGTCGCGGGCGAATTTCTCGACCAGTTCGCTGCCCTGGTTCTTCACCAGTTCGTCGAACGCGCTCATCTGCAGCGAGAGGCTGTCATGCGCGGTCTCGGTCTGGCTGACGACCTTGGCGACCAGCGAGTTCACGGTCACGTCGAGCGCGTCGCTGGCCTTGTCGCCGGAGGTCATGATGCGGGTCGCCAGGCGGTTGCCGGCCTCGTCGATCTTGCTGACGAGATCGCCGCTGCGCAGCTCGAGCTCGAGCAGCAGCGAGTCGCTGGAATTCTTCAGGGAGTCGTGGACCTGTTCGGTGCGGTCGGAAATGCCGTCGACGATGGTCGAGGAACGCTGCTCGAACTCGCCGGTGATGCGGTCGATGCGTTCATTCAGCATCTCGTGGACGCGATCGGCCAGATCGACGAACTCGTCATGGACGTGGCCGGTCTTGAAGTTGAGGCTGGTGGTCAGCCGTTCCGAGGCGTCGAGCACGGCGCGCGTGGTCTCGGCGCTGGCTTCCTCGAGGCGGTCGAGCAGGTCGCCGCCGCGCTCGCCGAGCGCGAGGATCATGTTGTCGCCGGCATGGCTCAAGGCGGTGGTGATGTGGGCGCCGCGTTCTTCCAGCGCGCCGGTGATGCTTTTCGCGACTTCGTCGACGCGCGAGGCGATCGCGTCCGAGATCAGCGCGATGTCGTGGCGCAGGTCGATCTGCACGCCGGAAATGGCGCTGCGAACCTGCTCGGCCTGGCCGACCAGATTGTCGCGCTGATGGGCGATGTCCTGCAGCAACGCGCGGATGCGCACTTCGTTGTCGGAATAGGCACGCTCCAGCGCCGCGACTTCGTTGGCCACCAGCGTTTCCAGTTCGCCGGCGCGCGCGATCGCGCGTTCGACGCCGTCGCCCATGGCAGCTACTTCGCGGCGGATCGCCTGGCCGACCGTCACCATCGAGTCGGAGGCGGCACCTTCGGGCTCGGAGAAGCGGATCGCGACCTGCGCCATCGATTGCGCGATCATCCGCATTTCCTGGCCGCGCCAGGCAAGGCTGGCGAGGAAATAGAACAGCAGCACCGGCGCAAAGAACAGCGCGGCAAGGCCGCCCAGCACCAGCACGCCGCCGCTCTGTCCCATTGCGGCCTGCAGCGAAGGCAGGAACGCGGCGGTCAGCAGTGCGCAGCCGACGATCCAGACGCCGGCGAACACAGTGGCAAGCGTATAGACGCCGCGGGCAGGACGGCCCTTCTGGATTGCCTGGAGAATTTGTCCGATGGTTTCTCGGTCGTCGTTGGCGGCGCGACGCGGGGCGCGCGGCTCTTCGATCGGATCGAAGACCTGGCGGTCGACGCCAGACCGCGTATCAACGCGCGTATCGAACGGGGTTTCGGAATAGGCCGGGGGCGTGGACGAAATGCTTGATGGCGAAAGGTCGTTGTTGCCGATCGAAT
This sequence comes from Bradyrhizobium sp. AUGA SZCCT0158, assembly GCF_018130065.1. Lineage (GTDB taxonomy): Bacteria > Pseudomonadota > Alphaproteobacteria > Rhizobiales > Xanthobacteraceae > Bradyrhizobium. The sequence goes on along the minus strand of NZ_JAFCME010000018.1, from coordinate 122,966 downwards.
TGCGATTGGGATCGACAGTGGTGTCACTGATGTTCAGCGCTTCCTGAATGGCGGAAAGCGCGACTTCGGTGGGATCTTTGACCTTCTTGGGATTGTTCGCCATGTTCAGTCGAGCCCTCTTACTTTTTACGCGTCCAGCTGGTCTTGCAAACGCCCCCGCAAGCCCAAGCCGGATCTTTGCCCCCACACGGACGCAGCCGCGCCCCGTCGGCGGCTTGTCCGCTACATCCGCAAACATCCTATTGGTTGAGTGATGCGAATGAAATGGCCGCGATTAAGACTTTCTTAATCATCGTTAACAGCTTTGTGGCTTAAGGCCTTACGGATACTCGAAATTCCCGTGGGAGACCGTCCTTTGCGGCAAGTCCTCGGCGAAAAGTAGGCAAAGTTGCGGCAATTCCGGTGAACGTTCCATTAACCAGTTTCGTGATTGGGTGGCCAAAACGGCCCTGCCTGGATCGGTCCGGCGGGGAGATGTGGGTCAGGCCATGCCGCTTCACCTTGAACGGATACAATGGATGCCATCGCCGCCGCTCGCTCCCGATGACGGTCCGATCGATTTCGAACACCTTAAGCGCATGACGCTTGACGATGCCGGCCTCGAACAGGAGGTGCTGGCGATGTTCGCGGCCCAGTCGGCCAAGCTGATGGCCATGCTTGCCACCGTGCCGGCAGATGCCGATGCGCTGGCCCATACGCTGAAGGGCTCGGCCCGCGCGATCGGCGCCTTCGGTGTGGCGGAAACCGCCGCCCGGCTGGAGGCGGTTCTTGCCGATGGCGCCGATCCGTCCCGCCTTGTTGCCGAACTCGACGAGGCCATTGCGCGGGCGCGGGCGGCGATCGAGGCGATTCTGCGCCGGTCCTGACGCGGGCCTGCGTCTGACGCCCGCCAAAACCCCGCCAAATTAGCCCCTTAGGTTTTCGTTCCGACCGCTGGCGCTGTGCGGATCGACCCGTTATAGGACTGCCGGGGACCCTCCTACCGTATACCGGCAGCACGAGCGATCATGGCCAAAATCCACTTTGTCGACCATTCCGGCGAAAAACGAACCATTGAAGTCGAAAACGGCGCGACCGTGATGGAAGCCGCGATCCGCAACGCCATTCCGGGCATCGAAGCCGAATGCGGCGGGGCCTGCGCCTGCGCGACCTGCCACGTCTATGTCGAGGAAGAATGGCGCGAGAAGGTCGGCTCGCCCACGCCGATGGAAGAGGACATGCTGGATTTCGGCTTCGACGTACGGCCGAATTCGCGCCTGTCGTGCCAGATCAAGGTCTCCGACGAACTCGACGGCCTCGTGGTCTCCACGCCGGAACGGCAGGCGTAGAACCTCGTCCGGCTCCGCCGGATGGTTCAGCGCGCCCCGGCGCGCTCCCTTTCGACCAGTCCCTCATCGACCGCATAAACCGCGCAGTCGGCGGCAGCCTTTGCGCATGCGGCAAGGGCCGCGTCCTGCGCCGCGACGGCGGACCGCTGCCCGGCACGGTAGCCAAAGCCGCCGGTCGGGGACACCGCAAATGCCTTGTGAGGGCTCGCGGACAAATAATCTGCAAAGGCTGAGCGGCCTTTTTCACCCAAGCGGGGCGGCGGCGAAAGCGCTGCCGGAAGCGGTGCTGCGGCCAGTTCCCGCGTTCCCAGGTTCTGCTCGTGCAGGAAGCGATCGACCATCGGGGTCCATAGCGCAATGCCCCTCGAGAACAGCGTGTGGCCGTCGTCGCGGAACGCAGGGGCGTCGATCAATTCGGCGCGGCCACCGGCGCCGGTGAACGCCGCGTGCATCCGGTGCGCGAGGTCGGGGCGAAAGAACTTGTCGTTCTCCGCATAGATCCACAGCGTCGGAATTCGCGACGTCCGGCCGAGCGCCGCAAATGCCCGCACCAGTGCCGCCTCGTCGCAGACATCGTCATCGGCACGTGAACCGCGCCCGCCGGCGAAGCTGATCGCGGCGACGAGTCCGGGCGGCGCAGTGGCGGCGAGCGCGATGCTGGCAAAGCCGCCCGCCGAGGAGCCGACCGCGATCATGCCGCTTATGGAAACGTCGGTGCGGTCCTGCATGGCGCGGATCGCGGCGGCCAAATCTTCGGCAGACGCCCGGGCCGATCGCAAATAATCACGATTGGCGCAGCGACCGTTGCTCTCGGCATATCGGCCGCCGGACTCGCCATAGCCTCGCCGCATCACGACCAGCGCTGCGAAACCGCGCCGCGCGAATTCGATCGCCTGCCGGTACATGCCATACGGCGACATGTCGGCTCGCGCGGTGTGATCGCGCGGTGCGCCGTGGCTGATCAGCGCCAGTGGATAGCGTCCGCTGCCCGAGGGCCGCACCAGCATTGCCTCAAGGCCCACCGTTTCCGCAGCCGCCATCGGAATGCGCAAATCCTCGCGATGGTATCCATCGGCCGCGGCGGGCTTTATCGTCGCGGAGACGATCAACACCGCCAGCAGCGCGGCGCGCATTATCGTCCGTCCATTCCGCGCCGCAGCCAGCGCTGGAAGTTTCCGATGATCTCCTCGGTCAGCGGTGTCGGCTTTCGTGTCGCCTCATTGAGCAGCACCGATATCGATTGCGCCGAGGCGACGCATGTGCCTTCGGAGAACACCACCTGATCGAAGGTCACGGAGGTGCGGCCGAATTTCACGACCCCGAGCCCCATCTCGATGGTGCCCGGCCAGCGCAGCTCGGCGCGAAAATGGATGTCGAGCCGGACCATGATCCAGCTGACGCCGTCCGGCATCAGCCCATAGCTGCGGTCCTTCATCAGCGTGACGCGGCCGGTTTCGAAATAGGTCGCATAGACCGCGTTGTTGACGTGCTGGTTGGGGTCGAGGTCGGCGAAACGCACATTGTCGGTCAGCCGGTAGGGGAAATCCTCCAGGCGCGGCGTTGAATCGAGGCGGGCAGGGGCGTTCACGGGGCGGTCTCCGAACGTTTCACGTTGTTACAGCCCAGTTATCCTGCTCCGGCAAGGGGTTGAGGCGAAGGCCACCTGCCATATTATGGCTTTCCTGTTCCACCGGCGTTGGCTAGACAGACGCTGCCCCAGAAGCGCCGCCCAGGCCATCGGCGCGGTCCAACCGAAAAGAAGCTGAGATGAGCGAAGCGATCAAAACCGATGTGCTGATTATTGGTGCAGGTCCTTGCGGACTGTTCGCCGTGTTCGAATTGGGCCTCCTCGATATGAAGACGCATCTGGTCGACATCCTCGACAAGATCGGCGGCCAGTGCGCCGAGCTCTATCCGGAAAAACCGATCTACGACATTCCCGGCATTCCCTTTGTCACCGGCCAGGGCCTCACCGACGCGCTGCTGGAGCAGATCAAGCCGTTCAATCCGACCTTTCACCTCAACGAGATGGTGGAGACGATCGAGAAGATCGGCGATCCTCTCTTTCGCGTCACCACCGACGCCGGCCAGGTGTTCGAATGCAAGGTGGTCGTGATCTCCGCGGGCGGCGGCTCGTTCCAGCCCAAGCGCCCGCCGGTGCCGGGCATCGAGGCCTATGAGGGCACCTCGGTGTTCTACGCGGTGCGCAAGATGGAGCAGTTCCGCGACAAGAATATCCTGATTGTCGGCGGCGGCGATTCCGCACTCGACTGGACGCTCAATCTGCACCCCATTGCCAAGCACGTGACGCTGCTGCATCGGCGCGATGATTTCCGCGCCGCTCCACACAGCGTCGAACAGATGCGTGCACTGGTGGCTTCCGGAAAAATGGACCTGAAGATCGGTCAGGTCACCTCGCTTGAAGGCGAGGGCGGCAAGCTCTCGGGCGCCATGATGAAAGGCAACGACAACGCGGTCTCGAAGGTCGAGTGCGATACCATGCTGCCGTTCTTCGGGCTGACCATGAAGCTCGGACCGGTTGCGAACTGGGGCGTTGCGCTCGAGAACAATCTGGTGCCGGTCGAAACCGCCGCCTTCGAAACCAATGTGTCAGGCATATTTGCGATCGGCGACATCAATACCTATCCGGGCAAGCTGAAGCTGATCCTGAGCGGATTCCACGAGGGCGCGCTGATGGCGCAGAAGGCGCATCGCTACGTCTATCCGGACAAGCGCCTCGTCTTCCAGTACACGACCTCGTCATCGAGCCTGCAGAAGAAGCTCGGCGTCAACTGACAGCCGGCGCATCTAACGAAAGTATTTGACTGAGAGTTCGACTGACGTTCTTTTACAGCAGCGCCCCCTGAGCTGTCCCATTCGGAGAGCACCGTGAAACGTTGGTCGAACCGAGTGAGGCGGTGCGCGGTCATCTTGTTTTTGTGCTTCCTGCTGCCGGCGGGTAGCGCCGTCGGTAGCGAGAGTTCGGACGACACCATCAAGGTCGGCGTCCTGCATTCGCTCTCCGGCACCATGGCCATCAGTGAAACCACGCTGAAGGACACCGTCCTCTTCCTGGTCGACGAGCAGAACAAGAAGGGCGGCTTACTCGGCAGGAAGCTCGAGGCGGTCGTGGTCGACCCGGCGTCGAACTGGCCGCTGTTCGCGGAAAAGGCCCGCGAGCTGATCACCAAGAACAAGGTCGCCGTCGTATTCGGCTGCTGGACCTCGGTGTCGCGCAAGTCGGTGCTCCCGGTGTTCAAGGAGCTGAACTCGATCCTGTTCTACCCCGTGCAGTACGAGGGAGAAGAGAGCGAGCGCAACGTGTTCTACACCGGGGCGGCGCCGAACCAGCAGGCGATCCCCGCGGTCGACTATCTGATGAAGCACGAGAAGGTGCAGCGCTGGGTGCTGGCCGGCACCGACTACGTCTATCCGCGCACCACCAACAGGATCCTCGAAGCCTACTTGAAGTCGAAAGGCGTTGCGCAGGAAGATATCATGATCAATTACACGCCGTTCGGTCATTCGAACTGGCGGACGATCGTGGCCGACATCAAGAAGTTCGGCTCGGCCGGCAAGAAGACCGCCGTCGTTTCCACCATCAACGGCGACGCCAACGTTCCCTTCTACAAGGAACTCGGCAACCAGGGCATCAAGGCGAGCGACATTCCGGTTGTCGCGTTCTCGGTCGGCGAAGAAGAACTCGCCGGCATCGACACCAGGCCACTGCTCGGTCATCTGGCCGCCTGGAACTACTTCCAGTCGATCAAGGATCCGGCCAACGAGAAGTTCATCAAGGCCTGGCAGGCCTATACCAAGAATCCGAAGCGCGACACCAACGATCCGATGGAAGCCACCTATATCGGCTTCAACATGTGGGTGAAGGCGGTTGAGAAGGTGAAGTCGACCGATCCGGACAAGGTGATCGACGCGCTGCCGGGCATCGAAACTCCAAATCTGACCGGCGGCATCGCGAAGATGCTTCCGAACCATCACATCACCAAGCCGGTGTTCATTGGTGAAGTCAAAATCAATGGTCAGTTCGACGTGGTGTGGAAGGCCCCGGGCTTGGTGGCCGGCGATGCGTGGTCGAACGAACTCGAGGGCTCCAGGGACCTGATCGGCGACTGGGTTGGCAGGAAGTGCGGCAACTACAACACCAAGACCAACAAGTGCGGAGGCCATTGAAGCCGGTTTGCGTATCGAGCCGGTTCCTGGCTCTTGCTGGCGATGATTCCAACGAAAATATGACCGAATGGCCGCGGCTCGTTCGCCGCGGTCTCGCGTTCGTCCGTCCAGGCACTGGAACCGTCCGCGAAATGGCCTTAGTCTGCGGCCATTCATTTTGTGAATAAGTCAGGTGATGACGATGCGAAATGCGCTTTCCTTGATTCGACTGATATTGCCGATCGTGATGGGCTTTGCGTTCGTTTGCGAACTTGCTGCGCAAACGGCGGAGCCGTCAGCCGCCGGGCTGTGGCAAAAGGTCGAGAAGGGCAAGCCGGTCGGATGGTTTCTGGTGGTCGATCGCGACGGCCTCTATGAAGGCGCGTTTGCCAAGCTTTTTCCTGAGCCAGGCGATGCTCCCAATCCGGTCTGCTCAAAATGCACCGACGATCGAAAAGATCAGCCGTGGCTCGGGCTCTCGTTCATTCGCGACATGAAACGCGACGGACTGAAATACGAGAACGGCAATGTGCTCGATCCGCGCGACGGCAAGATCTACAAAGCCAAGATGACGCTCAGTCCCGACGGACAGACGTTGACCATGCGCGGCTATCTCGGCTTCTCGTTATTGGGCAGGGACGAGGTCTGGACCCGGCTGCCGGATACTTCGATAGCAACGCTCGACCCCGCCATCATCGCGAAATACCTGCCGGCACAGGCGGCGGCGATGAAGCAGCCTGCTCCGAAAGCGCCCGCCCCAAAGAAGGCGACGACGCCGGCGCTCGCGCCGCCACCTGGAGCGCCGGCCCCCGCGCGTTAGAGCGTTTTCCAGCGAAGTAGACACCGGTTCGCGTGAAGAAAACGCGTCAAAACAAGAATCTAAAGCTCCGTTCCGATTCCATCGGAACGGAAAAAGGCTGTAGCGGTGGCCGTTCGGCCAAAGGGCTTCAAATCTCCGACTTCAGGTCGGCGAAAGCCTCTTTGAGGTAAGCGGCGATAGGTCGCTTTCCCTCCTCGCGGTTCCAATTATCGATCGCGAGACGTAGTGCTCCGATCGACATCATCGCGACGACGCGGAGCGCAGGCTGCCGCTTGGGCTGCGGCCACATCTGGCAGAGCGCGTCGAATACCGCTTGTTCCTTCTCTACATATTTCGCCTGGTGTCGGATGCGAAGCGACTCGTTCGCGCACATCAGGCGTTCGATCACCCTGGTTTGCTTGTAATCGGCCTGAAAGCGCAACGTCAGCTCCAATAAGGCGCTCTTCACGGCGTTGAGGGGGGACTGTTTGGTCGATTGCTCCAGCAAGGCGGCTCGCAGGGTCTCGTTGAAACCGCCGTCCTGCCACGCCAGCAGAATCTCTTCCTTGGACTTGAAGTAGTAGAAGAACGTTCGCCGCGAGATCCCCGCGGCCTCCGCGATCGCATCGAGCGTGGTGGCCTCGTAGCCGTTGGTCAGAAACAGTTTCAGGCCTTGCTCGGCGATGCGATGCAGCGTCTCGCGCCGCTTCCGCTCTCGCAGGCCTTCCTGCTTGAGGGGCGAACTCTCCATGGCCTCTTGTGGCACGAATATATTTCCTTGCAAAATTACACTAAGTGCAATTACAATATTACACCCAGTGCGAATTGTGTTCAAGGTGAGGCAAGCATGGACAGCAGGATTGGCGGCGGTGCATCGTTGCGGCGTGTTCAGTCCGCTGCAGTCGGTCAGGACGGCACAACTTGGCGGTCCCGACGGTCCGGCGAGGGCGTGCCGGCCACCGTCACGCGACGGGGCCTCAGCGCCATGCTGCTCGCCGTCGCCGTCACGGCCGCCGTTCCGGCCAATCCCGCGGCAGCGGAGGCCGTGGCGCCCGCTTTTCGCGTCGTTGATTTCGAGTGGGTCGACCCGACGCGTTCGCGGACCATTCCCGCGCGCCTGCACTGGCCCGCGAATATCGCGCCGGGAGCGCGCGTGCCGCTCATTGTGTTCTCCCACGGGATGGGCGGCTCCCGCCGGGGATATAGCTATCTCGGCAAGTATTGGGCCGCGCGCGGCGTTGCCAGCCTGCATGTTCAGCACGCGGGCAGCGACTCGTCGCTCTGGGTCGGCAATCCCCTTACCGTCGTCGACCGTTTGCAGCGAGCGGCTCACGAGAGCGAGGCGCTTGCCCGGGTCTGGGATTTGCGCTTCGCGCTGGACCGCGTGCTATTGGGCGGCGTCGGTCCCTACGGCGTCCAGATCGACCGTCGGCGCATCGTGGCGGCTGGTCATTCGTATGGCGCGAACACGGCGCTTCTTGCCGTCGGCGCGCGCGTGCTGCGCGAAGGGCAGTGGGTCGAGGCCCGCGACCCGCGCTTTGCCGCGGCGATCGTGATCTCCGCGCCGCCGTTCTACGGTGAAACCGATCTGGTTCCGGTGCTGAGCAAAATCACGGTTCCCACTCTGCATGTGACCGCCACCAATGATGTCATCCAAATTCCCGGGTATTACTCGCCCGCAGCCGACCGGCTCGCCGTCTTCGACGCAATGGCCGCACCGCGCAAGCTGCTCGCCGTATTCGAAGGGGGCTCGCACAGCATATTTACAGATCGCTCGTTCACGGGCGGTCCGGCTCTCAACCCGAAAGTGAAGGCCGCCACGGCGGAGCTCACGCTGGCTTTTCTCGATATGGCCTTCGACGGCAACGGCACGACGCTGACGCGTTGGAATGCGTCATGGCAACCTATTCTGGCGTCCGCGCCCGGGTCAGCACTTTCGCCGGCTCCGAGCGCCCGTTCCCGCCGGGTGGTGCAGGGTTCAGCGATCGGCTTGCCGGTCACGCCATGAGGTGGCTCGTAGTCGCGGCGTTAGGCTGGATGGCCGGGGGCTGCACGGCCGTACAACTGGAACGGTCCGGCTCGTTGGCGTCCTACGACAATCTAACCCCGTCCGATGGGCTTCTGACCAAGTCGCAGGTTCGGGTCAGCAAAGCCGAGATTCTCGCGGCAAAGACCCTCCGCATCGAGCCAACCGCACTCACGGCAGCCGCCGCGCGCGTGCCCTTCTCGGACGAGCAGCGCAGGCTGATCAAGAATGCGGTCAGCAGAGCCATGTGCCTTGCGCTGAGCGAGCGCTTCCGGATCGTAGCACCGGCGGAGACGGCGGATCTGAGCGTCCGTGCGGTGATCATCCACGTGGCGCCGACCGATGCGACCGCCGCCGGCGTCTCCAAGGTCGCGAGCGTCGTGCCGTCGATCGTTGCTCCTGGTGTACCGATCCCCGTCCCGCGGCTTCCGATCGGGCTCGGGAGCCTCGCCGTGGAGGCCGAGGCCCGTGATCGTAACGGCAGCCAAAAGGCCGCCATGATCTGGGCGCGTGGCGCGAATTCCTTTACCAGCTCACCGCGCGTGTCGAGCGACGGGGACGCCTATGATCTCGCTTCGGCCTTCGGTGACGATTTCGGGAAGTTGCTGGTCACGGCCGAGAGTCCGTTCGGAAAAATTTCGTCACCGCCATCGATCGCCAGATTGCAGGCCTCGCTCGGTGGCGCGCCGAAGGAGGTGGCTTGTGAAGCATTCGGGCGAGCGCCGGGACTGGTTGGCATGATCGGCGAGAGGATTGGACTGCCGCCGGATTGGACCGACCGAGGTACGCCAGCAAACGAGATCCACCCCGAACCTGCTCCGCGTGTCGACATGAAGGCAATTTCTGCGCTCGAACGCTAACGCGTCCCCGGAAATCCCGGGATCGGAAATCCCGGGATCGGCGATACCGGCTGCGAGATCACTTCAGGTACGGCGGCATCCAGTTGCAGCACGGCGGCCGCGGCCGGCAGTGCCGCGTCCGCCATGGCGGCGTGGCCTTCGGCGGTGGGATGCACAGCGCCGCCATACACCGCCGACAGGACCCCCCAGGTCGCGTCGTGGATGTCGGCAGGCTGCTGCGACGACGGCAAGCCCTGCGGATAGGTCATTGCCGCGAAATAGCTGTCATTGGCGTCGCGGATCCAGCGCGCGCGGGGCAGATAGGCGCGATATTCCCCGGCGCTGCGGCCGCACAGCATCGGCTGGCTGGCGGCGGTGACGATATCAGGATCGAAGCTCTCGCCGCGGGCCGAGAAACATTGGCGATCGAACTCGGGATCGCTCTCCGCACGCGCGCAGAAACCGTGGTTCGCAAAGGTCGCCTGATGCGCATCGACAAAGGTCATGCGGTCGGCGCGCGGGTTGCGGCACAGGATGCCGGATTGGCACAGCGCGAGCGCCTTCAGCTGCGGCAGGAATTCGCCCTCGACAAAGTTCGAGACCGCGGCGAGCCGCTGCGGCTCGGCGTTGAACGAGGGATGAATATCAAAGCCCGCCCGTCCGCCGGGGCAGGGTGCGCCGTTATTGGCCAGCGTCGGGTTGGCGTAGGAGGTGTAGACCACGCGAGACATGTCGCCGACCAGCGGCTTTAACGCCTCACGCAGCTTGGCGAATCCTTGCGGCAGGTCGCGCATCAATGCGCCGCGTGCGTCGTCGACCGATGCCAGCACGCCGCTGCGCCGGAACAGGGCGCGCTCCGTCGCCGTGTCCACGATCACGTCGGCGACGAGCCCCGAAAAATAAATGTCGTTGGCGCCGATCGACAGCAGCACCAGATCGAGCTTGCGGTCAGGCTGCCGGCTTTTGGCCGCAGTAACGGCTTCGCGCAATTCGGAGAGCTGGGCGTTGACCGTGCCCCGGCAGCTGCCGGATTTCGACGGCGGGCAGTCACGGGCGCGCTGCGAGCCGAACAGGCCGTCGGCGATGGTGGCGCCGGTGCAGGCCAGCGGCAGATAGGTCACCGCGATATGCGGATATTGTACGGCGAGCGCCAATGCGGTCCGCGTCTGGTAGCTGTAGAGCGAGCGGTGGCAGGCTGCATTGAGCCAGAGCGCGCTCTGCCGCTGCCAAACGGCCATCGTATCCGGCGCTTCACAGGCCCGTCCGCCTTTATAGCCGGCGCGGCTTGGACGGTAATATTGCGAGGCGGCCGTTCCCAGATAGGAGCGGAAACAAAAGCCTTCGTCGGACAGCGCGATAGGCCGGTCCGGATTTCCCTCGCCGGAAGCGATGCTGTCGCCGAGGCCGGCGATGAAGATGTCGCGCACCGAGATCTCGGTGGCAACGCGCTGGCCGCCGTCCGAGCCGGCGGAGACGTCGACGCTGGCAACGGTGGTACGGCCATAGCGGACCCTGAAATTGACCGGCTCGGCGCAGTCGAACGTGGATCCTTGCGGTCCGTCGCCATCGTCGAACGACCAGGCGCAGGTGGCGCCAACCGGAACCTGTCCCGTCAGGCGGACGGTGATGGGATGATCGATCGGCGTCAGATAGCTTTCCTTGACGTTATCGCGCGTGCAGGGCTCGCTGACGCGGCCGGCAAGATCGATGCAAAGCCGGTTCACGGTGTTTCGTGCCCAGCCACGGCCGTCGCTTTGCAATCCCAGCGCCTGTTCGGCGGCCAGAACGCTGCGGCCGCGGCCACTTTCGGAATGCAGCTGAAAATCCCGTTCTTCCCGGAACAGGCGGAAGCGGTTGCGGACCTCCCACGAAATCTGCATGGCGCCTTGGGCGATCTGCGCTTCCGCAGGGGGAGGCGAGAGCGCCGCCAGCGCGCCGGCGAGCAGCGCGACTGATGTTATCGATCGAGGTAAAATTCCGGCCATGGCGCGTTTGACGTTAGCGGTAAGGCAGAAATAAGAGAATGAGGCAGCGCTAGCCCAAAAGTCCGGACGACGACAATAATTTTGCCGTTACCGGACACGCCGAGCGGGAACCACCGGGGCCAAGCGGCTGCTAGGACTGGCGGCTCTTGATCGGGTGCCGCACCCGGGCCGAGGCCGTGCAGGCTTCTGCGAGCCGTCGGCGTTCGTACCAAGGCTGCAACACGCTAAGCCAGAGTTCGCGCACACCCATGATCGAGATCGAGATCGCGAACGGAAGCAGGAAATACAGGATCCGGAATACCACGAGCGTCGCCAGCAATTGTTCCTTGCCGAACTGGGGCAGCGCTACCAGCATCGCGGCGTCGAACACGCCGATGCTGCCCGGCGCATGGCTGGCGAAGCCGAGAAGTGTTGCGAGGATGAAGACCACCGCCAGCGAAACGAAATCGATATGGGGCTGCGTCGGCATCAACAGATACATCGCCAGCGCGCAAAATCCGAGATCGATCACGCCGATCGCGACCTGCAGCAGCGTCAGCCGCGCCGAGGGCAGCACCACCTTCCAGCCGTTCTGGCCGAGTTCGCGGCGGCTGTCTCCGGTGACCAGCCAGAGGAAATAGGCCGCGATGCCGGCGAGGCAGCCGAGTGCGATCAGCCGGTTCACCGATGGCGGCAGCAGGTCCATGGCTGTCGCCGCTTCGGGATGCCAGGCCATGCCCATGCCGAGCACGAACAGGTTGCCGAGCCAGAAGGTCAGGCCCGAGAGGAAACAGATTTTGGCGACATCGATCGCGCTCAGGCCGTAGTCGGAATAGATCCGGAAACGGATCGCGCCGCCGGTAAAAACGGTGGCGCCGATGTTGTGGCCGATGGTGTAGCTGGTGAAACTCGACAGCGCAGCGATGCGATAGGGGACGTGCGTCTTGCCGATGGTTCGCAGCGCAAAGAAATCATAGAAGGTCAGCGTGCAAAACGCGCCTACAACGCACAGTGCAGCCAGCGCGATGCGATGCGGCGCGATTTCCGTCAGCGCGGTCAGGATGATCGCGGTGTCGACCCCCTTCAGGGTGTTAACCAGATGGGTGACCGCAAGAATGATGATGAGGAGACTCGCAGCGATCCCTAGCCGTTTCCAGCCGATCTTCTCCTTGAAGCCACGCCCAAGCGTGGTCAGCAGCCGATGCATTCATCCTCCCGGCGGGATGGCAAAAGAAAACCTGTCAAACGAGGCGACAGGGACGGTCAGACGCACCGTGCGCGAAGACACATAAGCCAAAATCGAACCGTTGTGCAGCCCTTGACAAGCCTAGCATCTGCGTTCGTTCGGCAACCCTGTCATACGTCCTACATATCCGGCCGCGTTAACGATTGTGAGTCGCGGCCAGGCGTGTTCCCAACGCTCTCTTGCAAGCGCCGTTCCGCTGGTACCGGGGCCGCCTCGCGTAGATCGGCTTGAGAGGGACCGCGGTTTCGCATTCCCAGGCCGGGGGACGGTTATTCGGAGGCATCACGACCATGAACGGCTTGTTCATCCCGAATTGCGGACATCTAATATTACGCTGAGAGACACCTCGTGAAAGCGTCGCCGCCGAAGACGCCCGAGAACGCGACCGAAAAGCAGCTTAAACGGGGCTTTTTCTGTCATCTCGACGAAACGGACGCATGCCCGGAAAGGTGCTTCCGCTGCGGGGACCGGTGGGCAAGGCGGTCAATGGCCCGTCGATCGACGCCATCATCCAGAAGGCCGACCAAGTCGTGGACGAGGTCGCGGCCGTGCTGGATGCAACCGCTCAGCAATGTCGCCTGCGCCGCTGCGCTTGACGAGATCTCGCTGTGACCGTCCGGGCGGAAGCTGCCGCGCGACCATGCGCTGGCGGAGCCCACGGTTGGTCTGCAGGCCGCGAGCTGATTTTGTCCGGCCATTGAGGCAAAACGCCGCGCGTGAAAATCGCGCGCGTTCTTGCGTCCGTGGCTGCGATTCTGGCCGGCCTGCTGCTGCCGGAGCGGGTGCTCACCACCTGGGAATCAGTTCGCCGGTTCGTAGTTTCACGTGATAGCGGAAGTCGCCGGGTAATGGCGGGAACCCGCAACCCGCACGCGAGGACGCGAAGCATTTATTCACCATCGGAGCAGACGAAACCGCGTCGGTTACCTCACATGCACCATTAGCGCCGTCATTACAGAGCGCTAGCAGGGGTCTGTGATGTATCAAGTTCTGAATTGCCTGGTCACCGAGCATGATTTGCGGCTGGTCGTTCTCGGCGGCATCATTTGCTGGCTCGCCAGCGCGGTAGCGGTCAGCCTGTTTCATCGGGCTCGGGCTTCTCACGGTCGCACCCGCGCGATCTGGGTCGGCCTTGATGCCGCGGTCGGCGGCTGCGGAATCTGGGCTACCCACTTCGTGGCGATGCTGGCCTACGATCCCGGCTCGGGGGCCGGTTACAATATTCCGGTCACGCTGTTGTCGCTGATCTTCGCCGTGTCGATCGCGGCGGCCGGCCTCAGCATCGCCCTGCTCAATGATCGCCGGTCGACGCTTGCGATGGGCGGTGCGGTTGTTGGCGCTGGCGTCGCAGCGATGCACTACACCGGCATGATGGCGCTCGAGCTTCCGGCGCGCATCGTCTGGTCGCCCGGCATCGTGCTGGCATCCGTCGTGTTCGGGAGCGTGTTCGCAGGCCTGGCGCTCGTTGTCGCCGCGCGCCGGGACGACCGCAAACATACCGTGGCTGCCACGGGCCTGCTGACGATCGCGATCGTTTCCCACCATTTCACGGCGATGGGCGCCGTGACGCTCGTTGCCGATCCGACCCTCGTCATCGATGAATTGACGATCTCACCGGCGGCGCTTTCCTTTCTGACCGCGGTGGCGGCGTTCGCCATTCTCGGCATAACGTTCGTGGCGGCGATACTCGATCGCCGTTCAAGCAGCGAGCTGCATCAGCAGAAGGTTCTGCTCGACTCGGCCATCACAAACATGTCGCAGGGACTTTGCATGTTCGATGCGGACGGCCGCATCATGCTGTTCAACCAGCGCTACAGCGAGATGATGGATCGGACCAATATGCCCCTGCAGGGCCGTTTGTTGGTCGACGTTCTCAAGGATCAGAAAGCGATCGGCAAATGGGACGGCGATCCGGATGAATTCTTCAACATTGTGGTGACCGCGGCGAAGGCCGGCGAGAGCCTGAACCGGGTCGTCACCCGCAACGGACGTTCGATCCGCGTCGTCGATCAGCCCAAAGAGGGCGGTGGTTGGGTCGCGACCTTCGAGGACATCACCGAATGGCAGGCGGCCCAGGAGCAGATCACGCATATGGCGCGCCACGACGCGCTCACCAATCTGCCGAACCGGACGCTGTTCCGCGAGCAGCTTGAGAAGGCGCTGCGCCTGGTCAAGCGCAGCGATCAGCTCGCGGTATTCTGTCTCGATCTCGATCATTTCAAGGAAATCAACGACTCGCTCGGTCATCCGGTCGGCGACGCGCTGCTGAGGGAAGTCGCCCGCCGGCTCGGCGAATGTGTCACCGAGCACGATACGGTTGCGCGACTTGGCGGCGACGAATTCGCGGTCGTGCAGTTCTGCAGCGACTGCGATCCGTCGGCGGTGGCCTTGCTTGCCAGCCACATCGTCGAGAAGATCGGCGAGCCCTACGATATCGGAGGGCACCAACTCGTCGTCGGCGTCAGCATCGGGATCTCGCTGGCGCCCGAGGACGGCAAGAACCCCGATGAGTTGCTGAAGAAGGCCGATCTCGCCCTCTATCGCGCCAAAGCGGATGGCCGCGGCACTTATCGCTTTTTCGAGAGCGGAATGGATGCCCGCGCCCAGGCGCGGCGCATTCTGGAACTGGATTTGCGCGCGGCGCTGCAACGGGACGAGTTCGAGGTCTATTATCAACCGATCCGCGACGTCGCCAGCGACAGCGTCGTCGCGTTCGAGGCCCTGGTACGCTGGAACCATTCGCTGCGCGGCATGATCTCGCCCGCGAATTTCATTCCGCTGGCGGAGGAAACCGCCCTGATCATTCCGCTCGGCGATTGGGTGCTTCGGCAGGCCTGCATTGACGCCGCAGGCTGGTCCGAGGATATCACCGTCGCCGTCAATCTTTCGCCGGTGCAGTTCAAGAATTCGAACCTGATCTTGTCCGTCAAATCAGCGTTGCAGGCCGCCGGTCTTCCGGCACATCGTCTCGAACTGGAGATCACGGAATCGGTGCTGTTGCAGAACAGCGAGGCGACGCTGGCGGTTCTGCACGAGCTGCGCGGCTTTGGCGTCAGGATCTCGCTCGACGATTTTGGAACGGGCTATTCGTCGCTGAGCTATCTGCGCAGTTTCCCGTTCGACAAGATCAAGATCGACCGTTCGTTCGTCACTGAACTGGCCACGCGCGACGATTCCATGGCCATCGTCCGTGCCGTCACCGGATTGGGCAAGAGTCTCGGGATCGTCACCACGGCGGAGGGCGTCGAGACGGAGGCCCAGTTCGATCTGCTGCGCCGCGAAGGATGCACGCAGGCCCAGGGCTATCTGTTCAGCAGGCCGCGTCCCGCCGCCGAAGTGGCCGCGATGCTGTCGAAGCCGCGTGCGCGCATCGTCGCATAATCGCAGAGCGTTTTCGAGCGAAGTGGATACCGGTTCGCATAGCAATCAAGTTTACGCAGATTGCGTAGACTTATCTGCGGTAGAAAACGCGTCAAAAGAGGAATCGAGTTTGAAGTTACGCCTTACGCAGCGCGAAATGCGCGCCGCAGAACGCCATCGCGGCGCCGAGGCATAACGCCGCAAGTCCCGAAAGCACACCCGAAATCGTCGGGATCGGGCTCGGTGCGGAGGCTGCCTGGCCGGCGCCAGCCAGGATCAGCACGCCGACCGCGATCAGGAACTGGCGCATCCGCTGCGGGATTTGGCCGGACACCGCACTGTGCATCAGATTGGCGGTGAAATAGCCGCTGCAAAACCCGACGCTCGCAATTAGCCACCACGCAATGGCCGCGCCCCCGGGCATGAATTCACGGGTATCGGATCGCCACAGGCCGCCGAGGTCGAGGCCGTAGCGCGCGCCCAGCATGTGAACGGCAAGCGCCAGCAGCACCCCGGATATCATCGCGCCGGCCAGAATCAGGCGTCGCGGAAAATAGGTCGTCTCGGCCATGGCCTGCTTGTAAGGTAAAGCCGGCTGGCCGCGCAAGCTGCGCGCTCGGCCGCTACCGGGATTTTTCAATTGCCAACCTCGTTACCCAACAGGACGGAGACATCGGGGAATAGCGCGCCCGAGACCCGCTACGTCTACAAGGCGTCGCTGATCGGATCGGCGCATGAATTCAAGCTGACCGATGCCGGCTTGTCCTGGCATATTTCGGGCAAGTCCGGTGTCTGGGACTATGCCGACATCGCGTCGATCCGCCTCAGTTACAAGCCGTCGTCGATGCAGTCCCGCCGTTTCCGCGCCGACCTCCAGGGCAGGGATGGTGGACGCATCACCATTCTCTCGACCACCTGGCAAACCGTCTCGCTGATGGTGCCGCAGGATCGCGACTATCGTGCCTTCATCACCGAGTTGCATCGGCGCATGGCGAAGGCGGGCAGCAAGGCCGCGTTGATCGCCGGTATCGGACGGATCACCTACGCCGCGGCCCTTGCGATGGTGACGTTGCTCGGCATCGCGATGGCCGGACTTCTGGTGCGCGCGTTCGCGACCGGTGAATGGTACGGCGCGTTGTTTCTGGTTGGCTTCGTCGCGCTGTTCAGCTGGCAGATCGGCGGCTTCATCAAGCGCAACCGGCCGCGCGCTTACGACTTCGATCATTTGCCGCGGGCGTTGCTGCCGTAGCTTGCGCAATCAAGCGCAATCAAATGTGACTTCGCCAAGCGCGCCGCATGCGGCATCGTGGCAATGCGTTCCCCGCGGTTGGATGAGCATTGCTGCGAGCATGAAGTGACGGATCGAAGCACGCGATTGCCGACCGAGGCCGAGATTGCCGCCATCGATGCGCAGCATTTGATCAGCACGCCGTTGAAGCCGGCCGATCTGCTGTTCGTGTTCGGCACCCGCGTCGATGTCGAAGAGCGCGTCGATGAAGCCTTCAGGCTGTGGCGGGACGGTTATTTTCGCTGGTCGATCGTCAGCGGCGGGATCACGCCGGGATCGGAGCGCTCGGAATGCGAAATCATTGCCGATGCGATGATTGCGCGCGGCATCCCGCCCGGACGGATCCTGCGGGAAGATCGCGCGATGAACACCGGCGAGAACGTGATCTTCTCGCTCCCGGTCATCGACGCCGCGCTTGGACTGATTAACATCCGCAGCGTGATTTGCCTCGGCAACACCTGGACCGCGCGCCGCTATCCGATGACGCTGCACCGGCACTGGCCGGAAGTGGAGAAAATGCTGGTCACGGTCGACAGTTTTGCGACACCGCGGTCGCTCTGGCACACCGATCCCGAATTCAGGCGGCGCATGCTCTTCGAATGGGACAAGATCGAGCCGTACAAGGCGAAAGGCTTCATCGCCGAGTGGCCGTGAAATGAGGGCGACCGGTCTATTCGGTCGATTCGAAATCTTCTTCGCTCGCGCGCAGCATTCCCGCCAGCGTGCGCAGCGCCGCATCAAGCTGGTCGACGGGAGGCGCCGCCAGCGCCAGCCTTATTGCGTTCGGCGCATGTCCGGGGCTCACCGCAAAGGTCGATGAGGGCGTCAAGGCGATGTCCCGGCGGGCAGCGGCGGCGACGAAAGTCTGCGACCGCCAGTGATGCGGCAGCGTCAGCCACAGATGGTAGGATTTCGGGTTGGCCTGCAACTCGAAGCCGGCCAGCCGTTCGGCGGCAATGTGCTGGCGCCGCTGCGCATCGATGCGCTTTAGTCTGACGAGTTCGGACGCGGTGCCGTCGGCCATCATGCGTTGTGCGGCCGCGAAGGCGTATCCCGACGCCGTCCATCCGCCGGAACGAACCGATGCCATGATGCTCTCGCGCAAACGTGGCGGCGGAACGATGAAGCCGAGCGCCAGACCCGGTGCGACCTTCTTGGAAAGACTGTCGAGCACGACGCAGCGATCGGGCGCCAGTGCCGCCAGCGGAGCCTCGTCGTCGAGGAATCCATAGACCGCGTCTTCGATGATGGTGAGATCGAGCTTCTCGACGACGCGCAGCAACTCGGTGCGGCGCGAGGCCGGCATGGTCATGCCCAATGGATTCTGGACCGTCGGCTGGATGTACAGCGCTGTCAGATGCGCTTCACGGTGGGCCTTTTGCACGGCGTCGGGACGCACGCCGTGTTCGTCCATCGTCAGCGGCACCAGTGTCACGCCGATCCGGGCGGCGATGCCCTTGATGAAAGGATAGGTCAGGGCCTCCACGCCGCAACGGCCGCCGGCCGGTACGATCGCGGCCAATGCGGCGGCGATGCATTGCCGGCCGTTGGCGGTGAAGACGATCTGCTCCGCGCGCGCCGACCAGCCGTTTTGCGAGAGGAAATCCGCCGCGATATTTCTTGCCGCTTGCGTGCCGGCGCTGGTGCCTTGCCGCAACGCGATTTCGAGGGCTTCCGGCCGCTCCAGTCCTTCGAGGCTTTTCGCAATCAGGGCCGATTGCGTCGGCAGCAGCGGATAATTGACTTCCAGATCGATGCGGGCGCCGCGCGGTTCGGTCAGCGTGGTGAGCGTGCGGGGCGCCTGTCCGGAAATGAACGTGCCGCGTCCGACTTCGCCGACCACCAGGCCTCGCCGTAACAATTCCGTGTAGACGCGGCTCGCGGTGGAGACCGCGATCTTGCGCTCATAGGCAAAACTGCGCTGCGGCGGCAGGCGATCGCCCGGTTTGAGCCCGCCATTGGCGATCTCGGAGGCAACGGCATCGGCAAGCCTGAGATATTCGAACTTTGACATAATTGCACCGAGAGCAATGTTTTACTTGCACCGAGTAATGTACCGGATCATTTTGAACCTATCAAGCCTGAGATTGCACTGAGGAGAGTGCAAACAATCAGACCTAAAGGCGCCGCCGCTGATTCCCAGCGATTGCGTCGGCGGCATCGCCTTGCCGCGTGAAGGCCAACTGGAGAAGACCAATGACCACGATGTCCCAAGCCGCAGCCCAGCCTGCAATTTCCCTCAGCTCGGGCGGATTTTTTCGCCGGCTCGGGATTTGGGCGCATGCCATCGTCGCGTATCTGGATCGCCGGGCGGCGGTCAAAGCGCTACGGCAGCTGGACGATCGTGAGCTCCGCGATATCGGAATAACCCGCAGCCACATCGAGCAGGCGGTTTGGGGTCAGGTCGATCCGGAACTCGGGCGGCTTCGGTAAGCGCCGCTTCGACCTGCACGACACACATACAGCCCGGTCGGTCGACCGGGCTGTACCGTCCTTGTATCGCGCTCCGTCAGTGACGGACCACCAGCACCGAGCATTTGGCGTAGCGCACCACGTGGCCGGCATTGGAGCCGAGAAAATAGGTCCGCATCGCCGGCCGGTGCGACGTCATCACGATCAAATCGGCCTTGATTGCCGCGGCCTCCTCCAGGATCTCGTGATAGATGCCGCCTTGCCGCACCACGGCGGAAATGCGCGACGCCTCGATGCCGGATTCCTGCGCCACGATTGCGAGCGCTTCTTCCGAGGTCTGGCGCTGCTGGGCGTCGAAATCGGCCGGCACATATTCCGCCAGCATCACCGGCGTCATCGGCATGACGTTGAGCAGCCGCACCGTGCCGTTCCAGGTCTGCGACAGCGTCGCCGCGGTCGCGATCGCAGGCTTCGCCAAATCAGTATCGGCGAGATCGAGCGGCACCAGAATGGATTTGAACATCCGCGCCTCCTGTCGGAAACGAGCCTAGCATGAGGGCGACCGGATGTCCGCCCGGCCTACTTTGCATGGGGTTGTTTTCGCGATTTATATCCGGGCTAGTCGTCCGACGTCTGCTTCAGCAATTTCGGGCTGGTGAAGCGCACGAGCGTGCCACGGCGAAACGCCACCTCGTTCCAGTCCTTGATCGCAAAGTCGAGGATCGCAAGGCCGCTGGTCGGCAGATTGTCATTGAGGGCTTTCTTCGCCGCCGCATCGCCGCTGCCGGACAGCGCCAGCGCCAATTCATGCATGCCGGGATTGTGGCCGATCACCATCAACCGCTTCGGATCGGTGGCTTCGGCCATGCGGATGATCTTCAGGAGATGCGTTGGGTCGGCGCCGTAGAGTTCGGCCAGGAACTCGACCTGCGGCGGGGCGAAATCCTTGGCCGCATCCTGCATCGCCTGCCGGACGATCTCCCAGGTCTGCAGCGTCCGCACCGCGGTCGAGACCAGAACCATGTCGGGAACGGGCAGGTGCCGGCCGATCCAGCCACCGACGGCGGCGGCATCCAGCCGGCCGCGGTCGTCGAGACGGCGGTCCTGGTCGTGCCCCGAGGGCGCGTCATGTTCGGTCTTGGCGTGACGCAGCAGCATCAAACGGCGCATGGGCAGCAATCTCGATTCGTTTCGGCCTGAATTAATCTACAGGCTCATGCCCAGGACAAGGTGACAAGCGCCGCAGCGGTCCGTAAGAAAACGCCATGGCAGAGACTTTCACAAGTGCGACCAACGGTCCGGACGACGACGCGCCGTTTCGCTCGCGCCTGTCGTTCGACCTCGATGTCGATATCTGCGTGGTCGGAGCAGGGCTTGCTGGCCTGACGGTGGCACTGGAGGCCGCGCGTCTTGGCGCCAGCGTTGCCGTGCTCGAGGGCCGGCACGTCGGATGGAACGCGTCCGGCAACCAGCTCGGCACCGTCATGCCGGGCTATAGCCTTCCGATCGGCGAGTTGATCGAGCGCGTCGGCCTTGAGGATGCCCGCGAGCTCTGGGCGCTGTCGAAGGAGGGCGCTGATTACATTCGCGCCGTGGCGACCGAAGAAGCGATGCCGGGCATTGCACTGACCGAGGGGGCGCTGGAGGTCTCCAATGTCGATGCCGGCGAAACGCTGATCAGCCGGCTGCAGACGCTGAACGAGGATTTCGAGACCGAAGTCGAGGGCTGGCAGGTCGACCGGGTGCGCGATCAGCTCAGGACCGGGCACTATTTCCACGGCATCTATTACCCCAAGGCGTTTCAGGTCGACGGCCGCAAATATGTCCATGGCCTGGCGGCGCTCGCAAGGCGGGCAGGGGCGCGCATCTTCGAGGACACGCCGGTGGTCAGCATCGATCCATCGGGCATTCGCAAGCGCATTGTGACGCCGTCGGCGCGGCTTCGCGCTTCACACATCGTGCTGGCCGGCAACATCCATCTCGGAGCGCCGCTGCGGCGGCTGTCGGAAACGCTGCTGCCGGTCTGGCGCTATGCCGCCGTGACCGAACCGCTCGGCGCGCGCCTCGCTGACGCCATCACCTTTCAGGGATCTGTTTGCGACAGCGACGGCATCGATCATTTCCGGATCGTGGAGGGCGACCGCCTGATGTGGGCCAGTCCGGAGACGACCTGGGACGCGCGGCCGCGGCGCTTCGGCGCAACCATCCAGCAGCGAATCTCCACGATTTTTCCAAAGCTCGGCAAGGTCGGAATATCCGATGTCTTCGGCGGCGCCGTCGGTGTGACCGTTCACGGCATGCCGCAGATCGGCCAGTTGCGGAAAGGATTGTGGGTCGCCTCCGGCTTCGGCCGCCAGGGGATGAACACCGCGGCGATGGCGGGGCAATTGGTGGCACGCAGCATTCTGTGGGGCGACGAGCGCTGGCGGCTGTTTTCGCCGTTCGAACTGGTCTGGGCAGGCGGCACGACCGGGCGGGTCGCCGGTCACCTGATCGGCATGTGGGGGCGGGGAAGTTCAGCGGCTGCGGGCGCGCTGGCCCGGTATCGGGAAGGCATGCGCGCCAAGGAGCGGATTCGCGAGGCGCGGGTGGCCGAGGCCAGCCGGCAGGCCGGAACCAGGCCGCCGCTCCGTCGCCGTCCGCCGCCGCCGGGTCCGCCGCGGCCGGTCCGCCCGCGGCCGCCGTCGGAAGCCCTGGACTCGGCAATACCGCCGGTCGTGGCCTCGCAGGAAAGTGAGCGAATTCGGGACGGATCCGTGTAACTTCCGCACGTGCGCGCCGTATTTGATGGCGAACCACCTTGTTCCGCCTCGCACGGAGACCCCGATGATGGACCGCCGTATCCTGCTCGCATCTGTGGCCGGCCTGTTCGGCCTTGCAACCTTCCGCTGGCTGCGCACATCGCCGGCGCAGGCCGCCGGGAAATTCGAGATCGAAAAGACCGACGCCGAGTGGCGCGCGCAGCTGACGCCGCAGCAATATGAAATCCTGCGCAAGCACGGCACCGAGCGTCCGGGCTCGAGCCCGCTTCTGAAAGAGCACCGCAAGGGCATCTTTGCCTGTGCCGGTTGCGACCTGCCGTTGTTCTCTTCCGAAACCAAATTCGAGAGCGGCACCGGCTGGCCGAGTTTCTACCAGCCGCTCGACAACGCGCTCGGCAAGACCGAGGACCGCACCTACGGCATGTTGCGCACCGAGGTGCATTGCCGGCGCTGCGGCGGCCATCTCGGTCACGTCTTCAACGATGGACCGAAACCGACGGGGTTGCGCTATTGCATCGACGGATTTGGGATGGTGTTTCACCCGGCGTCGCCGTCGCCTTCGTGAGGCCTTCTTTGTTTGACGCGTTTTCTTGACGCGAACCGGGTGTCCACTTCGCTTGAAAACGCTTTGGCGCCCGGCAAATGTTGCCCGCCCGGCAATTGTGCCCCGGTTTTCGGACCGGGGTTTTTTGTTTAAGCCATTGGCATATATGGATTTTTGTATTTGGCACGACGCTTGCGACATCTTCTCCCGACGCGGCCTGCAATGACGTGAGACCGGCGAGCCGCCCGGATCGAATTTGGAGAATATGTCATGGGTATCTTCGGCGCTCTTACGACAGCCGTCGGCGGCCTCCGCTCGCAGTCGTACGCACTGGAAAACGTCTCGGGTAATATTGCGAACTCGCAGACCACGGCCTTCAAGCGCGTCGACACCAGTTTCCTCGATCTGATTCCGCAGACCGCATCGACCCAGCAGTTGGCGGGCGGCGTCACCACGCAATCGCGCAGCACCAACTCGGTGCAGGGCGACGTGCAGACCGCATCGGTCGCGACCTTCATGGCCATCAACGGCGCCGGCTTCTTCGCCGTGCAAAAGCCCGGCACCTTCACCGACGGCACGCCGGTGTTCGACGGTGTCGACCGTTACACCAGGCGCGGCGACTTCCAGATCGACAAGAGCGGCTATCTCGTCAACGGCGCCGGCTATTATCTCCAGGGCGTTCCGATCGATCCGACCACCGGCAACCCGTCGGGCAGTTCGCCGCAGGTTCTCAAATTCCAGAACGACTTCCTGCCGGCGCAGGAAACCACCAAGATCGATTACCGCGCCAACCTTGCCTCTTATCCGTTCACGACGCGACACGATACGTCGGTGCAGGGATCGGAACTGATCGCGCCAGGATCGTTCAGCGCAGGGCACAATCCGCTGGTGGTAGGGACGCCTCCGGCGCCGTATACCGACTCCTATACCAACGGCACCGTGCAGAGCAACAAAGCGACGCCATCGGTTTTCAATACCGGCGCGACACAGCTTTCGGGCGCGGCGGGCACCAACTCGATCTCCGCCAACTTTGCCGCGGGCGACACCATCACGATCAACGGCACCGTGGTCACCTTCGTGGCGGCCGGTGCCGTCGGCAATCAGCTCAACGTTACCGACGACATCGATGACTTGCTCGCCAAGATCGACTCGATCACGGGAACCGCGGTCCCGTCCACCATCACGGCCGGCTCGATCAGGTTACACACCGGAACGACGTCCGACCTCACGGTCACCAGTTCGAACTCCACGGCATTCGCCGCCCTCGGCTTCACCGGGGGCACCGCGACCGCGACCCGCGGCGGCGGCGGTACGATCGGCACCGGACAGGTGGTTGGCAACGACAACTCGACATTCCTCGATCAAAGCGTCGCCGGTGGTGCGGTGACCACCTACGACGTGTCAGGCGCGCCGGTGAACCTGCAGTTCCGCTGGGCCAAGACCGACAGTTCCTCGCTCGGTGCGGGCCACACCGATACCTGGAACATGTTCTATCAGGTCAACGCCAATGCGACTGGCACGCAGGTCGCCTGGCAGAACGTCAACACCAATTTCACTTTCTCCGCCTCCGGCCAGATGTCGCCCGCGATTCCTTCCATCACGCTCACGAACGCCGTCGTGAACGGTGTTTCGCTGGGCAGCCCCGTCATCAACTTCGGCACCGGCGGCGTGACCCAGTTCGCCGATGCCAACGGCAACGTTCAGGTCAACCAGATCCAGCAGGACGGTTTTCCGGCCGGTCAGTTGCAGTCGGTCGGTGTCAGCACCAACGGCCGCATCGTCGGCAACTATTCCAACGGTCGAAACCTCGATCTCGCCGAAATCTCGGTCGCGACCTTCAACGGCACCAACTTCCTCAAACGCGTCAACGGCGGCGCCTTCGAGGTGACTGACGAATCCGGTGGCGCATTGTACGGCAAGGCCGGAACCATCGTCGGTTCGTCGCTGGAAGGATCCAACACCGACATCGCCGACGAGTTCACCAAGCTGATCGTGACCCAGCAGGCCTATTCGGCCAACACCAAGGTCATCACCACTTCCAACACGATGGTGCAGGATCTGCTGAACGTGCTGCGATAATTCCGACGCGGTCGTCCTTGATACGATTTGAGATGGGCATTTAGTCATGGGTTTGAGTCAAGCTCTCTCTACCGCGATGTCCGGCCTGCGCGCGACGCAGGCCTCGCTCGCGCTGGTCTCGTCGAATGTCGCCAACGCGGAGACGCCGGGTTACGTCAAGAAGACGCTCAACCAGGTCGCGGGGACGACCGGAGAATTCGGATCGAGCGTCCTCATCAACGGCGTCAACCGGCAGCTCGATCAGTATCTGCAGACCCAATTGCGCACCGAGAACTCCGGCGCGTCTTACTCCACTATCCGCTCGACCTATCTCGCCAATTTGCAGAACGTCTATGGCAATCCGGACGAAAGCGGCACCATCGAGAACGCGTTCAACACCCTGTTGACGGCGATGCAGAACCTGTCGACCAGCCCGGACTCGCAGTCGGCGCGTATCGGCGCGGTCGCCGCGGCGCAGGCGATGGCGCAGCAGCTCAATTCGACGACGCAAGGCATTCAGAACCTCCGTGCCAACGCCGAGAACGGGATCAACGACTCCGTGATCACCGCGAACAACGCCATGGCCCGGATCGCGGCGATCAACGTCCAGCTGCAGAATAACGGCCAGACCGACGCTTCGACGGCCTCGCTGCTCGATCAGCGCGATCAGTATATCGATCAGCTGTCGCAGCTGATCGATATCAGGACGGTCACCAACAATCTCAATCAGGTGACGATATTCACCAATTCCGGCGTGCAGCTGGTCGGCACCGAGGCGTCGCAACTGAGCTTCAATCCGCAGGGCACGATGACGCCCAACACGCTGTACAGTACCGATCCAACGAAGAACAACGTCGGCACCATCACCATCAACTTTCCGCATGGCGGCAGTTACGACATGGTGTCGACCAATTCGATCCGCTCCGGCAAGATCGCCGCCTATCTCGAACTGCGCGACAAGACGCTGGTGCAGGCACAGGCGCAGATCGATCAGTTCGCGGCGTCGATGTCGAGCGCGCTGTCGGACAAGACCACGGCCGGCACCGCCGCTCCCGGATCGGTCGCGCCGCAGGCCGGCTTCGATCTCGACCTGGCCGGGCTGCAGTCCGGCAACGTCATTCACGTCACCTACAAGAACAACATCACCGGCGTCACGCACAATCTTTCGATCATGCGCGTCGATGATCCGGGCGTGTTGCCGCTGACCAACGCCGCAACACTCGATCCGAACGATGAGGTTCTTGGCGTCGATTTCTCCGCCGGCATGGGCTCGGTCATTTCGCAGCTCAACGCCGCGCTTGGAGCGACCGCCGACCTTCAGTTCTCAAATCCGTCGGGGTCGGTGTTGCGGGTGCTGGACGACGGCGCGCCGAACCGTTCGGACGTTACCGCTGCGTCGGTCACCACGACCATGACATCGCTCACCAGCGGTAACGTGCAGCTGCCGTTGTTCACCGACAATGGCGCGCCTTACGGCGGCGCGATCACCGCCAACGGCTCGCAGCAAATCGGATTAGCCGCCCGCATCAGCGTCAATACCGCGTTGCTCGGCGATCCCTCGCGCACCATCGTCTATTCCACCAATCCGCTGACTGCCGCCGGTGATACCGCGCGTTCAGACTTCATTCTTACGCAATTGTCGTCGGGGTCCTATCGCTACTCGCCGGCGACCGGCATCGGCACCACGGGGGCGCCGTTCACCGGCACGCTCACCAACTTCGCCAGGCAGTTCATCAGCCAGCAGGGCGAGGCGGCAAACGCCGCCAAGCAACTGGCGGACGGCCAGAACGTCGTGCTGAACACCCTGCAGAACAAGGTGAGCGCGACTTCGGGCGTCAATATCGACGACGAAATGGCGCATCTGCTGGCGCTGCAGAATGCCTATTCGGCCAACGCACGCGTGATGTCTTCGATCAAGCAGATGTACGACACGCTGATCCAGTCCATGTGAGGATTTCATGTCTATCGATGGCGTTAGTGGCAGGACATCCTATATCGGGACCTCGATCATCGGGCTCCGCAATCAGCTCAATGAGCTGACGCAGCAGCTTGCGAGCGGCAAGGTCTCGACGACCTATGCCGGGCAGGGCGCCGATCGCGGATTTGCGCTCAGCCTGCGCGCGCAGGTCAGCAGCATCAATGCGTTCGCGAACACCGCGACCAACGTCAATACGAGAATCGGCGTTCTCAACCTGGCGCTGCAGGGCATGACCAACATCGGCACGTCGGTCAAAAGCGCGGCGAGCTCGTCCACCATCGTGCTCAACAATAACGGCCAGACCTCCGGGCAGATCACGGCGCAGGCGGCGTTCTCCAACGCGGTCTCGCTGCTCAACAGTCAGTCGGGCGACCGCTATCTGTTTTCGGGGCGCACCACTGACAAGGCTGCGACGGTGCCGGCCGAGGTGATGCTCGCCGGCACGGGAACGCAGGCCGGGTTGACGCAATTGATCAACGAACGCCGGCAGGCGGATCAGGGCGTCGGCAACATGGCGCATCTCACCGTCTCGTCGCCGCCGGCGACCACGACCGTCACCAGCCTTGGCGAGGACGGCTCGTCGTTCGGGTTGAAGCTCGGCGCCATCACCTCGTCGCTCACCGGCGCGACCGTGACGCAGCCGGCCGGCGCGCCGCCGTCTGCAACGATCGATCTCGGCGCCGTCAATCCGAATAACGGCGACAAGATTTCGTTCAACTTCAATCTGCCAGACGGCACCAGCGAGACGATCTCGCTGACCGCGACCACGACGAGCCCGGCGCCGGCTGGTTCGTTCCTGATCGGCGTCGACACCGTCGCGACGACCGCGAACCTGCAGGCTGCGCTGACGTCGTCGATCCAGACGCTCGGCGATACGGCGCTGGTTGCGGCATCGGCGATCGCCGCATCGGATAATTTCTTCAATCCGTCGGCCACGATCACGGGAAGCGCCGTCAACAACCAGGCGGCGGTCCCGGCACCGATCACCGGCGCCACGTTATTGTCCGGCGCGGCGGGAACGGATTCGCTGGCCGCGAGCTTCGCGGCGGGCGACACCATCACCGTCAACGGGACGCCGATCACGTTCGTTGCCTCCGGCGCGGCCGGCAACCAGCTCAACGTCACCGACAGCGTTCAGGCGCTGCTGGCGAAGGTCGATTCGATTTCCGGTGCCACGACGCCTTCGACCGTCAACGGAGCGATTGCGCTGCATGGAGCCGACAACGAGAATCTCTCGATCAGCAGCTCGAACACGGCGGCATTTGCGGCGCTTGGCTTCAATGCTCCGGCAACGGCTACGCCTGCGCCGTTGCGCGTCAACGGTCCGCCGTTCGCCACCGCTACGAACCTGATCGGTGGCACTCCGGCCAACACGGTGTCGTGGTACACCGGTGAAGTCGGCGCCGATTCCGCGCGCGGCACCGCGATCGCGCGCGTCGACCAGGCCGTCACGGTGCAATACGGCGCACGCGCCAACGAGGAGGCGCTGCGCTATCAGCTGCAGAATATTGCGGTGTATGCCGCGGTCACGACCAACGCCAACAACCCGAATTCGAAAGCACAGATCAACGCGCTGCAACAGCGCATCTCGGCAAACCTGGCGCCGCAGAATGGGCAGCAGTCGATCCAGGATATGCAGGCGGAAATCGCCGGCGCACAGACCGCGATCAAGGGCGCGACCGATCGTCAAACTCAACTCAAGGGAATGGCGCAGACGATGCTCGACTCGATCGAGGGGATCAATGCGGACGAGGTTGCGACCAAGATTCTGGCGCTGCAAACCAACCTGCAGGCGTCGTATCAAACCACCTCGATGCTCTACCAGACCACGCTGACCAAGTTCCTGCCGATCTGATCGGAAGGCGTTCAACCCAAGCAGAAAGGCCTCCTTGCGGAGGCCTTTTTCGTCTGACGCCATTGCGATTGTTCAGGCGGACTTGAGGTCGGGCTCGTTCTGCAGCTTTCGCGCGCTTTCGAGAATCTGCTCCTCATGGGCGATCAGTTTCTTCGCCTCCTTTAGCGCGTGATAGAGGTCGCCGTTCAGGATGTAGTTGTTGATCCCTTCGATAAAGGGCCATGCGCTCGGCATTGCGGTCAGGATGTCGCGTACCAGGCTGAAGTAGGTCGGGTGGTGGGCCATCGGGTCCGGCGACAGGTACATCAGCTGCACCGCGAGGTAGATCAGCTTCGCCGGGGTGTCGGCACTCTCGGGGGTCAGGATATCTTTTTCGCGCAGGATCGGAATCCTGTCACCGTCGATCAAGAGCCTTGCGCGCTGGTCGGTATTGGTGACCACGCAAGCGCCGATGATGATTCGTTCGTGCGGCTTCAGCTCGACTTTCAAGGCCATGCCTGTTCTCCATTGACGCTTGTTGCGCGAGTTCTGGGTGCCCGCCGGCAGATTCGGCATCCTTTCTGAGGATGGTTAACCAATCGTAAATGGGCTGTTGGTGCCTGCGTCACGCGGCCCGGCTGAGCGCGACCCGTAGGAACACGGGAACGAAGCCCTGGACGGCCATTAATTCGAAATTCACCCTCCATATGTGCCGCTTGTTCGATCGGATTCATTTTTTCTTAGAGACTTGGTTTCAGAGTGAGCCGTCGCCTGATCGAGAGGTCGGGATAGTGGCTCGTTTTAATTTCACACCAGAAAGGTATGAAACATGTCCGGTATTGTTCTTTCGGCCTCGGTTCGCCAGAACCTTCTCTCGCTGCAGTCGACTGCTGATCTTCTCGCAACCACGCAGTCCCGCCTCTCGACCGGCAAGAAGGTCAACACGGCGCTCGACAATCCCACCAACTATTTCACCGCCGCCTCGCTCGACAGCCGCGCCGGCGACATCAACAACCTTCTCGACAGCATCGGCAACGGCGTGCAGGTTCTGCAGGCCGCCAACACCGGCATCACTTCGCTGCAGAAGCTCGTCGACTCCGCCAAGTCCGTCGCCAATCAGGCGCTGCAGACGACGGTCGGTTTCTCGACCAAGTCGGCGTTCACGTCCGTCGATATCGCGGGCGCAACGGCCGACAATCTCGTCGCCGATCAGGACCCGACCAACGCTGCGTTCACCGGTGCTTCCGCTCCGCAGCGCGCTGCGTATACCAGCACGGCCGCGACAGCGGGCACCCAGCTCTATTCGGGCAACGCCACCAACGCGAGCGCTTCGACGCTGCTGTCGGCCCTGACCACCAACGCCGGCGTCGGCGGCGCCGCCAACGCGATCCAGGCTAACGACACGCTGACTGTCAACGGCAAGACGATCACCTTCGGAGCCGGCGCGAATGGCCTCGTCGGTTCGGGCACCGCCTATACGATGGGTGTCGATACCTCGTTGAGCGATTTGATGACAGCGATCGACACCCTGTCGGGCAACACGACCCCGGCCAACGCATCGACGGCAACGGCCGGTATCATCACCCTGAGGTCCGGTACGGCCGCCGACCTCGTCGTGACCGGCTCCGCAAACGTGCTCGACAAGCTCGCCATCGACGGCGCCGGTGCAAGCACCGCCACTCGTGGCGGTGGCGCCGTGACGGCCGGTGCCCTGGCCGGCGCCACCAAGCTGAGCGTCGGCGACGGCACGGCCGCTTCGCTGTCGAACGCCTTCGCGGTAGGTGACACCCTCACCGTCAACGGCAAGACGCTGACCTTCGTGGCCGCGAACACGATCGGCAACGATCCGAACCAGATCAAGGTCGACAGCGACGTCACTGGCCTGCTGGCGAAGATCGACGGCCTGACCGGCTCGTCGACGGCCTCGACCATCACCGGCGGCGTGATCACGCTGAATACCGGCACGCTGAGCGACCTGACGCTGACCAGCAGCAACGCGGCAGCTCTCAGCGCGATCGGTCTGGCAGGCGGCGTGACGCAGGCCCGCACGGAAGTGCCGGGCGTGCTGGAAGGCAAGACCCTGAAGATCGGTGCGACGGGCGGCGGCACTGCCACCGACATCGTGTTCGGAACGGGTGCCGGCCGCGTCTCCTCGCTCAACGGGCTGAACGATGCCCTCGCCGCCAACAACCTGCAGGCCACTTTCGTGTCCGGCAAGCTGACGATCACCACCACGAACGAAGCGGCTTCGGCCACGATCGGTGCGATCACCGGTTCCGCGGTTGGCGCCGGCCAGGCGTTCGCTGCCGGCACCACGGCGCCGGCTCCGGTTGTTGACGCCGCGGCCAAGCTGACCCGCGACAACCTGGTCACCCAGTACAACAACATCATCAATCAGATCACCACCACCTCGCAGGACGCGTCGTTCAACGGCGTCAACCTGCTCGGCGGCGACACTCTGAAGCTGACGTTCAACGAAACCGGCAAGTCGACGCTGAGCATCCAGGGCGTCAACTTCAACCCGGCCGGCCTCGGCCTCGACGTCCTGACCACGGGCGCTTTCAAGGACAACGCTGCGATCAACGAGATCGTGACGTCCCTGAACGGCGCGTCCTCGACGCTGCGCTCGCAGGCTTCGGCCTTCGGTTCGAACCTGTCGATCGTGCAGATCCGTCAGGACTTCAACAAGAACCTGATCAACGTGCTGCAGACCGGCTCGTCGAACCTGACGCTGGCCGACACCAACGAGGAAGCGGCGAACAGCCAGGCGCTGTCGACCCGTCAGTCGATCGCGGTGTCCGCGCTGGCGCTGGCCAACCAGAGCCAGCAGAGCGTGCTCCAGCTGCTCCGCTAAGTTCAGCCACATCAACGTTCAAGACGGCGGGGGAAACCCCGCCGTTTTTCTTTTTGGCTGAAAGAAAAATGTCCAGTCGTGCGGGCAAAACGCATCATGCAAAAAATTGTGGCTTCGATCTTAATCTCATCAGAACGCACCGCGGGCATGGTGGAGAAAATATGGATTTCGCCGGACCGCTGACACAATTGGTAACCGCCGCTAACCATATTTAAAGGCCGGACTTGTATGAACGTTGGGCAGTTCTTGCAGCCACGCGGTCACTGCCAACCGCTCCCACCG
The DNA here is from genome assembly GCF_018130065.1 of Bradyrhizobium sp. AUGA SZCCT0158. Classification (GTDB taxonomy): domain Bacteria; phylum Pseudomonadota; class Alphaproteobacteria; order Rhizobiales; family Xanthobacteraceae; genus Bradyrhizobium. The sequence goes on along the minus strand of NZ_JAFCME010000018.1, from coordinate 91,225 downwards.
AGGTTCCCTGAATGACCAATGCAGCCCAGGCCTACGCTCGTACGTCGCATGCGACGTCGTCTCCCCGTGAAATCGAAGCGCAGGCGCTGCTGAAGGCCGCACGACAGCTCCAGGAAGTCCAGACCAACTGGGCCGGTCCCGGCCAGGCGCTTGAGAACGCGCTGCTGTTCAACCGCCGGCTCTGGTCGATTTTCATGAGCGCGGCGACGGCCGACGAGAATCCGCAGCCGATCGAGGTTCGCCAGAAGATCGCCAATATCGGTGTGTTCGTGATGAAGCAGACGGTCGACATGCAGATGAGCCCGGATCCGGCCAAGCTGAAGGCGCTGATCGACATCAACTGCAACCTGGCCGCCGGCCTGGCCGGCCGCGCCTAACGACACCTGAGGGTAGGGGACCCGTAGCATGGCCGACGTCCTGAGCATCCTGTCGGCCAACTACAAGACCGTCGGGCAGACCGTGCCCTCCAATACGCCGTACTTCGCGGTCAATCCCGACAATTATCAGGGCGACTGGACCGGCAAATATGCCGACAACAAGTCGTTCAAGATCTCGGTCTCGAACGTGACCGGCTTTCGCGCCAAGGTGCATTACCAGAGCGGCGCCACCAGCAAATATCAGGACGTGCTGATCAGGAATAATTCGTTCCGGGTCGGCGACACCAAGTTCACGCTGGCGAGCAACGGCAAGGCCGAGATCAACACCGTCGTCACCGATCCCGTCAGCGGACAGACCTATCTGGACAAGGCTTACGCGACCCACGAAACCTGAGTAGCAGGCGTTCTGGCTTTCAAGCCCGCTGGTCGGTAACGCGCAGACGTTGCGGCGCTTCCCTGGTCAGGTCGAGGGCGTGGAAATAGGCGCGGCGGCGCAGCACTGCTTCTTCCGGAAATTGCTTGACGACCTGGCTCGTCCGGTTGTCGACCACCTGATAGACGACCGCTCGCGCGTCGCGATCGATCACCACCTGGTTCGAGACGGACGGATTCGAAATCGTAACATGGACCGCGCGGGAATCGCTGCTGCGTGCGCCCGCGTCCGACGCCGTGACGCTCTGAGGCGCCGGCAATTCGGTCGCGACCGCATTATGCGCCGCCTCGCTGATCGGTTGAACAATCGGCGCGGCAACCGGTGCCCCCACCGGTTTGATGTTGAAATCTGTACTCATGGCAGCCTCCAGGCTTGCTTCGAGTCAAATCCCAACCCCTCTCAAACAGCAATATAACTTCCCACCCCTCAACACGGTGTTAGGGAACGCGCTGAATCCCGTGCTTATACGGGGACGCGAGTTTGTCGAAAATTTTAGATGTTTAGAGCGAGCGGCTCACCGCGAGTGGCGTCATGTTGCGCGGCCCTGGCGTCGCGCGCTGGCCGCTCGCCGTATAGGTGTTGGGGATGTTGCGGCGCTGGATCTCGACGTTGACGCCGCGCACGATGCCTTCGGACACCGCATGCGCGGTCGCAAGCACCGTGAGATTGATCTGCAGCATGGCGCGGAAGGTGTCGTGATGGCGCCGCAGCGTGGTCAGCAATTCAGGCGAGACCTGCGCCAGGTATTTTTGCGAGTTCTTCAGATGCTCGACCGCGACCATGTAGCGGCGCGACAGCTCGCCCTTCTGGCCTTCAAGCTCCATCGCTTCGCGGATCTTGCCGGCGCGAACCAGTTCGGTTTCGCGCTCGATGATGCCGAGCAGCCCGCTCATCACGTCCATCAGGTCTTCCGCAAGTTTGCGGGCCTCGACCGGCGAGGAAATCGCGCGTGCCGGTGTGGCGGCGGGCTGGGCTTGCGGGCGCTGATTCATGTCGGGGTTCCCTTATGTCAGCCGGCGCGATTGGCTTGCTGCAGGATCAAGGTACGGAAGACGTCGTTGGAGATTCCGATGCCGCCGGATTTGGCGAACGACTTCGAATATTCATCCGTCAGCATCGAGCGCCAGGCGCCGGTGCCCGTCGTATCGCCGAACGGGCCTTCGCCTTTGACGCCGGTGGTCATCTGCGAAAACATCGAGTTCAGGAACATCGCCTCGAAGTCCTGTGCCTTGGCGCGGGTCTTCTTCTGCGCCTCGGGCGAAATCTTGGTCAGGGCCTCGGCCAGCTGCGGGTCGTTGCGACCGGTGATCAGCGTGGATTTCGGGTACGAATTGCTGATGCCGTTCAAGCTGCTTTGCATCACATCACCTCGATGTCGGCCTGGATCGCGCCGGCGGCCTTGATTGCCTGCAGGATGCCGATCAGGTCGCGCGGACCGATGCCGAGACCGTTGAGGCCGTCGACGAGCTGCTGCAGCGAGACGCCGTCTTTCACGACCGCGAATTTCTTGCCGTCTTCGGAAACGGACACGCTCGAGCGCGGCGTCACCACGGTCCGGCCGCGTGACAGCGGATTGGGTTGGCTCACTTGCGGACTCTCGGAAATCGAGACCGTGAGGTTGCCCTGCGCCACCGCCACGGTGGCGACGCGCACATCGCGGCCCATCACGATGATGCCGGAGCGTTCGTCGATCACGATCTTGGCGGTGAGGTCGGGTTCGACCTGCAATTGCTCGATCTCGGTCAGGAAGGCGACGACGTTGCCCTTGAACTCGGCGGGGATCGCCAGTTGCACCGTGGACGGATCGATCGGCTCGGCGGTCTTGACGCCGAGGAAATCATTGACGGCCGCGGCGATGCGCTTGGCGGTGGTGAAATCGGCATTGCGCAGCGCCAGCCGCACATTGGGCAGGCGATTGAGCGCGAATTCGATCTCGCGCTCGATGATGGCGCCGTTGGGGATACGGCCGTTGGTCGGTACGCCGCGGGTGATGCTGGCGGCGGCGCCTTCCGCCGCGAAGCCCGAGATTGCGAGCGAGCCTTGCGCGACCGCATAGACATTGCCGTCGGCGCCGAGCAGGGGGGTGACGAGCAGGGTGCCGCCGGTCAGGTTCTTGGCGTCGCCGAGCGCGGAAACGGTGACGTCCATCCGCGTGCCCTGGGTGCCGAACGCCGGCAGATTGCCGGTGACCATCACGGCGGCGACGTTGCCGGTGCGGATGGTGGCGCCGCGGATGTTGACGCCCATTCGTTCCAGCATCGCCTGCAGCGATTGCTTGGTGAAGGGGATGTTGTTCAGCGTGTCGCCGGTGCCGTTGAGGCCGACGACGAGGCCGTAGCCGATCAACTGGTTCTGACGCACGCCCTCGATATTGGCTAGGTCCTTGATCCGCGAGGTCGCGCCTGCGGACATGGCCGACAATGCCAGCGCCAGCAGCGCTGCGCAGCCTACCCTCAACACTCTTGCCGTATGGATGCCGGGCATCCCAATGCTCCCCTGAAGTCTTCCCGGACCACACGCCACTCCCATGACGGTAGCCCGGGATTAACTATGCGAGATCGGTGCCACGCGGATTCGGTGGCCTAGTCCGTTGAAAGTGCTATGCTTTACGTGTTGGTGCGCGATCCGGCCGATCTCGCGGCACCGGCGAAACTGCCGCGCGGCGGCAGATTTTGCCGGGTCGTTTACGCGGCATTAACCATAAAGCGGCGAAGCTCCCTGCAATCGACCGGCGAGATTCACGACGATGCGCATCTACGGACCGAACGGCACCACGCTTGGATCGCCCGCGAGCAGCACGCGGCGAACCAACTCGACCGGCTTTTCGCTGCCGGATGCGCCGGCGACGCCGGACGAGACCCGCTCCGCGGCCCCGCCGAAAGCCGCCGGCAGCATCGACGCGCTGCTGGCGATGCAGGGCGTCGAGGATCCGACCGAGCGCCGCAAGCGGTCGGTGGCACGCGGGTGCGGCGCGCTCGACGTGCTCGACGAACTCAAGCTCGGGCTGCTGTCCGGCAATCTCGATGCCGCCACCATGAACCGGCTGCGCGATGCCGCGGCCAACCTGAAATCCTCCTCCGGCGATCCCGGCCTCGATGCCGTCCTGGCCGAGATCGAGCTTCGAGTCGAAGTCGAACTGGCCAAGGCCGGGAAATTCTAGGCTTCGCGCTTCCTCACATCCCGTCTGTCACGCCGCCATCGAATTGCGCTGCGCGTCGTAGCGGCGCTGCGCGTTCAGCACTTCTTTCAGATTGCTTTCCGCCCAATCGCGCAAGGCATCGACCGCCGTCGACAGCGTCGCCCCCAGCGGCGTGATCGAATACTCCACCGTCACCGGCACGGTTGCGATGACACGGCGCTTGATCAGCCCGTCGCGCTCGAGGCTCTTCAGCACCTGCGACAGCATCTTCTGCGAGATGCCTTCGATGGCACGGCGTAGCGCATTGAAGCGCATCGGCTCGTCGCGCACCAGCAGCAGAATCAGCACCGCCCATTTGTCGCCGACGCGATCGAGAATCTGGCGCGTCGGACAATTGGCGGCATAGGCGTCGGGTTTCATTTTCATGGCGGTTACTCCGGCGTAATCAGGTGAGTTCAAAGTGCTCTCTTAACACCTACGCTCTTTGCGTTATCTAGTCACCATTGGATACCAGATCCATCCCATCGCAAGGAGACCCAAGATGAAGATCGCCGTCGTCGGCGCGTCCGGAAATGCCGGCTCGCGTATCGTCACCGAACTGGCCAGCCGCGGCCACACCATCACCGCCATTGCCCGCCACCCCGAGAGGATCGCGAGCCAGCCCAACGTCACGGCCAAGCAGGGCGACGTGCAGGACCAGGCCGGCCTGGCCGCGTTGTTCGCCGGCCACGACGCTGCGGTCAGCTCGGTGCACTTCCTCGACAGCGACCCGGCCGGGCTGATTGGCGCCGCCCGTGATTCGAAGGTTGGCCGCTACCTCGTGGTCGGCGGCGCCGGCAGCCTCGAAGTGGCGCCGGGCGTCCGGTTGGTCACGACGCCGAATTTTCCCGTGGTATACAAGGCCGAGGCCGAGAAGGGCGGCGCCTTTCTCGACCTGCTGCGGCAGGAAAAGGAGCTGAACTGGACCTTCCTGTCGCCCTCGGCCCTGTTCACGGCCGGCGAGCGGACGGCCAAGTTCCGTCTCGGGACCGACCAGCTTTTGACCGCGTCCGACGGCAAAAGCTGGATTTCCTTCGAGGACTTCGCAGTTGCACTCGCCGACGAAATCGAGCGTCCGGCCCATATCCGGCAGCGTTTTACCGTCGGTTACTGACCAAGCGGGCTGCCCCGCTGCGGTGCACAGTTTTGCCTGTGTATGCGCTCCGGGGCGGCCTTCCTTGCCCTAGGGCCGATATTGTCTGTCACAACTCGCCGCTATATAAGGCGCGCGCGGACGGACGATTTTCCGTTTCGCCTTGCACTTAAAGATAGGCTGACATTGGAAAAGTTGAAGAATTATCGACCCTCCGAAAAAGAGCCTTTCATGAACGACCGCCAGCGCGATTATTTTCGCGCCAAGCTGCTGGCGTGGAAGGACGAGATCCTGCGGGAATCGAAGATCACCCTGCAGACCCTCCAGGAAGAGAACGTCAATCATCCCGATCTGGCTGATCGCGCCTCTTCCGAAACCGATCGCGCGATCGAACTGCGCGCTCGGGATCGCCAGCGCAAGCTGATCTCCAAGATCGACGCGGCGCTGCAGCGTATCGAAGACAACACCTACGGCTATTGCGAAGAGACCGGCGAGCCGATCTCGTTGAAGCGGCTGGAAGCCCGCCCGATCGCAACGCTGTCGGTGGAAGCGCAGGAGCGTCACGAGAAGCGTGAAAAGGTTTACCGGGACGAGTAGAGTAACCTCCGGCATCTGACCGCAGCGCGCGGTCGGCGTTGCCGGATTGCAACGAGAGAGCTGCCGCCGATGGACAAAATTCTCGCGGCCGCCAAGCGCATCGCCAGCGCCCGCCGCAGCCGTTCGCCGCTGGCCGCGCTTTCGAGCGAACTCGTGCCGCAGGACGAGGCCGAGGGCTACAAGATCCAGCGCGCGGTGCACGATCTCTTGCTGCCGCAAATAGGCAGCCTCGTCGGATACAAGATCGGCTGCACCAGCGCGGTGATGCAGCAATATCTCGACATACCCCATCCCTGTGGCGGCGGCGTGTTTGCCAAGGGCGTGCATGAGTCCGGCGCCAAGCTGCGCTTCGGCGATTACGTCCGTGTCGGCGTCGAGTGCGAAATTGCGGTCCGGCTCGCGCGCAATTTGCTGCCGTCGGAAGCGCCGTTCACGGCGGAGTGGGTAATGGAGGCGATCGAGGCCTATTACCCCGCGATCGAGATCGTCGACGACCGCTACGCCAAATGGGAAACCATGGGCGCGCCGACGCTGGTGGCCGATGATTTCTTCGCCGCCGGCTGCGTGCTCGGTCAGGCGATCCCGCGCACCGCGGCGCCCAATCTGCTCAAGGTGGTCGGCCGCGCCGTTGTCAACGACACCGAAGTCGGGCGCGGCACCGGCGCCGACGTGCTCGGGCATCCGCACAACGCGCTGGCTTGGCTCGCCAATCATCTGGCCGAGGAGGGCACGGGATTGCACGCCGGGCAGGTCGTGCTCACCGGCAGCCTGGTCAAGACCGTGTGGCTCAATGCCGGCGACAGCGTGGTGATGGAGCTCGACGGGCTCGGCACCGTGGCGGCGAGCTTTCGGGACTGAGCGGCAATCATGCAAGGGCAGGAGAGCGTTCCCTCGATTCTCGAAGCCGACGCGCGCGGTGAAATCGCCGAGATCTTCGCCGACATCCGAAAGGTGCTCGGCACCAGCGTCGTCAATCTGATCTGGCGCAACCTCGCGACCATGCCGGGCGCGCTGCCCTGGACCTGGGCCACGGTGCGGCCGCTTTATCTCGGCGCCGCACCGCTGCATGCCGAATCGGTCAGGCGCACGATCGCCTTGCCGGATGTGCCCGGATTTTCCGCCGACACGTTGCTCGCCGCCGGCATCGATCAATCCGACCAAGCCATCATTCGCAATGTGCTGGACAGCTATCAATACACCAACGCGCTGGCGCTGACCGTGCTGTCGGCGTTGCTCGCGCATTTCGAACCGCGCCCGGCCGTGAACGTCGCGGCCGCCGGCTCCGCACCTCCGCCCTCCGGCGTCAAGATTCCGGAACTGCCGCCGATGGACGCGCTCGATCCCGAGGTGGCGCGGCTTGTTGGCGAATTGAACGGTTTTGGCGAGGACACCGAACCGCAATTGATTGCGAGCATGTACCGGCATCTGGCGTACTGGCCGGCGTATCTGGCGCTGGTGCGAACCATGCTGGTGCCGCTGCAAGCCGACGGCCGGCTCGACGCGTTGACGCGTTCGACCCGCGCGCTCGGGTATGCGCATGGCCAGATGCTGGCGCCGCAGCTGAAACCTGCGGCACCGCCCGATACGCTTCAAGATGCGCTGAAGTCTTGTCGCCTGTTTGTCGAGCATCCCATTGCCCGCATGACCGGGCTCTGCGCATTGATCCGCCGCGCGACGCCTGAGTGAAGTTTAGCCACCCGAGCACTTCAACTCGGTGCGGTCATAGAACGCCTTGATGGCGTTGAAGGGGACGACGAGCCGTTCCGGATAGCCCTTGAACCACACCAGCACTTCGAAGCGGTCGTCCTTCACGGTCAGCTTGCCGAATTCATATTGCAGGACGACGGTCATCTCGTTCGGATATTTTTCCAGGAGATAGCCCGGCATTTTCACGCCCTCGGTCCGGGTCGTGAAGGTGATATGGACCGGATGTTCTTCGGCCGCGTGCCACAGCGTCTCTGCAATGTTGAAGCGCGCCGGCGTCGTGCTGCAGGGTTCAGCCGCCACTGCGCGGGATGCGGTGAACATGGTCGCCAGCAGGGCGAACAGGATTGCTGCTTTTCTCGTCATGGCCGCCTGCATTGGTTCGTCTCGCGTTGTCACACTGTTTCATGCGTCAGTTGCCGTGGAATGCACGTGGGTTCATTTCGGTGGCGCATTGTCCCTTCGAATGTGCGGGAGGTCACAGCTACACCGTCGTTCCGGCCTTGAGCTCAGATGCGTAATTGCGCATCTGAGCTCAAGGCTGGGACGACGGCGGTGTTTGTTGCTGCACCGTGGTCTAAGCGCACTTCCGCGTTCTCGCGGCCTGATACGCCCGAGGTTTGCCAGAAGTTCCTTGCCCTCGAAATATGAGGGCGCAGGGAAGACCGGGTGCGCGCTGCACCCGCGGTCTCGTGTGCGGTTTGCACAAAACAAGGTGCACACGAGCATACAGGGCAGCGGAGAACACCCGGCCTTCCCTGCGCAATGGCTTTACGGCTTATGCCGTGATCTCCCCGGAGACGAGTTCTTGGTTGACTCCGTCATCGCCGGTTCAGCTCACGCTTAGCCGACGGCTTGACGCCAGCAACGGGCGCCAGGACCACACGGTTTTGCCGTACGCTCATCCACGCCATCGTCTCAGCGCAAACAAGCGTCCACCGCAACCCGCCCAACGTCCGTGACGACGGCCGACGCCCTTCTGAGTAGGACGGGATGGCTAAACATATGCACCTGATTTTCCATTCTGGTAAACAGAAATATTTTTTATTTTAGGGCTTGACACAACTTCTGTAAATCGGAACTGATTTGCCCGTCGGGCCAATAAGCCGCATGTATTTGACTTGACGGAGCGCTGTTCGGCTCTTTCACGCCGGAGAACGGCGCACTACGCTGTCGCCGGCGCAGCAAGCCTTGCCCGACCAATCGAGCAGGCGCCTGCGCAAGGGAGGGAAAATGATGCCGCAGCTCACGCCTGTGAACCGCCGCAAATTGCTGGCCATGCTCGGCGGCTCGATTGCCGCGCCCTATCTCGCAAGGCGCGAGGCGTTCGCGCAAGAGGCGTGGCCGGCGCGGCAGGTGAAATACGTCAACGGTTTTCCGGCCGGCGGCGCCACCGATACGCTGTCGCGGATCATCTGTCAGAAGATGAGCGACCTGTCCGGACAGTCCTTCGTCGTCGAGAACAAGGCTGGCGCGGGCGGCGTGCTGGGGGCGGATGCGGTGGCAAAGTCGCCGCCAGACGGATACACGCTCGGCCTCGGCGGCATCGCCAGCAACGTGCTGGCGATCGGAAGCTACGCAAAGCTTCCCTATGATCCGCGCGCCGATTTCACCTTCATCGGCGGCATGTGGCAATTGCCCAATATCCTGGTGGCGAAGAAGGACCTGTTCTCCTCCGACATCAGGGAGTTGCTGGCCGCGTTCAGGAAGGAGCCGAAGAAATACACCTATGCCTCGGCCGGGTTCGGCACCACGTTGCATCTGTCGGGCGAGATGATGAACAGCATGGCCGGCGTGGAGGTCAACCACATTCCCTATCGCGGCGCCGCGCCCGCATTGACCGACCTGCTCGGCGGCCGCGTCGATCTGTTGTTCGACAATCTGCCCGGCTCGTTGCCGAGCGTGCGCGCAGGCCAGGTCAAGCCGGTCGCCGTCACGTCGCTGAAGCGGCTCCCCGAGCTTCCTGATGTGCCCACCATGGCCGAGGTGCTGCCGGGATATGCGATGACGTCGTGGACCGCGCTGATCGGGCCGGCGAACATGAAGGCCGATCTTGTCGCGCAGGTAAGTGCGCTCACCGTCAAGGCGCTCGCCGATCGCGGCTTGCAGGAGCGCTACGCAGAGCTTGGCGCCACGCCGTGGCCGGCCTCATCAACCGAGATCAGCAAATTCCGCGACGACGAGGAAAAGCGGCTGCTGCCGATCATGCAGGCGGCGGGGATCAAGCCGGGGTAGAGGAGGGCTGGCGGTTGGGGAGGCGGCGTTGCCGCGCGGCTCGTTCCGAACGAACGACCTGGCCGCCCATCCAGGTTCAGACGGCAGAGATAAAGTCTCTGTGCAGGCAAGTTGGTCTTTGGGCGCGATCGAACAACACGGTGATGCCAGTGGTACGAGAGCTCACGTCAATAACAATGCCAGCCCGGTCAGCCAACTCTGGGCACCGAACGGCTCCAAGCCATCCTAAAACGGGTGCCGACAACAATTCTGTCGGTTTTCTGGTCAATCATTATGAGCTTCTTTCTTCGCTATGCATTATATCGCCCATAGCTTCGGGTGATCGGAAGGCGCGCTCTACGCCGTGCGTCGCGACTTTGTCGTGACACTTCCGGAAATTGGGCGTACTCATGCGGCGAGCGGCCACGCCTTGAGATAAACTCCCGAATGGCGCTAGGGACGGCGACCGGCTGATCAAACAAGCTTCGGGGAGATCAAAGTATCGTCCGCCCGGTGTGGCGCGGGGACTCAATCGCGCATTCCCGTAAGGCTCCGACAAGCAAACTCAAATGGGGGTGTTCTCAAAGAAGGAGAACTTCCATGAAACTTCGCGCAGCATTGTTCTTTGCGGCCGCACTTGGCGGCGTCGCTGCCGTGGTTGCCCCTGCGACAACGGCCGCGGCTGAGCCCAACAGCCAGATCACTATCCTCTATGACGCTTTCGGCACCGATGCCGCAATGAAGAAGGATTGGGGCTTCTCCGCGCTCGTGGAGGTCGTCGGTAAACGAATCCTGTTTGACACAGGCAACGATCCAGACATCTTCGCAGCCAACGTCAAGGCGAAGGGTGTTGACCTTACCAACATCGATTTCGTCGTCCTGTCGCACCGACACTCCGATCACATGGCTGGCCTGAATCATGTTCTGAGCGTGAATCCGACGGTAAAGATCTACGCACCTAGAGAAGGATTCGGCATTTACGGTTCGTCGCTGCCATCGAGCTTCTACCGAAAGGACGAGTCTTTGCCCTCCGAGATGCGCTACTACGAGGGCAAGCCGCCGGAAGTCATGAAATTCGGCACCGCTTGGCAGGGAGCCAACATCGAACTAATCGACAAAACGACGGAAATCGTTCCAGGCATTACCTTGATAGCACTGGTATCCGACGCTCCAGGCACGAAAGAGCTCAAAGAGTTGTCCTTAGCGGTCAACACCTCGGACGGCGTAGTGCTTGTGGTCGGCTGCGCGCACCCGGGAGTCGAAAAGATCGTCGAGGCGGCGGCGGCCATCAGTTCCAAAATACGTTTGATCGCCGGCGGATTCCACCTCGTCGTCGCTCCGGACGAGGTCATTGCCAGGTCCGTGGCAACGCTCAAGGATACGTTCAAGATAGAGAGCATCGCTCCGGGCCACTGCACCGGTGAGCCGACATTCGCAGCGTTGAAGCAGGCTTTCGGCGACCGATACCTTTATGCGGGCGTTGGCACATCGCTGTCGTTGGTACCAAGCACGGGCTCTGTTGGGCGACGGGGCGAGGGACCCGTGCTCCAAGAAGACGACCTAACCACTTATCGGAAGCTCGCCCGCCGCGAAGACCCCTTCGGCATTTTCCAGGCGCGGATTCAACGCTCAAATCTTTCGCACCAGTGAAGGCGCGTAACAGCCTACGCACGATCGATGTGCAGGCGGGACGGGGATGGCGCCGCATCAAGGTCCGAATTTGATCTCCGGGCGTGCAAGTAATCAATTAATCGTTTGGTTCGATGCCTGGATCGATTGGACTACAAGCAGAGGCTGTCGTGCGGCAAGCAAGAGGGTGGGTTACGCTTCGCTAACCCACCTACGAACCTGTCTCTGACGTCCGCGGAATATCTTCGACATCAGGATCGTCGGCTCTTCACCGAAGGACCCCTCCCTAACAGTCTTGAAGCCGCGCTTTGCGTAGAACGCTTTTGCCGTCACCGATGATTGCACACTCAACGTCCGCTGCGATTGGGCATTCGCAGCGTTTTCGACCGCGTCCATAAGCTTTGTGGCGATACCGCGGACTAATAGCCCAAACCCAGCCGTCCAGCGGGCGCTTGCACGCGCCGCCTGCGCGGTGGCCCGGCTCCCGCGCCTGCTTGACTGGATGGCTCGTCAACGGGCTCCTCTGGGACACCGGGTCGAAAGTGCCGCAAGGACTAGGCGGTTGTTGCCAGCGGAATACTATGACACCATCCAGATACTGTATTTTCATGATTTCTGGATGCCTATGCCACCTCGGAAATATACCTGGGAAAAGCTGCCGGATGAGCAGTTGCTCAAGCAGCGTCTCAGCAGCCTGAAGGTCAACATCAAGGGCACCTGGCTCGAGGATTGCCTCGGCACTCTGAACGAAGAACTCCAGGCGCGGAACATCCGGCTGCGGCCACACGCATGGATATCGAGCGAATGGTTCAGTCCGGCAGATGTGCCGGGCATCGCCATCCCGTTCTATCTTGCCCATCCCCGCCTGATGAAACTCGAGAAAAAAATGATGCTCGAGGTAGAGGGAAGTACCTGGTCGGAATGCATGGCCATCCTCCGTCACGAGGCAGGGCATGCCGTGCAGCACGCTTACCAGTTGCAACGCCGCCGACGCTGGCAACAGTTGTTCGGCCCGTCCTCGAAACACTATCCGCTCTACTACCGGCCCAATCCGGCCAGCCGGAATTACGTCCAGCATCTTCGGCGCTGGTACGCGCAGAGCCATCCGGACGAGGATTTCGCCGAAACCTTTGCTGTGTGGCTGCGACCGCGGTCGAAATGGCGGGCACGCTATGCCGGTTGGCCGGCGCTGAAGAAGCTCGAATATGTCGACGAACTGATGAGCGAGATTGCAGGCGAGCGGCCGCCGATTACATCACGGGAGCGTGTCGATCCGCTGTCCGGGCTCAGCCAAACGCTTGGCGAGCATTACCAGAAGAAGCAGGCGTTTTACGCTTTCGAGGCGCCGAAGACGTATGACCGCGACCTGTCCCGTCTGTTCTCCGCCGATCAACGACATCGACGGGCGCAGCCGGCGGCATCCTTCATCAGGCGGCACCGCGCGCAGGTCAGGCAGCTGGTCGCGCGATGGACGGGCGAGAACCAGCTTACGCTCGATGCCGTTCTCGATGACATGATCTCCCGCTGCCGCGAACTCGATCTCCGGGCCCCGGGCTCGGAGCGGAAGCTTGTGATCAACTTCACCATTCTGCTGACCGCCAAGACCATGCACGCGCTGTTCGGCCCGTCACGCCGCAAGTGGATCGCGCTATGAGACGCCTGCGCGTCCTGGTCCTGATGCATCCGGACTTCTTGCCGCCGGACTCGACCGACGGATACACCGCGCAGGAAATCAACCGATGGAAAACCGAGTTCGACGTCGTGAGCACCTTGCGCGCGGCAGGCCACGATGTGCGCCCGCTCGGCGTGCAGGAGGAAATCAAGCCGGTTCGCGACGCGATCGAAAGCTTCAAGCCGCATGTGGTGTACACATTGCTGGAGGAGTTCCACTATACGTCAGGGTATGACCAGCACATCGCGAGCTTTCTCGAACTGATGAAAGTCCCGTATACCGGCTGTAACCCGCGCGGCCTGATCCTGGCGCGCGGCAAGGATCTGTCCAAAACGCTAGTGCACCATCGCCGGATCGCGGTGCCGGCCTTCGCCGTGTTTCCGATGCGCCGCAAAGTCAAACGGCCGACGCGTCTTGCGCTGCCGCTGATCGTCAAGAGCCTGAACGAGGATGGATCGTTCGGCATCTCGCAAGCATCCATCGTCGATACGGACGAGAAGCTCGCAGAGCGAGTAGCTTTCGTCCACGACCGGCTCGGAACTGCCGCCATCGCCGAGCAGTACATCGAGGGGCGTGAGCTCTATGTCGCCGTGCTCGGCAACAATCGCCTGCGAGTTCTGCCGATTTGGGAATTGAAATTCGGCAGCATGGGTGGCGAGGGGGCACGGCAGATTGCCACCGAAAAGGTAAAACACGATCCCGGTTACCAGGAGCGCGTCGGAATCGAGGACGGGCCGGCCAAGAACCTTGCGCCGGAGGTATCCGCCCGCATTCAGCGAACAGCGAAACGCATCTACCGTACACTGAAGCTCGATGGATACGCACGCATCGACTTTCGGCTCTCGGCCGACGGCACTCCGTATTTCATCGAAGCGAATCCCAATCCCGAAATAGCGAAGAGCCAGGAGTTCGCGACAGCCGCCCGGCATGACGGCCTAGACTACCCCGACCTGCTAAATCGCATTCTGGCCCTCGGAATCAGCCGGGCCAAGGCAGGCGCATCCGTAGGCTGAAAGGCAACGCAAAACGGTCATGCACGGTGGTGGTGCGCGCCCGGAAGTTGATGCTCCACGCTCGTCAACCCAGGACGGGAGATATAAAGTCCCTGTGCAGGCACGTTGGTCTTTGGGCGCCATCGAACCGCACGGTGATGCCAGTGGTACGAGGGCTCACCTCAATGACAATCCCAGCCCGGTCAGCCAGCTCGGGGCACCGAGCGACTCCAAGTTTACTCATCTTGAAACGGGTGCCGACAAAAAATCTGTCGGCTTTCTGGTCAATCATCATGGCTATTCGATAAGTCGAAAAAAATCGTCTTCAATAAAGCAAAACGTCAAAGCGCAGGGATCAGACTAGATCGGATCAATCTTTTGAACAATCTCCGGAGTAATACCGGACTCCGCAAACGCAAGTAGGCTGCGTATCGCAGCGCAACATTGATCGTTACTCGTGAGCACGCGGCCAGTCGCGGGAAGGCGAGTAAGGCCAGCCACACGACGACGCTACTTTCGTCTACCAAGGACACGCGATGCAGAAAGGCAACGCCCCGGTGGAATGTCATCGGGCCGTCAAAATCTCCTTAGTATTTCCCGGACCAAGCGTGTATCCCGGGAACCCAGTCGGAACGGAGTGGGCCATGGAATTATTTCGGGCTGAGATGGTGGCCGTCGTGGAGAGTGAGACGGACAAGGATTGCCGGTCCTGTGGCGAGAGGTTGAAGCTGGTTCGAACCATGGTGAGCCCGAGCACCGGCTGCATCGTCCACATGTTCGAATGCAAGTGCGGACAGCGCACTTGGGCCGATTAGACGATCAAGAGTAAAGTCCTGGATCGATTGGACTATAACGTTGTGGTGCGGCAGGCTTGAAGACGAAGATGGTGGGGGCGCCTCCTGCATCATTGTACGGCCCTGACGATCAGCCGACCAATTCGACCTTGCCGCTGTCCAGCCGATAAACACCACCGACGATCTTGATCTTGCCCTCGGCCGCGGCGGCGCTGAGGATTGGCGTCGCCGACTTGAGCCGGGCGACAACGTCGATGACATTCTGGCGGATGGCGTTCGCGAGCCTGTCGCCGGGTTTGTCCGCGCTGGCCTTGACGGCAGGCGCAAGCGCGTTGACCAGCGACGGCAGGTGGCCGGGCAGGGTGGTGTTGTCCTTGAGCGACTTGATCGTGGCATCGACGGCGCCGCAGCTGTCGTGGCCGAGTACGAGGATCAGCGGCGAGTTAAGCATGGCTACGCCATATTCCAGGCTCGCGACGGTGTCGTCATTGGCGAAATTGCCCGCAACGCGGCAGACGAACAGATCGCCCCGGCTGCTGTCGAAGGCGTATTCCGGCGCAATGCGGGAATCCGCGCAGCTCAGGATGCTGGCAAAGGGATTTTGGCCGCCGACCAGGGCTTCCCGCTCACTTTTGAAGTCATGCCGGCGCGAGGTGCCTTCGACATAGCGCGTATTGCCTTTCATCAACCGATCGAGGGCCGCGGCCGGCGACATCTGGTTCTGCGGCTTCGGCGGCGGTTTTGCATCCTTGGCTGTTGCATCCCTGGCAAAGGCCGCCGGGGCAAAGGCAAGCGGTGCCAGCGCAAGACTTGCGGCGATCCCGCCCGTGAATTGAAGGAAACGGCGGCGTGAGGTTTCCCGGTCTTCAACGGCGTGGCTGGCATCGCAAATGCGGCACATGGCTGACCTCCTTGGGGAGACGAAAGCGATGCCGAATTGTATGTCATTGCGCGCGCAGCGAAGCAATCCGCCTACGCTCTCCGAGCTTCGGCGTGACAGGTCCGCCTTCTTGCGGTCCGTAGTCCGTAGGATGGGTTGAGCTCTTCGCGAAACCCATCACTCATTCGCGGGCAGCAGTTGATGGGTTTCGCGAAGAGCTCAACCCATCCTACATCCTACGCGCGCGAGGAGGCCTGCCGCGATACGCTGTAGGCGTCCCAGCTGCCCCAGCTCACCTGCGCGAGGCTTCGCAGATCAGTCGCCAGCGGCCGCTTGGTTTGTCTCTCGTGCGCGGCGATGCATCGCTGCGATTCAGCGATCTTGCGCTTGAGCTGGGTCAGCGCTTTTTGTTGCGCATGGCCGGCCGCGCCGGTCATCTCGCCAACCCGGAAGCGGGCGATTTCCAATGCCTTGACGGCCTCGCGGTTCTTCTTGAGCTGAACCCGGTGCCAGGCGATGTTGCTATTGCTTTCAGCGATCATGTTTGCAGCCGTGATCAATACGAGTGGGCAGGAGAGGGAGCGCCTGCGCGCGCCGGCCAGGTGACCGACCTGGTCAATCCCTTGGATCCTCTCCTGGACTTTCGAGGATGAGACGGCTTGGTTAACGAAGGGTTAACGGCTCGGTAACGATCCGACAGACCTACCGCCAGCCTACCGCTGCTCTGCCGTCGCCGGCTTCTGGTCGTCATCGGCCAGGCACCGGATCACGAACGCGGTCCAGTCGCGCGGCAGAACCTTGGCGAGATGGGCCTTGCGGCGGCATTCCAGTTGCTCGGCTTTCTTGGCGTTCGCCTTCTCCTCGGTGAGGGAGGATTGCCTGATCCGGCGCAGCGTCACCGGCTCGCCGTCGGACTCGAATTGCAGTTCGTATTTCCGGCCGTCCCTGGCGGTCGCCGCACAGGAGATGCTGGAGACCTGCCTCGTCGCGATGATCCCCACCTGGCGGCATGTGCCGGTCGATGATTCAACCAGTGGCACCGGCAGGCCGTCGACCTTCGGCCTCTCTTTGGAGTTCAGCAGCATCCGGTCGACCTGCAGTTCATAGACGTTGTCCTGCTCGCGGCGGCCGGTTTCACCTGAAAATGAAACGATGTGGCTGTCGTCGCGGGGATCGTCGAGCACGATGGTGAAATGCGCACGGCCCTGCTGGCCGTGGAAATAGGCCACCGCCTTGCAGCCGAAATCGCGGCCGGCGATCTTCAGCTTGGTGCACTTGCCCGAGATGTGCGCGTACATGTCGATGTCGGGCTCTTCCCGTTCTACCGCGCCCGCGGTCAACGATGGGGTCGCTGCACAGAGAACGCCAACAAGGAACGGCCAGCACAAGCGCATCGTCATGTCCGGTTCAGGAGAATTGGCCCGGTCAGGCACAGAGGGAATATCAGTTCGAATCGCACTCTTGTGGAACTCTTTGTCGTTTCGATGGAACTTTCTGCCGCAAAAACACGGCAATCTGCCGCACTGCACCGGGAAATCCGGGCCCTTTTAACCCGGCACTAACTGGGATTCCTAACCGGGCTTCCATTCATCGCTGGCCTAATACCCATAGCCTCCAGCGTTGTCGATCCGAGGGTAGAGGACTTGAAGACCGGAGCCAAAACAAGTGCTGACGTCGCACAGGGTTATGCCGTGCGGCTGATGCAGCATTTGGTGGTCCCGACCTTCGTGCTCAATCCAAAACGGCGCGTCGTGATCTGGAACCGGGCCTGTGAGCGCCTGACCGGCGTCGTCGCGGCTGACGTCATCGGCTCATCAGATCATTGGCGCGCGTTCTATCAGCAGCAGCGCTATTGCCTGGCCGATCTGGTCGCGCTCGGACGGCCCGACAAATTGAGCCAGCTCTATCCCGAGCACACCATCCCCGATGACGGCGTCGGCTTCTCCGCCGAAAACTGGTGCGTGATGCCGAAGCTCGGCAATCAATTGTATCTTGCCATCGACGCCGGCCCGATCCACGACGAGGACGGCAAGTTGATCGCCGTCGTCGAGACCTTGCGCGACATGACCGATCAGAAGCGTGCGGAGCTGGCGTTGCAAACGCTGGCGGCGAGCGACGGCCTGACCGGCCTTGCCAACCGCCGCTCGTTCGACCAGACGCTGGCGATGGAATGGGCGCGCGCGCAACGAACCAGAAAACCGCTGTCGCTGCTGTTGTGCGACGTCGATCATTTCAAGCTCTACAATGATCTGCACGGCCATCAAAAAGGCGACGAGTGTCTGCGCGCGGTGGCGGACGCGATCGGCAAGAACGCGTTTCGCCCGGCCGATCTTTCGGCACGCTATGGCGGAGAAGAGTTCGCCATCATCATGCCCGAAACCGATTCCGCCGGCGCGCGAAAACTCGCCGAGCGGCTGCGCGATGCGCTGGCGCGGGTCCGGCTGCCGCACGGCGCGCCGGGTGTGCCGCCGTTCGTGACGCTGAGCATCGGCATCGCGACGCTGGTGCCGAGCGAGGATACGCGCGCGGATTGGCTGCTGGGGCAGGCCGACGAGGCGCTCTACGCCGCAAAATATTCCGGCCGCAACCGCGTGGTATCGGCCGATAAGGTGCTGGCCGCATTCGCCGGCGCGCAGGACCTGCGCGAGAGCGAGACGCCGCAGCCGGTCCGCAAGCGCCGCGTGCGCAAGTCGGCCTGACGTTCGGGCTTTCCGTCATTTCCTCAAAACGACCGCGGCCCTCGTCAGGGGAGCTGACAAGGGCCGCGTTAGAACACATCGTCGCGCCTAGGTTCACAACGAGGTGTGGGAGCTCGGGATTACGAACTAGAACGGCAGCAGCACGTCCATTACCTGCTGGCCGTAGCGCGGTTGCTGCACGTCGGTGATCTGGCCGCGGCCGCCATAGGCGATGCGGGCCTGCGCGATCTTCGAGGAATCGATGGTGTTGTCGCTCTGGATGTCTTCCGGCCGCACGATGCCGGCGACGATCAGTTCGCGGATTTCGAAGTTGACGCGGATCTCCTGCTTGCCTTCGACCACGAGATTGCCGTTCGGCAGCACCTGCGTCACCACGGCGGCGACGTTGGTCTGCAATGCTTCCTGGCGGTTGACCGAACCCCTGCCGTCGGTCGAGGCGGTCGAGTCCGCAGTCAGGATCTTGCCCGGCAGGATCTTGTTCGCTTGCGTGATCGTCTGCGATCCGAGGAAGTCGGTAACGCCGGAGTCTTCCTTGCTGGAGCGGCTGCGCTGGGTCTGGTTGGCGATGTTGGCCTTGTCGGTGATGTTGACGGTCACCGTCATGATGTCGCCGACGCGCGCGGCGCGCTGGTCGCGGAAGAAGGCGCGTGAGCCGTTCCGCCACAGCGAGTTGGCGTTGTAGGAAGCCTGCTCGGGCTTCGGCATCGGCATCTGCACCGGCTTGTAGCCGGGCTGCGTGGTCGGATTCTCGATCTCGGTCAGCTTCGGCTTTTCGCCGATCTGGGAGAGGCGGTCGATCGAGGAACAACCGCTTGCGAGCGCTGCCACGGTCAGCAAGGCGCCGGTGAGGATGAAGCGGTTGATACGGGAGACTGACATCTACATTACTCGGCTTTTGGAGCGACTGACGAACTGAGTTTGGCGACGGCGACGGGGGCGGCTTGTCCGGTGCTGCCGAGCGAAGAGGTGGTATCGGCGGCGGCAGGCGCAGGGCGGGAAGCGGCGACCGTGATCGAGACCTGGCCGCGGCCGGTGACGGTGCCGGACACCGTGCGCTTGGATTGCAAATTCATGACGTTGACGACGTCGCCTTCGGTGCCGTTCTCGAGCGCCTTGCCGCGCACGGTGAGGTAAAGGCCCGGGCTATCGTAGATCAGCGTGACGTTCTGGTCGCGCTGCACCAGATCCGGCTTGGCGAGATCGGCAACCCGGACGGCCTGGCCGGCGCGCAACTGTCGGCGCGCCTGCATGCCGACCGCGCGGTCGCGCGTCGCGGCATCTGCGCCGACTTCGGCCTTGGGGCGGCGCTCGATCACGACGTCGGAGGATTTCAGAACTTCGTTGCGCTCGATTGCGCGCGCCAGCACCGCGGCCTCGACGGTCTCGATCGCGGTGCCGGTGAAGCGCAGCTTGATCGGCGCCGTGCCATTGTCGTTGGATATTTCGAAGGTGACGTCGAAGCGGCCGTTGCGCGCATCGAAGCGCACGATGGCGGCCTGCATGCCGCCGGTGTTGGAAGCATCGAGCCTGACATCGCCGGGGTCGCGGTCGAAGGTGAGATTGAGATTGGCGGCCTCGCCGAGGCCGTTCTTGCGCTCCAGCGCGCGCGCGACCTGCTGCTCGATGTCCTTGCCCTCGAGCGTGCGGGCCAGCCGCGTCACCGAAATTTCCTTCAGGTCCCGTGTGTCGACGCCGATCACGTGATGCGACCGCAGCGCATTGAGCACTTGCGCGACCGGCAGCGAGCCGGTGGTGCCCAGATCCGGCGCGCGGTAGATCGCGATCTGCGCAGCGCTGCCGGCGTTGTCGATGACATCGCCGATCCGCACCAAATCGCCCGTGACAACAACGCTGGCGCGCAGCGCGGGGGCGGCGATGATGTCGCCACGGGTCTGCGCGACCGCCGTCGCCGCGGAGGCGGCGATGAGCGCAGTGGCAAGGAGGAGCGCGCGGGCGATCATGACAAATCCTCAGCGGAACATGTTGGAGGTGGACTGCAGCATCTGGTCGGCCGCGCTGATCACCTTGGCGTTCATCTCGTAGGCGCGCTGCGCCGCGATCAGGTCGGAGATTTCGGTGACGACCTCGACATTGGCCTGTTCGAGATTGGACTGCTGCATGTCGCCGAAACCGTCGGTGTTGGCGATGCCGTCCTGCGGCGGGCCGGAGGCCGGCGTGTCCGTGAACAAATTGTCGCCGATCGGATTGAGGCCGGCCTTGTTGATGAAGCGGGTCAGGCCGATCTGGCCGACGGTCGATGGCGTGGTCGAACCCGGCAGCAATACCGACACCTGACCCTGGGCGTTGATGGTGAGGCCCGACGCGCTCTGAGGGATCGTGATGGTCGGCTGCACCGGGTTGCCCTGCGAGGTCACGACGCGGCCCTGCGCATCCATCTGGAACGAGCCGTCGCGGGTATAGGTGTAGGTGCCGTCAGGCATCTGGATCTTGAAGAAGCCTTCGCCGCGGACCGCGATGTCGAGTTCGTTGCCGGTCGGCAGCAGCGTGCCCTGGCTCATCAGGCGCGGCGTGCCGACGGTCTTGACGCCACCGCCGATGTCGACGCCGACGGGGAGGATGGTGCCCTGATCGGAGGCCTGCGCGCCGACCCGGCGCACGTGATCGTAGATCAGGTCCTGAAACGCGGCGCGCTGCTTCTTGTAGCCGGTGGTGCGCATGTTCGCGATGTTGTTGGAGATCACCTGAACGTTGAGTTCCTGTGCCGCCATGCCGGTCGAGGCTGTGTAGAGTGCACGCATCGATCAAAACTTTCAGGTTATGCCGGAACTTCGGCGAGTTTCTCGATTGCGGATTTGTGCAGATCGCTCTGCTGCTGCAGCAGGGCCGAGATCTGCGTGTAGGCGCGCGTGATCTCGATCATGCGGCTCATCTCGGTCACCGAATTGACGTTCGATTTCTCGACGTAACCCTGGTTGACCCGCGAGGTGGTGTCTGCCTGGGGGGCGAGGCCCTGGCCGGCGGAGTACAAATTGCCGCCATCCTTGACGAGCTTCTGCGCGTCCGCGAATGAAACGATGCGCAGCTTGCCGCGAACGGAATCGATGCGGTTGGTGCCCTCGAGGACGGTAACATTGCCGTCGGGGGCGATGGTGATCTGCTTGTCGGTCTGCTGGAACACGATCGGGCCGGAGCCTCCCATCACGGGATAGCCGCTCTGGGTGACGAGTTGGCCCTGATTATTGATCTGCAGATTGCCGTCGCGGGTGTAGCGCTCGCCGGCAGGGGTCTGCACGACCAGGAAACCCTTGCCGTCGATCGCGACGTCGAGCGGGTTCTTGGTCATCTCGCTGGCACCGGTCGCGAAATCCTTGAAGGTGCCGCGGTCCTGCACGAACGCGACCTGGCGGTCGGGCCGCTGGAAATTGTCTTCATGCGCGGGCGAGCGCAGAAATTGCTCGAACAACGACCGGTCGGCCTTGAAGCCGTTGGTGTTGACGTTGGCGACGTTGTTGGCGACGACATCCATCTGCCGCTCCAGCACCATCTGCCGTGATAGTCCGACGAGAAGCGTATTCTCCATCGGTGGTTCTCCCCTTCATCGATCCGCGTGCTGCTCTCCCAAGCGGGGCTCGCCGATCTCTCGAACCGCCCAGGCTCTCCCAAGCCCGTGGTCCGCCAAGTACTCAGCGAAAGCCGTGCCAGTTTGGAAAGTCACAGTTTTTGAAGGGGTTAGGCGTTTTGCCGGGGCGATTACGGACGGCAGAAAGGTCTTGTTGACCATGTTTGCCCGGCAACTTTTTCCTAGTTGAGGGTCAGTGGAAAGGTTCCGTTAACCATTATTACCCTACCGTTGCATTCAAGAGAGCGCGTGTGCGCTGGCGGCTTTTGTATCGCGTCTGGGGTCTCATCCGGCCCGGCTGGTGGCAACCGTGTTCGTTCCCAATTGGATCGGGCGGGGCAATGGCGGACAACGAGGCAGAGGGCGGCGCGGCCGAAGGCGCGGAAGTCGCCCCGGCAAAAAAGGGCAAGCTCAAGCTGATCATTGCCGCAGTCGGGTTCGTCGCCATCCTTGGCGCCGGCGCGGGCTGGTTCTTCCTGATGCGCGGTCACGGCGAGGAGAAGCATGCCGAGGCGCCGCCGCCGAAGCCGCCGTCCTTTGTCGAAGTGCCGGACATGATGGTCAATCTGGTCGGCGCCCCCGGCGAGCGCGTGCAATACCTCAAGGTCAAGGTCGTGCTCGAGGTCAAGGAAGAGAAGCAGCTCGAGGCGATCAAGCCGACGCTGCCGCGCGTCACCGATCTGTTCCAGACCTATCTGCGCGAACTGCGCCCCAGCGACATCAACGGCTCGGCCGGTTTGTTTCGCCTCAAGGAGGAGCTGACCAAGCGCGTCAATATCGCGCTGGCGCCGCAACAGGTGAGTGCGGTGCTGTTCAAGGAAATCCTGGTCCAGTGACAGAGCAGGTCTCATAATCATGGCCAACGATAAAGACCTCGACCAGGACGCAATTGCCGCCCAATGGGAGGCCTCGCTCGATTCCGAGGATCCGGCGGCGGCGGCGGAAGAAGCTGCGGCCAATGAACTCTCGGAGAGCATGGCCCTGCAATGGGCCGCGATGGTCGAGGACGGCAGCCGCGATTTCGGCAACAAAGCCGGCGGCGAGCGGGTCCTGTCGCAGGAAGAGATCGACAATCTGCTCGGCTTCACCGTCGGCGACGTCAATCTCGACGACAATTCCGGCATCCGCGCCATCATCGATTCGGCGATGGTGTCCTACGAGCGTCTGCCGATGCTCGAAATCGTGTTCGACCGCCTGGTGCGGCTGATGACCACGAGCCTGCGCAACTTCACCTCCGACAACGTCGAAGTCTCGCTCGACCGCATCACCTCGGTGCGGTTCGGCGATTACATGAATTCGATACCGCTCCCCGCAGTGCTCAGCGTGTTCAAGGCCGAGGAGTGGGAAAACTTCGGCCTCGCGACCGTCGATTCAAGCCTGATCTATTCGATCATCGACGTGCTGCTCGGCGGTCGCCGCGGCCAGACTTCATTGCGCATCGAAGGCCGCCCCTACACCACGATCGAAACCAATCTGGTCAAACGGCTGGTCGAGGTCGTGCTGTCGGATGCCGAGCAGGCGTTCCGGCCGCTGTCGCCGGTGACCTTCTCGATCGACCGGCTGGAAACCAATCCGCGCTTCGCCGCGATCAGCCGGCCTGCCAACGCCGCGATCCTGGTGCGGCTGCGCATCGACATGGAAGATCGCGGCGGCAATATCGAACTGCTGCTGCCCTATGCGACCATCGAGCCGATCCGGCCCGTGCTGTTGCAGATGTTCATGGGCGAAAAGTTCGGCCGCGACCCGATCTGGGAAGGCCATTTCGCAACGGAAGTGGCGCAAGCCGAGATCGCCGTCGACGCCGTGCTGTACGAAGCCAACGTGCCGCTCAAGCAGCTGATGAAGCTGAAGGTCGGCGACACGCTGCCGCTGGAAATGAAAAAGGACGCACTGGTGTCGGTCCGCTGCGGCAACGTCGTCTTGACCGAAGGCCGCATGGGCCGGGTCGGCGACCGGGTCGCCATCCGCGTCACCAAGCAGCTGCGCAAACCCAATACCACCTTCGCGATGTTCGAGAAGGCCGACGAGCAAACCAAGTTGATGGAGGCACAATGAGTCATTCCCTCGGAATCGTAATCGAGAGTCTGGTGGCGGTGCTGCTGCTGGTGACGATCGGCTACTGCGTACTGCTCAACTCGCGCCTGAAGCGGCTGAAGGCGGACGAGCATTCGCTCAAGGCCACGATCGGCGAACTGATCACCGCCACCGAAATCGCCGAGCGTGCGATCGGCGGCCTCAAGCATACCGTTCGCGACGTCAATGAGCACCTCGGCAGCCAGCTGACGGCGGCCTCGCAAATGTCGACGCAGCTGAAGGGCATGCTGGCCGAGGGCGACGGCATCATCCGCCGCCTCTCCAAGATCGCCATTGCGGCGCGGCCGCTGACGTCGGAGCCCGAACCTGCCGCTCCCAAGGTCACGACCGCGAGAGCCGTCGCTGCCGCTGCAGAAGCATTCTCGGAACGCCGAAGGGCTAGTGGCCTCGCTGCATGAAATCGTTTCGCGACATACGTGTCATTCCGGTGGTGCTGGTCGCCGTCTTCGGCCTTGCTGTGCTGAAGGTGGCCGGCCTCGTCATCGACGGGGGATACGTATTCGACTATCAGCCGCAGCCGACCAAGAAGTCGTGGGCGCAGGACACGTTCAACTTTCCGGGCGGCGGCTCCAAGATCGCCTCCAAGATTGAGTCCGACGACATCACGGGCTCGGTGCCCAAGCCGAAGGAGGAGCCGCCAAAGCCGGCGGCCCCCGCTGCCGCGGATCCACCGCCGCTGCAAAGCGGCACCGTGATCTTTCCTGAAACCAACCAGCAGTCGGTATCGCCGTCGGAGCGCGCCATTCTCGAGCGGCTGCAGGCGCGGCGGCAGGAACTGGAGCAGCGCGCGCGAGAGATCGAGATCCGCGAGAGCCTGCTGAAATCGGCCGAGAAACGCATCGAGGGGCGGGTCGAGGAGGCGAAGGCCACCGAGGCGCGGATCACGACCGCGACCGGGCAGAAGGCCGAAACCGATGCCGCGCGCTTCAAGGGCATCATCACGATGTATGAGGGCATGAAGCCAAAGGACGCCGCCAAGGTTTTCGACCGGCTCGAAATGTCCGTTCTGTACGAAATCGCTTCCCAGATTGCGCCGCGCAAGATGTCCGACATTCTCGGCCTGATGCAGCCGGAGGCGGCCGAGCGGCTGACCGTGGAACTGGCGCGTCGCGCCGGACCCGACAAATCCGCCTCGACGGCGGAATTGCCGAAAATTGAAGGCAAGATGCTGTCGCAAAAGCCCAATTGACGGGGATATTTAACAATACCTTAAGCCGGCCAATTCAAGATTCAGCCGCGAAGGCGAGGGCGCTTTCGTTGCTGCAATCGTTGAGGCCAAGAGACATCCTGGATGGGGCAAAGGGCTGCCGCTGGAATTGGGTCGCAAGGCTGCGCATTGGCGCGGATGGCCCGGCGCTGCCTTGATGTCACCCTTAACCGATCTCCTGGTCTCCGCTCGCCACTCGCCACCTTGCTGGTGCTCGCCGGCTTGACGGTGGCTTCGCCCGGCCGGGCACAGGACCTCGTCAAAGGCGAAGCGACGTTCACGGCGCCCGGCGGCTACGCGCGGCTGGTGCTGAAGCTTGCCGAGGACGTCGAGTCCGACGTCATCACCGCCGGCTCGATCATCGTGATCCGCTTCAAGCGTCCGGTGGACATTCCCGTCGACAAGCTGAGCGATGCCGTGCCCGATTATGTCGGCTCGGCGCGGCGCGATCCTGATGGTTCGGCGATCCGGCTGTCGCTGGCGCGGCGGGCGACGATCAACACCATGACCGCCGGCGAGCGGATCTTCGTCGACTTCCTGCCCGACAGCTGGACCGGCCCGCCGCCCACGCTGCCGGCTGACGTCATTCGCGAACTGGCCGCGCGGGCCCGCGCCGCCGAACGCGCGCTACGCGCCCAGCTGGCGGTTGCCGCGGCCAAGAAGAAGCCGCCGGTGCGCGTCCGCGCCTCGGTGCAGCCGACCTTTGTCCGCTTCGTTTTTGAAATGCCCAACGGGGTCAACGTTTCTTCGGTGCTGAACGAGCAGAAGCTGACGCTGCAGTTCAACGGCGTGCTGGCGTTCGATCTGGCCGACGCCAAGGTGGCGGCGCCGCCGAACATCGCCTCGATCACGCAGCGGACCGATGGCGATTCCTCTGCGGTCGATATCGTGCTGATCGGCGAAGTCGACGTGCATTCCTTCCGCGAAGAGAAGAACTACGTCATCGACGTCGCCTTCCAGCAGGCCGACAAGCCAGCGGCGGAACAGGCGCAAGCCCCGGCGGTCGCGCCCCCGGCTGTCGTGCATGGCCCGGCGGCGAGGTCGGGGATATCGGCGCAGATCGCCGCTGCCCAAGCGGGCGCCCACAGCAAGCCGCTCAGCGACTCGATCCCGCCGCAGCATCCGCCGCAGCTGCCGCCGGTGACGTCCGAGGCGATCGCCGAGCAGGCCAAAATCGAGATCAGGCCCGGCGAGCCGCAGGAGGCGCCGCCCGCAATTGAAAAAGCGCCGCCAGCCGCTGAGACAGCGCCGCGCGCGTCCGAGAAGATGGTGCCAGTCGTCGAGCAGCCCGCGCCTGTAGCGGAGAAGCCGGCGCCGCAGGTTGCCGTGCCCGCACCCGCCGTAGAAAAGTTGCCGGCTGTGCCTCAGAAGGCGGAGCTTGCAGCTGAGAAGATGACCCCGGTGGAGACGCCGAAGGCAGCGGCGGCTTCGGAAGCAAAGCCCGCCGCCGCGATCGAGACGCCAAAACCCGCAGCGCCGAAGAAGGCCGCTTCTGCCGTTGAGGCACCGAAGAAAACCGAACCACCGGCGGCTTCCGTCGAGGCGAGGCGGGACAGCGACGGCCTGCGCGTGATGTTTTCCTTTGCCGTGCCGACGCCGGCGGCCATGTTCCGCCGCGCCGACACGGTGTGGCTGGTGTTCGACCAGACCGGGCCGATCGATGTCGAGCAGATCCGCGCCAAGGGCGGCGCCATCATCGGCGACGTCAGCCAAATGCCGCTGGAAAAAGGCCAGGCCATCCGCATTCGTCTCAACCGGCCGCAGATGCCGTCGCTTGAAAGCGATGGCCGCGCCAACGGCATGGCCTGGACGCTGACATTTGCCGATCGTGTGCAGGCGCCACCATTGCCGCTGCAGGTGTTGCGCAACATCACCGATCCGGCGCTGGCCAACGTCACCGTGCCGCTGGCGAACCCCGGCCTCATGCATCGGCTGGTCGACCCCGACGCCGGCGACACGCTGCTGGTGGTCACCGCGCCGCCGCCGACCCGCGGCTTCATCAAGCGGCAGGACTTCGTCGAGCTGTCGCTGCTGGAATCCGTCCACGGCGTCGTGGTTCATCCCAATTCCGACGACATCACCGCCGAGGTCGGATCCGACAAGGTGATGCTCGGCCGGCCGGGCGGGCTGACGCTGTCGTCGGCCGACGTCTCTGCCGAACGCGCCACCGCGGCGGTGCGGCCGTTGTTTGACGCCAAGGAATGGCGCAAGAACCGCGAGGAGAATTTTCTGGGCCGGCTCGATGCGCTGATCAAGGCGGTGGCCGTGGCCGGCGATGACGGGCTGGCGCAGGCCCGGCTCGACCTTGCCAATTTCTACATGGCGCGGGGGATGTTTCAGGAAGCGAGGGGAGTAACCAATCTCATCCTCTCCGAATCCAAGGCTGGAAGCGAAGACGCTGCCGTCGTCATGGTCAATGCGGTTGCCAGCATCCTGATCGGCCATCCCGAGCGGGGGCTGAAGGGCCTGGCCAGTCCGGTGATCGGCAACGGCTATGATTCCCAATTGTGGAAGGCGCTCGCCTTTGCACGCCAGGGTAAATGGGCTGACGCCCGCGAGAAGTTCAAGAACGCCGAATTTTCGATCGCCGCCTTGCCGCCCGAGATGCAGCGTATCTTGACCGTGGATGCGATGCGCGCGGCGCTTGAAGTGAAGGATTACGCCGGGGCCTCGCGCCGCCGCAGCGAGCTCGAGGTGGTCGGCGTACCCAAGGAAATGAAGCCGGAAATCGCGGTGTTGCGCGGACGGCTGGCCGAGGCGCTCGGCCACGACAAGGACGCGCTCGACGCTTACCGGTTCGCCGCCAATTCGTCCGATCGGCCTGCTGCTGCCGAAGCCAGGTTGCTGGAGGTCTTGCTCCGCCAGCGGCGCGGCCAGCTCGGGCAAGCCGAGGTGCTGCGCGAACTGGAAACGCTGTCGGCGATCTGGCGTGGCGACGCGATCGAGTTGAAGACCCTTGCGGTGTTGTCGCAGCTATATGCCGATGAGGGCCACTACGAGGAATCGCTCGCGGCGGCCAAGACCGCGACCCGGCTGCAGCCGAATTCCGAGCTGGCGCGGCAGGGCCAGGACGCCGCGTCCGCGCTGTTTGCGCAGCTCTTTCTCAGCCCCAAGGGCGAGGACATGAAGCCGATCGATGCGCTCGGCATGTTCTACGAATATCGCGAACTGACGCCGATCGGACGCCGCGGCGACGAGATGATCCGCCGCCTGGCGGACCGCCTGGTGGCGGTCGACCTGCTCGATCAGGCCGCCGAGCTGCTGCAGTATCAGATCGACAAACGGCTGGAGGGCGCCGCGCGCGCGCAGGTGGCGGCGCGCCTTGCCATGGTCTACCTGACCAACCGCAAGCCGGATCGCGCGGTCGCGGCGCTGCGCACCACGCGCATTGCCGATCTCTCGGGTGAGTTGCGCCAGCAGCGCCTGTTGCTGGAGGCGCGGGCGCAAAGCGACGTCGGACGCCATGATCTTGCGCTCGACATCATCTCCAACATCACCGGACGCGAGGCGATCCGCCTGCGTTCCGACATCTACTGGGCGTCACGGCAGTGGCGCGAGGCCTCCGAACAGATCGAACTGTACTATGCCGATCGCTGGCGCGACTTCAAACCGCTGAACGCGGTGGAGAAGGGCGATGTGATCCGCGCCGTCGTCGGCTATGCGCTCGCCGAGGACGCCATCGGACTGTCGCGCTTCCGCGAGAAATATGCGCCGCTGATGCTGGGCGATACCGACCGGATGGCGTTTGATCTCGCCAGCAAGCCGGCCGCCGGCTCAAGCACCGAATTTGCCGCGATCGCCAAGATGGCGGCAGGTGTCGACACGCTCGATGGCTTTATCCGGGAAATGAAGGTCCGCTTCCCCGACGCCACCGCGCGCGCGCCGATTTCGCCCGAAATGGCCAGGGGCGAGCCGGTCCACACCGGGGCGTTGCCCGCGATATCAGGACACAAAAGCGCCGAAGCGACAAAATAGTAGGTCAAGCAACCCCCGGCGGGGTTTGCGCTTCAGTGTTTCGTCGGTTAAGCGAAATCCACACATCAAGCCGTATGGAAGTTTGTCGTTCGATGCCGCTGACCCGGGGCCGAATTGTAGGACACGACAACGAACGATTGGCGTTCAAGTTCACCATGCAGAATGGGGACGAGCCGATCGAATGCCAGATCAGTGACGCCGCCATGGACGAGCTCGCTGGTGTCAAGGGAACCGAGAGCCTGGCAAGACAGGCGCAGTTTTTGGCGCTGCGAGATGCCGTCGAACGCATCGCCTCCGACATGTTCGACGCGGCGCCGGCCGTGAAGGGCTATGTCGTCAGGATATTCACCAAGCACATCCCGAAATAGCGCCCCGGCGCGGCAAGGTATCGCGCCGTGCTCTCGTCCCCTCGACAGACGGCTTCCGAACCGGCAACCTGCGCACAACATCAAAGACGCCACCGGGGGAACTATCGCCATGAGCAAGCCTGCCAAGACCGAAGCCGAACTCATTGCGATGGCAAGGGCCGAGTTGAAGGTCCATGCCGATTGCCCCGATGGAATGGTGATCTCGGTGCTCCGCGACGGCGACTCCTGGGAGTTTCGCGTAAGTGCCGAACAGGCGACGATCGACAAGCCGGGCTATCCCGAATGCGTCGCGATGGTGGTGCAGATCGGCGATCACCTCTGCAAGCAGTATGATTTTAAGGAGTGAGTAGACCGCGAGGAGATTGGCGCCTTTCTTATTTCGCAGGATTGCGCGCAGCGTAGGCGGTGCGAAGTCCGGGGACAAAACCGCAAGCCTCGTAGAAGCGGTGCACGCGCGGATCGGCCCGGCCGCTTTGCATCAATACCTGATAGCAATCCTGCTTCCACGCCTCGGCCAGCGCCGCCGCGATCACCGCGCGGCCGTGGCCGCGTCCCTGGAAGTCGGGATGGGTGGCGACGTTCTCGAGAATGCCATGCTGACGACCGCCGCGCAGCAGGTTGGGCGTGGTGATCAGCGTGCAGGTTGAAACGATTCTACTGCTTTCGTCCGATACAAAGATCATTACTCCTTCGCGGGCGAGGATCTGCGCCCAAATTATTCTAGCTCGCTCCGGTTCCGCACTCCGGCTGACGTCGCAATCGGCAAACAGTGCCAGCAAGGCGCCGAGATCGCTGGCATTTACCAGTCGCGCACTTGTCATCCGTGAGCTCCTTGTTTGAAACCGTTTTCATCCCAAATCGTAGCTTCCCAAGCAGCCAAATAGCGCGAGAGACGGACTAATTTTTATGCATCCCAGGAATACACACCGAGCGCTAGTTCCGGTCGCGATCGCTGTTGTGGTCGCGGTCATCGGCACCGCGCTTTTCGCGGTGGAATTGCGGACCAAAGACGTGGTCGCGGACAACGGCATCAGCATGATCACGACGGCTGTCGTCGAGAAGGCCGGTGCGACGGCTTATCCGACCGCCCGTGATATCGGCGCGGATCAGATCAGCTACGTCCCGTAACTCTGCACCAGGCTTCCCGCCACCAGCGACCAGCCGTCGACCAGCACGAAGAAGATCAGTTTGAACGGGAGTGACACCACGACCGGCGGCAGCATCATCATGCCCATCGACATCAGAACCGACGCCACCACGAGATCGATGATCAGGAAGGGCAGGAACAGGAGGAAGCCGATCTCGAAGGCGCGCTTCAGCTCGGAAATCATGAAGGCCGGCACCAGAATCCGCAGCGACATCTCTTCCGGCTGCGCCGGCGGCGGCTCGCGCGACATGTCCAGAAACAGCTTGAGGTCCTTCTCGCGGACGTTCTTCAGCATGAAGCCGCGCAGCGGCACGGACGCTCGTTGCAGCGCGTCCTCGACGCCGATTTGATTGGCGACCAAAGGCTTGATGCCGTCGTCATAGGATTTTTGCAGCACCGGCCCCATCACGAACGCGGTCAGGAACATTGCGAGCGCAATGATCACGGAGTTCGGCGGGGCGGTCGCGGTGCCCAAAGCGGTGCGCAGCAGCGACAGCACCACCACGATCCGGGTGAACGACGTCATCATGATCAGGATCGACGGCGCGATCGAGAGGATCGTCAGCAGCGCGATCAGCTGGATCGCGCGTTCGGTGACGCCGCCACCGCCCTGGCCGAGATTGATGCTGATGTCCTGCGCCAGCACCGGATCGGCGAGCGATCCGGCGGCTATCAGTGCGACAAAAAATAAAACTCTACGCGGGGCTTTCGCCGATCTCACGAAGGAGACTTCGGGCGGCCCAGCAATGAGGCCATCTCGTCTTCGAGGTTCTCAAACCCGCTCTTCTGCGGCGCGGGCGCGGGGGGCGGCGGGGCGGGCGTCTCGCTGCGCGCAGGGCGGGCAGGCGGCGGCTCGGGCGCGACCGGCGGTGCGATCGGGGCATCGGCGGGCCGGCGCAAGGCAGCTTCGAGCCGCTGCGCCATCTCGGCGAGATTCTGGTCGGCGGACTGCGGCGGAGGCGCAGGCGGCGGGGGTGGCGGCGGCGGTGCTGCCGCGCGCTCGGGCGCACGGACCGGCGGCGGCGCCTTCGGCGGCTCCATCTGGCGCTGCGGCCGCGGCATCATGGATTCGGTGCGGGCCGGGCGCTGCGGGACCGGATCGGGACGCGGTTCCGGCCGGCCGCCCATCGGCTCCGGCGAAAAGCTTGCCAGCGGATCGGTGCGGCGCTCGGCCATAGCCGGGCGGCGGAGTTCGTCGGCGAAAGCGGGGCGTGCCGGGCGCGGCGGCGGCTCGGACATCTGCGGTTCGGCGTGATCGAACGGGTCGCGCGCGCTCTCGTCGTTCCAGCCGGCATCCGGCAGCGGGGCGATACGTGGCGGCTGCTCGCCGGTGACCGCAGGCCGCGGCGCCATCTGGTCACGGCCCGGCATCGCGCGGACGATATTGGGTTCCACCACGATGTCGCTGGGGCCGCCGATCATCAGGAGATGTTCGACGTTGTCGCGCCGGACCAGCACGAGGCGGCGGCGGCCGTCCACGGCGGCGGCGTCGATCACGGCCAGCCGCGGCATCCGCCCGCGATTGGTGTTGGCGCCGAGGCGGTTGGTGGCGAAGCGGCGCACCAGCCATGCGGCGACGCCGATCAGCGCCAGCACGGCGACGAATGCGAAGATGAAATATGCTGTCTGCATTCTCTAGTCCCCGGCCTCAGGCCGTTCTCACATGCTTGCTTCGAGGTGCGCGGATCTGATCTTCCAACTTGAACATGATTCTTCCGGATTCATCTTCCGAAACGATTCATGTTCCGAAGCGATCCGTCGACCGGCGAATCACGCCCGAGATCAGCCCTAATTCCTTAATTCCCCACGGCAAACGCTGCCGCCCATTAATTAATAGACCAAGAATCGCTTGATCCAAAACGACTTCTGAGCGCCCCCGGCCGCGTCGGCCGCGGCTGGTTAACGCAGATTTCGTGGCGAAAATGCGCTCTTTTGGGCGTCGGCCCCCGTGCAAGCGCGTTGTCCACGGCCTGATACTGCGGATTTTAACCAGCCGTTAACCATACACCGGGCAAATTCTGCCTACCTCGCGGCGCCTGCCAGAGGTTAACGAGGACCCGCTCGCGATGGCCATCAACGATCTTCCGGACCTGTCGGCGCTGCGTACCAAGATGCAGTGGCATCAGGAGCGCCAGCGGGTGCTCGCCGAAAACATTTCCAACGCCAACACCCCGAACTTCAAGCCGCGCGATCTGGTCGAACCGAAATTCGACCACAAGGGTTCCGCCGCCACCGTCGGCGGAACGTTCGGATCGATGGCGATGCTGCGCACCAGCGCGAGCCATATCGGCGCGTCCGGCGGCGGGCAGACCTTCGACGGCGATGGCGGCAAGAGCGGGTTCCTGACCCGGCCCGCCGGCAACGCCGTCAATCTGGAAGATCAGATGATGCGGGTCTCCGCCAACCAGATGGACTATGCGGCGGCCACCTCGCTCTACAGCCGCAGCCTCGGACTTCTCAAAACCGCCATCGGAAAGCGCTGACGCGCCGCATTTAGGGGAGCCGGATCATGGCAAATGAAGGTGGAAGCGACTTCGCCCGCTCGATGAGCATCGCGACCTCGGGCCTGCGCGCGCAGGCCGGGCGGATGCGGGTGATCTCGGAAAACATCGCGAACGTGGATTCCACCGCGCCGACGTCCGCCGGCGATCCCTATCGCCGCAAGGTGCCAACCTTCTCCTCGGCGCTCGACCGTACGATCGATGCGAAAGTGGTGACGCTCGGCAAGGTGCGCGCCGACCAGTCGGCGTTCCGCATCAAGCACGAGCCGAGCAACCCGGCGGCGGACGCCGCCGGCAACGTCAAATATCCCAACGTCAACCCGCTGGTCGAAATGACCGACATGCGCGAAGCCCAGCGGTCCTATGAAGCCAACCTCAACATCATCAGCGCCACGCGCCGGATGATCCAACGCACGCTCGACATCCTCAAGGCCTGAAACAGGAATCCTAAACCATGGCTTCACCGACAGTAGCAGCAAACGCCTACGCCGCGCTTTCGCGCATCATGGAGACCGGCGGCGCCGAGAAGGGCGGCCAGAAATCGGGCGGCCCGTCCTTCGGCGCGCTGCTCAAGGATGCCGTCGGCAGCGTGATGGAAGCCGGCAAGAAATCGGACGCCCAGACCATCGCGATGACTTCCGGCAAGGCCAACGTCATGGACGTGGTGACGGCGGTGGCCGAGACCGACGTCGCGGTCTCGACGCTGGTGTCGGTGCGCGACCGGGTGATCCAGTCTTACGAAGACATCATGAAGATGCCGATCTGATAGAGGCGAATAGGGAATGGCGAATAGGGCTGAAATCCATTCGCTATTCGCCACTCGCCATTCGCCCGCCTCGAAATGGCGGAAATAAACCGAGAGAATCAAAATGACCGGTGCTGAAACCCTCGACGTGGCGCGTGATGCGATCTGGACCATCGTGGTGGTGTCGTCGCCCTTGATGGTGGTCGGCCTCGTGGTCGGCGTCGTGGTGTCGCTGTTCCAGGCGCTGACGCAGATCCAGGAACAGACGCTGATCTTCGTGCCGAAGATCATCGCGATCTTCGTGACGTTATTGCTGGCGCTGCCGTTCATGGCGGATTCGATGCAAGGCTACATGATGCGGATATCGTCGCGAATCATAGGCGGATGATGCACTGTGCGTAGACCATGCGCATCGATGTCTCCATGCTGCCGGCCCTGGCCGCCACTTTCATGCTGGTGTTCGCCCGCGTGGGGGCGATGGTGATGCTGTTGCCGGGATTCGGCGAGAGCAACATCCCGGTCCGGATCAAGCTCGCGATCGCGCTGTTGCTGACGCTGATCATCCTGCCGCTGCACCGCGCCGCCTATCAGGTCGATTTGACTTCGATGAGTGCGATGGGCGTTCTGATGGTGCACGAGATCGTCATCGGCGTGGTGCTCGGCGCCACCGCGCGGGTGACGCTGTCGGCGCTGGCGGTCGCAGGCTCAGTGATCGCCCAGCAGCTCGGCCTCGGCTTCGTCACTGCCGTCGATCCGACCCAGGGCCAGCAGGGCCTTCTGATCGGCAACTTCCTCACCATCCTCGGCATGACGCTGTTGTTCGCCACCGACAGCCATCATCTGGTGATCGCGGCGCTCAACGAGAGCTACCGGATCTTCTCGCCGGGCGAGACGATGCCGACCGGCGATGTCGCGGCGCTTGCGACCCGCGCTTTCACTGCCGCCTTCAAGATCGGCCTGCAATTGTCGGCGCCGTTTTTGGTGTTCGGCATCGTCTTCAACATGGGGCTCGGGATTCTGGCGCGGCTGATGCCGGCGATGCAGGTCTATTTCGTCGGCGTGCCGCTCTCGATCCTGATCGGCTTCCTGATCTTCGCCGCCGTCCTCACGGCGATGATGGGGACCTATCTGAACTACTTCACCGGCGTCATGCACGAGCTCACACCGCTTAGATAGAGCATGATCCGGAAAAGTGGGAACCCTTTTTCCGAAGAGATCATGCTCAAATAAAAAAGCCAAGGCGCCGCGATGGCCGACGATAGCGACGATAAAACAGAAGACCCTACGCAAAAGCGTCTCGACGACGCGCATGCGAAGGGCGACGTTGCCAAGAGCCAGGAGGTCAACACCTGGTTCGTGATCGCGGGCGCGACGCTTGTGCTGTCGACCTTCTCGGGCTCGATCGGCGGCGGCATCCTGATGCCGCTGCGCAATTTGATCGCCAATGCCGGTACGCTGCGCGCCGACGGCTCGGCGTTGCTGCAACTCGGCAATACGCTCGGCATTGCCGTGCTGGCGGCGATCGGTGTGCCGCTGCTGATGCTGATGATATCGGCCATCGCCGGCAACGTGATCCAGCACCGGCTGGTGTGGTCGTCGGAATCGCTCACGCCCAAATTCAGCAAGGTGTCGCCTGGCGCCGGCTTCAAGCGCATCTTCGGCAAGCAGGCGCTGGCGAACTTCCTCAAGGGCGTGTTCAAGCTGGTCGCGCTCGGCGCCGTCATGATGGCGGTGCTGTGGCCGGAGCGCCACCGGCTGGAGTCGTTCCTGGCCTTCGACCCGACGGCGATCATGGGCGTCACCACCAGTCTGACGCTGCATCTGATGGGCGCGGTGGTGGCGATGCTGGCCGCCGTGGCGATCGCGGATTACTTCTTCCAGTACCGGCAGTGGTTCGAGCGGCAGAAGATGTCGCTGCAGGAGATCAAGGACGAGTTCAAACAGTCCGAAGGCGACCCCCACATCAAGGCCAAGATCCGGCAGTTGCGCCAGGCCAACATGAAGAAGCGGATGATGACCGATGTGCCCAAGGCCAGCGTCATCATCACCAACCCGACCCACTATTCGGTGGCGCTGTCCTACGACCGCGGCATGTCGGCGCCGGTCTGCGTCGCCAAGGGCGTCGACAATATCGCGTTCAAGATCAGGGAGATCGCCAAGAAACACGACATTCCGATCGTGGAGAACGTGCCGCTGGCGCGCGCGCTCTATGCGACCGTCGATGTCGACGAGGAGATCCCGGTCGAGCACTATCATGCGGTTGCCGAAATCATCGGCTTCGTCATGGGGTTGAAGCGCGACGCTGCCGGCCGGCGCAACTGACGGGGGTCGGAACTTGCCTTGAAATGCGTTGGATAAGGCCTTGGACGATAATTTTTTACGTGTTTTCTTCACTCGAACCGGTGCCCATTTCGCTTGAAACCGCTATTGATGCCAATTAGCCGCCTGATGGACTTGCGCTTGCCGGTCCGATTCAGGCACTCAAGGGCGCGCAGATCAGCGCGCCATCCCATGCCGACGGGCTTGCGTCCCCTGATATGACCGCCGAAACCGACAGCCATCCGTCCCCCGAGCCCTTCGCGGCCCATGAGCCGGCGCGGCGTAGCGGCAGCATCGTGCTGGTGCTGCTGGTCGCCGCCGGCATCGTCGCGATCGCGGTCGTGCTGATGACCATCGGCCGCGCCCAGGCCCAGCCCTATATCCTCGGCGTGCTGGCGCTGCTGGCCATGGTCGGCCTGTTCAATCTGTTCGCCTTTGCCGCTGGAATCATCCGCTTCACCGACCGCTCTACCGACGATCCGGTGATGGGACGGATCGCCGACCATGCCCATGACGGGCTCGCGGTCACCGATTCGCGCGGCCACGTCGTCTATTCCAACGCCGCCTATCTGGCGCTGACCGGGGCCGCGACCGCCCAGGAGGTGCGCCCGATCGAGCGCGTCTTCATCGGCAATCCCGATGTCTCGGAGGCGGTGTTCCGCCTGCTCAAGGCGGCGCGCGAAGGCAAGCGGCAGCAGGAGGAAGTCCGGATCGCGGGAACCGACGGCGCCCATGGCCGCTGGCTGCGAATGCGGGTGCGTCCCCTCGGCGCCAGCAAGCGTGAGGCGAAATATTCGGTGTGGTCGATCGCCGACATCACGCGGGATCGCGAACGCCAGGAGGACGTCTTCAAGGAATTGCAGCACGCGATCGAATATCTCGATCACGCGCCTTGCGGCTTCTTCTCGGTCAGTCCTTCGGGCGAGGTCGTCTATGTCAATGCGACGCTGGCGGGCTGGCTCGATCACGACCTTGCCGAGATCGGATCGGGCGGCCTGAAGCTGACCGATATCGTATCGGGCGACGGTGCGTCGCTGCTGACCTCGATCGTGGCGGTGCCGGGCGAAGTCAAAACCGAAGTGCTCGACATCGATCTGCGCATGCGCAGCGGCAGGACCATGCCGGTGCGACTCTATCACAAGCTGGCGTTCGGCGCCGACGGCGTGCCCGGCGCGTCGCGGACGCTGGTGATCAGCCGCGCGCGCGACGAGCATTCCGACCCCGAGCGCGCCGCCGAAGTGCGCTTCATGCGGTTCTTCGACCATACGCCGATGGCGATCGCGACCGTTGACCGCGCCGGCGCGGTGGTGCGCGCCAATGCCCGCTTCGCCAAGCTGGCGCAAAGCCTGGGCGCGGACGGTGCCGCCAACAAATCGATCTTCCGCAGCGTGAACGCCCGCGACCGCAGCCTGCTGATCGCGGCGATCAACCAGGCCGCCGAAGGGCAGGGCGACATCGCGCCGGTGGAAGCCATGCTCGACGGTGCCAAGGAGCGCTGGGCGCAATATTTCGTCACCGCGGTCGAGGAGGACGAGCGCGAAACCGAAGCCGCCATCGTCTACATGCTGGAAACCACCGAGCGGCGCACGCTCGAGAACCAGATCAACCAGTCGCAGAAGATGGACATGGTCGGCCAGCTTGCCGGCGGCATCGCGCACGATTTCAACAACGTGCTCTCGGCCATCATGATGGCCAACGACTTCCTGCTGAACGCGCACAAGCCGACCGACCCGTCGTTCCAGGACATCATGCAGATCAAGCAGAATGCCACCCGCGCGGCGACGCTGGTGCGGCAGCTGCTCGCGTTCTCGCGCCGCCAGACCCTGCGCCCGCAGGTGCTCGATCTCGGCGACGCATTGAGCGACCTCACCATGCTGCTGCGCCGCCTGATCGGCGAGAAGGTCAAGCTCGACCTCGTGCACGGCCGTGATCTCTGGCCGGTGAAGGTCGACGTCTCGCAATTCGAGCAGGTGATCGTCAATCTCGCCGTCAACGCCCGCGACGCGATGGCCGATGGCGGCAAGCTGACGGTCAAGACCAGCAACGTCACGACGGATGAAGCCGCGCTGTTGTCCTATAAGGGCATGCCGGCTGCGGACTACGTGCGGATCGACGTCGCCGATACCGGCACCGGCATCCCCGCCGAGATCGTCGACAAAATCTTCGAGCCGTTCTTCTCCACCAAGGAGGTCGGCAAGGGCACCGGCCTCGGGCTGTCGACCGTCTACGGCATCGTCAAGCAGACCGGCGGCTTTGTTTACGTGGATTCGAAAGCGGGGGAGGGCACCACGTTCCGCATCTTCCTGCCGCGGCACCGTCCGGAACTGGAAGCCGCACCCGAACCGCAGGTCACCAATGGCGCCGCCAAGGAAGCCGCCGCCGAGCCGCCGAAGCCGCAGGCCGATCTCACCGGGCAGGGCACCATCCTGCTGGTGGAAGACGAGGACGGCCTGCGCTCGCTCAACGCGCGCGGTCTTCGTTCGCGCGGCTACAGCGTGATCGAGGCCGCCAACGGCATCGAGGCGATGGAAGCGCTGGAAGAGAAGAACGGCGCGGTCGATCTCGTCGTCTCCGACGTGGTGATGCCGGAAATGGACGGCCCGACGCTGCTCAAGGAAATGCGGCAGCGCAATCCCAACCTCAAGATCATCTTCGTCTCCGGCTATGCCGAAGAGGCGTTCGACAAGAGCCTGCCGGAAAACGAGCAGTTCGCCTTCCTCGCCAAGCCGTTTGCGCTCAGTGCACTGGTCGCGAAGGTGAAGGAGACGATGACGGCGTCGTGAGGCCGCTTTCGGTCTTCGGTCCGGATTTCAGGATTTGTTGCGAGGCCGGAACGGCCGCGTCCCCACCGTTTGGGCCGGAAAACCCGCGCCACCATACATTTGCCGTTCTGAACGGGGTTAAGGTGTCCGCTTACGGCACCGACGCTGCTCACGAAGGCAAGTTGCATGACCGATCCTGCCACGGTTCCCGAGACGGCTGACGCCGCGGAAACAGCGTATTTTCTGCGCCGTTTCGCCGACATGATGTCCAACGGGCAAAACGCCGAAAATCTGCTGCGTGCGGCCGATCTGATCGACGGCCTGATGGCGCGCGTTACCGGCGCCTTCGATGAGGAACAGCTGTGGCGCTACAAGTACGAAACCGTGAGCCACCAGAACGACGAGCTGGAAACCGAATGCGAAAGCCTTCGGCATGACGTCGAGAGGCACGTAAAGCTTTCCAGTTTCATCATCACCGAGCGCGATACGCTCAAGACGACGCTGCAGGGGCGGGAGGCCGAGCTGCTCGAACTCGGCGACACGCTGAAGCGAGCGCAGGAAACCTTGAAGAGTGCACAGGAGGAGGCCGCGACGAAATCGCAGGCGCATGAATCCGCCCTGGCCGAGCTTGGTACGAGCTTCGATCAGGAGCGTGTCGCGCTGAAGGCAAGCCTGGAAGCGAGCATCAAGCAAATCGAGCAGCAGCGCAGCGAGCATCTGCGCGAGCGCGACGAGCTCTCGGCAAAGCTGTCGCAGAGCGAGGCCGTCATGGCCGAGTTCAGACTTGCGTTTGATCGTGAGCGTGACGATTGGCAATCCAGGCTGCGATCACGCGAGGACGAACTTGCGACGATCCGCGTCGCGACCGCCAACGAACACGAGGAGCTGCAGCAAAGGATCGAGGCGCTCGAGGCCAAGCGGGAGGAGCTTCGGTCCGCCTTTGACCGGATCAGCCAGCTCGGCGTGGCCGCCACCGACCCGCGCGCGGAAGCCCAAGTCGGCTCGCCTCCGGTTCAACCGCAAGAGCGGGATTCAGCGCCCCGGGATTCTGCGCCCGGGGAAAACAGTGCGGTCGTGCCGAAAGAGACCCTGCGCCAGGCGCGGGCGCAATTCGAATTTCTGGCCAGGGAATGTGTTCGCCGCGGCGATGTCGCGACCCAGGCCATGTGCGAGCTCGGGGCCCACACCATGGATCAGGCCCTCGTGGCCGTCGAAACATCGCATCCATCGCCGGTCGGTGAGGTGGCGTTAAGCATCCTCGGGCCGATTCTTGGACCGGCCCTTGGACCGACCGCCGCCGATCCTCATCCGACTCGCCAGGTCAGCGCGGAAAACTTCTGAATTCCAACGGGTTCAAACCCACAACCGGCCTAATCGTCACATCCCCGCGACTGAGGGCCGCAGCGCTTGTTCCCGTTTACGGCTTCACTTTTAAGCAGCTCTGCCCATCTTAGGGGCTGCTTCCCCATGCCGGGGAATTGAGGAAACAGATATGAATTTCACGCAACGCACGCGCGGAATTGTTCGGGCCTTCGCCATCGTCCTGTCGCTGGCGGTTCCCGCCGCGATGGCCATCACGGCGGCTGACGCCCGGGTGGGCGGCGGCAACAGCTCCGGTTCGCGGGGGTCGAAGACCTATTCGGCTCCGCCCAGCACCACCACGGCGCCCAATGCGGCGCAGCCCATGAACCGTACCTTCAGCCAGCCGGGCGCACCGGCGGCCGCTGGGGCCGCCGCAGGGGCAGCCAAGGGCGGCTTCTTCAGCCGGCCCGGTATGGGCATGATGATGGGCGGTCTCGCCGCAGGCTTCCTCGGCGCCGGCTTGTTCGGCATGCTGTCCGGTGGCGGGCTGCTCGGCGGCCTCGGCGGGATTGCGTCGATCATCGGCCTGATCCTGCAGATCGGCCTGATCCTGATCGTGGTCAAGCTGGCAATGTCGTGGTGGCAGCGCCGCCATACCCCGGCGACCGCCTATGCCAATTCCGCTGCCGGACCGGCCGCGGGTTCAGCCCCGCCGCAGACCGGCTTCGGCTCAGGAATGGGCTTTGGTCTGGGATCGAGCGCCCCCGCGCCGCTTGAGATCGGGCCTTCCGACTACGAGGCGTTCGAACGGCTGCTTGGCGAAGTCCAGGCCGCGTGGTCGAACGAGGACGTCGCGAAACTGCATACGCTCGCAACGCCCGAGATGGTGTCGTACTTCACCAAGGACCTCGAGCAGAACAAGGCCAACAACGACCTTAACAAGGTGTCCGACGTCAAGCTGCTGCAGGGCGACCTCGCAGAAGCCTGGCGCGAAGGCCAAACCGATTACGCGAGCGTCGCGATGCGCTTCTCGCTGGTCGACAAGACCCTGGAGCGCGGCACCAATCGTCTGGTCTCGGGCAGCGAAACCCCGATCGAGGCCACGGAAGTCTGGACCTTCGCCCGGCAAGCCGGCGGACATTGGGAACTCTCGGCGATCCAGCAGACCAACTGATCTTCTGCTGAACGCTAAAAGATTGAAGGCGCCGCGGTTGATTCCGCGGCGCCTTTTGCTTTGCCGGTATGGATCCGGAATAACGATTGTCGCGGCGGGGAATCCTGGGATTCCCCGATGCGCGATGCGCATCTGAGATACGGTGCTTGTGCACCATTCCGGAATGACGGAACGAGTCCATGAAGATCATCGACGCGCAGGTTCATATCTGGTCGCAAACCGTGACGCCGACCTCCGGCCTGCACCGCAAAGTCGAAAAATTCACGGCCGAGGAAGTCTTGGCCGAGATGGACGAGGCAGGGGTGGACGCCGCGCTCATCCATCCGCCGGCCGGCTGGGATCCCGATTCCAACGCGCTGGCGATCGAGGCGGCCCGGACTTATCCAGACCGCTTTGCCATCATGGGCAATTTTCCGCTCGAAGATCCTGACAACCGCAAGCTGGTCCACGGCTGGCGCGCGCAGCCCGGCATGATGGGCCTGCGCTGGCCGCTGCTGCTGGAAGCGCACCAGAAATGGCTCTACGACGGCTCGCTCGACTGGCTGTGGCCCGCGGCCGAACAGGAGGGGCTGCCGCTGGCGATGATGGGCGGATTGTTCCTGCCGAAGTTTCGCGAGATCGCCGAATGCCATCCCGGCCTGAAGATGATCCTGGATCATTGCGGCCTGAACCGGCACGGACGGGACGCCGAGGCGTTCGTCCATCTCGATGAACTGGTGGCGCTCGCGCAACTGCCGAACGTCGCGGTCAAGGCGACCGGTGCGCCGCATTATTCGACCGAGCCCTATCCGTTCCGCAACATCCATGACGGGCTGCACCGCATCTTCGATGCCTATGGGCCGAAGCGGATGTTCTGGGGCACCGACATCACGCGGATGCCGTGCAGCTACCGGCAATGCGTCACGTTCTTCACCGAGGAGCTGCCGTGGTTGAAGGGCGCCGATCTGGACGACGTGATGGGCCGCGCGCTCTGCGCCTGGATCGGCTGGGATTATGCGAGCGTGCGCGGCTGAGACATTGTTCGGTTCGGTGGCCTCATGGTTCGTCCGGCGATGCCCAGCATCGTCCGGAGACGCGCGAAGACGCGCTCCTCACCTTGAGGAGCTGAGATTTCATCCTGAGCTAGTGGACCTCATCCTGAGGAGCCGCGCGCTTGCGCGGCGTCTCGAAGGATGCAAGCCCGGATCGCCTCGTTCAGGAAGCGTTAGCGATGTTCGTCAAGGTAAATATTCTTTTCAAGTTGACGCTTGGTGTTGCTCGGCTAGATCATTCAAACGGACGAAGTTGCGTGCAACTTCACGAATTTTCTTCAAGCCAGCAGGTATTGTCATGTCTCGCGTTATTGCCGCCGCCTTCGCCACCGCGCTCGCCGCCATTGTCGCTCCGACCGCCGCGTCGGCTGGCTGCTATTCGTGCTACCAGCCGCAGCCCTGCTGCGGTCCGCAATACGTGCAGCAGGTGATCCCAGCGGAGTACCGCACCGTGCAGGAAACCGTGATGGTTTCGCCCGGCCGCGTCACCGCGTATCGCACCCCGGCGCGCTATCGCACTGTGATGGTGCCGAAGACCGTGATGGTCTCGCCCGGCCGCGTCCACTATGAACGGATAGCCCCGCGATACGCCGTCCAGCAGCGCGTTGAAATGGTTGCGCCGGCCCGTGCCTATTATGCGCCGGTCGCGCCGCGCTGCGCCACCTGCGGCTATTGAGCCTCACGCCAGCCGCGATTCCCTGACACCGTCGCCCTGTCCGGCGACGGGCCTGCGCGATCGCGGCGCTGATGCTCGAAGAAAGCTATGCCCGGCTTTGAGGCCGCCTTTCAGGCGGCCTTTTTCTTTTACTTTTTCTTTGACGCCTTCCTGGCGCTCTTCTTTTTGGCCGTTTTCTTTTTCGCTGCCTTTTTGACGGTCTTCTTGACGGTCTTTTTGGCGGCTTTCTTCTTGGTCGTTTTCTTCTTGGCCAGATAGGCGCCGACGTTTCTCGACGAATGCCCGGCGGCAGCGACGGCAGCCTTCAGTTTCGCCGGGGTGACCTTGAATTTCTTCGACCAGTAGCGGACTTCGTGGGGCTGGCTGATGGCGATCAGGGCGCGGTCGGCGGCCTTGTGCTTCTGCTCCCCGATATAGGCTTCCACTTTCCTGGCTGAGTGGCCGACCTTCTTGACGGCGGCTTTCAGCTGGGCCGGCGTGATCTTCAATTTCTTCGACCAATAGGCGACTTCGTAAGCCTCGCTCATTGCGATCAGCGCGGCATCGGCACCGCCGCGCTTCTTCTTGTTATCCGCCATCCCATGCTCCTTCGTGTTGAGGAATCCGGCACCCAGCAAGAACCTAACACGGCCTCCCGCCTTCGGACAGATTCGCACCTGT
Source organism: Bradyrhizobium sp. AUGA SZCCT0158 (assembly GCF_018130065.1). GTDB lineage: Bacteria > Pseudomonadota > Alphaproteobacteria > Rhizobiales > Xanthobacteraceae > Bradyrhizobium. The sequence continues at coordinate 47,422 of NZ_JAFCME010000018.1, read as the reverse complement.
GGAGAATTCAGGCCGTGCGAAACGCAGTTGTGTGGCGACGGGCGTCAGGACCGGCCGGCATTGCGACGAACGAAATACGGATTGATGTGTTATGGCTGCAAGCAGGGTTCTTGCTACAGGTCCTTGCTACAGGTCCTTGGAGATGCCGTCGATGCGCTATCAACTGTATTACTGGCCACATATTCAGGGCCGCGGCGAATACGTCCGGCTTGCACTGGAAGAAGCCGGCGCGGCCTATACCGACGTGGCGCGAAGCGGCAACGGCACCAGCACGATGATGAAGATGATGGAGACGGCAAAGGGCACGCCGCCGTTTGCGCCGCCGTTCCTGAAAGCGGGAAACCTCGTGATCGGCCAGACCGCCAACATCCTGCTCTATCTCGGCGCGCGCCATGGGCTGGCGCCGAAGGCGGAAGCGGCAAGACTGTGGGTGCACCAGTTGCAGCTCACGATTACGGATTTTGTGCTGGAAGTTCACGACACCCATCATCCGCTTGGTCCGTCGCTCTATTACGAGGAGCAGAAGGCGCCGGCCAAAAAGCGCACCGCCGAATTCTGGAAGTCACGGGTGCCGAAATATCTGGATTATTTCGAGGGGTTGCTGGCCGCGGGTGGCGGCGGCTACGTCACCGGCCGGCGCCTGACCTATGTCGACCTGTCGCTGTTCCAGATCGTGGAGGGGCTGCGCTACGCCTTTCCCAAGCGCATGAAAGCGTTTGAAAAGAACATTCCCGCCCTGGTCGAGCTGCATGACCGCGTGGCCGCGCGGCCGAACATCAAGGCCTATCTCGCCAGCGAGCGGCGGATCGCGTTCAACGAGGACGGGATATTCCGGCGCTACAAGGCGCTGGATGTGTGAGAGGCGCAGGTCTCGTCATGCCCGGGCTTGACCCGGGCATCCACGTCTTTCTTTTTGATCTGAGCGAAAGACGTGGATGGCCGGGGATAGGCGAGCGGAAGCGACGCCGTCCTTCAGACGGCTATGTCAGGCCATGACGGTGTTCATAGCCGTCACCTGCTCCGCCCGTCCACCGGCGTCATCGTCAGCTTCGATAGCTCGATGCCGTCGATGCAGCTCACATTGAGCGCCACCACGTCGCTGCCGTCGGGCCTGGTGCCGCGCGCAAAGACGTGGACGCCGCAATCGATGCAGAGCTGGTGGCGGATCGCGTGCTTGTTGAAGAGATATTCGCGCAAATTGTCCTCGCCGGCGCGGAGGTGAAAGCTCTTCGGATCCAGGAAGGTGATATGCAGGCCCTTCTTGGTGCAGATCGAACAATTGCAGGCGGTCACCATTGCGAGGTCGGTCGTGCATTCGAACCGAACCTGGCCGCAATGGCAGCCGCCCGTGTAGGTCTTGCTTTCAGGCATGTGTCCCTCACCAGATTCCCGGAACCAGACGATAGCGCACGCGGGCGGCGTAGTCAGCATATCCCGGCAGGCCCGCGATCAGCGTGCGTTCCTCAATACGGGCGCGTACCGCAAACAGGATGGCGAACAGCGGCGCCAGCGCCACGCCCCACCAGGATCCCAGCAGCAGCGGCACGCCGATGAAAAACAGCATGATGCCGCTGTACATGGGATGACGGACGAAGGCGTAGGGCCCCGTCGAGATCACATGATGGCCGCGCGCGGCCTGTACCTTGATCACGGGGGCCGCGAACGAGTTTTCGCGAAACACCCACATGATGAAGCCGGTCGAGAGCAGGTACATGACAAGGCCCAGCACCTGCAGGGCCAGGGGGACATCCGAGGCCTGCATGCGCCGGTCCAGCCCCATCGCGACGAACCAGATCAACCCCGTGGCGGCGAACACCAGCATAAATTTCTTGTCGGCGGCCGGCTGTTCCTCGCGTGCCGTCAGCCGCATCCGTTCGGAGAGCAGCGCGGGATCGGTTTTCGCAAGCCACAGGCCGCAGGCCGGGCCGAGCACCGCCGAGGTCGCAAGGCATGCCCACGCGCCGGGCCAATGCAGCGTGCCGGCGGAGGCAAACAGCAGCGCCCCCATCCCGACGACGAACAAAGCGTTCTGCAGCAACAGCTTCGCGATCATGCGGTATCCCCATTGCTGGGGCATCATGATCGCGCGATTTTTCGGCAAACTTGCGGCGTTTGGCCCGACAAGGCCAGGGCGAGCAGGCTCTAAGCGAGCTGGTCGACCCGCGTTCCCTGTCCGGGCGGCAGGGCGGCAAGCAGCGTCGGCTTGGGCAGGCGCGTGCCGTCGGCGGCGGCGCCGTTTTGTACGTCGGCGGGCTTCACTTCCGTGAGCTTTAGATCAGTTTTGGGCGCGCTGGCTTCAGGCGGCTTGATCTGCACCGGCGCGGACACAGCAGAGATATCCATCGGCATCATCCTTTTCGTTGCCTCCGACACTGGAGGCATTGAAGCGAACGATGTGTGAATCCCGGCCGGCGATCCCGCCTAATGGTGAACGGGGCGCTCGAAAATTCATTAGAACGCAGCGGATTCCCGAAGGGGCGCCGCTACTCGTCCTTGCCGCGGGTGACCGCAATCGAGGCCTCGGTCTTGGTCCGCGTGCATTCCATGTTGAGCCGGCGGAAGCGCATCGAGACCTTGTCGCCGCGCAGGATGCCCATCCGCTTCATGCAGCGCGTCGAGCCGGTCACGACATCGGGCTTTGGAATGGTGAAGACGAGCGCGCCGGCGTTGGCGACCAGTGCAAGGAATTCCGGTTTGAATTTCCGGTCGGTCTTGGCAAAGAGCTCAAGCGAGTAATTCTGGCCGCGGCAGCCGATCGAAAATTCCTTGGTGGCGGGATGCGTCAGATAGACGATGTTGCGGGCCTTGAAGTTGACCTTGACCCCGTCGATCTGGCCGGCGAGCTGCTTGGCGACGTCGTCGCAGCGGTCGGCGCGGGCCGGCGAGGTTGAGAAAGCGGCCAGCGCCAGCGCGCCTGCGAGCAGGACCGATCGGCGAAAGTGTCGTCGTGGTATCATTCGTAAATGCCCCTCTGGGCCCCATTGAAGCTTGCGCGGCAGCTTCCTGCAAGAGGCCTATTCGAATGTCAATCAGAAGCCGCGCGTAGTCATTGCGATAAAGAACGCCATCGTGGTGAACAGGTTGAGCAGGGTCGGCGTGCTGACCAGCGCCGTGGCGGCCCCGAGCCGCTGGTCGCGCGCCGCACAGGCGATGGCAAAGGCGGCCACCAGCGGGAACAGGATGATTTGCACTGATGTTTCCAGCGCCGCGTAAGGGCCGTTGAAAGCGAGCCCGTGCCTGATCACCGAGGGCATGTAGCTCAGCCAGGTCATGAGCATGACCGCGCCGAGCGCCATGACCGCGTGGCGCACGTAACCGATGGCCGCGAACAGCAGCGCCGACAGCGCCAGCACCGGATGGACGGCAAGGTGCAGCTTGACGATGGCCGCGCCGATACCGTGACCCGGGATTTTCGACATATCCTCCAGCAGCGTCGGCGCGCTCGACATGCCCCAGGAGAGCTCCAGCAGCGCGATCACAGACAGCGCGACGCGCAGGCCGATCCGGCGCGGCGCTGACGTGGCAGGCGCGGTCCCGGCCGCCGGGGCAGGCGCGCGCATCTCGGCCGTTGTCATCGGTTTCCCCTTCATCTTGCCGGCGTTGTGCATCAGGTCCCGCGCATGGCGAGGCCGATGACAATCGCAATGATGGCGGCGATGTTGAACAAAGTGGGAAGGCTCACCAGTGCGGTCGCAACGAGCAGGCGACGGTCGCGCGCTGCAAGGCCGATCGCACAGACAGCCACTAGCGGAAACGCGATGATCTGCGCAGGCGACCAGATCGCGCCGAGGCCGACCGCGTCTAATCCTGACGACATCACGGTTGGCATGTATTTCAGCCAGGTCACGATGATGACAGCGCCGAGCATGACAATCGCAGGCCGCACGCGCCCGAAGGCGGCGAATACCAAGGCCGCCAGCGCCAGCAACGGGTGGATTGCGCTGGCAGCGGCGCTGATGGCTGCCACCTCGATTTCAGGATCACCGAAGATCCCCCATGCCACCGAAATGCCGTCGAGGAGTTCGAGCACCGCGATGATGATCAGGGCGATGCTGAGGCCGGACAGGCTAGCAGCCGGCGGGACCGGGGGAAGGGCGGCCACTGTCTCGGTCGACACTGCGGTGGGAACAGTCGTCATTCTCGATTTCGATTGCTGATGGCCATTCGGGAACCTTCCTTTTGTGTCAAAAGTCCTTAGAACGGTTCAAATGCCGGGGTGTCCCGTGGACGCTTCCGCCCCCAAAAACCTTGCGAGCCAGCCATGAACGCCCCGACCGCTTTCCCCGACCAAAAGCCCGTTCCGCCCTACAAGCACACGCCGCTGTTTCCGCTGGGCGCGGACACCACGCCCTACAAGAAGATCACGACGGATGGCGTGCGGGTCGAGAAGGTGCTTGGCAAGGACATGCTGGTGGTCTCGCGCGAGGCGCTGCGGGCGCTGTCCGAGGCCGCCTTCGGCGACATCAATCATTATCTGCGCCCCGGCCATCTGAAGCAGCTGGCCAACATCCTCGAGGACAAGGAAGCCAGCGACAACGACAAGTTCGTGGCGTTCGATTTCCTGAAGAATGCCAACATCGCCGCCGGCGGCGTGCTGCCGATGTGCCAGGACACCGGCACCGCGATCATCATGGGCAAGAAGGGCGCCCGCGTGATCACCGATGGCGACGACGAGGCCGCGCTCTCGGAAGGCGCGCGCGACGCCTATTTGCGCCGTAACCTGCGCTATTCGCAGGTGGCGCCGATCTCGATGTATGAGGAAAAGAACACCGCCAACAACATGCCGGCGCAGTGCGAGATCTACGCCGAGGGCGGCTCTTCAGAAATAGACTTGGCCTACAAGTTCATGTTCATGGCCAAGGGCGGCGGTTCCGCCAACAAGAGTTTTCTGTTCCAGGCGACGCCGTCGGTGCTGACCAAGGATCGCCTGCTGGCGTTCCTGAAGGAGAAGGTGCTGACCCTCGGCACCGCCGCGTGCCCGCCCTATCATCTGGCGATCGTGATCGGCGGCACCTCGGCCGAGCTTTGCATGAAGACGGTGAAGCTGGCGTCCGCGCGCTATCTCGATGCGCTGCCCACCCATGGATCGGCCGATGGCAACGCCTTCCGCGATCTGGAGATGGAGCAGGAGATTTTGAAGATGACGCAATCGCTCGGCGTCGGCGCGCAGTTCGGCGGCAAGTATTTCTGCCACGACGTGCGCGTGATCCGGATGCCGCGTCACGGCGCGTCGCTGCCCATCGGTCTCGGCGTGTCCTGTTCGGCCGACCGCCAGGTGCTCGGCAAGATTACGAAAGACGGCGTCTATCTCGAGGAGCTTGAGCACAACCCCGCGCAATATTTGCCGGCGGTCGAGCAGGCGCTCGGCGGCGAGGTGGTAAAAATCGATCTCAACCAGCCGATGAAGGATATTCTGGCGACGCTTTCAAAGCATCCGATCAAGACGCGGGTCTCGATGACCGGCACCATGATCGTCGCGCGCGATTCCGCCCACGCCAAGTTGCGCGAGCGGCTGGAGAAGGGCGAGCCGCTGCCGGATTATTTCAAGAACCATCCGGTGTATTACGCCGGTCCCGCCAAGACGCCGGACGGCTACGCGTCCGGCGCCTTCGGGCCGACCACCGCGGGACGCATGGATTCCTTCGTCGACCAGTTCCAGGCGGCTGGCGGATCGATGGTGATGGTCGCCAAGGGCAACCGCGCGGTCGCGGTGCGCGAGGCCTGCAAGAAACACGGCGGCTTCTATCTCGGCTCGATCGGCGGCGCCGCGGCAAACCTCGCCGAGCACTGCATCAAGAAGGTCGAGGTGGTGGAATATCCCGAACTTGGCATGGAAGCGATCTGGCGCATCGAGGTGGTGGATTTCCCGGCCTTCATCATCATCGACGACAAGGGCAATGACTTCTTCAAGGAATTGAATTTGGGGTGAGGGCGCGTCATTCAAGAGCATCGAGGGCAGCATGGTCGAGTGGTTCGACGACCTGAAGGTCGGTATGCGCTTCAAGACCGACACCGCTGTGGTGTCGAAGGAAGATATCATCCGCTTCGCCCAGGAGTATGACCCTCAGCCGTTCCACCTCGACGAGGAAGCGGCGAAGAAGTCCATCCTCGGCGGCCTTGCCGCGTCCGGGTGGCATACGGCCGCGATCGCGATGCGGCTCGCCGCCAACTCAAAGCCGTTCGGGCCGCATCCGCTGCTTGGCGCCGGCGTCGACGATCTGCGCTGGCTGAAGCCGGTGCGGCCCGGCGACACCATTCACCTTGAAGGTGAGGTGGTGGAGCTGACGCCCTCGCGCTCAAAACCGCACGGCGTCGCCCGCGTGAAATGGACCGCCTACAATCAAAAGGGTGAGGCGGTCTACACCTTCAATCCGATTGCGATCGTGCCAAGCCGGCCGAAGTGAGCGCGGGCGGGAGCTGCAGTGCCGTCGGCCTTGATGGATTCAGCAACGGCTGGGTCGCCGTGCGTCTTGAAGGCGGCAGACACGAAATTTCCTTCCATCGCGATGTCTCGGAAGCGTTGTCTCGCCCGTTCGATCGGGCGGGGATCGACATCCCCATCGGCATGGCCGATGACGGCGAGCGCGCGTGCGATCTGCTTGCCCGCGATAAATTGCGCCCGCACACCTCGCGCGTTTTCACGGGCGCGCGGCGCTGGATTTGGCAAGACTTCGACAATCCCGACGAAGCGAACAGGGAATGCCTGCGGCGCGGCCAGAAGCGCGTGTCGCGCCAGCTCTGGCATCTCGGACCGAAGATCATGGAGGTAGATGCGTTCCTGCGTGCGCATCGCGCGCTTGATGTCCGCGAGGTTCATCCCGAATTGGTGTTTCTGCGGTTGAACGCAAACAAACCCTTGCCGTCGAAGAAATCCGAGGAAGGAGATTCGCATCGTCGGATGTTGCTCAAACGAAGCGGGCTCGGCGATATCGACCAATGGCTCAGCAAGGCGCGGATCGGCACCGGCGCGAAGCGTGACGATGTGCTGGACGCCTGCGCCGTGGCGATTGCCGCGCGCGAACCTGCAGGCAGCGTCGGATCGCCGCGGCAGGACGCGCACGACTTGCCGATGCAAATTTGGTTTTAACTGAGCTGCCTCAACTGCAATTCGTCACCTGGTTGGAGCACAGGCTGCGCCACCAGCCGCGCACGCCGTCCTGGCTTTCGACGAGGCCCCACCAGCCGTCCTTGAAGCCGATGATGCGGAATTCGGTCAGCCAGCCGTCTTCGGGCGTGTTCTCACTACCACCCATCTTCAGGCGATAGGGCGGCGGCAGCGTGCCGAGCACGCGCGATTTCACCGACGGCTCGGTGCGGACGTTGAGGCCTTTTGGATCGCGATCTTCCGACCAGGCGCCGAGATTGCAGGGCTCGGCACCATCAGGCAGCTTCGCGCGCTTGGCCGCGAGTTCGGCGTGCGATTTTGCGAACTCGCTTTCCTGACCGTCGGGATCGGTCATCGTGGTGTCGCGGTTGCCCCGCGTGGCGTCGCTGCGCGGCTTCAATTCCGCGGACAGCGCGCGCCCGTCCTTGTCGAGCCTCACGACAAGCACCTGGCGTGCCGCGAACACGCTGGCAGGGGACTTGGGGTCGTTTGCGTTTGCCGGATAGACCACGAGGTATCCGGTCATATCAGCGGTGCGGTAAGCTTCGCCGGCGATAAAGCCCGCCGGCACCAGCGCCAGCGCGCTGGCGCGCCATGCCGGCTCGGGCTCGGGCGCGGATTGTGCGATCGCCGCCGTCACCAGGGAGGCGACGACGGCGATTGAAAGCAGTGCAGTCTTTTGCATGGATCGAACAGCGAGGGAGCGAAGCCGCTCCCTCGGTATCAGGCGGCCCGGGTGCCCGTGAACGGAAAGCTTCCCATCGGGCCGATACCCATTTCGCCGGACATGCTGTCGCCGGAAACTTTTCCGGTGAAGGCGAGCGTCAGCGGCATCGGGTTGGTGATGGAGATCTTCCAGGCGACGTCGTCGCCATTGGCGGTGCCGTCGAAGATTTCGCCGGAATTGCCGTCGGCGCCTTGCGTGCCCGTCAGCGTGCCACCGGAATTCTTCAACGTCAGCGTCGCCTTGCGCTCGCCCATCGGCGTGGTCATGACGATATCCCAGTTTCCGTCCACGGCCATCTTGGTCTCCCCAATACATTTCCCAGCAACCGGAATGGTTCTGAGTTCTCCCGGCGGCGGTATAACCCATCTTGCCGCGCAAGCCCAACCCTGTTGTTTTACCGTATTACGCGCGGGCGGCCGCGCGGATGCGGCTGCCGACCAGGACGCGGAACGCGACATATTGCACGGCGAACAGAGCAATCTTGGCCCCGATCAGGACGACGGTCACATAGAACGTCCACAGCTTCATGTCGCCGGTCATCGCGACGCCGATGGTGCCGGCGGCGAGCACGAAGCACAGCCCGGCCCAGACGTAGCCTGCGGCGGTGACATATTCCGGAATGGTCTGGGTCACGATCGGCGGCATATAGCGCAGCATCCAGCCGCGCTTGAGCATGATGACGCCGATTGCAAAATGCCCGATCGCGGGTTTCGCTAGAACGAAGCGCGGATCGTGGGTCAAGAGCGTGGCGCCGCCGAGCACGATCACGAGCCCGAGGCTGGCCCAGGTCATGTAGCCGAGTTCCTTGCCCTTGATGCGGGAGTAGATCACCTGGCCGATGGCGCCTGCGATCGCGACGCCGGTCGCCAGCAACACGTTATCGGTCGCGAGATAGATCGCGATGAACACGATGGTGGAGAAAAAGTCGGCGCCTAATCTTGCGAATACGTCTTTCATCGCGCTGCCTTCTGTTGAATGCGGTGGCTCGGAGAGATCGATATCTTGGTGTGTCTCAGGCAAGGCGCTGGCGGGCGTACTTCGCCTTGCGGTATTCGGGATACCATTTGGTGAAATAGACCGCGCTGTTGCGCGCGGCACATGCGACCAGCAGTCCCGCCCACAGCGGCAGGCCCGGCACATAGATCAGCGCGGCATTGCCGGCCATCATCAGCAGCATCGCGCCGGTCCATGCCCAGGTGATGATGTAGTTTGCCTTGATGAAGCCGGGCAGTTTCGCGGTTTCGGCGTCGACCACCTCAAGCGCATATTGCAGCGTGAAGGGTTTGCCGGCCACGATCGAGCCCAGCGTGACCAGGAACATTCCGGCATCGACCGCGAGCTTGACGCCGGAGACGCTGAGGTCGGGATCGATCTCGGTGACGTAGCCGCCGATCGCGGTAAAGACCACGACGGAGCCCACGCCCAGGATCTTCAGCGAGCGTCCGCGCGCCATGTCGTATGCAATCACGGCGAGGCAGATCGCGGCGGCGCCGAACAGGGCGACATCGGCCGAAGTCACCAGCATCAGCAGTGCGAAGGCGCCGTAGGGGGCGAGAATCAGGAAGATCGTCATGGCAGCCTCTCAGGGCTATCTTTACATCGTAAAGATACCCTAGGGGCAGGCTGAGGAGTCGTCAAGGAAAATCTTTACAGTGTAAAAATAAATGTGGTCGGATCAAAAAACAATAAGTAATTGCAATTGGTTGTGCAGCGAACAGCGTTGCGCAGCTTGATGTTGTCGCAATCGTCGAACACGACGCGATCTCAATCAGAGTCTAACCGAAAAAGCATTCGGGCGCTCCCTAACTGTCCGAAAATGATTCGCTTTTCGTCATGGCTTGTCCCGGCCATCCACGTCTTTCCTGCTTCATGGAAGCCAAGACGTGGATGCCCGGCACAAGGCCGGGCATGACGACGTTCGATATGGGGCGCTATTTCATTGATCGCTTTTGAGTCAGACTCTCAGGTCGTACTCACCCAATTGCCATGGAAACCATCGGGCACGCGATGCCCGAGATGCACCAGCGCCACCGGTCCGGCTTCGACATCTTGCGCGTTGAACACCGCAAGGTCGCTGCGGTTTTCCCGTGCGCGCCAGACCGCTGATAGCAGCCAGCCGTCGCCCTCGGCGGCGTCTTCGCCGCGCTCGACGAAAACCGGTTCGGAAATGGTGTCGCCGGCGGGCAGGTGATATTTGCCTTTTCGATTGCCCTTGCCGTTGACATGCACGATGCCGGACAGCGCGCCGAACATCGGCAGGTCAGGATTGGCGCAGGCGTACCAGCCGTGGTTGCTGGCAAGGCCCGCGCGCCGATCGTCGATGCGCGGGAATTCGCCGGTGAGGTCGTCGAGATAGGTTTGCGTGAAGCGGTCGGTATTCCCGGAGAGATCGAAGGTCCAGCGGCAATAGCGTGCGCGCGATTTTTCGGGGTCCGTCGGCGAGCCGTCGGGGTGGGTGAACAGCGGCGCTTCCTCGAACTGCATCACGTCGGCGATGATGCGGCCGCCTTCCTCCCACGCGTTCATGACGTGGAACACGTAGCAGCTCTCGGCGCGGAACCAGACGATGTCTTTCGCCGAACCGGTGCGCTTCATGACGCCGACATAGGCGCCTTTCTCCGGCTCCCAGGCGTAAGGCGGCTTGCCGCGCATCGCCCGCTCCATGCTGCCGGTGATGGGGAGGATCGGAAACAGCATGTGATTTTCGGTGACGATGAAGTCGTGCACCATGCTGGCATAGGGCGACTCAAAACGATCGAACCGCGTCACTACGCCTGACGCGTTGACCGATCCGAACGACAGAGCAGGGGTCAAGGGGCCCGCGGCGTTGTAGCCGAAGAACACCATTTCGCCGGTGACGGGGTCGATCTTGGGATGCGCCGTAAAGGGGCCTGCGATCGCGCCCTTGTAGTCGCAATAGCCCATACGCTCGAGGGTACCCGGCTCGATCTCGGTCGGCATATGGCCTTCTTCCAGCGCGAGCAGGCGGCCGCCGTGGAAGATGATGTTGGTGTTGGCGACGCCGCCGTCATTGGTGACATCAGCGGGCGCGCCCGGCAGCTTGCGGCCGAAGCCGCCGAACAGTGCGCGGCCGGCATCATGCTCGGCCTGCCATTTCGGGGTACGGACCCAGCGGTTGCGATAGCTGGCGCGGCCGTTCTCGAGATGGAAGGCGTGCAGCATGCCGTCGCCGACGAACCAGTGGGCGCCGGGCGCCTCGAATTGCGGGTTGGGGCCGTTGCGATAGAGCGTGCCGTTGAGCTCGCGCGGCAATTCGCCGGTGACCTTCAGGAACGGCGCGTCGCATTCCATCGGTATCGGCGCCAGATTGGTCCGCGCCGCGTTGGTCGCCACTTGATCGAGCATCGTCGCTTCCTCCCGGTTTGATCTTTACAACGTAAAGATATGACTACAGGGCATGCCAGCCATCGTCAAGCAAAATCTTTACAGTGTAAAAATTGCGGCTATAAGGATTCGCAAGGGGTTCAAATGGCAAAAACGTCGAGAGAAAACAAAGTGGTCCGCACCGTCGCGCGGACGCGCAAGCCGGCAAGGGCGGCTGCCGAACGGCCCGCCGTGCGGCGGCGCAAATCTGCGGGCGATACGCCCTATCATCATGGCGACCTGCGCGAGGCCCTGCTGCAGGCGGCAGAGCGGGTGCTGGAACGCGACGGGCTGGCGGGGCTGACGCTGCGCGCGGTGGCGCGCGAAGCCGGCGTGTCACATGCCGCACCGACCCATCATTTCGGCGATCTCACCGGCCTCGTCAGCGAACTCGCGGCGATCGGCTTTCGGATGTTCAACGAGGCCATGGTCGCCGCCGGCAACAGCGAAACGCATCCGATGATGAAGGGGCTGGCAAGCGCCAAAGCCTACGTCGCCTATGCGCAGGCGCATCCGGGCATGTACGGCGTGATGTTCCGCAGCGCACGACTGGATTATTCGCGCCCCTCGCTGCATGAGGCCTCCGATGCCGCGTTCGCGGGGCTGACCCGCGGTGTCGGTGCCAGCCGGCACGAGCAGATTCCACAGGATGGGTTGTCGCTGGATCAGGCCGCCGCCATCGCGCGCGCGTGGTCGCTGGTGCATGGTTTTACCACGCTGCTGCTTGACGGCCGGCTCACGGGCATTCTGGAGCGGTTGCCCGAGGGCACGTCGGCCGACCAGCTGCTGGACGCGATGCTGCGCGGGTCCGTGCCCCGGCCGCCGGGGGCCTAGGTGGCAGCATACCAGCTATCGGGCATGTGACTTCCGCGTGACTTCCCTGAGGTCGGCGCTCTATAAGGTGCGCCTTAAATCGTTTCTAATATCGACCGAACGAGCCCCGCCGGGAAGGAACTAGCTGTGACAAATTCGAAGCCCGTCCTCATCGACCGCCATCCCGGCCGCACGGCCCAAACCATCGGGATTGCGCGCGAACTGGGCGTCGATCCGGACCTGATCCACGAGCCCTCGGTCGGCGTGGTCGGCACCAAGGGCGACAGCCAGTGCTACATGGGGGTGATGGCGAAGGTCGATGCGATCCATGCCAGCCTGAAGAGCCATGTCGGCAAGGGCGCCGGCCAGATGAAGCTGCGCCTGGTGCAGCCGGAATACACCATTGCGACCTCGGACGGCATCCGCAACGGCACGCGCGAAATGCGCTACTCGCTGATCGGGCGCGAAGTGACGCACGACGCGCTGTGCGAACATCTGGAGGCCACCGGGCTGCTCGGCACCATCGCCGTGGTCGCCTGCGACAAGCCGCCGGTCGGCACCCTGGCCGCGCTGCTCGAGCACAATCAGCCCGCGATCATCATGTCCGACGGCGCGATCCATCCCGGCACCGATCCGAACACCGGCGAGAAGCTCGACATCGTCAGCGCCTACCAGGTCGCCGGCAATCCCGACGCGGAATACCGCCACCACATCGCCTGCCATGCCTGTCCCGGCTACGGCAGCTGCGGCGGCATGTTCACCTACAATACCATGCAGACCTTCATCGGCGTCGTCGGCATGCAGCCGCTGCACATGGTGGCGCCGCCGTCCGACGATCCCCGCCGCCTCAAGGAGTTTCCGGACCAGCTCGTCGGCTACCTCGCGCAGATGATCGCGAAGGGCCTCAAGCCGCGCGACATCGTGGTGCGCGACTCGATCCGCAACGCCGTGATCGTCGCGATGGCCATCGGCGGTTCCACCAACGTCACGCTGCATGCGCCGGAGATCGCGCGCGCCGCAGGCTTTGCCGACTTCTGGAAGGAAGTGATGACGCCGGCCGAGTTCAACCATCTGTCGCAATACGTCGTGCCTGTCCTCACCGACGCCCGGCCGTACGGCAGATATTCGATGGTCGACATCGACGCCGTCGGCGGCGTGCAGGTGATCGTCCGCGAACTGCTGGAAGCCGGACTGCTCAACGGCGACGTGATGACCTGCACCGGCGAAACCCTGGCCGAACAGGTCAAGCGCCTCGAAACCAAACCCGCCGACGGCACGGTCATCTACACCGTTGCCAAGCCCTACAAGCCGACCGGGGGCCTGCGCGTTCTCGGCGGCAATCTGTCGCCGGAATTTTCCGCCATTCTGAAACTGGCGGGCGTCGAGGGTGGTCTGGAAGACAATCTGTTCCGCGGCAGAGCGCGCGTGTTCGAAGGCGAGCGGGGACTGCTCGAGGCGCTCGACAAGACGCCCGACCTTTTCCAGAACAACGACATGATCATCGTGCGCTACGAGGGTCCGAGCGGCGCGCCCGGCATGCCGGAAATGCTCGATCCCACCTCGCGCATCACGACGCTGTGCCGCGAGCGCGGCATCGTGGTGGCGCTGATGACCGATGCGCGGTTCTCCGGCGGATCGGTCGGCCTCGTCATCGGCCATGTCGGCCCTGAAGCCGGCCTCGGTGGCCCCATCGCCTTCGTCGAGGACGGCGACGAGATCATCGCCGATCTCAACAAGAACGAACTCAACTGCACGGCGCTGGCGGATCCTGCCGTTCTGAAGGCGCGCAAGGCTGCCTGGGACAAGGTGGTGGCGGCCAATGGCGGCCTGCACCCGAACTGCGGCGTCGCCGACACCCGCCTGTTGCACCGCGCGCGGCTCTCTGCCGTGCCGGCCACCCGCGGCGGCGGCCTGCACCCCAACCGCGAGGTCTGGGTGCGCGAGCAGCGCGAAGCGACGCGCTCCGGCTTCGTGCCGAAGAACAAGCACCGGCCGGACGCCGCAAAGGCGTTCTAGAAGCGGCCGATTGGATGTACTGGAAGCCGCGCCCTCCGGGGCGCGGAGGGACCTCAACCTATCCGATTGAGGGTGCCCCTGATGCTCGTGAACATCTCGCCGATGTTCTTGCGCATTGAATCGAGCTTCTGAAAGTCTTCGAAGATCCTGGAAATTCTCGCGTCGAGCTCGGTCTTGTTGGTGGCGATCGCTTCCACGCGCGAGGCCAGCCCTTCATCACCCTTCAGTTCGATCTCGCCGAGCGTCTTGCTCAGGATCGCGTGACCGATATTCACTTCAGCGATCAACGCCTCGATGCCGTAGACCGGCCCTTGCAACGGCGCCAGTCCGGCCTGCGACGTGGCCAATTCCTCCTTGAACTGGCCCAGCGTCGCCGAAAAATCCTGCAGGTTCCTGAGGCGCAATCGGCATTCGACGATGAATTCGTTCAGCGCGTTTTGGCGGTCGAGCAGGCTGGCGCCGCTGGAATCCGTCTCAATCGCCGCAAGTGAGCGCTCCAGATGCTTCCGACGCTCCCTGAGCTCTTCCAGGTCCAGCCGAATGGCGTCAAGAATATGGAAGCAATCATCAATGTGCGCGACCCGCTGCTCGATCTCGACTTTGTTCTTCGAAAGGCTCTCGACCCGCAGACTGAGCTTTTCGTCTCCGCTGGATTCGAGTTCATCCAGCATCCTGGTCAACTGGTCGCCGGATGAGCGCAGTTCGGTGATGAGGGCGTTGATCCCGGTTTCCGGCGTGCGGACGGGAACAAGCTCGGCGTGGGTCTTGGCCAGCTCTTCCTTGAAGCGGTTGAGTGTCGCCAGTGACTGCTGCAGCATGCCATGACGGTTGTGAATCGCGGATACGCTTTGGTCCAGTTCGTTGACGCGATCGCCGAGATTTTTCTTGTTGTCGTCGGCCTCGAGCTCAGTGAGCCACCGCTCAAGCTGACGCAGCCGGTCCTTCAATTCGCTGAATACCGGCTCGGCAACGCGCCGCTTTTCCGATACGACGCCGATCGTCTCCCGAAGCGCCTGCTGGCGGCGCCGGATCTCTTCAAGCCGCTCGTGGAGATCGACGGAATGGTACCGACTCTGCTGTTCGGCGATCCGTTTTTCAGTGTCCGCGAGCGTCGTCTGCAGCGATACGATGGCTTCTTCGGGGTCGCTCTTGGCGAGCGACTGGACCGAGGAGTCGAATCCGGCTTGCGCATCATGCGCGGCCACAACCCCTTGTCGCAGGCCCCTGAGGCGCTCCCGCAATAATTTGTTCTGGCGCGCCAGGCCGTAAGCCTGCCAGACGGATGAGCCGATCAGCGCTAGAGTGGTCAACATGATGGCGCCGAGCGCGAACCGCTGGGGACCTGGCAACGCCGAAAGCTGAACCGATATCTGGGCTGGATCGAGTCCCAATGTCGCGCCTGCAAAAAACGCGCAAGCGCTGAACAGCACTATCCAGGCGATGATCGGAAACCACATACCGTGATCTAATCAGACTGTGTCGTAATCGATTGAAGGGGTGTTTTTTGAGGGCAAACCGGGTCGGATGCCCGTTTCCACAAATCCACGTCCCCCTTTTGGTCGGGAACCATAACGGCTTTTGAGGTCCTGCGGTAGTCTTACAGCGCCGGCACACGCGACTTGGCGCCGCAACCCTGGCGCGTCCATGGAGAGAAGGCCGCTGGGGTCGCGTGGCGGCGGCGCCGGGCGCCAGACTTCATCCGCTAGCGCTTCGCCATGCTCGCGGCGCGGCCGGTCTCGCCGATCACCTTCACTTCATCCTTGCCGCACGTAAAACTGCGCGCGAGCTCGTCGGCGGCCTTGCGGGCAAGCTCGTTGGGATTTGGGTTGGCCTGCGCGTCGATATAGGCGACGTGGCAGACGGCGCCGGGCGGCAGCCGGGTCACCGCCAGCATCGGCTTGGCGGTGGGGCGGCCTTCCTTGTCCGGATCGCTGTTGTCGGCGATGTGCCAGCGCTGGATGATCGCGAACGGCTTGCCGTCCACCGCCCGCCATTCGACGGTGTTGGTGGTCGAGTTGAACGGGCCGAACCAGCTTTGCGCGGCCGGCTCCCTAGCCGCCGCGGCGCGGTTGCGGCCGACCGAGACGGTTTCGCGCAAGTCGCCTTCGCTGATCAGCACCACCAGACCCGCCGTGCCGGGGCATACCCGCGTCGTGCTGCCGTCGAGCTCGCTGGGCTTGCCGATCATGCGGCAATCCTTCGGCGCCGCGGACGTATAGAGGCTGCTGAATGTCTGGGCATTTGCCGGTGAAAGCAGGCCAAGCACGGCGCCTGCCGCACCGGCCAATGCCGTCAAATGGTGATATTGGAGACGTTTCATCCCTTGGCGTCCCTCGACGTCGTCCCCTCGGCCATATCAGGCTTCTGGGAACCATGACATTCAGACGACCGCAATCTGGGGAAGGTTCACCGAAAGCCTGCGAAATACCTGACAGGGCCGCGGAATCGTCCTAGAAGAGCAGCTTCGCCATTCCTTTCACTCACCAGCGTGTCAGTAATTCAATCGTCATGGCTACAGTATCTGCGAACAAACCCTATCGCGTCGGCCGCTCCCGAACCGGGCTTGGCCTCTTCGCCACCAAACCGATCAAGAAGGGCGCCAAGATCGTCCGCTATTTTGGGCCGCTGCTGGATTCGAAGAAGAAAAAAGACGACGCGATCGAGAACAAATATCTTTTCGAGCTGACCAACCGCTGGACCATCGACGGTTCGGTGCGCGCCAACGTCGCCCGCTATATCAACCATGCCTGCAAGCCGAACGCGGAATCCGACGTCAAGCCGCGCAAGCGCAAGGTCATCATCCGCGCCATCAAGAACATCGAGCCGGGCGAGGAGATCAACTACGATTACGGCACCGACTATTTCAAAGCCTATCTGAAGCCGATCGGCTGCAAATGCGTGGCCTGCGAAAAGAAGCGCAAGAAGAAGCGCGCCGAGGCGAGGGCGGAGAAGCTACGCCTCAAGGCCAAGGCGGAGCGGAAGGCCTTGAAGGAAGCCGAGAAGCAAAAGGCGAAGGCTGCCAGTGCGCGCAAGGCCAAAGCAAAAGCCAAGGAAAAGGCCAAGCAGAAGCTGGTCGCCAAGAATAGCGCCAAGGCGAATGGGGCCACGACGAACGGCGCCAAACTCCACGGCAAGCCCTTGAACGGCAAATCGCTGAACGGACACGCCCGCAAGACCCCCGCTACAAAGTCCGGTATTCTGGCAAAGCCGCAGCAGGCCAGGGAAAGTCGCGCGACGGCGTAAATCGTTGCCGTCGGTTTTTTCGTCATTGCGAGGAGCGGAGCGACGAAGCAATCCATACTTTGCTCGTCGCGCTATGGATTGCTTCGCTTCTCGCAATGACGACCTAACTCCTACCGAGTCTCGGTCGTCAGCCCGGCTTCCGCAGCGATCTCGGCAACGTCGAATCCCCAAAATCTACCGCCGAGCGCTGAATGATCGCGCCCGACGCGTCGACCACGACGCGAAAGCGTCGATGCTCTGAGAAGAACGTCAGCCGATGCCGGCCCTGATCCGCATCGACGCCGCGCTCGGAAACGCTGGTAATCGTGCCTGTGCGCATGCCTTCCTTGAGCCGCGGCAGCGCGATGCCGAGGCCTTCGGCGACGATCGACGCGTCGATCTCCACTTCGCCATTGGCAAACTCGATCGGCTTCATGCCGCACCTCGCGCCGGGCTCGCTTTGGATCGCGCGGGATAGGCGCATTCCGCCAGCGTGGTGCCGTCGAGTTCGCGCATGAAGGCTTCGCGCGCGGCGGCGAGTTTTCCCTTCAGGCGGCAGCGCGGCAGCAGGGAGCAACAACCGCCATCCTCACGAAAACACTCGACCAGCGCTTCGCCTTCCAGCGCGCGCACGACTTCGCCGAGCGTAATCGATTGCGGCGGCCGCGCCAGGCTGAACCCGCCGCCGACGCCGCGTTGGGTCGAAATGAAGCCGCCATCGGCGAGATCCCTCACCACCTTGGCGAGGTGATTGCGCGAGATGCCGAACTCGGCCGCGATCTCGCTGGTGGCGAACGAGCGCGCCGGCTCGCCCGCCAGCCGCATCAGGGCGCGCAGGGCAAAATCGGTGAACGAAGTCAGGCGCATGGGAGGCCCTCAAAATGTGACTTGGCAGAGCATCTATAGCCCTCTAAATAGGTATTTGAATTGCCTATTTAAGGAAAGCCGCGAATGACAGGGGCAGAACGGCGTGAGGCGATCACCGCCGAGATCATGGAAAGAACCGGCATCACGGAAGCCATGATCGAACGGCTGGTGCGGGGCTTCTACGCACAAGTCCGCAGCGATCCGATGCTGGCGCCGGTATTCGAGGCGCGCATCACGGATTGGGAGCCGCATCTGCAGCAGATGTGCGCGTTCTGGTCATCGGTGGCGCTGATGTCGGGCCGCTATCACGGCACGCCCATGGTCAAGCATATGCCGCTGCCGGTCGACGCCGGTCATTTCGACCGCTGGCTCGAACTGTTCGAGGCTGCGGCGAGCGAACTCTGTCCGCCGGTGGCCGCGGCCCATTTCGTCGAACGGGCGCAGCGGATCGCGGCAAGCCTTGAACTCGGCATCGCCGGCGGGCAGGGCGTCATGCTCGCACCCGGCGAGAGATATCGGCGCAGCGAAACAGGAGCCCTGCAATGACCAACCAGACGCGTGCGATAGCCGCCAAGGATCAGGCCGATCCGTATTCCGGCAGCAGCCTCGTCCCGATGCTCGTCATCGGGCTGGTGCTGACTCTGGGTGGAATGTTCGCGGCGTTGGCGTTGAGCTAGCCGCGAGCGCGTGTAGCCGGACCAGGCTAGCGGGCTTTTTTCTTTGAGCTGTTCAGCGCCGCCGCGGCGCGGATCAGCGTCTTAAAGGCATCCGCATTGATTTCAACGCCTTCATGGATATCGATCGCGCGCCTGGTGTTGCCTTCGAGGCTGGAATTGAACAGCTTTGACGGGTCCTTGAGCGAAGCGCCCTTGGCGAAGGTCAGCTTGACCGCGCTCTTGTAGGTCTCGCCGGTGCAGATGATCCCGTCGTGCGACCAGACCGGAACGCCGCGCCACTTCAACTCCTCGACCACATCAGGCACGGCCTGTTTGATCAGCGCGCGGACACCGGCGAGCGTCTTGCCCCTCCAGTCGCCCAGTTCCTTGATCTTGATGTCGATCAGCCGGGAAGGGGAATCGCCTTCATTTCCTTCCTTCGATGAACTCTTGCTGATCTTCCTGGTTGATGTCGCTTTCTTCGCGGTCATTTTCCCTCGTTCCGTTTCGTTAGTCACTACGCGCGGGCTGCTCAATTGGTGTCCGCTCATCGCTCGTCCCTCGCTCACATTCGCTCACCGGGCAATTTGCTGGCCTGCTTCACCCAGGCCGCAAGCTGGGCTTCGTCGAGTTCGTCGTCCTCGTGGATGTCGAGATAGCGCACTTCCTTGTGCTTGGACACGCCGGGAGGAACGGGGCGCAGCGACGTGCCGCGGAAGAACGCCAGCTTGACGTATCTCGTGAAGACATGGATGCCGAGGAACCAGCCCTGGCCCTCGATACCGTATAGCGGCGAGTTCCATTTGACGGCCTTGTACACGCCGGGGAAGGTGCGCGTGATGAGCGCGTCGAGGCGGCGCCCGACATCGCTTTTCCAGCCCGGCATGGCCGCGATGTAGGCTTGCACCGGCGCGTCGCCATAGGCTTTCGCGATTTGCGGATTGCCGCCCGACAGCAGCTTGGGCTTCGCGGCGACCCGCTTGGCGACGGTTTTCTTTGTGACCTTCCTTGCGACCTTCTTCGCCGGTTTCCGCGACGTCTTGCTCGACTTCATGTCCGCCCCTTGCGTCAACCGCTACGCCACTTGGTGGCATAGGGCAGCGCGAACAAGTACAGGCCGCTGAACAGGAGCAGGAAGAGCGGTGGCAGCGCCAGGAAGCCCAGCCAGTCGGCATGCGTCCCCATTGCCACGGCGATGAAGTTGATGATGACGGTCACCGTAAAGGCAATGGACAGCCAGCGGTGGGTCTGTCGAATCCAGACGTTCCAGTTCAATGGAATCTCCTCTTTGTTACGTGCCTGAATGTTCACTCAGCTCTAGCCTGCGGCTTCACTCAGCCCGCGCCAGCATCTGTTCCAGCTTTGCAAAGAACTCCTGCCAGCCCGCCTTGGCGCCGCCATAGGCCTGCGGCTGATCCGGCCGGAAGCCCGACTGCTCCATGCGCAGCAGGGTTCCGGTGCGCGTCGGCGTAAGCGTCCAGGCGACGACGCTCGACAGATTGTAGGCCGCTTGTTCGTGCTTGAAATTCCAGGTGTAGGTCAGCTTTTTATTCGGCTCGACGGCGAGAACCTCGCAGTCCAGCACGCCGCCCCACTCGCCGCGCAGATTGAAATTGTGACCCACGACCGGTTTGAAGTCGTTCTTCATCAGCCACTCCTCGATCAAATGCGGTTGTGTCAGCGCGCGCCAGATTTTTTCCGGCGGATGCGGGATCTCGCGTTCGACGACGACGGAGCGTGTTTCGGTCGCAGTGTTCATTGGTCCATCCTTTTGAGGAGATCTTCGAGGTCGTCGAACCGGTTCTGCCAGAAGCCCGCCATCTGGCTGGTCCAGTCGATCAGCGGGGAAAGCGCGCCGAGCTGCGCGCTGTAATGGGTCTGTCGTCCTGCATGGCGGTCGCGCACCAGCCCGGCCTGTTTCAGGACGCCGAGATGCTTTGAGACCGCCGGCTGCGAGACGCCAGCGTGCGCCGTCAGGGCCCCGACCGTCTGCTCGCCGTCGCGACACAGCCGCTCGAAGATCGCCCGCCGCGTTGGATCGGCGAGGGTTCTGAACAGCACGTCGTGAACGTTGGGCATGGATCGATAACCCGTTGGCTATGGATAAACGTATAACCATCGGGATATATGTTAGTCAAGCAGGGTAATGAGGTGCAGCTTGGCGAGGAAGCAGGTCCGCTCACCATGCCCCGTTGGTTATGCATCAGGCGGGAGGGCGTCTGCACGAGAGAAGCCAACGGTCCACGCGAATTCGCGCCCGATGACAAGGCCTGTCATCGGGCGCGCTTTCAATGCACGTCAAGCTCAGGCGGTCACCACGCTGTCGCTCTTGCGCAGTCCGATATATTGCAACTCGGCAAACACGCCGGTCGCAATCGCCTGTGCGACGGCGAAGGCGATGCCGAGCAGGTTCGGGCTCACCGCGCCCGAGAACAGCAAGGCGATACTGCCCAGCGTCCACGCGGCGTTGCCGACGATCACCAGCAGCACCAGCGCTTTGAGCACCGATTGCCGCGTGCCGAGCCAGCCGACCAGCGCGGTGTAGGCGATGAGAAACAGCCCGCTCTCGCGCAGCAGGGCTTCCGGCAGATTGAGGAACGGCGCGAGCACGCCGGCACCGAGCGCAAGGGCCACCGCCGCTACGCCGCTGAAGACGGCGTCGGCAAGCAGAGCGCGGCTCAGGAATGAGGACGGGTTGATCATAGTTCTCTCCTTTGGTTTTACGGGGTGGGTGGTTGGGGTTAGCGGAACCAGGACCGGAACTGACGCCAGCGCCGCATCGGGGACAGCGCCTCGCCGATCCGGTTCTCGATCGTCTGCACCTGCGCGACCACGAAGACGCCGGTGTCGTGCACCAGCGGTTCCGGCATGTTGAGGGAACGGGCCAGCACCCAGACCGCCAGTCTGTGCAGGGCGCGAACGATGAGCAGAAACAGAGGAAGCATCAGCATGGGTCATCTCCTGTGACTGCGAAGATGACCCCGTCCGCGACCCAATTCGATTACGTCGGAGGTAATGGAAGCTGAGAAATTCGCATGGTAGGTTTTCCACCATGAACGCACATGCTTCCACGGCGCGAGCCGAACGTCCCCAGCCCGTCCATATCGGCGATCACCTGCGCGAATGGCGGCAGCGCCGTCATCTCAGCCAGCTTGATCTGGCCGGCGATGCCGAGATTTCGGCGCGTCATTTGAGTTTCGTCGAAACCGGCCGCGCCGCGCCGTCACGCGAGATGGTGCTGAAACTGGCCGAACGCCTGGAGGTGCCCTTGCGCGAACGGAACGTGTTGCTGGTGGCGGCCGGCTTTGCACCCGCCTTTCCGCAGCGCTCGCTGGATGATCCCGCGCTGAAGTCGGCGCGGGCGGCGATCGACCTCGTCCTGAAGGCGCACGAACCCAATCCGGCGCTGGCCTATGACCGGCACTGGAATCTCGTCACCGCCAACCGCATGGTGGCGCCGCTGCTCGAGGGCATTCCGGCGCGGCTGCTGGGCCAGCCGTTCAATATCCTGCGGCTGGCCTTTCATCCCGAAGCGTTGGCGCCGCGCACCGTCAATCTCGCCGAATGGAGCAGTCACCTGCTGGAACGGCTGCACCGCCAATGCGAGGCGACCGCCGATCCCGAACTGCTAAAGCTCTACGCGGAGCTGAAGGCCTTTCCGATGCCGGCGCGCTCCGGCCCGCTGTCGCCGGACAATGTCGCGATCCCGTTCAAGCTGCGGCTCAATGGCGAGGTGCTGAGCTTCATCTCGACCACGATGATCTTTGGAACGCCGGTCGACGTCACGCTGTCCGAACTGGCGCTGGAGACGTTCTTTCCGGCGGATGACCTGACCACGCAGCGGATGCGGGAGATGGCGGCGGCGCTCACGTAGGATGGGTGGAGCGAAGCGATACCCATCATCTTCGGCAATGGTGGTGCCTAGCGCCGATGGGTATCGCTGCGCTCCACCCATCCTACAAGTAGCGATTTACAGCTGCATCCGCCCTTCGCATAATCGGCGGATGGACTCCCGCCAACATGCACCGTTACGCACCAACCCGGTCGGCGATCTCCTGCGCGGCTGGCGCAACCGCCGCGCCATGAGCCAGGCCGATCTGGCGTTCGAGGCGGAAATCTCCATCAAGCATTTGAGTTACGTCGAAACCGGCAAGGCGGTGGCGAGCCGCGAAATCCTGCTGCAACTGGCTTCCGCGCTCGGCCTGTCGCTGCGCGACCGCAATGCGCTGCTGGAATCCGGCGGCTTTGCGCGGCAATATGGCGAACGCGATCTCTCAGCTCCCGAAGTTGCCGACGCCAAGCGCGCCATCGATCTGCTGCTGCGCCGGCACGAACCGTTTCCCGCCATCGTCACCGACCGGCGCTGGAACGTGCTGCAGGCCAACGGCGCGGCGACGCGGCTGATGACTATGCTGCTCGGGCCGGAGCGCATGCAGCGTCCGCTCAATCACATGCGGATGTTTCTCTCGCCGGATGAATTGCGGCCCTATGTCGAAAACTGGCCGAAGGTCGCGTCCGCGTTGCTGGTCCGCGCCCGCCACGAGGCGATGGCCGCGCCGCTCGATCTGGCGCTGCAATCGACCTGGCGTGAATTGCTGAAATTGCCCGACCTGCCGGCCACGCAGTTCGACGAGCACGAAACCCCGAGCCCGCTATGCGAGGTGCGCTTGCGCAAGGGCGATGTGGGCATTGGCTTGATCGGCGCGGTGCTGACGCTCGGGACGCCGCAGGACGTCACGCTGCAGGAACTGCGCGTGGAAATGTTCATGCCGGCGGATGAAGCGTCGGAAGCGGTTCTCACCGCGCTGGCGGCGTAGCTTAGTTCGCCTTCTCGATCAGGCTTTCCAGCAGGCGCTTCAGATCCGCGGTGGCCTTGTTGCCGTAGTTCTCGGCGATGAAGGCCTCCTGGCTCAGCGCCAGCGAGTTGAGGCGCTGGGTCAGCGCCTTGCCGCGGTCGGACGAGAACATCAGGACCTTACGCCGGTCCTCGGCGTCCTGCACTCGATAGACGAGGGCGTCGGAGACCATCCGGTCGACCATCTTGGTCAACGTCGGATGATTGAGCAGCACCGCTTCGGCAAGCTCACCCATCGAGTGTCCCTTGCCGTCAGACAACACCTTCAGGATGCGCCATTGCTCGACCGGCACGCCTTCCTTGCGGAAGCGCGCGTCGAGCTGGCGATTGATCTCCCGGTTGGCCTGCGCAAGCAGGTAGGCGAGATGTTCGGTGATGGGTTTACTGGGCGATTTGGCCAAGGCTTTGAACTGCGTAATGGAGTTTTCGATGAATATTTAGCGCTCTTGCTTGAACTCTATGCACGGGAATCGTTGAATATTCAATATTTTCCACTAGGATTTTTGTTGCCGATCACCTCGCCGATGGTAGTCTGATGGCGCCGGACTAAAAGAAGCTGAAAGGAGAGCGAATTGCTCTCGCTGCCGCAATTACAAAAGTTCGGTGGGCCGCCGATGCCGCCGGAACTGCTGCTCAAGGGGTTTCCGGGGACGGGAACGGGCACCTCGGAGCCGGCGCTTGGCCCGTTTCGGGCGCCGCGCGATCGCAAGAAGTTGCGGATTGCCAATTTTGTCGGGCTGTCCGGCCCGTCGGGAATCTGGGGTCCGGCCTCCATCAACAGTACGCTGCTGGGCATTTCCGAGATCAATCGCCGCGGCGGCATTCTCGGCCGCGAGATCGAAGTCGCGTTCCATGACACCGGCGGCGATATTGACGACGTGACGCGCACCGCTTCCGACATTGTCGCGGCCGAAGACGCCGATCTCATCATGGGCTCGCATATCAGCGCGGTCAGGGTGGCGCTGCGCAAGGTCGTCGCCGGACAGATTCCCTACCTCTACACGCCGGTCTATGAGGGCGGCGAGCGAACGCCCGGCGTGATGGCCATCGGCGAGACGCCGGGGGCGCAATGGCGCCCGTCCATCGAGTGGCTCGCCAACACCAGGCGAGCGGCGAACTGGTATCTGATCGGCAGCGACTATGTCTGGCCATGGCTGTCCCACAGGGCGATCAAGAAATACATAGCTGACGCCGGCGGGCGCGTCGTTGGTGAGGAGTTCGTGCCGATCGGCGAGCACAATCACGGCAACCAGCTGGCGCGGATCCGGGCCGCGAAGCCCGACGTGGTTCTGATCACGTTGATCGGCGCCGACAGCGTCGTCTTCAACCGTACCTTTGGCGAGCAGGGGCTCGGCACCCGAATGCTCCGCCTCGCCGGAGCGATGGACGAGACGGTGCTGCTCGGGATCGGCGCCGACAACACCGAAAACCTGTTCTGCGCATCCGGCTATTTCATCGACAAGGCCTCGCGCGAGAACGACGCTTTCCGCTGCCAATACGAAGCCTCGTTCGGCCGCCACGCGCCGCCGCTCGGCTCGATCGCGCAGTCGAACTATGAGGGCTTGCGGTTTCTGGAGACGGTCGCCGCGCGCGCAGGATCGCTGGCGCGGAAGCCGCTGCTCTCGGCGGCTGCGAATGTGGACTACCAGGGCGCGCGAGGCACCGTCGGCATTCGCCGCGGCAGCGCCAGGATGCCGATCTATCTAGCAGCCGCCAACGGGATCGACTTCCGGCTGATCAAACAGTTCTGACCGCGAACGCGTAACGCTCCGCAAAAGGAGGTGTTGCAAAATAATACTTGAAAAGGAAAACATTTCCGTTTCTAGTGATGGGCGTGGGGTTGGGGCCCTCAGCAAATTTCCTTCGCGAGCCGTCAAAGAAACAGGAGAATCCATCGTGACAGTAGCGCTTCCTACTCCCGACCAACTGCGCGCGGTCGCCGACCAATGCGGTCTGGCCTTGACCGATGAGGACGTCGCTTCCTTCCGTGGGTTGATGCAGGGCTCGGTCGATGCCTACAACGCCGTCGGCGCGATGGCCGACGAAGTCCCGATCGTGAAGTACCCGCGGACCCCTGGCTATCGCCCGTCGCCGGAAGAAAATACGCGCAACGCCTGGTATCGCAAATCGACCGTCAAGGGCGCCGCCAGCGGCAAGCTGAAGGGCAAGGTCGTGGCGCTGAAGGACAACATCATGCTGGCCGGCGTGCCCATGATGAACGGCTCCGCGACGCTCGAAGGCTATGTGCCGGATTTCGACGCCACCATCGTCACGCGCATGCTCGATGCCGGCGCCGAGATTGCCGGCAAGGTGCATTGCGAGAACTTTTGTATCTCCGGCGGCAGCCATACCAATGCGACCGGTCCGGTGCATAACCCGCACAAGATGGGCTATTCCGCCGGCGGATCGTCGTCCGGCAGCGCGGTCGTGGTCGCGCTCGGCGAAGTCGACATGGCGATCGGCGGCGACCAGGGCGGATCGATCCGGATGCCGTCGTCGTTCAGCGGCACCTACGGCATGAAGCCGACCTGGGGTCTGGTGCCCTATACCGGCATCATGCCGATCGAGATCTTCGTCGATCACACCGGGCCGATGACCGCAAACGTCGCCGACAATGCCTTGCTGCTCGAAGTGATCGCCGGTGACGACGGCTATGATCCCCGGATCAAGTCGCCCGAGGTGCAGAACTACACCAAGGCGCTGGGCGCCGGCATCAAGGGCATGAAGATCGCCATCGTCAAGGAAGGTTTTGAGCAGGCCGGCGCCGAAGCCGACGTCAACCGGAGCGTGATGGAAGCGGCGAAGCGGCTGGCGAGCCTCGGCGCGACAGTCGAACAGGTTTCAATCCCGCTCCACATGGTGGCGCCGGCGGTCTGGACGCCGATTGGCGCCGAAGGCATCGCCCAGACCATGATGTTCGGCGACGGCTATGGTCTCAGCCGTGCCGATCTGTACTCGACGTCGCTGATGGATTTTCATCGCGGCTGGCGCGGGCAGGCGGACTCGCTGTCGGAAACGACAAAACTGTTCCTGATGCTCGGCGTCTACATCAACAATAATTTCGGGCCGCGCTACTACGGCAAATCCGTCAACATCTCGCGGCGTATCACCGCCGCCTATGACAAGGTGCTGGCGAACTACGATCTGCTGTTGATGCCGACCACGCCGATGAAGGCGACGCCGCTGCCGGCGCCCGGCGCCTCCCGGGAGGAGGTGTGCCAGCGCGCTTTCGAGATGATCACCAACACCGCGCCGTTCGACATCACGCATCACCCGGCGATGTCGATTCCCTGCGGCATGGTCGACGGCCTTCCGGTCGGGCTGATGCTGGTCGGCCGGCATTTCGATGAAATGACCATCTATCGCGCGGCGCACGCCTTCGAGCAGGCGGGAGACTGGAAGAAAATGTAAGCAGCCGAACGCCGCAATGCTGCTGGTGATGGCATATGGATAACCTGTTCGTCGCACTGTTCGAGATCCTGAGTTTCGGCGCGATCGTCGTTCTGGTCGTGCTGGGACTCGGAATCATCGCCAGCATGATGGGCATCTTCAACTTCGCGCAGGGCGAGTTCGTCCTGCTCGGCGCTTACGTCACCTATATCGTGCACAGCGCGGGCGCGCCGGTCTGGATCGGCATGGCGGCCGCCCCCTTCGTCGTCGGCGCGCTGGGATTTGTGCTGGAGCGGAGCATCGTCCGGCGATTTTACGCCGCACCGATCGTGGCGATGCTGGGCACCTACGCGCTCGGGCTGATCATCCGCGAAATCGTCCGCGGTCTGATCGGCGGGCTCTATCTGTCGGTCCCGGAGCCGCTCGGCGGTTCGGTCAATATCGGGACCATGCATTTTTCCAGCTGGCGGCTGGTGATCATCCTGATCACGGCGCTGGTGATGATCGGCAGCTATCTGCTGCTGGCGCGCACCGCCTTCGGACTGCGCATTCGTGCCTCGCTGGAAAACCCCGCGCTGGCCCGCGCCTCCGGCATTTCGACCAATGCGATCTATGGCGCCACCTTTGCGTTCGGTGCCGCGCTTGCAGGCCTTGCGGGGGCGCTGATCGTGCCGGTGTTCTCGCTGTTTGCCGATCTCGGCCTGCGTTTCCTGATCCAGGGCTTCGTCGCCGTCATGGTCGGCGGAGTCGGCTCGTTCGCAGGACCCGTCGCGGGCGCCGGCGTGATCGGCACGCTCGCCGCGGCACTGCCCTGGATCATCCCGCCCGTGATCGCCGACGTCCTCGTGTTCGTACTTGCCATCATCTTCATCAAGTTTCGGCCGCAAGGCCTGATTTCAGGAAAAGGGGTCTAGTCCATGTCCAGCGATCACAGCCATCTCAACCGCCGGCGGTTCCTCTCCAACTTCGCCTTTGCCAGCACCGCCATTGCCACCGGTGTCGGCAGCTGGGTCGTTCGCCCCGATTGGGCCAACGCGGCGGGGCCCCCGATCAAGGTCGGCATCGCCACCGACTTGACCGGCCCGATCGGTTACGCCGGCAACGCGGATGCGAACGTCGCAAAGATGGTGGTCAAGGAAATCAACGATTCCGGCGGCTTGCTCGGCCGGCCGCTGGAATTGTTCATCGAGGACACCGCGTCGAATGAATCGGTCGCGGTCGGCAACGTCCGGAAACTGATCCAGCGCGACAAGGTCGATCTGGTGCTGGGCGGCATCACCAGCTCGATGCGCAACGCCATCAAGGACGTCATCGTCGCGCGCGGCAAGACGCTCTACATCTACCCGCAGCTCTACGAGGGCAAGGAGTGCACGCCCTATCTGTTCTGTACCGGCCCGACGCCGGCGCAGCAGTGCGACGAGTTCATCCCCTGGCTGATCAAGAACGGCGGCAAGCGGTTCGCGCTGCCGAGCGCCAACTATGTCTGGCCGCACACCCTGAACGTCTATGCCCGCAAGGTGATCGAGGCCAATGGCGGCGAGGTGGTCTTCGAAGAATATTATCCGCTCGACCAGATCGACTTCAGCGCCACGGTGAACCGGGTCATCTCCAACAAGGTCGACGTGGTGTTCAACACCGTGATCCCGCCTGGGGTCGGGCCGTTCTTCAAGCAGCTTTACGAGGCGGGGTTCCTCAAGAATGGCGGCCGGCTATCCTGCGTCTACTACGACGAGAACACGCTCAACATCAACCAGGCGGCCGAGATCGAGGGACTTGCGAGCTGCCTCGACTATTTCAAGGCGCTCACGCCTGAAGACCCCTTCAGCGCCAAACTTCATGCAGCTTACGAAAAGCAGTTCCCGGGCACGTTCCTGTTCGCCGCGGGCAGTGCCGCGACCGGGACCTATCGTGGCCTCAAACTGTGGGAGGCGGCGGTCAAGGAGGCCGGCAAGATTGATCGCGACGGGGTCGCGGCGGCGCTGGATCACGCCAAGATCGCCGAAGGTCCCGGCGGGCCCGCGGAAATGGTTCCCGGCAAGCGGCATTGCAAGATGAAGATGTACACGGCGGTTGCCAAGGGCGGCAATTATGAGATCGTCGCGCGCAGCGCCGGCCTCGTCGATCCCAAAGAATGCTGATGTAATGCTGAGCGTGGCGCTGCGGCGGCCGAAAGCCACCGTTAACTCCGGAGCAGGTTTGCTGGCCATTTGATGACAGAAACGACACAGACGACGTCGCTGCCGCTTCCCGGTCGGGTCGGCCGCCAGCGCCGATGGCGAGTGCTGCCGATCATTGAAGTCGCGGTACTGGTGATCGCCGTGCTGCTGCCGTTCGTCCTCAAGGACTATCTGACGATCTACGCCACGCGGGTCCTGATCCTGTGCCTGTTTGCGCTCTCGTTCGATCTGGTGTGGGGATATGCCGGCATCATGAGCTTTGGACAGGCCGTGTTCTTCGGCACCGCCGGTTATGGCGTGGCGCTGATTGCGCGCGACCTCGGCGTGACGTCGATCCTGCTCGTCCTGCCGGCCGGGCTTTTGATCGGTTTTGCCTTTGCGCTGCTGCTCGGCGGGTTTCTGCTGCTCGGACGTCATCCATCCAGCGTGATTTTTGTCTCATTGGGCACGCTGACCGGCTCCTACGCGGCCGACCGCGTGGCGCGGGGCTGGTATTATCTCGGCGGCCAGAACGGCATTCCCTCGATCCCGCCGATGACGCTCGGCAGCTACGACATCACGGAGGGTCCGGTCTATTACTACATGACGCTCGGTATTCTGCTGGCGGTCTATTTGCTGTGCCGCTTTCTGGTGCGATCGCAATTCGGTCTGGCGCTGGCAGGCTTGCGTGAGAACGAGCAGCGGATCGCCTTCTTCGGCTATCAGGTGCAGCGGCTCAAGGCGATCATCTTTTCCTTTGCCGGCGCCGTTGCGGGCCTCGCGGGCAGTCTTTATGCGTTTCACGAAGGGTTCGTTTGGCCCAACATGCTGGGCGTGGTGATCTCGACGCAGGTGGTGCTCTACGTGCTCTTCGGCGGCTCCGGCACGCTGATCGGTGCGGTGATCGGCACGGTCGCGATCGAGGCGGTCAGTTTCTGGCTGTCGAACTCCTATCAGGACATCTGGCCGATCATCCTCGGCGTGTTGCTGTTGCTGGTCATCCTGTTTCGCCCCGCAGGTTTGGTCAGCCTGATCCTGAGCGAGCGCGAGCGTGTCGGCAATTTCGGCCGGCTGCCGGAGGAGGGCGATCGTGGCTCTTCTTGAAGCACGCGGACTGATCAAGATTTTCGGCAAGCTGACGGCCCTGAACGGCGCCGATCTCACTGTTTACGAGAACGAATTCCACGGGCTGATCGGACCCAACGGTTCGGGCAAGAGCACGCTGATGAAATGCGTCGCCGGCGCGGAAATCCCGACGTCGGGCACGGTGACGTTCGGCGGCCGCGATATCTCGCAGGCGTCGCCGGCTGAGCGGGCGCGCGCCGGCATGAGTCTGAAGTTCCAGATCACCAGCGTGCTGCCGGCGCTGACGCTGTACGACAACATTCTGCTGGCGTTGCAGGCGCAATGCTCGCTGCCCAGCCTGGTGTTTTCGCGCAGCCGCGGGGTGCTGCACGATCGCGCCATGGCCATGCTCGAACAGTTCCGTCTGGTCGACCGCGCGGCGGAGCCTGCGTCCGCGCTGTCGCACGGCCAACAGCAATGGCTTGAAATCGCAATGGCGCTGGCGCCCGAACCAAAACTTCTTCTGCTGGACGAGCCGACCGGCGGCATGAGCCTCGAGGAACGCCGGGTGACCGGCGAACTCCTGCAGCCGATCAAGAAAAAATGCTCCCTCGTTATCGTCGAGCACGACCTCGATTTTATCAGGGACATCTGCGACCGGTTGACCGTGCTCGATCAGGGCAGCGTGCTCGATTGCGGTTCGGTGTCGCATATCCAGTCGAGCGCCCGGGTACAGGAGGTCTATCTCCGCCGTGCCTGATAAGGACAGATATCTCGACATCCAAAGCGTCGACGCCGGCTATGGCCGCAGCCAGGTGCTGTTCGGCGTCAGCATGGCCGTGCCGTGGCGCGGCGGCGTTGCGATTCTCGGCCGCAACGGCGCCGGCAAGACCACGCTGATGAAGGCCATCGTCGGCGAGTTGCCGCTGCTCGGCGGCGCCGTCAGTCTCGATGGCCGCAGCGTCGGCGCGCTGCCGACCGAGCAGCGCATCCGCCTCGGCCTCGGCTACGTCCCGCAGGAACACTCGGTGTTCGGCAGGCTTTCGGTGCGCGACAATCTCGCCGTCGGCGCATTGACCAACCGCGACAGCCAGGCCGTCAACCGCGTGCTGGAGATTTTTCCAAAGCTCGGCCAGCGCATGGACCAGGTCGCCGGCACATTGTCCGGCGGTGAACGCAAGATGCTGGCGATCGGCCGCGCGCTGTTGTCGAACCCGCGCGTGTTGTTGCTGGACGAGCCGACCGAAGGCGTCTGGATCGGCGTGATCGAGGAAATCACCGAGCGCCTGATCCTGCTGGCCAAAGATATCGCCATCGTGATCGTCGAGCAGCATCTCGACCTCGCGCTCCGCGTCGCGGACCGCGCCTTCGTGCTCGACCGCGGCCGGGTCGCGCTATCAGGATCGGCGCAGGAAGTCCGCGACGATCCGAGGCTGCTGCAGTATCTGGCGCCTTAAGACGCCTGCGCTTGTGCTTCGCGCCGCTCGAACGTCATCGCCTGCAGCACTTCGGCGAACGCGCCCTTGCGGTCGCTGAGCGTTGCCATGGTCAGACCCGCCCCATTGGCGCCGGCGCGGGTGCGCGAGCGGATCAGGATCCATTCGCCCTTCGGCGGGCGGAAGAAATAGAGGCTGATCTCGGGATTGATGAACGTCCATTCGCGCATATCGACGATCTGGCCGACGCCGCTGGCAAAATCCGCGGCCTGCACCGCCTGCAGCAACGGCGTATTGGTCTCGCCCTCGACCATGGGCACGTCGAGCCGCATCCATGCCGCGGCCGGCCCCGGCTTTTCCAGCGCGCCTTCGATGAGCCGCACGGACACGTTCTGGAAATAGCGGCTCCATTTCTGCGCAAACGCCGGCGGCGGTGTGCCGGATTCCGGCGGTGCGTCGCTGACCGAATTTTTGGAGAACGGATCAGCGGGCGACTCATTGCCTTGCGCCGTCAAGAGCGCCGTGCAGCGGCCGATCTCGGTCTCGCCGTCTGTGAGCCGCACCTGGATGGTCTTGGCCTTGCGGCCGTCGCGCAGCATGTCGGTCTCCAGGCCGAAGGCGCGCAAGCCCGCGGGCCGCCACAGGTCGAAGGTGAGGCGGCGCACGGCAAATCCGCTATTCTCGGCGAGCCGTTCGACCTCGCGCGTCATCAGCGCGGTGGTCGCGCTGCCCTGCAGCATATCCGGCGACCACGGCCCGCCGGCATGCTCGGTGGCGCGAAAGAGAGGGCCTTCCGGCTTGAAAATGGCGGTCATATCGGGCTCCGCAGTTGAATTGTTGCCCGATTTCTACGGAGGCCTGTCCGCGGCCACAATAACCGCGGAGGTTATGTAATGGCGGCATGCGGCGCGGGGCCTTGCCCCGGGCCTCAATCGGCTTACTTTCCGGCCATCGTTTGAAGCCCGAGGACGCGCCCATGAGCACCATCAAGCCACTGAAGATCGACATCGTCTCCGACGTGGTCTGCCCATGGTGCTATATCGGCAAGCGCCGGATCGAGAACGCGCTGGCGCTGGTGCCGGACGTGCCGGTCGAGGTGCGCTGGCGGCCGTTCTTCCTCAATTCCTGGGTGCCGCGCGAGGGCATCAGCCGCGACGAATATCTCACCGCCAAGTTCGGCTCGGTCGAGGCCTACAAGGGTATTGCGGGCCGCGTCGTCACGGCGGCAGGCGAAGAGGGCCTGACCTACCGGCCTGAGCTGGTCAAGCGCCAGCCCAACACCACCGATTGCCATCGCCTGATCCACTGGGCCGAAGCGCAGGGCAAATCCGGCGAGATGAAGCAGCGCCTGATGGAATTGTATTTTCGCGATGGCGGCGATCTCACCGATATCGACGTGCTGGTGCAGGCCGCCGCCGATGTCGGCCTCGATGCCGACGACGTGCGCAAGCGCCTCGCGACCGACGAAGACGTCGCGCTGATCTCGGGCCAGGCGCAGGAAGCGTCCGAGAAGGGCATCTCCGGCGTGCCGACCTTCGTGCTGGCGCAGAAATACGCGATATCAGGCGCCCAGCCCGCCGACCAACTCGCCCGCGCCATTCGTCAGGTGTCGGGAGAGATCAACGCGCAGGCGGCCGAATAGACCTGTGTCCCGGACGCGGTGCAGCGTTCTTTACGCTGCTCCGCAGAGCCGGGACCCACGCCGGCGCAAGATCGACCCCGGATCAGCAGCGCACCGCTACGCGCTGCACTGCATCCGGGGGACGCCACGCCAATATCCAGCAAAAAAGAGGAAACGAACCACCATGATCTACGAATTGCGAACCTACACCGTAAAGCCCGGCACGCTCGGCGACATGGTGAAAGCGGCGAGCACGGTGTCGGCCGACATCCGCAAGAACGACTACGGCAAGCTCGAAGGCTACTGGATGACCGAGATCGGGCCGCTCAACCAGGTCCTGCACATGTGGAGCTACAACAGTTTCGAGGAGCGCGGACGCCTTCGCGCCGAGCTCGCCAAGAACCCGCGCTGGACAGCCGAGTATATTCCGCTGATCCGTCCGCTGCTGCTGCGCCAGAATGTTCGGCTGATGAATGCGATCAAGCCGCCGGTGGCTCCGGCATCCTCAGGCAATGTCTATGAACTGCGCAACTACCGCGGCAAGCCGGCTGGTGGCCTCAAGCAATGGCTCGATGCGTTCACCGCCGTACTGCCGGCGCGCGAGAAATATTCCAAGATTGTCGGCCTTTGGCAAACCGAGGCGGGCGAGCCCAACGAGGCCTGCCACATCTGGGCCTATCCTGATCTGAACGCCCGCGCGGAAGCGCGTGGCAACGCCATGAAGGATCCGGCCTGGCAGGAATTCCTCGGCAAGGGCCCGGGCTTCCTCGAGGAAATGCACTCGACGATCATGCTGCCGACGCCGCATTCGCCGCTGAAGTGAGGTGAGGTGGTAACGGCGACTGCTTCAGCAAGCCCTCGCGCAACAAACACCGCCGTCATCCTGAGGTGCTCGCCGTCTTCGGCGAGCCTCGAAGGATGGCTACGGGCTCGAACTGTCATCCTTCGAGGCTCGCAAGCGCTCGCACCTCCAGCGACAACGGCGAAGCCGTTGCGCGGGGATGACGACCGGTGCTTGAAGCTAAGTCCCCTTCAAATAATAATTCGCACGCTTCCCCAGCGCGATGCGGCGCAGCACGCGGCGCATCGCCATCGAGGCGCGGAGCGGTTTGATCGCCGTCGTCACCGTGCGGTAGAAGGCGAGCTTGAGCGCGTCGCGTACCGGCTGCTTGCCGGGCGGCTGCTGCGGCATACCAATGCCGCGCAGCATCGAATTGAAGAAGTGCAGATCGTTGAGGCGGCGCACCTCGCGCGTCTTCCAGGTGATCGCCATCGAAATCGAGAATGAGTCAGCGGTGCGCACCCAATGCGGCCATTGATACGGCACGTAGCAGCCGTCGCCCGCGAACAGATGAAACTCCTTGCCGCGGGCGGCAAAGCGCTCGTCATATTTCAGATTGCGGTGCTTGGTCATCGAGCGCTCGATCTCGTCGTCGGAGACGATGCTGCGGTCGGTATTGTCCAGGATGGTGAAGAATTTTTCGCCGTGGATATGCACGAAGAAATTGTCTTCGCTGTCGAGATGGAACGGCGTGGTCGAATTCGGCGAGGACACGAACAGGAAACCTTCGAGCTGTTCGAAGCCGGCGTCGCCCAAGCTGTTGAAGCCGCGGGCGCGCGCCACCGAGAGCAGGGTGTCTTCCAGCAGCTGGCGATATTCCGGCGAATTTTCCACGCGCTTGAGCACCATCCAGGCGCCGGCGGTCTCGATGCTCTTCACCACTTCCACGGGATCGAGATCGACCGAGGGAATGGCGTCGGGATCCTGGCTGATCGCGACCTTGCCTGAATTGTATTCGATCAGATCGCGCGGCAACTCAGCAGCCAATTGCGCGATGCGCGGCAGCATCAGAAGCGGATGGCCGGCCAGCTTGTGGCGGATCGCGAACGGTTTTAGCGGAAAGTCGCGGCGCAAGGCATCGTTGTCGGCTGCAATCACCGGCGCTACGGCGGTCTGGGTATTCATGAGGATTTCTCCTGGCGTTCTCTGATAAAACGGATGGCGCGGCGCGCCGGCTCGCGGGCGAGCTTGCGCAAGCTCAAGGCGGTTTGCGCCAGCGTTGCGACCACATCGCCCCGCCGCAGCGGAATCAGCACATCGCCGATCGCGAGCCGTCCGCGCCAGATCGGATTGATCATGGGGTGGTCGGCATTGGCGGTGGAATCGACCAGCGTAATTGTGGGATCGGCGCAGAGATGCCGGGTCAGATCGAGCGTCAGCTGCACGCCCGGCGAGAATTTCGAAAAGCGTTCGTCGACGCCGAGCTTGAAATAGAACGCACGGTCCTGATGCCGCAGCACGATGGCTGCTGCCACCGGCGTCTCGCCGGCGCGCAACGTCACGATCTCGCATTGACCGGTGGCCGCAAGATCAGGCGTCGCGCGGCGGATAAAGGCGGCATCGCCGGCGTGCTGCACCAATGCCGTGCCGCGCTTGGCTTTCCAGCCGCTGGCTTCCAGGTTGAGGAACGTCTCGAGCGCGGCCGTAACCTCGGCGGGCGTGCGCGCAACGTTGAAATGCACCTCGCCATGGTCGCCAAGCCGGTTACGCTGCCGGCGCAGCTCTTTCAGTTTCTTCGGTCCCAGCCCGTCGCGCAGCAACTCATCGGGGTCGAGGGTGGCATCGAGCGCGGCGCGGACATGCGACTGCAGCACGCGCGGCGTGAGGCCGTCGCGGGCCAGGACAGCGGTGAAGGCCTTCATCGCGGCGCCGTCCAGCGACATGTCGCGCAGCATCAGCGCGTGAGCGCCGGCCTTGCGCGCGCCGTCCAGCAGGCGCCCGGCAGCTTGCTCGGCATGATCGCGGCCCAGCAGCGGCGTGGACAGCGAGCCATAGGGATCGGCGCTGACCCAAACGGGCAGCGGAATCCTGTAGGCGCGCCACATCGAAATAACCGGCATCAACCCGGTCAACTCAGCGGTATCGCTCCAGGCACTCAATGCAGAAGCACCGACGCGTCCGCGCGCGGACGCGTTGACCGCCAATTCCCATTCCGGGAGGTAATAGCCGTTGGGCTCAGTGACGCGCTCCGACAGCGCGCGCCATTGGGCGGCGGGGATGTCGGCCAGCGGCGTCAGCGCACCGGCAGGCGCCACCGGCGCGCGGGTGCGTGCGGCATCCCCTGGCGATGCACGACGGACTAGCGATGTCTCTGCAATCTCGGCCACTTCCCCGTTTCCCCGGTCGCGATGTCGAGCGCGGCACCAACAGGGTGCCGCCTGCTTCCATCACGTTCTGGGAGCAACGCTAGCGTAGAGAAATGGAAAATGCCGGTGGGACCACGCTCGGATTTGAGCGGTTATGTTAACGGCTGATTCAGCATGCCGCCGCGGCAGGCTGCGAGGATAAGCGTTCAACCATCTCCGGCCGGGCAAGCGGCTGTTTTGACGGCCCGGATCGCAGGAGTGGGGACGTAGCCCCCGCCGGCGTGAACCGGCGGGAAATATCTTCGTTAGCCAACTCTCAGATTTTCAGCCGAGGTCTTGCCGCGGTTTTCTTTTTCTTCGTAGCTGACCTTGGCGCCCTCATTCAGGGAACTCAGTCCGGCCTTTTCTACCGCCGAGATATGCACGAACACATCCTTGCCGCCACTGTCGGGCTGGATAAACCCGAATCCCTTGGTTGCGTTGAACCACTTCACAGTACCTGTCGCCACGTCCGCACTCCCTAGTTTTGATCGAGGAGGCACCCTAGGTCCGTCTGAGGGTGCTCCGCAAGGCCCTCTGGAGCGAATCGGCGGTCGGCAGGGACCGTCAGCCATCTGCTGGAACAGCTGGGGCTGTCGTTGGCCATGCGCGGATCCATGGAGCGAAACCATCGACACCGCTTCCTTGGATCCATCCATTGCCGGAAGCCAACGGGTCCCGCGAATGCGCCCGACGATAAACTCCGCGATATGCGGGTCTTGGGAAGCACCCGGATGTCGCTGCGCATCCGGGGGCTACTGTGGCTGCGCGCCGTTCATTCACCCGCTTCGGCCATCTCGTACCGGACCGGCGTGTGGTGCCAGCCCTCGTCGTGCTTCTTCCAATAAATATCCTTGAGCCGCGTCGAGATCGGCCCGGGCCGGTCGTTGCCGAGGATGCGCGCGCCGATGCGCGACGCCGGCATGACGCCGCCGGCGGTGGTCGCGAGAAAGACCTCGTCCGCGTGGTCGAGCGCCGATCGCGGGATCGGCTCGACCGCCGCCTCGATGCCGAGTTCGGCGCACAGTTCCAGCACCGATTGCCGCGTGATCCCGCGCAGGCTGCCGCGATCGGGCGTCGTCACCCGTCCGTCGCGCACGACGAAGACGTTGAAGCCCGGCCCCTCGGTAAGAAAACCCTGCGCGTCGCACAGCACGGCGGTGTCGAAACCGGCATCGTGCGCCTCCATCAGGCCGGAGGTCAGGTCGTTCCACTGGTAGTTCTTCACCGTGGGATCGACCGAGGCGTCGGGCACGCGCGGCGTCGAGGCGATGAAGACATGCGCGCCGCGCGCCTGCACATCTTTCGGCACGACGTCGATCCAGGGCAGCGCATAGGCGATCAAATGGTTTTCGCAATCCGCCGGCCGGCGCGATCCCATCACCCGCGGCCGTCCGCGCGAGGCCACCATCGCGACATAGGCATCCGCAAGACCGGTGAGCGCGACACAGCGATGCAGGATTGCCTCGATCGCGGCGCGGTCTTCCGGCGGATGGATTCGCCGCTTTTCCATCGAGCGCTCGAACCGGTCGAGGTGATCTCGGAGCCGGAAGAATCCACCCTTGAATACATGCACGACGTCATAGACGACGTCGGAGCGCGTAAAACCCCAATCGGTCACCGGCAGCGTCGCCTCGGCGATCGGAACATAGCGTCCGCGGACGTAGCCGGCGCCATCGGGGTAGGGGGAGGTGGTCATGATTGTCTCCCGAGGAGAGGGATGTTCCGTGTGGCGACGTATGCATAGTACGCAAATGCAAGATACGCCGCCAGCGCAACCAAAGTCCCCGTGGCAGTTCGATCAAATCGATGACCGTCGTTGCAGTCAGGCGTATCCGATCCGATGTGGCATCCTGAATACCCCTGCGGCGATATAGCCCGCCACAAGACCGGCAATAACGTTGAATTGTTTCGCCATGAGAGGATGAAGGATATTTTGTGCAATCGGCTCGACCGGTAGACTTTCGGACGGCATTGCCGGACCAGGACCTGTTCGTGGAATAAGCCCGGCATTGGATCCGCTGATGACCATCCCCACGCCAATTCGACGTGCCGCGCCGCCTCCTCGAGAAGGAGGGCTGCCGATCACGTGGCTGCTGTCGCTAACTCTCATTGGACTTGTGCTCGCCGCGGTGCTTCCCGTCGTAGCGCTCGGCTATTACGCCGCGCGAGAGAACACAGGCCGTCTGCTGCGCGACCGCTCCGAACTTGTGCTGGATCTGGTGGTCGAACGCTTGAGCGCGCATCTGGATCCGGTCCGCGCCCAGATGACCTACCTTGCCGCGGCGATCCGCGAGGGCCGACTGGATCCGAACGACGACGCAGGCATGGCGCGTTTTGTCCTGGGAGCGTTGGCGGCGACGCCGCAGGTGGTGGGCATCTCGGTGACGCGATCCAATTTTAGCGTGCGCCGCTACGATCGCGCGGACGGCCGCAGCTACGACACGTTGGATGCGTCGGTTTTTCCCGCGGTCGTGCGCAGCGTCGAGGACGCACTGGTCGATCCCGAGCCGCGCTGGTTCGGTCCGCTGGTCAGCCCGCTGCTGGCGCAAGGTCAGGTCATTCTCGCACTGAGAATGCCGCTACGCGGGCCGACTGAGAACGCGGCCGGCGCAAGTGAAGATGACGCGGGGCCGTTTCTTGGCGTCCTGGTGGCCGCGATCTCGGTCGCGGAATTGTCGCGCTACGTTGGCGAGATCGGAGGCGCGATCGGTCAAACGCCCTTCATCCTCTCGGGCCGCGACCGCGTCCTCGCCCACCCGGCGCTGTCGATGCCAAAAACGATTGCGGGCGCCAGGGTGGAAGATCCGCTGCCCCGGGTCGATGGCTTCTACAAGGACAATGCGCTTGCCAATATCTGGGCGCGCGCGCCCAACCCGCTGTCCTCGCTCGCTCCGTTCAGGCGTTCTGAAGGTCATTTCTCCTGGATGGGCGACGGCGGCTTCGACAGCCACGTTTATGTTTACCGGCAGATTGCGGGCTACGGCGATGTTGGCTGGATTGTCGGGGTGCATTATCGAGGCTCGGATACGCGCCAGGAGCGTTGGCTCGTGCTTGGTGCCGGGCTCGGCGGTCTGGTGCTGCTCGCCCTGGCGGTGGGGGCGGCTATCATCATCGCGAGGCGGCTGGGAAGGCCGGTGCTCGGACTTGCAGAGGCGGCGGCGCGCATCGAGGCGCTGGAATTCGACGGCGTACGGCGGCTCCCGCGCGGACGCGTGCGTGAACTCAACCGGGCGGCCGGCGCCTTCGAGCGGATGGCGGCGGGTCTGGTCTGGTTCGAAACCTATCTGCCCAAGACGCTCGTGCGCCGCCTTGTCGCTCATGGCATGGCCGGGGCGCCGGAAGCCGAGACGCGCGAGGTCACGGTGCTGTTCACCGACCTTGAGAACTACACGGCGTACTCGGCCGACCGCCACGCCGCCGAGGTGGTTAGCTATCTCAACCAACTCCTGTCGCGCGTCGGGCCGCTCATCGAGGAGAGCGGCGGCACGATCGACAAATACATCGGCGATAGCATCATGGCCTTTTGGGG
This sequence comes from Bradyrhizobium sp. AUGA SZCCT0158, assembly GCF_018130065.1. Lineage (GTDB taxonomy): Bacteria > Pseudomonadota > Alphaproteobacteria > Rhizobiales > Xanthobacteraceae > Bradyrhizobium. Next base: position 7,391 of record NZ_JAFCME010000018.1, on the reverse strand, counting down.
CGCGCCGGAGCCGCGCACCGACCACGCCGCCGATGCCTGCGGTGCGGCGCTCGCCATAGCCGCAGAGGTGAGCGCCTTCAACGCGGAGCGCCGTGCCAATGGCCTGCATGCCTGCCGCATGCGCCTCGGGCTCCACAGCGGTACTGTCGCCGTTGGCAACGTCGGATTTTCGGGCCGGGTCGACTACACGATCATTGGCCGTACCGTCAACATTGCGCAACGCCTGGAGCAGTGCGGCAAAGAGGCGGCGGCGGAGGCTGAGGTCGTGGTGCTCGTATCGGAATCGACGCAGGCTCAGGCAGGTCCGCACTTTGAATTCACACCATGCCCGTCGCTCCGCCTGGACGGCGCAGGTCTGATCGCACGCCTCATCAGGCGGATCCCTCGCGACGAAACATCGCCAGCGTCTTGAGATCCTTATCGCTATCAATTTCGCCTGGTTTACTGTCGCATAACGCTCCCTCCGCGCAACGTCCCTCGCTTTCTCCATACCCGCAAATCAGCCATGACTTTTATGGTCGCCGCAAGGACCAGCGCGCAAAGCGCGGCCTTCGTCATCGTCTCCATCGTCCCCTCGATCAGGATGCCGTGGACCACGCTGCCGACGACGATGACAATCGCGAGGGGCATATGGACGACACGCCACGTTCGCGCTCGCAGTCCCAATCGCCGGCGAAGTGCCGCTATGATTGCGACGGCGAAGATGGCCCACATGGCGACCACACCCCACGGGGAAAACGGCGTTGGCGATGAGAACAGAAGGGCGTCAATCATATCAGGGGGACTGGTGATCCAGAGGCCGGCGACGTGGACCACCACCGCCACGACCAGCGCGCCTCCGATCCAGTGATGTGCGCGTCGTCCACGATAAGCCGACAGTCCCGGCAAGTATCCGCCAATCAGCAAAGGCTGAACGAGCACAAGACCCAGTGCGATAATCCCTGCGAACCCGGCCAGTATGTAGAGCGGATCGCGCCATGCGAGCAGCGGGCTCGCTGCTGCAGCGGCGATCGGCACGCAAATGGCTGCCGCAAGGGCGGCCCAGATCAGGGTCACCTTCGCCAATCTCATCCCCGTGTTCCCAACTCGGTCAGGCCGGCTGAAGGACGAAGTGCGCCTCGAGGCTGGTATCTTTGGCGCTGCGCATCACGGGACGTAGAAAGACGGTTTTGAATTCACCACTGTCATAGGCGAGGTGACCATGTGGCTGGCCGAAGATCGGAATGATCTGCGGCATCTCGAGGCGGAACGCCCCGTTCTTGTCGGTGAGCGTGGCCCCATGACTACGCTCATCCCCCTCCCGCCCTTCGGTCGTGTGCGCCCAGATCTGAATGCGCTGCCCGGCAAGCGGGGCGCCGTCGCCTGCGCGGCGTACGGTGCCGGTCATCCAGAAGCCACCCTTGCCGATCCGATTCACGGTCGGCGCGCCCTTGAGGTAGTTGTTGGCCCCGCCCGGCATCGAAGGGGTCGGTGCGAGGCCTTCCGCGCGGGCGGGCACCAGCAGCCCGGAAACGCCGGTTGCCAGGACGGAGCCGCCGGCGACGAGGAGGTTGCGGCGGTTGAGTACGAACGTGTTCATGTAAGCTTCTCCTGCGACCGTGCAGTTGTTTCGCCGAGAATACAACAACACGCGCGAGAGGCCCAGTTGCGGGAGGCGAAGCGCGCGACAGGGCGCAATAACAGTGTTGTGAACGGATGTGCCGGCCGCTCAACCGGCGTCGTTGACGAGGCGCAGGAACTCATCCGGGAACGTGTAGCTCTCTTCCCGTCCAGCGTTTTGCTTGTGACGAGCCGTCCGCAAAACGAGGAACAGCCGAATTCCCCGCTGATGACAATTGGCAGCCCAGGCGGCAGACACTATTTGCAAACCTGGCTCTCGGCCGCACACATTTACAGTCATCTCGAGCAATCAACAGGGAGGAGCACAGTGAAAACAAAATATACAGTTGCGTTGTCGATGCTCGCTGGCATCGCAGTGGCGCCGTCGCTATCCAGGGATTGCAGCGATGACGCGAACCGTTAGTATCACGCGGAATGATCGCAATGTCCGCCTTGGCGCGTAAAGCGGACATACAACGACGTATCATGAGAAGTTGAGAGGGAGACCCGTTACATGAGCATCGCCGATCCCAACAAGACGATCCTGACGGGCGAGAACCCGTTTATCCGCTTGAGTCCGAAGGACGGCGAGCCGAACTCGACCGAGGCGAGCTATTGGCGGATCATCTTTTCGCCGGCTGGTCCCGGACACGTTCTCTACTTGAAGAGCGAGCTGACGGAAGGTCGCTGGCGCATTTACTCCGACAACATCGCGATGGCGCGGTGGCTGCAGTCTACCGTACAAGGCATGCTCAATACCGAACTTTCCGACACAACTATCCCCTGTGCGGACGCGCAATTCTCCAAAGCGGGAGATCCGCGCTACTTCTGGACTGAACACATCAAGTCGCACGGCGAAGACATCTCACTTACCTGGTTCGATATCGGCGAACCGCTGCTCATCCACTCGCAGCCGAACCAGATTCCCGACCGGCGCTACGGCGTGTGCACCGTGCTGATCCCGGCGCTCGGCACCCGTCTCGTCCGCAACGGCGTCGAGGCGAAAGGGCGGTCCTGGCCGCGGGAACGCGAGGGGCGGCCATTCTCGACGTCGGCGTTGGCATTCTCGGAAAGCTGGACGGAAGCGGTCTGAGGCAGAGCTGCCAATCAGATCCCTAACGGTAACGGCCTGTTTGCAGCTACACCACAGCCCTTTGCCCCTGCGCAAAGGGGCTGAGACCCAGCCATTGCTGCATCGATCTGGCGATCGAGCTGTCGCCGGTGACCTTGATGCGGCCGGCTTCGACTTCGCTGTGGAGCTTGGCGACGCCCATCCACACCGCAGTCATGGCGCGCAGGGGACAGCTGACATAGAGGTCGACGTCGTAGCCGGGATCGGTGAGGCAGAGGTCGACCTTCTCGCGCTCGACCACCAGCCACCATGATTTCCGGTCCGGCCGCATTTCCGGATAGATGAAATTGATGGTGGTGCGGCGCGGCGGCAATGGCGTGGGCTGCAGGTTGCGCCGCATGTCCCACATCAACAGCCCGGGATCGAGATTTTTCAGCGACAGCGTCGACTCGACCCAGCGCTGCCCCCAGAAACCGAGCGACATGACGATGCCGCGCAGATCTTCGCCCGCCTCGGTCAGCTTGTAGTCCATCACGCCGTGCTGACCGGTGGGGACCGCGACGATCACGCCGGCTTCTTCCAGCTCCTTCAGCCGCTTCGACAGCAGCGTCGGCGACATCCGCGGCACGCCGCGACGCAGTTCGTTGAAGCGCGTGGTGCCGCAGAGCAATTCGCGCAGCACCAGCGCGGTCCAGCGGTTGCAGAAGATCTCTGATGCCATCGCCACCGGGCAGAACTGCCCATAGCTTCCGCGTTCGCTTTTGTCGGGCAACGGGGATCTCCTCATGCACGCGCGGGGGCAGTACAGATACTATACCGCTCTGGCCTGCCGGCGGCCATAGCGAAGCGAATAATCCAATGTTTACAGTGGCCTGTTTTCCAGGCGGCGCATCGCCGCCGCGGCAGTACACTTCCTGAACTGGAGGGATCTTGCGCCCGGGCCTAGTTTCCGGGGCATTAGACATCTCGCTTACTCGCGGATGTCCCAATGAATGGAGGGATGACCATGAGCAGCAACACCGCACGCGCCATCGATGCGACAACGCACCGCAGCCCCATCGAGATCGCCCGCGAACTTGGCCCCGTCTTCGCCAAGCGCGCTGAAACCGCCACCGACGAGGACCAGTTCGTCGCCGAGAATTTTGCCCTGCTGAAGGAAGCGGGCCTGGTCGAGGCCGGCGTCCCCACTGAACTTGGCGGCGGCGGCGCCAGCATCGATGAGCTCGCCGAAATGCTGCGCATCCTCGGCCAGCATTGCGGCTCCACCGCGCTGGCGTTTTCCATGCACACCCATCAGGTCGCGATTCCCGCCTGGCGCTGGAAGGTGCAGAAGGCGGCGCCCGTCGAGCCCTTGCTCAAGCGCATCGCTGCCGAGCGCATCTTTTTGCTGTCGAGCGGCGGCAGCGACTGGATCGGCGGCTCCGGCAAGGCCGAGAAGGTCGACGGCGGTTATCGCATCACCGCGCGCAAGGTGTTTGCCTCCGGCTCGCCGGCCGCGAACCTGTTCATGACCACTGCCGTGCTGGAGAGCGAAGGCGAACCGGCGCAGGTGTTGCACTTCGGTCTGCCGATGAACTCGCCGCAGGTGAAGGTGATGGACAACTGGCGCACGCTTGGCATGCGCGGCACCGGCTCCAACGACGTCTTGATCGACGGCCATGTGGTGCCGGAGGCGGCCGTTGCGGTGAAGCGCAAGGCCGGCGAATGGCATCCGCTGTTCCAGATCATCGCAACCATCGCGTTCCCGCTGATCTATTCGGTCTATCTCGGCGTCGCCGAGAGCGCCCGCGACGTCGCGGTTGGTGTCGCGAAAAAGAAGAAGGTCGACAACCACATGATCCAGCTCGCCGGCCGCATGGACACCGAGCTGGCTGGTGCGCGCCTTGCTCGCGAACACATGCTGGCGGCGGTGCGGCTCGATGCGCCTTCGGCCGAGACCATCAACCAGGTGATGACGGGCCGCACGCTCGTCGCGCGCCACGCCATTGCCACCGTAGAGCTTGCGATGGAGCTCGCCGGCGGCGCCGGCTTCTACCGCGCCACCGGGCTGGAGCGTCGCTTCCGCGACATCCAGGCCGCGCGCTACCACCCGCTGCAGGCCGGCCCGCAGGCACAATACGCCGGCTCGATGGCGCTCGGCCTGCCGGTGGACAAGGTGTACTAGGATACGCACGGCTCCCGAGAGAAGCGCTTGAGGGGTCTGTCTCCGAAGGAGGGGCCCTTCACCCGCTCGCGATTTTTACTCTTGCGCGCGCAAAGAGAGGCATTGGAGCAGCCCGAGTGTTGATTGATGGGATGCACTTTCTCGGGAGATGGCGGACAGCGCGTGATCAACGGTTAGCTGGCTAGCGCGACGCCGTTGCGCCGCCGATGATGTCCGTTTCAACGGGCAGGGCGGACCTCACCACTGCGAGCGCGTTGACATTCGAAAATGACCCAATACGGACGTGTTCCAGAAATCCCACGCTGCTTTTCCCGACGTGCTATATTCTCGCCTGCCGAGCGGCTCGAATTCCGGTGAACGACCATGAGGCGGCGCGATTTTATTGGCTTGATCACGTCTGCAGCGGTATCGCTTCCACGGCTGGCGGTCGCGCAAAAGAAGCCCGTGCGGATCGGTTGGCTCGTATTCGGCGGTGGATCGCTGGGGCGGATCGATCAGTCGTTGAAAGAGGCGCTTTCGCAGGGCGGCCTTGTTGACGGCAGCAATCTGCAGATCATTTACCGTTATGCGAACGGCCACGCCGCGCGCCTGCCGGAGTTGGCGGAGGAACTTGTTGCGCAGAAGCCCGACCTTCTGCTTGCGGTTGGCGGCGACATTCTCAAGGCGCTGTTTGATGCAAGCAACGGCACCATACCTGTCGTCGGCGGCGTCAGCGACAGTCCGGTACGTTCAGGACTAGCCGTGTCACTGGCCAACCCGGGCAAGAATTTTACCGGTGTGACATTTCTTACCGATGAAATGGCAGCCAAGCGGATGGAGCTGCTAAACGAGGTCGTGCCGGACGCAAAGCGGGTGAGCGTAATTTTCAATCCGCAGCATCTCGATGACGAGCTTACCTTCGCACGGAAAGGAGCCCAATCGTTTAGTATCGATGTAACAGCGCATCCCATCAGCAACCCGGAAGAGCTGGAAGCCGCGCTTCGTTCAGCAAGTGCCAGTGGCGCGAACAGTTTGTTTGTGGTCGCTTCGCGACTGACTAGTTTGGTTGCCCCGAGAATTGCTCAGTACGCATTGGAGCAGCGGCTCCCGGTCATCGCTGCGTGGCGCGAATTTGCCGCCAGCGGGGCCTTGTTGTCCTATGGACCGGATAGGATCTTCGAGGCCAAGCGGCTTGCAGGTTACGTGCAGAAGGTGTTGAGGGGTACCAAACCGGCCGACCTGCCGATCGAGCAACCTGTCAAGTTCGAGCTTGTGCTCAATCTGAAAACAGCACGCATTATAGGATTGCCGATTAGCCGAGATTTAATGCTGCGCGCAGATGACCTTATCGAATAGCTACGACGGATTCCGCTTGTGGCACTTTTGGGATATGCCCGCCGATCCTGAGAATGTCCGTTCACCGGAGCAGCAAGACGGGCCGAAACCGTAACGCATGAGCGAGTGGCTGAAGTCTCCCGGCTTACAGCCGCCGAAGTAATTGGCAATGGCTGCTAGCTATTACGCCTACGTCATTGGTCATGACGGTAGTATCCGGAACCGCATCGAAGTCCTCTGTGATAGGAGGCGTGACGACGGGACGGAGCGCCCCGGCAGGATCACTCGGCCGAGTTCACGCGGATTTCGGATTGGACGAGCCTGCATCCCTTAGCTTCGGCGCAGCGGTCCATCGGAACAACAAGCATCTCCCTCAACCTGCGTTGCTTCTCTTCTTGGGAAAAAGGGGGCGCTAACTGGTCGGCTCTTCTCCGAATCTCGCTTTCCAAAGCGGCTCGCTGGTCAGGAGCAAGAGCCTTCCCAGCCGTCATTAAGAGGAAACCAACCAGGTCATGCCGCCGTAAGTCCAAATCCAGAATGATGAGCCCGAAAGGACCATCGGGGATGCTCACCCGCTTAAAAATGCAAGCGTAGCTGTCCTGGCAAAGCGAATATTGCTTCAGGTTCACGTACCGCATGCTGCATTCCGGAGGCGTTTCCATACGAACGACGCAGACCGCCAGATCCGGCGCATTTTTGTTGATGGCCGTCGGAGCGCGCGCCCCGCCAAGGCCTGGAATGCCGTCCCAAGGTTCTCCGTCGGCCTTCGTGGGGTCGGCCGCCACGGTGATGCTGATGGGTTTCCCTTCACCGGCCAGGCAGTTGGCGGGGAACACCAAAATAAACAAAATGGCCCACAACGACCGTCGGTTTATGCGCGAATGCCAACTAGCGACTCGGTGAGAGCGCCTGAACAAGCACAACCGGCGTAGTTGCATATAGGGCATCCGACAGGTTTTTCCTGACACGGGCCGCTTCATTGATGATCCTTTTGCGAGATCAAGATATTCTCGCGTACGGATGCGTCAACACCTTAGCGACAGCTCAGGAAAATCAGTGGCGCATCGGCATCCCGTCCTAAGCAGAGAGATTTGACGCCTGTGTTGCGGCGACCGGTTGAGCCGGCACGCCAGAAGCGGACGTTCCGGTCAGGTCGGCTTCTGACCCTGGCTGTGTGAAAACGCCGCTGCTTTGCTATTATTCTCTCGTGATTCTGCGGGGGAAGCTGATGCGGCGCTTCGT
>NZ_JAFCME010000017.1 GCF_018130065.1 Bradyrhizobium sp. AUGA SZCCT0158 | reverse complement strand
CGAACGCTTCTGCGCTTACAACTCGCCTGCGAAGGTCTAAAATGCCACGAACTTTTGGTTCAGGACACTAGATTCTTGATTTGACACGTTTTCTTGACGCGAACCGGTATCCACTTCGCTCGAAAACGCTTTAGCGCCGGAAGCTCTTGATCTCGGACACGCTGCCGTCGCGGTAGACCAGTTCGACCGAAACCGACTTGGTCGCCGGCGCAAGCTTGAGGTAGGGCTGCGCCTCGCGCGGGATGACACTGGGATCCTTGGGATCGCACGGCGGCATTTTCAGAACCTGGTCGGGCACGGTGCTGTCGATGCCGACGCGCACCTCGCGGATCGCGCAGCGGTACGACATCAGATGGGTGTAATAGACCATGAGGCCGTTGTATTCGCGAAACGACAGCCAGCTGGTCGCGGTCATGTCGAGCACCTTGCGCTGGTCGCGGATCAGCGCGGCCTCGGGATCGAAGCGGATCGGAAACGGCCCCTGCACTTCGCCTGACGTATCGACATAGCGCACCTGGATCGTGGCGGCCGGCGCGTCGGCCGGAAGCTCGATCGACGGGTTCGGCATCCGCTTGCGGGTCCGCGGATCGAGCGTGTCGATGAAGCCGGTCTCGCGGAAATCGCCGGCCTCGCCCATCCGCCAGGAAATCCCGAGCGTCGGATCGGCGATCGAGAACACCACGGTCCAGCCGCTGTTATGGCGCGAGAACATCGCGATCGGCGCGTTGACGGAATCGTTCGACGGCGCAAGCCGGTGCACCGGCGGCAACGCTGCAACCTTCTGCAATGGCTCCGCAGGCTTGGCGACGGCAACCTCGGGCGCGGCTTTCGCCGTGCCGCTCAGGAATACGTCATCGACCATCTGGTCGAAATAGACCGGTATCTGCTTGTGGCGCACGGTCTCCGCCAGTTCGCTGACCAGCCGCCGCGTGCGTTGCGCGACCTGCACGAGGTTGACCCCGGGCTGCGTCAGTTCCTTGGTAAAGGTTCGGGTGAACACCGAATTGGGATTGGCATCGTCGTTCGACAGGCGGTCCAGCGCGGTCTGCCGCGGACCCGCTGAAAATATCGAGAACACGCCTTCCGGCAATTGCGTCATCGGCGCGAGGCCGCCGCCACCGGCGACGGCGCGGGTGCCGGAGCGCTCGAACGGATTGTTGCGGCAGGCGTCGAACACCAGAATGGCGGTTCGCGCGCCCTTGTTCTGCAGGCGCTCGATGATCCGGTCCGCGAGGATGGAAGCGTCGCGCACCAGTTCCTCCTGGCCTTCGGTTGCCGCCGGCACGTCGGTCGGCAGCAGGAAGTTCTGGCCGGCGATCTCAAAGCCGTGGCCCGCATAGAAGAAGAACGCGGTGTCGCCCTTGCTGACCGCCTTGTCGAACGCGAGCAGGCTCTGGCTGAAAGCCTGGCGCGTCTGGTTCTCGGCGACCATAACGGTGAAACCGAGTTGCTTCAGCGTGTCGCCCATGGTGCGGGCGTCGTTGACGGCCTTCTGCAGCTTCGGCACGTTCCGGTAGTCGTTATTGCCGATCACGAGCGCGACGCGTTTTTCGGCATGAGCGGGGGCAGCGAAAACAGCCAAAACGGCGGCAACGCCCGTCACCGCCAAAAACCTGGAATACCAGCGCCTCATCGAATTCCCCACTTGAACGAAATCGTCCGCAACCGCTTGCGATTGCCTCATGCCATAGTCGGCAAAGCCGTGCCGCCGGTTCAATCCGCCCGCAGACCGGATTGCTGTCCCGATTTCACATTGCGGACCTAGCCGCCCCCGCAGAAGCGCTATTTATCCGGCAAGCCGAGCCCCACGAGCACATCAGCCACGCGTTTTGCGGCCTCGGTATAAAGCGGGCTGGCGTTCTTCGGGTCGAGCGCGATGTTGACAGCGGTCGAACCGGGCCGCAGTTCCATCGTCTTGGCCAGGGCAGCCTTGGCCTCGTCGGTGCGTCCCAAACGCTGGTAGGCTGTCGCCAGCACCGCGTGTGATCGTCCGGTGGCCGGCGTGATCGCAATCGATCTCATGAGATATGGGATCGCCTCTTCGTCGCGGTCCATCACCACCAGGGTCAGTCCCGCTCCCAGCAACCAGGTCCAGCGCGCCGTTCGCGGCGTATCGAATTGTTCGGCCAGTTTGAACGTCGCCAGCGCATCCTCGAACCGCCCGAGCCGAAGCTGCCCGAGGCCCAGATTGTAGATCGCGAGCCCGTCCCAGGGATCGAAGGTCAAGACCCTGCCGCAGGCCACCAGGCTTTCGATGAACTGGTTTGTCGCATTGAGGAGCCGGCAATACGCCTCCAGCACGGGGATGTAGGTCGGCTTCGCCCGCAGCGCTTGCTCGAGCATCGACTGCGCGGCGCGCTGGGTGTCGGCAACATCGCTCCGATTGTACCAGGTCATCTGGATGCCGCGCAGCAAGTGCGCGGACAACGCGGCGGCGAGGTCGACATTGCCTGGATCAGCCGCGATGGCTTTCTCCAGCATGGTTTGCGCGGCCTTGAAACGCTCCGGCGTGGTCTGGTTGATCGAGGCCATCGCCTGCTCGATCACGACCTTGGCGGTGCCGCCGGCCAGCTCGTCGTCGGTCGCGGCCGGGCCGGCATTGATCATCGCATTGATGCGAAGCGCCAGCGGATGGCCGACGCCGGCGGCGAGCCGGATCTGCTGAAGCGTCATGTCCGACTTCTCGATGCCGACCGAAACCGAGTTGGTCCAGCGTACCTCGCCGGTGGCGCCATTGCTCATGCGCGCCTGGATGGTCCAGGCCCCGCCCTCCAACCGCAACTCGCCGCTCACCACGAAGTCGGCTTCCGGGTGCGCGGCGACGGGCTGGGGCACCGCCGAAGCTGTTTGAGTTCGCGGCGCCAGCACGCGCAACTTGTCGATCCGGGCCAAGCCGTCGGTGAGCCGGTCGGTCACGTCCCCCGCCATCTCGGCAACCAACTGGCTGTCGCCGACGCCAACGATCGGCATCATGGCGATGGTCGGTGACTTTCGTGGAAACATGGAATCGGGCGTGAGCACCGGTGCTGCGGCGGCAATGCTGACGGCCGCGCTGAGGCGGTCAGCCACGCTCGCCGCCAACTCGGCAAGTTTCTGGCCCTCACCCACCCCAACGAGTTGCTCTGCGGCAACGGCCGGGGGTTTTCGCGCGAAGATGAAATCGGGCACGAAGATCGGCGCGACGACGGCAAGGCCGATAACCGCACCGAGCCCGGCCGCCGTTGCAAGCCCGGCGCGCACGCCGAACCGGAGCCGTTTCCGGGCGGGCTCCGTCGCCAGCGCCGGCGGCACCGCGGCGACAGGATCGGCGTTGGCCGTCGCGACCGGAGGCTGTGCTTCATCAGCCGCGCCAAGGACGCCCGGCCCGACCGTCACTTGCCCGTCGAACAGGTAGCCGCGGCCGGAAACCAGCTTGATCAATTGGCGCTGGTCGTCGCCAAGCGCGGCACGGATTTCGCGGACGCATTGGAAAAGGCTGTCGTCGCCGACATGGACGTTCGGCCAAATCGCGTCGATCAGGTCCTGCTTGCTGAGAACGCGCCCGGCGTTGGTCACAAACAGTTGCAGCATGTCGAAGGATTTCGGGCGCAGCCGGATCGCTTCGCCACCGGGCCCGCGGAGCCTGGCGCGTTCCGGGTCAAGTTCAAATCCGGCGAAACAGAGCAACTTGTGTCCGCAATCTTCTCGGGGCTGGGCTGCGCACAGCGAATATCAGAGAAATTTCAGAAAGTCACCGCCGTCCCATCAGGACCGGATTACCCCACCGTGGCATGATTCCCGGGTGATTTGCCGCTCCGCGGCATATCTTGGGGAGGAATGCTGGGGTGGCTATTTCGGCTATACGAGGAGCGGCACGTCCGGCGCCGGTCGCCTATGCCCCTCCTGGAGATCAGGGTACCTCTGCCTTTAGATGGTCCACCGATCAGGTCGATCCGAAGGACCGCTTCGACTATTGGCGCGAGGTGCGCTCCAAGGCGCTTTTTGGGGCGACCGCCGAACTCGACCGGGAGCACCGCCCAAAGTTCGCCGGGGAATTCTCGCTTCGAAAGTTCGGCTCTGCGGGCCTGATTGGCCTCCGCGCCTCGAGCTATCATGTCGAGCGCAGTGCGACCGATATCGCCAGCGCACCCAGCGACAGCCTTTGCATCTGCGAGCAGCTTGGCGGCGGCGGCTGGTTCAGGGTCCGCAATGTCGATGACTTCCACGTCGCCGGCGGAACGTTTGCGACAAGCTATTCGGACCTGCCCTACCACACCGTCCCGATCGCCGCTGACGGTTTCGATCTTCGCATTCTGAAGGTGCCGGTGGCCGACATTCTGCTGCCGCTACCCGGCCTGCACGACCTCGTCCCGAAACCGTTTACCGACCGCGCCGTCCTCACCCCGCTTCTGGAATCCTGTTTCACCGACCTGACCGAAGCGGATGACGACAGCGATCCGGCGACAACGAAGGCGCTGGTGCGGACGCTCACGCACCTCACGCTGATCGAGCGCGGCGTTGTCCGGCCGACCAGCCGGATGGCGCAGTACGCGGTTCGGGCCGGCCGCCTGTCCCTGGCGCGGCGATTGATGGCCAGCCACATCGCCGAGCCGCAACTGTCGCCAGCGTTCGTCGCAAGTCGGCTCGCGATCTCGGTTCGTCATCTGCACGTGCTGTTCGAAGAATCCAGCATGAGCTTCTCGCAAACCGTCACCGCGCTGCGCATCGAGCGAAGCCGCCGCCTGCTGCGCGAGGCGCCGGCCATGACCATCGCCGAGATCGCCTTTGCCAGCGGCTTCGACAGCCTCGCAACGTTTTATCGCGTGTTTCGCACGGTTCAGGGCATCACGCCCGGTGACTTCAGGGAAGCGGCGACAAGGAAATAGGGTATGAGCGCGCGACCGGTCGCGTGGCAGCAAGCTCGGCAAGCTCGACGCATTTGACGGCCAAATGACGGTTTGGCCGTTATTTGTGCGAAAACATTAAGCTTTTTCGGCCTTTTCGGTGGTTCCCAGATTGACTTTGGCCGTTTCGCGCCTATGTTCCGGCTCAACGCGGCCTAGGATCGACACGCGATTCCCTAAGGTTAGCCGCTCGTCTGCGTAAGTCAGAGCCCCCAGCTTCTTAAAGCGCGCCGTTTCGGGGTTGAACGCGACAGCCTTATTACCCTCGATTCCGAACGGCGGTGTCGACTAGAGGCTCAATGTCTTTTTCCCATCTCGGACTTTCCGACAAGGTTCTCGCCGCTGTTGCGGCCACCGGCTACACCACCCCTACGCCCATTCAGGAACAGGCGATCCCCCACGTTCTGGCCCGCCGTGACGTTCTCGGCATCGCCCAGACCGGCACCGGCAAGACCGCTGCCTTCGTCTTGCCCATGCTCACCATGCTGGAAAAGGGCCGCGCCCGGGCACGAATGCCCCGCACCCTGATCCTGGAGCCGACCCGCGAACTTGCGGCCCAGGTCAAAGAGAATTTCGACAAATACGGCATTGGCCAGAAACTCAATGTCGCCCTGCTGATCGGCGGCGTCTCGTTCGGCGATCAGGACACCAAATTGACCCGCGGCGTCGACGTCTTGATCGCGACCCCGGGCCGGCTGCTCGACCACACCGAGCGCGGCGGGCTGCTGCTTACCGGCGTTGAACTCCTGGTCATCGACGAAGCCGACCGCATGCTGGACATGGGCTTCATTCCCGACATCGAACGGGTCTGCAAGCTGGTCCCGTTCACGCGACAGACCCTGTTCTTTACCGCGACGATGCCGCCCGAGATCAGCCGCATCAGCGAAGCCTTCCTGCACAATCCCGAACGTATCGAAGTCTCCAAGCCTGCGACGACAGCTGTGGGCGTGTCTCAATTCCAGGTCGCCTGCGGGCGCGAGGTACACGAGAAGCGCGAGATCCTGCGCCGCCTGCTGCGCGAGGCCAAGGACCTTCAGAACGCGATTATCTTCTGCAATCGCAAGCGTGAAGTCGCCGTCGTTGCCAAATCGCTTCAGAAGCACGGCTTCAGCGTCGGCGCGCTCCATGGCGATATGGACCAGTCGGCCCGCACCGCGGCGCTCGAATCATTCCGCAAGGGCGAAATTCCGCTGCTGGTGGCTTCCGACGTCGCCGCCCGCGGTCTCGATATTCCCGCCGTCAGCCACGTCTACAATTTCGACGTGCCGCATCATCCCGACGATTACGTCCACCGCGTCGGCCGCACCGGTCGCGCCGGCCGCGCCGGCACCGCGATTTCGATCGTCACATCGCTCGACACCAAATCGCTGGCCGCGATCGAACGGCTGATCGGAAAATCCATTCCCCGCGCGGAAGGCGACTATTCCGTGCGATCGGAAGCGTCAGGCGATATCGACCCGCCGCGCGAGGCGCGCGGCAGAGAAGGTTCTCGCGGAGGCTCCCGCCACGGTGCGCGAGAAGGCTCCAGGGAAAGCGTCAAGGAAGGTTCGCGGGAAGGTTCACGTGGCGGACGCAAGCCGCGACGTGAGCGCGAACCGCGCCACGGTGAGCGCGAGCCGCGCCAAAGTGAACGCGAGCCGCGCCACGCCAAGGGAGGCGAGCGCAACTCCGGCTCGCAGCCGCAGGCAGCGACCGAAGCGTTCACACCGCCAGCGCCCGCACCGGCCTCCCGCGTGCCCTCGATCGGCCGGGCCGAGCCGCGGCGCGCCCAGCGCGAGGTCGAATCCGAGCCTGCCGATCACTCGCACCTTCCGGCGTTTTTGCTGCGTCCCGTGCGCGCCCGCGTCTAACGCTTTCAACGCCGTCCACGCGGTGAACAGGGTACAGCCCTGTTTACCGGGCGTTCATTCTCCTCCCTTAACTTCGCAGCGATAATTTTAGTCATTGCCTGCTGGGCGGCGCGAAGCGTTGCTCGCCATTAGGGACGGATCAGTGGTGAAACTGCTGGACGAACACGAACGCACGTTGGCCTTCGCCGAAGTCGCGATGGGCCAGATCAAGTCGCTTCGGCAGACCGCCGTGCCACGCAATTATGAAATCTGGTACGTCTACGCCACCGGTTACAACGCCCCCCTCAACAAGATCATCAACGAGACGCTGGCGCGCAACGGCAGGCTCAGCGAAGCCGACCTCGAACAGATCTACGAAACCTACCTCTCCCACATCAAGACCTCTGACCGCATCGACAAGGTCGGCGCGCGCGTGATCGGCGAGATCGACGACGTGATGACGCTGATCACCGAGGCGCTGGGCATGTCGGCGAGCTACGACGCCAGCCTGAGCGGCGCCAGCCAGAAACTGTCGACCGCGCAGAACCGCGACCAGATCAAGGCAGTGGTCGAACAGCTGGTGAAATCCACCCGCGAGATGCGCGACACCAACAAGGCGCTGGAGAACCGGCTGTCGCTGTCGAAGAGCGAGATCAGCAATCTCCAGCACAGCCTGGAAGCCATCCGCGCCGAGAGCCTGACCGATCCGCTCACTGGCCTTGGCAATCGCAAATATTTCGACCGCTCGATCGAGATGGCGGTACAGGCGGCACTGGCCAACGGCGAGCCGCTGTCGCTATTGATGTTCGACATCGATCATTTCAAATCGTTCAACGATTCCTACGGCCACCTTACCGGCGATCAGGTGCTGCGTCTGGTCGGCATGTCCTTGAAGCAGACCATCAAGGGACAGGACATCACCGCGCGCTATGGCGGCGAGGAATTCGCGGTCGTCTTGCCCAACACCGCACTGCGCCAGGCGCTGACGGTTGCCGATCACATCCGCCGCGCCGTGATGGCGAAGGAATTGAAGAAGAAATCCACCGGCGAAATCCTCGGCCGCGTCACCATCTCGGTCGGCGTGTCGATGCTGAAGCCGGACGACGACACGGATTCGCTGATCGAACGCGCCGATGCCTGCCTCTACGCCGCCAAGCGCAACGGCCGCAACCGCGTGATCTGCGAAGTCGACCCCGAATACGCCGCCGACCAGCGCAGCCAGGTAGCGTAGGTCCGCTCGGTCCGTAGGGTGGGCAAAGGCGCGCTTGCGCCGTGCCCACCAACCTCCGGTTCGTTATCTTGAATGGTGGGCACGCTTCGCTTTGCCCACCCTACGAACTGACTTCTTCTTGACCGCCGGCTTTTTCGCGGCAACCTTCTTCGCGGCTTTGGCAACGGTTTTCTTCGCCGCCTTGCGCGCCTTCGGACGCTTGCGCAACGCGGCGCGCTGCGCGGCGGCCAGCGCCGCCCTCGCCCAATCGCTCAGCTCTTCGGAGTCGTCGAACAGCCGCGCCGGCAATTGCCAATACGAATTCACGGTCACGGTTTTCGTACGCGTCTGATACGAAAACGGCTGCGAGCCCTCCGCCGCGAACTGCGGGATCGTGGTTTCATCGGCCCTGAAATACAGCCCGGCGCGCAGCGCGAGGGCGAAGTTGGTTCCGTCAGCGGAAATGCCGAAGCCGGAAAACATCCGGCGGATCGTCACCGGTCCGAAATCGGCAAACAGGTCGATCAGGAAATCGCGATCCATGCGTGTGGCTCACACCCTCGCTGTCGTCCCGGCCTCGAGCCGGGACCCATACGCCGCGGCCCGCGTTGTTGGAAAAGGAAGATAACGACTAGCGTGCAAACCAACTGCGGCCGGTGGCTATGGGTCCCGGCTCAAGGCCGGGACGACTGTCAGACCTTCGCAGGCGTCAGCTGCACCGACTCGCCGCAACCGCAGGCGGAGACCTGGTTGGGGTTGTTGAAGATGAACTGGGCCTGCATCTTGTCGGCCTTGTAGTCCATCTCGGTGCCGAGCAGGAACAGCACGGCCTTGGGATCGACCAGGATCTTGACGCCGCGGTCCTCGACCACCTCGTCGGTGGGACGGACCTCGTGGGCGTATTCGACGGTGTAGGATTGCCCGGCGCAGCCGCCGTTCTTGATGCCGACGCGCAGGCCGACGATTTCGGAATCGGCGCGCTTGGTCAGCTCCGTAATGCGCTGCGCCGCCGCTTCGGTCAGTTTCATGACCTGCGGGCGCGGCCGGGGCTTCGGCTTGGAGACGGGTGCGGTGGTGTCCATTGCAGTGGATCTCCTTACGCCGCGCGGTGGCGACGAAATCCTATACCGTTAAAATAACAACGAAATTCCTGCTGTGAAGGTCTGATATCCCGAATTTGGTTAGAACCCGTCCGAACGAAACCGTATTCCTACTCGCAGATCGCCCCTAATAAATCGCCCAAACTCCCGGCGTCACCAGTTCCAGCAGATGCCGGTCCGGGTCGCGAAAGTAGATGCTCTTTCCGCCGCGCGGCCAGTCGGTCCTGCCTTCGATAGCGACACTGTGCTCGCCAAGCCGCGTTTCCCAGGCCGCCAGTTCGTCCGCCGTGATGGCAAAGGCCACATGGATCGGGCCGTTGCCGTCATGCGGCGGAATAGTCCCGCCGGGCAAATGGAGCGTGTCGAGCGTCGCGCCGCGACGAAACAGCAGAAGCACATTGCTGCCGCCGACATCGAAAGCAAAAAATCGCGAATCACGCGTCAGCGCGACCAGCCCAAGCACGTCTTCGTAGAATGCACGGGCGCGGTCGAGGTCATCGACGTAGAGTGCGGTCTCGAGAACACCGGATAGTTTCGGCACCAGGACCCTTCACCACATATTGAGGACGAGGCGGGCCTCGTCGGACATTCGGTCCGGCGTCCAGGCCGGCTCCCACACCAGATTGACGTTGACGACGCCGACGCCGGGAACGCTGGCAACCGCGTTCTCCACCATGGTCGGCAGTTCGCCCGCCGCCGGGCAGTTCGGCGTGGTCAGCGTCATCATCACGTCGACGCTGCGATCGTCCTTGAAATCGACCTTGTAAATCAGCCCGAGTTCGTAGATGTCGGCCGGAATTTCCGGGTCAAACACCGTTTTCAGCGCAGCCACGATCTCGCCGCCGAGACGCTCGGTCTCCTCCGGCGGCAGCGCCGATTGGGTTTCCATGTTGGCGGTTTTGACTTCGGCTGTGTCGGTCATGAAAACAATTCCTGCGCCTTGATCAGCGCCTGCACCAAATGGTCGACTTCTTCACGGGTATTATACATCCCAAAGGACGCCCGGCAGGTGGCTGTGACATTGAACCGCTCTAAAAGCGGCATCACGCAATGGGTGCCGGCGCGGACCGCGATGCCCTGGCGGTCGATCACGGTGGCGATATCGTGGGCGTGCGCGCCCTTCATCTCGAACGAGATCACCGGTCCCTTGCCGCGCGCGGTGCCGATCAGCCGCAGCGAATTGATTTCTCGCAGGCGATCCTGGGCGTAGGTCACGAGGTCGTGCTCGTGGGCGGCGATGCGCTCCTTGCCGATCGAATTGACGTAGTCGATCGCGGCCCCCAGCCCGATCGATTCCACGATCGCGGGCGTGCCGGCCTCGAATTTATGCGGCGGATCGCCATAGGTGATCCAGTCTCTCGCGACTTCGCGGATCATCTCGCCGCCGCCGTTGAACGGGCGCATCGCGACCAGGTGCTCATGCTTGGCGTAGAGTACGCCGATGCCGGTCGGACCGTACAGCTTGTGACCGGTGAAGACGTAGAAGTCGGCGTCGATGTCCTGGACGTCGATCGCCAGATGCACGGCGGCCTGGCTGCCGTCGATCAGCACCGGAATGCCGCGGGCATGCGCCAGCTTCACCACGTCCTTGACCGGCACGATGGTGCCGAGCGCGTTCGACATCTGGGTGACCGCGACCAGCCTGGTGCGGTCGGTCAAGAGCTTCTCGAATTCCTCGATCAGGAAATTGCCTTCGTCGTCGACCGGCGCCCATTTGATGACCGCGCCGTGGCGCTCCCGCAGGAAATGCCAGGGCACGATGTTGGAATGGTGCTCCATGATCGAGATGATGATCTCGTCGCCGGGCTTGATGTTGGGCTCACCCCAGGACGACGCCACGAGGTTGATCGCCTCGGTGGCGTTGCGGGTGAAGATGATCTCTTCGGTACGCGCGGCGTTGAGGAATTTTGCCACCTTGGCGCGGCCGCCTTCATAGGCTTCGGTGGCGGCGTTGGCGAGGTAATGCAGCCCGCGATGCACGTTGGCGTATTCGCTCTTGTAGGCTTCCGTCATGCGGTCGAGCACGGCGGTGGGCTTCTGGGCGGAGGCGGCGTTGTCGAGATAGACCAGCGGCTTGCCATAAACCTTCATCGCCAGCGCCGGAAAATCCTCCCGCACCCGCGCGACGTCATAGGCGCCATTCTTTACCGCCGGATGCATGGTCAACCCCTCGCCTCCAGCCAACGCTGCGCCGCTGCAATCGCAAGCTCGCGCAGGCCGTCATTCACAATCGATTCAATCGCCTCGCCGACGAAGGCCTGGATCAGCAGCGCCTGGGCTTCCTTCTCGGACAGGCCGCGCGCGCGCAGGTAAAACAGCAGGCTCTCGTCAAGCGCGCCGGTGGTCGCGCCATGGCCGCAGGTGACGTCGTCAGCAAAGATTTCCAATTCCGGCTTGTTGTCCGCCTCGGCGTCGTCCGACAGCAGCAGCGCCCGCGTCATCATCTTGGCGTCGGTCTTCTGCGCATGCGGACGCACGATGATGCGGCCCTGGAACACCGAATGGGCGCGGTCGTCGACGACGGCGCGGAAGATTTCGCGGCTGTCGCAATGCGGCACCGCGTGGTCCATGAACAGCGTGGTGTCGGCGTGCTGCTTGCCGTTGAGCAGATTGACGCCGTTGGTCTCGACCCTGGAGCCCTCGCCGGCAAACGCGATGGTCGCCTGGTAGCGGCTGACGCCGGCCCCCGACATCATGCCAAAGGTGTTGAAGTGCGCGTGTGCGCCGAGGCTCACCACACCAGAGGAAATATTTGACGCGTCGCGGCCATCTTCGTTGAGACGGACATGATCGAGGCGTGAATTGTTGCCGATCGAGATGATCAGGGAATCGTGAACCTGATAGGCCTTGGCGCCTTCGGCCGCGATATAGCTTTCAACCAGGGTCGCACCGGCATCCTTGCCGAGGCGCAGCAGCGAGCGCGTGAACATCGCCGCCGGCACCGTACCGCTGGCGATATGGACGATCTGCAGCGGCTGCGTCAGCACGACGCCGTCCGCGACATCGATCACCACGCCGTCGGTCATCATCGCGCTATTCAGCGCCACCATGGGATTGGCATTGTCAGGCGTGAACAGCAGCGCCTGAAGCGCGGCGTCGCCGGTTTCCAGCGCCTCGCGCAGGGTGCGGATGACAAGGCCCTTCTCGAGACCGCCGAGTTCGGAAAGCTTTGGCGCAAAGACGCCGTCGACCAACACCAGCCGGCGGACGCCGTCGATGGCGTGCAGCTTGGCGGCGCTAGCCGCGCGCGAAAACTCCGCGGTATCCGGCGCGGGCGCCAGCGGCAGCACCTCGCGCATCAGCGCGCGCAAATCCGTGTATTTCCAGTCCTCGATCCGGCGATGCGGCAAGCCCGCTTGCGCATAGGCTGCGAAAGCCGCCTCGCGCGCCGCAGCGACCTTGCCGGTGCCGGGAAGCCGGTCGCGCGCGATCGCAAAGCTGTCGCTCAGCGCGCTCCCGGTCTCGTTTTTTACCAAAGCCACATTCATCACAAAATCCGTATCCCGCCTCAGGCTGCGTCTTCGAACTGGGCGTAGCCGGAAGCCTCGAGCTCCAGCGCCAGTTCCTTGCCGCCGCTTTTGACGACGCGGCCCTTGGACATCACGTGCACGAAATCCGGCACGATGTAGTTGAGCAGCCGCTGGTAGTGGGTGATGACGACCATGGCCCTGCCCTGCGAACGCAGCGCGTTGACGCCGTCGGCCGCGACGCGCAGCGCGTCGATGTCGAGGCCGGAATCCATTTCGTCGAGGATGCAGACGGCCGGCTCGAACAGCGCCATCTGCAGAATCTCGTTGCGCTTCTTCTCGCCGCCGGAAAACCCGACATTGACGCCGCGCTTGAGCATGTCGCGCGGAATGTTCAGGCTGGCCGCCGCGGCATAGGCCTTCTTCAGGAATTCCGGCGTCGTCAGCTGGCTCTCGCCGCGCGCCTTGCGCTGCGCATTCAGCGCCACGTGCAGGAAGTTCATGGTGGCGACGCCGGGAATCTCGACCGGATACTGAAACGCCAGGAACACGCCCTTGGCGGCGCGCTCGTCCGGGGACATCTCCAGGAGGTCCTCGCCCCTGAACAGGATTTCGCCGCCGGTGACTTCGTAGCCGGGCTTGCCGGCGATGACGTGCGACAGCGTCGATTTGCCGGAGCCGTTCGGCCCCATGATCGCGTGCACCTCGCCCGGGTTTACCGTGAGCGACAGCCCATGGAGAATCTCACGCTCCTCGACACGGACTTTCAGATCTTTGACTTCAAGCAGTGACATTGTGTTCGGTCCTAAAGTTATTCCGCCAGTTCAAGGCGCTTCTCGATGCGATCGAGGCGGCTCTTGATGTCAGCGATATCAACGTGATCATGTTCCTGTATGGTCAGCATTCCCGCCATGTGCTGGCGCATTGCCGTCAATTCCACCCGCATGGTCTGCATCTCGTTGAACAGCTTGCCGAGATCACCACGGATCACCGGCAGCTGTTCCAACACGAGATTGTCCGGCTCAACCATCAGCCAACACTCCCCTCCAGCGAGATCGAGATCAGCTTCTGCGCTTCCACCGCGAACTCCATCGGCAGTTGCTGCAGCACGTCCTTCACAAAACCGTTGACCACGAGGCCGACGGCTTCTTCCTGGCTGAGCCCGCGCTGCACGCAGTAGAACAGCACGTCTTCCGAAATCTTCGACGTGGTGGCTTCGTGCTCGAACAGCGCCGAGGAGTTCTTGGCTTCCACATACGGCACGGTGTGCGCGCCGCATTTATCGCCGATCAGGAGCGAATCGCAGGCGGTGAAGTTGCGCGCGCCCGTTGCTTTCCGGTGGGCGGTGACGAGGCCGCGATAGGTGTTTTGCGAGACGCCGGCGGCGATACCCTTGGAGATGATCCGGCTCGTCGTGTTCTTGCCGAGATGGATCATCTTGGTGCCGGAGTCGACCTGCTGGTGACCGTTCGAAATCGCGATCGAATAGAACTCGCCGCGCGAGTTGTCGCCGCGCAAGATGCAGCTCGGGTATTTCCAGGTGATCGCCGATCCGGTCTCGACCTGGGTCCAGGATATCTTGGAATTGTTGCCGCGGCAGTCGCCACGCTTGGTGACGAAATTGTAGATGCCGCCCTTGCCTTCGGAGTTGCCGGGGTACCAGTTCTGCACGGTCGAATATTTGATCTCGGCATCGTCGAGCGTGACGAGTTCGACGACGGCAGCGTGCAGCTGGTTCTCGTCGCGCTGCGGCGCAGTACAGCCTTCGAGGTAGCTGACGTAAGAGCCCTTGTCGGCGATGATGAGCGTGCGCTCGAACTGGCCGGTGTTGCGCTCGTTGATGCGGAAGTAAGTCGACAACTCCATCGGGCAGCGCACGCCCGGCGGCACGTAGACGAACGACCCGTCGGAGAAGACAGCCGAGTTCAGCGTCGCGAAATAATTGTCCGAGGTCGGCACGACCGTGCCGAGATACTTCTTCACGAGTTCAGGGTGTTCGCGGATCGCTTCCGAGATCGGCATGAAGATCACGCCGGCCTGCTTCAGCTCCTTCTGGAACGTGGTTGCGACCGATACCGAATCGAAGACAGCGTCGACCGCGATCTTGCGCTGGCCCTCGGGGCGTACGACGCCTTCCAGCACCTCGACTTCGCGCAAGGGAATGCCGAGCTTCTCGTAGGTCTTCAGGATGTCGGGATCGATCTCGTCGAGCGAACCGATCGTCTTCTTCGGCTTCGGCGCCGAATAGTAATAGAGATCCTGGTAATCGATCTTGGGATAGTTGACGCGGGCCCATTGCGGCTCGGTCATGGTCAGCCAGCGGCGATAGGCCTCCAGACGCCATTCCAGCATCCAGGCCGGCTCGTTCTTTTTTGCGGAGATGAAGCGGACGGTGTCTTCCGACAGCCCTTTTGGAGCCTTGTCGGACTCGATCAGCGTCTCAAATCCATATCGATATTGGTCGACGTCGATCTGCCTGACGCGATCGACCGTCTCCTGTACGGCAGCCATTTCATCCTCCGCTCGCGGTTTCAAGGACCGCGGTGGATCAATCCGGCGGTTCCGGCCTGATCGATCCTGATTGGTTCAGAACCGATTGCTTAGAACCGTTCAACCTGTGTTTCGTCGCTCTTAAGTAAGGTATTGGCGAGCGTTCGCCAAGCCTTGAGGGCCAATTCAATCTCTGTCTGTGATGTAGACCACCCCAGACTGAGCCGCACAGCTCCCTGAGCCAGTTCCCGGCCCTGGCCCATCGCGTCCAGGACATGCGACGGCTGGACCTTGCCCGACGAGCAGGCCGAGCCAGACGATACCGCAATACCGGCGAGATCGAAGCCAATTACGGCCGTTTCGGCCTTTAGGCCGGGAACGGTGAACAGTGTGGTATTGGGCAACCGCGGAGCAGGTTCAGCGAACACGATCATCCCCGGCGTCTGCTTCAGACCGTCCTCGAGGCGATCCTTCAGCCCCTGCAGCCGTCCCGCATCCGTGCCCAGCGCTGCCATCGCCGCTCTGGCAGCGGCCCCGAACGCCGAAATCCCGGCCACATTCTCGGTGCCCGCCCGGCGGCCCAGTTCCTGTCCGCCGCCGCGCAGCAGCGGCTCCAGCCCCTGCACGTCCCCGGCCAACACCACAGCACCGACACCCTTGGGGCCGCCGATCTTGTGCGCAGAAAGCGTGATCAGATCGGCTTCGATCGAGTTGATATCAAAGGTTATTTTCCCGAATGCCTGGATCGCATCGACATGCAGCAGCCCGCCGGCCTGATGGACGATCCGGGCCACCTCCGCCACCGGCTGAATGGCACCGGTCTCATTATTGGCCAGCATCACCGATACCAGCGCGGGAGGGCCGTCCAACAGCTCGCGCAGATGGTCGAGGTCAACAAGGCCTGAGGCCGTGACCTTGATGGTCTTGATCGTGTCGGGTGGAAAGCGTCCGCCCGACAGCACAGAGGCGTGTTCGATGGCCGACACCAGCAGCCGTTGAACCGGCTGCCCCGCGCCCCGCCGCAAGCCCGGCGTCAGCGCCAGCACGTTGGCCTCGGTTCCACCTGACAAAAAGACCACGTCCTGCGGCCGGGCGCCGACCGCCGCGGCGACCGCGGCGCGGGCGTCCTCGACCAGCCGGCGCGCCTGGCGGCCCTCGGCGTGGACCGAGGACGGGTTGCCGGCGAACTCCCAGGCCGCCGCCATCGCCGCCTTGGCTTCCGGGCGAAGCGGCGTGGTCGCGTTCCAGTCGAGATAGATCCGGTCGGGCATGCGCCGTCTTAGCACGTTTCCCTAGAGCATTATCGGTTCTGATTGAATCAGAACCGAAGCTCTAGTCTCTTGTTTTGACGCGTTTTCTACCGCAGATAAGTCTACGCAATCTGCGTAAACTTGATTGCTGTGCGAACCGGCATCCACTTCGCTCGAAAACGCTTCCAGGCGGCCAATCATTGCGCGGGCTGGCTCCTCGCCCGCACCGGCATGGCCGGTTCGGATGCCATCCGCAATCCGAACAAGGGCCTCAAGATAGTGACGCGCCGAACGATCTCATAGGTCGCCACACAGGCCGCGATCGTTCCAAAAATGACGATCCCCGCCTCAAGCCAGGCTGGCAGACCCTGTCCGTGCAAAGCATGCGCAATCATGATGATCGCGGTCTGGTGCACGATGTAATACGGGAAGATCGCATCGGTGAGATAGCGCCGCGCCGGCGAATCCGCGGTCAGCCATCGCCGCGCGAAGCCGAGCAGCGCGACCATGCAAAGCCATTGATAAGAAGCGTAGGCAACGCCGGCATACATTTTCAGCGGCACGCCGCCGTACCTGTTCGCCCGCACGGCGAGAAAGGACAAAAAGAATCCGGCCGCCAGCGACAGCGCCAGCCAGCGCAGACGCTCCATCGCCTCCCAGACGGCCGTAGCGCGGACCAGCACGAAGCCGAACAGGAAGACGGTCGCGAACAGCGCGTGATTGTACCAGTCGCCGAACAGCGCGTGCGTCGATGGAAAGTGCGGCAGCAGGACCAGGCGATAGGCCGCAAGCAGCAGCGGCGGCACGACCAGCAGCAGCACGCCCGACAGCGCGGATGCCAGCCGCCGCTCGATCCAGCCGAGAAGCCCCGGAGCCAGCCACAGCACGCCGCCCAGCGCCACCGTGTAGACCCACAGATAGGCTACGAACCAGAGATGGTTCCAGGTCGGCAGCAGGATGCAGGGGGTTGGGCAGAATTGCGGCCCGAAAGCGAAATAATGCCGCTGGTAGAAATCGACGAAGCCGGCCGGATAGCCAAGCGCCTCGACGATCTGGTCATAGGCCTGCGACGGCACGATCACCAGCATGCCGAACACCAGGGGTATCAATAGCCGCGCCGACCGCGACCGCAGCAGCGGCCCCAGTTTGTATTTGCCCAGCATGAAGCGGGTCGCCACGCCCGAAACCAGGAACAACAGCGCCAGCCGCCACGGATTGAGCACCAGCATCACCGGTTCCAGCGCAACGATCCGATGCGCGCTCTTGATGTGGAAGCCCCAGGAAACGTAGAGCATGCCGACATGGTAGAAGATCAGGAGGCCGAAGGCTGCGATCCGCACCCAGTCGAGATCGATGCGCCGATCGGAGCCGGGAGCGCTGTCCGGTGATTGTGATATGGTTTGCTGCCACATGGCTTGATCCCTCAATGTGCGACGAAGTTGGATGACCGACGTCAAAAATGCGCCTGATGGCCGTGGCGTCGAGCCGGTTTGGGATCAAAACCAGCCTGCTTGGGACGAGACGACCTCGCGTGGGACCAGCGGATTGCTTCGCGGGATAACCGGCGCCGACTGGCTGGTCTATGCCGGGGTCGGGGCGGTCGCGCTTGCGATCGGCAGCGTCAATGCGCTGTCGATCGCGGACGACATCGCCCGGCGCGGCGGCCCGTATAACCTCAAGACGCCGCTGCTCTGGGAGATGACCAGCATTGCCGTCATCATCCTGCTGGCGCCGGCCCTGTTCGCCGCCGTCAGGCGAATCCGCCGGGAACCGCGCGGGCTGGTCCGTATCGCGCTGGTGATCGCGGCGATCATCGTCTTCTCCGCCGTGCACATCACCGGGATGGTGGCGTTGCGTAAACTCGTGCTGTGGATGCTCGGCGGCAGCTATGATTTCCACCTCTCGCTCGCGACCGTGCTCTATGAGGCTCGCAAGGACGCGGTCACCTGCCTGTTGATCGGTGGCGGCATGTGGCTGATCGACAGCCGACGGGAGATCGGGGCGGTTGCGGCGGCCGCCCCCGCCACGGCAGCCGAAGAGCTGCCGCATATGGTCTGGCTTCGCGACGGCACCACCCGCATCCGCATCGAACCCAAAGAGATTATCTGGATCAGTTCGGCCGGGAACTATGTCGAATATAGCCTCGCCGATGGTCGAGGCCATTTGGTCCGCGGAACGCTGGCAGCGGCCGAGGCTCAGCTTGCGCGCTTCAAACTGGCACGCGTCCACCGCACACGGCTGGCCAATCTCGACCGGGTGACCGCCGTGGCGTTGAAGCCATCGGGAGATTTCGAGCTTACCTTCGACACCGGACAGACCGCTGTGGGCAGCCGGCGCTACCGCAACGCCATCGCCTCGCTTGAACGCATTACCGCTTCAAGTTGAGCGGCCGACTTGCCATGGCGGCACCGAGGCGGCTCTCGGCGAAAAGAAATCTCTAAAATCCATCAAATACTTATCCCCGGCGCCGGATTCACCCTTGCCCGGCTGCGGGCGCATAAAAACCTTGCTTTTTGCCCCTCGCCTCATGTTAGAACGCGGCCGACAGTTCACGGGGCGCCGCGCGCGCATCTCCCAAACGACGCCTGATTGCCGTTTCTCCGCGGATCAATTCCGTCGCCAAGAAGCACTTCCAAGGATCATCCATGCCCGAAGTTATTTTCACCGGTCCCGCAGGCCGTCTCGAAGGCCGCTATCATCCGGCGAAGCAGAAGAACGCGCCGATCGCGATGATCCTGCATCCGCATCCGCAGTTTCACGGCACGATGAATCACCAGATCGTCTACCAGTGCTACTACGCCTTCGCGCATCGCGGCTTTTCGGTGCTGCGCTTCAATTTCCGCGGCGTCGGCCGCAGCCAGGGATCGTTCGACCACGGCACCGGCGAATTGTCGGACGCGGCGTCCGCGCTCGACTGGGCGCAGACCATCAATCCCGAAGCGCGCGCCTGCTGGGTCGCGGGCTTTTCGTTCGGCGCCTGGATCGGCATGCAGCTGTTGATGCGCCGGCCCGAGGTCGAAGGTTTTATTTCGATCGCGCCGCCGGCCAATCTCTACGACTTCTCGTTCCTCGCGCCCTGCCCGTCGTCGGGCCTGATCGTGCATGGCGAAAAGGATGCGGTGGTGCCGCCGAAGGACGTCAACACGCTGGTCGAGAAGCTCAAGACGCAAAAGGGCATCGTGATCGACCAGCAGGTCATCCCCGGCGCCAACCATTTCTTCGACGGCAAATTGCAGCCGCTGATGGAAACGGTGACCGGCTATCTCGACATGCGGCTCGCCAACGTCCGCTAAATCAAGCCGTTTGCGATGACCGCCTTCGTCGCTTTGCTGCGTGCCGTCAATGTCGGCGGCACCGGCAAGCTGCCGATGAGCGGGCTCAAGACGATGTGCGAGGCGCTCGGGTTCGATAGCGTCCGCACCTACATCGCCAGCGGCAATGTGGTGTTCACGAGCCGCAAATCCGAATCTGCGGTCAAGAAGGCGCTCGAAGCGCGGCTTGAAGCCTATGCCGGCAAAGCCGTCGGCGTCATGGTGCGCACCGCGGCCGAGATGCAGGCCGTTCTGAACAACAATCCGTTTCCAAAGGCGCCGGGCAACCGGACGGTAGCGATATTCCTCGATGCCAAGCCACCGGCCGATACGCTGGCCGCCGTCAAAGGCCGCAAGGACGAAGAAATCGGATTGGGCTCGCGCGAGATCTTCGTCCACTACGGCGACGGCATCGGGCGATCGAAACTGGTGATCCCTGCCGCGAAAGCAGGCACCGCGCGCAACATGAACACGATCGCGACGCTCGCGAAAATGGCCACGGAATTGTAGAATTGTAGGATGGGTTGAGCTCCTTCGCGAAACCCATCTATTGCTGCCCGAGAATGAGTGATGGGTTTCGCGAAGAGCTCAACCCATCCTACGCGTTCACGCTGCCAATTTCAGCATGTGCGCGTTATGGCGAACCAGGAACGCGTGCAGCAATTGTGGATAGTCGGTGCCGACGGCGTTGCGGACACTGTCCCGTTTTGCCAGTTCCGTCCGCCATGCGCGCACCTTCGGCGTCTCTGCGAAGATCGAGAGGTCGATCAGTTCGTCGAACACATCGAAGTAGCGGAAGATTGGCGCGAACACGGCGTCCACGAGACTAAATTTCTCGCCGGCAAAGAATGGACCCGAACCCAGCGCCTCCTCGACGCGTGCGAACTTCGCGGCCACCGCGACGCGTTTGGCTTCAAACACCGCGGCATCGCCTGTCGTCTCGAGGCCCCACAGCTCGCTCAGGATCGTCGAGCCGAATTCCATCCATGCGCGGTGCTGCGCCCGCTGCAACGCGTCCTGCGGATGCAGTTTTGCACCCGTTTGGGTTTCCTCGATGTACTCGCAGATCACGTTGCTCTCGAACAGCGCGACCTCGCCGTCCTCGCTGCGCACGATCAGCACCGGCACCTTGCCGAGCGGCGACAACTTCAGGAACCAGTCCGGCTTGTTGGCGAGGTCGATATCGACGCGCTCGAACGGCACACCCTTCTCGTTCAGCGCGATAACGGCGCGCTGAACGTAGGGACAAAGCTTGTGGCTGATCAAAGTGAGTTTTGCCGTCATGACGACCTCCAAGGGCGAGGCCAAACGGCTCGCTTCATGCATTTGCATCAAATTAGATGCACGTGCATGTAGTCGTCAAGATCAATGCAGTTGCACAACAGATCTTGATCCCGGCCGCTACGGCCGGGCCATCAGCCCCCCGGTCATCGGGATCGGCACCCCCGTGGTGGCCGGATAGCTCAGCGGCAGGCCTTTGAGCCCTCGCGCCGCGAGGAAGCCGAAGGCCTGCGCCTCGATCGCATCCGAGGCCCAGCCGAGCCCATCCGCAGCCTCGACGGCCGCAGGCTGAAGCCGATCGCGCAGCATCCGCAGCATGGTCAGGTTGCGGGCGCCGCCGCCGGCCACGATCCAGCTCTTCGGCACCTTCGGCAGCAGCGGCACGATCCGGGCGATCGATGCGGCCGTGAACGCGGTCAGGGTCGCGGCGCCGTCCGCGGGCGACATCCCGTCGACCTTGAGCGCGGCAAAATCATTGCGGTCGAGCGATTTGGGCGGCGGTCTTGTGAAGAACGGCAGCGCCAGCGCGCGGGCAATCCAGGCGTCATTGACCTTGCCTTGCGCGGCGGTCTGGCCGGCGGTGTCGAAGCGCTGGTTCAGGACACGGTACATGTGGTCGTCGAGCAGCGCGTTGCCGGGCCCGGTGTCGCAGGCGATCAGCGTGTCGGTCCCGTCGATATAGGTGATGTTGGAGACCCCGCCGATGTTAACCACGACGATCGGACCCTCGCGCTCGAGCGACTGGGCCAGCGCGCGGTGATAGACCGGCACGAACGGCGCGCCCTGCCCGCCGGCAGCGACGTCGGCGGCGCGGAAATCATGCATGACGGGGATGTGGATCGCCTTTGCCAAGGCTGCGGCATCGCCGATCTGTACCGTCAATCGGCGCTCGGGCCGGTGCAGCACGGTCTGGCCGTGAAAGCCGACGATGTCGATGTCCTGGGCGGAAATGCGGTGTTGCGCGGTAAAGGCCGCCACCGCCTCGGCATGGGCCAAAGTGACGGCCTGTTCGGCGTCCCGCAGGACGCCAGGCCGCGCATCGCGCTGCGGCAGGTTGACGGCCTCGTACAGCGCCTGGCGCAGCAGGCGGCGCTCCATTTCGCTGTAGGGTCGATATCCGGATGGCCCAAAAGCCCGGACTTTCCGGCCATCGGTTTCGATCATGGCGACATCGACCCCGTCGAGCGAGGTACCGCTCATCAAACCTATGGCCGTCAACATCATCGTAATCGTGCCTTCGCCACGCCCTGCTCGAATCGTCCCGCCGACGACGACCAGCTTGTGCCAAACACGGACATCTTATAATGCCACACCGCAAGCGCTTGCGGCAGCCCATTCCGCTATGGTTCCGCAACTCGTTACAATTACCGTGAAAATAGAATGATCAGAGTCGCAGACCAATGACCGCATTTAAATCAGATTTCCTGAACATTTTACAGGAACGCGGCTTCATCCACCAATGTTCCGATTTCGACGGCCTCGACGCGCTCGCCGCGAAAGGCCAGGCGACCGCCTATGTCGGCTACGATTGTACCGCGCCGTCGCTGCATATCGGCAATTACCTGACCATGATGATGCTGCACTGGCTGCAGCAAAGCGGCAACAAGCCGATCACCCTGATGGGCGGCGGCACCACCATGGTGGGCGATCCCTCCGGCAAGGACGAGTCGCGGGCGATCCGCTCGATCGCGGAAATCGAGGCCAACAAGGCTTCGATCCGCGGTGTGTTCTCAAAGGTGCTGCGCTACGGCAACGGCGCCAGCGACGCCATCATGCTCGACAACGCCGAATGGCTGACCAAGCTGAACTGGATCGAAATGCTGCGCGACATCGGCCGGCATTTCTCGGTCAACCGCATGTTGACGATGGACTCGGTGCGCCTGCGGCTCGAACGCGAGCAGGAGATGAGCTTCATCGAGTTCAACTACATGGTCTGCCAGGCCTATGACTTCGTCGAGCTGGCCCGGCGCACCGGCTGCCGCTTGCAGATGGGCGGCTCCGACCAATGGGGCAACATCGTCAACGGCGTCGATCTCGGCCGCCGCATGGGCACGGAACAGTTGTTCGCACTGACCACGCCGCTGCTCACCACAGCCTCGGGCGCCAAGATGGGCAAGACCGCGCAAGGAGCGGTGTGGCTCAACGCCGACGCGTTCTCGCCATACGATTTCTGGCAATACTGGCGCAACGTCGAGGACGCCGACGTCGTGAAATTCCTGAAGCTGTTCACGATCCTGCCGATGAGCGAAATCAACAAGCTTGCGGTGCTGCAGGGCGGCGAGATCAACGAAGCCAAGAAGGTGCTGGCAACGGAAGCAACCGCGCTGCTGCACGGCCGCGATGCCGCCGACACCGCTTCCGAAACCGCGCGGCAGACGTTTGAGGAAGGCGCGGTCTCGGAAAGCCTGCCGACGGTAGAAATTCCGCGCGGCGAACTTGATGCCGGCATCGGCGTCCTCGCAGCATTCGTCAAGGCCGGCCTCGTCGCATCGAACGGCGAGGCGCGCCGCCAGATCAAAGGCGGCGGGCTGCGCGTCAATGATGCTGCCGTGACCGACGAGAAGATGGTCCTGAACGCGGATAATCTCACGCAGGAAGGCGTCATCAAGCTGTCGATGGGCAAGAAGAAGCACGTCCTGCTCAAGCCTGCATAGGCGCATTCGCTTTACGCGCTTGCTCGGCGGCGCAGAAACGCGCTCCCTGCCTTCCATGGATCAAAAGACGCCAAGGGGAGACTCGTTGACTCCGCCGCTCAAGCCGGCGCGCACGGCCCTCAACGTGCTGGCGCTGTGCTTTGCGTTGTCGGTGGTCGGCCGCGGCCTTGGCGAGAGTTTTACGGTTTTCCTGAAACCGATCGCGGAGAGTTTCGCCTGGGACCGCGCCGAAGTGGTCTCGGTCTATTCGCTGACCTGGCTCGCGGGCGGGCTGATGGCGCCGTTCGTCGGCCGGCTGTTCGACCGCTCAGGACCCCGCCTCGTCTATTCGCTTGGATTGCTGCTGCTCGGCGGCTCGTTCCTGGTCGCCTCCCGCGCACAGGCGCTGTGGCAGTTCCAACTCTCCACCGGATTGTGCGTCGGCATCGGCATCGCGCTGATCGGCGTGGTGCCGAATTCGATCCTGCTCGGCCGCTGGTTCGGGCCGCGATTGCCAACCGCGATGGCGATCCTCTATTCGGCGACCGGTGCGGGCATCCTGGTGCTGTTGCCGGCCTCGCAGCTCTTGATCGACCGCATCGGCTGGCGCGATGCCTATCAATGGTTCGGCATCGCCGCGCTGTGTCTGTTGCTGCCGCTGCTGCTGATGCCGTGGCGGCTGTTCGCGACCGGCTCGCCGCATGTCGTCAAGAAGACCGACGACGGCCTGGTCGATGATGGCTGGACACTGAAGAGCGCGATGCTCAACCACGTCTTCTGGGCGCTGTTCTCGACCTTCTTTTTCACCGCGGTGGCGATGTACGCCATCACAGCGCAGATCGTGGCGTATCTGATCGACGCCGGCTTCCCGCCCCTCGAGGCCGCCACGGCCTGGGGTTTTTCCGGCGTGGTGCTGCTGTTCGGCATGCTCGGGATCTCGACGCTGGACGGCATCATCGGCCGCAGGCCGTCAGTGCTGTTCAGCTACGGCGTTTCGATCGTCGGCATCATCCTGCTCTGGCTGCTGCAATATTATCCGAACTACTGGCTGCTGACCGGCTTCATCATCTCTTTCGGCAGCATGATCGGCTCGCGCGGGCCGCTGATCACCGCGACGGCACTGAACATTTTCCGCGGCAAACGGGTCGGCACCATCTTCGGCACCATTTCGATCGGCAGCGGCCTCGGCTCGGGACTGGGCTCATGGGCCGGCGGCCTGATCCATGACTGGACCCACAACTATAACGCGCTGTTCGTGTTCGCGCTGGTCAACGTGGTGCTGGGATTGATCCCGTTCCTGGTGGTGCCGGCGCTGCGGCGCTGACGACACAATCCAGGGACGGCGCAATTGTCATCACGGGCGCCACCAGCTCCTTCGCCATCGACCGCCACCACGAACCAGCCGCACGACGACGAGTAGCAATATCGCGCCGATGGTCGCATTGATGATTGCGCTGATGATTCCGGTTCCGAGATGAATGCCGAGCTGCGGCAACAGCCAACTTCCGATAAAGGCGCCCACAATCCCGATAAGGAGATCGCCGACGATCCCAAAACCAGTCCCCTGCACGATTTGGCCCGCGAGCCAGCCGGCCACGAGACCGACAAACAAGATGACCAGCAAACTCTCGCCCGACATATGCATATCGTCACCTCAGCGGTTGGCCGCAGCGCCAGCATTGCAGGCTGGTCCGCATCTGCCTGTATAAGATTGATCATGCCCGACCGAACAAAGTCGGCCGGGCAGATCTTTGGTCATTCGCAGCGCGTGGCTCAGTAGCGACCGCCGCCGACACCAATGCTCACGCCGGGCGCATGAATTCCAATACCGGGTCCGCGCTCTTCATAGCCGCGGCGCTCGATATAGCGCTCGCGCGGCGCATAGCCATACGAGTCGCGAGACTCGCGAAGGATGACGCGGCGCTCCCCGCGCTCACGCCAGCAACGGCCGTCTTCGTCGCAAACCATGCGTACGTTCTGAATATGGCTGTCCGATGCGACCGGGCCAATGGAAAGCGGAGCCGCCGAGGCAGCAGTGGTAAACAACGCCGCAGCGCCGGCTGCCAGCGCGAGGGTGAGCGTTTTCATAATTTCTCCGGGGGTTGATGTGTCAGGAGACCAATAGGCCGCTGGCCCATTGGTTCCTGCGACATCTTCACGTGTTCTGCCTGGATCGAACAGCGCGAGAGGCGACGCAATCTATTCTTTGACTTGGGGAAGGATAGGCAGGTCGAGCAGGAAATGTGCCCCTTTGGGATTTCCGGAGGTGAGCGTCAGGTGGCCTTGAAGCTGCCGCACCATGCCGACGATCACCTTGAACCCCAGACTGGTTTGCGGCTGATCAATGTCGAAGCCGTGCGGAAGGCCGACGCCATGGTCGGAAACCTCGACATGAAGATGTTCATCGATTTCCCGCGCACTGACCTCGATGACGCCACCGCCTTCGGGGTAGGCGTATTTCACCGCGTTTGTAACGAGTTCGTTGATCAGGAGTCCCAATGGAATGGCATGGTCAGCCGAAAGCAGCATTGGGTCGGCATGGCAGTGCAGCGTATGGCCATCCGTCGTACCTTTCAGCTTTTTGCAAAGCTCGTTCATGAAGTCTACGAGTTCGACAAAACCGACGTGCGAACTACGCCATAGATGATCATGTACCTGGGCGATGGTGTCGACGCGCAGGCTTGCATCCTCAAGCGCATTTCTGACATCCGGGGATAGAGCCGAACGGGCCTGGACGCGCAGCAATCCGACCACGGAAGTTAGACTGTTCTTGACGCGGTGGCTCATCTCCCGCGTCAGCAGCGCCTGGTGCTCAAGTGCCTCCTGCAGTTTGGCGTCCGCCTGCTGACGTTCGATGGCGACGCCGAGCAGGCCAGCAAAGCCGGCCAGAAAGTCGGCATCCGCCTCGTCAAACTGGCCGGGATCGGCGCTATCGACCTCCAATACGCCGAAGAACGTTTTGCCCTCCCCGCCCTTTTCGATCAGCACGTTGATCGCGCGCCTGACGCCGTGATCCTTCAGGAGCTGGGGTGTCCGGAAACGGGTCTCCACATCCAGGTGATTTGAGATAACCGTGGCCCCGGTTTGGTAGGCGTATCCGGCCGGCGATCCGAGATCGGCGGTGAGCGACACGTTATCAATGGTGTCGAGGTCCCAGCCGACGCCGGCGCGCACCCTCAGGTGGTCTTCTTCCGGCACATATTCCAAGACTTTGGCGAATCGCGTCTGAAGCCCGTCGGCGCAAAACTCCGTGGCCCGCTGCAGGATTTGTCGGTAGTCGCGGGTTTGCATGGCGATTCGGCCGAACTCGCCGAGCAGGGATTGCTGCCGAAGTCGGTATGGAAGCTCGTCCCGATCAGGCGATTCTGCAGGAAACTTAAATAGTTCCTGAACTGCGTCAGACGGCAAATGCAATCGCGGACCTCCCGAGCACGGCCTTCGCCAGGGATCAGTTCAGATTTCAGCCAGTGCTTTCAGAGCATTATGGCAGCCCGGCGTTGGTCAGTCTGAGCAAAACAGCTCACTTCAGCGCCCCGGTGCGTGAGCGCCCGCTCCTGCAGCATCACGAATACGTGGGTCATGGTCTGTGGTGTGGACCACCGACAGCACGAAAGGCGGTGTGCGATCACTCACACCTTCCAGGAGGTGCGCATGCCCGATTCCGAAAGCAACCGAAAGCGCGACCTCGAGTGCCTGCGCCTGGCATCGGACCTCATTGAACTCGCATCCATGTCGCTCGCCCCGGAATTGAAGGCGCAGTGTCTACGGATGGCAGCCGATTTGACCGAGCAGGCCAATCAGGGACACGGCAGCCAGTAGCCCGTTTTGGAAAGTTCCCGTCAATATGGCTGCAGAATTGCCCAGCAAATCACCGACCATCGTTCTGATCGTAGAGGACGACACACTGCTGCGGATGTGCGTCGCAGAGATTGTTGAGGAAGCAGGCTTTGCAGTCATAGAAGCTGCTGATGCAGACGCGGCGATGGCGCTGCTGGAATCCCGCTTGGACATTGCGTTGCTGCTCACAGATATCGACATGCCCGGCAGCATGAACGGATTACAATTGGCCCACGCGGTGCGCAACCGCTGGCCGCCAATCAAAATTCTCGTCGTATCGGGACAAGTTCGGCTACAGCCCTTCGAACTTCCGCAGGACAGCTGCTTTCTCGCAAAGCCTTACCAGATTGCGGCGCTGGTCGAGGCGCTGTGTACGCTGGCGCCTCCCTTGGGCCATCCCTATCGGGAACCCAGCA
Source organism: Bradyrhizobium sp. AUGA SZCCT0158 (assembly GCF_018130065.1). GTDB lineage: Bacteria > Pseudomonadota > Alphaproteobacteria > Rhizobiales > Xanthobacteraceae > Bradyrhizobium. The sequence continues at coordinate 148,084 of NZ_JAFCME010000017.1, read as the reverse complement.
ATGTCCACTGAGCTGTTTTGCTCAGACTTGAGCCGCTTATTAGTGCAAATCTGATCCGCCAATCGCCGTGCCTAAAATCGGTCCGAAGCACTCGGATCATCACGGCCGTAAGCGATGCCCCAGGCGCAAATGGATTATGACCCGCGAAGCAATCAACTGCTCGGCGCCCTGGAGCCAGGCAGCCGCAGGCGAATAGATTCCCACCTCGAGCCGATCGATTTCGAACTCGAAGAGATGGTCTGCGATGCCGGCGGTCTGCTCAAACACGCCTATTTTCCGCAAGGCTCGGTTCTGTCGCTATTGACCGTTCTGGAGAATGGCGCCGCCATCGAGACGGCCAACATCGGACGCGAAGGCGCGTTCGGCCTGTTTGCAGCCATGTATAGCCGTGTCTCGTTCAACCGCTGTCTCGTGCAACTCCCGGGTCATACGGTTCGCTGCCCGATCGAGCTATTGCAACACGAATTCAAAAACAGCGAACACGTGCGCGACCTGTTCGTTAGTTACTCGGAGACCCTGCTTTCCCAGGTTCAGCAGACGGTTGCCTGCAATTCCATGCACACGACGGAAGAGCGAATGTGCAGGTGGTTGTTGATGATGCACGACCGCGCCGGCGGGGAAGCGCTGCCTTACACCCACGAGTTTCTTTCGCATATGCTCGGCGCGAACCGGAAATCCGTAACGCTTGCCGCACAATCAATGCAGACCGCCGGTCTCATCCATTATCGCCGCGGCACCATCCAGGTACTCGACCGGGCGGGCCTGGAGAAGGCGTCATGCGAATGTTACGCCATCGTCAAGGAGCGCTTCGATGCGTTCCTGACGCCGCCTTCGACGGCGGTACAGGGCCACAACAAGGGCCGTACGGCCGGGTGAAGCACCCGCTAGACCCGAAACCGCTCCATGACCTCGCGGTCCGGCTCGTAGCCAAGCCCCGGCGCTTCCGGCACCGCGACCGTACCATCGGCGCCGACATCGATCGCACCGCGCCACAGGCACGCGGCACGGTTCATGTAAAAGAACTCGACGAAGGTTTTGTCGTCCCGCAACGACAGCAACTGCAGCGTCGCCAGAAGGCCCGGACCGAAATAGGGCGAATGCGGCGCGAGCCTGACGCCTATCTCGTCGGCCAGCTCAACCACCTTCAGATATTCGGTGATGCCACCGACCTTGGTGACCGAGGGCTGCGCGTAGCTGACCGCACCCGCCTCCATCATCTGGCGGAACTGGTAAACCGTGCAGGCATTCTCGCCGGCGGCGATATCGAGCCCGCCCTTCGTGCGGGTCTCGGCCAGCGCGGCAAAATCTTCCGGCGGCCACACCGGCTCCTCCAGGAACATCGGTGCGGCCGCCTTGCATTCATGCGCGAAGGCGATGGCTTCCGCCGACGTCATCGGGCAGTTCATATCGACCATCAGCGGGATGCCGTCGCCGATCGCGCGCCGTGCGGCGAATACGGCCGGCGCCGTCGTCTCATGAAGCTTGATGGCGGTGTAACCGCGCCGCAGCGCCGTCTCGCATTCGCTGGCGACGAGATCGGGTGTTCCGATCCGCAGCAGGCTGGCATAGGCCGGAATCCGCGCCCGTTTGCGCGCACCCAACAGGCGGTGCAGCGGGACGCCCTGCACGCGTGCCGCGAGATCCCACAACGCGATATCGAGCGCGGAGATCGCGAACATCGTGATGCCGTAGCGGCCGAACAGATGCAGATTGCGCTGGATACGGTCCATGAAGGCGGGAATGCCGGCGGCGTCGGGGACCTCGAGACCCCGGGCCTGCGGCGCAATCATTTCATCGATGGCGGTGGCACAGGATCGCGGGCACACATAGCTGAAGGCATCCCCCCAGCCGGTCAGTCCCGCATCGGTCGAGACCTCGACAAGAACGATTTCGAGTGCCGATATCGCCGAGGCGCCCTGCTTGAAGCTCGCCACGCCGGCGTCATAGGGGATACGGATATGGTGCGCACGGACGTTGGTGATCTGCATGACGCCAGCCTCCCGGTTTTTTTAAAGCTAGCGCGGGACGATGCCGATTGGCCAGATCAATCGCTGATGACAAAACCCCTCAACGGCTCACGCCCTAATTATTGGTCGGCGGGAATTCGATCGGGTTGTTCTGCTTGCCCGTGTTGAATTCGAAGATCTTGCGCAGCACGCCGGGCGCCATCGCTGAAATCGGATTGACGCGCAGCACCGGCGCGGCCGGCGTGCCGACGACCTCATAGGTGACGCCGATCAGGCCCTCATTGCTGCCGCCGCCGAGGAACAGGCCGAGCACGGGAATCTGGCCGAACATATTGTTGAGTCCGTACATCGGAACGAAGGTCCCGCTCATGCGTACGGAGTTGCCGATATAGTCGAGCGTGCCTTCGATGGTGGCGCCGATCGTCGGGCCCTTCACGACGCCGTCCCGGATCGTGAGGTGTCCGCTCTGCCGGGTGAATTCCGCGCGCAACGCCGAGAACGACACGCCGTTTTGTACGCCTGCCGGTCCACCCGCTGCCGCGCGCTCCAGTTCAGGGACGCCTTTGACGGAGAAGTCGCGGATATTGATCAGGCCATCTTTGGCTGATGGTTCGACCGTCGGCGGCTCCATCGCGAGCGAGAGCTGACCGCCGAAGACCTTCGAGTTGGTGTCGGTGAAGCGGAGGAACGCGCCGGCGTCATTGGTCTGCAGAATGATCAGGTCACGCCCCTGCCCCTGAACACGACCGCGCAAATCGGCGGTCACCGGCGTATCGCGCCCGACCTTGCCGGTCATCGCAAACGTCTTGATGACGCCATTGCGCCGGGACATCTTGGCATCGACGCTGCGCAGCGCCTCGCCATTGTGGCCGGCGACCGCGCCGAGCTTGACGTCGATATCCAGATCGATGTTCTTGGTCTTCTTGGCGTCGGCTTCCTTGCCCGAGATGGCCGATTTGAGGAAGCCGCGGCCATCGAACACGTCGCCGCGCATCGTCACCTTCACGACGCCATCGGCATTGCGTTCGGCTTTCAGCGAGGTCTTGTCGCCTTCCGACGGCGAATAGGTCGGGAAGTTCGCGGTCATTAGCTCGCCATTCGCGTCGACTTCCAGCGAGCCCTTGATCGAGACGCCGCCGCCGTCGACGACGATGTCCTGGAACAGCGTCGACTGCTCCTTCTTGACGACGCTGAACGTCGCCTTGCCGGACCTGCCCGGCACCTTGACCCAACCCGGCAGGATGTTGTCGAGCCGGAGCGAGGTAAGATCGGCCTCGATGCCGACGCGGGTGTCGTTATCGCCGATCTTGCCGACCAGTTTGACTGGAATCGCGCCGCTAACGGCTGGACCAAGATCCAGCCCAAGCCGCGCGCGGCTGGCGTCATCCAGCGTCGCCGACAGCCTGATATCGGCGTCGCCCTCGTTCGGCTTGCGATAATCCAGCGACGCCTGCTGGCCGTTGATCTTGACGTCGCCCCTGACCTGATAGCCGTTGTTGTTGGCAACGACCTTCAGCGTGTTCGCCTCCAGCTTCTGGTTCATCACCAGCTTGTCGATGGAGACCCCGCCGAGATCGGCGGTCACAGCATAAGTCGTGTCGGCCTTGGTCAGCACGCCCTTGACCGGCATGCCGAGCATGATGTTAGCCGTCACTGTCCCCTTGCTCGCGTTCGGATCGATGAAATTGGCGGAGACGTCGCTGAGGCGATCGGATGCCAGGATCTCGGCCGCGGCCGCAATGGTTCCATCCATGCGGAATTTCACCTTCGACGGCGATGGCTTCGGCGCCATGTCCGGCACCTCGAAGGTGAAATCCGAAATCGTGACCTTGCGACCGGCCGGCGTATCGGCGATGCCCTGGCCGATGTTGACGGTAGCGGTGCGACCCGTCACGCGTGCCTTCAGGTCGGCGTCGCGCACGACCGGCATGTCATCGACGGGGCGCACCGTCACGCCGGTCGCCGTGATAGTGACCGCCAGGCCGTCGTCGGGAATCGGCGGGCCTTTGCGCGACAAGTTTCGCACCGGCGAATTGACGCCGACCTCGATGCGCTGGAGCGTGCCGCGTTCGATCCGCTCAATCACCCATTCGCGCACTTCCGGCACGATCAGGACCGGCCACATCCGCTTGAGCGCGGAGGCCGACATCGGCGTACCGGCAAAGCCAAGCTGGAGCCGCGCCTCGCCGGAATAATCGACGCTGCCGGTTCCAGCGACGCCGATCTCGCCATTGCTGATATCTGCCTGCGTCAGCAGAAAGCGCTTCCTGTCGGTGTCGAAGCGCATGCCGATCGCGATGCGATTGAAGATCAGCGGCTGTTCGCCCTCATTGCCGGCTAGCACGATAGTGCCGCCGCTCAACCCGGCCTGCCATTCGGTCGTGGTTCCATTCGGCGGCTCGAGATGGCCGAGCAGCGTAACCCGGTTGGCGCCGGAAACGATCTTGAACGGGGCGACCAGCACGCGCCGCGCCGAATCCCATTCGACGTTCATTTCCGCCGCATCGATCGCCATCGGATAATCGGGCGTATCGCTGTCGATGATGTTGCCGGCACCAGCGGTCAGCTTGCCACGGAAATAGGTCGGCAGGCCATCGCGGCCGAGTTCGCCTTTCAGTTCACCCGACAGCGGCAGGTTTGCGCTGTAGGTGAGATCCTTGACCCGCATCGCCAGCAGAATATTGGCCGCCGGTACCTTGTCGGCACGCAGATCGACCGAGCGCACGCCGTTGGTCGGTGGCCCGATCACCGCCCGCAGCGACCATGGCCGGGCGCCCTCCTCGCCAACGCTCAGCGCCACCCCACCGGCGTTCGGCCGGCGAAGGCTCATGCTGATATTGTCGAAGGTCCACTTGTTGCCGCGCTGCTGGTCGTCGACGACCAGATTGCCGTTCTTCAAGCCGATCTCGTTGAGATTTTGTCCGTCGAGACCGGTCAGGCTCAGGCTGTCGAGCCAATCGAGGCCGGCCAGCAATCCGTTCTGTGCCGTCTCGGGCGCCGGCGTGCCAGGCGGCGGTGCCGGCCGCGGGAATGTGGGCGCCAGGCCAGCGTCGCGCTTCGAGGCTACGCCGGTCGCCAATGGTTTGGCCGTGTCACCAGCCGATACCGTCACCTGGCCATCCGGCGTGATTCGTACCGCGAGTTCGGCATCGACCAGATTGAGGCTCTCGGCGCGAAGCCGCCCCATCAACAACGCGGTGCCGGATAATCTCACCTCGGCCTTCGGGGCGCTTGCGACAATGGCCTGGTCGCGATCCCTGACCACGATGTCGCGGATACGCACCGCGATTCGAATTCTGCCGGCGCGCTCGATTTGCGTGCCACCGACCTCGACCGTATTGCCGTGCCCGATATTTTCCTCGATCGCCTTCGCAAGCCAGGGCGTCGCCAGGTCGAGATTGATCGGGCCGGCGCCGAGCCGCCACCAAAGCCCGCCGAAACAGCTGGCAAAGATCACGGCCAGCACCGCAATCACAACCGATAGGCGCTTGACCCAACGTTCGCCGCTGATCCATCGGTTCAGCGCTGAAACGTTGTCGCTGAAGCGGTGAAAACGGGAATTGGAACGGGACAATAGCCGCCGCGCGCGGTAGCGCGCCGCCTCGTCCTGGTCGGTATCCCAGCCGGCCTCGTCATCCCATTGCGAGATTTGAGCCTCAGCATGCGGATTCGACCCTTGTCGCCCAAGATCTTGGCGCCCCGAACCTTGGGGTCCAAGACCTTTGAGCCCAGAACCTTGGAGCCCAGGACTTTGGGGCGAACTATTCCTAGCCATTGCCTCTCGGTGCTGGCGCTGAGGTTGATCGTCGCCGCAGGCGCGCCCATCGATCTGTATCGAGCGCTCCCGTGCCGGCATCGCTGCCAATCCTCGATTAATACTGTTACTCGTAGCCCAGCCCAAGGACTCAATCGCCGACTTAATCAAACGGGCCGTCAACGAGCGGACGGGTGGTGCGTCGAATTCCTTGTAACCATACTCCGAGGTCATCAAACTTGCCCAGCAGCCGGAGCGAATCCGATAGGCCGGGACAAGACCCGCAATACCCTATTGGTTGATCCGCCGAAAGCGACGAAAGGAAGGCGTATGTCCAAGAAAACGCGCAAGAAATCCTCCAAGGGATCCGCAAAGACACCCGCAAAGACACCTGCCAAGTCATCCGCGAAGGCGCCTGCCAAGAAATCCGCCCAAAAAACGATCCCGGCGAAGGCAGCCCGCAGTAGCTCGAAAGCTCCAGTCAAAGCGCCCGCGGCCAAGGCCGGCAAGGCGGTCGCAACAAAATCAGGCAAAGCAGCCAAAAGCGCTTCGACCAAAGAATCCCACAAGCCGGCGTCGAAATCGTTAAAATCCAACCTATCGGCGACGCCGAAATCCGATTCCGGGCCGATTCCCAAGCCGGCCGAAAAGCCGCTCCCCGCGCCCGGACCGGCGGCTGCGCTGGCTGAAGGCGCCAAAGCGCCCGGCTTCCGGCTGCCCCGGGACGGCGGCGACAGCGTCGCCCTGGCCGATTACGCCGGCCAAAAACTGGTGCTGTTCTTCTACCCCCGCGCCGACACCCCCGGCTGCACCAGGGAGGCGATCGACTTCACCCGGCTCAAGGACGCCTTCGCCGAAAGCGGAACGGCGGTGCTCGGCATCTCCGCCGACACCGTACGGGCCCAGGAGTCCTTTCGCGACAAGCACCAGCTCTCGATTCCTCTGATTTCGGATGAGAAACATGAGATGCTGGAGGCGTATGGCGCCTGGGGCGAAAAATCCATGTATGGCAGGACCTTCCTTGGGATTCTTCGCACCACCGTTCTGATCGGCAAGGACGGCAAGATCGCGAAAATCTGGCGCAATGTACGGGTCGATGGCCACGCCGACGACGTGTTGGCCGCAGCGCAAGGATTATAGTTTTCCAGGTTCCATTTCCCAAAAATTAACCATGAGTGGGTCAAATCGGCCTCGCAAATTCAGCCGTACGGAACCCCTGTCCGACCGGCGCGGGAGAGCCGATGTCGTACCGTTCCGGTCATCATTCCGAGTACCACCAGCACCATCATCCCCATGACAGCCGGGCGCGACGTCCCGTGGCGCAGGCCGCGGCGCTGCCCCCGGCCAATGACGGATATGCCATTGTCCATGCCGGCAAGCAGGTGCGGTTCGGGCCCGTGGTGTTCTGGATCGTCGTCGGCACGGTCGTCGTGCTCGGAATGTGGTCGGCGGCGACCGCCACCTATTTCGCCTTTCGCGACGACGTCCTGACTCGGCTAATCGCCCGCCAGGCCGAGATGCAGTACGCCTATGAAGACCGCATCGCCGAGCTGCGCGCCAAGGTCGATCGCACCACCAGCCGCCAATTGCTCGACCAGGAACAGTTCGACCAGAAGCTCGACCAGATCATGAAGCGCCAGACCGCGCTGGAATCCCGCGCCACCGCGCTCGGCTCGATTCCGGACAGCACGGCCACCGGATCGATCCGGCCGTCGGCCCGCGGCGCCGCCGCCGAGAGCCCCGCTTCCGGGACACCGAAGCCCAGCCCGATCAGCGACACCGTGATCTTTGTGGCGCCGCCGGATCGTGAAGCCCGTCTGGAGTCGCGCGCTCCGGTCGTGGCCAAGCAGCAAGCCAACCAGTACGCCAAGGTTCAAGGCGTCGACAACGTCCTGGTCCGGCTGCAGACGTCGCTTGACCAGGTCGAGCGGCGCCAGATGGCGGCGCTGAGCTCGGTAGAAGACAGCATGGAATCGCGCGTCCGCCGGATGCGCGGCGTGTTCACCGATCTCGGCCTCGACATGGCGCAGCTCGAAGCCGCGACGCCGCGTTCGGGCGTCGGCGGCCCCTTCGTGCCGGTGAAGCTTGGCGCCGATGCCGGCCCGTTCGAGCGCCAGCTCAACCGGATCAACGCCACCCGTGCCCAGGTCGAGCGGTTGAATCGGACTCTGGCGCTGGTGCCCTATCGCAAACCCGTCGTCGGCGAGGTCGAGTTTACCTCCGGCTTCGGCGTCCGCAGCGATCCTTTCCTTGGTCGGCCGGCGATGCATACCGGCCTCGATTTCCGCGCCGCGACCGGCGATCCCGTGCGCGCGACCGCGAACGGCAAAGTGGCTTCATCGGGATGGATGGGCGGCTATGGCCGCATGGTCGAGATCGACCACGGCAACGGGCTATCGACCCGCTACGGCCATCTGTCGGAGATCCACGTCAGGGTCGGCGACGTCGTCAAGATCGGACAGGTGATCGGTGCGGTCGGCTCAACCGGCCGCTCAACCGGTCCGCATCTGCATTATGAAACACGGATCGACGGCGACGCGGTCGACCCGCAGAAGTTTTTGCGCGCCGGTGTGCGGCTCAGCTCCGGCTAGAGGTCAGCGCGAAGCGCCAATGATCCCGTTCCCGCCTCCGCAGATAAAAAATCGCGAAAACAACCCCATGCAAAGTAAGATGAGCCTCGACCAGCGGTATTAATGCACCGTCCGCGCCCTTATCGCCTCCGCCCATTCCACCGCCGCCGCAGCCGCCCGGGCCACCTGTCAATCCGGCGGCCTCGATCGTTGGGAAATCCTGCGAGCCGGAGCGCGGCCTAGCTCGGTTATTGGCCGTCTCCCCACTTCATGCCGATACCTTATAGTCCGGTGCAGAAGCGAGAAACCGCGCATACGCATCCGCGTCGGGTGGGGTAAATTTCTCCGCCAGCGCGCTGCGCCGGCGTGTTGTTGTCCCGATGTCGGCGAGCAACTCGTCAAAATGCTTGAAATGGTAGGGCGCCACGCACAGCCCGCCATAGACGCCGGCCGCCGGCCGCTCCACGCGTTTGAAATGCAGCATCAGTTCGATGTTGTCACGCATCTCGGCGGGGCTCGGCTGCTGCGCAAGCTGGCCGTCGGCGTAACGGACCAGCCAGTTTGCCGCCAGATCGGCGCACAGCACCGTGCAGAAACTGGAGTTGAAGCCGACAAAACCCATGTCCGGCAGATCCGGATTGGCGATCAGCCGGTAGAGCCTGTACTGGCCGTCGCCGTCCACCAGTCGGTCACGAAGCGCCTGCGGCAGGAACGGCACGCCGAGCTTGTAGCCGATGGCCAGGATGGCGAGGTCGGCTGCAACGCGCTCGCCGCCGGTCATCACGATGCTGTTGCCGTCATAGTGATCGAAGCTGCCGCGGATCGCCTTGATCCGGCCATCGGCCACCATCGGAAAGAAGTCCGGCGTGGCAATCGGCACCGAGCAATTGACGCCATCCTCGATGCGCTGCTTCGGAACCATGTCGCATTTCTTCAGCTTGAGCTGCAGCTTCAGCATGCTTTCCAGGCCGCGCCAGTTGGCCCAGACAAACGGCTTCGCCACCGCGTGCTTGAACCGCGACAGCGCGCCGATGCCCCAGCTCTTGAACATCTCCTCCTGCGCGCGGATGTAGAGGATGCGCTTGAAGTTGATCAGGCCGCCGATGAAGTAGGGAATCCGCCACACCGGCTCGCGGTACACCAGCGTGACCGCGCTGGCGCCGGAATTGACCGCGTTGACCGCAATGTCGGTGGCCGATTTCGAGCCGCCCAGCACAACCACCTTCTTGCCCTTGGCGAGGCCGGCATCGTTGTATTGCGAGGAGTGCAGGATGCGTCCGCCCTGCGCCTTGAACGCGTCCTCGCCGCGAAGGCTGAGGGTCTTCGGTTCGTTGAACTGCCCGATGCAAACCGCGACGAAGTCAAAGTCCTCCGGCGTGCTGCCGGCGGGGCCGCGAAGGTCGAGCCGCCAGCCCGGCTTGGAGTCCGGGCGGCTATTCATCTGCACCACCTCGGTATTGAAGCGGATCAGGCGATCGAGGCCATGATCGCGGGCGTATTCGGCAAGATAGGCATGAACCTGCGGGCCCTTCGGCCATTCCGGATAGGATGCCGGCATGGCCTTGTCGGTGTAGCGGTAAAGCTCTTTCGGGCTTTGGGTCTGCACATCAGGATAGGATCTTGCCGGCTCCCACACGCCGCCGAGATCGCCGCTGCGCTCGACAATGGTGACGCGGTGTCCGCGCGACGAAAATGCCTTGGCCGCAGCAAGCCCGGACACGCCGGCGCCGATGATGCAGATCTGCTTTTGCTTGACCATGGATTTGTCTCCGACGTGAAGGTGAAAGCTCGCCGCTATTCGTTGGCCTCGGGCGGCAGGAAGTTCACCTCGTGCTCGGCCGAAACCCGGACCACCTCCGCGGGGTCGGTCATGTTGTGCAGCCGGTTGAATAGCGCTTCGAGCTTCTGCATCGGCGACACCCAGAACAGCGCGCGCGCCGGCTTGTCTGACTTGTTGAAGTAACCGTGCGGAATGCCGCGCGGCAGCCGCACCAGGTCGCCGGCCTTCGCCTTGACCCAGACGCCGTCGAGCTTGAGATCGAGTTCGCCTTCCTGCACCAGAATGAATTCGTCCTGGGTCGGATGGATATGGACCGGCACGAACTGGCCGGGGTCGCTGTTGGTCTCGAAGGCGAAGGTGGAATCGGTCACCGCCTTCGGGAAATAGACCTGGCCCAGGATATTCCAGGTCACGCCGCCGTAGCCGGTGCCATCAGCGGTGATCCCCTTTTCGAGTGCTGCCATGTGCCGTCTCCTGTTGGATGGTTAATCGGTCAAGATCAGTCGTATTTGCGCAGGCTGCGGCGAACCCACCCGGCCGTCTAGCCGCAAAACGAATCCGCCATCGGGGCCGAAGAATTTCTTTTGGACGGCACGGGTGATGTTGCGGCGCACGATCATCGTGGCGCTGATGTCGCCGGCGGCGCAACGATCGGGCACGATCCGTTGCCAAATCGCCTTTCCAAGCACCCGTCCCGGAGATATTATAGGGTTCAAACAACCCCGAAGGCCGTGTGAGGACGATGGGCGCAGCCGTTGCCGAAAGGGTTCAAGACGCGAGGCTGGCCGCGTTCAATCGCGTATCGACCGGCGATGTCGATGCCGCCGCCGAGGCGATCGGACGCATCTTCTGCCCCCATCAGTTGACGCCCACTCGCCCGTCGGCGCCGGGTTTTTACGCCCAGCACAATTGCGCCGCCTTCGAAGGGTTCTCCATCAACTACGTCGCCTATGGCGGATCGGTATCGATCGATCCCGGCTGCCTCGACCGCTTTTTTCTGCTGCAGATTCCGCTGCACGGATCAGCGCGGATCGCAACCGCGGCCTGCGAGGTTGAAAGCAGCCCGGGCACGCGCGCTTCGCTGCTTTCCCCGACCATCCCGACGCGGATGACATGGGATGGCGATTGCGCCCAACTCATCCTTCTGGTGGACCGGCGGCTGGTCGAACAGCGGGCCGCAGCGCTTTCAGGAAAGCCGGCGGGTGCGGTCGAGTTTACGCCGGCGATCGATCTCAACCAGGCCTGCGGGCGCGAGCTGCTGTCAGGGGCCGCTGACCTGGTCGATCTGGCCGAGCGTCTCGGACCCAGCCGCCGCCTGGCACCGGTTGCCGCGGCCGAATTGCGCGAGGCGCTGCTCGGCGCCCTGCTCCACGGTCAGCACCACAGCCGGAGCGTAGCGATGCAGGTGTTCGGCGGCCGCGCCGAAACGCTGCCGCGGCCGTTGCGGCGGGCGCGGGATTGCCTGCATGCCCACGCCGCCGAGCCGCTCGATCTGGCCCAACTCGCCGAAATCACCGGCATCGGCATCCGCGCGCTGCAGATCGGCTTCCGCCGCCATTTCGGCACGTCGATTTCGCAGATGCTGCTCGATATCAGGCTGGCGCACCTCAATGCCCGGCTGACCAGCGCACGCCCCGGCGAGAGCATCACGGAGATCGCATTCGAACTCGGATTTACCCATCTCAGCCGCATGGCGCGCGCTTACGGCAAGAAATTCGGCGAAACGCCGTCCTCGACCCTGCGCAGGATGAGCTGAACCAATCAATGCTGGCTTAGTGCCCAACCTCACCCGCGATGATATCGCCGAACAGCTCCCAGCTTATGCCGTTGAACTTCATCAGCTGCATCTGCTCGATCGGAAAGAAGTCGTTCGGCAAAGTGTCGCAAGCCGCGCGCGGGCTGGCAAGCGGCCGCTTAATCCGCTGGATGAAACAGCATTGTTGCGCGCCGCCTTTTATGATTGATGCATGGCGACACGTTTCCCCTGCAAGGCCGCCTTGGAATTGAACCCGACGACACGCATTGGTCCCCGACATCCGAAGCTCGCCGCCGGCGGATTCCGCGCCGCGCGATGGCTGGCGGCGAAGACGTTTGGCGCGGCCGGCTTTCACCAGCTCGGCTCGAAATTTGCCGATGCGCGCATCGCGAAGGTGCGCGACAAGCTCGCGCGCGGGGAAACGGTCTATCTCGCCGGCCTCGGCGCGCCCGGCACGCACAATTCGGGCGTGGCGCTGGTCGAGGTAACGCAGGCCCATGGCCCCCACCTGATCCTCAACAACGAGGAAGAACGTTTTTCCGGCAACAAGCACACGACGGAATATCCGCGCGCCTCTGTCGATGCGATGGTTGCAGCCTTGCGTGGCATCGGGCGCGACATCGCCGATATCGACGCCTGGCTGACCAGCTGGGACTACCCGACATTGGCGGGAACACTGGCACGCTCGGTGCTGGAAGAAATCCCGCAAAGCCTCAAGCTGCTGCGCACCACCGAAGCCGCGGGCTTCGACGGACGACGTCTCGACCAGATGACGCGCACGCCGAAGATCCTTGCGAAGCAAATGGGGCTTTCCGAACGCCTGCCGCTGATCTGCCTGCCGCATCACGACAACCATGCCTGGTTTTCCTATGCGGCGTCGCCCTTCGCCGACGACGGCGAGCGGGTGGCGGTCGCGGTGCTCGATGGCACCGGCGATCAGGGGTCGATCTCGTTGTACGTCGTCCAGCACGCCAAGATGCGCCGGCTCTACTGCAACGACAGCATGTTCGATTCATTGGGTGCGTTCTACAGCGTGATCTCTTCAACGCAGGGCGGCTGGACTTGGCTCTCCAGCGAGGGCCGCTATATGGGCGCGGCCGCCTGGGGCGACATGAACCGCGCGACAAATCCGTATTACGCGCGGCTGCGAAACGTCCTGCACTTCGGCGAAGCCGGCGAAGTCAGGCTCAACCGCGCGATGGCCAACTGGTATTGCGACCCGTTCGACAACCCTTACAAGACGGCGCTCACCGACATCCTTGGACCAGCGCTCAAGCCCGAGCAGCTCTGGAATCCCGACGCGGTGCTGCGTGTCGAGGACATCCATCACCGTCCCGACACCAAGGAACGCCTCGACAAGGCGGCCGCGACGCAATTGGTGTTCGAGGACGCCATGATCCATGTCGTGGACCACCTGTTGCGCGTCACAGGCGCGAGCCGGCTGGTGCTGACCGGCGGCGTCGCGCTGAACGCGATCGGCAACATGCGCCTGCTCGAACATTTCAATGAAGCCTGGTTCGCCGACGCCCAGCAGCGCAAGGCGCGCCTGCATCTGTGGGTGCCGCCGGTGCCCGGCGATCCCGGCGTCACCATCGGCGCGGCGTGGCTGTTCGCGCATCTGGCGGGCGCCCCGCGCGGCGCGCCGATGACGCATGCGTTCTATTGCGGCCTGCCGCCGTCAAATGAAGCCATCGCGAGCGCGCTGGAAGCCGATGACATCGCCTCGCAGCGCATTGGTGATATCTCGACCGCTGATGGACGCGACGCCGTCGCCGACCTGACGGCGTTTGTGGTCGCGCAGAGCGGCGTGATTGCGCTCTATCAGGGCGCCGCCGAGACCGGACCGCGCGCGCTCGGCCACCGCTCGATCCTCGCCAATCCCTGTGACCCCAACGCGCGAGAGCGGCTCAACGAGCGCGTCAAATACCGCGAGGCGATCCGCCCGCTGGCGCCGATGGCAACGCTGGAAGCTGCCCACCAATATTTCGAGCTGCTGCCGGGCGCCTCCGATGCCGGTTACAACGCCTACAATTACATGGTGCTGACGGCGCAATCGAAGCCGGGCGCACGCGACAAGATTCCGGCCGTGATTCATGCCGACGGCACCGGCCGGATTCAGATCGTCAATGCGGATGACGATCCCCTCACCCACGCTTATCTGAAGGCGCTCGGCCGTCACATCGGCGTCGAGATATCCGTCAACACGTCCTTCAATGTCGCAGGTCCAATCGCGCAAACGCCGCAGCAAGCCATCGACACGCTGCGCCGTTCCAAAGGCCTCGATGCCGTCGTGTTGGTGGCAGACAACGGCGCGGTCTATGCCGCCTGGCACGGCGGCGAGCGCGACAACGGAAGATTTTCAAGCTGGTTCGCGCAATGGAAGAGCCGCCGGTAAGGTTGACAGGTTAGCTTAACCAGCGACTTCAATTGCATCACGACCGCCGCGCGCTATCGTGCATGCAGTGGACGATTTGTTCGTTCCAACCCCTGTTAACTTCGCCGTCGGGCGATCATTTTCCGCCCGGCGGCCTCGTTAAATCGTGAGCGCGCGCCATGCATGCGGAAAGCCAGGAGCGGTTACGAATATTGAGCCTCAGTCCGAAGCCCGCCTGGGCCGAAGTCTGGCACTTGCGGAAGATTTTCATTCCTCGGCGATCCATCACCGGACGGTTGCTGACCGGCAAGGTTTGGCGGCGCCATGACGGCAGGCGCTGGATCTACAAGAAATTCACCGAAAACAACGGCTAGCTATCCGACGACGGCCGGCCATCGAAACAACCCGAGCACCCGCCCGTCGATCAACAGCAGTGCGCTGCCAATCACCAGCGCGCCCGCGATCTCGCGCGGCGAAATCTGTTCGCCCAGCACCAAATAGCCGAGCACGATGGCGGTGACCGGAATCAATAGCGTCACCAGCATGACATTGGTCGCGCCTGAGCGCCGCAGGATCTGGAAGAACACGATGTAGGCCAGCGCCGTCGACAGGACAGCCAGACCGATCACAGCGCCCCACGTCGCAAGCCCCGGCATCGGCAATTGCCAGGGACGGTCGACGAAGCCGGCGACAATCACCATCATGACGCTCGAAGCCAGCAACTGAAACGTCGCCGTCCCCAGCGGCGGCGAGTTCGACAGCAGCCGTCGCGCCACGAGCGCCGACAAGCCATAGCTGAACGCGCCGGTGAGGCAGAGCAGGATGCCGATGCCCTGCTCGCCCCAGAATCCGTCGCCGTCCAAACTCCAGCCACGCAGGATGACGACGCCGATCAAGCCGACCACGACGCCCGCGATCCGCCGCGCCTGCAGCTTCTCTTCGCCGGCCGCCGCCATCACCACAACGGTAAACAACGGCGTGGTGGCGTTGAGGATCGAGGCCAGCCCGCTCGGGATCGTCGTCTGCCCCGCCACGATCAGCGAGAACGGCAAGACGTTGTTGAAGAGCCCGATCGCGAAGAACGGCTTCCAGCCTGCAATCCCTTTGGGAAAATCAATCCGGTAGACCCACAGCAAGGGCAGCAGGACGATCGAGGCTAGCGCCACGCGCAGCAGCACCAGTGTCAGCGGCGGCAATTCCCGCAGCACCACGCCGTTGAAAAAGAACGAGCCGCCCCACAGGATCGAAAGCACGCCGAGCAGCGACCAGTCGCGGGCGTCGATCCTGTTGTCGGCGGTGGTCATGTACGGCTCATATCTGCATTCGGCGCAGATCTATTCCGGCCCGCGAGCCTTGCCCACCCGATTTCCGAACACGTACGCGCCTATTTCGGGCGCGACACGATCTCGATCATCCTGCCTTCGTCGTCGTCGGGCATCTCGGCCTTGGCATGGGCATAGGCTTCCACCGCGGCGCGGCCGACCGGCGGCGTTCGGGCCAGCAGGCTTTCGGCCAACTGCACCGCATAGGCGGCATCCTTGTGGCGGAGCGCCGCCGTGAACGACGCGCCGGAGAAATCGCGCGCCACCATGCGCTTTGAATGACGGATCACCTGCGGGCTCGCGACCGCGCCGGTCGCCAGCGCTTCCGCCACAAGGTTCATGTCCAGCCCTGCCTGCTCGGCCATCGCGATGCCTTCGGCCAGACTTGCGATCTGCACCGCGCCCATCAGATTGTTGATCAGCTTGAAGACGGTGCCGGTGCCGACAGCGCCAAAGTGCCGGACTATGTCGCTGATCGGCGCCAGATATGGTTTTGCCCGATCGAGATCAGCTGTGTCGGCGCCAACCAGCAGCGTCAGCTTCCCGGCGGCCGCCGCGCTCGGCAGGCCGGTGACGGGGCAATCGATGTAGATCAACTCGCGCCCGCGCAGTTCACGCGCCAGGTCGAGCGCGTGCTGGTACGACACCGTGGAGCATTCGATCGCCAGCGTGCCGGGCTTCATCTTCGCGGCCGCGCCATCCTGGCCGAGCCACACGGCGCGAGACGCTCCGTCATCGGCGACCATGGTGACGACGGCATCCGCGCCCTCGGCCGCAGCCGCCGGTGAAGCCGCCCAGCGCGCGCCGCGCGCGATCAGATCCTCGGCTTTGGCCTTGCTGCGATTCCAGATCGCAACCGAAAAGCCGGCGTCGAGATAGCGGCCCGCCATGCCGTGGCCCATGCGGCCAAGGCCGATGAAAGCGACTGTCGTCGTCATGGGTTAATCCACATCCTCGACCGAACCGGGCGAGGTGCCGAACGCACGCTGTGCCAGCGTCGCGGCCATGAACTCATCGAGATCGCCGTCGAGCACGCCTGACGTGTCCGAGGTCTGCACACCGGTGCGCAAATCCTTGACCATCTGATAGGGCTGCAACACGTAGGAGCGGATCTGGTGACCCCAGCCGATATCGGTCTTGGCGGCCTGATCGGCCGCGGCCTGCTCCTCGCGCTTCTTCAGCTCGATTTCGTAGAGCCGCGCGCGCAACATGTCCCAGGCCTGCGCGCGGTTCTTGTGCTGCGAGCGGCCGGCCTGACAGACCACGGCGACGCCGGTCGGAATATGCGTCAGCCGCACCGCGGATTCGGTCTTGTTGACGTGCTGACCGCCGGCACCACCCGAGCGCATGGTGTCGGTGCGCACGTCGGACTCCGCGATGTCGATCTTGATGCTGTTGTCGACCACGGGAAAGATCGCGACCGACGAGAACGAGGTATGCCGGCGCGCGTTGGAATCGTACGGCGAGATCCGCACCAGCCGGTGCACGCCCGCCTCGGTCTTGAGCCAGCCATAGGCGTTGTGGCCCGAGATCTGGATGGTGGCGGATTTGATGCCGGCTTCTTCGCCTTGTGTTTCTTCCAGATATTCGATCTTGAAGCCGTGCTTCTCGGCCCAGCGCGTATACATGCGCAGCAGCATCTCGGCCCAGTCCTGGCTTTCGGTGCCACCCGCGCCGGCATGGACTTCGAGATAGGAATCGAACCGGTCCGCCTCGCCCGACAGCAGCGCCTCGAGCTCGCGGCGCGCCACTTCCTTTTTCAGCGCCTTCAGTGCGTTCTCGGCTTCGGTGACGACACCGGCATCGTTCTCGGCTTCGCCGAGTTCGATCATCTCGACATTGTCGCTGAGTTCGCGCTCGACCTTGCCGATGCCCTGCAGCGCATCCTCCAGCGAGGTGCGCTCCTGCATCAGCTTCTGGGCCTTCTGCGGATCGTTCCAGAGATTGGGATCTTCGGCGAGCTTGTTCAGCTCGGCCAGCCGTGCCGTGGACTGTTCGACGTCAAAGATGCCTCCTCAGCAGCCCGACTGACTGCTTGATCTCTTCAACGAGGCGTTCGACTTCGGCGCGCATGGTGTCTCTGATCTGCGGTGCAAACCGCTAATATAGCGTTTTCAAGCGAAGTGGGTACTGGTTCGCGTGAAGAAAACGCGTCAAGATATAGAGTTAGTGTTCGCAGGGATGTAGCGGCGTCTCTTACAAAGCGCAATCCGCCTGGGGTTCGGTCCCAAGCGGTTTCTTCACACCAACGAGCCTAGTACAGCCCGCCGGGCCGCATGATGTGGCCAGAGTCGGGCGACTGGTATCCCCCCTGATATCCGCCCTGATATCCCTGCGGGGCGCGCCCGTCGGCATCGGCCACGCCAATGACGGAGTAATTGTCCGGCGGCGCGGTACCCGGCTTGAAGGCTTCCAGGATGGTCCGGCCACCTTCGCCGGGACCTGCGCGCATGCCGCTCTTGGCATCGACGCGAACCAGCTTGATTCCGGCCGGCACCTTGAACGGGATCGCGGCCTTGTCGGCGAGCGCGAGCTTGAGGAAGTCGCGTGCGATCGGCGCGGCCAGCGCACCGCCGGTCGCCTTGCCACCGAGGGTGCGCGGCTTGTCGTAGCCGACATAGATGCCGACCACGAGGTCCGGCGAGAAGCCGATGAACCAAGCGTCCTTCGCATCGTTGGTGGTTCCGGTCTTGCCGGCGATCGGCTTGCCGACTTCCTTCACGACAGTCGCGGTGCCGGCCTGCACGACATACTCCATCATCGAGGTGATCTGATAGGCCGTCATCGGATCGAGCACCTGCTCGCGGCGGTCGACCAGTTGCGGTTCGGGCTGATTCTTCCAGCCGCCGGGCGCGTCGCAGCCGCGGCATTCGCGCGCGTCATGCTTGTAGATGGTGTGCCCGTAGCGGTCCTGGATGCGATCGATCAAAGTCGGCTTCACGCGGCGGCCGCCATTGGCGAACATCGAATAGGCCGTGACCATGCGCATGACCGTGGTTTCGCCGGCGCCAAGCGAATAGGACAGATAGTTCGGCAGTTCGTCGTAAACGCCGAAGCGCCGCGAATATTCGCCAATCAGGGGCATGCCGATGTCCTGCGCCAGCCGCACCGTCACCGTGTTGAGCGACTGCCGCAGCGCATTGCGCAGCGTCACCGGACCGTTGTACTTGCCGGACGAATAGTTTTCCGGGCGCCAGACGCCGGCGCCCTGCCCCTGATCGATTTCAATCGGCGCGTCGACCACCACGGTCGACGGCGTGTAGCCATTGTCCATGGCCGCTGAATAGACCAGCGGTTTGAACGAGGAACCCGGCTGCCGGTACGCCTGCGTCGCGCGGTTGAACTGGCTCTGGTCGAACGAGAATCCGCCGACCATGGCCAGCACGCGGCCGGTCCAGGGATCCATTGCCACCATCGCACCCGACACTTCAGGCAATTGGCGCAGGCGATACTGCCCCTCCACCGGATTGCCGTCCTTGCCGAACAGCGGATCGACATAAATCACGTCGCCCGGTGCGAGCACTTGCGCGACCGATGTCGGCGTTCTGCCCTTGGTCGGCCCCGACGCCGCCTTGGCCCATTTGACGCCATCGATGGTGATGATGCCGGTCTGCCGTTGCTTGGCGACGGCGCCGCCGAGCTCGCGTCCGGGCTGGAAACCGACCCGGGCCGACTGGTCGCTGGTCTCCAGCACCACAGCCATCCGCCAGGGCGAGATATCGCTCAGCGCCTTGACGTCGGCCAGCTTCACGCCCCAATCGCCGGTAATGTCGAGCTTGCTTGGCGCACCCCGCCAGCCCTGCGCCTCATCGTAATTGACCATGCCGGCCGCCATGGTCTTGCGCGCCATCACCTGCATCTTCGGGTCGAGCGTCGCCCGGACCGAGAGGCCACCTTCATAGAGCTTCTTTTCGCCGTAACGTTCGAAGATGTCGCGCCGGACTTCCTCGGCGAAATACTCGCCGGCGAAGATATGCGCGCCGGTACCGCGGCTGGTGACCAGGAGTTGATCCTTGCGCGCCTTGTCGGCATCGGCCTGCTTGATCCAGCCGTTTTCGACGAGACGATCGACGACGTAGTTACGGCGTTCGATCGCGCGGTCGCGGTTGCGCACCGGATGCAGCGCCGCCGGCGCTTTCGGCAGCGCCGCCAGATACGAGGCTTCCGAGATCGTAAGCTCGTTCACCGACTTGTCGAAATAGACCAGCGACGCCGCCGCGATGCCGTAGGCGCCGAGGCCGAGATAGATTTCATTGAGATAGAGTTCGAGGATGCGATCCTTCGAATAGGCGCGCTCGATACGCATCGCCAGCAAGGCTTCCTTGATCTTGCGGGCGAAGGAGACCTCATTGGTCAACAGGAAGTTCTTTGCGACCTGCTGGGTGATGGTCGACGCACCCTGCGGCCGGCGGTTGGAGCCGTAGTTCTGCGCATACAGCACCGCCGCGCGCGCCATGCCGGTGAAGTCGATGCCGCCATGCTCGTAGAAGTTCTTGTCTTCGGCGGCGAGGAACGCGTTGATGACGAGTTTCGGCACCGCCTGGATAGGCAGATAGAGTCGGCGCTCCTTGGAATACTCGCCGAGCAGCGCGCCGTCTGAGGCGTGCACGCGCGTCATCACAGGCGGTTCATAATCCTGAAGCTGCGAATAATCCGGCAAGTCCTTGGAGAAATGCCAGATCGCGCCGGCGACGCCGGCGACGCCCACCAGGAACACCACGGTTCCGGCAGCGAACAAGAATCCCAAAAACCGCACCAGCAAGCGCATGATCGAAGTTCCGTTCCAACCCTTGCGCCGTGACTTGCGGCGTCTGCCTTGCCATCAAAATCCAAGCGCAAATCGAAGCGCTCAAGCCCTCGCCCGACGGACCCGTCGTTGCGCGTACCAACAATAAAGGGGCCGACGGACAATAATGGCCGATTCCGAAGACCCTGCGGTAGTTTTCTATACCGCTGCCGCTGTGGCCAAACTAGGGCTTCCTTCACAGCATCGCGTGCATTTAATCAGCATTTTCATACGGCTTTTCATTTGCCGGGTCCGGCGGTTGCCAGCCGTTTGGCGAAAAATGCATCAATCGCCTGCGCCATCGATCCGACGGTCTTGTTCCGCCAGTTCTCCGACATCAGGAGCTCGAGGTCGCCCTTGTTCGAGACATAGCCGAGTTCGACCAGCACCGAGGGCACGTCCGGCGCCTTCAAGACGCGGAAGCCGGCGGATTTCAACGGGTGCTTGTGCATCCGCACCGTGGTCTTCATCTCGCCCATCAAGATGCGGGCGAACCGGTTTGAAAACGTTCGGGTCTCGCGCTGCGCGAGGTCGATCAGGATGTCGGCGACTTCGGTCGGCTCGTCGGTGAGATTGACGCCGCCAATGGCGTCCGACTTGTTCTCGGCCTCGGCCAGCCGCTCGGCTTCAGCGTCGGAGGCCTTGTCGGACAAGGTGTAGATGGTGGCGCCGTGGGCATCGCCCTCCCGGCGCGGCAGGGCGTCGGCATGGATCGAGACGAACAGTGCGGCCGACTGGGTGCGCGCGACCTTCACGCGGTCGTTCAGTGGAATGAACGTATCGTCCGTACGGGTCATGACGACGCGGTATTTGCCTGATTTCTCGATGCGATCGCGCAGCGCGAGGCCAAATCCCAGCACCAGATTCTTTTCCATCTCGCCGCCGGCCTGGGTGCCGTTGTCGATGCCGCCATGGCCGGGATCGATCACGATCAGGGGTCGGGTATCCTGCGCCTGCGCGGGCTTTGCCGCCGCCGGCGCATCGTCCGGACCGACCGCGGCATTGGCGGAAGCAATCGCCGGCCTCAGTTCGGGGCGATTCTCGGGCGCCAGCAATTGCACGAAGGCGGTCCGGTCCACCTCTTCCAGCTCCAGCACCAGCCGCGGCGGCTGGTCGTTGGCCGCTTCCAGCACATAGGATTTGGCGACCTTGGCCGGTCCCGTCAGGTCAAACACGATTCGCGAACCGCCCGGCATGACGAGGCCATAGCGGAACGCCTTGACCAGCCCGCGCCCCGTGCTGCCGGTGCCCGCGGCCAGCTTGAAGCTGACCTGGGGAATATCGACGACCACGCGATAGGGATCGGCCAGCGCAAAGGCGCGAAACTGGATCGGCCTGTCGAGATCGAGGACGAAGCGGGTTTGTTTGCTGTCGCCGGCCAGCCTTGCATCGGAGGCCACCGGAAAATTCGAGGCGCTTGCCGCAGCGGGTCCAGGCGAAGGCCCCTGCGCAGCGCTCGGGGTGATGAAATTGGCACACGCCAATGCTGCGGCGCACAACAGGCCGCACCCCAGCAAAACCCGGTGATTTGCGCGGTTAGCCAACGATTCGACGCCTCCAAGGCAGCCCTCTTACCGCATTAGAACCACAGGGTTAATCGAAGCTTAAGGGTCGAAAAGCGAAAAGGGATGAGTGTTGCCGTGCTGCGACGCTGCCTTGACGCTGCCTTGACGCTCCCTGACGCTCCCTTGCACCCGGCGGGCAATCCACGTATGTACGAGGTGCTGACGGCTAATACTCCCGGTTGTGTCGCGTTCAGCCTCCCGGTGCAGCGCCGGAACCTTCCAAGTCGAAGGGACCTGCGTCTTTCCCGATCCCTCCACCAGCCAGCGCTGCGCGCGGCTGACACGGAGAGGCGGTTTCGAGCCCGAGCGGCGTCCGATCCCAGGTACTAACTTGCAAGGTACTATCTTGCTCCAGGGACGGTTTGAGACACGGCAGAACTGATTATCTGGACCCCAAAATGGTCCGATATGCGATGGCCGGCGAGCGCGAATGCGCCGCGCCGGGCCTTCAGCGATAGACACGGCGGTCAATTTTGCCGCCAACATGTTCAGACGGGCCGACGCTTGATGCGCCAGACTGTGTTGCCGACCAGGATCCACCGAACGATCGCGCCGACGCGAAGCGAAAGCTTCGCACGTCGTTTTGTTCCGGTGGCTCCCCGTTCGGCGCGGCGCCAAGGTTTGCGTTTTGGCCTTCCCCTCACCCCCGAATCAGGTGGACCGTCGCGTCACCGGGCCGCGCAATATGCGCGCGCCATGCACCGCGCCCGCCGCCGTCAAGAGCTCCAAAATGCCCAACAAGATGTTGATCGATGCCACCCACCCGGAAGAGACCCGGGTCGTCGTGGTCCGCGGCAATCGCGTCGAAGAATTTGATTTCGAGACCGCCCAGCGCAAACAACTGCGCGGCAATATCTACCTCGCCAAGGTCACGCGCGTAGAGCCGTCACTGCAGGCGGCCTTCATCGAATATGGCGGCAACCGCCACGGCTTCCTGGCCTTCAGCGAAATCCATCCCGACTATTACCAGATCCCGGTCGCCGACCGGCAGGCGCTGATCGAGGCCGACGAACGCGCCCATCGCGAGGCCGAGGAAGAGAGCGAGAACCGCTCCTCCAACCGTCACCGCGGCCGTTCGCGCCACCGCAACGCCCGCCGCCGCGGCCATGGCGAACGGGTCCAGAGTGACGTCGTCGACAACGCCGCGATCGATCCGGCGCAGGCCGCCCAGCCCTATGAGGGCGAGGCGCAGCGCTTGCATGAAGGCGCACACCCCGACGAAGCCCGCGCCCATGATGGCGATCACCATCCCGCCGATACAGCCGACCACGGCCACGATCATGGGTATGTTGCGCATGATCACGACGATCATTCGCATGAACAGGGTCGCCCCCAGGAAGACCACGTCCAAGAGCACGCCCAAGATCGCGTCCAAGAACACGTCCAGGATAACACCCCTGATCATGCCGCGGCCGAAGCCCCGGTAGCTTCATTCCAATCCGATGCGGCACCGGTTGAGGCCGTCGCCGCGCCGGCAGAGGTAACGGCCAGCGCCGAAAGCCACGAGGTTCATGCGCATCACGACGAGCCGGCGCATGATGCACGGCACGGCGACGAACACGCGCTCGAAAACGCCGCCCATGCCGATGACGCGCCGCGCGCCGAGTATGCCGGCGAGGAATACGCCGCCGCCTCCCACGAGGATCGTGCCCCCGCGCCGGAAGGCGACGAGCAAGACGACGATGATGAAGACGATGGCGACGATGCCGAAGAGGAAGTCGTCGAATCCGTCGGTGGCGACGATGTGCTCGAGGAAGTGCCGGAGCGCGCCTTCCGTCCGCGCCGCCAGTACAAGATCCAGGAAGTCATCAAGCGCCGCCAGGTCATGCTGGTGCAGGTCGTCAAGGAAGAGCGCGGCAACAAGGGCGCGGCGCTGACCACCTATCTGTCATTGGCCGGCCGTTACGCCGTGCTGATGCCCAACACCGCCCGCGGCGGCGGCATCAGCCGCAAGATCACCTCGGCCCAGGACCGTTCGCGGCTCAAGGAAGTGGTGCAGGATCTCGACGTGCCCGAGGGCATGGGCATCATCCTGCGCACCGCCGGCGCCTCGCGCACCAAGCCCGAAATCAAGCGCGACTTCGAATATCTGATCCGCATGTGGGAAACCGTGCGCGACATGACGCTGAAGTCGCAGGCCCCGACGCTGGTCTACGAGGAAGGCTCGCTGATCAAGCGCTCGCTGCGCGACCTCTACAACAAGGAAATCGACGAAATCCAGGTCGCCGGCCAGGCCGGCTACGATGAAGCCCGCGACTTCATGAAGATGCTGATGCCCTCGAACGTGCGGGCGGTCCGGCAATATCGCGACGGCCAGCCGCTGTTCTCAAGGATGGGCGTCGAGAGCCAGCTCGATGCGATGTTCTCGCCGACGGTGCAATTGCGCTCGGGCGGCTACATCGTCATCAACCAGACCGAAGCTTTGGTCTCGATCGACGTCAACTCCGGCCGATCGACCCGCGAGCACCACATCGAGGACACCGCGCTCAAGACCAACCTCGAAGCCTCAGAGGAAGTCGCGCGGCAGCTGCGTCTGCGCGATCTTGCCGGCCTGATCGTCATCGACTTCATCGACATGGACGAGAAGCGCAACAACCGCGCGGTCGAGCGCAAGCTGAGCGACTGCCTGCGGCAGGACCGCGCCCGCATCCAGGTCGGCCGCATCTCGCATTTCGGCCTGTTGGAAATGTCGCGCCAGCGCATCCGCGCCAGCGTGCTGGAGAGTTCGACCGAGCCCTGCGCGCATTGCGGCGGCAGCGGCCATGTCCGCTCGGTGTCGTCGGTGGCGCTGCAATTGCTGCGCGGCATCGAAGAAATTCTGATGAAGGGCGCGACCCACAATCTGGTGGTGCGCACCCGCACCGACGTCGCGCTCTACGTCCTCAACCACAAGCGCGGACATCTGCGCGATCTCGAAAACGCCTTCAAGGTCACGCTTGCGATCGTTGCCGATCCCACGGTGGCCGGCCAGCAATCGTTCATCATCGATCGCGGCGAACAGGTGCACACGCTGGAAGCCGCCAAGGCCTTGCTGGCGGCGCAGGCCGCGGCGTTCCCGTCCCAAGTCGAGGAAGCCTATGACGACGAAGAGCCGTTCGACATCGAAGGTGAAGTCGAGACCGAAGAGACCGAAGGCCTGACCGAGGAAGCCGCCGGCGGCGAAGAAGTCGCCGGTGAAAGCGAAGCCGACGGCCACCGCCGCAAGCGCCGCCGGCGCCGCCGCGGCCGTGGCGAGCCGCGTGAAGGGGCAGCCCCGCGCGACGACAATGACGCCCTGCGCGTTGCACCCGAAAGCGCTGATGGCGCGGTCACGGTTGCCGACGACGGCGAAGCCGACGACGACGAGGGCGACGAACAGGGTGCCGTTGCGCGCGGCGAACAGGGACCAAACGGCGAGCGCCGCCCGCGCCGTCGCGGACGTCGCGGTGGACGCCGCCGGCGTGGCAGCGGACCGGAAGATGGTCTCGCCGGATCGATCTCGGACGAACTCGGACCGACCCCGGTTTCGGAAGTCGCCAGCGCGGTTGCCGATTTCGACGGCCCCTCGGCCGAGCCGGCGCCGACATTGGTCGAACCCGAGCCCGTTTCGCAGCCGCCGCAACCGCAGTGGCAGCCCGCCGAACACGCCTCGCCCGAAACCGTCAGCAGCGCGCCGACGCCGACGCCCGAGGAAACCGCACAGGAGGCCGACCGGGCCGCCGCGCGGCGGCGTTCGACCGTGCGCGAAAAAGTCTCGTTCCTGACCAGCGCCCCGTCCGAGCCCGCACCGGCCGTCAGCCATAGCGAGGCGGAGCCGGCGGCAACGGCCCCTGCTCCCGCGCCTGTTGAACCCGCGCCTGCCGCGGCCAGCGAAGCCGCGCCGCGCAAGGCCGGCTGGTGGTCACGGCGTTTCGGCAGCGGCGAGTAAGGACGACCTGAATTCAAACGGAAAAACCGCCCGGCAACACCGGGCGGTTTTTTGTTGCAACAACGCGATCCTCAAAAAAGCGATCGTCAATCGGTCGTCAGCGCCGTCTCCATGTCGGTCGGATCGATCTGCCTGTTGAGATTGGCGTGCAGCTTCTCTTGATCGAGTTCGCCCTCCCACCACGACACCACGACGCAGGCGACGCCGTTGCCGCAGAGGTTGGTCAGCGCGCGGCACTCGCTCATGAACTTGTCGATGCCGAGCACGATCGCCATGCCGGGCACCAGCCGCGGATCGACCACGGCGAGCGTCGCCGCCAGCGTGATAAAGCCCGCACCTGTGATGCCCGAGGCGCCCTTCGAGGTCAGCATCGCCACCAGCAGGATAGTAATCTGCTGGCCTATCGTGAGATCGAAACCGAGCGCCTGCGCGATGAACAGCGTCGCCAGCGTCATGTAGATGTTGGTGCCGTCGAGGTTGAACGAGTAGCCGGTCGGCACCACGAGGCCGACGACCGACTTGGAACAGCCGAGCCGCTCCAGCTTTTCCATCAGCGACGGAAGCGCGCTTTCGGACGACGAGGTGCCGAGCACGATCAGGAGTTCGTCCTTGATGTAGGACAGAAACTTGAGAATCGAGAATCCGACCATGCGCGCGATGGTGCCGAGCACGACCAGGACGAACAGCGCCGCCGTGAGATAGAAGGTCGCGATCAGCCCGATCAGGTTCACGATGGCGCCGGTGCCGAACTTGCCGATCGTGTAGGCCATGGCGCCGAACGCGCCGATCGGCGCGGCCCGCATCACGATTGCGATCACGCCGAACACCGCGTGCGCGGCGTCGTCGATGAAGGAACGCATGGTATGGCCCCGCTTGCCAAGCGCCATCAGCGAAAAGCCGAACAGGATCGAAAACAGCAGCACCTGCAGGATTTCACCCTGCGCGAACGCGCCGACGACGGTGTCGGGAATGATGTGCAGGAAGAAATCGACGGACTTCTGGGCCTCGGCCTGTTTGGCAAAACCGGCGACCTTGGCCGCGTCAGCCATCGCGCCGCCGAAGCCGTGGCCCGGCCTGACCAGATTGCCGACGAACACCCCGATCACCAGCGCAAAGGTCGAGACGATTTCGAAATAGATCAGCGCCTTGATGCCGATGCGGCCGACCTTCTTGGCGTCCTGGATATGGGCGATGCCCGACACCACTGTGCAGAAGATGATCGGCGCGATCACCATCTTGATCAGCTTGATGAAGCCGTCGCCGAGCGCCTTGATCCAGTCGTTGGTCGCGAGCGTCGGCCACAGCCAGCCGACCAGCGCGCCGAGCACGATGGCGATCAGCACCTGGACGTAGAGGATTTTGTACCAGGCCTTGCCTGCGCGCACCGGCGCGTCAGCCGCAATCGTTGCCGCCATGACGTATATTCCCGTTCGACCTGCGGCGTTCTGCCACACCTCCGCCCGCTAGCACAGCCAAATTATTTCAGCCAGCGGAAATCAGGGGCATTGCTGCGGGGTCCGAACGGGATCGGTCAGCGGCGGTCGAATGGGCGCCGCAACAAAGGCATGAGCGTAGCGCCGAGCGCGTTCTTGATCAGCGACGCCGCGACGAACGGCGCTATTCCAACCAGCCACGCCTTTTCAACGCCGAGCTTGATGCCAAATGCCAGCCAGGCAAACCCGGCCGCAAGAATGATGACGTGGCCGAGTCCCATGGCGACGAAAAGCAGGGGTACTGACCGATCCCAGCCACGCTCGCTCAGCCATCCCGTGACGAAGGCCGCCGCCACGAAGCCGTAGAGATATCCGGCCGTGGGACCGAGCAACGGCGCAAGACCGCCGGTGGGGCCCGCGAATACCGGAAATCCGATCGCGCCTTCGGCGAGATAGGCCACGATGGTTGCGCTGCCGAGGCGCCAGCCATAGGCCGCCCCGATCATCAATACGACCAGCGTCTGCAGCGTCATCGGCACGTAGGGCAAAGGCAGATTGACCTTTGCCGACAGGGTCAGCAACGCGGTTCCCAATGCAACCAGGATCGCGCCGCGCAACAGACCGGAGCGATCTGCAGGATGCGGCCACAGAACGGCGGCGAGCGGAAAATGCGGTGCAGCGACAGGCTGAGATGTGTCGGACAAGATGGTTCCCCGATCTAGATGGCAGATATGGATGAGTGATGGTGGCTGATGCGCCCTACCCGAGCCACTTCGCGATGCGGCTCACGGCTTCGCGCATCTCGTCGGAAGAGCGCGCATAGGAGAAGCGCACGAAGGCGCGTCCATGGATCGGGTCGAAATCGACGCCCGGCGTCGCCGCGACGTGGGCTTTCTCCAGCATCCGGCTGGCGAATTCAAAGCTGTCGGATGTGAACTGCGAGACGTCGGCATAGAGATAGAACGCGCCGTCGGCCGGCAGGAAATTGGTCAGGCCGGCCTTCGGCAATCCATCGATCAGGATGCGGCGGTTCTCCTGATAGCCGCGCTTGATCGCTTCCATTTCCGCCGCCCCCTCGAACGCGGCCTCGGCTGCGATCTGCGACAGCGTCGGCACCGAGATCGACAGGTTCTGCTGCAAACGTTCGATCGGCCGCACCAGCGGCTCCGGCACCACCATCCAGCCGACGCGCCAGCCGGTCATGCAGAAATATTTCGAGAATGAATTGATTACCAGCGCCTGCGGCGACAACTCGGCGGCCGACACCGCCGGGAACGCGTAATCGAGACCGTGATAGATCTCGTCCGAGATGAAGCGAATGCCGGCGCTCTCGGCCGCCGCCATCAGGCTGGTGAGCGCCTCCCGCGACATCATGGTTCCCGTCGGATTGGCGGGACTGCCGACCAGCACGCCCTTGAGGGGCGTCTTGCGATGCGCCGCCAGCAAGGCTTCGCCGGTCAGCGCGTGGCGTGTCGCGCTCGTGGTCTCGATCAGCACCGACTCGCAGCCGAGCGCGGTGAGGATGTGCCGGTACGGCGGATAACCGGGCACGCTCACCGCCACGCGGTCGCCCGGTTCGAACATCGCAAGAAAGGCCAGGATGAAGCCGCCCGACGAGCCCGTGGTGACCACGATCCGCTCAGGATCAACGCTACAACCGTAAGTATCGCGGTAGTGCCGGGCGATGCGCGCCCGCAGCGAGGGAATGCCGAGCGCGGAGGTATAATCAATCCGGCCGTCGTCGAGCGCGAGACGCGCCGCCGCCAGCGCGGTCTTTGGAGCGGGCGCTGCCGGCTGGCCGACCTCCATGTGAATGACGTGGCCGCCGGCCGCCTCGATGCGGGCCGCCGCCGCCATCACGTCCATCACCATGAAAGGTGGAACATCGCTCCGGCTGGAAGCCGTTAGCAGGGTGTTCGCAGCGTCCCTAAGAGTCGATTCGAGCATCGCTATCTGCAATTTGATCGGTTCGCGCCGATTTCGAGTTCCGGCACCCGTTACCGCCCCAGACTGGCCGTATTCGGTGGCTCCTTATAGCGCTTTCAAGCCAAGTGGATACTGGTCCGCGGGAAGAAAAAAGCGTCAAAACAAGAGACTGGCGTTCGGTTCTGATCTAATCAGGGCTGCTCGGCCCGAGCGCCGATTGACCGCCAGTTCCGCCGCCAACGCCCAATAGATCGCTTCATGTTGTTCCGCCTCGCGCACCGCAAAACGACGCTGAAACTGACCGCCCTCGCCACGGCGGCCGCGCTTGTCATGACGCCGACGCTCGCGGCGGCCCAGAACAAGGGCCCCCCGGTGCTGCGCGACACCGAGTCGGAGCAATTGCTGCGCGACTACACAAGGCCGATCCTGCGCGCCGCCGGCATGGAGAAGCAGAACATCCAGATGGTGATCATCAACGAAGGCGTCTTCAACGCTTTCGTTGCCGACGGCCGCCGCATCTTCGTCAACTACGGCGCGATGATGCAATCGGAGACACCGAACCAGATCATCGGCGTGCTCGCGCACGAGACCGGCCATCTGGCCGGCGGTCACCTCTCAAAACTTCGCGAGCGGCTGGCGGACGCGCAGACCCAGATGATCATCGCCATGCTGCTCGGCGCCGGCGCCATGGTGGCGGGCTCGCGCGGTGGCGGCAACAGCGGGCTGGCCAATGCCGGCGCCGCCGCGATGTCGGCACCCGCCGAGGTGATCAAGCGCACTCTGCTTTCCTATGTACGGCAGCAGGAGGAAAACGCCGACAAGGCCGGGGTGAAATTCCTCAATGCCACCGGCCAGTCGGCCCGCGGCATGTTTGAGACCTTCAAGCGCTTCTCCGATGAGAGCCTGTTCGCGGCGCGCGGCGCCGACCCCTACGTGCAGTCGCACCCGATGCCGGCCGAGCGCGTCCGCGCCTTGGAAGAGCTCGCCCGTTCCAGCCCCTATTGGGACAAGAAGGACGACCCCGCCCTGCAAATGCGCCACGACATGGTGCGCGCCAAGATCTCCGGCTTCATGGAGCGGCAGGACACCGTCTTCCGGCGCTATCCGCTGTCCAACACCGGCGTGCCCGCGCGTTATGCGCGCGCCATCACCACCTATCTGCATGGCGACCTGCGCAGCGCGCTGGCCCAGATCGACAGCCTGATCCAGCTGCAACCGGCCAATGCCTATTTCTACGAACTCCGCGGACAGGCTTTGCTGGAAGGCGGCAAGCCGGCCGAGGCCATCGCGCCGCTGCGCAAGGCGGTACAGCTTTCCAACAACGCCCCGCTCATCGAGATGCTGCTTGGGCAGGCGCTGGTGGCGTCCGACAACAAGGCCTACACTGAAGAGGCGATCGCCATCCTGCGCGCGGCGCTGGCGCGCGAGACCGAAGCCCCGATCGGCTACATGCAGCTCGCGATGGCCTATGGCCGCAAGGGCGACTACGCGCAGGCCGATCTGGCATCGGCCCAGGCCGCGTACCTCCGCGGCGACAACAAGACCGCGCGCGACCTCGCCTCGCGGGCCAAGACGCGGTTCGCGATCGGGACCCCGGGATGGGTCAAAGCTGACGATATTGTGAGCGCCAAACCGCTTCCCGGCCAAAGAAGCAACTAGCGCCGCTACCGGAAATAAACTGAGTTGCACGACAACCGAACCTGGACACCAAGCGTATTCCAAGTGCCGGCCTTCATGAGAACGGCCCGGAACTCGCCACCCAAGGATTTACCGATGCCTTTGCTCCGTTACCTTGCTTCCGCCCTGTTCGCGATCGCCCTGTGCGGCGCGTCGCTGCCGGCTTCCGCGCAGAGCTTCTCCGATGTCCAGCGCAAAGACATCGAGAACATCGTCCGGGAGTACCTGATCGCCCATCCCGAGGTGCTGGAAGAGGCGATGGCCGAACTGACCAGGCGCCAGTCCGCCGCCGAAGCCGAGAAGCATCAGGCCAGCATCGCCAAGAACGCCAATGCGATCTTCAACTCGCCGCGCAACGTGACGCTCGGCAACAAGGACGGCGACGTCACCTTCGTCGAGTTCTTCGATTACAATTGCGGCTACTGCAAGCGCGCGATGCTCGACATGATGGAATTGATGAAGGGCGATCCCAAGCTGAAGGTCGTGCTCAAGGAATTCCCGGTGCTGAGCACAGGTTCAGTCGAAGCCGCCCAGGTCGGGGTCGCGGTGCGGATGCAGGATCCGACCGGAAAGAAATATCTCGACTTCCACCAGAAGCTGCTCACCGGCCGCGGTGCCGCCGACAAGGCCCGCGCGCTTGCGGTCGCCAAGGAAGCCGGCCTCGACATGGCCAGGCTCGAAAAGGATCTGGCAAGCCCCGAAATCCGCGCCACCCTCGAGGAGAACATGAAGCTCGCCGAGGCCATGGGCATGAACGGCACCCCGAGCTATGTGATCGGCAAGCAGGTCGTGATCGGCGCGGTCGGCGTCGAAAGCCTCAAGGAAAAGATCAGCATCGCCCGCTGCGGCAAGGCGACCTGCTGAAGCCAAACGCCCTGTATCATTCGACGGACAAAATCCGGCTGCATCGCAGCCGGATTTTTTTTGCCGCATGCCTGCTGCGGCTGAACCGCGGCGACGCTACCAGGCACTAAGAGGGCTCGCACCAACAGGACCCCCGCATGAGCCTGACGCCGCCAACCACCGCCTACGACCTCGAACTCCTCAAGACCGCGCCCGCCCGCGGGACCAATACCGATCACGGCTGGTGCTACGGCCTGCCGCCCGGAATTAGCGAGAGCCAATGGCCGCTCAGCCCGTATGACGGCTTTCCGATGCAGCCCTGCTTCACGCTGAAGCTGCCCGAGCAGTATCGCACCAAAGGCGCGGACTATGTCGCGCTCACGATGTTCGCCGATCAGCAGCATGACGAGCCGAGCGAAGTCGAGACGATCGCCGAATATCTCACGTCGGAGGCATCGGACCGTCCGGCCGATCCCGATCTGTTGCCGTTCTGGCTCTACAAGCAGAATCGGCACCGGATGGAATTCCGGATGAAAGACGTCATCGACCACAATTTCGCAGCGATCTGGTTGACGGAAGCCGAGTTCGCAGGACCGCTGTGTCAGCCCCCTCGCCTCGCCGGCAACGCGCTGCTGCAAGCGAATCCGGCGCCGCCTTGGCTTGAGAGCGGTTCGGCGCGCGCGGCTTTCGATCTTCAGATCGCCAGCTATGACAGCGTCGATGAGATCGCCAACAAGTACTGGTACCGGCTGTTCGGGCGCGTGCCCGAGATCGGCCACCACGCCTACGGCATTGCGGTCGCGGTGCGTGACGGCGATCCCAATGTCGGCCGTCCGCCGCGCGACAAGCTGTTGCACAAGGATGAACTCGGCGATTACATCGCGCCCTACAGCAAGGGCGCCGAGCGGTTCGAACTGGAGCGGCTGTCCGGGCGCAATCATCTCGGCGGCACGATGTTTCCCTGCCAATGGACGCCGAAGTACAGCGCGACCTATCTCGAAATCGAAGAGCATTTCGGCGGCTTCAATTTCGGCGGCGGCAACGCTCAGCTCGATCTCGAAACGATGGAGTTCGACTGGGCCTGCGGTTAACAGCGTTTTCGAGCGAACGCCTGCCCCGAACTTGATGCGGGGGGCAACGGTTCGGGTCAAGAAAACGCGTCTTGCCAAGTTGAGTTTCAAATTCACCCCGCATTCATCAAACTAATCTGATGGAACCGCGATTGGGCAGGAACATCGCACATCTCCTTTCGTTGTCGGTGCGGGCAATGCATCCACGTGAGGAGAATTCTATGTCTAATCGTTTTCTGATTTCAGCCGCCGTCGCGGCACTGATCGCCGGAACGGGCTTTGCAAATGCGCAGGGCACCGGCATGAGCAAAGAGTCGCCGTCGGCTGGTCCCGCGACCCAGCAGACCGCGCCGTCACCGGGCGGAGCCGGGTCGGGCACGATGCAGCGCGACAGCGGCGGCGCTTCCGACATGAAGGGCGCAAAGGGCGCGGAATCCAACGAGAAGATGCCGTCGAGCAAGAGCGCTCAGGACACCAAGTCGCCCGCCGGTGAGAAGAGCATGCGCTCCGAGACCGAACCCAAGGGCGGCAAGGACATGAAGGCCGAGGGCCGCGACAGCAAGACCGGCATGGACTCCAAGAGCGCAACCGACAGCAAGGGTGCGGCGGACAGCAAGACCGGCACGGCCCAGACCGACAGCAAGTCGGGCGCCACCACCGGCAACGCCGCGACTTCGGCAACCGCAGCACCTCCGGCTGAAAAGCGCTCGCAGATCACAACCGCCATCAAGTCGGAGACGAGCATCCGGGAAACCACCAACGTCAACTTCAATATCTCGGTTGGCACGCGGGTTCCGAGCTCGGTCACCTTCTATCCGCTTCCGCCGCGGATCGTCGAGATCTATCCGGAATGGCGCGGCTATCAGGTCATCCTGGTCAAAGGCCGCTATGTGATCGTGCGCCCGCAGACGCATGAGATCGTCTACATCATCGAGGGCTAACGTCCTTCGCAGTGACGGCAATTGGGGGGTGGGCAGCAATGCCCGCCCCTTTTGCGTCGGGACTTCGCGCTCTTTAACCTTGGTTAATGAGTGATTTCCGTAGGTTCCATAGGCCTTTTTACGAACCGGTTGAGGCGCTTGAAGGGTGTTCAAAACCCCCATCAGGCTTCCCCTTGGCCGCGTTGTTACCTATAACCCCCCGCGATCTACCCGCCCCCCTTTGCTGGAATCCGGATGGCCCAACCGACAATCCTTGTACTCAACGGCCCGAACCTCAATTTGTTGGGGACGCGCGAGCCCGAGACCTATGGCCATGCCACCCTCGCCGATGTCGAGAAATTGTGCGCGGAGGCGGCCGCTCAATTCGGCCTTGTGGCCGATTGCCGGCAGTCCAACCGCGAAGGCGAGCTGATTGATTTCATCCATGAGGCCCGCGCCAAGAAAACGGTCGGCATCATCATCAATGCCGGCGGCTATTCCCACACCTCGATCGCGCTGCACGACGCGCTGGTCGGAGTGAAAATCCCGACCGTTGAAGTGCACATCAGCAATATTCACGCTCGCGAGAGTTTCCGGCACCATTCGTTCACGGCCAAAGCCGCCTTCGCATCGCTGTGCGGGTTCGGGATCGACGGTTACCGGCTCGCAATCAACGGCCTTGCCGCCAAAATCGGCGTCAAGGCAAAAGCCTGATAATCAAAAGCCTGGCGCCTCAGCCGTCATCCCCCAGAGAATTCCGGACCCCGCATATGGCTAGCAAGCCTGACAACAAATCAGCCGCAAATTTCAAGAGCGACGACAGTGCGCTGATCCGCGAACTGGCGTTGCTGCTGGACGAAACCAGCCTCACCGAAATCGAGATCGAGCGCGCCGGCCTGCGGGTGCGCGTGGCGCGCAACATCACCGTCACAGCTTCGATGCCGGGCAATTACCAGCAGGCCCCGTCGGCGCACGGGGCACCGGCCGCCAACGTGACCCCGGCGGCGATCGCCGATCTGGCCAAACATCCCGGCGCCGTCCCCTCGCCGATGGTCGGCACCGCCTACTCGGCGCCCGAACCCGGCGCCAAGCCGTTCATCGAGGTCGGCACCAAGGTGTCGGTGGGACAGACCCTGCTGATCATCGAAGCCATGAAGACGATGAACCAGATTCCATCGCCGCGCGCGGGCACCGTGACGCAGATTCTCGTCGAGGACGGCCAACCGGTCGAATTCGGCGAGCCGTTGGTGATCATTGAATAGAATCCGTCAACGTCAGGCGCTGCGATGTTCGACAAGATCCTGATAGCCAATCGCGGCGAGATCGCCCTTCGCGTGCTGCGTGCGTGCAAGGAACTCGGCATCTCCACGGTCGCCGTGCATTCCACCGCCGACGCCGACGCGATGCATGTGCGGCTTGCCGACGAAAGCGTCTGCATCGGGCCGCCGCCGTCAAAAGACAGCTATCTCAACATCCCCTCGCTGCTCGCGGCCTGCGAGATCACCGGCGCCGATGCGGTGCATCCCGGCTACGGCTTCCTGTCCGAGAACGCCCGCTTCGCCGAAATCCTCGCCGAGCACAATCTGCATTTCATCGGCCCGAAAGCCGAGCACATCCGCCTGATGGGCGACAAGATCGAAGCCAAGAAGACCGCCAAGAAGCTCGGCATTCCCGTGGTGCCCGGCTCCGATGGCGCGGTCGGCCCCGAAGACGACGCGATGGCGATCGGCAAGGCGATCGGGTTTCCGGTGCTGGTCAAAGCCGCTGCCGGCGGCGGCGGACGCGGCATGAAAGTCGCGCACACGGCCGATGAGCTGTTGATGGCGCTCTCGACCGCCTCCAACGAGGCCAAATCCGCGTTCGGCGACGCTTCGGTCTATCTCGAGAAATATCTGACCAGGCCGCGCCACATCGAGATCCAGGTGCTGGGCGACGGCCGCGGCGGCGCCATCCATCTCGGCGAACGCGACTGTTCGCTGCAGCGCCGTCACCAGAAGGTCTGGGAAGAAGGCCCCTCACCGGTTCTCTCTGCCGCCGCACGCGCCAAGATCGGCGCCACCTGCGCCAAGGCGATGCAGGACATGAAATATCTCGGTGTCGGCACCATCGAGTTTCTGTACGAGGACGGCGAGTTCTATTTCATCGAAATGAACACCCGCATCCAGGTCGAGCATCCCGTCACCGAAAGCATCACCGATATCGACCTCGTGCTGGAACAGATCCGCATCGCCGCCGGCGGCGACCTGCCGGCGACGCAGGACGAGATCGCCATCATCGGCCACGCCATCGAATGCCGCATCAATGCGGAAAATCCGCAGACGTTTCGTCCCTCGCCGGGCAAGATCACGCAATTCCATCCACCCGGCGGCCTCGGCGTCCGGATCGATTCCGCCGTCTATCAGGGTTACGTCATCCCGCCCTATTACGACTCGCTGGTCGGCAAGCTGATCGTTCACGGCAAGACCCGCGGCGAATGCCTGATGCGGCTGCGCCGCGCGCTGGACGAGATGGTGGTCGAAGGTATCGAGACCACCCTGCCGCTGTTCCGCGCCCTGGTCCGCGAGCCCGGTATCATCGACGGCGACTACCACATCCATTGGCTGGAGCAGTATCTCGCCGGCCAGGCCGAAAAGACCAAGACTTCCTGAGTAACGCCCTGAACCGGCCCCTTTTGCCCGTGGAACCAATCGTTCCCCCTGGGCGTTGAGCGGTATTGGGGGCCTGTCTGGCAGGGGCGGTTTGTTTCGTTTGTTCATGACGCGAGATCATTGTGAACACTAAAGCCCAGCGCCGCCGCGCTTTGGGGCAAATCCTGCTGCTTGCGGCGGGATTTTCGGTGCTGGTGGGGATCAGCGCCTTATCGGTCATTCTCGTTCATGAGGCCCGCAAGGACAGCGGCAAGGTCGTGCATACGGTCGAGGTCGAGAACCAGCTTTCGACGTTGCTGTTGCAGATCCGCCGCGCCGAAAGCTCGGCGCGCGGCTATCTCCTGACCTCAGAGCCTCGCTTCCTGACCGAGCACGAGTCCGCCACCGCGACCATCCTCCCCGATATCGACAAGCTGACCCGGCTAACCTCGGACAATCCGGTCCAGGCCGAGAACGCCCGGCGGCTGCGGCCGCCGGTCGAAGCCCGGCTTGCCGAATTTGCCAAGGCCATCGCATTCGTCAAACGCAACGACCTCGCCGGCGGCATCGCGATGCTGCGTGAGGCCGGCAACAGCGACGCCGTCCAGAAGATCGGCGACCTCAGCAACGCGATGCGCGCCGAGGAGAACCGGCTGTTCGCCCTGCGCACCGCGACCGCGGACCGCACGCAACAACTGGCCTCGGCGGTGACGGTGGCGGGTTCCGGCCTCGTGATCGCGCTCGCCGGCATCTCGATCTTCCTGGTGCGCCGCTCCTCGCGCGCCCGCGACGATGCCGAAACCCAATTGCGCGACAACAATATCCACCTCGAGACCACGATCGACGAGCGCACCGCCGATCTGCGCGAAGCCAATGACGAGATCCAGCGCTTCGCCTATATCGTCAGCCACGATCTGCGCTCGCCGCTGGTAAACATCATGGGCTTTACCAGCGAGCTCGAGGAACTGCGCAGCGACATCTTCAAGCGGATCGCGACCCTGGCGCGCGCGCAATCGGCCGCGCCGGCGACGGCTGACAACGCCACCGATAGCGCCGAGCCCGTCCTCGAAGGACCCGACAAGCAATTGTCGGAAGACTTCACCGAGGCGCTGGGCTTCATCAAATCCTCGATCGCCAAGATGGACCGGCTGATCTCGGCCATCCTCAACCTCACCCGCGAAGGCCGGCGCGAATTCGAACCGGTGCGGATCGAAACCCGCGAACTGATCGAGGGCATTGTCGCGACGGTGGCGCACCAGGCCGCTGAAGCCCAGGCCCAGATCCGCATCGAGCCGCTGCCGAACATCGTCAGCGACCGCCTGGCGCTGGAGCAGATTTTCTCCAATCTGATCGAAAATGCACTGAAATACCTCAAGACCGGCGTTCCCGGCGACATCCAGGTGCGCGGCCGCACCAAACTCGGCTTTGCTATTTTCGAGATCACCGACAATGGGCGCGGTATTGACCCCAAGGACCATCAGCGCATTTTCGAGCTGTTCCGCCGCGCCGGAACCCAGGACAAACCGGGGCAAGGCATCGGCCTTGCGCACGTCCGCGCGCTGGTGCGGCGGCTCGGCGGAACCCTGTCGGTCGCTTCGGAACTTCACAACGGCAGCACATTCACGATTACACTGCCGATCAATTGGACCATTCGTAACCGGAACACACAGTCATGAGTAATCCAGTCACTATCATCATGATCGAGGACGACGAGGGCCACGCCCGCCTGATCGAGCGGAACATCCGCCGTTCCGGTGTCAACAACGAGATCATCCCGTTCACCAGCGGTACAGCCGCGCTGAAGTACCTGTTCGGCAAGGATGGAACGGGCCTTGTTCACAAGGGCAACGCGCTATTGATCCTGCTCGATCTCAACCTGCCCGACGCGTCGGGCATCGATATCCTGAAGCAGGTCAAGGACAACAAATATCTCAAGACGACCCCGGTCGTGGTGCTGACCACGACCGACGATTCCCATGAAATAAAGCGTTGCTACGACCTCGGTTGTAACGTGTACATCACCAAGCCGGTGAATTACGAAAGCTTCGCCAACGCCATTCGCCAGCTTGGCCTGTTCTTTTCCGTCATCCAGGTACCGCCAGCCGCCACATGACAACAGCCACGCCGACACTGCTGTATATCGATGATGACGCCGGGTTGGCGCGGCTGGTCGATCGCGGCCTGACGCGGCTCGGCTTCAAGGTGGTGCATGCCGCCGATGGCCAGCAGGGCCTCGACCGTCTGGCGCAAGGCGGCATCGACGCCATTGCGCTCGACCAGTACATGCCGGGTCTCGACGGCCTCGAAACGCTGGAACGGATTCTGGCGATCCCGGGGGCGCCGCCGGTGGTGTTCGTCACGGCCTCGCAGGATTCGGCGATTGCCGTCACCGCGCTGAAGGCGGGCGCGGCGGACTATCTCGTCAAGGACGTGCAGGGCGAGTTCATTCCCCTGCTCCAGGTCGCCGTTAACGGCGCGCTGCGGCAGGCGGAGATTCAAAGAGCCCGCGACGAGGCCGAGGCCGAAGTCCACGCCTCGCGCGACCGCTACGCGGCGCTGGCCGCCGAGCGCGAGGTGCTGCTGCGCGAAGTCAATCACCGCGTCGGCAACTCTCTGCAGATCATCGCCTCGCTGCTGCACCTGCAGGCCAATTCCGCTGTTCAGGACGACGTCAAGGCGGCGCTCACCAATGCGATGGGGCGCGTCGCCGCGGTCGCCCAGGTCCATCGCCGGCTCTACACCTCGCACGATCTGAAGAGTGTGCTCTTGAACCAGTATCTCGAAGCGCTGCTGGAGGACCTGCGGCGCTCGGCCGAGGGCAATCGGATGTCGCGGCTGACGCTCAAGGCCGAGCCCATCGAGATCGACCCCGATCGTGCGGTCGCGATCGGCATCATCGTCAACGAGCTGATCATGAACGCCGTCAAATACGCCTACCCCGACGGCGCCGGCCCGATCCACGTCGAGCTCAAGCCTCTCGGCGACGAACTCCTGCTGTCGATCACCGACGACGGCGTGGGCCTCAACGTCAAGGCCGACCCGCGTTCGACCGGCATGGGACAGCGCATCGTCTCGGCCATGGCATCAAAGCTCGAAGCCGACGTCGCGCGCGATCCCGATCATGCCGGCACCAAGATCGTGCTGCGATTTGCCCGCGTCAACAAGCCCGCGCCGCGGCCGAATGAAGCCGCGGCCGGGTAATATGTCTTTTGCGGAATTTGAACCGCGACCTGCTAAGAAAGCGCCCCGGCGCCTAGACTCTTATTTTGACGCGTTTTCTTCACGCGAACCGGGCATCCACTTCGCTCGAAAACGCTTTAGGTCGGCGCAAGTCCGGCCTCGCGTATGATCGCTGCGGTCTCTTCGAACTCCTTCTTCTGGAAGCTCGCAAAGCGCTCCGGACTCGCGGAGCCCCGCAGCTCCAAACCTTCCTTGCTGAGTGCCTGTTGCAGCGACTTGTCCCCTATCACCGATTGGATCGCCTCGTGCAGCCTTGTCACGACGGCAACAGGGGTCTTCGCGGGTGCGAAGAGGCCAAACCACCCAACCGAATCCATTCCCTTGAGGCCAACTTCGTTGGCTCCCGGAATTTCCGGCATGACGGAGGAGCGCTCCGCGCTCGTTGCGCACAGCGCTACAAGTGCACCTGAGTTGACATGCGGCAGGATCGATGGGGGCGTTCCGATGATCATCGGAATGTTGCCACCCAGCACCGCGGTAACGGTTTCAGCGCCGCCCTTGAAGGGAATATTGACAAGCTTGATCCCGGCGATCTTGGAGATCTGGACGGCCGGGATCTGGAAGCCGACGTTGGAGGTTCCATAGAACACCCCATCGCGCTCTCCCTTGGCTTTCGCCAGGAATTCTGCCCAGTTCTTCACGCCATACCCGGCTGATACGGCGACGAGATTCGAATTCGTTGTAACCTGGGAAATCGGCGCAAGCGCCGTCAGTGGATCATACGATAATTTCAGCATCGTCGGCGCGATCACCTGGGCGACGTTCGAGCCGAGATAAAGCGTATGTCCATCCGGTTCGGCGCGCAGGGCCTGCACGGCCGCCAGTGTCGAAGATGCGCCAGGAACGTTCTCGATCAGATGCTTGGCGCCCAATACTGCATCGAGGCGATGTGCAAATTGGCGCATCGTCAAATCGGCCGAGCCGCCCGGAGGGAATCCGACAAGAAAACGGATGATTTTTGATGGGTACTGCTGCGCGCGTGAGGCGGTAGCCAATACGGCGGCTGCAGCGGTTGAAATCGAGTATTGCAGGAAGCGGCGTCGGTTCATTTTCTTTCCTCCAGTCCTCCGGCGGCCGTACTTCTTCTTTCCCGGGATCCAGGCCGTGCCGCCGCTTTTTTTCAAGGCATAGCACAGGCCACCGGCTCCCTGCTATTCTCCCGCCATGACATCGCGCGAGTCTGCCGTTTCCGAAATCACGCCCGAGGTGCTGCTGCGCGCCTATGCCTGCGGGATCTTCCCGATGGCCGAAAGCGCCGACGACCCCACCCTGTTCTGGGTCGAGCCGGAAATGCGCGGAGTGATCCCGCTCGACGGCTTTCGCATCGCCTCGCGGCTTGCGCGCACCGTGCGCTCGGACGCCTTCACCGTCACCGTCGACACCGCTTTCAAGGCGGTCATTGCGGGCTGCGCGGCGCCGCAGACCGGGCGTGACGACACCTGGATCAACAAGCGGATCCGCGATCTCTATGTCGGACTGTACCAGATCGGGCACTGCCACAGCGTCGAGGTCTGGCAGAACGACGATCTGGTCGGCGGATTATATGGCGTGAGTCTCGGCCGCGCCTTCTTCGGCGAGAGCATGTTCCACACCGCCAGAGACGCCTCGAAGGTGGCGCTGGTGCATCTGGTGGCGCGGCTGATCGCAGGAGGATTTGAGCTGCTCGACACGCAATACGTCACGGAGCATTTGAAGAGCTTCGGCGCGGTCGAACTTTCCAGGCGCCGTTACCGCACGATGCTCGACCGGGCGATCACGGGCGAGCCGGCGGATTTTCTGAAATTACCGTCCGATCGCCCGGTCAGCGGCGCCGACGCACTCGCGATCATCGCGGCGCGCGGCTGAAGACCTGACCTGTTTGGCATTGTGACATCCGTCACAGCCCCTCCCCGCGACCTCTCTTATCCCTGTTTGCACGGCTGGTGGGAATGCTCCGCCTCCGACAACGACAGGGATCGCTCAGATGAGCAACGCGCTGCACGCGACACCGGCGGCCGAGCCCGGCGAAAACTTCGTCGCGATCCACGGCGCCGAACAGGCCGTTGCCAGCGTGCCGCCGCCGCTCACCTTCATCGTGCCGGCCCGGTTGCCGCCGCCGCTGCCCAAGCGCCCGGCGCAGAACGTCATTGCGCGGCACTGGCGCGGCGAACTCTCGCTGCCGCGCTCCTACTGGATCAATTATGTGGTGCTGGGCACGAGCTTCGGACTTGCCTCCGCCGTTCTGGGCGCTGCGATCAACCCAAGCGTCGGCGAACAGCCGGTGCGCTGGCTGATCTCCCACGGCCTGACCTGGATCGCGGTCATCCTGTTCACGATCTGGGGCGCGATCGGCGTCTGGCGCGCGGCGATCGCCTACCGACAGACAGGAAAGCGCTTCTGGGGCACCGCCGCCAAGGCGACCATGGCGCTCGGCGCTTTCCACCTCGTTTACAGTGTCTACTACGTCGCGATTCCGCAGGGCCTCGGCATCTACGAGATCGCGGCCGGCGATGCGCGCCTCGCGTCACACCAGTTCAAGGTGCTGAATAACGGCACCATGCTGGATTTCTCCGGAGGTATCTCGTTCGGCACGGCGAAGGAGTTCGAGACCATTCTGAAGGCGTTGGACAATGTGCGCACCGTGCGGCTGAACTCGAACGGCGGGCGCGTCGCGGAGGCGCAGAAGATCTCCGACCTGATCAAGGCGCGAGGCCTGTCGACCTACGTTACCCATCAATGCGCTTCCGCCTGCACCATCATGTTCCTTGGCGGCAAGCAGCGCCATCTGCATGCGAACGCACGGCTCGGCTTCCACCAGCCTTACTTCCGCGGCATGACCCCGAACGAACAGCGCATCTCGATTGCCCGCGAGCAGGCGCGCCTTGAGAAGTTCGGCCTCAGCGCCGCCTTCGCCGAACGCGCCAACAGCGCAGGTCCCTCGGGCATGTGGTTTCCCGAACAGAGCGAGTTGCTGCGCGAGCGCGTGGTGACGTCGATCTTCAACCCGCAGCCGCCGAAGCCGGTGGCAAGCGCGGCGCCGGCGCCATCTGCTCCCGCTTCGCGTAGCGTGCCCGTGCTGCCGAAGACGCAGGCGGCCTATCAGGGGGCGCGGCTATAAGGGATTGCGGAGCGTGCCCGATCCCGGCTGGGAAAATTCGCCCTGGCGTACTGCTGGCATCGACGAGAACCGATGCGCCGGCGACGCCGCCTAATTCCCGAACAAGCCGCCAAACAGCCCGCCGGGCCGTTGTTGCTGCGGCGGCGGTGGCGGCGGTTGCTGCTGGAACTGCGGCTGCGGCGGCAGCCCCGACGGCGGCGGACGCGGCGCGGCCTGCTTCGGCGCCGGCGGGCGCTTGGCGGCAGGCGGCGGCGGAGCCGGCTTGGGCAGTTCAGGCTGCGCGCTGACGATGGTCTGGTCGGGGCCTTTGCAGTCGGTCAGCCAGATATCGTAGACCGGGTGCTCGACGCCGTGCAGCCCGGGGCTCGCGGCGTACATCCAGCCCGAGAAGATCCGCTTCACCTCGCCCTGCAGCGTGATCTCGTCGACCTCGACAAAGGCGTCGGTATTGGCAGCTTCGGTGGACGGCCGCGTGTAGCAGGCCGACGTCTTCACGCGCAGCGCGCCGAACTGCACCGTCTCGCCGATATCCTCGTCGAAATTGATGATCCGGCCGGTGATCTTGTCGAGGCCGGAGAAGCTCGCCTTCTTGTTGGTAACCTTCGACGCCGGCGGCTCGGACACCACCTCGTCGCCCGGCTGCAGGCTGGCGGAGGCCGGCGGCACCGGTCCTTTGGGCTGGCGCTGCCCCGGTGGCGGCGGCGCGGCGCCCGGCGCACCCGGCTGCGGCGGCGCTACCGCGATCCCCGGCTGGGTGTTCTGCGGAACGACGGTGGTGCCGGGCGGCGGCGCCAGCGGCTGGGTCTGCACGCTGCCGGGCGGAGGTACGCCCTGCCCCGGGGCGGGGCGGTTCGGCGTCGGCAACAGCCGGCCGCGCGGCAATTCCGGCACTTCCTCCTCGTCGTCGAATTGCTGCTGTTGCTGCTGGTTGCCACGGGGAATCGCGCCCGGCGGCCGCAGCGGCGGATCGGAAAAAATATT
This sequence comes from Bradyrhizobium sp. AUGA SZCCT0158, assembly GCF_018130065.1. Lineage (GTDB taxonomy): Bacteria > Pseudomonadota > Alphaproteobacteria > Rhizobiales > Xanthobacteraceae > Bradyrhizobium. The sequence continues at coordinate 104,489 of NZ_JAFCME010000017.1, read as the reverse complement.
GCCGATCTGCGCACGCGCGGGCGGCGCAAGCGACATTGTCGAGGCGGCCACCAGGGCCGCAATACCAGTCAGGGCAATGGTTCGAAACATCTCGCGCGGCTTTAAAGGGCGAATCGGGCTCGCGACATAGTACAATCTATCCGCCGCTCGCGTGCCCACCGGTTAACACGTGGAATACGGCGGGGAAAGGGCGGTTACCCCTCTCTAGGGACGGGCTTCGCCCGCCCCGCGACCTCTGGTCAGCCCCCGCCACAAATGAAATAGTCGCCCCGAGCGAGCGCTTGCGCGGTCCCTCGTGCGAAAACCGTCAAAATCCGGGACAACCGGACGAGCCAGAGGAAACCCCAGACATGACCGATCGAATTCGCCTGGACGGCCGGGTCGCCGTCGTCACCGGTGCGGCCGGCGTCATCGGAACCGCCACCATCAGGCTGCTCGCCGAGCGCGGGGCACGCATTGTCGCCGTCGACCGCAAGGAGGCCGACCTCAAGGCCGCCATCAAGGAGTTGCCGGTATCCGCCGAGGCGCTGGCGATCGCCGCTGACGTCACCCAGGAGGACGAAGTCGCCGACTATGTCCGCGCCAGCGTCGACAAATTCGGCACCATCGACGCCTTCTACAACAACGCCGGCATCGAGGGCGACATCAAGCCGATCCCACAATATTCGCTGGAGAGTTTTCGCCGGGTGCTCGACGTCAACGTGGTCGGCGTCTTCCTCGGTATGAAGCATGTGCTGCCGGTGATGCTCAAACAGAACAAGGGCAGCATCATCAACACCGCCTCGATCGCGGGCCTGATGGGATCGCCCTACATCGCCGTCTACAGCGCCAGCAAGCATGCGGTGATCGGACTAACCAAGACCGCAGCCTGGGAATGCACCGGCACCGGCGTCCGCGTCAACTGCGTCTGTCCAGGCCTGATCGACAGCCGGATGCTGTCGACGATCTATCAGGGACGCAACGGCGGCAATGCCCCGATGCCGATCGAAAAGATGGTCGACCGGATTCCGGCGCGGCGGCTCGGACATGCTTCCGAGGTCGCCTCCGTCGTGGCGTTCCTGGCGTCCGATGAGGCCAGCTACGTCACCGGCTCTTCCTACACCGTCGACGGCGGCCGGACGGCTGCGTAGCATTCGTCATTCCGGGGCGCTCGCGAAGCGAGTGAGTCCACAATCTCGAGATTCCGGTTCGATGCTTTCGCATCGCCCCGGAATGACACGCCAAAAAACAGAGGTCTTCACTACCATGCCCGTTGTTCTCGATCCCGATGCCGCCGCCGTCTACAAGGCCTTCCAGGAAGCCGGCCGCCCGCCCTATGAGTCGGGAACACCGACCCAAGCCCGTTTGATGTATCTGGCCGCCCGGCCCGTCGCCAATCCCGAGCCGCCGGATCTGGAATCCGCAAAGCCGCTTTCGATCCCCGCCCCGCATGGCGAGATACCGGCCCGCATCTACACGCCGAAGACGCTGCGCAGGATGGATGGCCTCGCGCCCTGCCTGGTATTCTATCACGGCGGTGGCTGGGTGATCGGCGATCTGGATTCTCACGACGTGGTCTGCCGCAAGCTCGCGCATGAGGGCGAGTTGATCGTGATCTCGATCGACTATCGCCTCGCCCCCGAACACAAATTCCCCGCCGCCGTCGACGACGCGGTGACGGCGGTGAAATGGGTCGCGGCCAATGCGAAGGACCTCGGCATCGACACGGCCCGCATCATGGTCGGCGGCGACTCAGCCGGCGGCAATCTCGCTGCCGTAGTCGCGCTCGCGGCGCGTGACGGCGATGGGCCAAAGCTCGCGGGTCAGGTGCTGATCTATCCCGCGACGGATTTTGGGATGAAGCATCCCTCGCACAGCGAGCCCGAGACCAGCATTCTGCTGACGCATTCCGTGATCAAATGGTTCTGCAACCATTATCTCAGCAGCCCCGCCGACATCGACAATTGGCAGGCCTCACCGGCGCGCGCCAAAACGCTTGAAGGATTGCCGTCAGCCTATGTGCTGACCGCCGGCGGCGATCCGCTGCGCGACGAAGGCGACGAATACGCCGCGCGGCTGAAGCAGGCCGGCGTACCCGTGACCTACAAGCACTTCCCCGGCCAGTTCCACGGATTCTTCACCATGGGCAAGCTGTTGCCACAGGCCAATGTCGCGGTCACCGAGATCGCGAACTGGATGAAGGCGCTGAATTGACAAACTCGCTCGCGCGACAGAATTGACGGCAACCATGCTCATCTTCGGGATACCCGTCGACTTCATCCTGTTCGCGCTCACGCTGCTCGGCGTGGCGCTGTTTCATCGCCACACCCTGCCCGTCGCGTTGACGGGGCTTGCCGCCATCATCCTCTACAAGCTGATCTTCACCGGCTTCAAATACGGCGCCGGCCTTGGTGGCCTCGGCCACCACATGGCGCATGAATGGGTAACGCTGGCCAATCTGTTCCTGCTGCTGATGGGATTTGCGCTGCTGTCGCGGCATTTCGAGGAGAGCCGGATTCCCGCCGAAATGCCGGCGCTGCTGCCAGAAGACTGGAAGGGCGGCGTCATTCTCCTGGTGCTGGTGTTCGTACTGTCCAGCTTCCTCGACAATATCGCCGCCGCCCTGATCGGCGGCACCGTGGCGCGCAGTGTTTTCCGGGGCAAGGTCCATATCGGCTATCTCGCGGCCATCGTCGCGGCCTCGAATGCGGGAGGCGCCGGCAGCGTCGTCGGCGACACCACCACCACGATGATGTGGATCGCCGGGGTCAGTCCCCTCGCCGTCGTCGAGGCCTATATTGCCGCCATCGCCGCGATGCTGATCTTCGCCGTGCCGGCGTCGCTGCAGCAGCAGCGCTATTCGCCGATCGTCAAGAATCCACCGAGCGGAGTGAAGATCGACTCCATCAGGGTGTTCATCGTCGCCGCCATACTCGTGGCCGCACTGGCCGCCAACATCACTGCCAATCTGAAATTCCCTGACCTGCTCGACGTCCTCCCCGTGCTCGGCATCGCGGTGTGGGCCGTGATCCTGTCGACCGCGGCGTTGCGCAAGCCGGACTGGTCGGTGATGCCGGAGACCTTCAAGGGCACCATCTTCCTGCTGGCGCTGGTGACGGCGGCATCGATGATGCCGGTCGAGAAACTCCCCGCCGCCTCGTGGCCGACGACGCTCGGGCTCGGCTTTGTCTCCGCGGTGTTCGACAATATTCCGCTGACCGCGCTCGCGCTGAAACAGGGCGGTTATGATTGGGGCTATCTCGCCTACGCCGTCGGCTTCGGCGGATCGATGATCTGGTTCGGCTCCTCCGCGGGCGTCGCGCTGGCGAACATGTATCCGGAAGCAAAATCCGTCGGCCGATGGATCACCCAGGGCTGGCCGATTGCGGTTGCCTACGTCGTCGGATTCTTCGTCATGCTCGCCATTCTCGGCTGGCGTCCCGACGCGCCGCTTTAGCGCATCGCTCGCCTCGCCCACGCCGCTGCGAATGCACACATATGCCGGCGGTGGTCTACGTTGCGACCGGACGCCGAAGATCGATTTTCATCACGTCGTTTTCGTAAGCCTGGTCGCCGATCCGAAACTGCGTGGTGCCGATCTTGTTGAAGCCATGCCTGAGATAGAAGCCGATCGCTCGGCTGTTCCTGGCATTGACCGTCAACCAGACGCTCTCGCCGCCGAGGTCCCGGCAATGCTCCAGCGCACAGTGTAACAATGCGGTGCCCCTTCCGCCCGACTGCTGCCTCGGCCGAACAAAGAGGGTTTTGATTTCCAGCGGCGAGCAATCGGCCAAAGGCGGCGTTGCCGACGAACACACGGTCACGAACCCGTCAATTCCGGTGCCGTTCTCCGAGACCCAACTCGCCTTGCCGGGATCGCCGATCGCATCGCGAAGATTCTGCGCCGTAAATTCCGAGAGAATATAGTCCGCGAAGTGGGCACTGATGCCCTTTCGAAGATAGGTGTTCATCCAGACCTCGATGCTCACCGCAGCGAGCGTCGACGCGTCGTGTTCATTCGCCTTCCGGATCATGTCGGCTGATCTCGCCGCATCAGCGCATCACCCCGCGCGTGCCGCCCGCCGCAGCGATTGCGGCGGCTGGCCGAAGGCGCGGATGAAGGCGCGGCGCATCCGTTCGGGATCGCGAAAGCCGGTGGTCTCGGCGACGCGTTCGATCGCCTCGCTGGACGACTGCACGCGCTGCCGCGCCACCTCGATCCGCAACCGCTCGACCGCCTTTGAGGGCGTAGTGCCGGTCTCGGCAATGAAAGCGCGGGTGAAATGCCGCGAACTCATGCCGGCCTGCTCGGCCAGGTCCTCCACCGTGAGCGGCGCATCGAGATGTTCGCGCGCCCATGCCAGCAGCGGTCCGAACCGTCCGGTCGGCGACTTCAATTCCAGCAGCGACGAGAATTGCGACTGGCCGCCGCTGCGGCGATGATAGAGAACGAGCTGCTTGGCGGTGCGCTGCGCGATTTCATCTCCGTAATCCTCGACGACCATCGCGAGCGCGAGATCGATGCCCGCTGAGATCCCCGCCGAGGTCCAGACATTGCCGTCGCGTGTGTAGATCCGATCGGCTTCCAGCTTCACTTTCGGATAGGCCGACACGAAGTGCCGCGTGCGTTGCCAATGCGTGGTGGCGCGACGTCCGTCGAGCAGACCGGCCTCGGCCAGAACGTAAGCGCCGGAGCAAACGCTGGCGACGCGGACGCCGCGCCTGGCCAAAGCCCGCACGAAGGCCAGCGTCTTCGGGCAGATCGCCGCCGTTCGCACGCCCTCGCCACCCGCCACGATCAACGTCGTGATCGCGCTGGAAGGTTTGAAGCCACGCGCCAGCATCTCGACGCCGGAGGTGCTGCGCACCGGACCCGGCGTCGCCGCCAAAGTCGTGATCGCAGGCGCCGCCCCCGAGAAGCGCGCGGCGATTTCGAACACCGAAATCGGCCCCGCGGCATCGAGCAGCTGAAAGTCCGGAAAGATCAGCACACCGATCATTTGAGGTTATGTCCTTAAATGAGGGAAATATGGCATTTCTGACAAGAGGCCATCATGTCAGGATGCACAAGTCAAGGCCGCGGTCGTCATGCCCGGACTTGATCCGGGCATCCATCGTTCTTCGCAAGAGTCTTTGCGAAGTGGATGGATTGCCGGGTCAAGCCCGGCAATGACGAACTGCTGGTAGAACTCGCAAAGCAAAGAGGTCCTCATGTCGGTGCCGCTTCAGATCGGTCTCGTGTTGTTTCCAAAGGTGACCCAGCTCGACTTCACCGGGCCGCTGCAGGTGTTCTCCAGCGTGCCGGGCGCGCAGGTGCATCTGATCTGGAAGCGCATCGAGCCTGTGCCCAGCGACTCCGTCCTGACGATCACGCCGACGATGACCTTTGCGGATTGCCCGCAGCTCGACGTCATCTGCGTGCCCGGCGGTTTCGGCACCGACGACATGATCAATGACGAGGAGATGCTGGCGTTCCTGCGCAAGCAGGCGGACGGCGCCAAATACATCACCTCGGTCTGCACGGGATCGCTGGTGCTGGGCGCGGCCGGCCTGCTGAAAGGATATCGCGCGGCGACGCACTGGACCGCGATGGATTTTCTCTCCGCGTTCGGCGCCACACCGACCCGGACCCGCGTCTGCGTCGACCGCAACCGCGTCACCGGCGGCGGCGTCACCGCGGGGATCGATTTTGCGCTGACGCTGGTGTCGCTGCTGGTCGACCGGCGGACCGCCGAAGCGATCCAGCTCCGGCTCGAATACAACCCGGCGCCGCCGTTCAATTCAGGCTCGCCCGACACCGCGCCGCCGGAAATCCTCGCGCTGATGAAGGACAAGATCGCGCCCGCGCAAGCCCGCCGCACCGAAATGATCGGCCGCGCCGCGGCAAGGATGACGTAACGCGCCGCCTGCGCTAAGGCAAAAAGAAAAAGGCCGCCTGGTTGCCCAGACGGCCTTTCCTTTCCTACGGCGGCGCCACATTGACGGGCGATTTCAGAACTTCTGCACCGGGGGCCTATCTCCCAGCCGTATCCTGATCGGGTGCCGCTGCTCATCGGGACAGTCGCGAACTGGAGCCCGAACCGTACGCGATGGTTTCCCATCTCCGTAAGATGGGTTCATTGAACGGCGAACGGGGCAAGTGCGCAACCACGCAGCGGCCGATGTCCCCGCTGTTCCCGTTATTCACAGGCGAGCGACGCATCCGCGTTCACGACGCGTGCCTTGCCGCGCGGTGGTCCGCGCTCAACATAACGGTGAATCAGCTGTCTATCAGCTTCCCGGCGTCCAGGGCTGGTAGTCGCCGGTCGCCTTCGGACGGCGGCCGCTCGCCAGCGTCGAGCCGGATGGACGGTAGGCCGCCGACGTGCCGGTCAGGTTCGGCTGGTGCGGCTTTTCCCACTCGCGCGGGGTGTACGTCTCTTCGGTCGGCGCGACGTCGACGGTGTGATGCAGCCAGCCGTGCCACGATGGCGGCACCCTCGTCGCTTCGGCATAGCCGTTGTAGACCACCCAGCGCCGCTGGAAGCCGAGCGTCGGATCGATCTTGCCGCCCTTGGTGCGATAATAGGTGTTGCCCTGCTCGTCCTGGCCGACCAGCTCGCCGAAGCGCCACGTCCACAATTGGGTGCCGAAGGTCTGGCCGTTCCACCAGGTGAATATTTTGAGCAGAAACAGCTTCATGAGGGCTCGGCCGGTTCGAGAAGGCGTGGGCCGGTGATGCCATCGGCGCGCCCGATTGTCCAGACGCGATCGCCAATTGCGGCGACACTTTGCCCGGTCGCTGTTCCGGCCGTTTTTGGCGTCCAAATGTCGCGGAATCATAACGACCTGTTCATTCGACATACAGTTCCGATCTGACAGGCTCGCTGTTGCGCACGACCGGTGCGCGGGCTCGGGAACGCCCTCCTTCTCAAATGGTTAGGGTCCGTATCCCGGAGATGGAGCCAACAATGATCAATCTGAAAATTCTATGTTCCGCGGCAGCGATCGCGGTGCTTGTTGCACCGACGGTGCTGCCCAACCCGAGCTTCGCCCAGGCGCCTCCGAGCGCCGGGGGGGCCATTGGTGGTAGAGGTGGCGGCGGTGGAGCGGCTGTCGGCGGTGGTGGCGGCGGCGGAGCCGCTATCGGTGGCGGCGGCGGTGGTTTCCGCGGTGGTGGCGGCGGCGCGATGATTGGTGGCGGTGGCGGCGCGATGGTTGGTGGCGGTGGCGGCGCCTTCCGAGGCGGCGGCGGTGCACCCCCACCGATGGCGGGCGGCATTCGCGGCGGCGGTGGCGGCGGCGTCATCGGCGGCGGTGTGGCCCCCGGCCCGAGGTTTAGCGGCGGTGGCGGCTTCCATCATGGCGGTCATCGCCATCATCATCGCCATCGCCACGGCGGTTTCTACCCTGGTTTCGCAACCGGCGTCGTTATCGGCAGCGGGCTTGGCTATTACGGCAGCAGCTACGGCTACTACAACGACCCCTATTACTACGGCGACGAATATGTCGATGACGGCGTGGTCGCGGTCGTCCCGGGCGGCGACACCGTTGCTTCCTGCAGGGCGAAATATCGCTCTTACAATGTCCGGACGCAAACCTATCTCGGCTATGACGGGCGGCGGCATCCCTGCCCGTAACGCTGGCCAGTTAACCTGAATTGGAAGAGCGGCGCATTCCGGTGCGCCGCTCTTTTCATGCGCGTAGCGCCACCGCGACGCCGCCGAGCGTGATCACCAGGGCCGCGACCTCGCGCAAGCCGAGCGGCTCATTCAGCATGGCCGCCGCCGCCAGCACGCCGACCACCGGTACCAGCAGGGTGCCGATCGATGCGGTCGCCGCCGGCAGCCGCTCAAGGGCGGCGAACCAGCAGACGTAACACAGGCAAAACTGGATCACCGTCATATAGATCATCGACGCCCAGCCGATCGATGACAGCGCAGCCAATTGCGGCTGCTCGACCGCGAGCCCGACGATCGCGATCGGCAGGCAGCCGAGGCCGACCTGCCAAGCGGCGAGCGACAATGGCGGCATCGCGAGCGGGAAATGCTTGGTCAGCACGGTGCCGAGCGCGGTGCATACCGCGCCGGCCAGGGCGCACAGGATTCCCGGCAGCTTCTCGACGCTGGCGTCGAAGCCGTTGCCGCCGAGCAGCACCGCAATGCCGGCCAGCGAGACCGTCAAGGATATGGCCCGCAACAGCGACAGCCGTTCGCCGAGGATCGGCCACGCCAGAAACGCCACCCAGACCGGGATCGAGATTCCGAGCACCGCAGCCTCGCTGGCACTCAGCCACAACAATGCGAGCCCCATGAACGCAACCCAGCCGCCGAGCGACAACGTGGAAACCAGCCACAGCCGCAGCCACATTCCCTTGGGAACGCGGAGCGTCTCCTGCCGCGCCAGCGCGATCAACGCGAGGGCTGCAGCGCCGACGATGCCGCACAGGCCGCGCGACGACAGCGGTGGCCACTCCGTCAGCAGATGTTTCATGATCGGGAAGTTGAGGCCCCACCCTACCGAGGCGATCGACAGGACGATGAGGCCGAGCGGCGACATTCGGGGACGACCCGCTGGGCGATGTGTGGACACGGCGGGTTTAGATCCGGAACCGGGGACGCATTTGTTCTCGTTCTGACACAGACTACCGAATTCGCCTCTAGGCAAATCTTATATGCACTCTATCATACAGACGGCCAGTCGACGTTCCGCCTTAATCCTTGTCAGGGGTTTTTTGCGAGTCGCCGACTGCAGCCCGAGCAAAAGGAATCCGCGTGCCGCGCGTTCTCGTGGTCGATGACGACCCGATGGTTTGCGTTGCCATCGAAGTTTGTCTGCAGCGCCAGGGTTTCGAGGTCACCATTGCCGATGGTGGTGAGGCCGGGATGCAGGCGCTCGAAGCGACCGATTTCGACGTGATGCTGATCGACGTCTTCATGCCGCACATGCGCGGGTTTGAATCAATTCGGACGTTCCACGAGCGCCGGCCCGAGGTTCCGATCATTGCGATGTCGGGCTACGCCTTCGCCAACACCGACCGCGAGCCCGATTTGCTGCGGATGACCATCGAACTCGGCGCGGCATGCTGCCTGCGCAAGCCGTTCACGCCCAACGCGCTGTTGACCAGCGTCAACGAATGCCTCACGAAACCGATACAGTCTGCGCGCCTCTCAAAAAGATGAAAATAAAAGCGTCAATGCTCCCGCAGCGTATCATCCTTGGAATCGGCCTCGCGATCCTTCTCCTTATCGGTGCTGCTTCCATCGGCCTCGACCTGAAGTCGCGGGCCGATACGGCGTCGGTCGACCATGCCCTGGAAGTGCTGAAGCGAATCTCGGATATCCGGCCGCTGCTGCGCCGCGCCGAAAGCGCTGCGCGCGGCTTTGCGCTCACCGGCAACCCGGACTTCGTGAAGGAATATAACGAGTCCAGTGACGCAATCCTGCCGGCCTTCGATGACCTGATCAAGACCGTCGAGGGCAATCCCGGCCAAACCCGGCTGATCGAGGAAGCCAAGGCCCAGGTGGCCCGCCAGATTGTGACGGGCGGCGAGTTGATCAGGCTCAAGAATGCGGGCGACCAGGCAAAAATCGCCGCATTGCTGTCCAATGACGAGGACCGCAAGGCGACAGAGACGATCGGTGAAAATCTGGCAAAGACCGTCGCCGAAGAGCGAAGGCGTCTCACGCTGCGGCGCACCCAGTCCGAAACCAACGGCGGCTTCCTGCTGGCGGTTGACCTGGCTTGCGTGCTGCTGATCCTGATCCTTGCGACCGTCCTCACGCGCTCGAGCGGCAGGTCGCGCCGTGAGTTGCAAGAATCCCTGACTGCAACCAAAGCCACCAACGAGGCGCTGGAGGCCGCGGTCGCCGAACGCACCGGACACCTGGTCACGGCACACGAGGAACTCCGACACTCGACCGAAGTGATGCAGAGCACCTTTCACAGCATGGCGGAAGCGGTGCTCGTCATCGACGCCAAGGGCCGCGTGCTGCTCTCCAACCCGGCCGCGGAAAAGATGCTGCGCTACCGTCCGGGCATGACCGTGGAACTGCTGCGGCAGCTGAGCACCGTCTTTCGCGCCGATGGCGTCACGCCGCTGCCTACCCGGGAGATGCCGGCGGCGCGCGCGCTGCGCGGCGAGGAGTTCGACGCCACCGAAATCGTGGTGCGGCCCAAGAGCGGCAGCGCGCCGGTTCACCTCGTCATCAGCGGCCGGCCGCTGCGCGACGCATCGCGCGCCATCAGCGGCGCGGCGCTGCTCTATCATGACATCACTGCGACGCGCGAAATCGAGCGCAAGCTGCAGCAGTCGCAAAAACTCGACGCTATCGGCAAACTGACCGGCGGCGTAGCCCACGATTTCAACAACATGCTGACCGTCATCACCGGCACCACCGAACGGCTGGTCGCCGCACTCGAGGACCAGCCGGCACTGAAAAAAACCGCCGAGCTGATCGACGTGGCGGCGGAACGCTGCATCGAGCTGATCCAGCATCTGCTGGCATTCGCGCGCCGGCAACCGCTTCAGCCGCGCAATATCGACGTCAACGGCACCGTCCTCGACATCGCCAAGCTGCTGCGCCCTACCCTCGGCGAACACATCGAGATCGACTCGATCCTCGAGCCGGAGGTTGCGGCCGCGCATATCGATCCCTCGCAGCTGGCGAACTCGCTGCTCAACATGGCGATCAATGCCCGCGATGCGATGCCCGAAGGCGGCAAGCTGCTGCTGGAGACCCGCAACGTCGTGCTCGACCAGGCCTATGCACAGGCCAATCCCGACGTGCTGCCCGGCCCGTACGTGATGCTGGCGGTCAGCGACACCGGCACCGGCATGTCCAAGGAGATCCAGGACAAGGTGTTCGAGCCGTTCTTCACCACCAAGGAAGTCGGCAAGGGTACCGGCCTCGGCATGAGCATGGTCTACGGCTTCGTCAAGCAGTCCGGCGGCCACATCCGGGTCTACAGCGAGGAAGGCCACGGCACCACGATCAAGCTTTATCTGCCGCCCGCCCGCGGCCAGGCGCCGGCCGCCGTGGCTGCGGCCGCCCCGCTGGTAGGCGGCGCCGAAACCATCCTGGTGGTGGAGGACGATGATCTGGTGCGCAACTTCGTCACCACGCAGTTGCAGACCCTCGGCTACCAGACCCTCGATACCGCAGACGGTCCCTCGGCGCTGCAGGCCGTGAAAAACGGCCTGCCTTTCGACCTGCTCTTCACCGACGTGATCCTGCCCAACGGCATGTCCGGCAGGCAGCTCGCCGACGAAGTCGTCAAACACCGGCCCGGTATAAGAGTGTTGTATACCTCTGGATATACCGACAACGCGATCGTGCACCAGGGGCGGCTCGACCCCGGCGTCTTGCTGCTGAGCAAGCCCTATCGCAAGTCGCAGCTGGCAAAAATGATCCGCCAGGCGCTGGACTAGAGCCTTATCAGTTCAAATTGAATCAGAACCGCGGACTCATTACCGCGTAGGAACGAATCGTACCACCTGGCGCTTGAATCCCGGTTCTGTTCTGCGTGGCAACCATGAACTGAGAGGCGAAAATGTTCCTGATGGGGCTTGGCGCGCTGCTCGTTCTCGGCGGAATGTTGTACATGGCCCGCACCGCCATTTGGCGGGGATCGCTTAGCGGCCCGGACTCCTCCCGGCCGGTTCGCGGCACTCTGGAGCCGCCACGGCGCAGTCTCCGATTCCTGGGCCTGGCAACGAACTGGCCGGGCATTCTCCTTATGGTGATCGGCGCAATTCTGCTGGTGTCGGGGTCCGGTTTCTAGCTTCGCCAATGCCCCAAAGGCCCCGGAGCGATCCGGGGCCTTTCTTGTCGATAAGCGCTGGCTAGTGAGACTGAACGGAGGGAACAGCATCCATCAGCAACACCCCAAAAAGCAGGACCAGATAGAGCATCGAAAACACGAACAGGCGACGAGCGGGCCGCCTTTCCTTGCCGTCGTCGCTCTGACGTACCTGCCATGCGAGAAAAATCATGATCGCGCCGAGCATCGCTGCAGCCGCGCCATAGATGGCGCCCGCAAACCCCAGTGCCCAGGGTGTCAGCGAGATCGGAGCCAGAACAACGCTATAGAGAAGAATCTGGCGCTTTGTTTCGGCCTTGCCGGCTACGACCGGCAACATCGGCACCCCGGCTCTGGCATATTCTCCGGCAAGATTGAGCGACAATGCCCAGAAGTGAGGTGGCGTCCAAAGGAAGATGATCAGGAACAGGATGAGCGGCTCGATCCCGACGCTTCCCGTGGCCGCAACCCAGCCGATCACCGGTGGAAGTGCGCCAGCCGCACCGCCAATGACGATATTTTGCGGCGTTCGGCGTTTGAGCCACATCGTGTAGACGACGACATAGAAGAAAATTGTGAAAGCCAGCAGCGCAGCCGCGGCCATGTTCAGCAACGTGCCGAGGGCCAGGATGGCGCAGCTTCCAAGCATCAATCCGAAAACCAATGCTTCCGGGCGCGATACGCGGCCGCTGGGAATCGGACGCATGGCGGTACGCGCCATCACCGCATCGATGTCGGCGTCGTACCACATATTGAGCGCACCTGCAGCGCCCGCTCCGGCAGCTATGCAAAGAAGAGCAGCGGCACCGGCGAAGGGATCGATGTCGCCGGGTGCAACCATGAGACCAACCAGTGCGGTAAAGACGACCAGCGACATAACGCGCGGTTTCGTCAGCGCGACATAGTCCCCGATGCCGGCGTAGCTCCCGCGAAGGAGCATCGAACGATTGATTTGCATGAGATTAATGCCTCCTCTTGCCGGCGACATGGCGGCGTCTGCGTAGTAAAAAACGATGCGATCGTCCTGAAATATCCCTTTGCAAAACCAGGACTGAAAACTTCACCAGCACACCTTTTTGCCGTCTAGCCCAGCGACTTGATGATTTCCCGATAGGCTGTTTCAGGAAACGCTTTCAGCGTGCGCGTCCGGATATTTCCCTGCAAGCCCAGTTGCAGGCTGAAACGTGCCGCCACGGCGTCATCGGGAGCCTCATAGATCGCGACGATGTCAAAGTCGCCCATGGTCAGGAAAAAGAATTTAAACTCGCCGCTCATATCCTTGAGCGATTTCTTTGCTGCGTCCAGGCGGCTTGGCGAGTCCTTCACCTTCAGAATGCCTTGCTCGGTCCAGTTTGCAAGCATGACATATGTGGTCATGGCCATCCTCCATTGGTACGAGGCAACAGCGCCTACGTCGAAGGCGCGAAGAACACGACCCGGATGAGGTGCGTGTAGTCGGATTCGAACACCATGATCGCCACGAACACCAACACCAGCACCGGCGGCAGCAGGATGGCATAGCTCAACGCCAGCCGCTCCCAGGCCATGTGCATGAAGACGGCGACGATCAAGCCGGCCTTCAACACCATGAACAACAGGATCAGCGACCATCGGAGATAGCCTTGGAAGTGGAAGTAGTCGACGAGATAGGAGCAGGCGCTGAGAACGAACAGCCATCCCCAGACCACGAGATAGAGCTTGATCGGGTGCTGCTGGCCCTCTGCGTGCGTGGCTCCTGATGCGGGCACGTCATGCACATGCGCGTGCAGCGAAGGTTGCTGGGCTTCCAGATGTACCGCCACGTTTGTCATGCGCCGACCTCACCAAAGATAAAAGAATGCAAAGATGAACACCCACACCAGATCGACGAAGTGCCAGTAAAGGCCCATGATCTCGACGATCTCGTAGTGTCCCTTTCTGCTCGTGAAGAAGCCGCGCCTTTCGACGTCGAAGTCTCCCCGCCAGACCTTTCGCGCGATGGCGATCAGGAAGATCACGCCGAACGTCACGTGAGTGCCGTGGAAGCCGGTGATCATGAAGAAGCTCGAGCCGAACTGCGCCGCGCCCCAGGGGTTTTCCCAGGGCCGTACGCCCTCCGTGATCAGCTTGGTCCATTCGAAGGCCTGCATTCCGACAAACGTTGCGCCAAGCGCCGCTGTGACCAGCATCAGGACTGCGGTTTTGACGCGATCGCGGCGGTAACCGAAATTGACGGCCATCGCCATGGTGCCGCTGCTGGAGATCAGGACGAAGGTCATGATGGCGATCAGGATGAGCGGGATATGATGCCCGCCAATCGTGAGAGCGAATACCTCGCTCGGATTCGGCCACGGCACAGTCGTGGACATTCGCGCGGTCATGTAGGACAGCAGGAAGCAGCTGAAGATAAAGGTGTCGCTCAGGAGGAAGATCCACATCATGGCCTTCCCCCAGGAGACATTCTTGAACGTGCGCTGATCCGACGACCAGTCGTCGGCAATACCCCGCAAGCCGGCGGCCCGCGCGGGCGATTCTCCAGGGTTTGTCAGCACAGTCTCTGCCATCTGGTCTCTCCTAGGTGAGCAACCTGCGACAGATGTCGACGAAATCGTCCGTCCAGCCCGTCAGCAGGCCAAGCAAGACCAGCCAGACCAACAGCAGGAAATGCCAATAGATCGTGCAGAGCTCCACGCTCAGGCGCACCTGCGCCATCTCGGCGCCGCGCCAGACCCTGGCAGTCGCTCTGCCGAGCGCCACCAGGCCGCCCATCAGGTGCAGGCCGTGCGCCGCCGTCATCATGTAGAAGAAGGAATTGGCTGGATTGGACGCGACGAAATAGCCCGCTGCGCGCAGCTGTTGCCACGCCAGCAGTTGCCCGATCAGGAATGTAATCGCGGACGCACCGCCTGCGCAAAGACCGATGATCACACCGTCCATGTCGTCCCGGCGTGCGGCCACGTGTGCCCATTGCAGCGCGACACTGCTCAGGACCAGGACGCCCGTGTTGAACCACAGCAGCGAAGGCACCGGCATCGCGCGCCAGTCCATCATGTTCATGCGCATGGAGTAAGCGCTGATGAAGAGCGCGAACAGCGAGCCGGCGACAGCGAGAAACACGCCCAGTCCGAGCTTGGCTGCCGGCAAGGTGATTGCACCCGTTCCCGGGAAATCGTCGATCGAACCTTCTTCCAGCCAGGGTTTGGCTGTCAGCCGTTGCTGCGAGAGCCACCATCCAGCGATGACCGCCATGACAGCCATGAACAGGATGATGGCGCTCACGGAGCAGCTCCCTGAACGGCCGGCGTCGTCCGCGGCTGGTTCTGCGGAATGAAGTCCTGCGCAGCACCGGGCACGCTGTAGTCATACGCCCACCGGTAGACCACCGGGAGCTCCTTGCCCCAGTTGCCGTGCCCGGGCGGGGTTTCCGGCGTCTGCCACTCCAGTGTTGTCGCCCGCCATGGATTGCCACCCGAAGGCCTGCCCCTGAACAGGCTCCAGACCAGATTGAACAGGAACACCATCTGGGCGAAGCCCACGATCAAGGCCATGACGGTGATGAAGGCATTGAGCGTATGGGTCGATGACGGGATGAACGCCGCCTCGCCGATGTCGTGGTACCGGCGCGGAACGCCGAGCAGTCCAATGTAATGCATCGGGAAGAAGATCAGATAGGCGCCGAGGAACGTCACCCAGAAATGAAACTTGCCCATCC
This sequence comes from Bradyrhizobium sp. AUGA SZCCT0158, assembly GCF_018130065.1. Classification (GTDB taxonomy): domain Bacteria; phylum Pseudomonadota; class Alphaproteobacteria; order Rhizobiales; family Xanthobacteraceae; genus Bradyrhizobium. The sequence continues at coordinate 89,038 of NZ_JAFCME010000017.1, read as the reverse complement.
AGTCATCCAGCATTCGCCCGGTGACCTTGGGGTACCAGTGATAGATCGCACCCAGCACGACCATGATCGGCGCCACGCCCATCACCATGTGGAAATGCGCGACGACGAACATGGTATCCGACAGCGGGACGTCCACGACGACGTTGCCGAGGAAGAGGCCCGTGAGCCCGCCGTTCACGAACGTGATGATGAAGCCGAGGGCAAACAGCATCGGAACGGTGAGATGAATGTCGCCGCGCCACAGGGTCAGCACCCAGTTGTAGACCTTGATAGCGGTCGGGATGGCGATGATGAGCGTCGTGGTGGCGAAGAAGAACCCGAATTTCGGGTGCATGCCGCTCACATACATGTGGTGCGCCCACACGACGAAGCTGAGAGCGCCGATTCCGACGATCGCCCAGACCATCATGCGATAGCCGAAGATGTTCTTTCGCGCGTGGGTAGAGATCAGATCGGAAACGATGCCGAAGGCCGGCAAGGCGACGATGTAGACTTCCGGATGGCCGAAGAACCAGAAAAGGTGCTGGAACAGGATCGGGCTGCCCCCGCCATACTTCATCTGCTGGCCCATCTCGACGAGTGCCGGCATGAAGAAGCTGGTTCCCAGCAGACGGTCGAACAGCATCATGACCGAAGCAACGAACAGCGCCGGAAAGGCCAGCAGCGCCATCACGGTGGCCGTGAAAATGCCCCACACCGTCAACGGCATCCGCATCAACGTCATGCCGCGTGTGCGCGCCTGCAGTACCGTCACCACATAATTCAGCCCGCCCATGGTGAAGCCGATGATGAACAGGATCAGCGAGACCAGCATGAGAACGATGCCCCAATCCTGCCCGGGGGTGCCGGAGAGAACCGCCTGCGGTGGGTAGAGCGTCCAGCCGGCGCCGGTGGGCCCGCCAGGCACGAAAAAGGTCGACGCCAACACCAGGACCGCGAGCAGGTAGATCCAGTAGCTCAGCATGTTGACATAGGGGAAAACCATGTCCCGGGCGCCGACCATCAGCGGGATAAGGTAGTTGCCGAAACCTCCCAGGAACAATGCCGTGAGCAAATAGATCACCATGATCATACCGTGCATGGTGATGAACTGGAGATATTGGCTTGCATCGATAAAGGAAAACGTGCCGGGAAATCCCAGTTGCAGTCGCATCAGCCACGACAGTACCAGGGCCACCAGCCCGATTGCGGACGCCGTCAGCGAGTACTGGATGGCGATGACTTTGGCGTCCTGCGAAAAGACGTACTGCGTCCACCAGCTTCTGGGATGATAGAGCTCAACCTCCGGCACTTCGGCAGGCGGCGCGTCCGCGCGTGCGTCATATGGGACATCGACCATAGAAAAACCCTCCTTGGTCGTTTCCATCGGGGGCGATCCGTTCACGCGCCCGATTGATCTTTGCAGCGGCGCTTTCCTACTTGCCGCCCGATTTGTACGTCGCCTTCGTCACGGCGTTTCGGCCTGACAGTTCTGCAAACGTCTTCTGCGTCTCCAGCCAGGCGTGATATTCACTCACCTCCTGGACGATGACCTTGGCCCGCATCTGCGCGTGTGCCACGCCGCATAGCTCAGCGCAGAGAACATCAAACGTTCCGGTCCGGATCGGGGTCATCCAGAAATAGGTCACCATGCCTGGAACCATATCCATCTTGGCCCGGAACTCGGGCACATAGAAATTGTGCAAGACATCGAGCGAGCGGAGCAAAACCTTGACCGGCTTCCCGATCGGGAGGTGCAAGTCGCCGCTGTCGATCACGACGTCGTCTTGTCCATTCGGATCGTCGCGATTCAAGCCCATGGGGTTTTCGGGACTGATGTTGCGGACATTGGTTGTGCCCATCCGGCCATCCTTCCCCGGTAGGCGGAAGCTCCATTGCCACTGCTGGCCCATGACCTCGATCTCGGTGGCATCAGCCGGAACCGTGACGAACTGGTGCCAGACAACCAGGCCGGGCGCCAACATGGCTCCGACGCCGACCGCAGTCCCGATGGTGAGCCACCATTCGAGCTTCTTGTTTTCGGGATTATAGGCTGCCCGCCTTCCCTCCTTGTGATGAAAGCGGAAGACGCAATAGGCCATGAACGCGATCACCGCGAAGAACACCGCTCCGGTGATCCAGAAGGTGATGCTGATGGTGTGGTCGATGTAGCTCCAGTTCGTGGCGATCGGCGTCCACCACCACGGGCTGTAGATGTGAAACAGCACCGAGCCGACTGCGACCAGAAGCAGTATGAGTGCGACAACCATCCTTCAGTCCTCCTTGCCATTCAAGGCAACGGAGACGGATTAAAGGGCGCAGCTCACTGTCGCGATGGCCGACTTCACATGCGCCATCGCAGTGTGTCTTGCCTCGCCCATATGACCGGTCGCGACATCCAAACGTGGCACGGAGCACACGTTACGACCGCTAACCATCGGATCCGGGGCGTCAGAGAGTAAGATGGTACGCGTCCAGCCGCGCGTCAATAGATGATAGAGGACTACCTCGTCGGAGCGCCAGGCTGATGCCGCAAGCAGCGCGTGTCAGCCGGCTCGATCGCTTGAGGATAACGCAACGCACCAAATGACCGGGAACGTGCACACTTCACCGAACCGTGAGCGCCGCCTGATCCCAATCGCGTTAATCTGCCTCTGCAGGTCGCGACAAGTTTCGTCCGGCTAAGCTCCTCTTCGTTGACCTCGGGTTTGCCGCACTCGGCTCGATCGCGTTTCTCGCACTTTGCGGCGGACACGCGTGGCTGAAAACCGCGTCGGTGTCACCGCCACGGCTTTCAGCACGGGAGGTGCGTTCATGGCCACCATGTATTCCGACAACATCGCAAAAGTTGGACGGCACGTATTCGGCGACGCCGCCACATATCCGATTCGCAAAATCGGACTGTCCGACCTGCACGAGGCGCTGCGCCTGGGCTGGGAAGACTTCAAGGCAATGCCAAGCCACGCGGTTGTCGTGTGCGTGATCTATCCCGTTCTCGGTATTGCCCTGTTCAGGATGGTGCTTGGCTATTCGGTACTGCCACTGCTGTTTCCGCTGGCAGCCGGGTTTGCCCTGCTCGGACCCTTTGCAGCGATTGGCCTCTACGAGCTCAGCCGCCGCCGCGAGCGCGGCGAGGAAGTCGACGTATCGAAAGCGCTTCACGTGCTGCGCGCGCCGGCTTTCGGCGCCATGATCGAACTCGGCGTGCTCCTGCTCGTCCTGTTCGGAGCCTGGATCGGCGTAGCGAACGCCATCTACGTTTCAATCTTCGGCCATGCTCCGGCTGCGAGCATCCCTGACTTCGCAACGCGCGTGCTGACGACGCCGGAAGGATGGTCGCTCATCATCGTTGGCTGCGGCGTCGGTTTTCTGTTCGCGGTCGTGGCACTGTGCGTCAGTGTCGTGTCGTTTCCATTGATGCTTGACCGGCATGCGACGGCGATAGACGCGATCCGGACCTCGATCTGGGCGGTGATGAAAAATCCGGTTGCGATGGCCGCGTGGGGGCTGATCGTCGCGGCGCTGCTGGTGATCGGTTCGCTACCGCTGTTCGTTGGCCTGGCCGTCGTTCTGCCGGTGCTCGGTCATGCCACCTGGCATCTGTACCGGAAAGTGGTGGAGCCGGACCCCAATCCCCCACAGGAGGAAGAACCCCATTTGCGCAAAGGACACCGCTACGCCGCGGATTTCCCGGCCAATCTGTTTCCGTGGAGCCGCGAGAAGTAAGCGCAAGTGATACGAGGCTGCTAAGCCGTCACGACCGCGTCGCCAGCACGACGCCCGCCAGCGTGAACAGCAGCGCCACGATCTGGACCGGGCCCAGCGGCTCGCCCAGGGCTGCGGCCGAGGCCACCACGCCGATGACCGGCACCGCCATGGTGCCGATCGCGGCGACCGAGGCCGGCAGCCGCGACAACGCGGCAAACCAGCTCACATAGGCGATGCAGAACTGGATCACGGTGGAATAGATCAAGAGCCACCAGCCGATCTGGCTGACCTTGCCCAGATCCGTGGTCTCGATTGCGAGGCCGACGATGGCGACCGGAAAACAGCCGAGCCCGATCTGCCAGGCGGCGGCCGGGATCGGCGGCATGTCGAGCGGCAGTTTCTTGGCCAGCACGGTGCCGAGCGCAAAGCCGATCGAGCCGGCCAGCGCCATCAATATCCCCGGCAGTTTGGCGGCAGAGGCCGTCACGCCATTGCCGCCCATGATGGCCGCTAAACCTGCGAACGCCATCACCAGCGAGACCGTGCGCAATAAAGTCGGCCGCTCGCCCAGCACCGGCCAGGCCAACAGCGAGGCCCAAACCGGCATGGTGTAGGCGATCAGCGCGGTTTCGCTGGCCGGCAGCCACAGCAGCGCCAGCCCCATCAGCACCATCCAGCCGGTGACGTTGAGCGTTGCGGCCAGCATCAGCCGCGGCCACAGCGCCCGGTCGACCCGCAGCGTCTGCCCCCGCAACAGCGCCAGCGCCGCCAGCAGCAAGGCCCCGATCACGCCGGTGACGCCGCGCAGGGTCAGCGGCGGCAGTTCGCCGAGCAGGAATTTTGTGACCGGCCAGTTAAAGCCCCAGCCCACCGAGGTGATGGCGAGGAACATGAGGCCGGCGGGTGCGATACGCGCACGCGCGGCTGGTGGCACAAGCTCTGTCATGGACGACCGGCAGGGACCGAAAAGGAATCGGTGAAAAGAGAATCGGCTCGAGAATCAGCCGGAGGAATCGCGGCGACTTTGGCCCTTATCGGGGCCCGCGACCACCGGCTCCCCGGCATGTCAGGGTGGAGTTCTCCGTAGCCTTACGTGAGTCTCAGGAGCGCAATCCCGGAAGGCCCGGAAGAGGAGAATAAATACTTGCCCTGTGAACAGCCGGGAGAAGCCTTCGCTCCACAGGCCCTGAACATTTTTTTTCCTTGTCGAATCTGTGAGGACTCACTGATACTTGGGCCGATCACAGGCGCGCGATCACCCCCTGTTATCCCCCTCTTTCCACCATATTTAGTATTTGATTCAGGAACTCGTACTAGTCCTTGACGGGCGCAACGGACTTGGCCTAGCTTTCTTCCTGTTCGGCGCGAGTGTGTTTTGGGTCCCCGCCGGTCATCCCAAATGGGTTCCGAAACGACCACTCCGCCCGCCGGTTAGGGCTGCGGGTGAGGACTTTCTGCCCTCAAAAACCGGGCAGTTCGGGGCGTGAAAAAACGGGCCGGAACAGGCCCAAAGTGACGCGGTAAGTGGAGCATTGGGGCGTTGATTGCATGACCTGGAAGGCCCGGATCGGGCCCGGCAGGAAGTGCCAGAGAGACAGACCGGGTTCACCGGTTGAGCTGCGGATCAAGGGATCAGGGTTGCCCGGGCTATTCTTATAGTCCCGACGGCAGCCATGGTTCGGGAGGTCCGCTCAAGGATAACATTCCGGAACCCGCGGTAGAGCGGACCGGTCAGAAGAAGACGGGGCACGACCATGCGAATCGAACGGCGCAACACGACTCAAGGCCAGTCACCCTACGCAGGGATTGATTTCAGATTAACGACATCGGAGATTCGCAATCCCGATGGTTCGATCGTGTTCCGGCTGGAAAATGTCGAGGTGCCGCAGTTCTGGTCGCAGGTCGCCTCCGACGTCCTCGCGCAAAAATATTTCCGCAAGGCCGGCGTCGCCGCACGCCTGAAGAAGGTCGAGGAAGAGACTGTGCCGTCGTGGCTGTGGCGCTCGGTGCCCGACACCGAGGCCTTGGCCCTGCTGCCTGAGAACGAGCGCTTCGTCAGCGAACTCTCGGCAAAGCAGGTGTTCGACCGCCTCGCCGGCTGCTGGACCTATTGGGGCTGGAAGGGCAGCTACTTCTCGAGCGAAGAAGACGCGCAAGCGTTCTTCGACGAGCTGCGCTTCATGCTGGCCAAGCAGATGGTCGCGCCGAATTCCCCGCAGTGGTTCAACACCGGTTTGCATTGGGCCTACGGCGTCGATGGCCCCGGCCAGGGCCACTACTATGTCGACTGGAAAACCGGCAAACTGACAAAATCGAAGTCGGCCTACGAGCACCCGCAGCCGCACGCCTGCTTCATCCAGGGCGTCGATGACGACCTCGTCAACGAGGGCGGTATCATGGACCTCTGGGTCCGCGAAGCCCGCCTGTTCAAATACGGCTCCGGCACCGGCTCGAACTTCTCGCGTTTGCGCGGCGAAGGCGAGCGCCTGTCCGGCGGCGGCCGCTCAAGCGGCCTGATGAGCTTCCTCAAGATCGGCGACCGCGCGGCGGGCGCGATCAAGTCCGGCGGCACCACGCGCCGCGCGGCCAAGATGGTCGTGGTCGACGCCGACCATCCTGATATCGAGACCTATATCGACTGGAAGGTGAAGGAGGAACAGAAGGTCGCGGCGCTCGTCACCGGCTCCAAGATCAACCAGAAGCACCTGAAAGCCGTGCTCAAGGCCTGCGTCAATTGCGAAGGCTCCGGCGACGACTGCTTCGATCCCGAGAAGAACCCTGCCCTCCGCCGCGAGATCAAGCTCGCGCGCCGCGCGCTGGTGTCCGACAACGTCATCAAGCGCGTGATCCAGTTCGCCAAGCAGGGCTACAAGGACATCGACTTCCCGACCTACGACACCGACTGGGATTCAGAAGCCTACCTCACGGTATCCGGCCAGAACTCCAACAACTCGGTCTCGCTAAAGGACGATTTCCTGCGCGCGGTTGAGACCGACGGCGACTGGAATCTGATCGGCCGCACCAGCAAGAAGGTGACGAAGACGCTGAAGGCCCGGGATCTCTGGGAGAAAATCGGTCACGCCGCCTGGGCGTCGGCCGATCCCGGCCTGCACTTCAACACCACCATGAACGACTGGCACACCTGCAAGGCGTCCGGCGACATCCGCGCCTCCAATCCGTGCTCGGAATACATGTTCCTGGACGACACCGCCTGCAATCTGGCGTCCGCGAACCTGATCACGTTCTACTCGACGACGACAAAACGCTTCGACGTCGAGGCGTATGAGCACCTGTGCCGGCTCTGGACCGTCGTCCTGGAAATCTCCGTGATGATGGCGCAGTTCCCCTCAAAAGCGATCGCCGAACTCTCCTACGAGTTCCGCACGCTGGGCCTCGGCTTTGCCAACATCGGCGGCCTCTTGATGACCATGGGCCTGCCCTATGACTCGAAGGAAGGCCGCGCGCTGTGCGGCGCGCTGACCGCGATCATGACCGGCGTGTCCTATGCGACCTCGGCCGAGATGGCCAAGGAGCTCGGCCCCTTCCCCGGCTATAAGAAGAACGCAGCCCACATGCTGCGCGTGATCCGCAACCACCGCCGCGCCGCCCATGGTGAAAGCCGCGGCTACGAGGCGCTCGCGGTCAACCCGGTGCCGCTGGATTACGCCAGCGTGCCGCAGACCGACATCGTCGAGCACGCCAAGGCCGCCTGGGACCTCGCGCTGCAACTGGGCGAAGCCCATGGCTACCGCAACGCGCAGACCACAGTGGTGGCGCCGACCGGCACCATCGGCCTCGTGATGGATTGCGACACCACCGGCATCGAGCCTGATTTCGCGCTGGTGAAATTCAAGAAGCTCGCCGGCGGCGGCTACTGGAAGATCATCAACCAGGCCGTCCCCGTGGCGCTGCGCACGCTCGGTTACCGCGAAGCTGATATCGCCGAGATCGAGGCCTACGCCGTCGGCCACGGCTCGCTCTCCAATTCGCCCGGCGTCAACGTCTCCACCCTGAAGGCCAAGGGTTTTACCGACGAAGCTCTTGCAAAAGTGGAAGCCGCGCTGCCGACCGCCTTCGACATCAAGTTCGCCTTCAACAAGTGGACTTTTGGCGAAGAATTCCTGCGCGAGACGCTGAAGCTCGCGCCGGAAGTGATCGCCGCCCCCGGCTTTGACCTGCTCGCCGCCGTCGGCTTCACCAAGCGTGAAATCGAAGCCGCCAACGTGCACATCTGCGGCGCGATGACGGTGGAAGGCGCACCGCATCTGAAGGCAGAACATTATGCGGTGTTTGACTGCGCCAACCCCTGCGGCAAAATCGGCAAGCGCTATCTGTCGGTGGAGAGCCACATCCGCATGATGGCGGCCTCGCAGCCCTTCATCTCGGGTGCGATCTCAAAAACCATCAACATGCCGAACGACGCCACCGTCGAGGATTGCAAGTCGGCGTATTTGCTGTCCTGGAAACTGGCGCTGAAGGCCAACGCGCTCTACCGCGACGGCTCAAAGCTGTCGCAGCCGCTGAACTCGCAGCTCATCTCAGATGATGACGACGAGGATGATGCGGTGGAGGCGCTCTACGAGAAGCCGATGGCCGCGCGCACCGCGCAGGTCTCGGAAAAGATCGTCGAGAAGCTGGTCGAGCGTATCGTCGTGATGCGCGAGCGCGAGAAGATGCCGGACCGCCGCAAGGGCTACACCCAGAAGGCGGTCGTCGGCGGCCACAAGGTCTATCTGCGCACCGGCGAATATGACGACGGCCGGATCGGCGAGATCTTCATCGACATGCACAAGGAAGGCGCGGCGCTGCGCTCCTTCATCAACAACTTCGCGATCGCGGTCTCGCTCGGCCTGCAATATGGCGTGCCGCTGGAAGAATATGTCGACGCCTTCACCTTCACCCGCTTCGAGCCGGCGGGTCCCGTGCAGGGCAACGACAGCATCAAGTACGCGACCTCGATCCTCGACTACGTGTTCCGGGAGCTTGCGGTCAGCTACATGAGCCGCTTCGACCTCGCCCATGTCGATCCCACCGAGTCGAATTTCGACGCGCTCGGCAAGGGCGTCGAGGAAGGCAAGGAGCCGGCCGATCACGGCCAGCAGGCGACCAAGTATCTGTCCAAGGGCCTCACCCGCTCGCGCACGGATAATCTGGTTGTGATGCGCGGCGGCTCGACCGCCGTCTCCTCCGGCTCCGACCAGGCGCCGACAGGCGGCTCCCGCGTCACCTCGCTCGCCGCCCACGGCGCCACCTCCCGCGCCGCCGATGCCGTCGAAGGCGCGGTCGCGCTGAAGCAGGAAGCCCAGCACGATCTGTCCCCGACGGAAAAGCTGGAAGCCCTGCAATGGAGCAAGGCCGGCGCAGCCCAGGCCGCCCAGCCCACCGTAACCAAAGCCGAACGCCGTGCGGAGGCCAAGGCACGCGGCTACGAAGGCGAGATGTGCTCGGAGTGCGGCAACTTCACGCTCGTCCGCAACGGGACCTGCATGAAGTGCGATACGTGTGGGAGTACGACGGGGTGTTCGTGAGCACTAATCTATAGACGAAACGGCAAGGCCGCTCGAAAGGGCGGCCTTTTCCTTGATTCAAGGACTAAGTCTCCAGATGGCAAAAGCACTCGAGGCCGAAATCCCAAACGGGACGAATGCTGCTCCCGTCATTCGTATTCCCAAAGATAGTCTCGTCGCGTGGAAGACTGAACTTTCAGAGTGGGCTGCGAGCGAAGTCTTCCGTACCCGTATTGACCAGATCGCTCGCAGCATTCCTCGAGGCACATTCTTCCGTCAAGGTGGCCTCGCTTTCTTGCGCGACGCTTGGATTGCAAGCCGCGTCGCCTGTGCACTGCAATCGGATATGGTGAGATTGGTCACCTCCCCACGTCCAGATTTCGAAATTCAAGTCGACGGACAGACCCTACAATTCGAAGCCACCGAAGCAGACATGGAAGGGCGACGACGCGGCGACGAGCCGGACGATCCTCATCCGCGGATGGACCCCGTCGAGAATTGGCGAAGGAGATTTGAGGCCATTCCAGCGGCCCTCGATCGAGTAGTCTCCAGGAAGCTGAAAAAGGAATACCCGCCCGGCGTTAGCCTGGCGATCTACGTTAATCTTGGGTGTTACGGCGCCTTTATAGAAGAAGGCTTGCCCATTCTTCGGGATCACACCGCTGCGGCACGAGCCAAGTTCAAAAGTGTTTTTGTGCTCTGGGAGGGTTACCTTTACAAACTCTGGGAAGAAGGAAACCCCCGATTTGAGAAATGGCAATACGTCGATCCCGACGACTTCTAAGGGCGCACTGCGTCGGCTGGTCACGCAAGCTCGTAGCTCGTAGGGCGGATTGGAGCGAAGCGTAATCCGCCGTTTTCGATTTTCTCTCTTCTTGGGGGAACGAATGGCCACTCTATTTGAGTACTTCGCAAAAGATTTTTCGCGCGACCTCTCACTGGAAAAAAAGTGGACATTAAAGAGTACAGTCGACGGGACTGAGATAGAGGTGATCGCCCGCCTCCTCTTGAACTTTGACGCGAACGCAAAATACGTAGCATTCTACACGCCCGAGTTTCCAGGAGCAGTATTTCCTGAAGCAATTTTGATGAACAATCTCAACGATATTCTCGAACTTCCAACTACTGACGTGGGCGTTAGCGTCGGGTTTTCTGAATTGCCGGATGAACTCGTGGACGGAAAAGACCTCAAATTTGCAGGCCGAGTTTTCATCTACTCTGAGCGGGACCCTCCCGACGATCTTAAGAGGCAACTTGTTGAAGAGTCTGCGGCAAATGGAGTTCGTGTAACGATACGAAGCCAAGCTTATATGAAGCGACGCAATCAACTTGAAAGGCCCAAAGCTTTCATCTCCCACGATGCACTCGAGAATCAGCAAGTGATTCTACCTGTAAGGGCCGATGTTACGTCTAAGGATGTTTACGAGTACTCTCCAATTCTAGCCGATCGAGTCTACGTCGATTGGTCGCTCGGTGCCGAGGAGGTTGCCCGGCGTTTGCTCCGCTCACTCGACGCTTAGCGTCGGGCCAGGCCCGTAGCTCGTAGGGCGGATTGGAGCGAAGCGTAATCCGCCGCTTTTCGGATTCAGCCAAGGCGGCGGATTACGCCTTCGGCTAATCCGCCCTACCGCGCTGGCAGATTTGACCGGAGAGCGGAACGAAGGCGGGCCCTGCGGGGCTTCTGCGTGGCGCTCGTACGTGGTGCTGAGGCTGTGATATCGGTCAAGTTTGGGGGCGAGGACGCCGGTCACGATCCCGCAAAATACAAAATGGCCTCGCCAGACCAGAACTCCCGGCCCACCGAACTGGCGAACCGGGAGCGAGGTGCCGTGTGGAAACGCGGCGCCGATACTGCTCGGCCCGGCGCGTGGTAGCAAGGCGAATTATTTGGTGGGGCGCGTCCCAATCACCTTATGGTCATCGCAAACGATGCGGATCGATCCGCCGCCCGTCACGATAGCGAGTTCATCGTTCGAGAGCCTGCCAGCTGCCAGGTGCAGCTTGCGAACCTCGATCACGTCGTCCTTACGCAGCTTTTTGGTCGTGCTCATAGTCGATCCTTTCGTGAGGCCCGCTCCGGCGGCCTCGGTTTGAAGTGGAACGCTTGTTGGACGACCCCAGCAAGAGATCGGTTCAATGAGTTTACCGAAGCCACGGACTAGAGCTCGTAGGGCGGATTGGAGCGAAGCGTAATCCGCCGTTTCGGATTCCCCAAGACGGCGGATTACGCTTCGCTAATCCGCCATACCGCGCTCGTATCGGTCAAGATGTGACAGCCGTCACTGCGGTCCGACAAAGCATCAGATGTGCTGCCCGACAGTCACGGGATAGTCCCGGGACGATCACCGGAGGATCGATATCGTGAACACTGATATCAATACAAGCGGAGACATCCGGCCGCTTTCTGCAAGCGAACTCGATTCGGTCGCTGGCGGCTGGTACAATAACGGCTGGATCACCTGCAATGACGGCAAGCAGATGTGGGTAGGAAATTTTCACCTTCCAGGTGGCGGGATTATCATCACCTCGCGGAAGGAAGGTGAAAAGAGCGTCACGACAACCGTTGTCGGTCCCACTTGAACTGCACCCACGACGCGGCCCTCGTGCGTAAACGCGAGGGCCGCTTGTTTTCGCAGCATGAAAGCGAGCGCGGAAGGCTTCAGATCAAAGGCTGTAGCTTGCCACAAAAGCCTCTCTCAGCTTCACGACGAGGAAGTCCTTCTGCCCTTCGCCGGCTTTGCGTCCTCCGGTGACGTTATCGAGTTGTTCGTCGGAGATTTTGTCGGTCGATTGAACCTGCTCGGTCTTCATGGCTCACCCCTTAATGAACGCCAGCACGGCTTGCTGCATTTTGTCGGAGGTTTTCACCCGGCTTACGGTCGTAACGGGCGGAGACTTGGTGTCGCCACCGGTGACGGATTCGAGATCCGCATCGCTCAACCAAACTGCCTTTTTGCTCATTGCCCCGCTCCGTGTTGTGGCGCTGTGCGCCGTTGAACTGGAGGGGAGCATGCCGGGCGCGGACCGGAGCCGCCGTGACGTGCATCACACAAGAAGAAAAAGCCCCACCGGTCAGCTCGCAGGGCGGATTGGAGCGCAGCGTAATCCGCCGTTACGCGTTTTCGAAAGCGGCGGATTACGCTTCGCTCCAATCCGCCCTACTCGCTAAGCGACCATAGTCCGGCCGCCGCCGAAGTTGATATTCGCCCAGGGCGAATAAAACTGTTTGACCCAGTTCAGGTACTGGATCTCGCCTTCGATCGCGCGCCGGCCGCCGCTCACCTGGTCCAGGTCGGCAACCGACAATTCGACCGCGTCCTGCAGGCTGCCGAGTTCATCGTTCCGCGTCTTCATGTTCTGCTCCGTTGGATAAGAAAGAAGGATCATCCTTCGATCCATCCGGTCAGGATGAGACCACGGCAATTCAGTTTCCGTGATTTGAATCACGTGCACCGCCGCCGCACGATCATTGCCAAGAGCAGGTGGCCCGACGCGCGACGCTGCGTTTCCACCACGCGCCGGGCCAGTCAAACCATAGCGGGGTTGAGGGGCGCCGGTTTGACCGAATCGTTGATAGCCGAACTTCGTGGCAGAAACCGGCCGGCGCCGGGTTGTTCGCGTGATGGCTGACGCTAGCGACGCGAATTCGATGAATCGGTTCGAGAGTGGCGGATGACGCATACCCTCCCCCTCACTTCTTGTTCTCCTCGCAAAACTTCAGCGCCGCCAGCGCTTCGCCCATGCGGGGGATCTTGATTTCGACGCTGTTGTCCTCGTCGTCCTCGAAATCGATCGTGAGCAGTTTTGCCTTGCCGAGCTTGTCCAGGATCGATTACTGGAATTCGAAGGTGCCGCGGATGGCGGTCTTGTCGACAACCTCCCATTTCGCCTTCTTCATGATGTCCTTGTCGTCGGTGCCGACATCGGCCCGCAGGATCTTGCCGACCTTTTCCCACTCCCATCCGTCGTAAATCACGGCCACGACGATCGCTTCCTTCGAGTAACTCAGCACGATCACGTAGTCGCTGTTGTCATCGTCCTTGTCGGTATAGGCGCGGGCCGCATTGCAATGATCGTCTCCGCTGCGCTTCTCCACCTCCCAGTCGCCAACCTTGGTTTGCGCCAGCGCCGGCACCGCCCAAAAGCCGGCGAGCAGCAACATCGCCAAAAGAATTCGTGTCATATCAGCCTCCGCCTGTCCCCGGGCCGAAATGACCACCTCCGGCAAGGAGTCGCAAGTCTCACAGCGCGCACGATTCGAAGCGGCTTGTCCGCAGCAGCTCATGAAGAGGCGTAAGCTCCGACGATTGAGACATCGACTGCAGAGAACCACGCAGCAGCACCGGCTTTGTTCTCCATCCGACTCCAGTCTGTTCGCAAAGAACGAATCGGAATCGCGCAAATCGACGCGGATCAATTCCTAACAACACGTTGCTTCGTTTGTGCGCGCTCATCACGACAAGCCCGCGACGACGTCGCGGGCTTTCGCATGCGGGCGCTCGCGTATCGGCGCCAGCGTGTAGATCGGATTGGAGCCCAACGGGTCCGCGCAAGGCGCGGCCCGATGACAGGTACCGGCGTAATCCGCCGCTAAGGATTCAGCCAAAGCGGCGGATTGCGTATTCGACCAACGCACCGTACTTTCCCGCTCTGGTAGCATTGGTTGATTACCAAACCCGGAGATGACCATGAGATCGTGGTTTCACAAGCTTCTCGAGCGATGGAAAAGTCGAAATATGAAACTTGCCCGTCCCGCATGTGATCACTGGGCCTCCGACGACGCTTTCCGTCGCGGGCGGTTCATGTTGGGTGAAGAGACCCTGACATGTGAAAGGTCTCCTTGCGCTCGGACCAACCCGCTTACGCTGTGGCGCGCGGCAGGCTTTCTAGGAAGCCAATTGGAGCAAATTAACAAGCGTTAGGTGTGATGCGAACCATTCGCCCGACCGCGTTGCTGTTCCCCGCATAACAGGGCGAACCTCGTTGATCCGTCATTGTCCTGTCCATGCCGATGCAATGGTGCATCGGAACGGCAACAGGAGAAGACAACATGGCACGCGCAAATTCGAATGAGACGTCGACTGAACTGACGATGGACGAACTGGACTCGGTCGCTGGCGGGACGGATACGACGACCAAGGTTTTCGCTGCGGCGTGCCTGTTGAACACGTCCTTCATGCTCGGAGCGATCGTTGCCATGGCTGTCATGAAACAGTGAAGAGCACTTGTGCCTCGCCGGCAAGCAAGCAGCGAAGGCGCGGGGCCGAGGCCCCACGTCTGCTGGCGCCGCGTTGTGATGGTGGTCACACAGCAGCACCGCTGTGCGATCTGGTAAATCATCCAGTCCGTGATAGCATCCGTCCACAGTCGAAGCGGATAGTCGCTTCGTCTCGGCAGAGGAGAAGCGCAGATGAAAAAGTCTGATACGAACTCCCAGAAGTCCGCCGACAAAAAGGTCGAAGCGCCGGTTCAGCTCAAGCCGGAGCAACTCGAAGCCGTCGCAGGCGGCATGATCAGGCGCACCGATCCCAAGGGCACCGGCACGACCACGACAGGCGCCGTTGGGCCGAAGACGACCACCACCAAGCTGACAAGTTAGTTGATTCCGGATGCGGGATGGCGTTTGGCGCGTGATGCGCCGGACGCCGTCTCGAAGGCTTTTCAGATAAGCATTTGCGAGACTGAGCGTTCAAGGCAGAGCCGCGGATTGCGCTTCCTACTGCACACCCAACTGCGGTGAGGCAATCGATCGGCACCGGCCTTGAACCGGAGGGTCGTTTGATGTCCCGAGCATCCAGCCAAGAGATCGACTGCCCGAGTGCCCAGGCAACCGCTGATGGCGCGCGCGTCTTTGGCGTCATGACAGGCACACCTGAAGAACACAGGGTTGGCTATCTCACCGAGACCCTGCCGGTCTCCGAAAAGCTGCTGGCGCTGGCAGGACCGGCCAAGCCCACGCAACTTTTCCGAATTGCGGCACCGTGTGCCGGCGCCAGCGGCGGCTGCAAGCACTTCAAAGGCAACGCGTGCAGCCTGGCCGAACGCATCGTTGCGGGCACCCCTGTGGTGGTCAACGCGCTTCCTGCGTGCCAGATCAGATCCACCTGTCGCTGGTTTCGTCAGGAAGGCAAGGAGGCCTGCTTCCGCTGTCCGCAGGTCATGACGGATAAATCCAATGCCTCCGACTACGAGCGGCAGATCGCCGACGCCGACTGATGCGCTGAGGCGAAGGCGTAGACCGCTCCGCTCGCTGCGTCGCTTCGCGCGCAATTCAAATTTCGTGCACCACCGTGGGCTATGCTGCGGCCCGTTGCCCGGTCGCGCCTGGACTGCCGCTGTCGCCGGTCGCGAGGGCTGGCAGTGTGATCGCCGTCACATCGCGACGAGAACGGTACCGCTAAAGGTGGCCGCACCAGCAATCCCGCTGGCTTCAAAGGGGAATTATGATGACCAATAATGACGCGAGCGAAGTTCTGAATGTGCGCGAGCTTGATGCGGTGTCTGGCGGCTTTATGCGGCTCCCCCTAGTGGCGGTCAAAGTGCTGGAAATCAAAGGCGGAGGAACGGACGGTGGTGGGGGTGGTCAGAACGATCCGGCCCAAATGTTTCAGCAGATTATGCAGCAACTGACCCAACAGGGATAAGCGCACCGGGTGCAGGCCGACGCGGCGTGATGACTGTCGGTGCGGGACCGTCGTAAGGATGGCGACCTGCGCAGTCGGCGGCAAGGTACGGTGAAGGCCGAAAATCCGATGCGGGTACCGCGCGACCGCGACGTTTGAGGATGTTTGCGATCGCGCATTCCCGGCTTTAATTTTGTGTACGACAAGTACACATAGGCGGTGAGCGCTGTCGCGTGTCGCATGGGGCCAGCGGTAACCTGCTCGGGGATGCTGTGCGCTTTTGGCGGAGTTCAGCAAAAGTTTGGCGTGCGCTCACAAGTACCGCTGTGTCCGGAATGATACCCGACACGCATGCCAAAACAGTCAAGACCGCTTTGCGTGCACCAGCTGCGACAAATCAACCCGACGGGCAAATCACTTCTGATTTGCGGAAATCTTGTCAAGCCCCGAAATAAAAAATATTTCTGTTTACCAGAATGAAAATCAGGTGCATATATTTGCCATCCCGTCCCACTCAGAGGGCGTCGGCCGTCGTCACGGACGTTGGACGGGTTGCGGTGGACGCCGATGTTGCGGAGACGTAACGCGACAGAGGCGTACGGCGAAGACGCGTGGTCCTGGCGCCCGTTGCTGGCGTTAAGTTCCTGTGAGGCCAAAAGCTGATCAGGGGCGACGGAGTCAATCAAGAACTCGTCTCCGGGGAGAGCGCGATATAAGCCGTAAAGCCATTGCGCAGGGAATGTCGGATGTTCTCCGCTGCCCTGTATGCTCGTGTGCACTTTGTTTTGTGCAAACCGCACACGAGACCGCGGGTGCAGCGCGCATCCGGCATTCCCTGCGCCCTCCTTCAGGAGGGTCAAGTCGCAAAACTCGGACGCTTCACGCCGCGAGATCGCGGACGCATGGACCATCATTGTCATGATCGAAACCAGCGAAGCGCCCTACCGGCCTGGCCCCTGCGCAGCATGGATCAGCCAAGGCGGCTTTGTTCTCCATCCGACTCCAGTTTGTTCGCAAAGAACGAATCGGAATCGCGCAAATCAGCGCGGATCAATTCCTAACAAGACGTTGCCTCGCCGTCGTGCGCGCTCGTCACGACAAAAAGCCCGCGACGACATCGCGGGCTTCTTGCAAGCGCGACAGGGTGCTCGTGCGTCGACGCCGGTTGAAGCGCCGACCAAGCATCTGTCCTCACTGAATGGCGCGGCCGATGGTTTCGCTGCGGCCTTGTGCGGTCGTGATCTTGCTCCGCGGTGTCAGGACGCTGAGCTGAACTAATGTGACCGACGTGGCGGCCGGCGATGCTTGCTGGACGTTTTCAGCGCCCATCACCTGAAGCTGCACGGCCGAGACCGGCAAGCCTGCCTTTTCGTAAGACGGCAACTCGGCTGCGACAGCGCCGCCAGCGGCCGTGATCGCGAACATGGCGGCGGCAGCGACGGACAGCGAAATCTTCTTCACGGCAATTCTCCTTCGATGGCTTGGAACGGGGATCTAGGTGTCATTTGCTGCGTCGCAATAGTTCAATGCTGCAACGCACAATAATGTGATGCTGGAATGTGATGAACCGAGAAGCTTCGCTGCAAGTTTCGCGTGCGGGCTACGCGGGCTGGCGACGGATGCGGCGCGCTCGCAAAGGTCAGAGTTCCTTCCGTAGTTCTCCGGCCGTGAACATAGTTCCGCCTCCTCGGCTGCGTTAAAACGCAGATGTGCGGATCGCTATCAGGCGGGTGCCATTGCATGTGATACGGAGCACCAAATGGATTCCACAATGAGCAACAGGCTCGCCGAAGGGCAGATCGCGAGCCTGGAGGAGCAGCTTTCGAACCTGGCGCGCGAGGCGGGATTTAATCCTTCTACCCCGCCGCCCATGAAGACGCCTCACGCCCCGCCGGCAACGAAGCATCGCTTGGCGGATTGGCGCCATGTGGCTGTCGCCGGTTGCCTGTTGGCGGCATGCATGGGTGTCGTCGCCTGGTGGTGGTCATCCTCCCCTGATACCGCGATGACGGCCCCCTCAGCTCCGATAGCTCTGGCACAGGCGGCGCCGGAAGCCGCTGCACCGAAGGACGCCGCACCTGTCGCTATTGCCCCGTCTGCCGCGTTGGAGCAGCAACTCCAACCGATGGCGCGCGATCTCGCTGCCGTGAGGCAATCACTCGAACAGCACAAGGCGACGCAAGACCAACTGATCCGCGACAATGAAAATCTCAGAAGCCAATTGGCGGCGGGGCGGGAAGAAATCGCGCGCAACAACGGCATCATCGAACAGCTTAGGGCGACCCAGATCCAGATGGCGCGCGAAAGCCAGACGCTGACCGAACGCGTCAACGCAAGCCAGCAACAACTCGCCCGCATCATCGCCAGCGCGGTAGAGTTAAACACGCTGCCCGAAGAGCCAAAGGCGATGTCCGAAGTGCCAAAGGCGATGTCTGAAGAACCAAAGATGATCCCTGAAGAGCCCAAGGTAATGCCCGGAACACCACTGCCGCGGCCGCGGCAGCCGGCCAATGTCGCCCAGACGCAAAAGCCGGCGCCAGCCGCGGCGCGGCCGCAAGCCAAAAAACCGCAATCGTCAGTGTCATGGCCATGGTCGCCGCGCAGCCCGTAGAGCCATAGGTGGGCCGCGCCTTGCGCGGATCCATTGCGCCAATCTCCTACCGAGGAGCGCGCTTGCGGCGTTTGGATTCGCGCGCCCGTAGTTCTACCGGGACAGCCTTTGGCTGCGTACGGCGCATGCAGAATCATGGCATGCAACCTGCATGGAGTTAGTTGACCGGGAATTTCCTATCAACGAAGGACACCATGCTCGTTACTCTTGTCGCCGTTCTCTGCAACGGCCAGCTATGCCTGGAGAAAGTCGTCACCAACAGTGAGCAGTCAGGCATCACCATGACCGCCTGTATGGTCAACGCGCAAATCGGCATTGCCGAATGGCTCGCCAAGGGTCCGTATCACCAATGGAAACTGCAGCGATACAAATGCATCGCGGGCAAATACGTGCCCAAAGACCAAGCATGAATGCGCCGCCTCTCGGATGAGAGGCGCCGCCCTCGCCTGCTAGCGCACCACGTCGCGCTTGACGTTGGCGACATGTTTGCCAACCATTCGCAGCCTGCACGGCGGATTCGCGGAGCGTAATCCGCCGCTACCTGTCTCAAGCGATGGATTGCGCCATTGCAAGGGCAATGCCTGCGATGGGGATGACGTTTGCGGGGCCGCATCACGAGATCTATCTCAGCGATGCACGCCGGATGCCGCCGGAAAAGCTCAAGACGATCCTGCGGCAATCGGTCAGGAGCGCGGGCTGAGGCCCCGCCCTTTGAACCAAAAGCGCGCAGCCTGCGACCAATATTAATCCGCGCCGTACACGCGCCGCGTTCCCGGTTTCGAGGTCGCTCGCTTCATTCGAATTCCCGGGAAAGAGTGGTAACTGCGCCCGTAATGTCGGATATCGAACAGACGACCGAACCCGGAACGTACTTAAATTGGTCACTGCCTGAGTCGCGCAATTAATTATTATAACCAGTTGGCATCATTGCATTTTAGCCGGAAAGACCTTTTCACCATTGCATAGTTTCAGGGATGGATCAGGAAACCACCAGATTGGTCGCCGGCACTCGTTTTAAGATGAGTGAACTCGGTGCCGCTCGATGCCCGGAACTGGCCGGGCAAACTGGGATCGTTGTCGAAGTGAGCCATAGCAACACGGGCGTTACCGTGTTGTTCGATGGCGCCAGCAGACCAACGGCCCTGCACAGGGATTTTATCACCCCGATCTCGAATAACGAATCGTGGGGCGGTTCGCCAAGGGCTGGCTCTGGAAACACCAGTCCGCCCCCGAAGTGAAGTTCACGCCCGCCGGCGCCGACCTGTTTGCGTGAAGCAGGTCCGCAAAGTTGCGTGACCAAAAGCTACCCTTTCGGAGTACCCCGAATTTTCCGAGGACCGCGCGAACGGCAGGCAGCAGGCGTGGTCGGGAGCGACGACTCCCGGTTTCAGCCAATCGTTCGCTCGAGCAGATTGAGCCAATTGGTCGCGCCGAGCTTCTTCAACAGCGGTTCGGAGTATCCATTTTGCCGGAGAGCCCCGATGAGCACCGGCAGCCCAGCCGCCGAGCCGATTTTCGCCGGCACGGTCGCGCCGTCGAAATCCGATCCAAATCCGACGTGGTCCTCGCCGAGCTTGTCGATGAGATAGTCGAGCTGGCGCACCATCAGTTCGACATCCGTATCGGCGGCCATGCTGCCGTCAGGGCGAAGAAAGCAGGTCGCGAAGTTGAGACCGACCATTCCTCCGGAATCGCGGATCGCGGCCAATTGCCGGTCGGTCAGGTTTCTCGGCGAAGGACACAACGCATGCGCGTTGGAATGCGTCGCGACCAGCGGCGCCTTGGAAAGCCGCGCGACATCCCAAAAGCCCTTTTCGGTGATGTGCGAGAGGTCGATGAGGATCTTCATTTCGTTGCAGGCGCTGACGAGCTTTTCACCTGATACGGTCAGCCCGTCGCCGGTATCCGGCCCGCCGGGAAACTGGAACGGGACGCCATGACCAAAAATGTTATTCCGGCTCCAGACCGGCCCCAGCGAGCGCAGGCCCGCCGCATACAGAACCTCCAGAAAATGCAGATCACCGTCGATCGCTTCGGCGCCTTCCAGATGCAGCACCACCGCCAGCGCTCCGCGCTCGATCGCCGAGTGGATCTCCGCGGTCGTCTTGCAAAGCGCCACGGCGCCGTGCGATCCCCTGACAATCCGCATCAGGATCGCCAGCTCACCGGCGACGGATTTCCGTGCCTCTTCGATGGGAAGTGGATCGGGAAGCGGCACCGCATAACGGCCGCCCGTCATCTGCTTGCTGAGCGACGCAAAGTTGCCTGGCGATGGCGAGTACATCGCGAACAGACCGCCGACCAAAGCTCCGGCCCTGGCTTTTTTCAGGTCGATATGGCCGGCGTCTTCGCCATCAAGGAAATCGGACACCACGTCGCTGGATTCAGACTTGTAAAGACGCAGCAGGACATCGTTGTGGCCGTCGAAGATGGAAATGTTGGTGGTCATTGTTTACAGGTGCCCCGTGACAGATATCGCGAGTTGCGAGATCGCCTGCAATTTTCCGCAGAACCGATCCCTGTGCAACCTCTAATGAGCAAGTAGCCCGCTGCTTGTCGTCCCTGCGAACACGTACGCGGGGACGATTAGCGGGAGAGATTCCGGAGGAACAAATCCGAGGCCAAAGCATTATTCAGCCAGCATCACGCATCGAGTTGGAGCTATGTGTGATGACCGCGGACGCATTTGAACTCCGCCGCTTTGTACAACAGCATTTCCTTGGCCGCATATCGTCTGTGATGTTCGATCCCGGCTACCGCAATCATCTGGCGCTCATCGCGGACGGTTATGATGTCAGAGTATTCCTCGACGATGAGCTGCAGGATGGCTGTATTACCGCAGACCCCGATGAGGGTTTCGTCCAGCGGCGTGCCTTTCTCAGATCGTCAGGGATCACCGACATGCGCCGGGGATCTGTATCGATCAAAATATCGAAAAAAGTCAGTAGGACGGATTGAGCCGCAGGCGTAGTCCGCCGCCTTGGCTGAAACGAAAATGGCGGCTACCGCGCCTCGCCGCCTTGCACGAGACGTCGATCGGCCGGTTGCCTGCGCAACTCACTTCCGGTGACATCGCGAATATGCCATACGCAGGACATGTCCGCTCTGAAACCCCCGGCCACCTACGACGATTTCGCCCGTCTCGACATCCGGATCGGCAAGGTCGTGGATATCCAGCCGTTCCCCCGCGCGCGCAATCCCTCCTTCAAGGTCGGCGTCGACGTCGGCGCTGACAGGATCATGTGGTCGAGCGCGCAGATCACGAACTATGAGCCCGCAGCCCTGCTCGGCTCGCTGGTCGTCTGCGTCTGCAATCTGGGTGCGAAGAACATCGCGGGCTTCACATCCGAACTGCTGATCCTCGGCGCAAAGGACGCTGATGGCAGCGTGATCGTCCTCGGCCCGCGCAGCGAGGTGGCGATCGGCGAGCCTGTGTTTTGAGTTAGTAGCGTTGGATGATCTGTTGTCTTCCCTTCTCCCCTTGTGGGAGAAGGTGGCGCGAAGCGCCGGATGAGGGGTTCTCTCCTTACGGCAGGCTTTATCGTGGGGATAGAACCCCTCACCCGTCTTCGCTTCGCGAAGCCACCCTCTCCCACAAGGGGAGAGGGAAACAAGTGAGCATCCTGGATTGCGCTGCGCCCCATCCGGGCTACATTCGATTTCATGACCGTCATCTCCATCCAGTCCCAGGTCGCGTACGGCCATGTGGGCAATTCCGCCGCGGTGTTTCCGATGCAGATGCACGGCATCGACGTGATTGCGGTGCCGACGACGTTGCTGAGCAACCGGCCGGGCTATCCAACCATCCGCGGCCGGGTGCTGGAGGCGCAATTGGTCGCCGATCTCCTGCTCGGAATCGAGGAGCGTGAGGCGGTCGATACCTGTCAGATGATCGTGTCGGGCTATCTCGGCTCGGCTGACATTGCCGCTGTCGTCGCCGACTTCGTCGCACGCGCCAGGGCCCGCAACCCGGCCCTCTGCTATGTCTGCGATCCGGTGCTTGGCGATCGCGACCGCGGCCTGTTCGTGAAAGCCGACATCCCGCCGCTGGTGCGCGACCGGCTGTGCGGCCTCGCCGACATTATCACGCCCAATCATTTCGAGTTCGAATGGCTGTGTGGGGCGAAGGCCTCCACATCGGATCAAATGATCGAAGCAGCGCGCGCACTGATGGCGCGCGGTCCATCGACGGTCGTCGTCACGTCGGCCGAATTGTCTGATACGCCTGACGGCGAGATCGAGACCCTCGCCATCGAGCGGACAAGCGCCTGGCGTGTGCGCACGCCGAAACTGCCCATCAGCCCGAATGGCACCGGCGACCTGTTCGCCGCGCTCTTCGCCTCCGCGCGCGTTCAGAACAAAGCCACACCGGAAGCGCTCGGCCACGCGGCGTCGGCCATATCAGCCGTGCTGGAGCGCACCGCGGCGCGCGGGACGGAGGAAATGCGGATCGTCGAGAGCGCGGAGTTGCTCGTTAATCCGAAGCGGCTATTCGAGGCGGTCGTTATCGACGGATCGCAGGTTCAGACCTCATCCGATCAGGCGTGATGTGAGTCACGGAACTGGCGTTCGCCGCGCGGCATGCTCCAGATCACAGAACGGGACGCGGTGGTCGCGCACCCCCTGCCACAGGGAGAAATGCCATGAACGCCGATAAAGCTGTGAATGCCAAGATCGATGCGCTCTCCGACAAGGAACTCAACGCCGTGTCAGGTGGACGCCATCAGGTGAGTTTGAAGCAGTACGAACTCCTCCTCGAGATTCGGATGATGATGGACAGGCAGAAGTCTTAGGCTGACTTAGCGACAGCGTAATCCGCCGCTTCTGGGGTTGACCGGAGCGGCGGATTACGCCCGTTGGCGCGTGCGTCCACCCGAGTCGTGTTTTCGATGCCATTGCGGCGCGCAATTGATAGTGTCATTCCAAACCCGGAATGACGACGCCCGCTGGAGAATAAATGAGCCGTTTCTGGAGCCGACTGACGCACGACCTGAAACCCTATGTGCCGGGCGAACAGCCCCGCATCGCGGATCTGGTCAAGCTCAACACCAATGAAAGCCCGCTGGGCCCTTCCCCGCGCGTGCTGGAAGCCATCCGTGGCGAGGCCGCCGATAGCTTGCGCCTCTATCCGGATCCGCAGGCGTCAGCGCTGTGCGCGGCCCTCGCCACCTACCACCAGGTGCGCCCCGAGCAGGTGTTCGTCGGCAACGGCTCGGACGAGGTGCTGGCCCACGCCTTCGCTGCCCTCCTCAAGCACGATGCGCCGTTGCTATTCCCCGACATCACCTACAGCTTCTATCCGGTCTATTGCCGCCTGTTCGGCATCGCCTATGAGGCCGTGCCGCTCGATGAGGCCATGCGGATCCGGCTCGTCGATTATCGCCGCCCCGCCGGCGCGATCATCGTGCCCAATCCAAATGCGCCGACCGGGGTGGCGCTGTCGCGGGCCGAGATCGCTTCCCTGCTGCAGCAACACCCCGATGCGCCCGTTGTCATCGACGAGGCCTATGTCGATTTCGGCGCCGAGACCGCGATCCCACTGGTCGCCTCGCACCCGAACCTGCTGGTCGTGCAAACCATGTCGAAGTCGCGGGCGCTCGCCGGCTTGCGCGTCGGCTATGCGATCGGCGACGCCGGTCTGATCGAAGCGCTGACGCGGGTAAAGGACAGCTTCAACTCCTATCCGCTCGGCCGCCCTGCCCAAGCCGGCGCCATCGCCGCATTGGAAGACGAAGCCTGGTTTCAGCAGAGCCGCGCCAGCGTGATCGAAGGCCGCAAGCGGCTTTCCCACGGCCTGGCCCGGCTTGGCTTCGAGGTGCTGCCGTCCTCCGCCAACTTCCTGTTCGCACGCCATCCGGCGCATCAGGGCGCGGCGCTGGCCGCAGCGCTGCGCCAACGTGCGGTGATCGTCCGCCATTTTGCCGCGCCCCGGATATCCGACTATCTGCGGATCACGGTCGGTACCGACGGGCAAACCGACCGGTTGTTGTCGGCACTGTCGGAAATCCTGGGTAGCGCGGAGCGGGCAAGGTTAGCGCCGTAAACTAAGGCTGGTTGTTGCCTTCCCATCAGCCACGGCGTATTTCTGGGCAGCTTCAGATTCTAGCTTGCGATCGGGAGAACCCTTGCCAGCGTGGAATTTCGGCCCCGCCGAACAGGAATTTGCCGAGGCTGGCCTTGATCCCGCGCGCTGGGTCCAGGCGCTCACTTCCGTGGCCGCGGCCACCGGGAGCTTTGGCGCCGTCATGCTGCCCCTGTCGGGCGATGCCCTCCCGAATGTTCCCTATACGGAAAGTGTTTCCAGAGTGATGGAAGACTATTTCCGGGATGGTTGGCACTCGCAGGACGAGCGAATGCGCACCGTCCCGACCCTGACGCAGCGCGGGGTCGCCGACGATTTCGACGGCCACAGCGCCGATGAGATCGCCAAGCATCCCTATTACCAGGAGTTCCTCGGACCGCACCGGCTGCGCTGGTACGCCGGCGTCAAGGTCGCCTGCGGCGACGACCTGTGGGCGGTGGCGCTGCAGCGAACGATCGATCAGGGGCCGTTTTCGGCGGACGAGAAGGACGAGTTGGCGCGCATATCGAGTCGGCTTTCGACCGGCGCCGCGATCGCCCGCGCGCTCAGCGCGTCGGCCGCGTCAGGCGCGCTGGAAGCTTTTGAAATGAGCGGCACGGCGGTGGTCCTGATCAACCGCCATGGCCATGTATTCAAGGCTAATGCCCCGGCTGAACGCCTTCTGGTGGATGATATCAGGATCGTACAGGGCCAGCTGACCGCCAAGGATGCGCGGGCGACGACGGCCTTGAACCGCGCCCTGCACAATCTGCTGTGGCGTCCGACCGGTGGCCTTTCCGCGCCGGTCGCGTTGCCTCGTGCGACCGGCCGGCCGCTGCTTGCGTACCCGGCGCGGCTCTCGCATTCGACCGCCAATGCACTGGCTGATTGCCAGGCCATGGTCATTCTGATCGATCCCGATAGCCGATCTCCAACGCCGGAAACGAACTTGCGTACGGTGTTTCGCCTGACCCAGGCGGAGGCCAGGCTCGCGACGCAGCTGTCGCGCGGCGAGTCCCTGGAAAACGTCGCCGATCAATTCGGGATCGGAAAGGAGACCGCGCGGAGCCAGCTCAAGAGCATCTTCGCCAAGACCGGCGTGCACCGGCAGGCCGAGCTGGTCGCGGTGCTGGCAAAGCTGCTGTAAGCACCTGCCCGCCCCCCTGTGACCGACGAGGCAAGCGATGACCGATACCATCATGTTTCACGAGGGCAATCGCCGGCTGCAGGATCAGTTCGACAGCCGCCGGATTTCCGACCGTCTGGAGGAATTTTCCCGCGAGGAATTCACACCTGACGACCGGGTGTTCATCGAGAACCAGCCGTACTTCTTCCTGGCGACCGCCGATGCCGAGGGCCGGCCCGATTGCTCGTTCAAGGGCGGCATGCCGGGCTTCGTGACCGTCACCGGGCCGTCCGAGCTCGCCTTCCCCGATTACGACGGCAATGGCATGTTCAAGAGCCTCGGCAATATTCTGGTGAACGCCGATGTCGGCCTGTTGTTCATTGCCATGCATGGCAGGCCGCAGCGCCTGCGTGTCAACGGTACGGCAACCGTCAGCCGCGAAGATCCGCTTCTCGCCAGCACCGTCGGCGCGCAGCTGATCGTCCGCGTCGCCGCGCGCGTGATCTTTCCGAATTGTCCGCGCTACATCCCGGACATGCAGCTCAACGATCCCTCGTTTTACGCGCCGCGCGCCGGATATGAGGCGCCAGAGCCGGCGTGGAAGGGCTTTGACAGTTTTAAGGATTACGTGCATCCACTCCAGCCCACCTTCAAGGGCTAGGAACAGCATGCAAATCGCGGTCGTCGGCGCCGGAGCGGTCGGTTGCTACTATGGAGGATTGCTGCTGCAGGCCGGACATGAGGTAACGTTCATCGGCCGGCAGCCGCATGTCGATGCCATCAACGCAAACGGCCTGCTGTTCGACACCAGGACGTTCAAGGGACATCTGCCCGCCAAAGCCGCAACCGACGCTGGCGCCCTCGCCTCGCCGGATCTGGTGCTGGTGTGCGTCAAGTCGGCCGATACCGAGCAGGCCGGGCGGTCGCTGGCTGGACGCGTGCGGCCGGAAACCTCCGTGCTCAGCCTGCAGAACGGCGTCGACAACGCGCCGCGCCTCGCCGCTATCATCGGCCACGCCGTCATTCCCGTCGTCGTCTATGTCGGCAGCGAGATGGCCGGGCCCGGCCATGTCAGGCATCACGGCGGCGGCGACCTTGCGATCGGCGCCTCGGCCGCCAGCGAAGCGCTGGCGCAAACGCTGCGAGCCGCCGGTGTCGGCATTACGATATCGGACGATATCGAAGTCACGCTGTGGAGCAAGCTGATCATCAACTGCGCCTTCAACGCGCTGTCCGCCGTGGCCGGCATTTCCTATGGACCGATGCTGGAAGTCGATGGCGTCAGCGATGTCGTCGCCCGCGCGGTTCAGGAGGCGATCGCGGTCGCCCGCGCCAGCGGGGTCGCGATCCCCGACGACATCACCGGGCACATCATGAAGATTCCCGCCAACATGCCGAACCAGATGTCCTCCACCGCGCAGGATCTGGCGCGCGGCAAGCCCAGCGAGATCGACTTTCTCAACGGCTATGTGGTGCGCAAGGGCGCTGAACTCGGCATTCCCACGCCGACCAATCAGGCGCTGCAGGTGATGGTAAAGCTGGCGGAGCGCGGCAAGGAATTGTCCGGGAGACGGACGTAGCGTTCCCGTAACGTCATATCGCCCCGCGATCGATTTTTCGCAAGCGGCCGATTTGGCGAGCTAGCCCGTAGCCCCGGCGTCGTTGCCCTGCCGGGCGGCGGAGAAACTTTCCCAGGTCACCATGAACATCGCTGCAATCACCGGGCCGATCACAAAGCCATTCAAGCCGAACACTTCAATGCCGCCCAGCGTGGAAATCAGCACGACATAGTCTGGCAGCTTGGCGTCTTTCCCGATCAGGAATGGACGGAGCAGATTGTCCACCAGTCCAATGACGAGCACCCCGTACACGATCAGGGCAACGCCCTGCCACACGGCGCCGCTAGCCAACAGGTAAATTGCAACGGGCACCCAGACCAGTCCGGATCCGATGGCCGGCAGGAGGGACAGGAAAGCCATCAACACCGCCCACAACAACGGCGCGTGAATCCCCAGGAACCAGAACGCCAGTCCGCCAAGCGTGCCCTGGGCAATGGCAACCAGAATGCCGCCTTTCACCGTGGCGCGGACGACATCGGCAAATCTGCCGAAGAGTGCCGCTTTTTGATCGGTGCGGAGTGGAACGATCTGCTTGATCCGTTCAGCCAGCGCCTTGCCGTCGCGCAACAGGAAAAACAGAAGGTACAGCATGATGCCAAGGCCAATCATGAAGTCGAAAGTGTTCAGACCGATGCTCAGCGCCTGCGGCGCGAGGACCTGTCCACCCTTCACCGCACCGGATGCCAGCCAGTCGCGAACCGCCGGGAGATTGTTCAGGTTGAAGCGATCGAGCAGACCTGTTGCCCAGGCCGGTAGGGCATCGAATATCCGCTGAACGTAGCGGGCAAAGTCGTACTCGCCGGACTGGACCTTGGCGTAAAGACTGGAAGCTTCCTGTGTCAGGGAGGCCGCGATCATGGCCAGGGGTAAAATGACCATGGCGATGATGATCAGGACCGTAACCAGGGCGGCGATCCCGGAGCGCCCGCCCGTTCTCGCCACCAGTTTCCGGTTGAGCGGCGCGAAAATCACCGCTGCGACGGTGGCCCAGAGAATTGCGCCGTAAAATGGCTTCAGAATCCAGCCAAACGCGACGCTGACCACGAGCAGCAACAACAGAAAACTTTGACCCTCAATCCTGCGCACCGCCGGTATCTCCTTGTCGCCTTGGCCGCACTGCCGCGGCAATGAACCGGACGGCACTCCTCGAACATCCCGTATAGAACTTTTGACGGGCTCAATCGTTGCCCCTTCGACACCCTGATCGTGACGTGCGTTGGTCCGGATCGTTTGAATGGTCACGCAAAACGCGCTATTAATCCGGCAGCGGATCGGTGTTGTCCTTCATCGTGCAGAGGCCGTCATGACAACAATCACCCGACGCCTGTTCCTCTCGCTGGCGGCTGCCCTTGCGCCGGGCGCTGCGGCCGCCCATCACGGCTGGGGCGGATACGACACCTCGAAATCGTTCACCGTGACCGGCAAGATCCTGAAATCGACCTTCGAGAACCCGCATTGCGAGATCGAGTTGGTGGTCGATGGCAAGCATTGGCACTTTGTGCTGGCGCCGCCTTCGCGCATGCAGGCGCGCGGCATCACCGCGGACCTCATCGCGCCCGGCAAGACCTGCACCGTGTTCGGCTATCCCCACACCAGCAAGCCGGACGAAGCGCGCATCGAATACGTCATTCTCGACGGCAAGCGCATCGAATTGCGATAAACCCGCGTGGAACAGCAACCCGCCGCGTCGATCTTCCTGGCCTTGCAGGAAAGCGCGCTGGGTCATCTGATGCGCTCGTCGCCCGCGCTTTATCCCGCGGTCGAAATCCTGCATATACTCGGCTTCGTCGTGCTGGTGGGATCGATCCTCGCGCTCGATTTGCGGCTGCTCGGATGGGGGCGCGCAATCCCGATCGCGCCGATGGCGAAATTGCTGCTGCCGTTGTCGCGCATCGGTTTTCTGCTGGCGATCAGCATGGGCTTCCTGTTGTTCAGCGCCGACGCATCGCACGTGGTACGCAACCCAGCGTTCCAGGCCAAGCTGTTGCTGATCGCCGCCGCCTTGGTCAACGTCGTGATCGCCCATGCCGGCCCGTGGCGGCGCGTGGCGCTCTGGCACGGTGAAGCCCCCGCCGGCGCCAAGGTTACCGCGCTGGTGTCGCTGCTGCTGTGGCTCGGCGCCGTCTGCGCCGGGCGTCTGATCGCTTATCTTTGACGTACATTTTCTGAAAGGGGTCGCCGCTATGCGTCGCAACGGTTTCGCTATCGTCGCCCTCGTCCTCGGCCTTGCCGCCGCGGCGGAGACCGCGCGCGCCGACGAGGCCGCCTGGTCAGCGCTGCGCGCGGGCGGGCATGTCGCGCTGATGCGCCATGCCGATGCGCCGGGGGGCGTCGGCGATCCGCCGGGCTTCCGGGTCGATGACTGCACCACCCAGCGCAATCTCAGCGCCAAGGGCCGCGCCGACGCCAAAAGGATCGGCGCGCGGCTCAAGTCGGAGGGGATCGCAGTCGAGCAAATCCTCGCCTCGCCATGGTGTCGCTGCATGGACACGGCAACCCTGCTGGAACTCGGCCCGGTTGAAACCGCGCCGACGTTCGGCAATGTGGT
Organism: Bradyrhizobium sp. AUGA SZCCT0158; assembly: GCF_018130065.1. Taxonomy (GTDB): domain Bacteria; phylum Pseudomonadota; class Alphaproteobacteria; order Rhizobiales; family Xanthobacteraceae; genus Bradyrhizobium. Next base: position 59,256 of record NZ_JAFCME010000017.1, on the reverse strand, counting down.
CGTGCTGCGCGATCAGACCGAGGCTTTGACCGCCGGTGCCCGCGCGATGATCGGCAAATGGACCGGGCGCGGAAACTTGCTGGTCGTGACCCACGGCGCGAACATATCGGCGCTCACCGGCATCTCGCCGGCAAGCGGCGAGATCGTCGTGGTCCGAAGCGGAAGTGCCGGCGGCGTTGAGCCTGTCGGCCGCCTGCTGCTCGATTGACGCGCAATTCGGCCTGTCCCTGTCGGCTACTGAACCACATCGAGTTTGACGTTGGTGAGGCCCTTTCCGACCATTCCCAGCGCGTCCGCCGCTGAATAGGAGACGTCCACGACGCGCCCCGGAACGTAGGGACCGCGGTCATTGACCCGCACGGTCACCGACTTGCCGCTCGCGACATCGGTCACGCGTAGCTTGGTGCCAAAAGGCAAAGTCGGATGCGCCGCGGTCATGTCCATCGTGTTGAACCGTTCGCCGCTCGCCGTCTTGGTGCCCTCGGTGTAGAAGCTCGCCACGCCATGCGAGGCCGTCGTCTTGGGTTCGCCGCCATTCCTGCGCGCGGCCAACCTTGTATACCTTCTGGTCGCTGCCACGCGCCGCTTGATCATGGGGGACGTCGCCCGTTCGTTGTCGAGCGAGGCTACCCGGCTGGCGCGCAATTCGGATTTCTGACTGACGGCCGAAGTCTGACAGGCCGCAAGCGACGCCGCTGCTACGGCAACGGCAAGCAGCCGAATTATTTTCCCTGCGGCCGGCGAATGCGCCCAGCGCAGCGTGCGGTCGGTTCCGATGTCGACGTACGAAATACCAGCGCGCTCGATGGACATGTTGCAATCCCCAACTTGCGCCCCAGCCCAAGCCGAAAACCACCACGCCCAATGTTCCGAATCCAATCGGGGCGGAACCGGGGCCGGAACAAGTCAGGCCCGGTCCGCCAGCGCAATTCCGTTGCAGTGTGGTGATTGGGCCACAGCGCAGGGCGGCTGGTTGCCGGCTTTTGCCCGGTGAACCGGACGTCGTCAGTTAGTTGTGTCGAACAATTTCGCTTTGCTTGGGAGCCCTCGCGCGCTTCGATTTTCCGGGGACAGCGCTAGAAGCTGCCTTCGCCTCCTCCGCCGGGAGGTTCAAGGCATCAACCATCTCTTCAAGGACCCCTTTGTAATCAACGCTCGCTTCCTGCGAAGGCGCATCATCGGGAAGGGCTTTCTCCAATTGCGCTGACTTCAATTGTACAGGCTCGATAGCGCCATGATCGAACCTCACGCGCTGGAGGTTGTCCCCAACGAACCATACGCAAAGCACACCGGTGATTTTGTTGTCGTCGAAAATATCCGTGTTGACCGTATCGACGGTCATTGTCGGCCCGCCGGATTTGAGCACCACGAGATCGCCTGACTTGATAGCGGTCATTGGTAAAACCCTCGGTAAAATATGCGAATCTAGGCTCGGTTGCACCGCAACAATAGCAAATCGCGGCAACACGCTAAAGATGCCTGGAGCAGATCTCGCACCGGCAGCTAAGGGAACTTGCCCGGTCGCGGTTCCACAGTTCACACGCAATGGCCGGCTCAGGATATCTCGTAGACCGACACCTTGTCCGCGATGCCGCTCAGGGCCACGCTTCTGGGTGTTGGCTTCAGCCCCTTTGTCTCAAGCAAAGACCGGGCCTTGGCGTTCTCCACCACCTGCTCCGTCACCACGATCGAGCGTGACGCCGCAAGGCCCTGAACGCGCGAAGCGATATTCACCGTCTGGCCGAAATAGTCCTGCTGGGCGTTCAGCGTTACCGCGAGGCACGACCCTTCATGGATACCCATCTTCAAGCTCAGGCTCTGATGCTGCCGCTCGGCGCCAAGATCGCTCATCGCCTCGCGCATGCGGATCGCGGCGGCGATGGCACGGTCCGGTGTCTCGAAGGTCGCCATCACGGCATCGCCAATGGTTTTGACGACGGCGCCCCGTTCGGACGCGATGATCTCCTGCAGCAGGCGGAAATGCTCGTTGACGAGATCGAAGGCCGTGAGGTCGCCGACGCGCTCGTAGAGTTCGGTGGAGCCCCTGAGATCGCTGAACAGGAACGTCAGGCTCAGGATCTTGAGCCTCTGGCCGATCGCGAGCGTGTCGGTCCGGTAGATATCGCGAAAAGTCTGGTTGGTGAGGAGACGCGTTGCGGAGAGCACGGGCTTGCGTAGCGTCAGGATGGCGTCCAGCGCCGCGTTCGCCACCCATACCGCCGGCAACACGCGGCCGTCGGTACGGTTTTCCAGCGCCAGCCGCAGCGGTCCGGGGCGCAAGGCGACGGTGTCGACGGGAACCTGGACCTTGTTGAACATCACGGACAGATTCTGGCGCTCGCCGGTCTCCTCGCCCTTGACCTCGATGAACTGCGCCGCATGCGTCACGGGATCGAACACGATCAAGGTGCCCTCCGGCGCGTGCAGGGAAAGGATGGCCCTTTCGCCCGGCGGCAAGTCGACCATTTCGAGCGTGACCTCACCCAGCAGCTTCTCGACATCGCCGGGAAGATCGATCGCCGAACTCCAGAAGATCTGGCGATAATATTCAGCCGCCGACAATTCGTCAGGGCTATGGGCCGCGATCTTCCGAACGCGCGGGCTTACCGTGAAGGTCACCTCGACCAGATTGTCGAGCGTCGTCTCATAACCCGCGGCGCAGAACGCGCAATTGTACTGCGCACTGTTGAGCGTCTTCAGGCTCCTGTTGGCGGAAAGCACCCCGGCGCAACTCGGGCACATCACGTTCCATGTCATCTCGAACATGCCGAGCCCGACCGCATTCAGGAGTGTTGCGATGACCCGCTCCTCGTCAAGGTCCTGTTTGGTTGCGATCTCCAACGCGTTCATCTTGTTCAGCGCATGGTCCGGGGCGTCCCGCACCATACGCTCGAACATGTCCACGATGGTTTCGTCGGCCGACTGGCGCAGGGCGGCAAACAAGGTCTCGGTTTCGCTCATGCGTCGATTCTACCTGAAAGAAGGCGACGGGAACACCCGCTAAGCGATCCCTTGCGAAGCACTCCTGACGTCAAAAAATCGTCATTGCGAGCGACCGGTCCCGGCGTAGCGCCAACGGGCGAAGGCGAAAGGCCAAGGCGATTTTCCCACAACGTGATCGGGATCACGGCCGAGCCCGTGTTTCTGAACGAGGCTGCCGCGCGTGGATGCAATCCCCTACGTCAACCCGCAAGGAGAACGCCATGACGTGCGATCACGATACAAAGGTGCAGCAGCTTGCCCCCGAACAGCTCGAACTCGTGGCGGGTGGCTTCCTGATCCAGGAGATGATGACCAACCTGAAGCTGATGGGCGAGATCCTCTCCAACGTCAGCAAGACGCGCTCCGAGATCAGCATGACCTTTGCGCGCAACGCGCGCGCGTAAGCCATCACGAACTCGCCTATGCCTACGTCATCCCTGACGTGAGCGTGATCGCCGCATCCTGGAGGGGATTAGCAATCACGCTTGTTTGAAGCTCGAACCGGAAGTCAATCACGAGCCACCAAGAGAAAAGGCCGGCGGGCGTTACGCCACCGGCCTCTCTTGCAACTGCCGGCTCGAATCCGGTTCCGCTGCGATCCTATGTCGGAAATCCTGCGTGAGTTTGGTTAATCGAACGTTAACAGAATCAGCGTGATGTGAATCACGGAAGGGCGCGATTCGTCCCGGTAGGTTTGGTGTCACGTTGCGGGACATCCCCGTAATTCCCCGTCGGGGATCTACCGGAATATCCAGCGGAATCCGCCGCTGCTATTTTTGAACCGCAGATTCGATTCGCTTTGTGAAGGAGACCGAAAATGGCCCAGGTCTATTTCCACTGCTCCAGCTCCCGCGAAGTTCGCGTCGATCAGTTCGGCGCGGTGGTGAGCAACCTCGCCGAGGCGCGCGACCGCGCCGCCTGCGTGGTGCGATCGCTGATCATGGAACAAAGCGCGGAAGACTGGCGCGACTGGGTCGTGCATGTCAGCGACGATTTCGACGATGAGATCTTCGAAGTCTCCTTCTCGTCGGTTCTCGGCAAGCCGAATTGAGGGTGTCATGAGCACCGCGCAAATCGCCCTGCCGCTGTTCCGCCGCCTCGACCGGATCGTCACGGGCTGGCATCGGCTGATCGACCGCGCATTCGACGGTTACCGGCCCGAGCGGCATTACATGCGCGGCCCGGGGCCGAAATGGTACGCCAAGCATGGCGCGGCAGCCGCTGCTGCAATCTGATTTAGCCGCTCAGTACGGAGGCGCCTTCTTCGCCCGCTGCGCCTTGGCCGCTTCCACCCACCACGCCAGATCATCCGCAAAGCGGGGGAACGCCCGCTCCAGCGCCTTGCCGGCCTCGCCGGTCGGCTTGCCGTCGTCTGAGAGGGTTTGCGCGATCGGCCCGACCCCGATCGTGGAAGAGATCACAACCATGCCCATCTCCGAGAGCGTGCCGTGCCAGGCGGTCGCGGCGCGCGCACCGGAGAGACGGCCGGCCGAATAGCTGGCGATGGCGGCCGGGCGCCAGAACCACTCTTCGAGAAAATGGTCGGTGAGGTTTTTCAGGCCGGGCTGCATGCCCCAATTGTATTCGCCGGTGATGAAGACAAAGCCATCGGCACCGCGGATTTTTCCCGCGAGTTCTTCGAGCACTGCCGGTGCCTGGCCTTTCGGATGCTCCTTGTACATCCGGTCCAGCATCGGCAGGCCTACCGCCTTGGCGTCGATCAGTTCGACATCGTCGCCGCGGCCGCACAGGCCCTCAACGACGAACTGCGCCAGGCGGATGCCCATGCGGTCGGAGCGATAGGAGCCGTAGAATACGAGAATGCGATGGGGCATGGCGGCGGCAGGCTAACACGGCCGCCGGGGGTTCGCTATCGGGCCGGGTCAGCTCAACCAGGTCCAGGTATCGCCCGAGCGATCCAGCTCGTTCCTGGGCATCGACAGGCCGCGATAGAAGCCGATCATGCCCCAGACAAAGACGCCGAGTATCAGCGTCACGCCGATGTATTGAGGTATATTTTCCATGCCCTTTGGTCGCGGCGGATGGAAAAGGGTTCACTGCCGTCGTCCTCCGGACCGGACGCCGGGGCGACCTTCAGCTCTGATGCGGTCCCCGCATCATCTTCATGGCGTCTTCGATATGGCGCCATTCACTGGCTTCCTCTTTCTCGCCCTTGCGCTCGCAGGCGACCGCGTTCTGCGCTGCCTGGGCAATCGCCGCCGGGCCGTGCTTTTCAAGCATTTGCCGCGCGATGGTGTGGATTTGCATCTCGGATGTCATGTCGCGCTCCCTGAGGTTCGCCGCAGGAACCGGTTCCCCTGCAGGCTGCGGCCTGTTGTGAGAACCGCCGAACCGGCCCGCTCGTTCCACGCCGGGCGCCCCCATCGAGGTTCCGCCTCACATTTCTCCGAGCTCCGGCGGTTCGAACCAGTTGGTCAGCGACAAGCCGCCATCGATCGTGATCGCCGCCCCCGTGACATAGGCCGATACCCGGTTCGAAAGCACCGCTAGCGCCAGCGGCGCGAGGTCGCTGGCTTGCCCGAGACGGCCGAGCGGAATGTGTTTTGCCAGCGACGGATCGGCAACGAAACCGCCGGCAGCAATCGCGCCGGGCACCAGCGCGTTGACGCGGATGCCGTGGCGGCCGAACGTTTTTGCGAGCTCCTTCACCAGCATCGCCATCCCGGCCTTGGCGGTCGAATAATGCGGCAGATTGCGCGGCGTGCCTGAATGCAGCGAGGTCAGCAGCAGGAACGAGCCAGGCTGTTTCGCCGCGATCAGCTTTCGCGCCAGTTCGCGCGAAAGATGAAAGCCGGCCTCGAGATTGACCGCATGCATCTGCGCCCAGGTCTCAGTGCTGACGGCCATGGCATGATCGGCCTCCCGCCGCGGCGGCGAGGCGCTGTGCACGAAATGGGTCACCCGCCCGACGGCGGATTGCGCGTCCGTTAGCAGCGTTTCTCGCGCGGCGGCGCTGGCGATATCGCCGACCCACGGCACGGCCAGTTCGGGCCGCCGCGAAGCCTTGATCGCGGCCGCGACCCGCTCCGCGCTGATATCGGCGAATACGGTCCGCACGCCCTCGCCGGCCAGCGCCTGCGCGATGGCCCGGCCAATGCCGTTGCCGGCGCCGGTCACCAGCGCCGCCTCGCGTGCGGGGTCGAATGGATTGCCGAGCAGGCTCATGGCGTTCTCCCAGACGGTATCGCGATCAAGCATAAGTCGGCGCACCGGTCTGCGCCAATACGCCCAGCGCAACGAACCGCATCGACCGGCAAGAACCACAATTTCTTTCGGAACCCGGCTGCAAAACACAAGCGGCGGATGCCATAGTCGGGTCAATTGCCGCAAATCGGCATCATACCGGCAAAGACCCCATGGGAGAGACAATGGCCTTGAAGGAATCTCACGTCGCGGGAGTTTCCACCACCGTCCGCGACGTCACGCTCGGCCAGTTGCTGGAGCAGGCCGCGCGGTCGGCGCCGGACCGGCTCGCGCTGATTGCGGGTGTCCCCGACCCCGCGGCGCGCCGCCAGTGGACGTATGCGGAGCTTCATACCGAAGCCCAGCGCACCGCGCGCGCCCTGCTCCGCCGCTTCAAGCCGGGCGAGCGGGTCGCCGTCTGGGCGTATAATTTGCCGGAATGGGTGATGATGGAGTTCGGCGCCGCGATGGCCGGGATGGTGCTGGTCACCGTCAACCCGGGTTTTCGAGCCAACGAGGTCGAATATGTACTGAAGCAGTCCCGCGCGGCCGGCGTCTTCGTGGTGCCGGCGTTCCGCGGCAATCCGATGCTGGACACCGTGCGGGAAGTCTCAGCCCGCTGCCCGGAGTTGCGCGAGATCATCTCGTTCGACGACTGGGCTTCCTTCATCGCCACCGGCGACGACCATGGTATCGCGCTGCCGGACGTCAAGCCGAGCGATCCGGTCATGATCCAGTACACGTCGGGCACAACAGGGTTTCCGAAAGGCGCGCTGCTGCATCACCGCGGGCTTGCCAATAACGGCGCCGATACCGCCGTACAGATGGGGGTCGAGCCCGGCGACGTCTTCATCACCACGATGCCGCTGTTCCACACCGGCGGATGCGTTTGCTGCGTGCTCGGCGCGGTGTCGCGCGCGGCAACCCAGGTGCTGATCGAAGCGTTCGAGCCGGGCCTCGTGCTAGAAATGTTTGCGACCTATCGCGGCAACGCCATGGTCGGCGTTCCCACCATGCTGGTGGCGATGCTGGAGCATCCCTCCTTCGCCACGACAGACCTGTCGTCGGTCAAGGCGATCTGCTCGGGCGGTTCGACCGTGCCGGCCGCACTGGTGACGCGGTTCGAAAAGGAACTCGGCGCGCCCTTCACCATCGTGTTCGGCCAGACCGAATGTTCGCCGGTGGCGGCGATGACCAAGACGTCGGACACCATCGAGGACAAGGCCGGCACCATCGGCCTGCCGCTGCCGAACATGGAGAACAAGATCGTCAATCCCGACACCGGCAAGACCGTGCCGATCGGCGAGATCGGCGAGTTCTGCACGCGCGGCTACCACGTCATGCTCGGCTATTTCGAGATGCCGGACGCCACGGCCGCTTCCATCGACTCCGATGGCTGGCTGCATACCGGCGACCTCTGCGCGATGGACGCCCGCGGCTACTGTACCGTCGAGGGCCGGCTCAAGGACATGATCATCCGCGGCGGCGAGAACATCTATCCGCGCGAACTCGAGGAACTGTTGTTCCGCCATCCCAAGATCAGAGAGGTCGCCGTGGTCGGACTGCCACACGAAAAATGGGGCGAGGAAGTCGCCGCCTTCATCCGCCCGGCGCAAGGTGCCGTGATCGACAAGGAGGAGCTGTCAGCCTACATGCGGGCCTCGCTGGCCCCGCACAAGACGCCAAAACACTGGTTCGTGGTCGAAGCGTTTCCGCTGACGGGCTCCGGCAAGATCCAGAAGTTCAAGTTGCGCGAGATCTGGGCAAAGGGCGAACTGACGGCGCTTTGATGCGCCCGACGCTTTTCGAAGGTTGTGCCGGGCTGCCGTCGGCGCTAGCCTTCCCGAAACCGGAAAACCCAAAACCGTAAAAGCCTAAGGAAAAGTGTCAGGGAGAGGTCATGATGCGCGGTGCTGCGTTGCTTGTTGGTTTGGTTCTCGTTGCGACGGCGGCGCATGCCGGCCCTCGCTCCGAATATGTGACGATGATGCTGCAGGCGTTTGCGGCCAAGGTGGAATGTCCCGGCACGGATGTCGTCTATCAGGATCTGGTGCAGAAGGCTCAGGAGATGCAGCAGCCGGAGGGCACCACCGAGCAAGTCCGAAAGGCCATTGCGTACGTGCATACCGGCGGAAAAATGGGTGAGCGCCCGGATGACCTGCTCTTGCAGGAGGTCGCCATCGCGACGAGGACGACGGACCTCGACCAGCGGCGCATCGGCATGACAACCTGGTGCGAGACCCAGAAGGGCAGGCTTGCAGGCTTTATCCGCGCCAAGAACTAGCAAGCGTTTCTCAGGACGGTGGCGCGGCCTCACCGGGGCTGGCTGCATCACGCTTATCCGTAGCCACCGCTTACACGAATCCGTCGGCGCGTATCACGTCGCCTTGTAGACGTCTTTCAACTTGTAGACGTCTTTCAACCGGCGCCAAAACGTCCTAACCTTCCCTGCTCACAGTCTGCGGGAGCCCCCATGCAAACCCGCGTCAGAAAGACCGCGCACGTCCTGGAGCGCCTTGGCCTTGCGATGGCCGGCGCTGCAAGCGGATTGTTTGTGGCCGCACTCGTCGGTACCAGCATCCCGCAGTTCACGTCGCAGGCTTTCCTGCTTTTGATGATGCTCGGCGGCGCCGTCGGATTCTATCTGGGCATCGACACCCCGCAACGTCCCTTCGACACCGATGGCAAGCCGACGGACGGGCATTGGGATGGTAAGATCGACGCGCCGGAATTGCTCAGCGCGGTCGGCACGTTCCTCGCCGCGGGCGCAGCCTTTGCCTCCGTCTGCGTGATCGTGCTCCGTCACGATCCGCACCTCGCCTGGACCTGGATGATCATGCTCGGCTGGGTCTTGGGAATTACCATGCAGACCGTTGCCGGTGCGATTGCACGCCGCCGGCGGTGACAGATCGCGTTTTATCGGTCAGACCGGCCGATGACCGCCATCAGCTCCGATATCTTCTGGCGCTGATCCGATTTGTCGCCGCTCGCAATCGCGTGTTCGACGCAATGCGAGACATGATCCTTCAACACCTCTTCCTCGACGCGCCGGAGCGCGGCGCGCACCGCCGATATCTGCGTCACGATATCGATGCAGTAGCGGTCCTCGTCCACCATCCTGGACAGGCCGCGGACCTGGCCCTCGATGCGGCTCAGACGTTTTTGACAGGATGCCTTGATGTCTTTTCTCATGCGGCCTATATACCCCTACAGGGTATAGGTTGCAAGGGACTGCATTCGCGATGAACCACCACGACAAGAATCCGGAAAGCAAAACCCCGGACACAAAGGCCAATCCGGACGGCGCAACCTCCAAATCGTGTTGCAATGGCCACGATCATCACGCCCACACCGATCACGGGCACCACAGCCATCAGGATCACCACGCCGTTGCCAAGGTGCTCGACCCCGTCTGCGGAATGACGGTCGATCCCGCGACCAGCAAGCATCGCTTCGACCACCAGGAGAAAACCTTTCACTTCTGCTCGGCGAGCTGCAAAACCAAATTCGCCGCCGATCCAAGGAAGTATCTCGAGAAATCATCGGCGAAGCCCGCCCCTCAAGGCGCCGACGACGGCACGATCTACACCTGCCCGATGCATCCCGAGATCCGGAAGGTCGGGCCCGGAAGTTGCCCGATCTGCGGCATGGCGCTGGAGCCGGAGGTTGCGAGCCTCGATGCGCCGCCCAACCCAGAAGTCGCCGACATGACGCGGCGCTTCTGGATCGGCCTCGTGCTATCCGTTCCGCCGGTGGTGCTGGAGATGGGTGGGCATCTCGCCGGCGGTCACAGCCTCGTCGACCCGGCGCTGTCAAACTGGATTCAACTCGCGTTCGCCACGCCTGTCGTGATTTGGGCCGGCTGGCCCTTCTTTGTGCGCGGCTGGCAGTCGCTGCTGACGCGCAATCTCAACATGTTCACGCTGATCGCTGTCGGCACCGGGGTCGCCTATCTCTACAGCCTGGTCGGCACCATCGCGCCGCAAATTTTCCCGGCCGCCTTCCGCGGTCATGGCGGCGCAGTCGCGGTCTATTTCGAGTCTGCGGCCGTCATCACCGTGCTCGTCCTGCTCGGCCAGGTGCTGGAGCTGCGCGCCCGCGAGGCGACGTCGGGCGCCATCAAGGCCTTGCTCCAGTTGGCGCCGAAGACCGCGCGCCGCATCAGCGAAGACGGCGCCGACCATGAAGTCGAAATCGACAGCCTCGCGGTCGGGGAAATGTTGCGCGTCCGGCCCGGAGAAAAAGTGCCGGTCGACGGCGTCATCCTCGAAGGCCGCTCCTCGCTCGATGAATCGCTGGTAACAGGCGAATCCATGCCCGTCACCAAGGAGACCGGGGCAAAGGTGATTGCCGGCACGCTGAACCAATCGGGCGGGTTCGTGATGCGCGCGGAGAAAGTCGGCCGCGACACGCTGCTGTCCCAGATCGTCAAGATGGTGGCGGATGCGCAGCGCTCGCGCGCGCCGATCCAGCGGCTCGCCGATCAGGTTGCCGGATGGTTTGTGCCCGCGGTCATTGCCGTGGCGCTGATCGCCTTTGGCGTCTGGTCCTATTTCGGGCCGGAGCCACGCATGGTGTTCGGCCTCGTCGCCGCCGTGAGCGTGCTCATCATCGCCTGCCCCTGCGCGCTCGGCCTTGCGACGCCGATGTCGATCATGGTCGGCGTCGGGCGCGGCGCGCATGCCGGCGTGCTGATCAAGAACGCCGAAGCCCTGGAGCGCATGGAAAAGGTCGACACGCTGGTGGTCGACAAGACGGGCACGCTGACCGAAGGCAAGCCGAAGGTCATAGCAATCGTGGCGACCGCGGGATACGACGAGAACGAAATGCTGCGGCTCGCCGCCAGCATCGAGCTTGCCAGCGAGCATCCGCTCGCCGACGCCATCGTGCGATCCGCAAGGGAACGTCAACTGGAACTCGGCAAGGTCGAGGCGTTCGACTCGCCGACAGGCAAAGGTGCGACCGGCAAGGTCGACGGCAAATCTGTTCTGCTCGGCAATTCGAAGTTCCTCAATTCGCTTGGCGTCGATACCCATACGCTGGATTCCGATGCCGAGCGCATGCGCGCCGATGGCGCCACCGTCATCAATATCGCAGTGGACGGCAAACTTGCCGGATTGTTCGCCATCGCCGATCCCGTCAAGGCTTCAACACAAGCGGCGTTGAAGGCGCTGGCGGAAGAAGGCATCAAGGTCATCATGCTGACCGGCGATAACAGGACCACCGCGCAAGCGGTCGCGCGGCAGCTCGGTATCGCCGACGTCGAGGCCGAAGTGCTTCCGGATCAGAAGAGCGCGGTGGTCGCCAGGCTGCAGAAGGCGGGGCGGATCGTCGCCATGGCCGGCGACGGCCTCAACGACGCTCCGGCGCTGGCGGCAGCCGAAGTCGGTATCGCCATGGGAACCGGCACCGATGTGGCGATGGAAAGCGCAGGCATCACGCTCTTGAAGGGCGACCTTGGCGGGATCGTCCGCGCACGAAAACTGTCGCAGGCCACCATGCGCAACATCCGGCAGAACCTGTTTTTCGCCTTCATCTACAACGCCGCCGGCGTCCCGATTGCTGCGGGTATCCTCTATCCCGGCTTCGGCATCCTGCTGTCGCCGATCATTGCCGCCGCGGCCATGGCGCTGTCGTCGGTCAGCGTCGTCGGCAATGCCCTGCGGTTGCGCGTCACGCGGCTGTGAACGAGCGCGCACGATTTGGAGATCATTAATCAAACCGGCGCGCACGCACGCTCCTGTTCAAAAAAAATCCACAATGTCCGCTACGAAAGGAACTCCATTTTCAAAAAGGAGAATTTCCATGCGGTTAGGACACGCGATCTTTGTGGCGACGATAGCCGCCCTGCTCGCGGCGGCGGTACCCGGGCTTGCCAAAAACGCCGAGACGCCGAAGACCAGCGAGCAGCCGGCGTCATCGTCCTGCCATTCCTACCAGCAGACATCAGATGGATCGTGGACCGAACTGCCCTGCCAGGAACTCGGCGCTCCCGCCCCGTCGCGCAAATCCCCGCCGCGAAAGACGGATGAAGAGAACCGCTGAAGCGTGAGATAGCAAGTTCACGTTATCTCTGCGCGAGTGCGGGTGGCAGTCGAGGCGGCACTTCGCGCCCCCGCAACGCAGCCAGAAAACCGACCTCCGCCTTTGAACGCATTGCCACTTGGACGCGACTGCCTGAGAGGCGACGTCGCGAACCAAGAGGCCATTATGAGCAATCCGCCAGTCCAGCCATCCACGACCACCGGCATCCGCGTGGTTTCGATCCTGCTGCCTTGCTTTCTGATCGGGTATTTCATCTGGAAACTGTTGTCGCCGACGCCGCACACCGGGCAGGTCATGACCATGGTGTTCTATTTCGGAATGGTTCTGAGCCTCTGTAGCTTTCGCCGCGAGATACCGGCACCGCTGTTCTGGATCGGGCTGGTTGCAGGCGCCGGGCTGTTCGCGCTGCTGCTCCAGCAGACCGGCTACCTTGTCCCGTACTTTCCGCCACACTGATTTCGCACCGTAACCCAAGATTAATGCGCACCACTTAGGATGGAGGCCAGCACTCCCATACCATCGTGAATGGCCCAAATCCCATGAAAATCGGTACCCTCCTGACCGACGCCATCGTCTCGCTTTCCGCCGTGGGCGGTGGTCTCGCCGTCTATGTGGCCGTCACGAAATACCAGACCATGGACAAGGTGTCCGTCGCCCAGAGCCGGCTCGAAGTGGTGCGGGCCGTCGGCGACATCCCGCGTTACATGAACCCCGAACGCGGCTTCTCCACCAACATCCTGTATGGGCCGGCGGTGGTGGAGCCGAAGATGCTCACCGACCTCGACAAATACCGCAAGGATACCAACGGCGCGCTGACGAAGATGAACGCGATCCGCAAGACGCTGCCCGGCTCGCTCGACGATGGCGCGTCCGTCGCCAGCGGCATCGATGGGCTGAACGCGAAGTTCAATGCCCTGCGCGAGGCCATCGACAAGGCCATCGCCGGCCCCGCCGATGCCCGCAAGGACGCCGCCAGGAAGATTGTCGCCGATAACGCGGTCTTCAACGCCGCCATCACCGCGTTGCTCGAAGAACAGGTCCGCCGCATGGCGCTGCTCGACGGCGACGCTTACCGCCAGGCGACTTACGCCAACATCACCTGGGCACTGCGCGATGTCGGCGGCTACAACGCCAGCCTGCACAAGAACCTGGTCGGAGCCAACCGCGTCGCAACCGACGCGGAGAAGATGGAGCTGAGCCGCGCGCAGGGCCGCGCCGACCAGATCCTGATGTCGCTGCAGGATTTGCGCGGCAATCCGGCAACGCCCGCCAATGTGGCCGCTGCGCTTGGGAAAATGAACGAGGCCTATGTCGATCGGTTCGGCAAAGAGCTGAAGCTCGTCAAGGAAGGCGCGATCAGCGGCAAATACGAGCACAACGTCGATGTGTTCTTCGTTGAATCGCAAAAGGGACTCGGCGCGGTCATCACGCTGCGCGACGCGTTCTACGACAATGCCGAAGAGGTCCTGGGCGCCGCCTACTCCTCGGCACGCCTCAGCTTCATCATCGCGCTCGCAGGTCTGATCGCCGTTATCGGCGCCAGCGCGGGCCTGATCCTGATGGTCTACCGCCGCGTCTGCAAACCGATCGTAGACCTTACCGCCACCATGACACGGCTCGCCAGCGGCAACGTTTCAGACGAAATCTCGGGCGCCGAGCGCGGCGACGAGATCGGCGCGATGGCGGCTGCCGTGCGCGTCTTCAAGGACAACATGATCGAGGCCGAACACCTGTCGACGGAAAAGGCCGCCGAGAACGACGTCAAGATGCGGCGCGTCCAGGTGCTCGACGAACTCACCCGCTCGTTCGAAGCCAAAGTCAGCGAACTCGTCGGCGGATTGTCGTCAGCTTCATCCGTGATGGAAGATACCGCCCGCTCGATGTCCTCGACCGCCGCCGCCACCAACCGTCAGGCCGGTGTCGTGGCCGCTGCCTCCGAACAGACATCAACCAACGTCCAGACCGTTGCGAGCGCCACTGAGGAACTCACCTCCTCGATTTCGGAGATCGGCCGCCAGGTCGCGCAGTCCACCGAGATCGCGGCCCGCGCCGTCGACAACGCGCGCCGCACCGGCGACACCGCCCGTTCGCTGGCCGAAGGCGCGCAGAAGATCGGCGATGTCGTAACGCTGATTCAGAGCATCGCGGCCCAGACCAACCTGCTCGCCCTCAACGCCACCATCGAGGCCGCGCGCGCCGGCGATGCCGGCCGCGGCTTTGCGGTCGTCGCCTCGGAAGTCAAATCGCTGGCCGGGCAGACCGCGAAAGCGACCACCGAAATCTCCGAACAGATCGCCGCCATTCAGGCGGCGAGCGACGAAACGGTGACGGCCATACAGAACGTCGCCAATGTCATCGCCGAAATCGACCAGATCGGCATTGCGATTGCATCCGCAATCGAGCAACAGGGTTCGGCCACGCAGGAGATTTCCCGCAGCGTCCAGGAAGCCGCGCGCGGCACCCAGGAGGTCAACGCCAACATCTCCGGCGTGCAGCGGGCGGCCGACGAGACCGGTTCCGCCGCCACCCAGGTGCTGGGCGCAGCCGAGCAATTGTCGTCGCAATCCAAGGACCTCGCCGGCCAGGTCAACCGCTTCCTCAGCGAGGTTCGCGCCGCCTAAGTCAGGCGGGACCGCTGCAGCCAGCGCATGCTTGCCCGTCCTAACCTTCACGCGCGGTCGCTGCCAGCTGTGGTAGATGACATCAGCGGCACTGGGCCGCCTGATTGACGAGCAAGTCGCTATGCACCAACCGGCTCCCCCGCGCCCAAAGCTTGCCGAAACCGTTATTGAGCCCACGGTCAAATTGCGCGAAGTCTCGATTGGTGTTTGTTGTGAGGTTCTCGGCGATACCGCCATCGAATACACCGAACTCGGCGATTACTCCTATCTCGGCCCGGGCTGCATGGTCGCCGACGCAGAGATCGGAAAATTTTGCGCGATCGCGGCGCAGGTGCGCATCGGGGCGCCGAACCATCCCCTCGACCGGCCGTCGCAGCACCGATTTACCTACTGCCCTGAATACTACACTGCCGACGCAAAGCGGGATCATACCTTCTTTCGGCAACGCCGCGCCGACCGCGTCGTGATCGGAAACGATGTCTGGATCGGGCACGCCGTCATTGTGATGCCGGGCGTAACGGTGGGCGACGGCGCCGTGCTGGCCGCCGGCGCCGTGGTTACCCGTGACGTGGCGCCCTATACGATAGTTGGCGGTGTTCCGGCAAAACAGATCAGAGAGCGCTTTAGTCGCGATATCGCCGCGCGGCTCGCAGCAATTGCGTGGTGGAATTGGCCGGCCGAAACCATCTTTCAGCGCCTGCCGGAATTCCAGTCCGGCGACGTCGAGGCGTTCTGCGCGCGCTGGAGTTAATCCCCCGTCCTAGTAGAAAAACGAGGTTTCAAGCAGCAAACAGCCTTCCGGACCTGCCTTGAAGGGGCCGTGTTTGGCATGCGGAGGGCGGCAGGCGAAAGCCGGAGCGTGGAACGCCTCGAAACGATGTGGCGGCTCCTGCGAGGCCACAAGGAGCGTTCCCTTGATAACCACGACCTCCTCGTAAAACTCGTGAGCGCGCACGGCATCGATCTCGGCATTCGGCGCCCAGCGAGCGAGGCGATTGAGATGCCCCTTGCCGGCGGCTTCATCGAGCGATCCCGCTAGCGTCTTCGCTTCGATACCCGGCGCGATCGTTTCCCAACCCGAGGAAAGATCGATGTTGAAGAACTCCCGGTGTTCCTTTCCGGTCCTTGGGTCGCGCTGATCCATGACGCTGTCCTGTGTTGGGTAACGCGGACTATACTGGCTGTTGTCATGATTAAAAATGGTACTTGTCGATTGTGATGGATCGAGAGAGGTTGTGCTTGATCGACTTGCGTTCGGGCCAATTGCCCGTCTCAAAGAGCAAGCGGCAAGGCACGGGAGCTAATCGTGAGCGCGAATAAAGCGACCAAACTTGCGGTGATCGGGCGTGGCATGATCGGGTCGGCGGCGGCGCGGCATCTGTCCAAGATGGGCCATGATGTTGCCCTGATCGGGCCCGACGAGCCGGCGGATTTTTCACGCCATGACGGCGTCTTCGGCAGCCACTACGATGAGGGCCGTATCACGCGGAGTTACGATCCGCAGCCATTTTGGCGGCAAATGAACCGCGCTGCGATTTCGCGCTACGGCGAGATTGCAGCGGAAAGCGGTGTGGCGTTCTACCGGGAAGTCGGTGCGCTTTACGTCGGCGACCGCGAAACGACAAACGTCGCTTCGGTTGGCAAGATCTGCGCCGAAGACGGGATCCTGTGCGAAGCATATCATGATGCGGGGCTCGCGGAGCGATTTCCGTTTCTGAGATCGACGGCGGGAGTGCAGGGATATTTCCAGCCACGCAATGCCGGATACATCAGCCCGCGCCGCCTGGTCCGCGCGCAGACGATCGCGGCGGAGCGTGCCGGGGCCCGGATCATCGACGAACCGGCTCTTGGGATTTCGGAAAGCAGCGCTGGCGTGACGATCCGGACGAGATCGGGCAGTGTCGAGGCCGAACGTGTTCTCGTGGCGGCAGGCGGGCATACCCAATCGCTGCTCGGTCGATCATTGGGTGTTACGGTCTATGGGCGTACCGTGGCGATGTTTCGGCTTGGTGCGGCGGAGACTCAACGCCTGAACGGAATGCCATCGATGCTTTGTTTGGGTCCCAAGGGCGACAATCCCTATATTCTGCCGCCGATCGCCTATCCGGACGGCCAAATCTGGTTGAAGCTCGGCGGTGATCCGGTCGATCTTCCGCTCGAAAGCGAGGCGGATATCAAGAACTGGTTCCGATCGGGCGGGTCGATTGAGGTCGCTGATCGGCTGCAAACGCAGATCCTTGAGCGTATTCGCGACCTCCATTTCGAAGAACGCCGCGTGGTGCCGTGCATGACCAGCTTTGGCGACACGGGCCTGCCCTGCATCGGACCGCTTTCGGAGCGCGTAGTGGTTGCATTCGGCTGCTACGGCAAGAGCGCGAAATGTTCGGACGAATTGGGTCGGTTAGGCGGCATGGCGCTGCTCGGCGAGGCCAAAGCCGAACTTGCCCTAATGGCCACGAGTTTACCTTAATCCCTGTTGCGCCGCAGCCGATGGCGCTAATCTCGTTTGAATCGATAATCGAAGCGATCGCCATCGGCCGTGATCAGGCCGACCGTCGGATTCGGGAAATGAACCGGCAGGATCAGCGTATCGGTGCCGACGACGGAGGCAAAGAACGTGCGGCGCGACACCGCCGACTGCTTTGGGTCCCAGTCGACGCCCGGCGACCAGTCGGGCTCGCGGCACTGGATCGCATGGTGCATCAGATCGCCGCCACCACGGCGTGCTGGCCTTTCGAGAAGATGTTGACGCAGCAATGGCAGGGCGAATGCCCCGGCGTCGGCGTCAGCGTGACAGTATCGTCCAGCGCGTAGTCGTCATTGACCAATAGCGCCTGACCGGCCTCGACAATGGGCAGGCAATTGTCGCGAAACACCTTGCCGGGCGGCTCGGCGCCTTTGGCGTATTCGGCTTCCCACACCGCGTATTCCCTCTTGTGGAATATGTACTTCGCGTTCGGGAATGTCGGCACCCAGCGCCCGTCGCGCAGCGTGGTATTCCAACCGGTATGGTCGATGTGCAGATGCGTGCAGAACACGTAGTCGATCTGCTCGAAGCTGACGCCGAGTGCGAACAGCTCATTGCGCCAGCGCTCCTTGCCCGGGAAATCGAACGGCGGCGGGTGGCCCTTGTCCTCGCCGGTGCAGGTGTCGACCAGGATGGTATGGCGCGGGGTGCGGACCACAAAGGTCTGGTAGGTGATGAACATCTTGCCGGACGCCGTGTCGAAGAATTCCGGCTCCATATCAGGCAGGTGCCGCCTGAATACAGCCTCGTTATAGGCCGGGAAGAAATCCTGCGGCCGCCGCCACGGCCCCTCCCGCTCGATCACCGCGTCGATGGTGATGTCGCCGATCCTGATCTGCCGCATCGTTGCCCCCGATTTTTGCAAGAAGCGTATCGGGCAGACACTGATGGTTCAAGCCAGCGTGCACGCGTGCCTCCAATGCGTTTGGCTGGTCCTGTCGCTTGCCGCCGCCGCAAATCGAACAGAAATACTGCTTAGCAGCACATCTCAAAAGAGGTGTGATATTGGGCAGGAAAATAAAGTACGTCGCCGCAGCAATCGCTACAATCGCCGCTTGCATCACCATCAACAACACCAATCTGCTGACCGCGCATCGCGAAGGCCCTCCCGTCCTTCTCGCACATCGAGGCGTGGCGCAGCGCTTCGACGAACGCGATTTGAAGAACGACACCTGCACGGCGGCACGGATGTTGCCGCCGACGCACGACTATCTGGAAAATACCATTCGTTCGATGCGATCAGGGTTTGCGGCCGGCGCCGATATCGTCGAGATTGATGTCCATCCGACAACCGATGGCGAGTTTGCGGTATTTCATGACTGGACGCTCGACTGCCGCACGGATGGACGCGGGGTTACCCGCGAGCATGCGATGGCCGAACTGAAATTGCGCGACATCGGTTACGGATACACGGCCGACAACGGCAAGACGTTTCCATTCCGCGGCAAGGGCATCGGCCAGATGCCGACGCTGGGCGAGACGCTCGCGACCTTCCCGGACAAGCGGTTGCTGATCAACGTCAAAAGCCGCGATCGGTCTGAGGGCGAGAAGCTGGCGGCCGTGCTTCGAGCCCTCCCCGCCGAGCGCCGCCGCCTCATCATGGTCTATGGCGGCGACGAGCCGATCGAAGCGGTCCGGCGACTGGTGCCGGACATCAGGACGATTTCACGCGCGGCCATCAAGAGCTGTCTTGTCAGCTACATCGGGTATGGCTGGACCGGCATGGTACCGCGGGCGTGCGCAAATGCGATGGTTCTGGTGCCGATCAATGTCGCGCCGTGGCTGTGGGGCTGGCCGGACCGATTCCTCAACCGCATGGACGCGGCGAACAGCGCGGTCTTCGTGCTCGGCCCCTACAGCGGCGGCGAGTTTTCGTCCGGCATCGACACGCCGGAACTCTTGCAACGGCTGCCCGAAAAATACTCCGGCGGCATCTGGACCAACGAAATCGAAACAATCGCCCCGCTGGTGCGATGGAGATAGCGCATCAGCTGCGCAGGCCCGGTGCCTCGTGGCCGGTGCGCGCGACGTATTCCGTATAGCCGCCGCCGAACTGGTGGATGCCCTCGGGCGTCAATTCCAGCACGCGGTTGGAAAGCGCCGCCAGGAAGTGGCGATCATGCGAGACAAACAGCATGGTGCCCTCGAATTCGGAGAGCGCGTTGATCAGCATTTCCTTGGTCGCGAGATCCAGATGGTTGGTCGGCTCGTCCAGCACCAGAAAGTTCGGCGGGTCGAACAGCATCTGCGCCATCACCAGCCGCGCCTTCTCGCCGCCCGACAGCACCCGGCATTTTTTCTCGACATCGTCGCCGGAAAACCCGAAGCAGCCGGCCAGCGCACGCAATGAGCCCTGGCCTGCCTGCGGGAAGCAATCTTCCAGCCACTGGAACACGGTGCGTTCGCCGTCGAGCAAATCCATCGCGTGCTGGGCGAAATAACCCATCTTGACGCTACCGCCGACCACGACGGTGCCGTCATCAGGCTCGGTCGAGCCCGCCACCAGTTTCAGCAACGTCGACTTGCCGGCGCCGTTGATGCCCATCACGCACCAGCGCTCGCGGCGGCGGATCATGAAGTCGAGGCCTTCATAGATGCTGCGGCTGCCATAACCCTTGTGGACGTTCTTCAGGCTGACGACGTCCTCGCCGGAACGCGGCGCCGGCAGGAAGTCGAACGCGACCGTCTGGCGCCGCTTCGGCGGCTCGACGCGCTCGATCTTGTCGAGCTTCTTCACCCGGCTCTGCACCTGCGCGGCATGCGAGGCGCGCGCCTTGAAGCGCTCGATGAATTTGATTTCCTTGGCCAGCATCGCCTGCTGGCGCTCGAACTGGGCCTGCTGCTGCTTCTCGTTGAGCGCACGCTGCTGTTCGTAGAATTCGTAATTGCCGGAAAAAGTCGTCAGCGTGCCGCCGTCGATCTCGACCACCTTGTTGATGATGCGGTTGATGAACTCGCGATCATGCGAGGTCATCAGCAGCGCGCCTTCATAGCCACGCAAAAACTGCTCCAACCAGATCAGGCTTTCCAGATCGAGATGGTTGCTCGGTTCGTCCAGCAGCATCACATCCGGCCGCATCAATAGAATGCGCGCCAGCGCGACGCGCATCTTCCAGCCGCCCGACAGCGCGCCGACGTCGCCATCCATCATTTCCTGGCTGAACCCGAGGCCCGAAAGCGCCTCGCGGGCCCGGCCGTCGAGTGCATAGCCGTCGAGCTCCTCAAAGCGGTGCTGCACCTCGCCATAGCGCGCGATGATGTCTTCCATCTCATCCGCCTGATCCGGATCGGCCATCGCGGCTTCAAGCGCCCGAAGCTCGGCCGCCACGACGCTGACGGGGCCGGCGCCATCCATCACCTCGGCAACCGCGCTGCGGCCTGCCATCTCGCCGACATCCTGGCTGAAATAGCCGATGGTAATGCCGCGATCGAGCGACACCTGCCCCTCGTCGGGCAGTTCCTGACCTGAGATCATCCGGAAAAGCGTGGTCTTTCCAGCCCCGTTCGGGCCGACAAGGCCGATCTTCTCGCCCTTTTGCAGGGCTGCCGAAGCTTCGATGAAGAGGATCTGGTGGCCGACTTGCTTAGAGACGTTATCGAGACGGATCATTGTTACCCAAACATGGAAATTGCTGGCCGCTCTTATTCCATGTAGCGCGCAGGGGAAAGCCTAATCCGAGGCGCGGGCCAATCGCGTTTTTCTAGGCCGCCCGCATCAACTTCAAGGTGGCGGCCAGCCGCAGGCTGCGCTTTCCAGCGAGCGCGATGCCTTCGAGTTCCGCGCCCTCGCCGTCGCACGTGCCGGAAAAGCCGATGCCGACCTCATAGCCGCCAAATACCAGATTTTCGCCCTTTGCCGGTGTGTGCTCCTGGTTGAGGATCTCGCCTTTCCAGCGGCCATCAGCGGAGCTGTAGGAACCGAGGTAATAGAAGAACGCGTCGCCGCCGAGGATGCGACCGTTCATCAGCAGCATGACGCCGGACAACCCGGCATCGACGCCGTCGAGCGCGCGGATGTGAATCGAATAGAGCCCGTTCACAATGCCGCCCGATCCGACTTCGCCGACCGGCGGCAACGCCTCGTCATCGAGCCGGGTGAGATTGGCCCAGAACAGTGCTCCCGGCCGGGGCGCGGCGCTGCCTTCGAAGCGGATATTGGTGCCGTCCGTCGTTCCCCGCACACTGATCGCGGCGACGTCGGTGTCCATCAGCGGCTTGTAATGCGGGTCCTCATTATGACGTTGGGTGATGACCTCGCCGAGAATCTCATCGCCGTTTTCCTGGTAAATCCCCAGGTGCGCGAAGGCGGAATTGCCGCCCAGCAGCTTGCCCTCATGCATGCACATGATGCTGCGACCGAACGCATCGTTCACGCCGTACTCAGCCTTGTAAAGCCCGTCCAGCAAAGCAAATTTCCTGCTTCATTGCATCATCTCGCGGGGGCATAGCACTGGCGGGGAGTACCAGCGGTCGTTTTAGCGCAGGTTCTGGGCGTTCCATGTCATACCTCACGCAGCCGGCACCGCCGTCGTGAACCGGCTGGCCGCAGCAGCCGACCAATGGGCGATTTCCATTGCGGTGATACCGATGACCGAAGATGAAGAGACCATTGCCCGAACCATCGCCGAGGCCAGTGAGCTGCCGCTGAAGGACGCGGCGTATTTGCTGTGGCGGGAGTGCTCCAAGCTCGACTTGCTCGCGTGGCGGGCGATGCCGCCGAACGTGCGTGACGTGTTCCGGTCGCGGCCGGCGGAGAATTCGATCGAGGTCAAATTCGAGCACGATCATCCCGAAGACGGTCTGACCTTCGACCGCTTGCAACTCACCCATCCCGGTATGGATGAAGCGGAAGTGAAGCAGGCCATCATTGCCGCGGTGAGATTCGACGATGCCTGTTTTGGCTACTTCGACAAGATCAAGGGCGAGTTCGGCGCACGCTACAAGCGCGCCGTCGAGCTGGCGGCAAGAGATTATCCCGGATATCTCGAACTGACCTATCAGCGGGCCCGATACTACATCAGCTATTACATGAAGTAGTCCCCGCCCTCCTCGGCGGCGACCCAATCGCAGAGCACGAGATCGGCCGATTTGCGCGCGCCAGAACGGGCAACATCTACACACACCTATCGCAACCGCGCCCCCGTGAAACAGCGTCCTCACGGGACGACAGGTTGCGTCGACCGGCAGGCAAATTCAAAGCTCGCAAATTCAAGGCTCGAGCCCGCTCTCGCGCAGCACTGGCGCAACCTCGCGCGAGGCGAGAAACCGCAACAGCCGGTCCGATTGAGCAGCCTTGCTGGAAGCCGCCACGCGGCCGGCGGAGAACACCGCGGGCGTTTGCAACTCGCGGGGAATGGGGCCGATGACCTCGATACCCCCGACCTGCTTCAACTCGCTGATCTGCTGCACGGCCAGATCCGCCTCCCCCGCCACCAGCCGTTCGGCGGTAAAGCCCGACGGGATGATGCAGGCTTTCGCATTGATCTCGGACGCAATGCCCAGGCGCTCGATCAACTGGGCGAACAGAATGCCGCTGGCGCCGATCCGCGAATAGGCCACCGAACGGGCGGCAAGCAGCGCCGTGCGCAGCGCGGGCTCGGTTGCGATGTCGGGATGGGAAAAGCCCGCCTTCACCGCGAGGCCGACATAGGATCGCGCGAGATCCACGCAGCTATCCGCCACCACGCGACCCTCGCGGACCATGTCGTCGAGCCCCTCGCGGGTCAGGATCACGATGTCTGCGCCCTCGCCGCCGCGCAGGCGATCCAGCAGCGCCAGCGTCGGCGCAAAATCGGCATCGATGCGCACACCGCCGGCTGCCTGATAATGCCCAGCCAGATTGTGAACCGCGCCCTTCAGCGCCAGTGTCGAGAGCACGCGCACGGCATTGTCCATGGCGTTACGCCCGATGCATCAGCTTGAGCACGGCTGTCAGCCGCAGGCTACGCTTGCCCGCAAGCGCGGTGGCCTCGAGCAGCGCGCCCTGGTCGTCGCAGGTACCGGCAAAGCCGATGCCGACCTCATGCCCGCCGAACACCGGGTTCTCGCCTCTTGCCGGCGTGTGCTCCTGATTGAGGATCTGGCCTTTCCAGCGGCCCTTCTCGGAGGTGTAGCTGCCGATGTAGTAGAACGACGCATCGCCGCCGAGGATGCGGCCATCATTGAGCAACATCACGCCGGTCAGGCCGCCGTCGACGCCGTCGAGCATGCGGATGTGAATGGAATAGAGGCCATTGACGATACCATCCTGGCCGACGCCTCCGGCGATCGGGATCTCCTCCTCCCCGATCGGCGTCATGACCGAGCTGAATTTCGCACCCGGCAATTCCTTGAGGCCGCCTTCAAACCGGTAGACTTTGCCGTCCGGCTTGCCCCGCGCCAGCAGGGTGGCGTCGTCGGTGCCGGCCATCGCGCGGTAATTCGGGTCGGGATTATGGCGAACGGTCTTGATCTCGATGACAAGCTCGCCATCGGCTTCTTCCTGATAAGTGCCGATATGAGCAAAGGCGGAATTGCCGCCGAGCATCTTGCCGGCGCCCACATACATCACGCTGCGGCCGACCGCGTCGTTGAGCTGAAACCGGATCTTGTAGAAACCCTCGAGCAATGGCCGTGTCCCCGGCAAGCGCATCCGTATCTAGCGCGGTTCATAACGCAGGGGAACGGCTTGAATCGGGCAAAGGGCTTGAATCGATGCATTTGAGGCAAGGTCATCGCAACGCAATGATCCGCCAAAGCGGGCACGCTTTGGCGGATCAGGGTAGCGAGCCGGACGGCCCCGTCCGGGTATGCAGTGTCGCTTAGGCCGCGGCCGACTTGGCCGAGGTCGGAACCTCGGAGATCGTCTTCAGGATCTGGGAAGCGATCTGGTAGGGGTCGCCTTGCGAGTTCGGACGACGATCTTCCAGATAGCCCTTGTAGCCGTTGTTCACGAAGGAATGCGGAACGCGGATCGAAGCACCGCGGTCGGCCACGCCATAGCTGAACTTGTTCCAGGGCGCGGTCTCGTGCTTGCCGGTCAGGCGCTTGTCGTTGTCAGGCCCGTAGACGGCGATGTGGTCCATGAGATTCTTGTCAAAGGCCGCCATCAGCTTCTCGAAATACTCCTTGCCGCCGGTCTCGCGCATAAAGGTCGTCGAGAAGTTGGCGTGCATGCCGGAGCCGTTCCAGTCGGTGTCGCCGAGCGGCTTGCAGTGGAATTCGATGTCGATGCCGTAGCTCTCGGTGAGGCGCAGCATCAAGTAGCGGGCGATCCACATTTCGTCGGCCGCCTTCTTGGAGCCCTTGCCGAAGATCTGGAATTCCCACTGCCCCTTCGCCACTTCAGCGTTGATGCCTTCGTGGTTGATACCGGCAGCGAGGCAGAGATTGAGATGCTCTTCCACGATCTTGCGGGCGACGTCGCCGACGTTCTTGTAGCCGACGCCGGTGTAGTACGGGCCCTGCGGCGCCGGATAACCGTCGGTCGGGAAGCCGAGCGGACGACCATCCTTGTAGAAGAAGTATTCCTGCTCGAAGCCGAACCATGCGCCTTCGTCGTCGAGGACGGTCGCGCGCTTGTTCGACGCGTGCGGGGTTTTGCCATCAGGCATCATGACTTCGCACATCACCAGTGCGCCGTTTTCACGCGCAGCGTCGGGGTAGACCGCGACCGGCTTCAACACGCAATCGGAGCTGTGGCCTTCGGCCTGCTGCGTGGAGGAGCCATCGAAGCCCCACAGCGGGAGCTGCTCGAGCGTCGGGAACGAAGCAAATTCCTTGATCTGTGTTTTGCCGCGCAGACTGGGTGTCGGCGTATATCCGTCGAGCCAAATATACTCGAGCTTGTACTTGGTCATTGAGCCTCTCTTGAGTTTAGTGCTGCAAAGTGCGGAAACCCCGGACTTTGGAGGTTAGAAGCCCCTGCCGTCCCCGCACACGTGTACCCGGCCACGTCAGGCCGCTTCTTACCAAGCAATTAAAGTGCCAATCGCTGCAGCGCGGCATCAGATGGCGTCGAGATGCTCACCGTCGCGCGTGCATTTTTTGCTGCGGCATAGGAGCGCGCCCGACATGCGCGCCAGGCGGCCAAAAGTCGCTTTGGTCCCCGGTTGAAGCCCGATTCTACAGCAGTTTTGCCCCCGGCTTTCCGGCCCGATTAAAGCTGCAGCAGCTGATCTGCCCATGCGACGCCAAAGGCGGCCGCCACCGGCAACCTTCACGCCGGCCCAAGCGTTAGCCATCTGCCCATTGCCTCCCACGAAGCAAAACAGCAAGTGCCTACAAAATGTACATTCTCGGCGCTTTTTTGAGCAACTTGCATTCCCGGAGGCGCAAACGATATCGCGGTTTCAGTAACGACTACAGAACGAGTCGGGCGCACCATGGTGGTTCGCTCGACCTACGGAGAGACTCAAATGGTCAATACAGGTGTGAATGAGGGGTCTGCCAAGATCTATCAATTCCCAGCCGGGGGTCGGTCCGCCCTGGCGGGGCGCCGCTACGGCGAGACCAAGTCCGACGCGGCCGCGCCGGCGGTCGACATCGCCGATTGCAGCGGCAGCTGGTACCACGCGGCCGCCATCGAGGAAACCAAGCCTGGGCGCGACCACTGATGCCAGCCCAACGTTCGACAAATCCGCGTCAAAGAGTTCAGGCGCGGCCAGTGAAGTAGAAAAGGGTCGGAACGAAATCGTTTCGGCCCTTTTTCATGCAAACCTTGTCTTTAGGTCTGCTCGCACGCCGTTACCGGCCGTTTGGCGTGCTTGAGCGTGGTGAGCCCGGCCTTCGTGACTCTCAGGGTAATCCCGCGGGCCGTATAGCGCGCCCCCGACAACGCCACCCCCTTTTTCAGCGTCACCGCCTTGCCATCGAGCTGCAGGTGGGCGCGTGAATCGTAGCGGAAGAACCCGGCAATGAATTGCGTTCCGTCGGCGCAACGATAGTTTTTGAAGGTCGCCTGTGCCCACGCGGCCGAGCCCGCCGTTCCCAGAACCACCGTTCCCAGGAACAGCGCCGCCGCGAAACCAGCGATCTTGCGATTATTCATATTCTCCTCCAGACGGCCCGAGTATAGACCAGACGTCAAGACGCGACACACCCCGGCTCAAGCGCCGCACAAGAATTGCTTCTCCAAGAATTCCATCAAGAATTCCATAAGGCCGCCCGATGTCAGATTCCCCTGCCCGTCATCTCAATCTTGCTGGCGCCAGCAATTTCCGCGACCTCGGCGGCTATCTCACCCGCGACGGCCGCACCGTACGCTGGCGGCAGATATTCCGGTCCAACCATCTCGGCCATCTCACCGATGATGACGCTGCGGTCTTGCGCTCGCTCGGCGTCAAGAGCGCGTTCGATTTTCGCGGCACGACGGAGCGCGCCGAGGCGCTGTGTGGCCTCGCCGATATCACCGTGCATTCGCTGCCGGTCGAGCCAACGGTGGTCGCCGCACTTCGCGCCATCGCCGCCGGCGGCACGGAGCTGTCGGCCGACCACGCCGTCGAGGTGATGCGCGATTCCTACCGCAGCTATGTGCAGCAGAACACGCCGCGCTTCCGCGCGCTGTTTGCGCATCTGCTGGAAGATCGCGCGCCCCTGGTAATCCATTGCACCGCCGGCAAGGATCGCACCGGCTTCGCCTGCGCACTGATCCTGCACACGCTTGGCGTCCCCGACGAGGTGATTGCGGAAGATTATCTGTTGACCAACCAGTTCTACCGCCGGGATCCCGCCGCCAGCAGCGACCTGCCCGATCACGTCAAGCAGGTGCTGGGCTCGGTGCAAACAGCGTTCCTGGGCGCTGCGTTCGAAGCCATCGACGCCGACTATGGCGGCCTCGAAGCTTACCTGCGCGACGGCATCGGCCTTGGGGCAAAGGAGCGCGCGGCGCTCGCGGCGCTCTATTTGCAATCCTGATTTAATCGGCCTTCCCCGCCGCATCTGTGCGGCGAGCCTGCCGTGCTTCTGCGCGAATGTGTCTTGCGATCGTTCAGGCCGCGGCTTCCATTTCCATTTCTGCATCGAGATCGGCGATGACGTCCTCGAATGCCTGGATTGCCTGCTGGATCGCCGCGATCTGCATCAGCTCCCAGTCCTTGATCGGACCGTTGCGGTTTTGCAGCGCGACCACCAGATCCCGCCGCTGCTCCTTAAGCTGAACAAGCGGTAAACCGTGGTCGGGTAGAGATCCCATCGTGATGCCCCTGCCTTGGATTGGACTCCCCTTGTAGTGAATGGAACCTGCAATCGACTTGCGCAACTCCCGCAAATTTTAGCGATCGGCCTTGATCCGTATTCTTACGTAGTCCGCAACGCCGGTTCGGCCTTTTTGGACGTGAAATTCGCCGCATTGCTGATGAAAAACCCTGACGATAGTTGTCGCTCTTATTGCGGAGGCCCATTATGGATGGAAAAGTCATTGTCGTGACCGGCGCCCTCGGTGCACTCGGCAGCATCGTCGTTGACCAGGCGCTGACGGCCGGCGCCAGAGTCGCGAGCGTGGACCACGCGCCGACGCAAGTACCGGCGACATCAAATCAGTTCGAACTCGGCGGTGTCGACCTCACCGATGCGGCGGCAGCGAAAAAGGCCATCGATGCCGCGGCATCGCATTTCGGCAGGCTCGACGCGCTGATCAACATCGCCGGCGGTTTTGCATTCGAGACGGTCATTGAGGGCGATCCGAAGACGTGGCAGCGCATGTACGCGCTCAACGTAACGACCGCGCTCAACGCCTCGCGCGCGGCGATCCCGTATCTGACCGCGTCCGGCACTGGGCGTATCGTCAATGTCGGCGCGCTTGGCGCGCTGCAGGCGAGCGCCGGCATGGGCGCCTATGCCGCGTCCAAGGCCGGCGTGCATCGCCTGACCGAAGCGCTCGCCGCCGAACACAAGGGCAAAATCACGGTCAACGCCGTGCTGCCGTCGATCATCGACACCGCGGCCAATCGCGCCAGCATGCCGAAAGCCGATTTCAGTAAATGGGTAAGGCCAATGGAACTGGCCGACGTCATCCTATTCCTCGCCAGCGACGCCGCCTCCGCCGTCACCGGCGCGCTGCTGCCGGTGAGCGGGCGGGTTTAGATCCTCAGTCTGCAAGCCGGCGCAGCATTGGATCGCGCCCGTTTGTCTGTCCCGCCGGCAAGATAGCCGCTTACGCGCGAATTGGCCAAATCCGGGCTAAACTCGTGACACTGAGTCGCGGCCGCTTTTGCCGCCGGAGCCTGTCGTTGGAAACCGCGCTTTATCTGCCCGTCAAACGCTTCCTTGAAAAGCTCGGCTTCACGGTCAAGGGCGAGATCGGCGGTTGCGACCTGGTGGCGCTCAGCGGCGACGATCCGCCTGTCGTGGTGATCGGGGAACTGAAGCTCACGTTCAACCTCGAACTGATCCTGCAGGCGGTCGATCGCGCCGGCGCCTGCGACGAGGTGTGGCTGGCGGCCAAATTGTCGGCACGCGGCAAGGGCCGCGAAAGTGACGCCCGCTATCGCAACCTCTGTCGTCGGCTCGGCTTCGGTATGCTCGCGGTCACCAACACCGGCGACGTCGAGGTGATCGTCAAACCCGCCACGACGGCCCCTCGCCGCAACCCGAAGAAGCGCTCGCGGCTGATCAGGGAGCATGAGCGACGCAAGGGCGATCCGGCGATGGGCGGCTCTACGCGCGCGCCGATCATGACGGCCTATCGCCAACAGGCGCTGGCCTGCGCTGCGGCGCTTTCGGGTGGTCCGCGGCGCGTGAAGGATTTGCGGATCGAGATGCCGGACGCCGGCAAGATTCTACTGCACAATGTCTATGGCTGGTTCGATCGCGCCGAGCGCGGCATTTACGTCCTGACCGATGCCGGACACGCCGCGCTCAAGCGCTGGCCGCAACACGCGCTGGATCTGACCGCCGCCGAATAGCTCGGCGCAAGCCGGTATCTGGAACGACGGCACAAGGAGGATCAAAATGATCGTGGTTACCGGCAGTGTGACCGCGCGCCAGGACAGTTTCGACGAGGTTCGCCGGCTGAGCCTCGAGCACGTCCATCGTTCGCGCGGTGAGCCCGGATGCATCTCGCACGCCGTGCATGTCGATTGCGAAAACCCGCTGCGGCTGGTGTTTTTCGAGCAATGGGCCGACCGCGCGGCGCTGCTTAACCATTTCGCGGTCCCCGCCTCGCGCGATTTCGTCAAGTCGCTGCAGTCGCTGGCCGCGGCCGCCACGTCCATCGAACTGTACGACGCTACCAGACTGGAGAAATTATAGACGCATGGCTGTAATGCCATGCGAATTTCATATTGCAATGCAACATAAGGGCACATAGGTATCTCCGCATCATATGCGAGGCCCCGATGAGCGAAGACTGGAACACGAAATACGGCACCCGGCGCGTACGGCGCGATCCGCCGACGCTGGAGGAAGCGATCTTCGCCGCCGTCGGCATTACCGACGATCAGCAGCAGCAGGCGGAAATCGCCGCGGCGCTGATGGGGCTGCCGTTCGAAGAAGTGCTGGCTGAGGTGAAGAAGACCGGCCGCGCCGTTGCGCGGACCGCCACCCGCGTCATCACGGGTGAGCAAGGCGCTCAGCGCTCGGTCGTGGTCGAGCGCAAGGTGATCAGGCGCTTCGGTAACGACAAGCGCACCGGTACCTGACATCCACTCCTGAAGATCCTAATGTTAAAGGCCCCCGCGCAATTCGCGCGATCGAGCAGATCCGCGAGTTGCCGCTAAAGCGTTTTTCAAGCGAAGTGGGCACCGGTTCGCGTCAAGAAAACGCGTCAAATCAAAAATACAGAGCCCCGTTCCGATGCAAGCGGAACGGGGCTCTGTCGATTGGCCTTCCGGTCAGGCCGTCCGGCCCCAGCCGGACATTCTCAGCATCATGGCCCAATAAGCGCGATTGAAGTTCGTGATCGCACGGGCTGCTTCGAGCGTCGTCACCATTGCGGACGGCGCCGACTCTGGCTGGTTTTGTTTGGCCAGATCGATGCTGCCGGTGGATTCGCCGTAGCGGAACGTCAGGTGTGCGCCAAACTTGTTGGCGAGCGCCCGCATCGCTTCATTCTGCGCACCGGTGGTGATCCGCAGGCTCTTGTATCCCTTGGCCCGCGCCTCTGCGATCAGCTTCCTGAACAGGATGCTGCCGACGCCCTTGCGCCTTACCGAACTCTCCACGCTGAAGGCGATCTCCGGCAGTGCGTCAGGCGATTGCTCCGGCGGATGCAGTTCGGCGGCGCCGCGCACCACGCCATCCTCGAAATAGGCGATGATGACCGTGCCGTCGTTGGCGCATTTTTCGGCGTAGCGTTCGATGAAGCTGTCATCCATGAAGCCATGAAACCGATCATGGCGGCTGGTGCGGTCGAGCCGCAAAAGGTGATCGCGCAGAAGCGGCAATTCCTCTTGCTGGCTTAGAATCCGAACGGTGCCCGCGATACCCTTGGCGCGGCTCGGAGCGGTAGTCTGGTAGTTCATAGTCATAACTCCTCGTGGTGGCCCTCGAGGAGGCGTCGAATCCCTAGACCTCCTATATTGTGCGTCGCAATATGAAGTTCAAGCCCTTCAAATGCCTATTAAAAAGACATTCTTAGCTTAACAATTCGGTAACCAAATCGACGCCAGTCGCGGCGCCAGGCAAGCTAAATGCAGACACTGGATTTGAGCCGGTCTTTGGCTCACACTTATGCCGGTTCCCGGAGGTCCCATCGTGGCTGTCGTGCTCGACACGAGTTCCTCAGTTCCGGATCGACGCCTGGCGGTCTGGCAGGACATCGTCTGCGACACCTTTGTCGGTCTCGATTGCCATTCCGATATGCGGGAGGGTTTTTGGGGCGCGGTCTCGCAATCCGCGGTCGGCCGCGCGACGTTTACCCGCGTCGATTCCTGCGCCCAGCGGGTGTTCCGCACGCCATCCCGGATCGCACGCGCCAGCGAGGATTACGTGCTGGTGGCGCTGGGCAACCACGGCGTTAACGGCGTGTATCAGGACGGCCGCGATGCCGTCGTCTCCGCGAGACAGTTCGTCATTTACGACACCACCCGGCCCTACGAGTTGCGCTTCGACGACAGTTTTTCACAGACGATCCTGCAGATGCCGCGAAAACTTTTGCAGCAACGCATAGGCGCGTTCGACGCGCTGACCGCGACCACCTTCTGCAGCAGTCGTCCCCTGGAAGGCCTGGCCTACGAGTTTCTGATCAGCACCAGCAAGGTCGTCGACCACGTCGATCCCGCCACAGCATCCCGCCTCCTGGATCAGGGCCTGGATCTCATTGCCATGGCCTTCGCCGATCGGATGCATGCGCGTTCGTCGGATCAGTCGTTTCACCGCTCTGCGCTGCTTTATCGGCTCAGGAATTACATCCTGACGCACCTGAGCGATCCCGACCTCTCGATCTCGCAGGTTGCCGCGGCCACCGGAATCTCGCCGCGCTATGCCAGCGATCTGATGGCCGACGAGCAGCACTCGTTCCGCAGCTATGTCCAGATGCAGCGCCTGGAGCGATGCAGGCGCGACCTGTCGGACCCGGCGCATGCGGCCCGGCACATCAGCGACATCGCATTCGCGTGGGGCTTCAACGACCTCGCCCATTTCAGCCGGATCTTCAAGCAGAGGTACGGCGCCTCGCCGCGCGAATGGCGCGAGCACCCGCCTCAATAAACTCTCCTCCGGTCGGTCCGGCCTCCCGCGGCGGCACAACGCCGGCCTGCGGCGACGCGCCCGGCTCTCCGCCCTGTGGCTGACAATTGCAAGTTAAGACAAGTTTTCGTTCTGCCACGGACAAGCGCCACGGCCAGGGGCGGCGGTAGGCTTTCGACCCAGCGATTGCCTTATCTCCCAACGCAGAAGGATGATTTCGATGGGTCTCGTGCACCAGAAGTACAAGGTAGCGGTGGTTCAGGCGGCGCCGGTCTTCCTCGATCTCGATGCGACCGTGGACAAGACGATCGCGCTGATCGAACAGGCTGCCAGCCAGGGTGCAAAGCTGATCGCGTTTCCCGAAACCTTCATTCCCGGATATCCGTGGCAGATCTGGCTCGGCGCGCCCGCCTGGGCGATCGGCCGCGGTTTCGTGCAGCGCTATTTCGACAACTCGCTGGCTTATGACAGCCCGCAGGCCGACAAGATCCGCAACGCCGTCAAGCGCGCCAAACTCACCGCGGTTCTCGGCCTCTCCGAACGCGCCGGCGGCAGCCTCTACATCGCGCAATGGCTGATCGGGCCCGACGGCGAGACCATCGCAAGGCGCCGCAAGCTGCGGCCGACCCATGCCGAACGCACCGTGTTCGGCGAAGGCGACGGCAGCGACCTTGCCGTGCACGATCGCGCCGATGTCGGGCGGCTCGGCGCCTTGTGCTGCTGGGAACATCTGCAGCCGCTGTCGAAATACGCGATGTACGCCCAGAACGAGCAGGTTCACGTCGGCGCCTGGCCGAGCTTCTCGCTGTACGACCCGTTCGCGCACGCGCTCGGCCATGAGGTCAACAACGCCGCGAGCAAGATCTACGCGGTCGAGGGCTCATGCTTCGTCCTCGCTCCCTGCGCCGTGGTCTCGCAGGCCATGATCGACGAGCTCTGCGACTCGCCCGAGAAGCACGCGTTCCTGCATGCCGGCGGCGGCCATGCGGTGATCTATGGGCCGGACGGCAGTTCGCTCGCCGAAAAACTGCCGCCCGACCAGGAAGGTATTCTCTATGCCGATATCGATCTCGGCATGATCGGTGTGGCCAAGAACGCCGCCGATCCCGCCGGACACTATTCCCGGCCTGACGTCACGCGGCTGCTGCTCAACACCTCCCGCGCCAACCGCGTCGAGCATTTTACCTTACCCGTCGACGCCGAGGTCATGAGCGAAATCAGGCTTCAGGCCTGAGAGCTTCAAGAGGTGCTGCTAGCCGACGAGGAGCGAGCCCATGGAATCCGCGATCCCCGAACATCTGCGAACCGCGCGCACACGCCACCGCCGCGTCCCTGACGACTACGCACCGCCCTACCCGTCGTTCGTGGCGCGCCACAAGCCTGAAGTGGCGCGGGTGGTGATGGCCTATTTCGGCGTCCAGACCCGTGGCGAGCCGTCGGATGCCGCGCAGCAGGCGCTGGCGTGGATCGTCGCCGCTTTCGGGCAGAATGGCGGCCCGACCCATTGGGACCGGGCGCGCTATGTCGACGAAGCCGGTTACTCCAATATCGTGACGGTTGCCTATTGGGACGATCGCACGAGGTTCGACGGCTGGTTCCCGGCGGCGCGCGATGGCTGGACCGGGGAGCGGCGAAACGCCGGCGGTGTGGGCACGTTCATCGAGGTGCTGCGTCCATCCGTGGAAGGCTATGAGACGCTGTTCTCTTCCCTCGGAAGACCCGAAGGCGTCGCGGTTCTCGCCGACGGCATGAGCGGCGAAATTCAGGAGCACGCCTATTGGGGCGGCATGCGCGATCGCATTCCCAAATCCCAAACCAGCGAGATGGCGCCATCAGGAACGAACACCGCTGTCCGTGATGGCGCCCGCATCAGGGTCATATCTTCAGACAATGTCTGCCTGATCCGCTCCGGCCAGGATTGGGGCGATACCGAAGCCTCCGAACGCAAGATGTACCTCGAGGACGTCGAGCCGGTGTTGCGGGAAGGCATGGACTTCCTGCGCGATGACGGCCGCTCGATCGGCTGTTACGCCAACCGCTATATGACGGTGGTCGCGCCCGACGGCGCACGCACCGAAAAATCCTACGGCATGAGCTGGTGGAAGAGCCTCGCCGCCTTGGAGCGATGGGCGGAATCGCATCCGACCCATGTCCGGATTTTTGGCGCCGCGATGAAATATCTGTCGACCTTGGGTCCTGCCGCGAAGCTGCGGCTCTATCACGAGGTCACGGTGGCGCGGGCCGACGAAGCCTTCTTTGAATATCTGGACTGCCACCCGCGAACCGGGATGCTGAACGCCGTGCCGGCGGACGCCGCGTAGAGCGCCCGCCTACAGCACCATCTGGGTCTGGGTGACGATCGCGACCAGCTTGCCGTCCTCGGTCTCGAGCCGGGTCTGCCAGACCTGGGTGCGCCGTCCCCGGTGCACCGGGGTCGCGGTCGCAATCACCGTGCTGCCTTCCTTGGCGCCGCCGATGAAATTGGTCTTGCTCTCTATCGTGGTGGTGCCCTTGGCATCTTCAGGCAGATTGATGACGGTCGCGGCTGCGCCAACCGAATCCGCAAACGCCATCACCGCACCGCCGTGAATCGTGCTGCGCAGCGTGCAGAGCTCGGGGCGCACCAGCATCCGTGCCACCACGCGATCCTTGTCGGCCTCGATAAAGGTCACGCCCTTCAATTCCGCAAACGGCATCTTCATCGATTGGATTTTTTCCAGCAGCGTCATGAGTCCTCCGGTTTTTCTTGTTCCTTGCAAGCCATTCCGCAGGAAGCATGAAGGAGCCAGGTAAATCAGGCAATGACCTCTGAGGTAATGGTGCCGTGACAAGAGGCTGGTAATTCTGCATATGGTCCCGATGCGCCAGTTCCCGCCCCGCCGGATCGTCTGCCTCACCGAAGAGACCGTGGAGACGCTGTACTTGCTCGGCGAGCAGGACCGCATCGTCGGTGTCTCCGGCTATGCGGTGCGGCCGCCGCAGGTACGCCGCGAGAAGCCGCGGGTATCGGCGTTCATTTCGGCGGACATTCCGAAGATTTTGGCGCTGCAGCCGGATCTCGTGCTCGCCTTCTCCGACCTGCAGGCCGACATCGTCGCCGACCTCGTGCGTGCCGGCGTCGCCATCCATGTCTTCAACCAGCGCGACGTCGCCGGCATTTTGGCGATGATCCGCACCCTCGGCGCGCTGGTCGGCGCCGCCGATCGCGCCGATCAGCTCGCAAGCGGCTTTGAGCAGCGCCTCGCCAGCATCGCCGCGACGCCTCGCCTCTCACCCAAACCAAAAGTCTATTTCGAGGAATGGGACGATCCCATCATCAGCGGCATCGGCTGGGTGTCCGAACTGATCGAGATTGCCGGCGGTGAAGACGTGTTACCAAAGCTGCGGTTTCAGCAGGCCGCCAAGGGTCGCATCATTTCGGCGGATACGGTGCGCGACACCGCGCCCGACGTGATCCTGGCCTCCTGGTGCGGCAAGAAGGTCGTGCCTGACCGCATCAGGCAACGGCCGGGCTGGAGCGACATCCCGGCGGTGCGCAACAACCGCATTTTCGAGATCAAATCGCCGCTGATCCTGCAGCCGGGTCCGGCCGCGCTGACGGACGGGCTCGATGCGATCGTGAAGGCGTTGTGGCCGCAGGGAGGCGGATGATTTCACCGCAGCCGACTTTGAACCGACACGGACACTTCTGAAACAAACGGTCTCAGAATCATCGCGTTGAATGTGACGTAGAGAGGGTTGTGCAGCATGTGGCTACTATCGACAGCGAAGCGACATCTTGCTTTCGGCCTGGCTCTGGCCGGCGGCCTCTTCGCCGGCCTCGCAAACGCTGCCGATCCGGTCACGCCACCCGGCAGCCGCATCAGTCTCGCGCCGCCGAAGGGCTTTGTCGTCGCCACCACATTCACCGGCTTTCAGGATCAGGCGCACCATGCATCGATCCTGATGGCGGAATTCCCTCCGGTCGCGTTCACACAGTTCCGCAACGGTCTGACCGCGGAAGCCATGGCCAAGCGCGGCATGCGCCTGCTGTCGACGGAGACGATCGAGGGGCTGCCCTACGAGCAGATCACCGTGCGTGCGGAGCAGCGCGCCGGCAATCAGGTTTTTGACAAATGGCTGATGGTCATCAACGGCCCCGACATGACCGGAATGTTGACCGTCTCGATCGCAAAGCCTGCGCCAAAGCAGTTGTCGGATGCCGTGATCCGCGCCGCGCTTGCCAGCGTCCGCATCCATGCGACGGCCTCGGGCGATCCGATCGCCGCCCTGCCGTTCTCGATCGAGCCGGCAGCGCGCTTTGCTTACCGCAAGCCCCTGGCCGGCAGAGGCCTGTTGCTGAAGGAAACGCCGCCTCCGCCGGAAGGGAAGCTGGACGACGTCGGCTTCATCGTCAGCCTCGCCACCGAAGCCACCATTGCGCCCTCTGATCAGCAGCGCTTCGGAGAGCAGCAATTTCTCAGCTCGAGAACAATCACCGACCAGAAAATCCTGAGCACCAGACCGCTCACGACGTCGAACATGGCCGGCTTCGAATATCTTGGAGAGGGCAAAGGCGCTGGTGGCCGCCCGCTCCGCTACCTCGTCGTTGCGCTCTATCCGTCGGGACGCCCCTTTGTCCTGCTGGGCATGGCGCCGCCGGAGCGATTTGACGAGGCCTTGCCGGAATTCCGAGCGATGGTCGAAAGCTTCAAAGCAAAGCCGTAGAGCGTTTTCGAGCGAAGTGAATACCGGTTCGCGTGAAGAAAACGCGTCAAAATAAAAATCTAGAGTTACACCTTCTCCACCCCGCACCATTCCGCGATGAACAGCGCGGTGGCCTTGGTCGATTTGCGCAACGAGTCCAGATCGACATATTCATTGAAACCGTGGATCGCAGCCCCACTGGCGCCGAAGCACAGGCTCGGGATGTTGTAGTTCAGGCCGTAGAACCGCGTATCGGTCAGGGCCGTGAAGACGAGGTCTTCGACCTTGCCGCCATAGACGACGCCAAACGCCTTGCCGAAGGCCGCTTCCGGCGCGGCGGCATCCTTCAGCTCATAGCCTTCGGACAGGAAGCCCGACCATTGCACCTCGGGCGGATTGTTGGAGAGGAAGCGGTGGTCGCGCGAGGCCGCGGAGACGCAGGCCAGGATCTCCTTCTGGCAATCCTTGATCGACCAGCCCGGCAGCACGGCAATGCGGCAATCGACGTCGCACCACGCCGGCACGCTGGAGGCCCAGTCGCCGCCCTTGATGATGCCGGGATTGAAGTTGATGGGATGCGTCAGTGTCTTGAAATGCGGATCGGCCTTGGCGCGCTCGTTCCATTCGGCCTCGAGCTTGCCGATCGCATGAACCAGGTGATAGGCCGCCATGATCGCATTCGAGCCGGAACCTGCTTGCGCCACATGCACGGGAATGCCGCGCACCTTCAGCCGGAACCAGATCACGCCGACCTGCGAGCGCACCATCTTGCCGTTGGTCGGCTCGGGAATGAAGCAGGCGTCCGCCCGGTAGCCGCGCTGCAGCGTCGAAAGCGCGCCGACGCCGGTAGACTCCTCCTCGATCACGGATTGAAAGTGAATCCGCGCGGTCGGCCGCAGGCCGGCGGCCTTGATCGCATCCAGTGCATAGAGCGCGCCGATGGTGCCCGACTTCATGTCGCAGGCGCCGCGGCCATACATCTTGCCGTCCTTGATCACGGGCGAGAACGGCGGCGTCTCCCACATGTCGAGCGGACCGGCCGGCACCACGTCGCAGTGCCCCTGCAAGATCAGCGATTTGCCGCCATTGCTCGGCGGGCGGTAGGTGCCGACCACGGTGCGCGCCCTGGAAAAATCATGCTCGATCGGACCGAAGCCGCGCAGATCCTTCAGATCCTCGACGTCGATATGCCAGTCGTCGACCTCGTAGCCGCGGGCACGCAGGAGATCGCCGATCATGTCCTGGCACGGCCCCTCGGCGCCACGGGTCGAGGGGATCGCAACAAAATCGCTGGTGACCGCCAACTGGTCGTCAAAGCCGGCATCGACGGCGTCGAGGATTCTTTGTTGCGTATCGGTGGTCATGCGGCGGCTCCAGTTCACAGGTTCGAACGAGCGGGCACCCTAACCCGATCTCAGCCGTCGGGGTAATGCAGAAGATGGGCCTCACGCAAGGCGTCATCGAGCAGACGGCCTTCCGAATAGACACGCAGCGATTGCGGCCTTTTGACACCGTCCAACAGCCGAGGACAGGGCTCCGGCGCGCCGATTACGGTGCGGACCGGAATCCGTTCCGCGTAAATCGGCAACGCGTAGTCCTCGTCGTCGTCGGCAACGCCCTTGGTACGGACCTTGGCCGACGCCTCTTCGATTTCCATCGCGATGACAGCGCTGGCCTTGATTTCCTGCTTCGTGCTTTGCCTCAGGCTCGCAGTACGATCGGGAAAGAAGCGGTCGACCATGGCCACCAGCGCGCGCGCTTTCTCGTCCGGGTCGGTGACGATGTAGGCGGTGCCGAACGCCATCACGGCGCGGTAGTCGGCCGAATGGTTGAAGCCGCACCTTGCCAGCACCAGGCTGTCGAGATGCGCAACCGTCAAACACACTTTCTGCCCGTCCGACTGGTTCTCCAGCATGCGGCTGGCGCTGCTGCCGTGCCAGTACAGCCTGCTGCCTTCCCGCCAGAAGAACGTCGGTGTGCAATAGGGCTGGCCGTCGATCGCGTAGGAGACGTGACACAGCATCGAGGCGTCCAGCAGGCCGTGGACCGTCGCGTGATCGTAGCGGCCGCGCTCATGGAGGCGCTTCACCCGATTGCGCGGCGACACCGGATACGAATTGGTGGCTTCGATTTCGGTCACGGCAGTTCCTGTCAAATCAATCAATGACGAGAGTTGTAGCGGCGAATTTGGTCTGCGATAGTGCCAATTCCATGCGAAAAATTCCGACCAATTCTCCGGCGCCGCCGCGGAAGACCGAGCTGCCGCTCGACCTCTCCGGGCCGCATGTGACGCCGCGGGCCTCCTCGCCGCATCGGCTCTATCAGGCGCTTTGCCACGCCATCGTCAGCGGCATCGTCAAGCCCGGCGAACCGCTGCCGCCTTCGCGAACGCTGGCAAGCCAGACCGGTTTTCGCCGCAACGCGGTTACGACGGCCTATGAGCGGCTGATATCAGACGGCTTTGCAATGGCCATTGGCGGCTCCGGCACCTTCGTCGCCGCGCGCATCCCGGCGCAGGTGAGCGGCGCCGGCAAGGCCAGGATCGTCATCGAGGCGCCGCCACAAGGCACCCTGTCGCTCGGCTGCACGCATATTGACGAGCGGGCCCTGCAGCGCTTCCGGTCCTTTGTCGGGCGACGGATGCGCGCCTTCGGCACCGACCACCTGCACTACGGCGATCCCCGCGGCAGCCACGAACTTCGCACCGCCATCGCCGATCATCTGCTGTCGGCACGCGGGCTGCGCTGCGATCCGGACCAGATCATGCTGGCATCGGGAACCCAGCACGCCCTGCGGATTGTGCTCAGCGCCATTCTGAGGCCGGCCGATCAGGTCTGGTGCGAGGACCCCGGCTATCCCGCCGCGCGGCGCGCCATCGAGCATTGCGGCTACCGCCCGGCCCCGGTGCCGGTCGACGCATCAGGCCTAATCGTCGCCAAAGGCCGCACGTCAGCGCCATCGGCGCGCGCGGCTTACGTGACGCCCTCGCACCAGTTTCCGCTTGGCGTGCAGATGACGATGAACCGCCGGCTCGAACTGCTGGATTGGGCCAGGGACGCCGACGCGTTCGTGCTGGAAGACGATTACGACAGCGAGTTCAGGTATGACGGCGCGCCATTGCTGTCGCTTGCCGGCATCGATCATTTGCGGCGCGTTATCTACATGGGCACGTTTTCAAAGACGCTGTTTCCGGGATTGCGCATCGGCTATTGCGCGCTGCCCGAGAGATTGATCGGACCGGTGACGACGGCCCGCGCCGCGCTCGACCGCTTTCCCGGCACGCTGCTGGAAGGCGCTGTCGCGGATATGCTGAATTCTGGCGCGTTCGCTGCCAATCTGCGCAGGGTGCGCACCCTCTACCGCGAGGCCCGCGACGTGCTGGCCTCGACGCTGTCGGCGGCCTCGGAGGGCCGCCTCACCGTGCCGGTGCCGTCGCAAGGCCTGCATCTGGTGGCGCGGTTTGATCCGTCGATCGATGCGCAGGTTGCAGCCCACACCAAATCCGCGGCCGGCGTCGAGGGCTGGCTGCTGGCGGACACCTATGCTCGCGCCCGACCGCTGCCGGGATTTGTGCTGGGATTTGCCGGCCACCCGCTTCCGCAACTGAAAGCGTCGGCCGAGAAACTGGCCAAGGCATCGCTGGCGGCGATGCGGGCCAGCCGGAAGCCGGACAGCGGCGGAACCGGAAAATCGCGAAGGCCGGCGTCGGCGCGATCCCGATCGGCGGGCTAGCTTAGCACCCTAGGAGAATCGCCGCCGCATCCGCTAAATGCATTGAATCGTCGTCACGATGGAGACACCGGATGCCAGCGAATCGCAACGTCATGTACCTGATTATCGGTGTGCTGGTCGTTGCCGTCGGCGTGCTCAGCTACAATCTCTATCAGGCCAGGAAACAGCCCGAGGGCGTGCAGATCAATGTCGGCCCCGACGGGCTGAAGATCCAGAGCAAGTGAGGGAGGCCAATTTGGCAATCACGAAGGCCGTCACGGCCGCCGCTCTTGCACTTTCTGCCGGCCTCGCTTTGTGTCTGCTCGCCTCACCTGCCGCCGCGCAGCAGGTCGTCCCCAACGAGCGGAATATTGTCGATCTGCGGCTCGGTCAGCGCATCCTCGTCGACGACGGAACATGTCCTGCCGGACAGATCAAGGAAGTTTCGGGCTCGCAGATGACCACATCCGGCGTGCTGCGCACCCACAAATGCATTCCGCGCCTGGGGACGAAGCAGCGGCGGTAGGGCCTGTGCTCATTAAACCGCGATAGTCGCAATCTCAGGCAGGCGAGCCTGCCTTCGCGCGAATGGCCATCGACCGCTTGAAAAGCGCGTTGGCATCGCCGTAGCGGCGCTGATCCTTGTAGAGACCGGCCAGGTTTTGCAGAACGTCCGCGAGGTCCGGATGGTTAGGGCCGAGCGTCTTTTCGAAGGTGGCCACCGACCGCTTGTAAAACCGCTCGGCGTCGGCGTTACGGCCCAGTCGCCCATAAACAGTGGCCAGACTGTTCAGCGCCTGCGCAACATCAGGATGGTCGCGACCGAACGCTTTCTCGGTCACGGCCATCGACCGCTTGAGCAGCCGCTCGGCATCGGCATAACGATGCCGGTTGATGTAGACATAGGCCAGATTGTTCATCAAAACCGTGGCCTCTGGATCGCTCGGACCGTGCGCCTTCTCGAGAATGGCCAGCCCGCGCTTGAACAGCGGCTCGGCCTGATCGTATCGACGCTGGTTGCTGTAGAGAGCGGCCAGGTTGCTCAGCGCCAGCACGATGTCCGGATCGTCGGGACCGTCCGTTTTCTCACGAATGGCGATCGACCGCTTGAGCAGCGGCTCCGCCTCGGCAAAACGCTCTACCGCGCGGTAGAGTTCGCCGAGATTATTCAGCACGCTTGCGACTTCGGCATGATCCGGACCGAGTGTCTTCTCCCTGATCGCCAATGAACGCTTGTACAGCGGCTCGGCGACGGCGTATTGACCCAGATTGTAGTGGATCGTGCCGAGGTCATTCAGCGGCAGCGCGACCATTGCATCATCGGGACCAAACTCCTTCTCGCGCATGGCCAGCAACCGCTGGGCCAGCGGAAGCGCTGCCGCGTACTTTCCGACCCGATAGAGTTCCTTGGATTCCTGGTTGAGACGGCTTGCCTCATCCTGCTCGGCGTAGGATGGCACGATGACTAACAGGCTCAGGGCCAGCGCGGTGACCGCAATGCGGATAGATGCTTTCATGGCCTTCATCACATTTGCCTCCGTCGCGGTTCTTCCGCGACATACCCGCCCTTTGTGTCTTCAGTGGCTAGAGAGGTTCATACTGACGGGTCACCGCGCAGCAATCACGCCATGCGACCGCTTTTGGCACGAAACCGACATGCGGCGGCGTCACGTCAGATCAATTCGCCGCTTAAAGCGTGGTCGTAAAGGCCGCCATCGTTTCGCGCCGTCTCGCCAGCCCGTTGAGCCTTACCAGCGGCCGTATTTGCTGACGATCCCGCGCCAGACGGCACCGCGTTCGAAAGCGAACGATTCCTTTCCGACATTGGCGTTTTTGGCTGCGGCCGTGACCACCATGACGAGCTTGAGCTCGGGGTCGACGAAGATCGACTGGCCGTAGACACCGAGCAAGGCAAACCTCCGCTTCTCGCCGGGATAGAGCCAGAACTGATAGCCGTATCCGAAATACGGCGTGGCCTTCCCCGGCGCGAATGCCGGAGGTTGCCGCTGCCAGTCGGTCGCATCCAGCAGATAGTCCTTCGGCACAATCTGCTTGCCGCCGACCGCGCCATCATTGGCCAGCAGCATTCCCAGACGTCCGTAATCGCGCAGCGTCGCATTGAAATTTCCCAACGCTACTTCCGAGCCGTCCGCCGTCGTGGTCCACGTCGCGTCGGCTTCGGCGCCCATCGGTTGCCAGAGCCGCGTGGTCAGGTATTGGCTGAGCGTGGTGCCGGTGACCTCGCGGAGCAGCACGGCCAGCAGAACGGTCTCGCTGGAGGCATAGTGAAACCGCGTGCCCTGCTCGGCGTCGCGGGTCTCGAACTGGCGCAGCGCTGATATCGATCCTTCGCGGCCGCGGGCAATCACGAACCGCGTCAGATCGTCCTTGCCGTCGTAGATTTCACTGAACTGCACGCCGGACGACATGCGCAGGGCACTGCGTATGGTGGTCTCGCCATAGGCACTGCCGGCAAGTTTGGGC
Organism: Bradyrhizobium sp. AUGA SZCCT0158; assembly: GCF_018130065.1. GTDB lineage: Bacteria > Pseudomonadota > Alphaproteobacteria > Rhizobiales > Xanthobacteraceae > Bradyrhizobium. The sequence goes on along the minus strand of NZ_JAFCME010000017.1, from coordinate 16,392 downwards.
ACGTATTTCGAAATCAGATCATCCAGCGAAGTGATGCGGCCCTCGGCGAGCGCCATCCCGACAGCCAGGCTGACGATGGATTTCGCCATCGAATGCGAGATGAAGCGGTCGGACGGCTTGCGATCGTACTGGTAGCGCTCGAACAGGACCGCGCCGTCCTTGATCACCAAAAGCCCGGTAACGCGCTGGTGCGCGAGAAAATCGTCGAGGGTCCAGCTCTGGTTTTCGAACCGGTAGCCGAGCTTTGTTTCGCCGCCGGCCGCAACAAAAGGCAATGGAGATTCCGCCTTGCCCAGCCTGTTGTATGGAAAGATCTCGTCAATATGACTGAAGGATCCAACCCGCACACCTTCATCGAAGAACCAGTTGGCGCGGGTGCCGACTGGATAGCCCTTGTCCTTGCCGAGCAGGTCCTCGTCGGGGGCGGCAAAGGCCGGGACTGCCAGGGCACCAAGAAAGCATGCAAGGAGATAAGTGGAAAAAATTCGTCGTTGCTGCATTGGCCGACTCCCGCGCGCGGGGGCGAACGCCATCGCGCTCCCCGGAGATCATCGAACAACATTGCACATCATGGCGGTGACGGCTTGCCGAACCCGTGACGGCATCGAGATCGCCGTTAACCAGTGGTTGCGTGAGATCTCGCGCGAACTAGTTCGACGGCTCGAACATGCATTGCAGCGTCGGCTTGGCGATCTTGGTGAAGGTCGGGCCGATTTCGGACTGCTTCGACGCTGGCACCCAGGCGGTCTCGATCGTGGGCACGCCGGTCTCGCTGATGCCGCGCAGCAAGGCTTCGCGCAGATCGTTATCCTCGACGGTCGCGGCCGCATGATCGTGCAGGCAAGTGCAAACTGTTTCGGGATGCGCCCAACGTCCGACCATGTGGGGCGCGCACAGCCGTACAAACTCACCGCGGGGATCGGGGAGCTTGAACATGGAGCCGATCGGCCCCTGCTGGAACCGCATCTGCGCCGTTAACTGGGTTTGGGCCTGGGCTGAAGCGCCCAGCAGGCAGGAAACCAAAATCGCAGCGGCACCAAAACGTACAAACATACTGAGCCTTTACCGGCAAATTCTCTTGCGAGCTGTTAGCTGCGATTAGTTGACAGCTGCGACAACGATCGGCTGCGGAGCCGAGAGCGCCGCCGGCGCGCCGTTGTAGGAGAAGGTGCCGATGCCGGGCAAGCCCTGATCCGAGGAGCCCGCGACCGAGGGACCAGCCAGGATGAAGGCGAAGGCGAGGATGAAGCTGATGGTCCGCATTTGACTGTCTCCGGTTTCGGTGCCGGCGTCCCCGCCGTTTCGTTGGCAGAGTGATAGCCAACGGCTGTTTCCGGATATCTGCGCCAGAAGCGGAAAATGGTTTCATTGCAGGGGTGAATTGTTTCGTCGGTCGGCCAGGGACGAAACATTAGCGAGAAAAACCCAATGATTTCAGTATCAATGGCTGCATAGAGCTACAGGTCACCTGCGAACCGGGGCCATTCTACTTTGCATGGGGTTGTTTTCGCGATTTTGAGTCTGGGCCCTGCCGTGTACCGCCGAAGGGAGGCGAAACGGGCTCACTCGCTGTCGACAGCAGTCAAATCGGGTTCGGGCGTCGCGACAGGCGATCCGCAATAGGTGAACGTCCCTACCCCAGGCATGTCGCGATCGGCACTGCCCGCCAGTGACGGGCCGGTCAGGACGAAAACGAGGGCAATTATGCAGCTGAGGGCGCGCATCTGACGTCTCCATTCACCATCTGGCGATGAGACGCCCCTTGCTGTCAGGTGGTTCGACGCCGTCGCAAGTTCTTAATCCAGGTTCTTAATCTTTGTCTGCTGAATAGGCCGCAGCGCAGCATACTCAGTTGTGAACCGAAGCCTCGGTCCGCCCGACTCAAGCAGACACCCCGTGCAACCTTTCCCGTTGGTTCGGCGTTGTTCCCGTTCACAATCCAACAAAGGATAGCCGTCGTGGGCAATGGCAACATCAGTGTTGGCAATCAATCCTCGCCCCGCAAATCCGGCCAGCAACAGATGGCTGGTGCGATGTCGCAGCAGGGCGCACCGGTCATGGGCGACAATCAGTGCTCGCCACAGAAGTTCGTGCGGCTGGTTGGCTGCCACGAGCCTAAGGTCCGGCCCGCCGGCTCAGAGGTCCGCCCACAGCCCAATCCGGTGAAACGGTAAGTCCCGGGACGGCCGCCTGGCCCGGACCACTATTGGATGAACTCGGCACATTTCTGCACCGCGGCGTCGGCGGCTCCCCAGGGCATGACCGGCACCGAGGATGTCGAGTTCTTGGGTGACCCCTCGATCAGTCGGTCCGAATACACCATGTAGACGAGCACGTTCCGCTTGGGATCGCAGCCGCGGACAATCTGCATTTTCTTGAAGAACAGCGAACGGCGCTGGCGAAACATGTCGTCGCCCTGGGACATCTTGCCCTTGAACCGGATCGGCCCGATCTGGCGGCAGGCCAGCGAAATATCTGAAACTTCCTCGGCAAGCCCGAGCCAGCCCTTGTAACCGCCCTTCTCCGGCACCGTAAAATGGCAGGCCACGCCGTCGACCTCGGGGTCATCGACGCCGTAGGTCGCAAGCTTGTCATTTGGGCTCAGCCATTTGAACACGGTGGAGCGACGGAAGATCAGGTCCGGCTCGTCGGCGGCAAAGGCCGGACCGGCCTGCCACACCATCGCGGCCAACACCGCCAACGATACGCCCAAGGCCAGATTTCTCCATGACTTGTCACACTTACCGATGGCCTTGAATGTCATTTCTATCTCCGCTGAAGGACCCACCGGTTATGTAATGTGCAAATGCCGCACAGGAAGGCTGAGGAACGGTGCGGGGGAGCTCGCGTTTAACGGAATGTGAGGCTTTTTTGCTACGCTTGCGGCGAAAAGCGCGGGTTTAAGCTGGTGAACGCTTTTCGCGTCTGCAACAACAAATGATTATCGGAACATCGGATTCGACGATCTGGACTTAGGGAATTTGGGCGTGAGCGGGCATCGGCTTTTTGGGTTGAATAGTACGAGTGTAAGCAGCGCGAACCAGCGATTTTGGCAGATAGCTATTCTGGTTGCCGCAGGCACGATCGCCGCCTCCTCCCACGCCGACGCCGCCCTGTATTACTGGCAGGATTCCGACCCCAGCTTCTACCGGCCGGCACCATCAGCCCAGCCGCGCAAGCAGCGGACCCGCAAGCCCTCGAAGGCCATGATGGCCGCCGAAAAGGAAGTCAGCGCCAAGCCGCAGGGCCCCCTGATCATCGCGATCTCGATCAACCAGCAAAAGGTCAGGGTCTACGACGCCAACGGAATCTTCGCGGAAAGTCCGGTGTCGACTGGCACGAAAAGTCATCCGACCCCGATGGGCGTGTTCAGCATCATCCAGAAGCACAAGATGCACCACTCCAACATCTACAGCGGCGCGCCGATGCCGTTTATGCAGCGCATCACCTGGTCGGGTGTCGCGATGCATGCCGGCGCCCTGCCCGGCTATCCGGCGTCGCACGGCTGCATCCGTTTGCCGATGGCCTTTGCCGCGAAGATGTGGAAGTGGACCAAGATGGGCGCGCGGGTCATCGTCACGCCCGGCGAGATGACGCCTTCGAGTTTCTCGCACCCGCTGCTGGTGGCGCAGAAGGTCGTGCCGCAACCTGTGGCCGCCGACGAGCCGATGTCGGACGCGCCGGCGGTGAAATCCGACAAGGGCGCGGACGCTGGATCCGCAATCAAGTCCGCGAGTTCAGACACGAGCCTCGAGTTGCGATCGACTGTCGGTCACGGTCACGGCACCCCCGATCGGACGCCGTTACGCGAACGAACCCATACTGCGGATGCCAGCGGAGCCATGCCGGCGACCAATTCCGCTGTGACGATGTCCGATGCTTCGTCCTCGGCGAGCAGGATGCCGGTCTCCAACGAAGCCGCGAAGTCCGAGCCGGTGAAATCGGATGCTGAGCCAGAGCCCGCCAAGAGCACCGACGCCGCGTCTACCGACAGCAAGCCGGCCGAAGTGACATCGTCCGAGTCCAATTCGTCGGATGCTGCAACGGCCGAGGTCAGATCGGTTGAGACCGGCAACACGATCAAGAGCGAAATCTCCGCCAGCGACGCCCCGGTCGAGGCCAAATCGGCCGACGTGAAACCGGACGAGGTGAGAACCGGGACGCTCAAGGCGGACGCGCCCAAGGTCGAGACACCGAAAGCTGAAGCAGCCAAGATCGCCGAAAAACCGGCGGAGCCCGTCAAGGCAATCGCCGATACGCCTGCCGTTGCGCCCGATGCGAAAAAGGATCCGTCGCGCCTGCCAGGCGTCGAGAAGGCCGCGGCGAAGCCGGAACCGAAGCGCACCGGGCAGATTGCGGTGTTCGTCAGCCGCAAGGACGGCAAGCTCTACGTGCGGCAGAACTTCACCCCGCTGTTCGACGTGCCCGTGACGATCGCGCCGAGCGAGCGGATGCTGGGCACGCATGTGTTCACGGCGGAAGTCGACAAGAATGATCCCAATCTCCTGCGCTGGTCGGTGGTGTCACTGCCGGTGACGGCCCGCAACGCGGCCATCAAGGAAGAAGACGAGCGCGCCGCGCGCCGGCGCAAGGTCGCCGGCGGAGCCCCGGCCGAGGCCAAGCCGGCACCGGCGCCGAACAGCCCGGCCGAAGCACTGGACCGCATCAACGTGCCGCCGGAAGCGATGGCGCGCATCGCCGAGGCCCTGACGACGGGCGGCTCGATCGTGGTGTCCGATCACGGCATCAATACCGGCGAAACCGGCGAAGGCACCGACTTCATCGTTCCGCTGCGCTAACGCGCGCCATAACAGCTTGTTGAGCGGCGCCGGTTCGCCGGTTCAGCTATGCTTTGCGCCAATCAATCTCGCGCGAGGCCGGCCATGATCGACCGCAGAACCATGATGACGGCAACGTTGGCCGCCATTGCGGGTATGGGCTCAACCCGGATCGCGAACGCCCAGGCCGGCATGAGCCGGATCACCGCCTACGCGTTTTCGTTTGGCGGATTGGCCGGCGGCGATATCAGGCTTTCGGAATATGCCGGCCGTCCCCTCCTGATCGTCAACACCGCCTCGCTTTGTGGCTTCACGCCGCAATATAAGGGGCTGCAGGAATTGTGGACGCAGTTCAGCGACCGCGGCCTGATGATCGTCGGCGTTCCCTCCAACGATTTCGGCGGCCAGGAACCAGGCGGCGCGACCGAAATTGCAGCAACCGCGCAGCACCATTACGGCGTGACCTTCCCGATATCGGCCAAGGCCATCGTGAAAGGGCCGAATGCGCATCCGTTCTACAAATGGGCAGCAGAAGCACGGCCGAAGGATGTTCCGCGCTGGAACTTCCACAAATACCTGATTGGCCGCGACGGCTATATCGCCGAAGTCTTCCCGGAATCCGTCGACCCCTCGGATACGCGGGTGAAGACCGTGATTGCGCGGGCGCTCGCACCAGGTGTTTCCGAACGAAGCGGCTAGCGGGTCGCTGCGGGCTACGCGTCGAAGCAGCGGGAAATAATCCCCTGAATTAACCGGTTCGACGACAAATCGGCTGCCTGTGTGGCAGCCGTTGCCTTGGCGAGGCCGCTGCAACTAGGCTATTGTGCGTTGGGGCGGGAAAGCGGCCGGACGACGGCAAAGCCGGTACCGGACGCGGGATCATTTAAGGAAAACAAGATGCGTATTGCGGCAGGGTTGATCTTTGCAGGCGCGGTTTCGTTGTTGACCTCGAGCGCGGCCTGGTCGCAGACGCCGCCAGCCAAGGGCGGCGCTGCGGCCCCGGCGGCAGCTCCAGCACCTGCTGCCGCAGCACCCCAGCCAGCACCTGCCCCGAAGGCCGCGGCCGCTCCGACCCGGCCTCCTTGCACCAACCCGAACGCACTCGGCGTCGGCCGCACTGTGGAGATCGACACAACGGGCGGTCCCGGCTTCGGCTTCGAACATTTCAAGGATCTGGACTTCCTGCGCGACAAGGAAGTCGTGCTGACATTCGACGACGGCCCGTGGCCGGTCAACACGCCGTCGGTGTTGAAGACGCTCGCCGAAGAATGCACCACGGGCATCTTCTTCCCGATCGGCAAGCATGCCACCTATTATCCGGAAATTCTCAAACAGGTCTATGCAGCCGGCCATGCGATCGGTTCACATACCTGGTCACACGCAGCCCTGGTCAACAAGAAGCTGACCGAGCAGCAGCGCAAGGACGAGATCGAAAAAGGCTTCAGCGCGGTCAAGTGGGCGCTCGGCGGCACCTCGCCGGCACCGTTCTTCCGCTTCCCGGCGCTGCAGCATCCGCCTGAGATCGTCACCTATCTCGGCACCCGCAACATTGCGATCTTCTCCTGTGACCTCGACTCCTTCGACTTCAAGGCGAGCAAGTCGCAGACCATCGTCGATACCGTGATGCGCAAGGTCGAAAAGCTGGGCAAGGGCATCATCCTGATGCACGACTTCCAGAAGCACACCGCCGAGGCGCTGCCCGAACTCTTGAAGAAGCTGAAGGCCGGCGGCTACAAGGTGGTTGCGATGCGCGCCAAGACGCCGGTGCAGACCCTCCCGCAATCCGACGAAGAACTGCTGAAGGAAGCCAAGCTGCCGACCGTAAGCTCGCGCCCGGTTTCCAGCGTCGTGCAGACGATCTCGGAATAATCGGCTTCGACTCGGCGACAAGTCCATGCCGGCGCTGCGCATCGAAGGCTACGTTATCGTTTCGGCGGACGGCATGCTGGCGAACGCCAGCAATGTCATGCCTGATGACTTGAAATTCGAAGGCGACAAGCAGTTCTTCACAGCCGCGCTCGACCGCGCCGACCTTATCCTGCACGGCCGCAATTCCTTCGAAGACCAGCCGAACTCGCCGCGGCGCAAGCGCCTGATCCTGACGCGAAAGGTTCGCGCGATTGCGCCCGATCCCTCCAATCCCAACGCCACGCTATGGAATCCGGCCGGCGCCTCCTTTGAGGCCGCCTGCACGCAAGTCGGGGTTCGCGCCGGCACAGTCGCCGTGATCGGCGGCCCTTATGTGTTCGGCATGTTCATGGACCGCTACGACGAGTTCTGGCTGTCACAGGCCCCGCACGTGCGGCTGCCGGACGGCGAGCCCTGCTTCCCCGGGGTGCCCGCGCGCTCGCCGCAACAGGTGTTGGCGTCGCACGGATTACGCGCCGGACAACCGCAAAAGCTCGACCCGGCGGCTGACGTCACCGTCACGCCGTGGCGGCGGACCTGAGCACGTCCGCTCTAGACGTCGTAGGCAGGTTCCGACGATCGCGGCCCGCGGCCGTAGCCCGCGATCATGAACAGAGCGCCGATGATCGAGAGATTCTTCAACGCCTCGATCAACGTCTTGGCGTTCTCGGGCGAGGCCTGATTCCAGAAATCGTGGAAATAGAAGGTGGCTGTCAGCACGAAGAAGATCAGAAGGATCGCAAAGAACCGCGCGCCGAAATTAACCGCGATCATCAGCCCGGCGATGATCTCGAACCCGCCAATCGAAATTGCCAGCAATTGCGGCGTCGACATGCCCGTCAAGGTTTCGAGCTGCGAAGTATAGGGCGCGAGCAGCGTGGGAATGGTCACCTTGGACGCGATAAAATCCGCCGTCTGCTGGATGCCGAAGAGCTTGGTTGCTCCGGTGTAGATGAAGAGCACGGCAAACAAAACTCGCCCGAAAGTAAAGAACGCTGGCATGGGTCGGCCTCACTGGATGGCAAATGCAATGTCACAAGCGGTCGCGCAAGCGATTATGAGCGTTTCGCCCCTGCTTTTCAAACGATCAAATCGAAACCATCCGCGTTAGAACCCGTCGACATCAGCTAGCCGAACAGGGTCGGTTGCGCACGGCCGGCACGCTCCTGGGCCTCGACGGCGGCAACCGCCGTCATGTTGAGAATGCCGCGCGCGGTCACCCCCGGGGTAAGGATATGCGCCGGACGCGCCGGGCCGATCAGGATCGGGCCTACCGGCAGCGCATCCGCCAGCGTCTTGATCATCTGGTAAGCGACGTTGGCGGTATCGAGGTTCGGCATGATCAGGATATTGGCATCGCCTTCCAGCTTCGAATGCGGCAGCACGAGCTTGCGCGCGGCCGCCGATAGCGCGGTATCGCCCTGCATTTCGCCGTCGGCCTCGATCTCCGGATGCTTTTCCTTCAATAGCGCGGTGGCGAGACGCATCTTGCGCGAGCTATCGGTATCATAGCTGCCGAAGTCGGAATGTGACACGAAGGCAACGCGGGGCTTCATGTTGAAGCGCTGGACGTGGATCGCCGCCAGCGATGCCATCTCGGCCAATTCCTCGGCGCTCGGATTGGGCCTGACCTGCGTGTCGGCGATGAAATAGGAGCCCTTGCTGGTGATCATCATCGCCAGCGCCGCAAAATCGCTGACGCCCGGCAGGAAGCCGACAATTTCCCGGACGTGACGCAGATGGCTCATGTAGCGGCCCTCGACGCCGCAGATCATCGCGTCGGCCTCGCCGCGAACCACCGCAAGCGCTGCGATCACGGTGGCGTTGGTGCGAACCACGGTTCGCGCGGCCTCGGGCGTGACACCGCGCCTTCCGGCGACGTCGATATAGGTCTGGACGTAGGAGCGGTAGCGCGGATCGTCCTCGGGATTGACGAGGTCGAAATCCTGCCCGGCCTTGATCGACAGCCCGAACCGCTTGATCCGGGCTTCGACCACCGAGGGCCGCCCGACCAGGATCGGCCGCGCCAGTTTCTCTTCGAGCACGACCTGGGTGGCGCGAAGCACGCGCGCGTCTTCGCCCTCGGCATAGATCACGCGCACCGGCTGGGATTTCGCCTTGGCGAATACCGGCTTCATGACGAGGCCGGAACGGAATGCAAAGCGCTCCAGCAGCGCAGTGTATTCGTCGAAATTCTTGATCGGCCGTGTCGCCACGCCGGAATCCATCGCTGCCTTGGCGACAGCCGGCGCGATGCGCAGGATCAGGCGGGGATCGAACGGGCTCGGAATCAGCGAGCCGGGTCCAAAGCCCTGGGTTTCGCCGCTGTCGAAGCCCTGCGCCACCGCGTCCGACGGCGGATCGCGCGCCAGCTGGGCGATTGCGTCGACCGCGGCGTGCTTCATTTCCTCGTTGATCCCGGTGGCGCCGACGTCGAGCGCGCCGCGGAAGATGAACGGGAAACACAGGACGTTGTTGACCTGGTTCGGGAAGTCGCTTCGTCCAGTGCAGATCATCGCATCGGGGCGCGCTTTTCGCGCTTCGTCCGGCATGATTTCCGGATTCGGATTGGCCAGCGCCATCACCAGCGGCTGATCCGCCATCGCCTTGACCATTTCCGGCTTCAGCACGTTGGGTGCGGATAGCCCTAAGAAGATATCGGCACCGCCGATCACGTCGGCGAGCACCCTCGCGCTGGTCTTCTGCGCATAGACCGCCTTCCAGCGATCCATCAGCGTGTTGCGGCCCTCATGCACGACGCCGTCGATATCGCAGACCCAGATGTTCTTGTGTTGCGCGCCGAGCGACACCAGGAGATTGAGACAGGCGATCGCGGCGGCACCTGCACCGGAGCAGACGATCTTGACGTCGGCAAGCTTCTTGCCGTTCAGCAGCAGCGCGTTGGTGATCGCGGCGGCGACGATGATGGCGGTACCGTGCTGGTCGTCGTGAAACACCGGGATCTTCATGCGCGCCTTGAGCTGCGCCTCGATCTCGAAACACTCCGGCCCCCTGATGTCCTCCAGATTGATGCCGCCGAAGGTCGGCTCCAGCGCCGCCACCGTCTCGACCACGCGCTCGATCGTATCGGCGGCGATCTCGATGTCGAAGACGTCGATCCCGGCGAATTTCTTGAACAGGACCGCCTTGCCCTCCATGACCGGCTTGGACGCCAGCGGGCCGATATTGCCGAGGCCGAGCACGGCCGTCCCGTTGGAGACCACGGCTACGAGGTTGGCGCGGGCGGTCAGGGTCGCCGCTTCAGCTGGATTGTTGGCGATTTCGGTACAGGCGGCTGCAACGCCCGGCGAATAGGCCAGTGCCAGGTCGCGCTGGTTGGCGAGCGGCTTGGTGGCCTGAATTTCCAGTTTACCGGGCCGCGGCAGCCGATGGTACGCCAGTGCTGCGGAATGGAGATCTTCAGAATAAGACGACATGCATACTCCCGCGTTCCCGGTCCCGATCTTTTATTTCTTCGCCACGTCCGGACGAGGTCAGTTTGCCGGCAGATTGAGCCGGATGTGAAGCACGCGCAACCGCTTGGATGCAACAGCTGACGGCGCCCCCATCAACAGGGCGCGGAGCCCGGCGGATCGACGCAAACGATCGAACCCGGTAGCATGGCCCCTCCCCATCCCCGGTCATTCGACCGACAACGGCAAATTGCCCTCCGCCCAACCGGCAACCGGAGCTGCCCGAATGGTAAAGGTTCTGAGCGGCCTGGTTGCCGCAATCGTGATCGCGGTGGGCGGTTTCTTCGGCTTTCAGTTCTATACCCAGCATCGAATAGCCAGCGAGGTCGACGCCGCACTTGAGCAGGTTCGCGCGGCGGGCGGCAAGGCGAGCCGCGGCAAGGTGTCGTTCGACCTCCTGAACCGCACGGTCACGATCGCCGAAATCGCGGCTCAGTCGGCGGCGCAACCGCCGGTCAGCGTCAAGATCGGCAACCTCACAGCATCCGGCGTCAGCCAGCCGGACGCGGCGCGGTTCTCGGCCGAGACCATCGAAATCGCCGACCTCGATATCGGCGCTGCAATCGGCCCACAGCCGCCATCGAACCTCTCCTACAAGCTGCCGCGGATCACAGTGAAGGAATATTCCGGTCCCGCCAGCCTGCAGCGGCCGCCGGCCTCGTCGGCCCTTGCCGACATCTACCGGTCCGTACTCGAGCAGTTCGCAGGCGTTGCGGCGACGTCGATCACGGCCCCTAGCCTGACCGGAACCATCAACTCCGGCGTTGCGACGCCGGGCGGTGGCGAGGTCGCGTATACGGGCCTTGCGATGCAGGACATCAAGGACGGCAAGGTCGCCAGCGCCAAGATCGACGGTGCGGTGTTCACGGTCAACGCTCAAGGCGCGGGGGGCAAGCCGGACAAGCTCACCGGCAACCTCGCCAATATCGCGGGCTACGACATCGACAGCCGCGCGGTGGCCGCGATGTTCGATCCGCAGAAGGCCAGCGACGACCAATATTACCGCGCCTACCGCCAAATCACGACGGGGCCCTATGTTGTCAGCTCCGGGCAAGGCCTGAACATGCGGATCGATGGCATCACGATTGATGATCTGGGCTTGCGGCCCTCGCGCATGCAAGTGCCGGATCTGCTGGCGATGATACCTGCGCCCGGCGCCGCGCCGCCGACGCCGGCGCAGGCGCGCGCGATGATCGAGAAGGTGGCCAAGCTGTACGAGGGCATGCGGATCGGCAATGCCGAGATGCGCGGATTCTCCGTGGAGACCCCGCAAGGCCCCGTCAAGCTGTCGGCGATGCGGCTCGATCTGGACAATGGCAAGGTCAACGAATTCGCGATCGAAGGCGTCGATGGCCGCGCTCCCGAAGGGCCGGTCAAGCTTGGCCGCTTTGCCCTCAAATCCCTCGACGTCGCCAATCTGCTGCGGCTGTCGGCGCAATTCGCCGGTTCGCCGCCGCCGCCCGACAAGGCGCTGGACATGATTCCGCTGATCGGGGGCGCTGAACTCAGGGGACTGGTGGCCCCCTTCAAGAACACCGGCAAGCAGGTCAGCATCGAACAGTTCAGCCTGGACTGGGGGCAGTTTGTCGGCCCGATCCCGACCAAGGTCCGCATGACCACCAGGATGACGACGCCTCTCGACGCCTCCGATCCTATACTGATGGCGCTGATCGCGGCTGGCCTCGACAAGGCAGTCATCGATAATGACGTCGGCGCTGTTTGGACGGAGGCGACGAAGACGTTCGCGCTTGAGCCGGTGTCGCTCGAACTGGGCGGGCTCCTCAAGGCAAATGCGCAACTGTCGCTCACCAACGTGCCTCGCGGCGTGTTCACGCTCAACCCGGTGCAGGCGGCGGCGATGGCCGAGCAGATCGAGGCCGGCCCGATCGAGCTCGTGCTGCGCGACACCGGCGCGATCGACATCGCGGTTGCCCAATATGCTCGCCTTCAGGACGTGAGCCGCGAGGCGGCGCGGAGCGCCATCGTCGACATGATCCGGTCGGCACGCGAACCGGCCGCGGCCTATCCCGACGTGCTCGCGGCGCTGGACGCCGTCGCCCGCTTTATCGAGACGCCGCGGCAGACGTTGAATGTCAAACTCACGCCGCGCGGCAAGCTGCCGCTCCAGCAGCTCAACCAGTTCATGAACACCGACCCGTTGCTGGCGCTGTCGCAATTCCGGATCGAGGCCTCGACGGGACTCTAACCCTGCACTAGCTCTTGTCCGGCAGGTTGAGCCGGATGTGCAGTTCGCGCAGCTGCTTGATCGCGACGTCAGACGGCGCACCCATCAGCAGGTCGACGGCCTGCTGGTTCATCGGGAACAGCGAGATTTCGCGCAGGTTCGTGGTGCCGCAGAGCAGCATCACAATGCGATCGACGCCGGCCGCCATGCCGCCATGCGGCGGGGCGCCGTACTGGAACGCGCGGTACATGCCGCCGAACCGCTCGACCACGTCCTTCTCGCCATAGCCCGCGATCTCGAACGCCTTCACCATCGCTTCGGGCTTGTGGTTGCGGATGCCGCCGGAAGCGATCTCGTAGCCGTTGCAGACGATGTCGTACTGGAACGCCTTGATGGTCAGCGGGTCCTGCCCATTGAGCGCATCGAGGCCGCCCTGCGGCATCGAGAACGGGTTGTGCGAGAAGTCGACCTTTTTCTCAGTCTCGTCATACTCATACATCGGGAAGTCGACGATCCAGGCGAGCTCGAACCGGTCCTTGTCGATCAGGTTCAACTCCTCGCCGACCTTCGTGCGCGCGAGGCCAGAGAACTTCCAGAACTTGTCGGGGTCACCGGCGACGAAGAACGCGGCATCGCCTTCCTTGAGCCCGAGCTGGCCCCGGATCGCCGCCGTACGTTCCGGTCCGATGTTGTTGGCGAGCGGACCTGCACCCTCGCCGCCCTCGCGCCACATGATGTAGCCGAGACCGGGCTGGCCCTCGCCTTGCGCCCAGGAGTTCATCCGGTCGCAGAACGCGCGTGAGCCACCGCCGGGTCCGGGGATCGCCCAGACCTGGTTCTTCGGGTCTTCCAGCATCCGCGCGAACACCTTGAAGCCGGAGCCGCGGAAATGTTCTGACACGTCCTGCATCTCGATCGAATTGCGCAGGTCCGGCTTGTCGCTGCCATATTTCTTCAAGGCTTCGGCGAACGGAATCTTCCGCCAGCCTTTTGTCACCGGCTTGCCTTTTGCGAATTCCTCGAACACGCCGGTGACGACCGGCTCCATCGCCGCGAACACGTCTTCCTGCTCGACAAAGCTCATCTCGACGTCGAGCTGGTAGAACTCGCCCGGCAGGCGGTCGGCGCGCGGATCCTCGTCGCGGAAACACGGCGCGATCTGGAAGTAGCGGTCGAAGCCGGACATCATCAGCAGCTGCTTGTACTGCTGCGGCGCCTGCGGCAGCGCGTAGAATTTGCCCGGATGAATCCGCGACGGCACCAGGAAGTCGCGCGCCCCTTCCGGCGAGGACGCCGTCAGGATCGGGGTCTGGAACTCGAAGAAGCCCTGCTCCTTCATCCGCTTGCGCATGGAATCGACGATCGCGCCGCGGGTCATGATGTTCTGGTGCAGTTTCTCGCGACGGAGGTCGAGGAAACGGTACTTAAGCCTTATGTCTTCAGGATATTCCTGCTCACCCGCCACCGGCAGCGGCAGCTCGCCGGCAGGCCCCAGCACTTCGACCGCGCTGACATAGATCTCGATCTTGCCGGTCGGCAGTTCGGCATTGACGGTGCCTTCGGGACGATGGCGCACCTTGCCGTCGATCCGCACCACCCACTCGGAGCGGAACTTCTCGACTTCCGCAAACGCCGGCGAGTCCTTGTCGGCCACGCATTGGGTGATGCCGTAATGGTCGCGCAGGTCGATGAACAGCACGCCGCCATGGTCGCGGATGACGTGGCACCAGCCCGAGAGGCGAACGGTTTCGCCGATGTGGCTGTCGCGGAGCGCGCCGCATGTATGTGACCGGTAGCGATGCATGGAAATCCCAAAAACTGATAATGGAGGTCGAATCGAGGGCCAAAGAATCGCGGAACAAGGCCTGCCCGAGCTGCGGCAGGGTTTAGCCGACGAGGTCAGGCGCGGCAACCAGTGGCGGCCCCTGTTTTGGCCCAAAAAGCGGCGTTTTGAACCCACGGGCCCCCACCCCTTTGCCTATCCCCCGGGCGCGCCTATCTTTGTGGTCATGACCGTCCATTTCCCGTTCCAGAACACCTATGCGGCGCTGCCGGCGAACTTTTTCGCCCGGGTAGCCCCGACCCCCGTGGCGGCCCCCCGGCTGATCAAGCTGAACCGGGCGCTCGCCGTCCATCTCGGCCTCGATCCGGAGGTGCTCTCTAGCCCTGAGGGTGCCGAGATCCTGGCCGGAAAACGCGTCCCCGACGGCGCCGACCCGATCGCGATGGCCTATGCCGGCCACCAGTTCGGGCATTTCGTGCCGCAGCTCGGCGACGGAAGGGCCATTTTGCTCGGCGAAGTCATCGACGCCGACGGCACCAGGCGTGACATCCAGCTCAAGGGAAGCGGCCCGACGCCGTTTTCCCGCCGCGGCGACGGCCGCGCGGCGCTGGGCCCGGTGCTGCGGGAATACATCGTCAGCGAGGCGATGTTCGCACTCGGCATTCCCACGACGCGGTCGCTCGCAGCCGTGATCACCGGCGAACGCGTCCAGCGCGAGACCATGCTGCCCGGCGCGGTGCTGACCCGCGTGGCCGCGAGCCATATCCGCGTCGGCACCTTCCAGTTCTTCGCCGCGCGCGGCGACACCGACGGCGTGCGCCAGCTCGCCGACCACGCGATTGCCAGACACTATCCGGAAGCCACCAAGGCCGAGCGCCCCTATCACGCGCTGCTCGAAGGCGTGGTCGCCCGGCAGGCTGATCTGGTCGCGCGCTGGCTGCTGGTCGGATTCATCCATGGCGTCATGAACACCGACAATTCCTCGATCTCGGGCGAGACTATCGACTACGGCCCGTGCGCGTTCATGGACCATTACGACCCCGCGCAGGTGTTCTCCTCGATCGACGAGATGGGGCGCTACGCCTACGCCAACCAGCCGCAGATCGCGCTGTGGAATTTGACCCGGCTGGCCGAATGCCTGCTGCCGCTTTTTTCCGACGACAAGGACAAGGCGATCGAACAGGCGCAATTCATCCTCGGCGAATTCGCCGAACAATTCACCACCGCCTACCAGGCCGGGCTGCGTGCCAAGATCGGTTTGTTCAGTCAGCGTGACGGCGACGAGGCGCTGGTGCAGGACCTGCTCGACGCCATGGCCAAGAACCAGGCCGACTTCACCCTCACCTTCCGCCGCCTCGCCGATGTCGCGCTCGACGCGAACGACGACAGCGTCAGGGCCCAGTTCCTCGACCCCGCGGCGTTCGATGAGTGGGCGGCGCGCTGGCGGCAGCGGATTGCTGACGAACCGCAATCGGCAGCCGAGCGACACGCCGCGATGCGCAAGGTCAACCCGGCCTTCATCCCGCGCAACCATCGCGTCGAAGCCGTGATCCAGGCCGCGATGAATAATGACGACTACGCGCCGTTCGAGGAATTGCTGAGCGTGCTGACAAAGCCGTTCGAGGATCAGCCGGAGTTTGCTGACTACGCCAATCCGCCATTGCCGGAGCAGCGCGTGTTGCAGACGTTCTGCGGGACGTGAACTCGTCATGCGCCCCATGCCGTGACCGTCGTCCTCCGCGAAAGCGGGGGACCCAGTACGCCGCGGCTTCTCGGTCGGTTCTATCATCGGCTTCTCTGGAATACTGGGTCGCCCGGTCAAGCCGGGCGATGACAGTTGAATATGTGGCCGCCTTCTCGCGACGATTGCGCCCGAGCTTTGCCAGAAACTTCCCGCCCTCTGCAAATAGAGGGCGCAGGGAAGACCGGGTGCGCGCTGCACCCGCGGTCCCGCGTGCGGTTTGCACTAAAAAGGCTGCACACGAGCATACAGGGCAGCGGTGAACACCCGGCCTTCCCTGCGCAATGGCTTTACGGCTTATGCCGTGATCTCCCCGGAGACGAGTTCTGGGTTGACTCCGTCGCTGCCGGTTCAGCTCACGCCTACCCGACAGCTTGACACCTGCAACGGGTGCCAGGACCACACGGTTTTGCCGTACGCTTAATCCGCGCCGTCGTCTCAGCGCAAACCAGCGTCCACCGCAACCCGCCCAACGTCCGTGACGACGGCCGACGCCCTTCTGAGTAGGACGGGATGGGCAAACA
>NZ_JAFCME010000016.1 GCF_018130065.1 Bradyrhizobium sp. AUGA SZCCT0158 | reverse complement strand
GGGACGACGGTGGCAATAGAGGCCGTCTCACCGGGGAGAGCGCGTCATAAGCCGTAAAGCCATTGCGCAGGGAAGGCCGGGTGTTCTCCGCTGCCCTGTATGCTCGTGTGCAGCTTTCTTAGCACAATCCGCACACGGGACCGCGGGTGCAGCGCGCACCCGGTCTTCCCTGCGCCCTCTGTTTGGAGGGTGGGAAGTTTGAGCAACAACTCGGGCGCAATGCGTCGCGAGAATGCGAAGGTGCGTTTTGCATGATGGTGCAGCAACAAACACCACCGTCGTCCCGGCCTTGAGCCGGGACCCATAACCACAGGAAGACGTTTTGCGAAAGGTCTCTGCTACCGAGCTTCTATTGAGAGATCACGCGGTATGGGTCCCGGCTCAAGGCCGGGACGACAATTTGGATGTTTGGTGGCGTTCCCAGACTCAGCTAAACGCGTTCCGCAGCTTCTGCGCCATATCGAGCAGGGCCGGATTATGCTTCACCATGCGCTTGGTGCGGTTCAGCCCCGACATCACGCCCGCGGCGAGCTTGCCGCGCTGGCTCAGGGGGATGAAACTGTCGAAGATCGGCTCGTCGTCCTTGCAGAACAGCCGCTTGTAATCGTCCGATCCGATGCCGAGATCGAAGGCGCGATAATCCTTAGCGGCGAAGTGATCGATGATGTCGCGCATCAGGATCAGGCCGGGGCTGTATTTCGAATTGGCCGACATCGTGTAGGTGTTGAACATCATCGAGAAGCGATGGCCGTCGTCGACGCCGGTGAAGATCGCGATCACTTCCTCGTCGCATTCGAGCGCGTGGATATCGATGACGCGATTGCCGCCGGCCACTTGTGCCGCGCAGGCGCTGCGGATGAAATTCTCGATGCCGGGCTCTGCGAATACGTCAGGCAGTTTTTGCTCGGCCATCCGCAGCGGCTTGATGCGGAAGAACCAGTCGAGCAACCGCGTGATGTCGGCGTCGGTGCTGGCGACGTAGTAGCGATAGCCGGGCAGGGCCTGCAGCTTGCGCGCCTTGCCCTTCAGGCGCTGCCGGAACGACTTGCTGATCAGCGTCGTAGGCTCAGCACCGCTCGCCATCTTCAGGAGCGGGCAGTCGTTGGCGGAGGGTTGATGCGGCAGCAGTGCGATCGGGTTCGGCAGATCGCGCCAGTGCAGGGGCTGTTGGTGCAGAGCCAGCACGTCGGCCTCGGCGCGTTGCGCGATGGCCGCGATCAGGCCTTCGATTTCGGCCTTCGTTGCGGTCGCGGCAAAATCCTTGTCCCACAGCGCCATGTTGAAGGTCGAGTGCTTGCCGCCCATGAAGCTGGCGCAGCGCGCGCCGTAGACATGCCTGACTGCGAGCGGCAGCAGCATCAGCGGCCGGCGTTCCGCGTCGTACGCGATCACGATGAAGGGGCTGAGGCCTTCGCGCGCGCCGACATTGCGCTGCCAGGCGCTGACGAAGTCGAAGCGCTGAAAGGGCGTGGAGGATTGCTGCTGCGCGTTTTCCAGACCGCGCCAGATCGCTTCGGCGCCGGCCAGATCGCGGATGATCTCGATGTCGGCGATGCGTCCCGGTTTCGACCAGGTTTGCGTATCCGCCGTTCCGTTTTCAATCGCGGCAGCCATGGTCATCGCAGAACCTGTATAGGAAATTGTTTACAATTTTCGGCTTTGGCCGACCTTCGCAGGGAAATGTCAACAAAGAGTAATAACAATGCAGGCGCGGCGGGGCACCGCGCGGCCGTATTTGGGGACGGGACGTTGGGTCAGGACGTCGGGTTTTTGAGGCGGGCCCAAATGGAGCTCGCTTATTTCAGCGGCTACGCGCTGCTGAAGCAGCGCCGAAGCGGCGGCGCCGGTGTCGTGCTGCGGTTCGAACGCGTGCGCGCGCGGCAGCAACGGCGGTTCCAGCCGCTCAAATGGAGCGAGATCACCCCGCAATTTCTCGACCGGATGATCCGGGCTCTGAAGCGCTGGAAATATGACATCGTCTCGATGGACGAGGTATGCCGGCGCGCGGTCACGTTGCCGACGGCCAATCGGTTTGTCGCGCTGACATTTGACGGCGGCTACAAGGACGTGATGACAGCGGCCTATCCGGTGCTGGCGAAGCACGCCGTTCCCTTTACCATCTATCTGCCGACGGCGTTTCCGGACGGCCTTGGCGAAGCGTGGTGGCTGGCGCTGGAGGACATGATCGCGCGGGAAAACCGCATCAGCCTCGTGATCGATCGCCAGGAGCGGCACTTCGCCATCCGGGACGCTTCCGATAAATATCGGGCGTTCGAATTTCTTTCGAGCTGGATGCGGTCGCTGTCGCCGCCGGATCTGTCATTCGCCATCAACGATCTCTGCAAGCGCTATTCGGTCGACCTTGCGGGCCTCTCGCGCGGCGCGTCGATGGACTGGGACGACCTGACCAGGCTTGCGGCCGATCCGAATGTGACGATCGGTAGCGCCACGGTGAACTATCCGGTTCTGTCGAAGCTGAAAGACGCTGACGCCCTGCGCGAGATGGCGATGGGCAAGGCGGTGACGGAAGCGGCCTTCCAACGCACCATCAAGCATTTCGCCTATCCGTTCGGCGATCGCGATGCCTTTCGCCGGGCGCACGTGGCGATGGCTCAGGAGCTGGGCCTTGCCAGCGCGGCAACCATGTTGCCTGGCGTGGTCGAACCGAAGGGATATACCAATCTGCATGCATTGCCGCGCGTCGCCTGGGACGGACGGCAGCGTTCGCTGCGCATGATGCGGGTGATGCTGTCGGGGGCGTTTCTTCCGCAGGGAAAGGCGAAACCAACCAATCGCGGGTGAGTGCAAAATTCAGGCGTCGGGCCGCGACATCCAGCTGATGATCGGCATCGCCGGCAGCACCCATCCAAGGCCCGCCACGACGTAGAAAATCGATTGCAACAGCCCCGAATTGGCCAGCCACGGCGTCTGCGCGATGGTCATGCCGAGCAGGGACCAGACCACGACGAGGACCAGCAAAAAGATGGTTCCGACGAATTTGCGGGTACGGATTGTCATGGCGGATATGTGAAGCCTTTACTGAACTTAGAGCCTGTTGCGCGCGGGAAGGGGCGGACTATAAGGGGCGCAGCAATTCAATCAAGCATGGGCATCGAACGGGTTCAATGACCGGTATTTCCAGGAGCGAGGGGCTGCCAAACCGCGCTGTCAGATGGTGGTTGTTTGCGGTCGCGGCCCTGATCGCGATCATGGTGCTGGTCGGCGGCGCCACGCGGCTGACGGAGTCCGGATTGTCGATCGTCGAGTGGAAACCCGTCACCGGAACCTTGCCGCCGCTGACCGATGCGCAATGGGCGCAGGCGTTCGAGGGCTACAAGACGATTCCGCAGTATCGCGAACTCAATGCCGGCATGAGTCTGGCTGAGTTCAAGACCATCTTCTGGTGGGAATGGAGCCACCGGCTGCTCGGGCGCGTGATCGGCGCGGTCTATCTGCTGCCGTTCCTGTTCTTCCTCTGGCGCGGCATGCTCGGCACTGAGCTGAAGCGGCGGTTGTGGGTGATCTTCGGCCTCGGCGCGCTGCAGGGCGCGGTCGGCTGGTGGATGGTGGCCTCGGGCCTCACGCAGCGGGTCGAAGTCTCGCAATATCGGCTGGCGGCGCATCTGATGCTGGCGCTGGTGATTTTTGCGGCGATCGTCTGGACGCTGCTGCGGCTGGCGGACCGGCCGCAACCCGCCGCGTCTTCGCGCCTCAAGATCACCGGCGTCGCGCTGCTGGCGCTGACATTCGTGCAGATCTATTTCGGCGCGCTGGTCGCTGGCCTGCGCGCGGGCAGGGTGTACAACACCTGGCCGCAGATCGACGGCGCCTTCATTCCCTCCTCGGCGCGGCTGTTCTTCGAAGAGCCATGGTGGCGCAATCTGTTCGACAACACGCTCACGGTGCAGTTCGAGCATCGCATGACCGCCTATGCGCTGCTGGCGCTGGCGGTGCTGCATGCGATCGATGCGGTCGCCTCGCGCGCCGGGCCGGCGGTGGTCCGCGGCGCCTGGTGGCTGGTCGCCGCGATCGTCGTACAGGCGGTCCTCGGCATCCTCACGCTGCTGCACCAGGTGCCGATCGATCTGGCCTTGGCCCATCAGGCGGTTGCAATGGTCGTCCTGACGCTGGCGATATTTCAGACCGAGCGGCTGGTCGCCCGCCGCGCGGAACCGGGCCGCGAAGGATTGGTTCAGCCGGTGGGGCAGCCCGGCTGAAAGGGAGAACTCTAAAGCTATTCTAATCTATTGCGATGGCTTGACGCGCTTGTGCCCGGCGTCGCGCTTTACTTGAAATATCCGGACGATAAAACGAACCGGAAATCAGGGTTCGCATCATGTCCTCAGCATTCATCCAGGCCGCAATCATCCTGCTCCGCGAGGGGCTTGAAGCCATGCTGGTGATCGCGGCGCTCGCCGGCTATCTGAGAAAGGTCGGCTCCGCGCACCGTGTCGGCGCGCTGTATGGCGGCGCACTGGTGGCGGTCGGCGCCAGCTTCATCGCCGCCTGGGTGTTCGCGGTGTTCAATTCCGGCGACCACAGCGACGTCCTCGAAGGCGTCATCATCCTGTTCGCCGCCGCCTTGATGCTCTATGTCAGCGGCTGGCTGATGGTGAAGCAGGATCTGCGCGGCTGGCAGGATTATCTGGCGCACAAGGCCGACAGCGCGCTGGCGCAGGACACGGTGTGGGCCGTCGGGGCGCTGGCCTTCCTCGCCGTGTTCCGCGAGGGCGCCGAAACGGTGCTGTTCATCAATGCGCTGGCGAAGACCGAAGGCGGCTGGAGCGCCGGGCTGTTCGGCGGCCTTGCGGCGGCGGCGGTCGGGCTTGCCGTGCTGTTCTATTTCATCAACATGATCGCGCAAAAGCTTCCGCTGCGTCCGCTGTTCGTTATCACGTCGGCGTTCCTATTCGCCATGGCGATCAAGTTCATCGGCGAAGCCGTGCAGGAATTCCAGGAGCAGACGATCATCACGGTGACCGAGGTCAAGGGCAGCGCGTTCTTCACCGCGATCGGACTCAATCCGAGCATCGAAGCCCTGTCGATCCAGCTGCTGGTCATTTTGTTCGCGCTCGCGACCTATTCGGTATTCCAGCGCAACAGCCGCCTGATGCGCGAAGACAAGGCGGCGTCGCGTCCGGCCGAGTAGTCCTCACGTAACTCTCAAGCGGCCTGCCGCTTGAGATCGAGATAGTCGAGCCCGATATCGAGCGCGGCCGAGCTGTGGGTAATCCACCCCGCCGAAATCAGGTCGACGCCCGTCGCCGCGATCGCCTTCGCGGTGGCAGCGGTGATGCGGCCGGAAGCCTCGGTGATCGCCCTCCCGCCGGTCATGGCCACGGCCTGCCTGAGTTCCTCGTTCGACATGTTGTCGAGCAGCACCGCGTCGACGCCGAGCGCCAGCACTTGTTCGAGCTGGGCCAGCGTGTCGACCTCGACCTCGATCTTGACGAGGTGACCGGCATGAGCCTTCGCGCGTTCAATGGCGGTGCGGATATCGCCGGCCAGCGCGATGTGGTTGTCCTTGATCAGGATGGCGTCGTCGAGGCCGAAACGGTGATTGCCGCCGCCGCCGGCGCGCACCGCATATTTCTCCAGCGCGCGCAGCCCCGGCGTCGTCTTGCGCGTGCAGACGATCTGCGCCTTGGTGCCTTTCGCGGCCGATACCAGCGAGGCGGTGGCCGTCGCAACGCCGCTGAGATGACAAAGGAAGTTCAGCGCCGTCCGTTCGCCGGTCAGCAAACCGCGTGCGGGGCCTTCGATGGTCGCGATGACTTCGCCCGGCGCGACGACGCTGCCGTCGGGCCGCTCCGCACGAAGCGTGATCGCGGGCGAGGCGAACTGGAACGCGCAGCGCGCGATGTCGAGGCCCGCCACGACGCCGGGCTGCCGCGCGCGCAGCACCAGCGCGGCCTGCTGGTCGGCAGGCACGATCGCGTCCGCCGTGATGTCACCGGCGCGGCCGAGATCCTCGAGCAGGGCGGTTCGCACGATCGGTTCGTACATGATGGGCAGGAGGGGATTCAGCGTCATGATTGGGCACTCCCAAGAGACAAGGTGTCGGATTCCACAATCTCGCGAGCGGCGTCGAGCGCCTCGGAAAGCGAGATTGATGACGGCGCGGCCGACGGCAGCGTGTCGGGATAATCGGTACGAAAGTGCCCGCCGCGGCTCTCCTCGCGCTGGTATGCGGCGACGGCGATCATCAATCCCACCAGTGCCGGATCGGATGCCGCGCCGTCTCTGTGGGCGATCGGCAAGAGGCCCCGAACCAGCCGACCGATTGCGCTGCGGTCGCGGAGCACACCGAGGCCTTGCGACATCATCGGCCGTATCGTCGATGGATCGGAGGCGGGCAGGGGCGTAAGGGGCGCACGCGCCTTCAATGGGCCGCGGCTCGCCCGGCTGACGCTCCCCGCCACCCACTCGGCGCAGACGATGGCTTCCATCAGCGAATTGCTGGCGAGACGATTGGCGCCGTGCAAGCCGGTGCGGGCGACCTCGCCGCAGGCCCAGAGGCCATTGACCGTGCTGCGTCCTTCGAGATCAACGGCAATGCCGCCCATGTGGTAGTGCACGGCGGGCCGAACCGGAATCGGGTCGGTCGCAGGATCGATCCCGGCCATCTTGCAGAACGCCGAGATGACCGGATAGCGCCCGGCAAAATCCTTGCCCGGATGCTTCCGTGCGTCGAGAAATACGCGATGACCTTCGGCGCGGCGGCGCCAGACGGCGCGGGCGACGATGTCGCGGGCTGCGAGCTCGGCGCCGGGCTCATCCGCCATGAAGCGCTCGCCGGTCTCGTCGATCAGGGTTGCGCCGTCGCCTCTGATGGCCTCGGTGAGCAGCGGCATCGGCCGCGAGGGCCCATCGAAGGCGGTCGGATGAAACTGGACAAACTCCAGGTCCGACAGCTGCGCGCCCGCGCGCGCCGCCAGCGCAAGGCCCTGACCAAAACAGCCGGACGGATTGGTGCTGTCGAGAAACAGTCCGCCGATGCCACCGGTCGCGATCACGACGCGGCCGGTATCGATGACGAGCGGGCCGTGCGCGTTGACGGCGAGCACGCCCTTGACGGCGTTGTCCTCGACGATCAGCCGGCGTGCCTCGACTCCCTCCAGCAGCGTGATGGTTGGGCAGCGGCGTACCGCCGCGATCAATGCCCGCATGATCTCCCGGCCGGTGCCGTCGCCGGTGGCATGAACGATCCGGTTGCGGCTGTGGGCGGCTTCGAGGCCAAGCCTCCAGCGCCCATCCGGCCGGCGGTCGAAGGCGACGCCGAGTTGCGCGAGATGTTCGACCGCCGCGGGCGCCGCGTGGACGATCCGGCTCGCAGTCACGTCGTCGCAAAGCCCGGCACCGGCGGCGATTGTGTCAGCCAGATGCAGGGCAGGGTCGTCGTCCGCGCCCATCGCGGCCGCCAGTCCGCCTTGCGCCCACAGGCTGGAGGCTTCCGCACCCAATGGGGCCTTCGACACCACCAGCACCGGCTCCGGCGCCAGTTGCAATGCCGTCATCAATCCTGCGGCGCCGCCGCCGATGATCACGGGACGGTTGGCCAGCGCTGAAATATCCGTGCTCATATCGCCAGCATCCTCTCGACGGCGCGCCGCGCGGGGGCGACGATCGCGGGATCGATCGTCACCTGGTGCTGATTGGTCTCGAGCGCATGGCGGATATTTTTCAGCGTGATCCGCTTCATGTGCGGGCACAGATTGCAGGGCCGGATGAACTCGACATCGGGATGCAGCACCGCGACGTTGTCGCTCATCGAGCACTCGGTCAGCAGCACGACGCGGGGAGGGCGCTGCTGCTCGACATAGCCGGACATCGCTGCGGTAGAGCCGGAGAAATCGGCTTCCGCCACCACCTCGGGCGGGCACTCCGGATGCGCCAGAACAGTGACGCCGGGGTGGTTCTCACGGATCTGCCTGATGTCGTCAGGCGTGAACAGCTCATGCACCTCGCA
This sequence comes from Bradyrhizobium sp. AUGA SZCCT0158, assembly GCF_018130065.1. GTDB lineage: Bacteria > Pseudomonadota > Alphaproteobacteria > Rhizobiales > Xanthobacteraceae > Bradyrhizobium. The sequence goes on along the minus strand of NZ_JAFCME010000016.1, from coordinate 172,665 downwards.
ATGGCCCTTCCACGCGATGATCTTCACGCCGGTCTGCTTGGCAATGTTCTGCGCCAGATATTCGTCCGGCAGCATGATGACGCGCTCGGCGCCGAGCGACTCCACGACCTTGAGCGCGTTGCCCGAGGTGCAGCAGATGTCGGACTCCGCCTTCACCGCGGCCGATGTGTTGACATAGGTGACGACGGGCGCGCCGGGATAGCGTTGCCGCATCAGGCGCACGTCCGCCGGGGTGATCGAGTCCGCGAGCGAGCAGCCGGCCGCCAGATCAGGGATCAGGACGATCTTCTGCGGATTGAGCAGCTTGGCCGTCTCGGCCATGAAGTGCACACCGGCGAGCACGATGATGTCGGCGTCGACCTTGGTGGCCTCGCGCGCCAGGAGCAAGCTGTCGCCGACGATATCGGCGACACCGTGGAAGATTTCCGGCGTCTGGTAGTTGTGCGCCAGGATGACCGCGTTGCGCTTGCGCTTGAGGTCGAGGATGGCGTCGACGTCGCCTGCGAAGGTTGCCCATTCGGGCGGCGGGATTACGCGCTTGACCCTCTCATAGAGCGGCGCGGTGCGGGCAAGGGCGTCGGAACTGAGACGGGCCATTTATACTCTCCATGAGCATATCATGGCTTACACTTATCCTGAGCATAACCTAAGTCAAGTGCGCGAGAGCGGCAGCTTGGTTCCGGCGACGGCCCGTTCAGCCAGGACGGCGTGGCGGAAGCGGAACAGCTTGGCGGGGCGGCCGACTGTGTCGGCGGCGATTGCGCCAGTTTCCTCAACGAGTTGCTGTTGTTCCATCAGGCGGCGGAAGTTCTGCTTGTGCACCAGCCGGCCTGCAAGCGCCTCAACACTGCGTTGCAGTTGCAGCAGGGTGAATTCCGCCGGCATCAGTTCGAATACCACGGGGCGGTATTTGATCTTGGCCCGCAGCCTGGCGATTCCGGTTGCGAGAATGCGGCGATGATCGGCTGTCATCGGCCGGCCGGGCACCAGCGTGGCTGCGTTACCGCTTTCGCGAACCGCTTCCGGAATGAGCGCGGCCTCAAACAGCAACTCGTAGCGCTGCAGCACGAGCTCTTCATTCCACTCACGATCCTCAAAACCGAACGTGATCGCGACGCGCTGCCAGCGCTCCCGCTGCAGCGCCGGCGAGGCGGCGGATTTCGCCCATGCGCGCAGCCGCGGTGTCAGCAGCTTTGCGAGCAGAGCAGGCGGCCCTTCCCGATGATCTTCCCAGGGGAAATAATCATACCAGCCGGACCAATGCGCCGCTGCCCCGTCGGCGACTTGATCCTCCCGGGTCAGCCCGAGATAGCTGATTGAGACGGAGTGGGGTGATGAGCCATCGCCGGTCCGTCCGCGGTCGGCAAACGTATAGAGCTGCTCGACATAGCCGAGCGGATGGCCGGTTTGCGCTTCGACCCACGCCCGCAAACCTGATTGCAGAGAGCGGTGCTTGAATTCGAACGGCCCGCTCGGCAACGCACCCGCATTGGCGATCGTCATGATCTTGGGTTGGCCGTCGGTTACGGCGACCAGCACGGCGACCAGGTCGGCGGTGATCGCGCGCGCGGAATCCGGTATTTTAGTTTTTCGCAGTGGCCCTGCCACGTCCAAAAGTCCGTTTCTGTTGCAGTCGCGGCTAGCGATAGCCGTAGACGCCGCCGGCATAAGGCAGGCGACTCCAGTAGGGCGTGTAGGGGCCGCCGTAATAGGGGCCATCGTAGCTGTAGGAATGGCTGGTCCCATAATAGCCCGGCAGGGTGTTGGAGCCCGGCAGCAACGGCACGCCGTTTACGAGCGGCGCATAGGGGACGACGCCGACCGGCGTGAACAACACGTCGGGATCGGCTTCCTCGACCACCACCAATTGCCGGCCGCGCCGCACGTAAAGAGGCGCTGCAGCAGGAGCAACCGTGGTCCGGTAATTGTAGTGCGCGCGGGGCAGGCCCGGCGGCAATTGTTTTGTGGCGCGAACCGCGGCCCGCCTAGAGGCGGCGACGTTATTGACGCGCTTCGCCACGGCTGGACTTTTGGCGGATGTGGTCGCGGCCGGGCTGTCGGCAGGCTTTGCTACCGCGGGGCTATCGGTGGCCTTGGCGGCCCCGGGGCTCTCGTCCGCGGCAGCAGCTCCGATCGCGAAAATCGCGACCAGAAATGGCGTCATCCAGCGCAGCATCGTTTGCTCCGAATCATCAAGGGCGGCTCAGCGCCACTTTATGCCGGAATGAGCGTTAATGAGAGGCCTGTGATTTCAGGCCGGATGGCCGGCTGAGAGGCGGCGGCCACCAGTTGTCGTCACCCGCGAAGGCGGGTGACCCAGTATTCCAGAGACGTCGGTGATGACTCGATAGGCCGCGGCGTACTGGGTACCCCGCTTTCGCGGGGTACGACGACTGAGTTGCTTGCCTTACGCCGTCAGCGCCTGTTCCAGATCGGCGATCAGATCTTCCTTGTCCTCGATGCCGATCGACAGCCGGACCACGTCGGGGGCGGCGCCTGACTTCACCTTGGCGGCGTCGTCGAGCTGGCTGTGCGTGGTCGAGGCCGGGTGGATCACCAGCGAGCGGGTGTCGCCGACATTGGCCAGATGCGAGAACAGTTTCAGGTTCGACACCAGGTTGACGCCGGCGTCATAACCGTCCTTGAGGCTGAAGGTGAACACCGCGCCGGCGCCCTTCGGTGCGTATTTGCGCGCCAGGTTGTTGTACCTGTCGCTGGCGAGACCCGCATAGTTCACCGCGGCGACCTTGGGATGGCCGGCGAGAAATTCCGCGACGGCCTTGGCGTTCTCGCAATGCTTCTGCATGCGCAGCGGCAGCGTCTCGATGCCGGTCAGGATCATGAAGGCGTTGAACGGCGACAGTGCCGGGCCGAGGTCACGCAGGCCGAGCACGCGGCAGGCGATCGCGAAGGCGAAATTGCCAAAAGTCTCCTGCAGCTTGATGCCGTGATATTCGGGGCGCGGCTCGCTCAGCATCGGATATTTGTTGTCCTTCGACCAGTCGAAGGTGCCGGCATCGACGATGATGCCGCCGAGCGAATTGCCGTGGCCGCCCAGAAATTTCGTCAGCGAATGCACGACGATGTCGGCGCCGTGATCGATCGGGCGGATCAGGTAGGGGGTGGCCAGCGTATTGTCGACGATCAATGGCACGCCGGCCTTGCGGGCGACGGCGGCGATCGCCTCGATATCGGTGATGCTGCCGGAGGGATTGGCGATCGACTCGATGAAGATCGCCTTGGTGTGCGGCGTCACCGCGCGTTCGAAGCTTGCGACATCATCGGAATCTGCCCATGCGACGTTCCAGCCAAAGCTCTTGAAGGCATGGGTGAACTGGTTGATCGATCCGCCATAGAGTTTGCGCGCGGCGATGATCTCGTCGCCCGGCATCAGCAATTGCTGGAACACCACCACCTGGGCGGCGTGTCCGGACGCGACCGCAAGCGCGGCGGTGCCGCCTTCGAGTGCGGCGACGCGTTCTTCCAGCACGGCGTTGGTCGGATTGCCGATGCGGGTATAGATGTTGCCGAAGGCCTGCAGGCCGAACAGCGACGCAGCGTGATCGGCGTCGTTGAAAACGAAAGACGTGGTTTGATAGATCGGTGTCGCCCGCGCGCCGGTGGTCGGATCAGGCTGCGCGCCCGCATGCACGGCGAGGGTCGAAAATCCCGGGTGACGATCGGTCATTCTGTGCGTCCTGTTTTGGTTCGTCGAAAATGCGCGGCATGCTGATCGCAAGCCGCGTCCGCCGTCAAGGCGACCGTTTCACATATCGTGGATTAGGAACGGACGTGCTTCATGGTGCCACGTTTTCGAAACAATCGTTTCGCATCTGCGTTACGACGGAGCCTTGTCGGCTCTGCTTTTTTGTTTTGACGCGTTTTCCTGGCGCGAACCGGTACCCACTTCGCTTGAAAACGCTATGGCTCGCTCTTGTTTTTCGCGGCGCGGTCGGAGGCCGCGGTTTCACCGCCGCCGACGCTCATCCGGTTCAGCGACAGCCGCATGCCCTGCGTCGGGATCGGCGCGCGCTTGGAGCTGAGCGTGCGTGAGTTGACGCCCATCCAGGAAATCTCCGATGACAGCCTTCCGTACTCGATCTTCGGGCAGCGGTTCATCACGACCTTGATGCCGGCGGCTTCGGCTTTTTCCGCAGCGGCGTCGTCGCGCGCGCCGAGTTGCATCCAGATCACTTTCGGCAGCGGCGACAATTTCAGGGCTTCATCGACCACAGGCATGATGTGGCTGGAGTTGCGGAAGATGTCGATCATGTCGATCGGACGGTCGATATCCGCAAGCGAAGCAACGAAGGGTTTGCCGAGCAGGCTCTTGCCAACATGCCCTGGATTGACCGGGATCATGTCGTAGCCGCGCTGCGCCAGATATTTGAACGCGAAGTAGCTCGGCCGCACGTTGACCGGCGAGGCGCCGACCATCGCGATCGATTTCACGCTGTTGAGGATCGCGCGGATGTAATTGTCGTCGTAGGCGTCGTGGTTCATTTACACAATTCCCAATTCCTCATGGTGAGGAGCGCGTCTTCGCGCGTCTCGAACCGTGAGGCCACAGTGCGGGCCTCATCCTTCGAGACGCGGCGAAGACGCCGCTCCTCAGGACGAGGAGATACAATTTTTACTTATCTTGCCATTTCGGCTCGCGTTTCTCGATGAAGGCGCCGATGCCTTCCTCGGCGTCGCGCGCCATCATGTTTTCGGTCATCACCTCTGCGGCATAGCGATAGGCGTCGGCGAGGCTCATTTCGACCTGCCGGTAAAATGCTTCCTTGCCGAGTTTCACGGTGTAGGCGGATTTGAGCGCGACCTTCTGCGCGAGTGCAATCGCCGCATCGCGTTCGGTGCCGGGTGCAACCACGCGGTTGACGAGGCCAAGGCCCCGCGCCGTCGTAGCGTCCACCGGCTCGCCGGTGAGCAGCATTTCCATCGCCTGCTTGCGCGGCACGTTGCGCGACAGTGCCACCATCGGCGTCGAACAGAACAGCCCGATATCGACACCGGGCGTGGCAAAACTCGCGTTCTCGGAGGCGACCGCCAGATCGCAGCTCGCCACCAGCTGGCAGCCGGCGGCGGTGGCGACGCCCTGAACGGCTGCGACCACCGGCTTCGGCAACTGCACGATCGCCTGCATCATCGCGCTGCAGGCGTTCATGATCTCTGCGAAATAGGCGCGGCCGCGATCGGCGTCGCTGCGGCGCGCGGTCAGTTCCTTCATGTCGTGACCGGCCGAAAACGCCGGGCCGTTGGCGGCGATAACCAGCGCGCGTACATTCTTGTCGTCGTGAATGTCTTTCAGCGCCGCATGCAGTTCGGCGATCAGGCCTTCCGACAGGCTGTTGCGCGCCGCGGGCCGGTTCAAGGTAAGCACAGCGACGCTGCCGACCCGCTCGCGCAGCAGGATCGGCGATTGAGGGGCGGGCGCGCGGGCGGTCTGGGGCGACATCTCAAAATTTCCACTAAGTGGTTTTCTTGGGTTTTGTTTGGGCTTTGATGACAACTTAATGTAACAGGCGGTCTGAAGCGAGGGCAGGGGTCAGCATGGCGGCAGCGAAAATGAGCGTGGCTGAACTGGAGAAGTTCCTCCACGACGAATTCCCGCAGGCGTTCAAGGGTGGCGATATCACCATCGAAAGCGCCGATGGCGAAACCTGCCTGCTGCGCCAGCGCTATAACGAGAACATGCTGCGCCCGGGCGGTACGGTGTCGGGCCCGACGCTGATGGCGATGGCCGATTTCGCAATGTATGTGGTGCTGCTGTCGGCGATCGGGCCGGTTGGGCTTGCCGTGACCACCAATCTCAACATCAATTTCCTGCGCAAGGGCCAGCCTGGACAGGACGTGCTGGCCGCAGCGCGGCTGTTGAAGCTCGGCAAGCGGCTGGCGGTGGGGGAGGTCAACCTGCTGTCGGGCACGTCGCCCGATCCGATCGCGCACGTGACGTCGACCTATTCCATTCCAAACAAATAGGCTTTTATACGGTAATATAACACCATATTTATAAGCTGTTGTTTTTGCTATTGTAATTATCGTCGCTTGGCATTGACGCGCCGCGCGCGGTTCTCTAGAAACCGCGCAGTTCGGCGCAGCCTGCGCCGCGGTCCCCTTTTACGGATTTCCTCACATGAAAACCTTTTCGGCAAAGCCCGCCGAGGTGACGAAGAAGTGGGTGCTGATCGACGCCAAAGGTCTGGTGGTCGGACGGCTCGCTACCCTGGTCGCCATGCGTCTGCGCGGCAAACATCTGCCCACCTACACGCCCCACGTCGATTGCGGCGATCACGTCGTCATCATCAATGCGGCGCACGTCGTTCTGACCGGTCGCAAGCGCGACCAGAAGGTCTATTACAAGCACACCGGCTTCATCGGTGGCATCAAGGAACGCACCGCGAAGTCGATCCTCGAGGGTCGCTTCCCCGAGCGCGTCGTCGAGAAGGCCATCGAGCGCATGATCCCCCGCGGTCCGCTCGGCCGCGTGCAGATGGGCAATCTGCGCGTTTACCCCGGCGCCGAACATCCGCATGAAGCCCAGCAGCCCGAGACGGTTGATATCGCTTCGATGAACCGCAAGAACATGAGGGCCGCATAAGATGTCCGATACCATGCAGTCGCTCGACCAGTTGTCGCAGCTGAAGCCGGCAACGCCGGATGCCCCGAAATACGTCAAGAAGGTCGACAAGTACGGCCGCGCTTACGCCACCGGCAAGCGCAAGGACGCGGTCGCCCGCGTCTGGATCAAGCCGGGCGCCGGCAAGATTCTGGTCAACACCCGCGAAGTCGAAGTCTATTTCGCGCGTCCCGTTCTGCGCATGCTGATCCAGCAGCCGCTGGTCGCAGCTGCCCGTGCCGGCCAGTACGACGTCATCTGCACGGTCGCCGGCGGCGGTCTGTCGGGCCAGGCGGGTGCCGTGCGTCACGGCATCTCCAAGGCGCTGACCTGCTTCGAGCCGGATCTGCGCGGCGTATTGAAGAAGGGCGGCTTCCTGACCCGCGACTCCCGCACCGTGGAGCGCAAGAAGTACGGTCGCGCCAAGGCGCGCAAGTCGTTCCAGTTCTCGAAGCGCTAATTGCTTCGCTAAAATTTGCAGCGATTGCTGCATTCATCAACGAGGAAAAAGGGCGCTTTTCAGCGCCCTTTTTGTATTCAGTTTAGAGATGAATTAACGCAGATTTTCACGAAAACTTTCGTGCGCGTACACACGAAATTGGAACCCGAGCGGCCTAGCGTGCCAGGACTGCGGGGGCGCAGCATCACATTTCCAAATACGCGCCCAGCATTGCATCACACTTTTACGGTGGGGCTCATGTCGTTCGATACGTCCACGCTATATCTGTTCGCGACCATGGTTGCGGGCATGCTCGGGGCCATGCTCATTTTCTTCGGCAAGCAGGAAAATGTCCCGGCGTTGAAGTGGTGGGGCACGGCCTATCTGCTCGGTGCGGCCTCGGTCGCGATCTGGACCGTCGGCGGCGCCGCACTTGGCGGACCGCTGACGCTGGCGTTGAACGCGGTCGGCTTCATCGCCTGCGGCATGGTCTGGAATGCCGCGCGCGTCTTCCTCGGCCGCGCGCCCAACCTGCCGGGGCTGGTGTTCGGCGCGATCGCCTGGGTCGGTGTATCGGTAGGCTTGCCGTGGCTCGATCCGGCGATGCGCCTGACCGCCGGTGCGCTGATCGTTGCGATCTATGCAGCGCTGACGGCCTCGGAATTGTGGAGCGAGCGGCGGCGCAGCATGCAGAAGCGCTGGCCGACCATTGCGGTGCCCGTCATGCATGGCTGCGTGCTGATGCTGCCGATCCTGCTCGGCGACCTCCTGCGTCCGCATGACGAAACCTTCTACAGCAGCATCTGGGTGACGGCGTTTTCGATCGAGCTCGTGCTCTATGCGATCGGCACTGTGTTCGTGATCTTCATGCTGGTGTCGGATCGTGCCGTGACCGTGCACAAGACGGCAGCGTCGATCGATCCCTTGAGCGGCATGTTCAACCGCCGTGGCTTTGCCGAAGCCTGCGCGCGGGTGATCGAACGCGAGGCCACGGCGGGCCGGCCGGTGACGGTGATGATCTTCGACATCGACCATTTCAAGGGCATCAACGACCGTTTCGGCCATCCGGCGGGCGATGAGATCCTCAAACTGTTTGCCACCGTCGTGGTGAGCAATCTGCGCATCAGCGATCTGTCGGGCCGCATCGGCGGTGAAGAGTTCGCCGCGCTGTTGCCGTGTGCGCTGGAAGAGGGCGTGCTGGTGGCCGAGCGCGTGCGTGAAGCGTTCGAGGCGTCCGGAATCGTGTGCGAGGAAGGGCCGGTCGATACCACCGTCAGCATCGGCGTGGCCGGTGGGCCGGCGGGCACCGAGCTCGAGGTGCTGCTGGCGGCGGCCGACACCGCGCTCTATCAGGCCAAGCGCAGCGGCCGCAATCGCGTCGAGGCCGCGGAAGAGCTGCCGCTGTCACTGGAGCACTGGCGGCGCAAGACCGCGGGCCTTCCGGCGCCGGCCCGTGCGCAGGCTGCCACGACCTGAAGAAGCGCGGCGGTAACTCCGCGTTTACCATTCCATCCATATTATTTACTTATGGAATCGATACGCTCGCGAAATCCCCAGGCTGCGCTGATGTCGCTCGAAGCGGCCGCAGTTTCCGCCCGTGGCGGCTTCGCCTGCATGTTCTCCAGCTCGGAAGAATTCGAGACGGCGCTCATCACCGAGCGCCGGGCGCAGGGCCGTTACGATCAGCGCAGAACGCGCTGGCCTGCCATCCTGTTCATCGGTTGCGCGATGATGGTTGTGGGCGCAGTGTTGCTGTTCAACTGAGGCCGACTTTTCGGGATGCTGATGCCGGGCGCCGCAAGGCGCCTTTTTCTTTTCGGCGCCTTCAGCTAGAGACGGTTATTCCCAGCAGAAGGGCTTCATCAATGATCACCGAAATCGCACAGATCGACGTCAAGCCCGGCACCGAGAAGGATTTTGAAGCCGCCGTGGCCAAGGCGCGCCCGCTGTTCCTGCGCGCCAAGGGCGGCAAGGGATTTGAACTGCACAAGTCGATCGAGAAGCCGCAGCGCTATCGCCTGATGGCGCAATGGGAAACGCTGGAAAATCACACCGTCGATTTCCGCGGCTCGGAAGATTTTACGGCATGGCGCGGCCTGGTCGGGCAGTACTTTGCGGCGCCCCCCGAGGTCGAGCACACCGAGACGGTGCTGACGTCGGAGGGTTAAAGCGGCTTACACCATCGTCTTTTCGGCCTTGAAATGGTCGATCATGACCTTGGCGATCGCCATCAGGGGCAGGGCAAGCGCGAGGCCCCAGATGCCAAAGACGACGCCGAGCAGGATCTGGAACGCGAACAGCGTGGCGGGCGGAATATCCAGCGCCTGACGCTGGATGATCGGCGTCAGCACGTAGCTTTCCAACGCGTGCACGCCGAGGAACAGGATGAACGCGCTGAGCGCCGCGACCCATCCGGAGGCGAGGCTCGCCAGCACCACGATCAGCCCGCCGAGGATCGCGCCGACGGTCGGAATGAAGGCGAGCAGGCCGGCCTGGATGCCCAGAATAAACGAGCTGGGGATGCCGATGATGGCAAGCCCGATCCAGGTGACAAAGAACACCGCTGCCATGGTGATGATCTGCGCGATCAGCCAGCGCTCCAGCGTCCAGCCGATGCGGTCGATAATGATGGTGGCGCGGGCGCGGTGCCTGGCCGGCGCCATGAACAACAGCCCGTTGCGGTAAACGCTTGGCTGCACGGCAAAGGCGAGGCCCAGAAACAGCACGATAAAGAAGTTTCCGACCGCGCTCACGGTGCCCAGGATCAGCTTCAGGCTCTGGCTGAAAATGGCGCCGCCGCTGGACGCGATGGTGCTGGCGCTGGGAAGGCTATGCGGCGTTGTTGGCGCCGCCGGCGCAGACGCATCCGAAGCCGCATTGAGGCTGCCGAAGTCGAAAAAGCTGGTATCGACCCCATTCCTGTCCAGGAAGGCTTTGAGGTCGACCAGCTGCGACTTGATCGTGTCGCTCAACACCTTGGTCTGTTGGGCGATGGTGGCGCCGCCGAGGAAAAGAATTCCCGACAGGATACCGGCCAGCACCAGGCAGACGACGGTGAGCCGCAGCGAATGCGGAAGTTTGACCACGCGGCCGAGCATACCGGCCATCGCGGTGAGGGCGACGCCGAGCAGCACGCCGGCAAAGATCAGGAACAGGGTCGCGGCGAAATACCAGGTGAACAGCAAGAGTGCCGTGAACAGCACGACGCCGATGCCTCCGACCGAGATCGCCCACGCCAGATCGTTGCGGGCCAAAAGACGACCGTCAGCCGGACCTGTCACGTTGATTCCTTCCCCCAAAATATTCCTGCGCCAGTCTTTCGCGAAAATTCGCCCGGGATCAAGCGGCGAGGCACGCGCCGGTTTGACGCTGCCATGCCCGGTGTGCCAAGCGGTGCAGGCTAACTAAAGCGTTTTCCAGCGAAGTGGACGCCGGTTCGCGTCAAGAAAACGCGTCAAATCAAGAATCTGGAGCTCCGTTCCGATTCCATCGGAGCGGAAAAGCTCCAGCGACGGGCGCTTCGGCGAGGATGAGATGAATTTCAAATGGTTGGGGCCGGTTGCGCTGCTGGCGGCGATCTATATCGGCGACCAGATCAGGATCAACCGACCCGGCCACAAATATCGCTTGACCGTTGAAGTCGAGACCCCCGATGGACGCAAATCGGCGAGCGGAGTCTTGGCGGTCCACCCGTATCGCGGCTACAGCGGCATCGGCCCAACCCGCACCGTGGGTGATGCCGTCTACGTCGACCTCGGCGGCGGCAAAAATCTGGTCGCGCTGCTGGCGCATATCGACAAGAAACTCGAACTCGACGGCATCAATTATGTAGCCCTGCGCGCCTATACGGCGGCCGCCGGCGACGGCAAGCGCGTGTCGTTCAACGAAATGAACCGCCAGACCGGCGTCGTGCCGGTAACGGGCGCGCTGATCCCGGTACTCGTGACGTTTGCCGACCCGGCCAATCCCGGGACCGCACGCAATGTGCAGCCTGACGAAGCGGAAAGTGCACTGGGGAAGGGATATCGCCTCCGCGGGATATCGGCCGAGGCGGTGCCGAACGGATTTTGGCCGCTCGATTTCGGCGGCGTGCTGGGCGAGCCGGTGACCCGTGCCATTCAGGCGAAACTGCCGTGGCTGAACGGCGCCGACAATTCCGCCGCGACTGCGCTTCGGGCGGCCGGGCTGCCCGGCGTCGAGGCTGTCGAAGCCAGGGAAGCCTTTACGCGGAAGTAGCTGCCTTTGCCGCGCGTCAGGCCGCTCCACGAGCCAAAACGCGTGCCTTTGCGCCTGTTCTGACGCCGGGCTTGCCGGCACGGCCTGGGCTTCGCGCGGAGCTGTAAAGCAGAAGTAGGCAGCATATCATGTTGATCCGGCACGATCTCGCAGGCATGATCGGCCAAAATCATGGCTCAACCTGGAAGATCCTTGCGCAGGACGATGAAAGCAGAAACTTGGCGATGAGACGGCCCGTGGTCGGTGTGATCGGGAACGCCCATCGCATCGAAAATCGTTTCACAACCCAGATGGTCGGAGAGCGCAATCTCCGCGCTGTAGCCGACGTGTCGGGCGCACTGCCGCTGATGTTTGCCGGATCGCCCGAGATTACCGATATCGGCGCCTTGCTCGAAGCCGTCGACGGAGTGGTGCTGACAGGCGCCCGCGCCAACGTCCATCCGACCCGCTTCAAGACCGAGCCGCATGAGAGGCACGAGCCCTACGATATTCACCGCGACGACGTCGCCCTTGCGCTGGCGGAAGCCTGCGTCGCCCGCGGCGTGCCGATCTTCGGCATCTGCCGCGGCTTGCAGGAAATGAACGTCGCCTTTGGCGGCTCGCTGCACCCGGAGATTCGCGACATCCCCGGCCGCATGAATCACCGCATGCCGCGGCTGGAGAACGGCGAGATCCACCCCGATCCGTTGGTGATCTTTGCCGACCGGCATGACGTCCATCTGACGCCTGATGGCGCCTTTGCGAAGCTGCTTGGCTGCGAAACCATTCGCGTGAACTCGCTGCATGGGCAAGGCATTCTCGATCCCGGCGAGCGCGTCGTCATCGAGGGCGTGGCGGAAGACGGCACCATCGAGGCAATTCGCATTGCCGATGCACCGAGCTTTGCGCTCGGCGTGCAATGGCATGCGGAGTACGACCCGCAGCGCAATCCGATCAACCGTGCGCTGTTTGAGGCGTTCGGCGAGGCGCTCAAAGCGCATCAGCGGGCGAGCTAGCTGCTGGTCGAAATGTTCGCACACCGCTCATGAGCAGGTGAGGGGGAAGGGCGAGCACATCCCGCTGGCGAATCTGAAATTGCTCAAGGCCGATCCCGCCGCCGTGCAAGCGCAAAGCGAGGAGATCAAGGCGCGTTACTCCAGGATATTCGGGGTATAATTTGATTCGAAATATCCATTTCTCCGGGGTGCTGTCCGTAATTCTACGGAACCGAAAACGCGGGAGCGCGGCCCAGAACTCGGCTATGCATTGGGGTAGCTGAGGGCGCCGAACAACCGGCGCAAGGCGCCGGACCCGCATTCATACTCACACCATTGTCGTCATCATTTCCTGGGCGGTTTCTCTGGCGGTTTTCTTAGCGATTTTATTGGGCAGTTGGTCGTCATGACTTTGTGGAGCCGTCTTGCATTCGCGATGGTGTTCCTGGTCGTGGGCACCGTTTGCGCCCTTGCTGTGTTCGGTGATGGTTTCGGTCGCGCGACACTGGTCGTCGGGGTGATCGCGGTCTTGGTCGCGCTGGTGCTTGCGGCCGCCATCGCGGGCTCGCTGTCCCGACAGCTGACCCGAATGACCCGGGCGGTCGAGGGGCTGTCGCGCGGCAAGCCGGTTGCGATGCCTGCCGAAGGTAGCCGGGAGATGGCCCCGCTATCGGCGGCTTTCGCCGAATTGTCGGACCAGCTCGGCGCCAGGCCAAACCTGCTGGAAAACACGGTCGAAAGCATCCGCGATTGCGTTGTCGTGGCCGACGAGAACGCGGTGGTCGTCGTTGCCAACGGCGCAGCCCGCCACCTGCTGGGTCTGGACCGCGGCTTCGACAGCCTGACGGGGGTCAGAAAATTCGCCTGTTTCCTTGTCGACGGTACCACACCGCTGCCGATCCCGGATTCGCCGCTGGCGCGGGCGCTGCGCGGCGAACATGTCGATGATTTCGAACTCATGGTGCAGTCCGAAGGATCCTGCGCGAAAGCCCACATCGTCGCCAACGCCCGGCCGTTGCGCGACGAACGCGGCAGGCTTTGCGGGGCGGTGACCGTGCTCCGCGACGTCACCGAACAAAAGCGCGCCCTGCAGGCCCTGGTCGACAGCGAACAGATGGCGCAGACCATCGTGAGCACCGCGCTCGACGCCTTCGTCCAGACCGACGAAAACGGCTTCGTTCTCGAATGGAGTCCGCAGGCCGAAGCCTTGACCGGGTGGACGCGGGCGGAGACGGTTGGTGTGAAGCTGGTCGAGCTGGTGTTTCCCGAGCACCTTCGCGCGGCGCACCGGCAGCGGATCGCCAAATTCCTGCGTGAGACCGCCGGTGGCGCCATGGGCATGCGCTATGAGGCGCCGGCGCTGCACCGGGACGGTCACGAATTTTTTGTCGAAGTGTCGCTCACGGCGCTGCGCCGCGGCGACGGTTACATCATCAACGCCTTTGTCCGGGACATCACCCAGCGGCGCATCGCCGAGGAGCGGCTGATTCAGGCGCAAAAGATGGATACCGTCGGGCAATTGACCGGCGGCATTGCCCACGACTTCAACAACATGCTCACGGTGATCACAGGCACGATCGAAATTCTGGCCGATGGCGTCAAGGACGTTCCGCACCTGGCTTCGATCACCAAGCTGATCAGCGACGCCGCCGACCGCGGCGCAAACCTCACCGCCAGCCTGCTGGCGTTCGCGCGCAAGCAGCCGTTGCAGCCGGCCGAGATCGACGTCAATGATCTTGTTCGCGAGGCCGTTCGATTGCTCGCGCCGACCGTCGGCAAGGATATCGAAATCGAGGCCGCCTTGAGCGACGAGGCGTGGCCGGCATTCGTCGATCGTAGCCAACTCTCCTCCGCGGTCGTCAATCTCGCCATCAATGCCCGGGACGCCATGGCAGATGGCGGAAAGCTGACCATTGCGACCGGCAACATCACTTTGGGCGTGCCCGAGGCGGTGGCCCGCGGCGTCGAACGCGCCGGCGATTATGTCGTGGTCGAAGTGAGCGACACCGGCACCGGGATTCCGCAGCCCATTCTCGACAAGATATTTGAACCGTTCTTTTCCACCAAGGAGGTTGGCCAGGGAACAGGGCTCGGACTCAGCATGGTGTTTGGCTTCGCCAAGCAGTCGGGCGGAAGCGTCGACGTGCGCAGCGAGGAGGGAAGCGGCACGACGTTCACGATCTATCTGCCCAAAGCCGACACCAGCGCGCTTCAACCGTCGACACACGACGAGGATTCGCCGGTGCAGGGCGGCAGCGAAACGCTCCTGTGCGTCGAGGACGACCGCAAGATCCGCGACTACGTGACGATGCAGCTCGAGAGCCTCGGCTACAAGGTGATCGTGGCCTCGAATGCCGACGAGGCCCTCGCCATCGTCAATCGGGGCGCCGCGTTTGATTTATTGTTCACCGACGTCGTGATGCCCGGCAGTATGAACGGCAGGCAACTGGCCGAAACGCTGATGGCCCGCCGGCCGTCGCTGCGGGTGCTCTTCACCTCCGGCTATAGCGACGGCGCGCTGCCGCTGAAAAACCGCGCAGGCCACGGGATTCCGCTTTTGACCAAGCCTTATCGGCGCGCGGAGCTGGCGCGAACGTTGCGCCGTTGTCTTGATATTGCGGTCGATCCGGCCGGCGATCCGATACCGACGCCTTATTCCGTGCAGCCGGAGCTCGAGCGTTTCCTGCGCAAGTATCCGCCGAAGGAGGGATAGGTTATTCTTTGGCAGCCTCAACTTCTCTGGACTTGAACAGGCCGCCACATGAAGTCTCGCGTAGAGACACTCACGCCGCCGAACACGCCGAAGCCGATCGGCCCTTACAATCATATCGCCAAGGTCGGCCAACACATCTCGATTGGGGGGACGGCCGGCTTCGATCCGGCGACGGGACAATTGGCTGGCGCTGATGTCGGCGCGCAGACACGGCAAATCCTGAAATCATTCGCGGTCATGCTTGAAGCCGTGGGGTCCGATCTCAATCATGTGCTGCACATTTATATCTTCCTGCAGCACATGTCCGACTTCGAGGCGATGAACGCGGCCTATGTCGAGATGATGGGAGATCACAGACCGGCGCGGACGGTCATTGCGGTGAAGGAGCTGCCCAAGTCCGGCGTGTTGCTGACGATGAATCTCACCGCCGTAACGCGAGAGGGATGATCCTGCGTTCCGAGCACCGGTGTTGAGATGTGTTCAAAAACAAAAGGCGCCCCGTTCGGAGCGCCTTTCGCATTTGTGAACCGTGACATCAGCGGCGCGAACGCCGCGAAAAATCACAGCGAATAGTACATGTCGAATTCGACCGGATGCGGGGTCATCTCGAAGCGCTCGACTTCGGTCATCTTTAGCTCGATGTAGCTGTCGATGAAGTCGTCGTCGAACACGCCGCCGTTCTTGAGGAACGCGCGGTCCTTGTCGAGGTTTTCCAGCGCCTCGCGGAGCGAACCGCATACCGTCGGGATCTGCTTCAGCTCTTCCTTCGGCAGGTCGTAGAGGTCCTTGTCCATCGCCGGACCCGGATCGATCTTGTTCTTGATGCCGTCGAGGCCGGCCATCAGCATCGCGGCGAAGCCGAGATACGGGTTGGCCATCGGGTCGGGGAAGCGGACCTCGACGCGCTTGGCCTTCGGGTTGGCGGTGTAGGGGATACGGCAGGAGGCCGAACGGTTGCGCGCGGAGTAGGCGAGCAGCACGGGCGCTTCATAACCGGGGACCAGACGCTTGTAGGAGTTGGTCGACGGGTTGGTGAAGGCGTTGATCGCCTTGGCGTGCTTGATGATGCCGCCGATGTAGTGGAGGCAGGTCTCGGAGAGGTCGGCGTATTTGTTGCCGGCGAACACCGGCTTGCCGTCTTTCCAGATCGACTGGTGGACATGCATGCCCGAGCCGTTGTCGCCATAGATCGGCTTCGGCATGAAGGTCGCGGTCTTGCCGTAGATGTGCGCGACCTGATGGATGCAGTATTTGTAGATCTGCATGTGGTCGGCCATCAGCGTCAGCGTGTCGAACTTCATGCCGAGCTCGTGCTGGGCGGAAGCGACTTCATGGTGATGCTTCTCGACCTTGACGCCCATCTTGGCCATCGCGCCGAGCATTTCCGAGCGCATGTCCTGGACCGAGTCCTGCGGCGGGACCGGGAAGTAGCCGCCCTTGGTGCGGATGCGGTGTCCGAGATTGCCGCCTTCATATTCGGTGTCCGAATTGGTCGGAAATTCCGAGGAGTCGAGCTTGAAGCCGGTGTTGTAGGGGGTAGAGGAGAAGCGCACGTCGTCGAATACGAAGAACTCGGCTTCCGGTCCGACGAACACGGTGTCGCCGATGCCCATCGACTTGACCATCGCCTCGGCCTTCTTGGCCATGCCGCGCGGGTCGCGGTTGTAGGGCTCGCCGGTGGTCGGCTCGAGCACGTCGCAGGTGATGACCATGGTGGTTTCGGCGAAGAACGGATCGATCGTCGCGGTCACCGGATCGGGCATCAGGCACATGTCGGATTCATTGATCGCCTTCCAGCCGGCAATCGACGAGCCGTCGAACATGGTGCCTTCGGCAAAGATTTCCTCGTCGATCATGCCGATGTCGAAAGTCACGTGCTGCCACTTGCCGCGCGGGTCGGTGAAGCGCAGGTCGACGTATTTTACGTCGTTGTCCTTGATCGATTTCAGGACGTCTTTGGCGGTCTTCATGAATACCCCTTTTGGTTTCCAGGACTCTGCGACAACGACATTTTCGCAAACAACACGCACACACAGACAGACAGAGTGGTGAGATATCGCAAACGAAATCAGGCCGCCGAAGCAGCCCTTTTCTTGTTTTTCAGTCGCAAAATGCGGGATAGCACCCGGCTTAGATAGCGTCCAGCCCGGATTCTCCGGTTCTGATCCGGATCGCTTCTTCGATGTTGGAGACGAAGATTTTGCCGTCGCCGATGCGGCCGGTCTGGGCGGCGCGCCGGATCGCGTCGATGGCTTTCTCGACCAGTTCGTCTGATATCACGATCTCGATTTTGACCTTGGGCAGGAAGTCCACGATGTATTCCGCACCGCGATACAGTTCGGCGTGGCCTTTTTGCCGACCGAAACCCTTGGCCTCGGTCACGGTGATGCCCTGCAGTCCGACCTCCTGAAGCGCCTCTTTCACCTCGTCGAGCTTGAACGGCTTGATGATGGCTTCGATTTTTTTCACTGAGCGCCTCCCGGGCATTACAAATTGCAGAGCAGATAGTTTCGATATCGCGCGTGGCGCCGTCTGGTCGTCGATCCCTGATCAGGGCCCGAAACGCTCGCAATTGGCGCGAACGGCGACGGTCCTGAGCCGGCTTCCTTACCGGCTTCCCCAAAAGCAGGGTCTATGCCAAGTTGTTAACGGGCCTGATTTTGGAATGTTATCAGACTTTTAACAGGCAATCGGCAGAGGTCGGACCGGACGCTGCATGATACCCAAGCCTACCAAATAGGCAAACCGATCAATTGGTATGCAGCTATTGGGCGATTGGCTACGGCCGATATGGGAAATGCCTCTGGAAAAGGCTGATAGATCGAGGATTCGGCATGGAAGTTCTGACCACCACTGAGATGGAGCGTGCCGACCGAATGACCATTGCCGCCGGCACGCCCGGCTTCGCGCTGATGATGAGCGCGGGCCAGGCCGTTGCAGAAGCCGCGATGGAACTGGTCGAGGAGGGCGCGATCGTGGTGGTTGCCGGCCGTGGCAACAATGGCGGCGACGGGTTTGTCGCTGCGGCCGAACTTGCCGCGCGCGGCCGCGACGTTTCGGTGATCCTGCTCTGCGAGCGGGACAGTCTTACCGGCGACGCGGCACTCGCGGCGAAGGGGTGGAAATACCCGGTGCTGCCGTTCAATCCGCAGGCGATCGGGAAGCCGGCGCTGATCATCGATGCGCTGCTCGGCGCCGGTCTCAACCGTCCCGTGAAGGGCGATCCGCTTGAGATGATCGAGGCGATCAACGCCAACGGCGCGCCGGTCCTCGCCGTCGATCTGCCGAGCGGCATCAACGGCACCACCGGCGCCGTGATGGATGTTGCGATCAACGCCGTCGAAACCGTGACGTTCTTCCGCAAGAAGCCGGCGCATCTGTTGCTGCCGGGACGGATGCATTGCGGCCGCGTCCGCGTCGCCGACATCGGCATCCATGCGCATGTGCTGGGCGAAATCCAGCCGCAGACAATGGAAAACGTTCCGCAGGCTTGGCGGGGATGCTTTCCGGTGCCGCGGATCGATGGCCACAAATATGCGCGCGGTCACGCCGTCGTCGTATCCGGCGACATGGCCTCAACCGGCGCGGCGCGGCTGGCGGCACGCGCCGCGCTGCGGGCCGGCGCCGGCCTCGTCACGCTGGCGTCGCCGCGCGAGGCGCTGGCGGTGAATGCTTCGGCGCTGACCGCGGTGATGATCCGCGCGGTCGATAGCGCGGTCGAATTCGCCGACATGCTGAACGACAAGCGGCTCAATGCCTGCGTGATCGGGCCGGGCGCTGGCATCAGCGCGCGCACGCGCGATCTCGTCCACACTGCATTGTCAGCGCAACGTCACCTCGTGCTCGATGCCGACGCGCTGACGAGTTTTGCGCAAGAACCGGAGCGCCTGTTTGAATCGATCAAGGCGTCCAGCGATCCGCAGGTCGTGCTGACCCCGCACGAGGGCGAGTTTCCGCGGCTGTTCAGCGACATCAGCAACAAGCATCCGGGCCGCTCCAAACTCGAACGGGTGCGCGACGCCGCCTTGCGCTCTGGCGCCGTGGTGCTGCTGAAGGGGCCGGATACGGTGGTGGCATCGCCCGACGGGCGCGCCAGCATCGCGGCCAACGCGCCGCCCTGGCTCGCCACCGCCGGCGCCGGCGACGTGCTGGCGGGAATCATCGCAGGGCTGTTGGCGCAAGGCGTGCCGGCTTTCGAGGCCGCCAGCATCGGCGTCTGGATGCACGGCGAAGGCGCCCGCGAGGCGGGGCCGGGCCTGATCGCAGAAGATTTGACCGAGGTGCTGCCCGCGGTGTTCCGGCGGCTCTACGACGAGTTCGGGATTGAGTATTAGTTGGTAGGATGGGTGGAGCGAAGCGATATACCCATCGTCTTCGCGGTTGCAGGCATTGATGGGTATCGCTTCGCTCCACCCATCCTACGGTTACGGCGAAGCATCTTGCCAGGGGATGGAGTGAATGAGATGGGCGAGAAGCTAACGGCTTATGATCCGGCTGAGGATCTGCTGTCCGATGAGGCGATTGCCGTATTCATGGAGGAAGCATTCAAGACCGAGGATGCAGGCTATATCGCGCATGCGCTCGGCGTTGTCGCCCGTGCCAAAGGTAGGACACCTGGCTAGCCGAAATGGCAGCGATGATGGGTTTCGCTCGCTCTACCCATCCTACGTCACGAGATATTTCGCCACCGCCGCCTCGTTCCATTCCAGGCCAAGGCCGGGACCTCGCGCGGTGACCGTGCCGTCGATGATCTCGGCGGGTTGGGCGAGAATGACGCGGGCGAAATCGAGAAATTCCAGCCAGTGCGCGGTTGGCGTCACCGCCAGCATGTGGGCGCTGGCCTCCGCGAAGAGATGGCTCGACATCGGAATGTTGGCGGCTTCCGCTTGGGCTGCGACCTGAAGCCAGCCGGTGACGCCGCCGCATTTCATCAAATCGGGCATGATGAAGTCGCTGGCGCCGGCCGCGATCGCCTCGGCAAAGCCGCGCGGGAACCACCAGTTCTCGCCGGCCTGGATCGGCGTCGGCGAGGTCTCGCGCACCTTGGCATGGCCCAACAGATTTTCCTGCGGCACCGGCTCTTCGATCCAGTGCAGGTCATACGGGGCGAGGCGGGCGATGCGGCGGCCGGCTTCCGCGGGATCGAGCGACTGGTTGAAGTCGATCATCAATGCGATGTCCGGGCCGAGCAGGGCGCGCACGCCCTTGACCACTCGCTCGTCATTGGCGGCGTCGCCATCGCCGCCCTTGATCTTGATGCCGCGAAACCCCTGCTCCAGCGAGCGGCGCAGCGCCTTCTCGTCGGCAATGGGATCGACCACGCCATAGCTGTCATAGGCCTTGATCGGCCGCGGCGCGCCGCCGAGCAGCTCGGCCAATGGCCGACCGGCAATCTGGCCGAGCGCGTCCCAATAGGCCATGTCGAGCCCGGACACCGCCATGCCGACCAGGCCCTGCCAGCCGAGCAGGCGGAATTTTGCGTCCATCGCCTTCATCAGATCAAACGGCGCAACCGGCTTGCCGACGAGTTCGCGCCCGATCTCCTCGATCAGGTGCACCAGCGGCTTCACTGTCAGTTTGGCGTAGGCAAAGATGTAAGCGCGTCCGGTAACGCCTTGATCGGTCGCGACATCGATCAGCACCATCGGTGCGGCATCGATCGTTGAGAAAGCGGTCTTCACGGGCCGCGCGATCGGCACCACGAGGCCGCGGGCGGTGACGCTGCGAATGGCGGGAACGGATGCGCTCATGCCGGTCTCCTCATTCCACACTGTACCATCGCACCAGGCGGGGGGCGGCCCAGTCGGTCGCGACGGATTCGATCAGCCAGCGTCCGGCATATTCGGCGGCAAAGGCGATGCGTTGCGTCTGGCCGGGTTCGATCGCCAGCGTATCCAGCCAGAACGGCTTCCAGCCGTCATCGAGCCGGTCGAGCAGCCGGAAATGATGACCGTGCAGGTGGAATACCGTTGGGATGGGGCCGCGGTTGTTCAGGGCCAGCACAACGGTGCGTCCCGCTTTGGTACGGAACGCGGGCGCGGCGGTCGCGGCGAAGTTCGCCGGCGGCACCCAGTCGCCTTGCGGCCCGCCAAGGGCCAATTCGGCCCGGGTGGCGCCCTTGAGGTCGAGTCGCGCCGGCAGGCCATTGGAAGGTAGCGGCGGCGCCGAGGGAAGCGGGGCGGGGCGGGCCGGCGGTTCGCCCGACACGATCAGCCTGCCGATGGGACGGGCCTCCTTGCCGTCGTGGACCAGAATCGCTGCGGTGGTCCCGGCGGGTGCCGTCACATCGATAAAGGCATCGACGCGGCCGCCGGGGGGCACCACCAACGCACCGTTGCGGGCCTGGAACGGCTCGGACGGCTGGCTGTCGATGGCCATCACGCGAACCTCGAAATTCTCGATTTTGACCGCGATAACAGCCCGCTGGCAGCCGTTGATGAAGCGAATCCTGATCCGTTCATTGGTTCGTGCTGTAATATCGAACGAAAGCTGGCCGTTGGCCGTCAGAACCGTTGCCGCGTCCTTGGGGTCGATTCCGGGCGCGATTGCGGTTCCGTCCGGGCGCAGCCGCCAGTCCTCGACCAGAAACACCTCGTCGCGATCGACGGCGACAGTCTCGTTTTCCCGGACCACCACTGCGCGAGCCCGGGATGGCCGTGCCTGGCCGTCGCCGAGAAGGGTTAGATCACACAGCTGCGTTCCGGCATGTCGCAGCGGCAGTTGTAGAGTTTCCCTCATCCCGGCCGCGAGCGGCGCGCGGGCCGTCAGCGATTCGGCGCTCGCGGCGCCGTCGAGCCCTCGCCAATTGAGGGCAACGGGCTGCGGCAGCTCATTGGCGAGTGTGACTTCAACGGTGTCGCCGCGCTTGAACCTGACCTCCGGCGATCCAAGCGACCAAACCGGCGTCGCCGGCGCTCCTGGCCGAAGCGCAACAACATCGCCTTTGGCTTGCAGCGCCAGCGCTGCGCGGCCTTGAGCAGAGCCAATGGCGGGCCATATCGGGAGCAGGGCGGCAGCGCCCAGTCCGGCCATCAGCTCGCGTCGGTGCAGCAGGGATTTGGGGCTTGCCATGAGACCGATGCGGACCATTTTCTGAAGGTCCTGTCCAGCTGTGACGCCTTGCCTCGGGCGGCGTTCAAAAAGCGCCATTTTTTTGCTGCGGACCGGTGGGCGCATGTTATAAGCCCGCCGCTCGCGGCATCGCGGCCGGACTGGATGCTTTTTACGCGGGCGTGGCGGAACTGGTAGACGCGCTGGATTTAGGTTCCAGTGACGAAAGTTGTGGGGGTTCGAGTCCCTCCGCCCGCACCAAGCGCTCTATTCAAGCGTTTGCATGATGAATACTGGAGGGCCTGTTTCCCCGGTTGGGGAGTTGGGTCAGCCGAACCACCGGCGCAGGCTTTAAGGGCCCCGCGTCGATCCAATTGACAATGTCGGGGCCATCAGGCCCTGCCGAAACGGAAGAAGATTGACGCCATGCAGGTCACCGAAACCCTCGTCGAGGGATTGAAGCACGAGTTCAAGATCAGCGTTCCCGCATCGGATCTCGATGCCAAGGCCGGCGCCAAGCTGATCGATCTCAAGGACAAGGTGAAGCTCAACGGCTTCCGTCCCGGCAAGGTGCCGGTGAGTCACCTGAAGAAGGTCTATGGCCGCTCTGTCATGGCCGAGACCATCGACCAGACCATCCGCGACACTAACACGCAGATATTCACCGATCGCGGCTTCCGCCTTGCGACCGAACCGAAGATCACGATGCCGACCGAGGAAAAAGAGGTCGAGGAACTCCTCTCCGGCAAGAGCGATCTCACCTACACGGTAGCGATCGAGGTGGTGCCGACGATCCAGCTCGCCGACTTCAAGAGCTTTACCGTCGAGAAGCCGGTCGTCGACGTGTCCGACAGCGATGTCGATGACGCCATCAAGCGCATCGCCGACCAGAGCCGCCCCTATAACGCCAAGAGCGAAGGCGCGAAGGCCGAGAACGGCGATCGCGTCACCATCAACTTCACCGGCCGTATCGACGGTACGCCGTTCGAGGGTGGTACCGGCGAGGGCATCCAGGTCGTGATCGGCACCGGCCAGTTCATTCCGGGCTTTGAAGAGCAGTTGATCGGCATCGGCGCGGGCGAGACCCGTAACCTGAAGGTTTCCTTCCCGAAGAACTACGCTAGCGAAAAGCTCGCCGGCCAGCCCGCCGAGTTCGAAACCACCGCCACCGCCATTGAAGCCCCGGGCGAGACCACCGTCGATGACGAGTTCGCCAAGACGCTCGGTCTGGAATCGCTCGACAAGCTGAAGGAAGCCGCGCGCGAGCGCCTGGTCGCTGAGTTTGCCGGTGCGACGCGCCAGCGCGTCAAGCGCGCGCTGCTCGACCGTCTCGACGAGAGCCACAAATTCGAAGCGCCGCCGTCGCTGATCGCTGAAGAGTTCAATCTAATGTGGAACTCGATCAAGGCCGAGATGGAATCGAGCGGCAAGACCTTTGCCGACGAGAACACCACCGAGGACGCCGCCAAGGAAGAGTACCAGAAGATCGCCGACCGCCGGGTCCGCCTCGGCCTCGTGCTTTCGGAGATCGGCGAGAAGAACAAGATCACCGTCACCGACGACGAAGTCAGCCGCGCCGTAATCGAGCGGGCGCGGTCGATGCCGGGCCGCGAGAAGGAAGTCTGGGACTACTATCGCAACAACGCCAATGCGCTGGCCCAGCTTCGTGCGCCGATTTATGAAGACAAGGTGGTCGATTTCATCCTCGAGCTCGCCAACGTGACCGAAAAGAAGGTTTCGCGTGAAGACCTGTTCAAGGATGAGGACGCTGAGAAAACTGCCGCTTAATCCCGGCACCTGATGTTAATGATGAACGGCGAAAGCGGCGGGGCTCCGGCATCCGTCGCTATGAGTTCGGCTGCGAATCAGTTTGAACTCGTCTAGCTCAGCCCGCCATTGTCCGGCCTTGTCGCCGGGGAATTGGCTCATATCTGAGTTCTGTCTGTGAAGTCCTGCATCACGGGACGTTCGTCCACTTCTGGCAAATCAAGTCTGGTTGCCGCTGGATGTTCGCCCCCGCCAACCCTTTAGGTGATACATGCGCGATCCCGTTGAAACCTACATGAACCTTGTTCCGATGGTGGTCGAGCAGACCAACCGCGGTGAACGCGCTTACGACATTTTCTCGCGCCTGCTGAAGGAGCGCATCATCTTCCTGACCGGTCCGGTCGAGGATGGCATGGCGACGCTGACGGTCGCGCAGCTGTTGTTCCTTGAAGCCGAGAATCCGAAGAAGGAAATCTCGATGTACATCAACTCGCCCGGCGGCGTGGTGACATCGGGCCTGGCGATCTACGACACCATGCAGTTCATCCGTCCGCCGGTGACGACGCTGTGCACCGGGCAGGCGGCCTCGATGGGCTCGCTGCTGCTGGCGGCCGGCCACAAGGACATGCGCTTCTCGCTGCCGAATTCGCGCATCATGGTGCATCAACCCTCAGGCGGCTTCCAGGGCCAGGCCACCGACATCATGCTGCACGCGCAGGAGATCTTGAATCTCAAGAAGCGGCTCAACGAAATCTACGTGAAGCACACCGGCCAGACCTACAAGGCGATCGAGGATGCGCTGGAGCGCGACAAATTCCTGACCGCCGACATGGCCAAGGACTTCGGTATTGTCGACAAGGTGATGGATAAGCGTCCGGAAGAGCCGGCGATGACCAAGACCCCGTAAGGTAACGGGTGGAGGTACCCACGCGTTGACCTTGACAGGTGGGCCCAATCGGCAAATTACGCTCTAAGCGGCTGTCTATACCCGAACGTAGGCAGAAAGTTCCGCTTTCGTGCTGGTTTGGCAGCGTGGTAATCGCGCAACGCTTGGGTGATTTCGGCAACTTCTCCACGTGCGAAGGCCGAAAATCACGGTATTGTCACGGTGTCCGCTCCGTGCCCGGTTAGCGAATTCTTGATAGTCGGGTGTCAGCATGGTTGGCTGTGAGGGATCGGGTAGGATCTCGGGGATTCGAGTAAACCGTGATTCGAACGACGCGTATTGAGTTAAGGTCTTTTTTGGTACGGAATTTGCTCTATCTACTTTCAGGTCCGGCTTGGTACCGGAATGGGTCGATCGAGTGACGGGATCGAACGGCGGACGGAGAATAGAATGAGTAAGGTCGGCACGAGCGACTCCAAGAACACGCTGTATTGCTCGTTCTGTGGCAAGAGCCAGCATGAGGTCCGCAAACTGATCGCGGGACCCACCGTATTCATCTGCGACGAATGCGTTGAGCTCTGCATGGACATCATCCGTGAGGAGAACAAGTCCTCGCTGGTGAAGTCGCGCGACGGCATTCCGACGCCGAAGGAAATCTGCAAGGTGCTGGACGACTACGTGATTGGCCAGAGCCACGCCAAGAAGGTGCTCTCGGTCGCTGTCCACAATCACTACAAGCGGCTCAATCACCAGACCAAGCACAACGACGTTGAACTCGCGAAGTCGAACATCCTGCTGATCGGTCCGACCGGTTCGGGCAAGACGCTGCTGGCGCAGACGCTGGCGCGGATTCTCGACGTGCCGTTCACGATGGCGGATGCGACCACGCTGACCGAAGCCGGCTATGTCGGTGAGGACGTCGAGAACATCATCCTGAAGCTGCTGCAGTCGGCCGACTACAATGTCGAGCGCGCGCAGCGCGGCATCGTCTATATCGACGAAATCGACAAGATCAGCCGAAAGTCCGACAATCCGTCGATCACCCGCGATGTTTCGGGCGAGGGCGTGCAGCAGGCGCTGTTGAAGATCATGGAAGGCACCGTCGCCTCCGTGCCTCCGCAGGGCGGCCGCAAGCATCCGCAGCAGGAATTCCTGCAGGTCGACACCACGAACATCCTGTTCATCTGCGGCGGCGCCTTCTCTGGGCTCGAGAAGATCATCTCCGCACGCGGCCGTTCAACCTCGATCGGTTTCGCAGCGCAGGTTCTGGCGCCGGAAGACCGCCGCACCGGCGAAATCTTCCGCCATGTCGAGCCGGAAGATCTCTTGAAGTACGGCCTGATCCCGGAATTCGTCGGCCGCTTGCCTGTCGTCGCGACGCTGGAAGATCTGGATGAGGCTTCGCTTAAGAAGATCCTGACCGATCCGAAGAACGCGCTGGTCAAGCAGTACCAGCGGCTGTTCGAAATGGAGAATATCGAACTCACCTTCGCCGACGAGGCGCTTGGCGCGGTCGCCCGCAAGGCGATCGAGCGCAAGACCGGCGCGCGGGGCTTGCGTTCGATCCTCGAAAGCATCCTGCTCGAGACCATGTTCGATCTTCCGGGTCTGGAAGGCGTCGAAGAGGTGGTGATCTCGCGCGAAGTGGTCGAGGGAACTGCCCGTCCGCTCTACATCTACGCGGACCGTTCCGACCGCGCCGTCGAGAGCAGCGCCAGCGCCTGATAGGCCCTGGTCGGGGATGGATTTCTGTCCCAAACAGGACGGCTGCCGGGACATTCCGGCGGCCACAGCGGCGTAGTTGTTGCGCAGCAATCCTTCGCGTTTAGCCCCATTTGACGGGCATTTTTCGTGACTTGACACCCCCGTACCCGATAGCCACCTAATGCTCTCGGTGGCGAAGCTCATGCCTGAGATTCGTCGCCAAACGATCCGGAAAAACAGGCTGCGAAGGTGGCTTGCAGCCCCGGAACCTCCCGGCACCTTGTGGCGGTTGCGCACAAAGAGCGGACTGCGTGCAAGGGGGCACAACAAAAGGAATTAGGCTATGACTTCAGCCAAACCCCGGCCATCTATCGTTCACGGCGAAAGCCACTCTTATCCGGTGCTGCCGCTCCGCGACATCGTCGTATTCCCGCACATGATCGTGCCTCTGTTCGTCGGCCGCGAGAAGTCGATCCGCGCGCTCGAAGAGGTGATGAAGAACGATGCGTTGATCCTGCTCGCCACGCAGAAGAACGCCTCCGACGATGATCCGAGCCCGGATTCGATCTACGAAGTCGGCACGCTCGCCAGCGTCCTGCAGCTGCTCAAATTGCCCGACGGCACCGTCAAGGTGCTGGTCGAAGGCTTGGAGCGCGCACGCGTCCAGAAATATTCCGACCGCAGCGAATATTACGAAGCAACCGCCGTTGCGCTCGCCGATACCGATGCGACCTCCGTCGAGGCCGAGGCGCTCGCGCGTTCGGTGGTGTCCGACTTCGAAAGCTATGTGAAGCTGAACAAGAAGATCTCCGCCGAAGTCGTCGGCGTGGTTCAGGCGATCACCGATTTCGCCAAGCTGAGCGATCAGGTCGCCCAGCATCTCGCCGTCAAGATCGCCGATCGCCAGGGCATCCTGGAGACGTTGTCCGTCACGCAGCGCCTGGAGAAGGTGCTGGGGCTGATGGAGAGCGAGATCTCGGTGCTGCAGGTCGAGAAGCGCATCCGCTCGCGCGTCAAGCGCCAGATGGAGAAGACCCAGCGCGAGTATTACCTGAACGAGCAGATGAAGGCGATCCAGAAGGAACTCGGCGACGACGAAGGTCGCGACGAGCTCGCCGATCTGGAAGAGAAGATTGCCAAGACCAAGCTCTCCAAGGAAGCGCGGGAGAAGGCGCAGCACGAATTGAAGAAGCTGCGCCAGATGTCGCCGATGTCCGCGGAAGCCACCGTCGTGCGCAACTATCTCGACTGGCTGCTGTCGATCCCGTGGAACAAGAAGTCCAAGGTCAAGAAGGACCTGGTCGCCGCGCAGGCGGTCCTGGACAGCGACCATTACGGGCTTGAGAAGGTCAAGGACCGCATCGTCGAGTATCTGGCGGTGCAGTCGCGCGCCAACAAGCTGACCGGACCGATCCTGTGTCTGGTCGGACCTCCCGGCGTCGGCAAGACCTCGCTCGGCAAGTCGATCGCGAAGGCGACGGGGCGCGAGTTCGTGCGCGTGTCGCTTGGCGGCGTGCGCGACGAGGCCGAGATCCGCGGTCATCGCCGCACCTATATCGGCTCGATGCCTGGCAAGATCATTCAGTCGATGCGGAAGGCGAAGTCCTCGAATCCGTTGTTCCTGCTCGACGAAATCGACAAGATGGGCGCCGATTTCCGCGGCGATCCGTCGTCGGCGCTGCTTGAGGTGCTGGATCCGGAGCAGAACGGCACGTTCGCCGACCACTATCTGGAGGTCGACTACGATCTGTCGAACGTCATGTTCATCACGACCGCGAATACGCTGAATATTCCGGGACCGCTGATGGACCGCATGGAGATCATCCGGATCGCCGGCTACACCGAGAACGAGAAGGTCGAGATCGCGCGCAAGCATCTGATCCCGAACGCCATCTCCAAGCATGGCCTCGATTCCAAGGAATGGTCGATCGACGACGATGCGCTGCTCTTGATGATCCGCCGCTACACCCGCGAGGCGGGCGTGCGTAACCTGGAGCGTGAGCTCTCCACACTCGCCCGCAAGGCGGTGAAGGAGCTGATGATCTCCAAGAAGAAGTCGGTCAAGGTCACCGAGAAGTCCCTCGAGGAATTCCTGGGTGTGCCGAAGTACCGCTACGGCGAGATCGAGAGCGAGCCTCAGGTCGGCATCGTGACAGGCCTGGCCTGGACCGATGTCGGTGGCGAGCTGCTCACCATCGAAGGCGTCATGATGCCCGGCAAGGGCAAGATGACGGTGACCGGCAACCTGCGCGACGTCATGAAGGAGTCGATCTCGGCGGCGGCGTCCTACGTCCGCTCGCGGTCGATCAACTACGGCATTGAGCCGCCGCTGTTCGACCGGCGTGACATCCACGTCCACGTTCCCGAGGGCGCAACCCCGAAGGACGGACCGTCGGCGGGTGTCGCGATGGCGACCGCCATCATCTCGGTCATGACCGGCATTCCGGTCCGGCACGATGTCGCCATGACCGGCGAGATCACGCTGCGAGGGCGGGTGCTGCCGATCGGCGGCCTGAAGGAGAAGCTGCTCGCGGCCGCCCGTGGCGGCATCAAGACGGTGTTCATCCCCGAGGACAACGCCAAGGATCTCACGGAGATTTCCGATGCGATCAAGGGCGGCATGGACATCATCCCGGTCGCCCGGCTTGATGACGTCGTCGCCAAGGCGCTGGTGCGCCCTCCGGTGGCGATCGTGTGGGAAGAGGACACCAAGGTGCCGGTCAAATCCGACGCCACGGACGAAGCCGGTGGCCTGACCGCTCACTGATCGAACGATTTGCAAGATGAGAGAACGGCGCCTTCGGGCGCCGTTTTGTTTGTGCCGTTTGTGGTTCACCGTGAACCGGGCCCGGCAAGCGGCGTTGAACTGTCATGAAAATCGACGGGCAATGCCATTGCGGGCGCGTGGGGTATCAGGCCGACATCGATCCTGGAAAAGTGTCGATCTGTCACTGCACCGATTGCCAGACCCTGACGGGCTCGCCGTACCGGGTGACGGTGATCTGTTCCGCCGACCAGGTCCGCTTGACCAGCGGGACGCCGAAAATCTACGCCAAGACCGGCGACAATGGCCGAACCCGGTTTCAGCATTTCTGTGCGGAATGTGGTTCCCCGCTGTTCACCGCGGCGACGGCGGGCCAGATGATTGGGGCATCCGCTGGGGCAGCATTCGCCAGCGCGATCAATTAAAGCCGGCGCGGCAAATCTGGTGCCGCTCCGCCGCGCCTTGGATCCACGACCTCAAGGGGTTGCCGGTGCGCCCAATGGATTGACTGGATCCGACCTTGCGCCAAAGGGGCGGGCAGGGCTAAACACGGGGCCTGAGGGCGGCTAGCTCAGCTGGTTAGAGCATCTCGTTTACACCGAGAGGGTCGGCGGTTCGAATCCGTCGCCGCCTACCAGCCTTCGCGCTTCGCGCTACGGCTGGGCAAGCCAGCCAGGGTGCGAAGCGCAAAGGCTGTCGCGCCGTAGCTCGTAGAGCGAAGGCGGACCAACAATGAGTATTCCCCACATGGAATCCCCGACCGGGCACGAACAAAACGCCGACCAGATCGCCTACTGGAACGGTCCCGCCGGGCAGCGCTGGGCTGACCGGCAACAGGCGCAAGACATTCTGCTCGGACCCGTCGCCGATCTTGTGATCGATCGCGCAAGGCCCAGGACCGGCGAACGGGTCATCGATATCGGGTGCGGCAGCGGAGTCACGACGATCGGCTTCGCGCAAAAGGTTGCTCCATCAGGTCATGCGTTGGGCGTCGACATATCAGGTCCGATGCTGGCGCGGGCGCGGGCGAGTGCGCCGCAGGGTTTGCCGGTTGATTTCGTTCAGGCGGACGCCACCGTCTACCCGTTCGATCCCGCAAGTTTTGATCTGCTGGTTTCGCGCTTCGGGGTGATGTTCTTTGCCGATCCGGTGGTGTCGTTTGCGAACATGCGCAAGGCGCTGAAGCCTTCGGGGCGGCTGGCCTTCGCCTGCTGGCGCGAGCCGCGCGAAAACCCCTGGATGATCGCGCCGCTGCAGGCGGTCTACAAACACGTGCCGAAACTGCCGCCGCAGGGACCTGAAGATCCGGGCCCGTTCGCGTTCGCCTCCGAAGAGCGCGTGCACCGGATACTCGGCGGCGCCGGCTTCACCGGCATCGCGATGGAGGCATGTCCACTTTCGATGGATATCGCGATCGGAGGCGGCCTCGATGCGGCGGTGCAGGGCGCCCTCGAAATCGGCCCCACCCATCGCGCGCTGGAAGGCCAGCCGGCCGAACTCCGCGACGCGGCGATCAACTCGCTCCGCGAAGCGCTGGCACCGCTCGCCAAGGGCGACACGGTGGTGCTTCCCGGTTCGATCTGGATCGTCACCGCGCGCGCTACCTGAATACCGCTAGCTGCGCCCCATGTCTTTGCATGGGGTTGTCGCGATTTGTGTCCGGGCCCCGCTACTCGACCGGCTTGCAATATTCCGTCGCAACCGTTGCCGATTGCCGGGTCTCGGAAACGAAGCAGAAATAGAGTTTTGGACCCTTGCGCAGAAACAGTCCGGCGCCGCCGCTCGCCGGCGCCGAGGTCCCGGCGATTGCGTAGTCCTGCGCAAGCAGGGAGCTCACGGTGACTTTCTCGGCTGAGGTTTGCGCCAGGGAAGGCGCTGCACCAAACGCGAACAACCACACAACACAAATCGAACTTCTGATTTTCACACGATCGCTCCCGCGCGTCAGCTAGGCCTTTTCTTCCCAGATCATCGCCAGATGGACGATGGTCTGCACGGCTTTCTCCATGTCCTGGACGCTGACCCATTCAAGCCGCGAGTGGAAGGCGTGTTCGCCGGCAAAGATGTTGGGGCAGGGCAGTCCCATGAACGACAGCCGCGAGCCGTCGGTGCCGCCGCGGATCGATGAGCGCACCGGCGTCAGGCCGGCGCGGCGGATCGCCTCGATCGCGTACGTGACGATTTCGGGGTGGCGGTCGATCACCTGCTTCATGTTGCGATACTGGTGCTTGACCTCCATCCGGTAGGTCGAGCGCGGATAGTCCTTCATCACGTCCCTGACGATGCCCTCCAGCAGCGCTTCTTTTTCCTTCAGGCCCTCATCGGTGAAATCGCGCACGATGAAGCCGATAGTCGCTTTCTCAAGCGCACCGGAAATGCCGATCGGATGCAGGAAACCTTGCTTGCCTTCGGTGGTCTCCGGCGAGCAGGTGTCTTTCGGCAGGCGATCGACGATGGCGGCGGCGATCTTGATGGCGTGCTCCATCCTGCCCTTGGCAAAGCCGGGATGGGTGCTGACGCCCTCGATAGTGATGGTGGCGCCGTCGGCCGAAAACGTCTCGTCCTCGATATTCCCCGCGGTCTCGCCATCCATCGTGTAGCCGAAGTCGGCGCCGAGCTTTTTCAGATCGACCTTGTCGACGCCGCGGCCGATCTCTTCGTCCGGCGTGAACAGGATCTTGATGGTGCCGTGCTTGACTTGCGGATTGTCGATCAGGAACTGCGCGGCATCCATGATCTCGGCAAGACCGGCCTTGTTGTCGGCGCCCAATAGCGTGGTGCCGTCCGTCGTGACGATGTCGTTGCCGATCTGGTCGGCAAGCGCCGGATGATCGGCGAATCGAATCACCTGCGTCGTATCCCCCGGCAGCACGATGTCGCCGCCACTGTAATTGCGCACGATCTGCGGCTTGACGTCCTTGCCGCTGCAATCCGGCGAGGTGTCCATGTGCGAGCAGAAGCAGATTACCGGCACCTGCTTGTCGGTGTTGGCCGGAATGGTGGCGTAGACATAGCCGTGCTCGTCGAGATGGGCGTCGGAGAGGCCCATTGCCTTGAGTTCGGCCGCGAGCACGCGACCGAGGTCTCTTTGCTTTTCGGTGGAAGGGCAGGTCGGCGAGGCCGGATCCGACTGGGTGTCGATCAGGACATAGCGCAGGAAGCGCTCGGTAACACCGTGGGTAAAGGCGAGGGGCGAAGCCAGCATGACAACCGCAACCGGATTTGAGAAATGACGGCGCTCTATAACAGAAAAGCGCCATTCCGGGCCCCCGGAACGGCGCTTGAATTTCGGATCGGAAGTACCGTGACTTAAACGGCTTCCTTGAGTTCCTTGGCCGCGCGGAAGGCAACCTTCTTGCTGGCCTTGATCTGGATCGCTTCGCCCGTGGCGGGGTTGCGGCCCATGCGGGCGGCGCGCTTGCGAACCTGGAGAATGCCGAGACCGACGATACGGATGCGCTCGCCCTTCTTCAGGTGCTTGGTGATCATGGTGACCATGTCGCTCAGAATCGATTCAGCCTGCTTCTTGGACAATTCCTGGTCCTCGGCGATAGCCGCTGCCAGATGCTTCAGCGTGATCGTCGCCGGAGTCGCTGCTTTCTTCGCCATATTCGGCCCTCCTCGGTGATGAATGGCTTTACGGAAACTTAGGCGTATCAGGCCTTAAACGATTCGGGAGGCGGGTGCCTACGCTGTTTTGCCTGCAAATAGGCCATTATTCGCATCGGCATCGCAAAAAGGCCCATTTGACAAGGGGATTCGCAACGTCCTTGACTAAAACAAGGAGGGCCTTTAAGTCCTCGCTTCTGCGCGGATCAAGACGTGATTACGCATCCGCGGGAGTAGCTCAGTTGGTTAGAGCGCCGCCCTGTCACGGCGGAGGCCGCGGGTTCGAGTCCCGTCTCTCGCGCCAGTCTTTTCAAAGACTTAGGCTAAGTTCCCGATCTCAGAAGTGTCACAAGGGACGTCAATGTGACACTTTCGGTCGCTTTTTGTTCGGCTAGCCGGGTTGGCCCGAATTAGGAACCCCGGTCGTCTTGACCCGTTGTCTGGCATCACCGGCCAAGCCTTTGCCGTAGGCGTCGGTGGCTGAGAGACCGATAGCGCTCCCGCCTGCTTAGATGGGAGAGCGCCATGACCTCACAGCCCCATATCCACTCCTATTCAATCGCAGCGCGTGTCTGTCTCGCCGTTGCGATCCTAAGCACCGCATTGCTCGCCACAGTGCTTACAAGGGTTGTGTAACAAGGCCGATTTGACCCTTGCCGAAGTGCGTCTCAGTTGGGCGCCTCTTTCGATTTCAAAAGTGTCACAAGGGACGTCAATGTGACACTTTCGGCCGCATTTTGTTCGGCCTCCAGTTTCTTTGCCCCGATCACCCGCGCCTGGTCGAAGCGCCGCACGCTGGCGACGTTGACCGGGTTGTAGGTCTTGCGCAGCTGTTTGTTGCGGTCGACCGTGTTGGCCATCTTGTTCGATTGATCCTCGATCGTGGCGCCGCCGGCGTCGCCCTCGACTGCGCCTGAGCGGCGCATGTCCTGCAGCTGGCGCTTTTCCTGTTTGCCGAAAGCAAGTTCCCGGACGGCGCGGAAGTCCTGGTTGAGCGAGCTCTTGGTGTAGGGGCGCGGCGCGATGTGACGGCCGCCGCCGTGATCGCCGCCCCATTGTCCGGTGGCCCCATTGCGTGACACCGGCCGGCCGCCACGGGTCCAGAACAGCGGCGTGTTGTCCATCAGTTCGACGCCGAACCGCTTCAGGTAGGCTATCAGGATCGCCAGCGACCATTGCGTCAGCGTCGCAGCCGCGGCCTTGTCGGTCTTGGTGCGCTCGATCGCGAAATAGACGCCGGCAGGATCCCGGCGCGCCTGCGCCAGCGTCAGAGATCGGTTGTCGACCGGCGACAGCTGGCTGTCCCATGCGATCGCCATCAGCGCGGCGAGGCCGTAATATTCGTGGCGCCATGCCACCTGAACCAGGCGCAGCACTTCCCAACGCAGCCAGATTTGATCGCGCGGCTGCGGTGGTGTGTTGGCAAACGATTTGGCCGGATCCGCATCGAGGTCGCAATATTTCATTGCGGCCATTTTTTTCCACAGCGCGCGCCAGACCTTGATCACCATGTGCCGCTCGGTGACGGAAACCGCTGCTTCGATCTCCGGGACAAGGCCTAACGCCGCGCCCGTGACAGGGTCCAGCCGCAAAAAGTGTTCCGGCTCGATCGTGCGTGGGTCGCAATCGGCGAATTTCGGCTCGATCCATTTCCAGGCGCGCGGCCAGCCGTCGCGCTTTTCCTGTTCATTGGTCCAGATGACGCCCTTCGCGACCCGCCCGGCCTTGCGCAGCGCCATGGCGCGCTGATAGCCGTCGCCGACGCTGCCTTCCGGAAAGTGCTTCAGCGTCGTTCTGGCGGGCACTGAGGGCTGTCCGCTGCGGACATGGTCCCACGCGCGATTGAGTTCAATCGCGCGCTGCTGATCCTCGACGCTGGCTTTCGGATGGCCCTCGGAATCGATGCCGGGTCCGCCTGGTCCGAAGGTCGTCAGGCCAAAGCCGTGCGCCTTCATGGCCTTTGTCGGCCGCCAGCGCCAGCGGCCGTTGAGATAGAGGAAATACCTGATCTTGTCCTTGCCCACCTGGTCCCCGCAAGGCACGCACAACAATGCTGGGCGCGATCTAGTGGACACCCAGCTTCTCACGAGCGTCGCGGAGCTTTGGCTTTCCTGTCAAGTCCGGCCGGCCGGGGCTGGCCGTGTTTTCCCGCCCGTCGGTCAGCACGGTGCCGTCCGGCTGCACGCCGGTGACCCGCAAGCCGGCGGCGAGGGCGGCCCGGATGGCGCGCTCGATCGCGCGCTGGGTGTAGGGGTTTTGTTTCACGCCTCTGGCCCCTGGTGCTAAGGCGAGCGGTTCATCGCCATTAATAACGACGCGGTCGCGGAGTGCCGGACCTGGCCGGAGAACTCGGTCGACCTGATGGTGTCCTCGATCCCGTTCGGCAAGCAATACGAATACTCGGCGAGCTACCGGGATTTCGGTCATAGCGACGACAATGCGCATTTCTGGTCGCAGATGGATTTCCTGTCGACCGAACTGCTGCGGATGCTCAAGCCCGGCCGGCTGGCCTGCATCCACGTCAAGGACCGCGTGCTGTTCGGCGCCGTCACCGGGCAGGGCGTGCCGACGGTCGAGCCGTTCCACGCCGAGGCGATCATGCATTACCGGGCGCACGGCTTCCAGTACATGGGCATGATCACGGTCGTGACCGACGTCGTGCGCGAAAACAACCAGACCTATCGGCTGGGCTGGAGCGAAAACGCAAAAGACGGCACCAAGATGGGCTGCGGCATGCCGGAATACATTTTGCTCCTTCGCAAGCCTCAGTCGAACCGCTCGAAGAGCTATGCCGACGTGCCGGTCGTCAAGTCGAAGGACGACTATACCCGCGCGCGATGGCAGATCGACGCCCATGCGTTCTGGAAATCGAGCGGCAACCGGCACCTGACGCCGGAAGAGTTCGCTAGCGTAGGCCCTGGCGATATGGCGCGGCTGTTTGCGAAGACGTCGACCGAACGCACCTACGACTACGAGGCGCATGTCGCGATCGGCGAGGCGCTGGAGCGCACCGGGACGCTGCCGACGACGTTCATGTCGATCGCGCCTGGCTCCAAGCATCCTGAGGTATGGAGCGACGTCAACCGGATGCGCACGCTCAACATGCTACAACAGCGCAAGGGCGCGGAGATGCATCTGTGTCCGCTGCAGTTCGACATCGTCGACCGCCTGATCGAGCGCTATTCCAACGAAGGCGATCTCGTCTTCGATCCGTTCGGCGGGCTGATGACCGTGCCGTACCGTGCGCTGCTGAAGAAGCGCCGCGGGGCCGCGACCGAACTTTCCGCCAGCTACTTCCTCGACGGCGTGCACTATCTGCACATGGCGGAAGAAAAGATGACGACGCCGCAGCTGTTCGACCTCGCGACGTTTGACGCCGCCAATACGCCCAGCGACAGACTTGATGGAGCCGCAGAGTGACCGACGTCATCAAAGCGATCTCGATGTGGCAGCCGTGGGCCTCGCTCTGGCTGACACCGAACAAGCGGCATGAAACCCGGCATTGGAAAACCCCGCACCGCGGGAAGCTTCTGGTCCATGCGGCAAAGAAGCTGGTGACTGATTTGGATGAGGACCTGCTCGGAATCCTCTCGGCAACGTTCGGCGATCAATGGCAGTCCAGGCTTCGCTACGGCGCGATCATAGGCATGGTCGATCTGGTCGACGTGATTCCGACAGAAAAGATCGTCGCGGGCTTCCGCTGGACCGACGAACAGCGGACCGACAATGCCTGCGGCAACTTCGATGACGGCCGGTTCGGTTGGCGCCGCAGTACCTACTGGGTGTTCCCGCGCCCGATCCCTTATCGCGGGCGGCAGAGCATGTTCAGCGTGCCGTGCGAAGTCGTCGCCGAACAGATCGCGGCGGCGAAGGAGGTTAGCGGTGGCTAGCCCTGTCGTCACCATCGACCAGGCTGCGATTGATGCCCGCAAGCCGCGCGCCGGGCCGCTGGTCGATCCGGCGGAAGCCATCGCGATCGCGCTGTCGGTCGCGCGATGGGCGCCGGGCGGCCTGCAGGATCCCAACGGCACGGTCGTGCAGCTGGTCCTGAAGTCGGTCCATGACGCCGGCTGGAAGATCGAACCGCGTTGAGTGTGTTGCGTGTTGCGTCATCTGAAATCGAAGGAAGTGGAGGGTCGCCATGCAGGCGCATGCGAGCAATACCGGCATTGACGGGCAGCGGGAACAGGCGTCGGCCCGGTTCGCCAAGGATCAACTGAAGGCGATCGTGGATCGGATCGAGCGGCTGGAGGAGGAGAAGAAGACCACTTCCGACGACATCAAGGATGTCTACGCCGAGGCGAAGGGCAACGGCTACGACACCAAGGCGCTGCGCCGGATCGTCCGGCTGCGCCGCATGGATGGGCCGCAGAAGGCGGCGCACGACGAGGTCGAGACGATCGTCGAGACGTACATGCAAGCGCTGGGGATGCTGTAGCTGTGCGCAACGGATCAGCCAACGTAACCGGTCGCCTCATACTGATCCACAAGGGGGCGAAGCTGTTCGGCGTCACTCTCTTCGTTGAATTCACTTCGGGTTCGGTCTGCAAAGACCGGCACAAATCGGGCGTCGAAAGCTTCCAGTGCACTGGCGAAAAGAGTGAACCTTGCGCGCGCCATCATTACATCGAGTGCGGGCCGGACGGGTCTAATGTCTTCGTCTTCCCTGCCGTAGTAACGGCCGAGCAATTTTCCGCTGCGCTCAATCTCTTGCAGCTGCCATCGCTTGAGCGGGTGCAGCCCTTGGGAAAAGGGCGCGATCTCAGTCATTTTTTCGTCGAAGTACTGCCGAAAGGGAACGATGGTTTGAACGAGGCCGAGCCCTCGTTCCATGGCCGGGGCGTCTTGCGCGGCGGCGATGTCCAGAGCGCGCCAAGCCAAGGCGTACATTTGGGCAAATGGCAAGAGTTCTGTAGCGACGAGATCGAGCAGGGCGACTTCCTGGCGTTCCGCCAGTTCTTTCGCGGCCGCAATTTGTCGCTGGACTGCAAACCAGGCTACGGTAGCTGCGGCCAGTGTGACGATCGCTCCGACCACGTTCCCCGCAAATCCGATCCAGTCATTCAATTTGACCTTTTCCACCGAGAGGACCAGCGGAATCGCGGTGACAGCAAAGATGCTGAGCACCAAGGTACGCGCCAGCAGCCAGAACGGGGTCAACCCGGGAAGCGTGTTTTTCATCCGCGCAACCTGACGGATTGGATCGGACCTGTCGAGGGGGTGGCTGCATGACGCCCGAACAGGCACCTTTGCGCCAGAGCGCACACATCATCGGCCTGCTGCAACGGCATCGCCTGTCGCTGTCGGATGAAAAGCAGCTGCAGGCCGAGATGGCTGCCGTGTTCGAGACGGCGGGTATGCGCTTCCGCCGGGAAGTGCGGCTCGACGCGCGCGACATCGTCGATTTCATGGTTGAGGATGTGGTGCCGGACGCCGCCGGCATCGCGGTCGAGGTCAAGATCGGTGGCTCGCGGCGGGCCATCTTTCGACAGCTGGAGCGCTATGCCCAGCATGACGCGGTCGGCGAGATCCTGCTGGCGACCAATGTGCCGATGAACCTGCCGCGCGAGATCGCCGGCAAGTTCACCTCGATCGCCTTCCTGGCGAGGGGGTGGATGTGAGCGCGCACCTCCACCATTCGCAGGGCGACGACCTGCTGAGCTGGGCGGAACAGAACGCCTGGCGTGACGGAGCCGACGTCGAGCGCACCTATGGGCGGCTGGAATATCAGGCGCATGCGCGGCGCTGGGTGATATCGGGGCTGGAGCCGCAGGTCGCCATCCGCGTCAAGCGCATCTTCCCGCGCATCTCGCTGACGCAGGTCGGGCTTTTTGGTTTCGCCGACAATGACGAGGCGCGCGCCGAACTGGAATGGTTTTTGTCGCGCTATCCGCTGGTCTGCTCGGCGGAGGATCGCCAGCTTCTATGCGAGGGCCGGGTGCGGTTCGAGCGCATCCGCAGCGAAGTGCACCAGGTGCTGCAGCCGGACTGGACGCCGGCGGGCGAGCTGGCGCAGCTGCGCGACGGTTTTGCGCTGCGCGCCAACCAGGCCCGCGCGGTCGAGGTGGCGCGGCGGCTCGGCCGGCTGATCGTCGCCGACGATGTCGGGCTCGGCAAGACGCTGGCGGCGATCGCCAGCGTGATGGACCCGCGCTTTCTGCCCGTCGCGATCATCGTGCAGCCGCAGCTCGCCATCCAGTGGCAGCGCGACTTCATCCAGCAGTTCACCACGCTGACCTCGCACGTCATTCAGGGGACGGGGTACTACGTGCTGCCGGTCGTCGACTGCTACATCTTCAAATACACCAACATCTTCGGCTGGACCGATGTAGCCGCAACGGGGCGGTTTCGATCGGTGATCTTTGACGAGGTGCAGGAGATCCGTCACGGCATCGGCACGCTGAAGGGCGGTTCGGCCAAGGTGTTCGCTGATAATGCAGGCCTGCGCATTGGTCTCTCGGCGACGCCGGTCTTTGGCTATGGCGGCGAGATGTTCAACATCGTCGACATCATCGAGCCGGGCGTGCTCGGTTCGCGTGACGAGTTCATTCGCGAGTGGTGTACGTCCGACAACGGCAAGATGATCGTCAACGATGCCGCCGCGCTCGGCGCGCATCTTTACGACATCAACCTCTTGCTGCGCGAGGTCGGCAAGGGCCCGCCGCCGAACCGCGTCATCCATGACGTGCCCTATGACGAAGAGGTGGCGGCGGCCGATGAGGCGTTTGCGCGGGCACTGGCGCTTAAAGTTATGCAGGGATCGTTCAGCGAGCGCGGACAGGCTGCGCGGGAGCTCGACATGTTCGCCCGCCGCGTCACCGGCGTCGCCAAGGCGCGGCATGTCGCGGCGTTCGTGCGCATCCTCTTGGAGGCCAAGACGCCGGTCATCCTCGGCGGCTGGCACCGCGACGTCTATGACATCTGGCTCGAGGAGCTGAAGGAGTTCAACCCGCAGCTCTACACGGGATCGGAGACGCCAAAACAGAAGGACGCGGTCAAGCGCGCCTTCATGTCCGGCGAGACCGACCTGATCATCATGAGCCTGCGATCGGGCGCGGGCCTCGACGGGCTGCAGCATCGCTGTTCGACCGTGGTGCACGGCGAGCTCGACTGGTCGCGCGAGGTGCACAAGCAGCTCGCCGGCCGCCTGCGTCCGCACGCGCGCAAGGATCCGATCACGGAAATCTACATCGTCGCCGACGGCGGCTCCGACCCCGTCATCGCAGCGTTGCAGGGTCTGAAGGCCAGCCAGGCGCACGGCATCGTCGATCCCAAGCGCGGCGTGACGCAGGCCGCGACCGACGACAGCCGGATCAAGGCGCTGGCGCGACAATATCTGGAGCGCGGGGGCGCGCCGCCTTCTTCGCCGGAAAACCCGCCATGAGGCCGGACTTTTCCACAATCGCAGCCTGCCACTTCGGCAGCATGTCGTCGCCTCGCGAGGCCGGTTTTGCCCGCGCGCGTCCCCGTTTTCCGAGATATCCACAGGTGCAGAAGTGAGCTGGGAAGCCGTTACTTGGGCAAATAAGCAGAAGCTCAAGAAATCCTATGAGCAGATCGTGCTGCTGGTGCTGGCGAACTGCGCCGATCCGAACGGGGAGGCGTTCGTCAAATGGCCGGGCAGGGAACACTGGTGGGTCTATCTCAGTGATCGGACCCGTCTGCCGAAGTCCAGCCTGTTCCGGCACCTCAACACGTTGATGGGGCTGGGGCTCGGCGAGCGGGCGATGCAAGTGCTCGCCGACGGCTCGCGGCGCCCGACGTTCAAGCTCAACATGAACGTCTCCTTCGATATCGATTTGCCGGAGGATGAGGAACGCTACAACGCAATCTTTGCAAAGGGTTCGGCGGAAAACCAGTCCCCCGTGGGGACTGAGCATGACGACCTCGGCGAGGGTGGCGAAAACGGCAACGATATCAGCGGTTCGCAAGCGTCCGAAACGACGATCGCGCCCCAGTCTCCCGCAGAGACTGGCGAAACCGATGCGCCCGTTCCCAGCGCTGAGACTGGATCATTCCCAGTCCTGAGACTGCATAAGGATTCCAAACCTTTTTCCAAAGACTCCCCCCTACCCCCCTCCGGGGGGGCGGCCGGTCCGGGCTTCGCGGAATTTCAAAAGGTTTGGCTTCGGCCGATCGAACGGCCGTCGGTCGCGCAACGGGTGTGGGATCACATCCCGACCGAAAAGCTCGGCGAGGCCATCGCAGCCGCCAAGGGTTACTTCGAGTGGATCGGTCGGCAACGCAAGGAACCGGCGATCGTCAGCGCGCAGACATTCCTGCGCGAGGTGTCCGGCTGGTCGCAGTGGCTGGCCTACGCACCGACCGAGGCTGGCACGCCGGTCGTCAGCAACACGTTCGCCGCCAGTAGCCGCGAGGGCCGGGCCATCGCGATGCTTTGGGAAATCGCAGGTCAAGGCGATTTCTTCCGAAGCGTCAAATGCCGCGGCGGCGCGGTTTTCTACGCCAATCCGATCACGCCGCGCCTCCTGGCGCTCGCCGATGCGCCGCCTCGCGCCGAATGGGCGAGGCTCGGCCGGCAGCAAGCGGCTGCATGGGAGGGGCTGATCGGCGAGGGCGTGCAGGTCGCGCGGCGCCGATTGTCGGAAGGCGCGCAGGCACCCTGGCCATGGCCACCACGCAAGGACGGAACGCTTTCGCCGGCAGCCGACGGCCCGGTGATGACAGATGACGATATCGACGCTCTCGCGAGCGAAGGTCACAGGTGAGGGAACTATGCTGATGAGGGAATACGACAGGACGGGCCTTGGTCGGATTGAGGCGGAGCGTCGCGCTGCCGAACGGAAGGCTGCCCGCGAAGCACCCGGACCGAAATGGTACATCGTGCAATGCCTCCGCAACAGCGACCAGCAGGTGCTTGACGCCTTCGTTCGCTATAAGCTGGAGACGTACTATCCGACCGTGATTCAGATGAAGCCGATGCCAAGGCGCGCGATGTCGGCAGCGCAGCGGCGATCTGGGCTCACCGTGATGCAGCCGCGCGAGTCCGCTGTTTTCCCTCGGTACGTGTTCACCCGCTTTGACATCGCTGTCCGCGGCTGGCGCGAGGCCTTCGACTATGCGGGCGTCGGGCTTATGGGCCAGAAGGGCTTGCCGATCTGGATGCCGGATGAACTGATCTCGCGGGTGAGGGAGCGTGTGGGTTCGCCGGTCACCACGTCCGACAGTCTGCGGGTGTTCTTCGATGTCGGCGAGAGTGTCGTCGTGAATCACGGGCCGTTCGCTTCTTTCCCCGGCATAGTCGAGGAAGGGCTCGACGTGCCGATCGAGAAGATGGACGCCAGCATGCGAATCAAGGTAGCGGTGCAGATATTCGGACGCGCTACACCCGTCGAACTGGAATACTGGCAGGTCTCCAAAGCGTAGCCTTCAGCCAGCCACCCCAAACAGCCACCCTTGCAGCCACCCCGTTGGCCACGCAAAGTGCGAAGCGCGCCATATCGATGGATCTACCACCGGAAACGTTGGATCGTTTGCGGGACTGGGCATCAAGCAAGAGCGCGATCTTCTCCTTGTGGCTTTTTGGTAGTCGGGCAAAAGGCAGCAATCGGCCGGACAGCGATCACGATATTGCGATTGAGCTGTGCCCCAAGAAGGGCAATCACGACTGGGCGCTGGGCGACTATGTATTTCTGTTTGAGGACTGGAAGGATGAGCTAAGGGCCATTGTGAAAACGGATGTCAGTCTGGTTGCCATGCGAGATGACATCGACAATGACACCCCGTTCGATCCACGCGAGTTTGGGATAAGGCTCTGGTCCAGATCGATGTAACAGGCCCGACACGGCAACGTGTCGGGCCTTTGTCGTTTCTAAGCACATAGGTTGTGCGGCAGCGTTTCTTTCCTCGTCTGGTGTCCCTCCCTCAACCGTGACACGTCGCGGCAGGTGCATCTAGCTATGATCGTGCGCTATCGCTGCCCTCCTTGGGCGTTTCCTCCCTAGACTTGGGAGCGGCCTCGCGGCATCCGACGAGGCCGCTCGCCATTTGATGGGCGGGGGCCTCTGGGTCCTTCCCACGATTAAGTTGCTTCGCGGGTCAGTCCATTCCGGGATTTTTGCAGTTTTGATGTTTTTTCGCAGGGTTGACGGGGTTGACGGGAGTTGACGGTGCGGGGTCAACCGGTTGACGGCGGCGCGCCGGGCGAGATCGCCGAGGTCTGGGTTTCGATATCGAAGCTGGCGGAGATCAAGGGCAAGTCGAAGCAGGGCGTTTCGAAGCGGGTGAAGCGTCTGGTTGACGGCGGGCTGCTCGAAACCAAGCCGGGCCCCGGTTCCGAAATCCTGGTCAACCGCGTGGCGTACGACCGGGCGATCGGCGAGACGACCGATCCGGCGCAGGCGCTGCGCAATCCCGGCCTCGAGGTCGCCACTGCCGATGCCTCGCCGCCCGCGGCGCAGACGACGGGAGAGGGGCAGCCCAAATCGAAGGGCTACCTGCTCCACAAGGAAACCAGCGCCGCCTACCAGGCGGAGAACGATCGCCTCGACCTCGAGGAACGGCTGGAGCGAACTTGCGATCGCGCCGACATCGAAAACCGGACGTTCAACGTGTTCCGGCGATTGCGCGACCGCCTTCTGTCACTGCCATCGATCTGCGCGCCGCGGGTGGCGAACGCCATCGATGAACGCGCCGCGCGGCTCATCCTCGATGAGGAAGTCAGGAAACTGCTCGATGCGCTCGCTGGCGACCTGGACAAGCCGGAGGATGATGATTCCGGCGACGGTGTAGAGGAACCGGAAGTTGAACCTGCGCGAGTACAGTGATGCGCGGATCAAGGCGAACGGGCACATCGTCGAAACGACCGCGGCGACCGCGCTGCGGCCTGATCCGCGCAAGCGGGTTTCGGAATGGGCCGCCGAAGAGCGCGTCGTCTCCGCCGAGGCATCTGTTCTGCCGGGTCCCTGGAGCAACGACGTTGCGCCGGAGCTG
Organism: Bradyrhizobium sp. AUGA SZCCT0158; assembly: GCF_018130065.1. Taxonomy (GTDB): domain Bacteria; phylum Pseudomonadota; class Alphaproteobacteria; order Rhizobiales; family Xanthobacteraceae; genus Bradyrhizobium. The sequence continues at coordinate 128,951 of NZ_JAFCME010000016.1, read as the reverse complement.
GTTGAGATCATGGACCGCCTCTCGCCGGATGATCCTTGCGAGAACGTCATCCATGTGAAGTGCGCGCAGTCGGGCGGATCGGAGGTCGCCTGCAACTGGATCGGCTACCTCGCGCACAAGACGCCTGGCCCGGGCATGTATGTCGGACCGACGGTGAGCGCGGCAAAGGACTGGCGGGTCGAAAAGCTCGATCCGACGATCGCGGTCACCGACGTGCTGAACCCGCTGAAGGGCGGCGTCGTCTCGACCCAGAAGTCGCGATCCGGCGAAGGGTCGACCGCGAACCGGCTGCGCTTCAAGGGCGGCTACATCCTGTTCGCCGGCGCGAATTCCGCCGCCACGTTGCGGCAACATTCGATCCGCTTCATGGTTCGCGACGATCGATCCGCATGGACCGACAACGCGGAGGGTGAGGGCGATCCGAAGAGCCTGTCCGACAAGCGGCTGAAGACCTATCGCCGGTTCGGACTCGCCAAGGTGCTGGATATCTCGACGCCGGTCATGAAGGGCGCGGACATCGACCGCGACTACATGGCGAGCGACCAGCGCCGCTTTTACATGGCGTGCAAGAACGACGACTGCGGCATGATCACGGATGTCCGCTGGGAGGACATCCAGAAGAACAAGACGCCGCCGTACCGCTGCCGTTGGTTCTGTCCGTCGTGCAAGACCGAGCACATCGACGCCGACAAGCCGGAAATGAAATCGCTTGCGCGCGGCGCCTGCTGGATTCCGACCGTTCCCGATGCCGACGGCGTGGTGCCGCCGCTGACGATGCACCGGGATGAGGCCGCAGCTTGGCGCGCGCCGCACGAAGCGCGGCTGGACCACTCCTACTCGCAGACCGGCGAGATCACGTCGTTCGAAACATGGGATGAGATCGCGCGGCAGGAAGCGGAGGCCGGCGAGGATCCGGAGCTGCAGAAACCGTTCCAGAACGCGGCGCTCGGCCGGTCTTACGAGGCCAAGGGCGAGGGGCCGAAATGGGAGGAGATGTCGGCCCGGCGCGAGCCGGACTGGCATCTCGGCACGGCACCGCACTGGGCGCTGTATTTCACGATGGCGGTCGACGTCCAGGGCGACGGGCTTTATTGGGAGCGCGTCGGCTGGGGACCGAACAAGGAAAGCGCGCTGATCGGTTGCGGCTTTCTCTCCGGCACCACCGACACGGCCTTCGAGGGCGCCTGGCCGAAACTGGATGCCATCGTCGATCGCGGCTTCCGGCTTGCATCGGGCGCCCGGCTCGGCGACGACCTGATCGCGGTCGACAGCGGCTTCAACATCAACGCGGTCGCGCCTTGGGTGAAGCGGCGGCACAACGCGCTGGCGATCAAGGGTGAGGACGGCTGGTCGAAGCCTGCGATCTTCGGCGCCAAGGCCGCCGAGGTGAAGCATTCCGGCCCGCAGGCGGGCCGCTCTAAAAAGTTTGGCGTTCGGATCTGGCTGATCGGCACCTACGGCCTGAAGGCCGCGCTGATGATCTACCTGGCGCGGGTGCCGAAGGAAAACAAATCCGGTTTTCCGAACGGCTACTGCCATTGGCCGTCGGATACGCCGGAAGAGTATTTCCGGCACATGTCGAGCGAGTACGTCAAAACCGAGATTGGCAAGGACGGCCCGGAGCGTATCTGGGCCCGCAAGGGTCCGAACCACTGGCTCGATTGCCGGGTCTACAACATGGCACTGACGCATCACGCGGGGCTGTGGGCATGGTCCGACAAGAAATGGGCCGATCGCGCCGCCGAACTGGCGCAGCTGTCAGCGCCGCTAGCGCCGGATCTGTTCGATCATGCGGCGTCGACCGCCGCCGCGGTCGCGCCCGTCAATGACGATGCCGACGCCGGAGTGGCCGGTGCCGAAACGCCGCCCCCCGTGCCCGTCAAGGCGCTGGCGGAGATCAACCGCAAGTCCGCGCTGCCGCGCCCGCCGGTGACGGTCGCGGATAATCCCTATCTCTAGAGACCACTTTTCCTTCGAGAACCGACATCGCCGACGGTGCTAGGGAGGTCCGAAAAGTGCAATAGCGGTCTCATGCACAGCAGCAAAGAGGAGAGCTATTCAATCACCCCGTCAGCGCGGGCAAGAAGTGGTGCTGGGACTTCGAGACCTAATGCTCTGGCAGTTTTGAGATTGATGTAAATCTCGTATCGATCTGGTTGTTCGACAGGGAGGTCGGCGGGCTTGGCTCCGCGAATAATCTTGTCAAGATAAACCGCGCCTTGCCTCACTATCGCAAAAAGGTCCGGCCCCAAGCTGACCAGGCCTCCTGCCACAACCGATTCCCTGAACCCGTGGCAAGACGGCAGGCGATGGGCAAGAGAGAGCTCCGCGATCATTTTTGAGTTTATGGAGGTGAGTAGGCCCGCAACCACGATCAAACCGCTGACGCGACTTCGCTGCATTTGATCAAATGCGGAGGGTAGACCATCTGCAGACTCGACATAAACTGACATCAATTCGACATTCATCGCGGGGGCGGCCTTCTCCAGCGACGCCATGCCGAACGAAACATTCGGATCGCCCTGCGCACCTAGAACAGCGACCCGTTCGAGAGTCGGCACGACCTCCTTCAGCATCTGCAGGCGCTTTGCATAGGTGTCTGTCGCCGCTTCAAACGTAACCCCTGTCATGTTGCCGCCGGGATGAGAGAGACTTTGAACTAATCCAATGTCGACAGGGGCGCCGACTGACAGAAATACTGTGGGGACGGTAGATGTCATGGCCTTTGCTGCTGCTCCACCAATAGTACCCCATACGACGAGAATATCGGATTCGGGAATCAGCCTGGTGATGGCGGCTTCGATTGCCTTCGACTGCGGCGGCACATTCAAACGGTTTACGAGGATGCTCTTCCCTTGAGTATGACCAAGAGCGTCGAGCTTCTGCGTAAAAGCATGAAACAACTGATCGCCCAATCCTCCGGTACCGACGTAGCCAATCCGCCAGATCTTGCCGGATTTCTGCGCGCGCGCCGCTAGTGGCCATGTCGCCACACCACCGATGAGCGTGATGAATTCGCGCCGTCTCATGTGACCACCCCCAAAAGGTGCCTTGCGCAATTGCTAATCTATAGCAGCCTCGAACCACTTGCGAGGAGGAAATGGGCAAGCGCCGGCCTCACAGGCGGATCAGTCCGATGTCCGAAATGGGTTAATTTCGGAAGTCAGAACGTCGTTTGATTGTCCGCTTGACCTGGCGACCGGACATCGGCCACGGGCGGAGCCGGCAGAGTGATCAAGAGCTTGCGATCCCCGAAGTTTAAAACGGACGAACTCATGGCCGATCTCGACACACTGCAGGGCTGGCTGACGGAGGCGGAAGCCGCGAAGCACAAGCTGCTGACCGGCTCGCTGGCCGCGACCGTGAAGTACAACGGCCAGAACGAAGTCACCTACGCGCGGACCGACATCGACAAGCTCGATGCCTACATCGCGTCGCTGCGTGCCCAGATCGGCGGCCTCGATGGCGACGTGCGCAAGGTCTCGCGCCCGATCTATTTCGGCTTTTGAACGGACAATCGATGCAGGACCTGCCCAACCCATGGCTAGCGTCGCAGCCTGCGCAAATTTGCGCAGGCTCGTCGTCGGTTGCCGTGATCGAGCCGCGGCGAGTGTCGGTATCCGCGCGGCCGGAGGTCGAGACGTCGTATGCCGCGGCGTCGCTCAACGCCAAGGACATGTCGTCATGGAATCCCTGGCGCGTGTCGCCGGATGCTGCGCTGCTCGGCGAGCTCGACACCATCAACGCGCGCGGCGACGATCTGGCGCGCAACAACGGCGTCGCCGCCGGCGCCGAGCGTACCTATGTCGACAACGTCATCGGGCCGCGCGTCGTCTGCAAGCCGAACCCGGATCGCGTCGCGCTGAAGAAGGATGCGACCTGGGTCGACGGCTGGTCGCGCGAGGTCGAGGCGGAATGGAAGGGGTTTGCCGACGGTGTGTATTTCGACGCCGCCGCGCGCTCAAACTTTCACGGCGCGACTCGGCTGCAGGCGGCAACGCTCGCCTCCGCCGGCGAAATTCTGGCGCTGCCGCTCTGGCTGACCGATCGCGGTTCGCGCTGGAACACTTGTCTCCAGCTGGTCGACCCGGCGCGGCTGTCCAACCCGAACGGAAAAAGCGATTCTGCGACCCTGCGCGGCGGCATCGAGATCGACGCTTATGGCGCGCCGGTCGCCTACAACATCCGCAAGAGCCATCCCGGCGACCTCTTTGGCTTCGGCGGCACGCCATTCTCCGGCGTCTGGGAGCGTATCCCGGCCTGGACCGATTTCGGCCGTGCGCGCGTTATCCACGCCTTCGAGCCGAACCGCATCGGCCAGAACCGCGGCCGCCCGCCGATCGCGCCGGTCGCGCGCATGTTCAAGATGTACGACCACCTGACCGTCGAAAAACTGCGCTCGACCGTGCTGAACGCGATGATCTTCGCGGCGATGGAAACGCCGATGGATCAGGAATCTTTCGTCACCACGTTCGGCGGCGACAAGATGGCGGATTATCACACGGCGCTGAACGAATGGCGCGTGCAGATGAAGGGCGGGGCGATCATCCCGCTGCCGCCCGGCACCAAGCTCAATCCGTTCATTCCCGGCGGCCCCGACAGCGAGCTGGACGCGTTTGCGACCTTGATGCTGCGCCATATCGGGACAGGGCTCAACATGCCCTACGAGCTGATCTTCAAGGATTTCAGCAAGACCAACTATTCCAGCGCCCGCGCAGCGCTGCTGGAAGCCTGGCGCTATTTCTACGCCTGCCGGCAGATGGTCTCCGACGGCTGGTGCAGCGTGGTCTACGACCTCTGGTTCGAGGAGGCGGTCAACCGTGGCCGGATCCCGGATTGCAAGCCGGCCGATTTCTATTCGCGCCGTCTCGCCTGGACGCAGGCCAAATGGATCTACGCCGGCCGCGGCTGGGTCGATCCGCTGAAGGAAGCGCAGGCCGCCGGTACGCGCATGGACAACAACCTGTCCAGCGAGGAAGACGAAGCGGCCGAGCAGGGCAGGGATGCCCGCGACATCCGCGAGCAGCGCGCCCGCGAGATGGCGCATGAGTTTGAACTCGAGAAGCAGTACGGCCTGCCGCCGGGCTCGATGTCGCGCAAGGGCAATGGCCAAATCGTTACGGTTCATTCGTCGGATGGCGAAAGCAGCGCCAAGTCGGATCAGGGAGCAAAAGCCGCATGACCAATCCCTTGCTCGCCCGCTTCATCGGCGTCCCGGCGCTGCTCGCCCCGCATATGCGCGAGCGCTTCGAGAGTACGCTCGCCGGCATGGCGGCGCATGAACATGCGAATGCGCTGCTGACCGCCAATGCCTATGCGGAAGACGGCTTTTGGCCAGCCGCCGACGACTGGCGTGCCGCGTATCGACCTTATGTCATCAAGGACGGCATCCTGCAGATCCCGGTCAAGGGCGTGCTCCTGCACGACTTCCCGTGGGCCCTCGGTTCGTGGGCGACGGGTTATATCTACATCGCCCGCGCGCTAGAGCGCGGCCTTGCCGATCCGATGGTGCAGGGCATCGCGCTGCTGGTCGATTCCTACGGCGGTGAAGTCGCTGGTTGCTTCGAGCTGGTCGACAAGATCTATGCCGCGCGGTCCGCAAAGCCGATCGCCGCGTTTGCCCATGAATACGCGTTTTCCGCCGGATACGCAGTCGCCTCAGCGGCGCGCAAGGTCGCGGTATCGCGGACCGGCGGTGTCGGCTCGATCGGCGTCGTCACGGCGCATGTCGACTATTCCGAAGCGATGAAAGAGATGGGGGTCAAGGTGACCTTCATCTTCGCCGGCAAGCACAAGGTCGACGGCAACCGCTATGAACCGCTTCCGGCCGACGTCCAGGCGCGCATTCAGTCCCGGATCGACGCCCTCTATGACGTCTTTGTCAAAAGCGTCGCCCGCAACCGCAGCATGGAAGAGAAAGCCGTGCGCGGAACCGAGGCTTTGGATTTCACCGCCGCCGAGGCGGTCGAAAACGGGCTGGCCGATTCCATCGCGCCGCTCGACGATGGCATCGCTGCATTCAGCGCTAACCCGTCCGACGCGGACGACCAAGAAGGAGACGACGAAATGTCTGGATCAGTTCCCGCGGCCGGTGCCGCCGCGACCGCACAAGCTGCACTCGATGCCGCACGCGCTGAGGGCGTGACAGCAGGTAAAGTGGAAGGCAGGACGGAAGGAAGGGCCGAAGGCGTCGCCGAGGGCGCGACCGCCGAACGCACCCGCATCGGGGCGATCCTCGGCAGCGAGGAAGCCAAGGGCCGCAGCGAGTTGGCGCAACATTTCGCGTTCAACACCAGCATGAGCGCCGACGATGCCAAGGCGGCGTTGAAGGCAGCGCCGAAACAGGAGGCCGCTGCCGCCGATCCGCTCGCTACGGCGATGAGTGGCGTCAAGAACCCGCAGGTCGGCGCCGACGCCAATGCCGATCAGTCGGATGACGCCAAGGCGCAGGCCCTCGCCGGCAGCATCGTGACGGCCTATCGCGGCAAGCCGGCTGCGGCGGCGTAGTCGACGCTTACGGCTCTGCCTGCGCAAATTTGCGCAGGCTCGCACCAACCCGGCGGCAACGCCGGGGTTTTTCTTTGCATAGGGTACAGCGTCGTTTTTTAAACCTCGAACCAAGAAGGAACCTCGGCCATGGTGGCGAGCTTCGGTAATGTCGATACGCTTTCGAACGTCCCCGCTCTGCTGGTCGGGACCCGTGAACCTGTTTCCCGCAACATCACGCTGCTGTCCGGCGAAAATCGCGCGCGCGGCACCGTGCTCGGAAAGATCGGCGTCGGCGGCGCCACGTCGGCGGCGAAGCCCGGCGGCAATACCGGCACGGGCACGCTGACGATGGACGCCACCACGCCGGTCCGCCCTGGCGCCAAGGTGGGCGTCTACACGGTGCGCTTCACCGCGGCAGCGGCCAACAACGGTACCTTCCGCGTCGAGGATCCCGACGGCAACATGATCGGCGAAGTGGTGATGGCCGGCGGCGCCGGCGCCTTTGACGACGACATCAAGTTCGCGGTCGCCGACGGCGGCACAGACTTCATTGTCGGCGACGGTTTTGACGTCACGGTCGCGGCCGGCTCGGCCAAGTACAAGATGGCGATCGCCGCAGCGGTCGACGGTTCGGCGGTGCCGTCGGTGATCCTGGCCGAAGATTGCGACGCTTCGGGCGGCGACAAGGTGACCGTGGCGTATTTCGCGGCGACCGTCGATGAAAATGCGCTGACCTACGGCGCGGGCCATACGGCGGCAACCTGCCGCGAACCGCTGCGCGACGTTGGCATCGACCTGCAGGCCTCCATCGCCTGATCTAGCGCGGCCGGTTCGCCGGCCGCGTCTCCACATCATTTCTGCGTCACAGCCTCCCTTTCCAACAATCCAGACAAGGAGTCACCGTCATGGTGGACATCTACAGCCCCGCGGTGCTCAACCGCGTCGTTCAGGATCTCAAGACGACCTACCGCCCGCCTTTCCTGCTTGGCCGCTACTTCAACGAAACCTCGGTTTCCAATCAGGAAGAGATTTTCTTCGACGTGTTGACCGGAAAGCCCCGCCTGGCGCCGTTCTGTTCGCCACTGGTCGAAGGCAAGATCGTCCGCAGTCAAGGCTACGCGACCAAGAGCTTCAAGCCGGCCTACATCAAAGACAAGCGCGTGTTCGAGGACGGCAAACCCGTCCGCCGGCCGGCGGGTAGCCCGATCTCCGGTCCGCTGGATGCGATGGCGGTGCGTCAGATCAATCTGGCGACCGAGAGCGAGGATCAGCTCGGCATGCTGGAGCGCCGTCAGGAATGGATGGCGGCGCAGATCCTGCGCACGGGTACGGTGACCGTGAGCGGTGAGGGCTATCCGACCACGGTGGTCGACTTCGGCCGCGACGCGGCGTTGTCGGTGACGCTGACCTCGACCGCGCGCTGGAATGACAGCGCTCCGGATCCGCTCGGCAACCTGGAGACTTGGGCCGGCCTGATCCGGGACAAATCGGGCGCCAACGCGGTCGACGTGGTGATGGCGCAGAACGTCTGGAATTCGTTCCGCAGCAATGACGACGTCAAGGACCTGCTGAGCCGGTTGCTGAATCTGTCGGAACGTACGCAGGTCGATATCGGGCCGGATGCGCAGAAGCTCGGCTACACCGAAAAGGGCAAGGTCGGCGACTACAACATCACGATCTATCACGACCAGTATACCGATGATGCAGGCGACACCCAGCCGTTCCTGCCCGATGACTATCTGATGATGGTCGGCCAGATCGAGGGTGTGCGGCACTACGGCCAGATCAAGGATGAGAAAGCGGGCTTCCAGGCGCTGGACTACTTCCAGAAGTCCTGGACGGTCGAGGATCCGGCGGCGCGCTTCCTTATGTTGCAATCCGCTCCGCTGGTGGTGCCGTATCGCGTCAACGCCTGCCTTGCGGCGAAGGTGCAGTAGTCAGCGGATCAGCTTGATCTGCGAAAGAGCGTATCACTAAAGCCCCGGCGTATCCGCCGGGGCTTTTCTGTTTGCATAGGGTGTAACCCAATTTTCCTAGCAAAGGACGCCGTCATGAAGATGATCGCCATTGGAACCATTCACGGTCACGAACTGATCCGCAAAGCCGATCCGCGGGACCCGAAGTCGAGGGCCAAATACAAGGACCTGATCGCCGTGCCCGGCGCGGAATTCGATACAGCCGAGTTTGGTATCGATGACAAAGAGGTGCAGGCCCTGATCGACAGCAAGGCCGCCAGGCGCAAGACGCGCGAAGTGGCCGATGACAGCGCGCCTGCGGCCACGACCGAACAGCCGGCGGCCTGAGAGGCGCGATGAACGTCTTCGCCGGCATGGCTGACCACTTCGTGGCCGCGTTCGGGCGTGAAGCGCAATACTTCGCGCCCGGCAGCGATGTCGGCGTCGACTGCGTCATCATCGTCACATCGGCCGAGGACGATAAGCCGGAGTTATCCGGCAAGCCGCCGATCGGCGGCTATCGCGTGGCGGTGCGGCAGAGCGAAGTGCCGGCGCCGGCCGGGACCGGCAGGTTCGTCGAAGCCGCGCCGCGCACGGGCACCTACGCGATTGTCGGCAAGCCGACGATCGATGTCGAAAATCCCGATCTCTGGATCTGCAAGGCTGGATGATGGCGGCGGATTGGGCGGGGGCGATCGTTGCGATCAAGGCGCTGTTCGCGTCAACCTGGGTGATCGGACCGGATCCGCGCACGCGCATCGTCGAGGTCAACAAGAACCCGGAAGATCCGTGGCCTCCAAAGGATGCCCAAGGCAACCTGCAGGCCTACGTCCTGATCGCGCCCGAAGGGGCGTCCGCCGATCGCATCGCCTTCGGCACGCCGGGCAATCAGACGTATCTCTATCCTGGCCTGATTCATGTGCACGTCTTTGTGCCGGTCGGGCAGGGCACGGATCAGGCGTTTGCGCTGGCGGTCGCGGCCGGTGAGATCTTCCGCAACCAGAAATTCTACGACGACGTCACACCCGCCTGCTACGTCCGCAGCTGGACGCCGCGGGTCGACGGCGGCGGGCCCGGCGATGATGACGGCGTCTGGTTTCGCGTCACGGCGACCATTCCGTTCGAATACTGGCATAGGGGCTAGCACATGCCGGTCAAATTCATTCCGGGTCAGGATGATCCTGCTGCCGATCTCGACGGCGTGGACAAGCACTACTACCGGAACCAGGTCGGGCCTTCGTCGCCATTCGATACGACGCACGCCTTTCGCTGGGCCGAAGCGCGCGCCAAAGATCGGGCCCGGCACAATTTGATCAGGGCGGTGCGAAAGGAAGAGCAGCGCCTCAGGAATGAAACCTTCGCCGGGGGCGTGAGGGTGGATTCATCGCTCAATGTGGTTGTCGACGATTTCTCAGCCGAGGCGCGTCAGAACGTCCTGAACAACCGCACCATCGACGGCATCGCTGGCGCGAAAGACGACGCCATCAAGCTGTGAACCAGAAGATCGTCTACCGCTTCGTCAACATGCCGGCGATCGCCGATTTTGCTCGGCAGACGCTGATGGCCGGCTCGCCGGTCGGCTCCGGCGACGATCCGCATATCGGGCTCTACCGCGCAAGCCATCTGATGTTCCTCAACGGGCAGTGGGTGGCGGACGCGAGCGGGTGGAAGCCGGGCGATGAGATCGAGATTTCGAACCCGGTGCCGTATTCGCGCCTGATCGAGATCGGGATCTTGCGGATGCGGGTGCCTGGCACCGACCACGTCTACCAGCGCGCGGAAGTGATCCTGCGCGGCAAGTACGGCAACGATGTCGACGTCAAGTTTTTGTTCATGCCAGTCCGCTTCGCCGATCGTCGCGCCGCCAACCTGATCGGCCGGCTCGAGGGCAAGGACCGCGACACAAGGGCGTCCTCGCTCAAGCAGCAGCCGGCGCTGATCATCAAGGCGCGCGCGTAAGTAGAAGCCTCTTTTCCTGGTCGCCTGGGGCAGCGACGTTCAATCCGGAGACCGCACGATGGTTTATCAGAGCCAGTCCAACGGCTATTACGCCTACAAATTTCAGTCCGGGCTCGGGGTCCAGGCGTCCGGCTCCGACGCCAAGGTGTTTCGCACCACGGGATCAGGCTCGCCGGGCAAGATGACCAAGGGGCTGACCGCCAGCAATGAAGTGCGGCGCGACGGCCAGCGCTCGCGCGGGCGGCACGGCATCCAGAAGACGTCGGGCGTCTGGGGCGGCCAGCTCGCGCTCGGCGCCTACGACGATGTGATGGAAGCGATCGTGCGCGGTACCTATAGCGCGGCCGATCTCGCCATCACTGAAGCGACGGCGGGCCTGACCTCGATCACCACCACGGCCAATACCATCGTTGCCGCCGCCGGCTCCTGGATTACCGCCGGCGTTCGCGTCAACGATGTCTGGCGGCTGACCAACCATTCGAGTGCGGCGAACAATGGAATCAATCTTCGCGTCCTGGGCGTCACCGCGTCGACCCTAACGGTCGCCGAAACGCTTGTGGTCAACGCGGTGGCCGATACCGCGTTCACGCTGACCAGGCCGGGAAGGGTGCTGATCAATCCGGCGGCCGGCGCCCTGGTGCCGCGGTACGCGACCATTGAAGAGCACGAAATCGACATTGATGGTTCGGAAGTGTTCACCGACGGCGTGTTCGGCATGGGCAAAATCTCGATGGGGCCGAACGGCATCATCACCTTCGATGCCGGCTGGACCGGTACCGGCAAGTTCGAAACCAAGACCGGCGGAGCTGCGCCGTTCTTCACCACGCCGACCGAGAACACCTCGACCGAAATGGCTGTGGTCGACGCCACCATCAGGCTCGGTACCACCGACCTGGTCGAGCTGACGGCGTTCGATCTCACCTTCGGGACCGGCCCGATGGCGCCGGAAACCTTCGGCTCGGGCGCGCAGAAATATTCGCCCGACGTCTTCACCGGCCAGATGGGCATCGGCCTCAACTTCACGGCGCTGCGCAAGGACCTCGCTTACGTCGCCAACCACGTCGCCGAGGATCAGCTGTCGCTGCATGTGCTCGCCGTCGAGCTCGAGTCCGAGCCCAAGGACTTCATCGCCTTCAGTGTCGCCAACTTCACGCTTGGCGGCGTCGACAAGTCGGCGCTGAACAAATCGGCCGGGCCACGCACGCAAACCCTGTCGATTCCGGAAGACCTAGTCGGCAAGGATCAGCGCGGCGGCGCCTATGACCCGACCATGATCAAGATCCAGGTCTCCAACGCGTCCTGATCCCCGCTCCAGAGAATTCTGGTAGCGCCCCGCCACCTCGCACAAGGAGTGCACCACCATGGACCACGAGAAGAACATCCGCGCCGCTGCCGAGAAGCTGCAGTCGGCGATCGCGGAAGGCCGCAAGGCAGGTTTGAGCATCGCCTGGCCGGGACGCCCCGAAGATCTCGGCGCCATTGCCATCAGCGAGACCGTGAAGGTCAAGCGGCCTGCGCCGGCGGCGCCCGCCGCGGCACCGGCCAAACCCGCGACCTGACGCCGTCATTCCCGACAGAATGTCGACGACGCGAGAGCGTCGCGACGGATTGCGCGCAATCGGCCGCAGGCCTGTCGGGGCCTGCGGCCACCTCCTTCCGACAAAGGACCCGAACATGACTGAATCCGCTGACTTCGACCTCGCGTCGCTTGATGCGCAAGACGAAATGACCCTCGACATCATCGATCCGCGCTCCGGCAAGCCGACCGGCTGGGTCTGGACGTTCTACGGGCCGGGCCATACCAAGACGGTCGAACTCTCCGACCGTATTTCCCGGCGCATCCTGAGCCAGGCGCGCGAAAAGGAGCGGGCGCGGGTCAATAACAAGAAGTGGAAGGGTGACGACCAGACGCCCGATGAGGTCCGGGGCGAACTGATCGACGTGCTGGTTGGGCGCACCAAAGGCTTTACGCCGGTCAAGCTCAACGGCGAACTGATCGAGTACAGCGAAGCGGCCGCGCGCCGGATCCTGCTCGATCCCCGCAAAGGCCCGGTGCTCAACCAGATCTCGGAATTCCTGCGGGATGACGACAGTTTTTTGCAACGCTCGGCGAAGAGCTAAAGGCCTTCGCGCAGAAAACGTTCGGGCTCAACAAGCCCGACAAGGAAGGTGTTTCCTACCGGGAGACCGTCGAGGGCTTGCTGGCGCGAACACGCAAGCCCGACCGCATTGGAGAGCTGCAGGCGGAACTGGCGGTGCCACCTTTCCCCGAAGCGCTGGCCTATCTCTGGGTCGCGTTCTGTCGGCTCAGCAGCCGGCGCGGGTCGAGCGGGTTTGCGATTAACCCGATCGGATGGCCAGACATCGATGCCTTTGTGCGCCATTCCGGGGTGCGCCTGGCGCCATGGGAAGTGCGCCTGATTGAAGAACTGGATGACCTGTTCCGGATCGAGCAGGCGAGGACGGAGACGGAATGAACGACCGCGTTGTCACAGAGCTGGTGATCGATTCCGATACGTCGGGCGCCGATCGCTATGCGCAGTCGATGGGGCAGGCCTCTGCCGCGTCCGAGCAGGGCATCAGCTCGGCACAGGGCGCGGTGGTAGCGATCGGCGGCGTCAGCCTGGCTTTTGTCGGCGCCCTGGTCGGCTTGCGGGCGTTCTATGACTATGTCGGCCGGCAGTCTCAGGTACTGGTCGATCTCGCCGACCATGCCGCGCTGGCGGGCATGAACGTCAAGGAACTCCAGCAGACCATGTTTGCGGGCATGTCGTCTGGTCTGAAGGAAAAGGACTTCCTCGCCGGCATCGACCAGATCGCGGCTGACATCACGGCGGCGGGCCGCGGCGTCACCGATTTCGGCAGGCTGTTCGAAGCCAACGGCAAGTCGATCCGCGATGCCAACGGTGATCTGAAGACCACCAAGGTGATCATTGGCGAACTCGCAGGCTTGATGCAGAACGCCTCGCCGCAGGTGCAGCAGGGCATCGCCAAGATCGCCGGCGTCTCGAAGGAATGGATTCCCTTCCTGCGGCAGGGCGTCGAGGGCATCGAGGCGCAGAAGAAAGCCGCGGAAGACCTTGGCATCATTATCGACGATGCCACGATCGCGAAAGCCAAGCAGTTCAATAGCGAGTGGAAGACGGCGGTTGCAGCCTGGGATCTGCAGTTCAAGGCCTCGCTGGCAACGATCCTGCCGATGCTGGTGCAGGCAGCAGGTCTCGCCAGCACGATCATTTCCGGAATTGGTGCGCTTAGCGGCACGGTCGGGCGCTGGCTCACGCCGGACGAGAACAAGTCGCCGACGCAGATCAAGGACCAGATTGCCGACGCCGAGCGGCTGACGGAGATCATGACCCGGCTTGGGGAGCAATCGTTTCGGGCAAAGAACCTGAAGGGCGCGCTCGGCCTTCCGGAGGATGCGGATTCGAAAGCCATCGATCACTACATCGATCAGCTGGAGGACATTTACGAAGAGCAGCAAAAGATTACGCGGATCCCGATTTCCGGCGGCACAACGGTCCTTCCGTCGAAGGGGGATGACAGCACCGATGCGCTCGAAACCGAAATCCAGCGCATTGAAAAGCACATCGCCCTCCTGAAGGCGGATACCGAAGCCGTGGGGCAATCCGAAGCGGCGCGCGCGGGCTTGCGGGTCGAAGCTTCGCTGTATGCCGCGGCGGAAAAAGCAGGGTTTACCGACCTCGAGCAGTTCGCCGAAAAGTTCATGAAGATCCGCGAAGAGGTCGAGGCGGCGACCGCGGCCCTGGCCAAAGCGAAAGTCGCCGCGGAGATCAAGTTCAGCACGGACACGCTCGGCCTGTCGGCAGAATCCGTCGATATCGCCGGCAAGCTGCGCAGCATCTATCCGGATGTGGCGACCGCGCTCGGCAGCGTCGAGGCGGCGCAGATGCGGGTGCTGAACGCGCAAAAGCTTCTGGTCGACGGCTTCCAGGACGTCGGCAAGTCGATGCTGTCCGCCTTCCTGTCCGGCAAGAACGTCATGGATGCGATGGTGCAGTCGCTCGACAACGTCGCCAAGAAACTGTCCGACAAGGCGTTCGAGAACATCCTGGAAGGTGCATTGACCGGCAATCCGCTGCAGGCCGGCATCGGCGTGGCGCAGGCCGGCGTGTCCGCGCTGATCTCGGCCTTCACCGGCGACCAGAAGGCCAAGAAGGAGCTGGAGCAGGCCAAAGCCGAATGGGCCAAGATGGCCGGCCAGGTGGCCGATTTCAACCGCGCGGCGGCGGGCTTCGAGCTCGGCCCGCTGTCTCAGGAGCTTCAGTCGCTCATTTCGAATTACATCACGCTTCAGACAGCGGCGATCAAGGCGGGGGATCTCCAGTCCGAGTTGCGGCAGGGCGAAACGTTCGCCCGCGGGATCAGGCGGATTGTCGACGAATTCGCCGATGGCGCGCAGACGCTGACGCCGCTGCAGCAGGCGATCAAGGACGTCAACGATGAGGCCCGCGGCCTGAAGGAGGCGCTGGAATCGGTCGCCGCTTCTGGTATCGGCGGCGGCGATGCCTTGAGGATCGACGCCGCGGCGGCGGCGCGCATCAAGTCGATCATGGCGCAGTTTACCGACCAGCTCACGTCCGGCCTGACCGAACGGCTCAACGCGGCGCAGGGCAAGTCCTATCTCAACGATGTGGCTGCGCTGCTGGTTCAGCGTCAGAAGGATCTCGCCGACGCCGCCATGCTCGGCAACGATCCGGCGCTGCTGGCGCAGATCTCGGCCGTGTTCAGCGCGGAGGCGCAGAAGATCATCGAGGATGCCGGCCTGGTCGGCGATCAGTTCGCCGACTTCATCAAGCTATTTCCGGATTTCAATGGCGTCGTCACGGAATCCGCGACCGCGCTGGAGCAGGCGAACGAGAAATTCGCCGCGATGGTCAAGACCATCAATGATTATCTCGACAGCCTGCAGCTGGGCGAAAATTCCATCCTGTCGCCACAGAATCAGCTGGCCGCGGCGCAGGAACAGTTCAACCGCCAGCTCGGCCTGGCCGCAGGCGGCGACAGCGATGCGATGGGCTCGATCACGAAATACGCTTCGGCGCTGCTGGACCAGGCGAAGAGCTTCTACGCGTCGTCGGCGGGCTACACCGACATCTATAGCGCCGTGACGTCGGCGCTGTCAGCGCTCACCGGCGGAACCGCGAATGCAGTCATGGGCGGCAGCCAGATCGGCAACCCGGCGGCGCTGGCGGGCCTGACGGGCACGGTGACGCCGCCGGTGCAGGCGCCGACGACGACCGCGGCGAATGACAACGGCGCGCTGTTCGCCGGCCAGACACAGGCGCTGGTGCAGGCGATAGCGTCCGTCGGCAATGCCGAAATTCAGGCGCTGCGAGAAGAGATGGCGCTGCTGCGGGCGCAGAACGAGCGGCTGATCACCACGGTTGCGGACGCCAGGTCGCGGCCGGGCCGTCCGGCGTCGAAAGTCGCGTGATGAGCGGGACACGGTACATCCGCAAGAAAATCCTCGACGACCTCAACGGCGTCGCGGCCTATTCGCCTCCGGCGCTCTATCTGTCGCTGCACACGGATGATCCGGGTGATACCGGCTCGCACGCCAACGAGGTTTCTGGCGGCGGTTATGCCCGCCAGCCGTTGTCCGGTGTCATGGGCGCCGCTGATGCTTCGGGTTTTTCAGTGAACACCACGCTGATCACCTTTGGGCCCGCAAGCGCCGATTGGGGCACCATCACGTATCTCGCCGTCGAGGATGCGCTTACCGGCGGCAACATGGTCTGCCCCGGCTCGCCGGCGTTGCCGCGCACCATCACGTCGGGGCAGCCGCTGCAGATACCGGTCGGGCAGCTGCGGCTACGGCTGACCTGATCCTCAAACGTCAAGGAGACGACGATGTCCAAGGGCGATACGTTCGAAAACGATCTCATGAAACTACTGTTTCAGGGCACGACGATTGCCAACATCGCCGACAACGCGGCGTCCTCGCCGCTGGCGACTTTGTATTTTGGCCTTCACACCGCAGACCCTGCTGAGTCCGGGAACCAGACGACAAGCGAGTGCACCTACACGCCTTATGCCCGGGTCGGTGTTGCGCGCAGCGCGGCCGGCTTTACGGTGACGGCCAACAGCGTTTCGCCGGTTGCCGACGTCGACTTTCCGATCTGTTCGAGCGGCAGTGAGACGGCAACCCACTTCTCGATCGGCACGGCCGCGAGCGGCTCGGGCAAGATTCTATATTCCGGAACCTTGACGCCGAACATCGTCATCGCGGCGACCGTTCCGCCGACGATCCGCAAGGAATCGACCGTCACCGAAGACTGAAGCGCGGCCGTCAGACGGCAATTTGAGGGTCGATGTTTCTCATCAAGCCATTCCTTGTCCTGCCGTTCACCGACACGGGGACTCGGTCGGGGGTCGGGAAGGCGCTCGGTGCCGCATCGGGTTCATCGACGGTCTCCGGCAAGGCGGCGCTCGCCACCAACGCGTCATCGACCGGCGTAGGGGTCGCCACGGGCAAGGCCGCGCGAGCAGCCAAGGCGTCATCGACGGGTCTGACGACGGTCGCGGGCAAGGCCGCGCGTGCAGCCAAGGCGTCATCGACGGGTCTGGGCACGGTCACAGGCAAGGCAGCGCGCGCCGCCAAGGCCACGGCCGCGGGGACCTCGACAGTGCTCGGCCTGCGTGCCGGTGCGGCTACGGCGCGCGCATCGGGTCTAGGTTCTGCTCAGGGTGTCGGGTCCACGGGATGGGACCGGATGCTTGAGGCCTCGCAGGTTCCGATCGCCTATTTCGCAGAAATAGAACCTTGGGTTTTGACGGATAGGTCATGATGTATTCCGCGGTTCCCGAATGTGCGGTGCCGTACTCGGCCGATGGCCGGGACGTGCGCTGTTATTTCGATCTTATCATGGATCTGGAAGCGTCCCTGACGCTGAAGATCTACGTCTCGACGGGATCTGGCTATGCCACGCTGCCGACCGACGCTTTGCCGAACCAGCCGTTCCGCGGCGTGCTGAAGAGCTTTACGTTCCAGCGGTCGATCATGCAGGGCGATATCGGCCAGTTCACTACCGGCACCGGCCGGCTGGTCATAGACAACGCCGATGCCACGTATGATTTCCTGCCGCTCTCCTATGCAATCGACGGCCGCCCGATCACGCTGAAGGTCGGCAGGCGGGATGCTTCCTATGATGAGGCTTTCACCCTGGCCCGCGTCACCGCGACAGGCTGGAACATCGATACCGACGCGATTACCATCGACCTGGTCGACTTCTCCTACAAGCTCGAGGTGCCGCTGCAGCCGAACGTCTACGGCGGTACCGGTGGCGCAGACGGTACCGCGGACCTGACCGGCAAGCGCAAGCCGCTGTGTCTGGGTAAACCGCGCAATGTCACAGCGGTTCTGGTGGTGCCCAGCCTTCTGATCTATCAGGTGCACGACGGGTCCATCCAGGCGATCGATGCCGTCTATGACAAGGGCGCGGCGGTCACCGCGGGCAGCGACTATCCGACGTACGCGGCACTGGCGGCTGCCGGCATCACGGCCGGCCAATACGGGACCTGCAAGGCGCTGGGGCTTTTCAAGCTTGGCATCGCCGCTAACGGCCAGATCACAGCGGACGTGCAGGGCGAGAATTCGGCGGGATTCATCGAAACAACTGCCGACATCGTGGAATGGGCACTGATCAATCGTACGGTGTTGACGGCAGCCGATCTCGATGCCGCGTCATTTACGGCCGTGAATTCGGCGCAGCCGGCGCCAATCGATTACTTCGTGTCCCCGGATGACAATCTCACGGTCGCAGCCTTCATCCAGAACATCATGAGCGGCATCGGCGGGTGGGGTGGTCACAAGCTGGATGGTACGTTTGAAGTCCGTATCTTCGGCGCGCCCACAGGCACGCCTGTGGCGCGATTCAACCGAGGCGATATGCTTGGTGGGGACATCAAGCGCGAACCGTTGCCTTCCGCGTACCAGCCGCCGCGCTACCGCTGGCGCGTGCCGTACCAGCGCAACTGGACGGTACAGACCTCCGACCTTGCGGGCGGTGTCACGGCCGCGCGGCGGGCGTTCCTTGCGGAGCAGGTCCGGTTGGCTGAAGCGACGTCCGCCACGATCCAGACCGACCATCCCTTCGCGCAGGACCGCGATCCCGTGCAGTCGTATTTCCGGAGCCAGAGCGATGCCGCCACGGAAGCTGCGCGGTTGATCGATCTGTTCAAGACCACACGAGCAATCTATCGGGCAACGGTGCCACGCAAGGCATTGCGGCGCGATGTCGGCGACGAGATCGAGATCACCCATCCGCGCTTCGACCTCAGCCAGGGTCGCGCCATGATCCTCGTCGAGACGGCTGTGAACGTCGTGGTCGCAGATGGCGTGATCGACAGCGTCGAGGTCGCCGCCTATGGCTAACGCGGCACTCGTAATCGACAACCAGGCTGACGGCGCGACGGTCGGGGCTTCCAGCCAGGTGCTGGTGATGCCGGCGTCGAACCTTCTGACGCCGCACCCTTCGGAACGCTGGCGCAGCCTTAATTCGGCAGCTTATTTCGTACTCGACAAGGGGGCCGTGATCTCGGCCGATACGGTCGGTGTGTTCGGCCTGACCTGCGGGACTAATGCGACGATCAGGTTGCGGCTGAACTCGATCGACGTCACGGGGGCTGCCGGTGACATCCTCGATACCGGCACGTTGTCGTCGGGCGATCCTTCGTTTGACGTCGAATATGGGTCGCTGGTCCATCGGCCGCCGGCGCCGGACGCCTGGCGCTACTGCCGCGTCGACATCGATGATCCCGATGCCGACTTCGTCGAAGCAGGATGCATCGTCGACGGCTTGAGCGAAAGCTTTGCCTACAATTTCGCGCCGGGCAGCTCAGTCCAGCACATCGACCGCTCCCGGGTGGCGCCGACATCGTCGGGCATGACGCTGATTTGGGATGACAATTATTTCCGGCGCGTCGACCTGAATTTCCAGTGGGTGAACGAGGCCCAGCGCTATGGCCTGGTCGAACGCATGGACCGCGTCTGTGGGCGCCGCCGCAACGTGCTGCTGATGACGGATACCGAGAGCACGAACCTGCCGCGCGCGTCGATCTATGGCCTGGTCACCGATATCACGCCGGTGACGTTTGGCGCGATCTTCGACCTGTTCGGCAAGCAGCTTCGCATCGACGAGAGGATCTGAGATGGCCTTCGTTCCTCCGCGCGACCGCGTGCTCGAGCATTCCACTTCGAATAGCCAGACCGTGTTCACGGTGACGGGCGCCGTCGATACATCGTTCAATGCGTTCTCGGCATTCATGAGCGTCGGGGATACGACGATCGGCGGCGTCGTCGAGCCTGGCGTCGCGTTCCGATCGGGAATCCTGACCTACAGCGCGACCAACGAGATCACGGTCACGACCACCAAGGAGAATAAAGGCACGTTCTCGTCCGGTGGCACGAAGGAAGTTTTCATGGGCCAGCCGGCGTTGTCGACGCTGCTGGTCGACGGGGCGCAGGCGCTCTCGGCGGCGCGGCGGGCGCAGGTTCGGGCCAATCTCGGCGCCGCTATAGATGAATTACAGAATGTATCATTTGCGGTCACAGCTTCGGCGGGTGCGTTAACGATCGCGCTCAAGGACGCGGACGGCAACGACCCGACGGCGACGACGCCGATCGCGCTTTCATTCCGCAATTCGTCTTTGACAGCCTCACCGAATACCCCCACGACGTTGGAAATACCGGTCGGGGTTTCTGTTGTCGTTCCTTCCACGTCGACTTGCGGCTTTATCAGTGCGACCGCGGGGCGGCTCTGGATTACGGGATGGAATGACGGCGGCACGTTCCGCCTCGGCGTTTTCAACGCCTCCACGACGACCCGCATTTTTTCGCTCAATGAGCACGGCATCGGCTCAAGTCTGCAGGCCGTCGCGGCAGGAAACAGCGCAGGACAGCACTATACCTCCGGTGCTGCCGTTACGAATAAGGCGTTCCGAATACTCGGCTACGTCGATTGGAATTCGAGCGGCGTTGCTACGGCCGGCACTTGGACAACGACAAACCTAAATAGCATCGTCACGTTCGGCCCCGGCATCAAGAAGCCCGGGGACGTGGTGCAGGCTGCTTTCGTCATCAGCAATGGCGGTGCCAGTGGCTCTACGAGCTTTGTGGATGTGCCGGGCACTTCGATTTCGTTCACGCCAACAAACGCTGCCAACATCATGAAGGTGGAGGCGGCCTTTAACGCACAGATCACCAACAGCGCTGGCAACAATATGCAGGGCACTTTCCAAATGTTGCGAAATTCCACGCCAATCCATGCCCTTGGTGTCGGGGCTTTCAATTCCACTGGTGGAACGGGTTACTTCGGCGCTGGCGCTTATCACGCTTGGGACAAGGCCAACTCAATTTCGGCTTTAACTTATAAGTCTCAACAGGCGACGAACGTGGGCGGCATCAATGTGGTAACGGCAAATTACAACGCGTCTGTTGAAGAATTGATGGGTTGAGCGGGTGGTGATCAAGCAAGCGGATGCCGGTATCCTCAATCCGATGTCTGGACCAACGCATCGTCTCCAGGGCTGCGGGGGAAGCTGCGGCGCAAAGGTTTCAATACCCGCACGGTCGGACACCGAGTTGACCGGGGAGAACAATTACGGTCGACCTGCAGGGCATTCTTGCGGGAAGCCTTTGACTTGATCGTCCACCATCACCATCAGAGATTTTGACACATGGCATTCAAACGCCCGAAGGCGCGCATCCTCGAGCGCACCATCACGGCCGGCAACGGCCCTTATGCGCTCGCGGGCGCGGTTGATGGTTCCTACAATGCATTCTCCGCCTTCATGTCGGTGGGGGACACCACGTTCATATCTGTGGTTGAGCCGGGTGTTGCGTTCTGGACCGGCATCGGGACCTACAGCGCTACCAACGAAATGACTTTGACGACGGTCGAGGAAACCAAGGGCACTTTCGGTGCCGGCACCAAGGAGATCATGTCCGGCACGCTGGCGGCGCGATCGGCAGTTCCGGACGATATTTCCGGCGCGATCGTTACCGGCGGGTCGTCGACCGCTTACACGGTGGCGAGTTACCGGGTCTATGACACCCTGGCGCGTCTGAACGGGAACATCATTGCCTTTGCGCCGCATGCGACCTCAGGCGCTGCGCCGACACTCAATGTCGACGGTCTCGGCGCCAAGCCGCTGCGCGCCGCGCCCGGCACCGACTTCCTGCCGGGCGTCCTGATCCAGGGAACGCCGTATCTTGCGCTCTACAACCATTCCGACCAGGTGTTTTACTTGCACGGCATGTTCGGCAACCCCTACAATGTGCCTCTGGCGTCTGGCATGGATTTCTGGGGACCGACAGCGCCGAACAGCGCATTCGCGTTCCCGATCGGGCAGGATCTGGATCGAACGATCTATGCAGCCTTGTTTGCCTTGATCGGCACCAACTATGGAAGCTCCAGTGGATCGACGTTCAAGCTTCCGGACAAGCGGGGGCGAACTTCTGTTGCGGCCGATGCCGGTATTGGACGTATTACTGGGGCAGTTTTCACTACCCTTGGCGCGGGCGGGACGGGCGGTTCTGAGTTAATCACGCTCTCGGCAGCTCAGATGCCGGCACACACCCATGCCAACACGCTGAATGATCCGGGCCATACGCATTCAGAGCGCTCCAACGATGGTGGGCAAGCCTTGGGCAATCTCAATCCAGGAGGCAATGCTTCGTCAACGACGACTGGTTCGTCGTTCACGGGCATCACCATCACCAATGCCAGCGCAGGAGGCGGAGCAGCCCATAATAACGTGCAGCCGAGCATCGTCTGCAACTACATCATGCGGGTTCTTTAGGTATCCACGGCTGCTTGCCGCCGTCTTTCGCTATGGCAAAGGCAAATTCGTTGCACTGGCTGGGCGCGGTTGCAGCGATTAGCCTTGAAAGAGGCTCGATCAAAAGTCCAACGGCGCGTAACCATCGATTGCCGCTCGCCGTGAACCTAGCGACAGGAATGCGGAGATCGTGAAAGAACTTTATGTTGGGAACGCGCGACGGGTCAAAGCTGACAATCGTCTTCAGCACCTCTCGTTCGGTCCATCGGTAGATGAAATTCGGAACACCAGTATCGGCCACGCCTCCTCTGCCGTCGACTGTGCTGGTGATTTCGTAGTCCATCGTTAGGCCGAGCCGGACAGCAACCCGCATGGCAAGATTATCGCGGGCCTCAAAGGCAACGGCGCACTTTCGGCACACCCGGTACATCTCAAGCAGGGCGCGGTGTGGCGAATAGCAGTGATGCAGCCCGGCGTGAACGATCACAACGTCAAACGATCCGTCCTCATAGGCAAGGTTTTCAGCGTCCTGCCGATGGTTCGCCATCCCGTTGTCAAGGTTGGTGATGGTGTAGTCCGTAAATCCGATCTTCCTCATTACCCGTTCGTCCAACGGGCCGCCGCAGACCACCAAAACACTATCGGAAACTGAGACGGTTCCGGCGGCCATCAGCCGTTCCAGAACGTCAACGTAAAACCCGGTCACAACATCTCTCATTTGCGCTTCCTACCACCACAACCCCACGGCGAAAACCCCTGAAATCGGAGAAATTGCCATGTCGTGGCGGCTTGCGCTCGCGGGGCTCCCGGAAGTCCGATCACACCCCGACGCTCACAAGAACACGAGAGCGTTCTAATCGCCTGGCGTCACGGCTACGCCGGCCAGAGGAGCAGAATCATAACCCAGCCAACCGTCCACAAGCCCACGACACCCACTAGAGCCCAATAAGACCACGGGTTTCGTTCCATCCAAGCTTCGATTTTCGAGCTTTCCTGGTCCGGAATCGGCATGCGGTTCTCCTGAAGCCGCGCTTCCTACCACCACAACCCCACAGCGAAAACCCTGAAAACGGAGAATATCCCCATGACCATTGCTGCTCTTGTAGCGGCCGGTCCGTTGCGCCTCGGCGCTATCGGGCCCGCCGTAACCGCCGTCCAGCTTGCCCTCCGCAATGACGGCCGCGATATCCAGGCTGATGGTGAGTTCGGTCCCGTCACGCAGACGGCTCTGAAGGCGTTCGAGGCGGCCCACGGCCTGAAGCCTGACGGGATTGTCGACGGCCCGACCGCCGCGGCCTTGGATAAGATCGCCCCGCCAACGTCCGTGATGAAGGTCGCGCCGTGGCTCGCCACCATGCGGGCCCTGACTGGTCTCAAGGAGGCGCCGGGCAGCAAGGACAACCCATTCATCATCGAAATGGCACATGAAATCGTGCGTCGATATCCGGACTTGAAGGGCAACGTCGGTTGGTACAATCACGACAGCATCCCGTGGTGCGGCCTGCAGCTGGCCTACGTCATGGCCGTGAACGGCATCAAGCCGAGCAAGGCGCCGTTGTCGTCGCTGGACTGGGCATCGTGGGGCCAGAAGCTTTCGGTTCCGACGCCTGGCGCGGTGCTGATCTATACCCGCACCGGCGGGGGTCACATCACGCTCTATGAAAGCGAGGATGCGAACTGGATCTATTGCCGCGGCGGAAACCAGTCCGACGGACTGAACGTCACCAAGATTCCGAAATCCCGGAAAATTCATGCCATCCGCTGGCCCGCCGGGGTCTCGCTGCCAACTGCGGGTCGCAAGTTCGGCGCCACCGGCAACGCTGTGAAGGCCGGCAGCGAGGCGTGAGCAATTTGCTTGGCCCGATCCTGGCGCTTTCTTTCGCCTGCGCGGTGATCGCTCTCACCTTCATCGCCTGAATTCCCGCCGCGCGACGGCATCGCGCAATCAAACCATCACTGGAGAACTGAAGCATGAATTGGGAACAGATCAGCAGCATCCTTCGCCACATCCTGACCTTTGGCGGGGGATTCATCGTGGCCAAGGGCTGGATCAGCGCTGATGCGCTGCCCGGCATCGTCGGCGCCATGATCACGATCGGCGGCGTCATCTGGGGTATGTTCAACAAGACCGAGAGCTCGATCGTCGCGTCGGCGGCGGCGCTGCCTGGCACGACTGTCGTCACGACCCCCGCGCTGGCGGCGGCGGTTACATCGCCGGATGCCGTGTCTTCGGCTGAAGTGAAGGTCGTCGCAAAATGATGTCCTGGATATCGCTCGCGCTCACGCTGCTCAGGATAACCAACCAGATCATGACGTGGGCGCGCGAGCGCGAGTTGATATCCGAGGGCTACGACAAGGCGATTGCGGAGGTTTCGCAATCCATCCTCATCAAGACGACCGCCGGCAAGGCGATCATGGAGAAGGTCAATGCGATGTCTGATGAAGAGGTCGATGCTGGTTTGCGCGGCCTTGAGCCTGAGTAGCTGCATGCATACCACGCCGCCGGTCGATTCCTTCTGCCAGATTTACAACCCGGTCGTGGTCCAGAAGGGCGATGGCTCGATCGCGGCAACGTCAGGCGTGAAGAAGCGCATCCTGGCGAACGAACTGACCTACCGGGATCAGTGCAAGAAAACCAAATGAAGCGGGCCGCGCCTTCGGTGCAACGTCGGCGCAGCCCTGACCCTCGACCGTTTCGTGGACGATCTCAGGCTGGGAATGATCCTGGCGTTCAAAGGTAGCTGGGAGATTAACGGTATGACCGAAGAGGTGCTGAAGCTCGGAACGGCCGGCATTATCTGCGCGGTGCTGCTCTGGGTGATCTATCGGTCGGAGCAGCGGGAAAAGCAGAAGGACGGCCGGATCCAGCTGCTGGAAAACCAGCTGACCGAAAGTTACGATGAACGGATTGCTGCGGCTGATCGCATGGCGGAAGCCATCCACAGCACGCGCGGCGCGCTTGTAGCCCTGACGAACGAACTAAGGGCCGGTCGCAAATGAATTCGATCCTCAACAACATCCGCCGCATCTTTACAGACGACGGCCGAAACGATCGGGATTTTACCGATCAGGAAAGCCGGCTGCAGACAGCCCGCGCCGCGCTTCTTGTCGAGGCGGACGAACTGAAGCGCGCGGCGGAATCTCTCGCCGATATCATCAAGGCGCGCGCCTAACCATAGAAGGTATCACCCCATGATCCGAACCGCACTTTACGCGGTGCTGGCGCTTGTCGCGCTCGCATCCGCTGCATTCTCCGAAACCTGCACCGCCAGCCAGTACGGCATCGGCGACGGCTACCACGGCCGCCGCACGGCCTCCGGCGAGCGGTTCAACACCCACGCCATGACAGCCGCGCATCGGACCCGCGCCTTCGGCTCGCTTGTGATGGTGACGAACTTGCGGAATGGCCGCAGTGTTTCGGTGCGCATCACCGATCGAGGGCCGTTCGTGAGAGGGCGCTGCATCGACCTGTCGAACGCCGCGGCGCGTGCGATCGGCATGGGCGGACTTGCCCGGGTCACCGTGCAGTGATGGAGGCGCGTAAGCTGGCGCTGACGTTGCTGGTGATGCTGGCGATCGGACTTTCGGCCTGGGCGGTCGAAACCCTGGTCGACCGCTACTGGGCGCGCATGGGCCTCGCCGGCCGTTTCCTCATCATGCTGGGGCTGGCGCTGGGTTTCGGCTTTGCTGCCATTGCCTTGGCGGCATGAAGGACGATCCGGAGCGCAAACTGCAGCGGGACGTGCTGCTGATGGTCGCCGGCGCGATGCTGTGCGGCGTCCTGTCGGTGCTGGGCTTTCTGCGCCTGTACGGCGTGATCGAGCCGAACACGATCGCCGCGACGCATCCCGCGGCACAGGCCAGAATCAGCAAAAGGACGATCTCGATCATGCCGCAGAGCCATGCGCGTTTGGCCGCGCGCAGCAAGACGGGATGACTACGGGGTTTGAAATCCGCGCCGGGCGGTTTCCCGGCAACAAAGGAGAAGACGAAAATGTCCAAAATCACCATGAGAGCCAAGATGCAGGTCAGCAAGGTCGAGCGGTTCAACGGCTCTGACAGGATCACCTGCAACGCCGTCGCGGCCAAGAGCTATCCGGAGGACGGGTCGGACGAAGACAACACCTATGCGAAGTTCAGCCCGTCAGGTGAGCTTTCCCTCACGATCGCGAACCCGGCGCTGTTGGGTGTGATCGAGGCGGGGCAGAAGTTCTACCTGGATTTCACGCCTGCCGAATAGCCGGTTGCGGCTCTACTTTTCTGGCCCGCCATCGGTCTCCGGTGGCGGGTTTTTCGCGTCTGCGGTCACAACGGGATATTCGAACGCGACACCTTCCGGATCATTATCGCGGAACCATGCATCGGCCGCGTCCGCGTTGGCGAACACCTTCAGATGGTCGGGGTCGCCAACGGCTTTATTCGTGTCGACGTAGATCCAGACTGTCTTCATCCGAACGTGTCCATCACGCGCGAAAAAGCCGGATGCTGCCGGTTCTTTACCTTTCGCCACTCACAGATCCGTGGCCGGTACTTCCGCAGGAGGTGCTTTGAGACCAGGCCTTCAAGCTTCATGCGGCACGAGGCGAGAAACAGGTGCGGCCCGATCTCACCGCGCTGGAAGGGCGCGACGAAGATGCCCTCCGGCCGGCCCTTCAGCAGTTTCCCCAGCCGGGCCTTGCGTTCAAACAGCGGCAGGTCCCTCAGGTCGTCGCCGCCTTCCGCGACCAGGTCGAACGCGTAAAGCTGCGCTTCCTCATTGTGCCGGTTGGAATGCAGCGCGTTGAAATCGGAGATGCCCTGGACGTCCAGCACGCAAATCTCGCCATCGATGGTGAAGCGTTGCTGGCGCATCTTCAGCGCCGTCTCGACGATCCATGGAAACCTCCATGTCCAGTCGAGGCCGCTCTTCGACAGCAGCTTGACGTCACGGCCGTCGCGGTCGATGCGCCCGCGGTAGCCGTCGTATTTGACTTCGTGAATCCAGTCGGGGCCGGTGGGAACTGCCTTGGCCGAAACCGGCTTGCAATACTCAAATTTACGCATGGTCGGAAGATAGGTGCTCGTTGGCCGAAAATAACATAGGAACAGGCGGGAGCGGCTGCCGTTGGAATCCAGTGTCCTGAGTGACATCGGACACATACCTACGGCGGCCCCAGTGGCGTCCCCTGCTGGGGTCGCTGCTTTGGTCCTAAACCTGAAGCGGGAGCGGCAGCTGTACGCCGATCTTGCGGCCGAGCTGGCCTTCGATGAAATCCTGCAGGCCTTCGGACACGTCTCGGCCCTCGGCGCTGATCCGGCGCTCGAGCTCGCGGGCGATGTCTTCGGAGGCGTCGCGCGACCAGCCTTCGGATGGATTGAAGGCGACCACCCGCAGCACGGTGCCATACTCGCCGGCGAGCAGGTCGCGGATCAGGGTCGAATAGTCGACGCCTTCATCAGTCTCGCGGAAGGCCGCGCCGCTACTGAAATCTTCGAGAACGATATAAAAATCCCGGTCCAAACGGTCGTTTGGAATGATCGACGGCGAACTCATACGCAACTCCACACGCCCCGATCCCAAGATAGGGCAGGTTGTTGAGATTGCGAATCGAGGACTTGGTTCCGCTTTCCGCGCCGCAGCATATCAAATGTTATGGCACCCCACCGGGGTTCGTGCGTTAATGATTTATCACAGCCCGGTTCGTGGCATTCATCTGTGATGAGAACGCCCATCACGCGCTCCCGCCCCCTCTAATGGAAGGAGCGCGCCATGGGTACACGGCGACGTGTCAAACATCTTTTATCTCTTAACGAGCGTCTTGAGCAGGAAGCCGCGCGACTGCGCGCTCAGGCTGAACAACTGCCCTATGGTCCGGTGCGCGATAAGCTCATGCGCAAGGCTCGCCAGCTGGAAACCGCAACGCACGTCGATGAATGGATTTCTTCGCCCGGCCTGCAGGCCCCACTTTGAGCGAGAAATCGCCTCCGATCCTGATCCATGTCGAGAACCCAACATTCTCAGGCAAGGGAAGCATAATCATCCTTGAGCTAGCGGATGAGGCTGCTGCTTTAAGGGTCGCGCGAAAAATCGCTGACGAAACCGGGCGCGGCGTGACAGTGCGCCATGCCGATATGGGCTTGATAGGGACCATATCCGCCGCCAAAACCCACTAGGAAGAAAAATCGCCATGACCGAAGGACAACGTTTCAAACAAGTCGATCCGCTAGATCACAGCCTTCTGAAGGAGGCTGAACGTCGCTGGAGGAAGGCTCGGAGGGTGCTGGTGGAGCGCGACACGCTTGCTAGCGAGGTGCGACTTGCAGAGGCGGCGGCGTCTAACAAGAAGGTTGCGATGTCTAAGCGAATAGATCAGAGCCGGCCTGAGTAAGCTTCACGAATGTCCCGCTCTCGTGCAGCACCAGCCAGCCCTTGTCGATCGCATATTTGAGGCAAGCGCTGTATTGCGCCGGCGTGGCCTTGTCGCCGAACAGGAAGGGGCCGTTGATCTTCTCGATATAGATGCGGTTGTCCTGGATGGGCTCGAAGGCCTGTGCGTGCTCCATCAGGCGGCGGGCTGCTTTCTCCGGGTCGGAGTAGGGGCTTTCGCTGGTGAATTTCATGGGGAGGCCTGTTCTTCTTCAGCCAAGTGAGCCGCGTAGATGTGACGGTCCATGGTGCTGATGTCGATCGTCGCGCCGCAGTAGCATGTCGATCGGCCATCGGTTGACTGTGTGGGCAGTTTGAAGCCGGTTTCCCACATTTTCTGTTTCCAGCGGTTCCAGGCGCGCTGCTGGCGGTAGCTGGCAAAATCCTCTTCGGTGCATCTAGGCTGTATGGTTTGCCACGCGCGATCGAACGCGAGCCGGGCGTGTTCAAAATCCACAGCCGTACCGGCGTCAGCAAGCCCGCGTTGGGACGCTGGATGAAAGCCGCAGTACCAGCCCCACTGGTCGACAGTGCCCGGCACGCCGGCGCGCTTGCCGATCCTGCCGACCTGGACATCGCCATAGAAGACTTGCCAGTGATCGTCGCGGCGGTCGCGATCGCGGCGGCGGGTGAGGGAAGTCATCGCCGTTTCGCCTTTGCCGGCTCCGGATCCGGCCGGGCGTAAGTGAGACCGATAATGTGCGCCCGTTGTCGGCGACTGTAATGGCGGCCTTCGCTGCATGGCAGGCAATAGAGCGCAGCCTCAAGTTTCCAGATCGGCGTTTCGGCCGGATGCGTCAGGCCGCGGAGCGGGACCAAGGAGACATGTTCGCAGCGATTGCACTTCGCTTCCAGCAGGTCGTAACCGCCATTGATGGCCTTGCCGATCGTCGGCTCGGCTTGCGGATCGCCGGGGGAGGGCATCGCCGGTCCGCCGGCCCACATGATCGCGTTCCAGGCTTCGCATTCCAGCCGGTCGGCCTCGCGGATTTTGGCTTCCGCCGCGCTGCGGATCAGGACGGACTCCCGGTACTGACTGTTGTGCAGCCCGTGCGCCTGGCGGATGCCTTTCGCCTGCGCCTTACGGTCGCCGCCGGACAGCGGAATATTGATGATGCGGGGGGACATGGCGTCATTAAACGCCGCTCGCGGCAGTGCTGCAAACGCCGCTAGCTGTTGTGGTGTATGGTTCGGTCGGCCGCTACATCGCGGTTCAAACCAGATAGACGGGGCGGCAAATCCGCTCAACTCGGACGGTAAACGACGTGGCTTTAAAATCGGGCTGAAGACGTCGCCTCGGTGCACGTGGGCAAGCTTCACAGTATTGAGGGCTGGGGATGAACCTTCCCTGCTCGGGGCGGGACTAAAGGTATGGTCACAATGCCACACCTCTCAAAAAAGAGCGATTTTGGGAACAAATCCTCCAAATTAAGCTTGATTTTAGGTGGGCTGGTCCCACAGGCGCATTGCTTAGTTCCCCCAAAAAGGAGATATTAACGTAGATTCTATTCCTTGGTTTCGGATCACAGATTCGATAAAAGTCAAGGGTATGGGTCATTGAATGGGGCAATGCGATACTATATCGTGGTGACCAGAGAGAAGCGGCCCGGATCGGGGAACCGGTCGGGTTGCATGCTCGTGTTTTAACGAATGAGTTACCGAAGTTTCATGCGGCATTCATTCGTTAGGCCACAATGTAGGTCTAACCTACCGAGAATCACTCGGTATTTGGAGCAAAGAGGAGCACGCAATGAGCAAAACGAGTTGCGATGATCTCGCTAACCGCTTCGAAAAGATGGCTGCCGACGGCCTCTTGGATGTGAAGTTCTATGTGGCTGGCCGCGAGCTTGTCACTGAGCAGGTTTGCCGTGAAGTTAATCGCCTTTATGAGGCGCTTGAACGCGGTGAATCCGCGGAACTTGACTTCAAGGATAGTCATAAGTCATAATTTCGTTATCGATCAGCGAGTCGCACACGGCCCTAGCGTCCTGCTAGGGCCGTTATTTTTTGGCAGTAATCATAATGCTCGTGTCACAGGAGAAGTTGAGATCCACCTACCGTAAGGTGAAACAGATCAAGGAGCATATGAAGGCATATAGCCTTGCTCCTGACCGCGCCAAGCTGTCCGTGGAGGACTTGCAATGGTGCATTTCAGATTTTTATGGTGTCACCATCGAAAAAATCGAGGTGGATTTTGAAGGCGATACTCTTCGTGGGTTAATCGAGCGGTACGAAAGTAGCGCGCGTATTCTCGTGCGCGCTGGCCAGGGCGAAGAGTGGATGCGGTTCACTACCGTTAAAGAGCTCTGTCACATTCTCATCGATGAGCGGGAAGATTGGTCTCCGGCCGGTCATGATACGATCGACAGCATGCTTCTCGAAGACTTCCTGGATGAGCACGAGACGGAAGAGACCGCTAAGGCGCGTAAGCTGGCAGCCGCTTCGGCCCAGTCGGAAAAACTCGCTGTAATCGCCGCCACGGAGCTCATGTACCCGCATGAGTACCGGGAAGCGGACGTTCGCTCCATTGCTGAGGGAAAGACGACTCTCAAGGCAATCGCGCTGCATTTCCATGTGCCGGTTTACGTGGTGGGAAGCGCCCATCACCCCGGCCGCATGGAATTGGCCCGAAAGGGTTGGCAGCTGGCTAACTCGTAGCCTAAATCCCCTATGCGGCTGTCCTATTAGGATAGCACCCAAATCGAGACTGTCTTGAGAGGTTGTCTAGGGGTCTTTTGCTGGCCCGCCGCCGTTCTTGGCCATCGCGGATCGGCAAAATGATGTGACACTTTCGGCGATTGTGCGCGGGGTCGCCGCGTCCCGAAGTGTCACACTCTGTTAGAGAGGCTCAGGATTTTTCGCCCTGTCACGGCGGAGGCCGCGGGTTCGAGTCCCGTCTCTCGCGCCATTTTTCATGGCTTAACGACAAATCCCCAATCGTCGGACTGGAACTCGGTTGCGCTCAAACGCGGCCCGATAGTTCCAGCGTGCGGCAGAAGTGGCTGCGCAGCCAACAAAAAAGCCGCCCGAAGGCGGCCGTCTTGCCGGTGCTGAGAACAAAATCCCTTAGCGGACCGTCGAGGTCTGCGAGCTGGTGATGACCACCGGCTTGCCCGCCTTCACGACCTGGGTCTGGGCTGTCTGGGTGTATTCCGAATTGGTGCGCGCCGAGATGCCGAAAGCTGCCACCGCGATACCAGCCACGAGCGCCACAACCACGATCTTCAGGTGGGTCGAACGGTCTGCCGAGTGAATTGAGTGGTTCATGTGATGCCTCCGAGGCGTCTATGCGCCATCTGATGGCAAGAGATGTACGCCTCGTCTGTTTCGGGACGGTTTCGTGGATTCCGTGAAATGGTTTCGTCCGGCGGGTTTTTGGGGCGGTCTTGCGCCTTTTCGGCGTCCTTAGGCGGTTCCCTGTTGGCGCGGCGAAGGCATAATCCAGCCAGGCCGAGATGAAACATAAGCAATAACAATAGGATAAGACGAGGTCGGCTGCTTACCCGTTTGTTTGATGTCCGCGCGTATCGACACCGGACGAGATGAACAGCAGCGCGCCTACACGTGACCTCGGCCGGCAGAAGCGAATAGCGCGCGGCGCCTGCGCCATGGTCGTTCTTTAGTTCGTCCGTTGATCATGCCGGACGCGAGCGGGCCGACGCCCCTGGCCAAAGCAGGTTGCGGTGAATCAGGATGATCGCGGACGCCGGCGCTCGCATGCTCGGCTTGGCGACGTGTGTGCGATCGCAAAAATCGGCCCGAGACGGAAGCCGGCGCCACGGTTTTGAAATCCTGCGTCAGCATGCACATCGCGAACACCGGAGCGGCGCGCCCGGACATCCTGTTGGTTGATCGGCACACCAATTGCGCGCCGCATGAGCAGGGTTCGCATGGATGGATTGCGCGTGGAGCACGGCGCGAAACGCAGGCCGGGGTGGCGACGGCAACGCCCTGCTTTCCTGAGTTGTCCACGGCGTGGGAGCGCCGGTTAGACCACAAAATAGCTTGTCTTGCGCCCTCTGTTGCGCTGCGCTAAGCCTCAAGAATAATTCCAATCAGCGAATCTGCGGCTGTCCGAAACCGCAGGAAAAGGTCCCGCCGATGAACGGCATCCTGCAGAATTACCTTCCACTTATAGTGTTTGTCGGGGTGGCAAGCCTGATCGGTCTGGCGCTGTTGATTGCCCCGTTCCTCGTCGCGTTCCAGCAGCCGGATCCGGAAAAGCTTTCCGCCTATGAATGCGGATTCAACGCTTTCGATGACGCCCGCATGAAGTTCGACGTCCGCTTCTATCTGGTGGCGATCCTTTTCATCATCTTCGACCTCGAGGTGGCGTTCCTGTTTCCGTGGGCGGTGGCTTTCGGCAAGCTCGGCGCCACCGGCTTCTGGTCGATGATGGTGTTCCTCGCCGTCCTCACGGTCGGCTTTGCCTACGAATGGAAGAAAGGCGCGCTCGAATGGGATTGAGCCCCACCGCCGTATCGCACAGGTCTTCGCCGGTGATCGCGCCGGCCGCGACCGGCATTATCGATCCCTCTACCGGCAAGCCGGTCGGCGCCAATGACCCGTACTTCCTCGAGGTCAATCACGAGCTTTCGGACAAGGGCTTCTTCGTCGCCGCGACCGACGATCTCATCACCTGGGCGCGCACCGGCTCGCTGATGTGGATGACGTTCGGTCTCGCCTGCTGCGCCGTCGAGATGATGCAGGTGTCGATGCCGCGTTACGACGTCGAGCGCTTCGGCTTTGCGCCGCGCGCTTCGCCGCGGCAGTCCGACGTCATGATCGTTGCGGGTACGCTGACCAACAAAATGGCGCCGGCGCTGCGCAAGGTCTACGACCAGATGCCGGAGCCCCGCTACGTGATCTCGATGGGGTCGTGCGCCAATGGCGGCGGCTATTATCACTATTCCTACTCGGTCGTGCGCGGCTGCGACCGGATCGTGCCGATCGACATCTACGTGCCCGGCTGCCCGCCGACGGCGGAAGCGTTGCTCTACGGCGTGCTGCTGCTGCAGAAGAAGATCCGGCGCATCGGCACCATCGAACGCTAAGGTTTCAGGTCAATGGATGACGGCAAGCTCGACGCCTTGGGGCAGACGATTGTTAGCGCGCTTCCGGGTGCGGTCAGCGGCCATGCGGTCGCGTACAACGAACTCACGATCACGATCGATGCGACCAAAATCGTCGAGGTCGTCAAATTCCTGCGCGACGATCCCGCCTGCCGTTTCGTCAGCATCATCGACGTCACGGCGGTGGATTATCCCGGCCGCGAAAAGCGCTTCGACGTGATCTATCACTTCCTGTCGCCTGTGCTGAACCGTCGCCTCCGCGTGCGCGCCGAGGCCGACGAGACCACGCAGGTGCCCTCGATCATCGACGTGTTTCCCGGCGCCGACTGGTTCGAGCGCGAATGCTACGATCTCTATGGCGTGATCTTCACCGGCCATCCCGACATGCGCCGCCTGCTGACCGATTACGGCTTCGACGGCCATCCGCTGCGCAAGGATTTCCCGCTCACCGGCTTCGTCGAGGTGCGCTACGACGACCAGGAGAAGCGGGTGCTGTACGAACCCGTCCGTCTCAACCAGGAATTCCGCAAGTTCGATTTCCTCTCGCCATGGGAAGGCGCCGATTATCCGCTGCCCGGCGACGAGAAGGCGGAGCCGAAGGCCTGACCATGAACGAACAGAATCTTCGCAATTTCACGATCAATTTCGGACCGCAGCATCCGGCAGCGCACGGTGTGCTGCGTTTGGTGCTGGAGCTTGATGGCGAAGTCGTCGCCCGCGTCGATCCGCACATCGGGCTCTTGCATCGCGGCACCGAAAAGCTGATCGAGCAGAAGACGTACTTGCAGGCGATCCCGTATTTCGACCGGCTCGATTACGTCGCGCCGATGAACCAGGAGCATGCGTTCTGCCTCGCAGCGGAAAAGCTGCTTGGCATCACGGTGCCGCGCCGCGGGCAATTGATCCGCGTGCTCTATAGCGAGATCGGCCGCATCCTGTCGCATCTGCTCAACGTCACCACGCAGGCGATGGACGTCGGCGCGCTGACCCCGCCGCTGTGGGGTTTTGAAGAGCGCGAAAAGCTGATGGTGTTTTACGAGCGCGCCTCCGGCTCGCGCATGCATGCGGCTTACTTCCGCCTCGGCGGCGTGCATCAGGATTTGCCACCAAAACTGATCGACGACATCGACGCCTGGTGCGATCCGTTCCTGCAGGTCGTCGCCGACCTCGAAACGCTGCTCACCGGCAACCGCATCTTCAAGCAGCGCAACGTCGATATCGGCGTGGTGCCGCTGAAGGAAGCCTGGGAGTGGGGTTTCTCCGGCGTGATGGTGCGCGGCTCCGGCGCGGCCTGGGATCTGCGCAAGGCGCAGCCTTACGAATGCTATGCCGAGATGGATTTCGACATTCCGATCGGCAAGAACGGCGACTGCTACGACCGCTACTGCATCCGCATGGAAGAGATGCGCCAGTCGGTGCGCATCATGAAGCAGTGCATCGCCAAGCTGCGGGCGCCGGACGGGCAGGGGCCTGTCGTCGTCGAGGACAACAAGATCGCGCCGCCGCGTCGTGGCGAGATGAAGCGCTCGATGGAGGCGCTGATCCATCACTTCAAGCTCTATACCGAGGGCGTTCGCGTGCCGGCCGGCGAAGTCTACGCCGCGGTCGAGGCGCCGAAGGGCGAGTTCGGCGTCTACCTGGTCGCCGACGGCAGCAACAAGCCCTACAAGTGCAAGATCCGCGCGCCGGGGTTTGCCCATCTGCAGGCGATGGACCACATCTGCAAGGGCCATCTGCTCGCCGACGTCTCGGCCATCCTCGGTTCGCTCGACATCGTGTTCGGAGAGGTCGATCGGTGATGGCGCAGCCGCCAATCCAGTTTGACCGGGCTTCGGGTGCGCTTGACGGCGCCAACCCGTGGGAGCGGCTGGCTGCGGTTGCGCTGACGCTGGGATCGAAAATATCGTCGAACTTTTCGCATCGCGGCTACAATATGTGCGCCAATCTGCTGCGCAGGACGTTGCCCGCGCGCGACATCGACGTCAGGCTGAATGCGGACGCGACGTTCGCATTCCCCTATGGCGACGGCTACTGGAGCAAACTGCTCAACCGCACGTTCGCCTATGAGGACGAACTCGAATTGCTGTTCAAGCATTCCGCCGACGTCGACTACACGCTGCTCGATTGCGGCGCCAATTACGGCTACTGGTCGGTGTTGGTCTCGAGCAAGCCGTTCGGTTCGCACAAGGCGATCGCGATCGAGCCGTCGGGGCAGAATTTTCCAAAACTTGCCAACAACGCGAGGCTCAACGGCAACCGCTTTGACGTGATGAAATGCGCGATCGGCGCGGCGCGCGGCACCGCGCGATTGAGCGGCACCAAGCATGAAGCCTTCAGCATCGCCGGCGACCAGACCGGCGGCGAGGAAGTGCCGGTCATTGCGCTCGACAATCTGCTCGACGACGGCAAGGTCACGGCCGGCGGAAAATTCCTGATCAAGCTCGACGTCGAAGGCGTCGAGATCGAGGCGATGAAGGGCGGCAAGCGGTTGCTGGAAAGCGACAGCGTGATCCTGTGCGAGGAGCACGGTAACGATCCCCAGCATACCGTCTCGCGCTACATCCTCGACCAGACCCCGCTGAAGCTGATCGTCTACGATCCGCGCAGCAATCGCCTTGAAACCGTGACCGACCTTTCCATCCTCGATCGCATCAAGGTTTCAACCCACGTCGGCTACAACGTGTTCGGCACCGCAAGCGCATTCTGGCTCGACCGGATCAACGCGCTCAATGCGAAAGCCGCAGCCCCGCGCGCAATGAGAGACTGAACGATGTCCGTCCGCCGCCTCGCACCAAAGGAACTGCAGCCCGCGAGCTTTACGTTCTCCGAGGAGAACCTCGCCTGGGCGAAAAAGCAGATCGAAAAATATCCGCCCGGACGGCAGGCGTCCGCGGTAATCGCGATCCTGTGGCGCGTGCAGGAGCAGCATGAGGGCTGGGTTTCGGAAGCCGCGATCCGCGCGGTCGCCGATCTCCTGGATATGCCCTACATCCGCGTGCTTGAGGTCGCGACGTTCTACACCATGTTCCAGCTGCAGCCGGTCGGCAAGAAAGCCCATGTCCAGGTCTGCGGCACCACGCCGTGCCGTCTGCGCGGCGCCGAAGACATCATCAAGGTGTGCCAGAGCCGCATCCATCACGACCCCTTCCATCTGTCGAAGGACGGCAATTTCAGCTGGGAAGAGGTCGAGTGCCTGGGCGCCTGCGTCAACGCGCCGATGGTGCTGATCTGGAAGGATACCTACGAGGACCTGAACAAGGAAAACTTCGGCAAGGTGCTGGACGGCTTTGCCTCCGGCAATCCGCCGAAGCCTGGACCGCAGATCGACCGTCAGTTCTCGGCGCCGGTAGGCGGTCCGACGACGCTGAAGGAAACCACATGACGCGCGGTCGCACTTTGCGAACGGGCGGGCCGGGGAGGGCCGCTGCGATGAAAACCTGGCAGTTGATGACCCTTCACGCCCTGGCCGCGGCCACGTTCATTTTTCTGCTGCAGCGCTACGCGCTGGGCGCCTCGCTTGATTCCGCTTTGTTGTGGGCGCTGACCTTCGGCGGATGCGCCGCGGGGCTCGCTTACTCTCAGTCAAAACGTTGATCCCGGAAAGTTCTGGTCATGCTCGACGACAAGGATCGCATCTTCAAGAATCTCTACGGCCTGCACGATTGGGGCCTTGAGGGTGCACGCCGCCGCGGCGCCTGGGATGGCACCAAATCGATCATCGACAAGGGCCGCGACTGGATCATCAACGAGATGAAGGCCTCCGGCCTGCGCGGGCGCGGCGGGGCGGGATTTCCGACCGGGCTGAAATGGTCGTTCATGCCCAAGGAATCCACCGACGGCCGGCCGAGCTATCTCGTCGTCAATGCCGACGAGTCCGAGCCCGGCACCTGCAAGGACCGCGAGATCATGCGGCACGATCCGCATCTCCTGGTCGAGGGCTGTTTGCTCGCAAGTTTCGCGATGAACGCGCATGCCTGCTACATCTATGTGCGCGGCGAATTCATCCGGGAGCGCGAACATCTGCAGGCCGCGATCGACCAGGCCTATGACGCCAAGCTGGTCGGTAAGGACAACCTCAATGGCTGGCCGTTCGACATCTATGTCGCGCACGGCGCCGGCGCCTATATCTGCGGCGAAGAGACCGCGCTCCTGGAAAGCCTCGAGGGCAAGAAGGGCCAGCCGCGGCTGAAGCCGCCATTCCCGGCCAATGTCGGTCTCTATGGCTGCCCGACCACCGTCAACAACGTCGAGTCGATTGCGGTCGCGCCCGATATCCTGCGCCGTGGCGCGGCATGGTTCGCCGCGATCGGCCGGCCCAATAACGTCGGCACCAAGCTGTTTTGCGTCTCCGGCCATGTCGAGCGGCCCTGCAACGTCGAAGAGGCGATGGGGATTCCGTTCCGCGAACTGATCGAGCGCCATTGCGGCGGCATTCGCGGCGGCTGGGACAATCTCAAGGCTGTGATCCCCGGCGGCTCGTCGGTGCGCATGGTGCCGGCCGAACAGATCATCGATACGCCGATGGATTTCGATAGCCTCGGCAAGCTGCGCTCCGGCCTCGGCACCGCCGCTGTGATCGTGATGGACAAGTCGACCGATTTGATCCGGGCGATCGCGCGCATCTCCTATTTCTACAAGCATGAGAGCTGCGGCCAGTGCACGCCGTGCCGCGAAGGCACGGGGTGGATGTGGCGGGTGCTGACGCGCATGGCCGACGGCCGCGCCCACAAGCGCGAAATCGATATGCTGCTGGAGGTGACCAAGCAGGTCGAAGGCCACACCATCTGCGCGCTGGGCGACGCCGCGGCGTGGCCGATCCAGGGCCTGATCGCGCATTTCCGTCACGAGATCGAAGAGCGTATCGATCAGTATTCGCACAAGGCCGACATCGACGATATCGGCGTGCGCGACCCCGTCAACATGGTCGCGGCGGAGTGAGAGGCAGCAATGGCAAAAGAACCTGACAGCATCGTCCTTGCGATTTTGCGCAAGATCGATCAACGCACGGAACGGATGGCAGAGGACCTTCAGGACATCAAGGTTCGCGTTACCTCTGTCGAGGAAGGGCTGGCGGGGGTCAACCGAAGGCTGGATCGCCTCGAAAATCGCGTCGAGCGAATTGAACAACGTCTCGAACTATCTGACGCAGCGCACTGAGATCGTGGGACCAATGTCGCAACCGAGCTTCTGGTGGCAGAGATACGGAACGCTGGCGCAGATGGCGCAGGCGACCGTGGCGCTGCTCGGCTTTGTTGCGATCCTGTTCCAGATCAACGAGATCCGCACCGGCAACCGCGCGACCAGCGCGCGGCAGGCGTTTCTGGGCTACACCGATCTGGCGTTCAAGAATCCGAAATTCGCGCAGCCGGACTACGAGAAGATCAAGGCCGGCGGCCGCGACGAGCAGGTCCAGTACGAGAGTTTTGTCACTTACTTCCTCTACGCCTGCGAGGAAGCGCTCGGCGCGTTCGCGGGAAAGCGCGAGTGGCTGGCTTCCTGCGATTACGACCTGAAACCGCATCTGCCGTTCCTGTGCGATAAGAACGCGGCGCAGCCGGCCTATCTCGCCACCTATGGCGCCGAGACCCAGCAATGGATCAAGGCGTCGCTGAAGACATCAAACGTTACACCACCCGACTGCAAGCTCGGAAAGACTTGAGAGCGCAATGACCAAACTCATCGTCGATGGCAAAGAGATCGATGTCCCCGCGGAATACACGCTGCTGCAGGCGTGTGAGG
Source organism: Bradyrhizobium sp. AUGA SZCCT0158 (assembly GCF_018130065.1). Taxonomy (GTDB): domain Bacteria; phylum Pseudomonadota; class Alphaproteobacteria; order Rhizobiales; family Xanthobacteraceae; genus Bradyrhizobium. The sequence goes on along the minus strand of NZ_JAFCME010000016.1, from coordinate 89,526 downwards.
CCGCGGGCGCCGAAATTCCGCGCTTCTGCTACCACGAGCGGCTGTCGATCGCCGGCAATTGCCGGATGTGCCTCGTCGAGGTGAAGGGCGGCCCGAAGCCGGTGGCCAGCTGCGCCTGGGCCGTGCGCGATTGCCGTCCGGGTCCGAAGGGCGAGCCGCCGGAAATCTCGACGCGTTCGCCGATGGTGAAGAAGGCGCGCGAAGGCGTGATGGAATTCCTGCTGATCAACCATCCGCTGGATTGCCCGATCTGCGATCAGGGCGGCGAGTGCGATTTGCAGGACCAGGCGATGGGCTACGGCGTCGACACTTCGCGCTTTGCCGAGAACAAGCGCGCGGTTGAAGACAAATATCTCGGCGCGCTGGTCAAGACCTCGATGAACCGCTGCATCCAGTGCACGCGCTGCGTCCGCTTCTCCGCCGAAGTCTGCGGCGCGCCGGAAATGGGCGCGACCGGCCGCGGCGAAGACATGGAAATCACGACCTATCTGGAATCGGCGCTGACTTCGGAGTTGCAGGGCAACCTCGTCGACATCTGCCCGGTCGGCGCGCTGACCTCGAAGCCGTATGCCTTTGCGGCACGGCCCTGGGAGCTCGGCAAGACCCAGTCGGTCGACGTGATGGACGGCGTCGGCTCGGCGATCCGGGTCGATACCCGCGGCCGCGAGGTGATGCGGATCCTGCCGCGCATCAACGAGGCGGTGAACGAGGAATGGATTTCCGACAAGACCCGTCACATCGTCGACGGCCTGCGGACCCAGCGGCTCGACCGGCCCTATATCCGCCAGAACGGCCAGCTCCGCGCCGCATCTTGGTCGGAGGCGTTTGCGGCGATCGCCGCCAAGACCGGCCGGATTGACGGCAAGCGGATCGGTGCGATCGCCGGCGACCTTGCGGCGGTCGAAGAAATGTTCGCGCTGAAGGAGCTGCTGGCCAAGTGCGGTTCAAGCAATCTCGCGGTGCAGGGCGGCGACGCCTTCGATCCCAACGCAGGCCGCGCGTCCTATATCTTCAACCCGACCATTGCCGGGATCGAGCAGGCCGACGCGCTGCTGATCGTGGGATCGAACCCGCGCAAGGAAGCCGCCGTCCTCAACGCCCGCATCCGCAAGCGCTGGCGCACGGGCAGGCTCAAGGTCGGCGTGATCGGCGCCAAGGCCGACCTGACCTATGATTACGATTATCTCGGCGCCGGCACGGATTCGCTCGGTGATCTCGCGGCCGGCAAGCATTCATTCGCCGAGGTGCTCAAGGGCGCCAAGAACCCGATCGTGCTGGTTGGCGCCGGTTCGCTGGCGCGTCATGACGGCGCGGCGGTGCTGGCGCTCGCTGCCAAACTCGCGGTCGACGTCGGCGCACTCAAGGACGGCTGGAACGGTTTTGGCGTGCTGCAGGACACGGCGTCGCGTGCGGGCGCGCTCGATATCGGTTTTGCGGCCGGCAAGGGCAGCCTGAATCTCGCGCAAATGACCACCTTCGGCACGCTCGACGTGCTGTTCCTGCTCGGCGCCGATGACGTCAAGGTGCCGGATGGAACCTTCGTGGTCTATATCGGCACCCATGGCGACCGCGGCGCGCATCGCGCTGACGTCATTTTGCCGGGCGCGGCCTATACCGAAAAATCCGGCATCTACGTCAACACCGAGGGCAGGGCGCAGATTGCCAACCGCGCCGCGTTCCCGCCGGGCGAGGCGCGCGAGGACTGGGCGATCGTGCGTGCGCTGTCGGATGTGCTGGGCAAGAAGCTGCCCTATGACTCGCTTCAGGCGTTGCGGCAGGAGCTCTTCAAGGCCGTGCCGCATCTGATCCGGATCGAGCAGATCGAGCCCGGTAAGCCGGAAGAGGTGAAGGCGCTGGCCGGCAAGGGCGGCAGCGTCGACAAGACGCCGTTCAAGACGTCGGTCGAGGATTTCTACCTCACCAACCCGATCGCGCGCGCGTCGGCGGTGATGGCGGAATGTTCCCGCCTAGCGTCCGGGCAAATGCTGACAGCAGCGGAGTGAGCGTGACCTGATGGCTGAATTCTTCGCAAGCTCGTTCTGGACCGGTTTCCTCTGGCCGCTGATCATCATGGTCGCGCAGAGCCTGCTGCTGCTGGTCGTGCTGCTGATCGCGATCGCCTACATCCTGCTTGCCGACCGCAAGATCTGGGCGGCGGTGCAGATCCGCCGTGGTCCCAACGTCGTCGGCCCGTGGGGCCTGCTGCAATCCTTCGCCGATCTTTTGAAGTTCGTGCTGAAGGAGCCGGTTATTCCCTCCGGCTCCAACAAGGGCGTGTTCCTGCTGGCGCCGCTGGTCAGCTGCGTGCTGGCGCTGGCGGCCTGGGCCGTGATCCCGATGGATTTCGGCTGGGTGATATCAGACATCAATGTCGGCGTGCTCTACATCTTTGCGATCTCGTCGCTGTCGATCTACGGCATCATCATGGCCGGCTGGTCGTCGAACTCGAAATACCCGTTCCTCGCCGCGCTGCGTTCGGCGGCGCAGATGGTGTCCTACGAAGTCTCGATCGGCTTCGTCATCATCACGGTGCTGTTGTGCGTCGGCTCGCTGAACCTGACCGACGTGGTGCAGGCGCAGAACACCAGGTTCGGGCTGCTCGGCTGGTACTGGCTGCCGCTGTTTCCGATGTTCGTGATCTTCTACGTCTCGGCGCTGGCCGAAACCAACCGGCCGCCGTTCGACCTCGTCGAAGCCGAGTCGGAGCTGGTCGCGGGCTTCATGACCGAGTACGGCTCGACACCGTATTTGCTGTTCATGCTCGGCGAATACGTCGCGATCACCACGATGTGCGCGCTGGCGACGATCCTGTTCCTGGGCGGCTGGCTGCCGCCGGTGCCCTACGCACCGTTCACCTGGGTGCCCGGGATCATCTGGTTCGCGCTGAAAGTGTTCTTCATGTTCTTCATGTTCGCGATGGCGAAGGCGATCGTGCCGCGCTACCGCTACGATCAACTGATGCGGCTCGGCTGGAAGGTGTTCCTGCCGCTGTCGCTGGCGATGGTGGTGATCGTCGCCGGGGTCCTGCAATTCGCAGGGCTTGCGCCGAAATGAGGTCGCTATGAGTGTCAATATCAACGCAACAGCCCGCTCGCTTCTCCTGACCGAGTTCGTATCGGCGTTCTTCCTCGCCATGCGCTACTTCTTCAAGCCGAAGCCGACGCTGAACTATCCGTTCGAGAAGGGCCCGATCTCGCCGCGCTTCCGCGGCGAGCATGCGCTGCGCCGCTATCCCAACGGCGAGGAGCGCTGCATCGCCTGCAAGCTGTGCGAGGCGATCTGCCCGGCGCAGGCCATCACCATCGAGGCCGGCCCGCGCCGCAACGACGGCACCCGCCGCACCGTGCGCTACGACATCGACATGGTGAAATGCATCTATTGCGGCCTGTGCCAGGAAGCCTGCCCGGTCGATGCCATCGTCGAGGGACCGAATTTCGAATTCGCGACCGAGACCCGCGAGGAACTGTATTATGACAAGGCGAAATTGCTCGCCAATGGCGACCGTTGGGAGCGTGAGATTGCAAAATCGATCGAACTCGACGCGCCGTACCGGTGAGGTGAGGGCATGATCCTTCCCGCGCTGTTCTTTTATCTGTTTGCCGGCATCTGCGTGGCGTCGGCGGTGATGGTGATTGTCTCGCGCAATCCCGTCCACTCCGTGCTGTATCTGATCCTGGCCTTCGTCAACGCCTCGGGCCTGTTCATCCTGATGGGCGCCGAATTCCTCGGCATGATGCTGATCGTGGTCTATGTCGGCGCGGTCGCGGTGCTGTTCCTGTTCGTGATCATGATGCTCGACGTCGACTTCGTCGAACTGCGCGAAGGCTTCATGCAATATCTGCCGATCGGGCTCGTGATCGGCGGCATCTTCGTGTTCGAGCTGCTGCTTGTCGTCGGCGGCTGGGCGATCAATCCGTCCGTGACCAAGAACATCACGGCGGCGATCCCGGCCAATATCAGCAACACCGAGGCGCTCGGCCTCGTGCTCTATACGAAGTACATCCATTACTTCCAGCTCGCCGGCATGGTGCTGCTGGTCGCCATGATCGGCGCCATCGTGCTGACGCTGCGCCACAAGGTCAGCGTCAAGCGGCAGGACATCAACGTGCAGAACGCGCGGACACCGGAGCTCGCGATGAGCGTGCGCAAGGTGGCCGCGGGGCAGGGCCTGCAGGACGCGGACGCGGCGGAGTGGGTGAAATGACGATCGGGCTCGGACACTACCTCTCGGTCGGCGCCATCCTGTTCACGCTTGGGATCCTCGGCATCTTCCTCAACCGCAAGAACATCATCGTCATCCTGATGTCGATCGAGCTGATCCTGCTTTCGGTCAACATCAATTTGGTGGCGTTCTCGACCTTCCTCGGCGACATCGTCGGCCAGGTGTTTGCGCTGCTGGTGCTGACGGTCGCCGCAGCCGAGGCCGCGATCGGTCTTGCGGTGCTGGTGGTGTATTTCCGCAACCGCGGTTCGATTGCGGTTGAAGACGTTAATTTGATGAAGGGCTAGGCGCAGCTATGATTCAGGCAATCGTCTTTCTGCCGCTGCTGGGCGCCATTCTGGCCGGCCTGATCGCGCTGTGCGGGGCGCATGCGCGCAACCCGAGCGGGGATACGGTCGAGCATCATGATGACGGGCATCATGGGCACGACGCGCACGCGCATGCGTCAGCCGCCCATGACGACCATGGCCACGATGACCACGGCCATGACGACCACCACGTGGCGGAACCGCCGGCCGCCGGCTCGCGCGCGGCCGAACTGATCACGACCGGCCTGCTGATGATTTCGGCCGGCCTGTCCTGGGTCACGCTGGTCGATGTCGGCTTCATGCACCATGACGCCCGCATTGCCTTGTTCCCCTGGATCAATTCCGGCGATCTGCAGGTCGCGTGGTCGCTGCGCGTCGATACGCTGACCGCGGTCATGCTGGTCGTGGTCAACACCGTCTCGGCGCTCGTGCACCTCTATTCCATCGGCTACATGGACGAGGATCCGCACCGGCCGCGCTTCTTTGCCTATCTGTCGCTGTTCACCTTCGCGATGCTGATGCTGGTGACCTCGGACAATCTGGTGCAGATGTTCTTCGGCTGGGAAGGCGTTGGTCTCGCCAGCTATCTGCTGATCGGCTTCTGGTACCAGAAGCCGTCGGCCAATGCGGCGGCGATCAAGGCCTTCGTGGTCAACCGCGTCGGCGATTTCGGTTTTGCGCTCGGCATCTTCGCCGTGTTCATGCTGCTCAAGTCCACCGATTTCGAAACCATCTTCGCGGGCGCGCCGGGGCTCGCCGGCAAGACCATCGACGTGTTCGGCTGGCAGGCCGACGCGCTGACGCTGACGTGTCTCTTGCTGTTCATGGGCGCGATGGGCAAATCCGCCCAGTTCCTGCTGCACACCTGGTTGCCGGACGCCATGGAAGGCCCGACGCCGGTCTCGGCGCTGATCCATGCCGCGACCATGGTCACCGCCGGCGTGTTCATGGTGGCGCGCCTGTCGCCGCTGTTCGAGCTGGCGCCGAATGCGCAGGCCGTGGTGATGTTCTTCGGCGCCACCACCGCCTTCTTTGCGGCGACGATCGGCCTCGTGCAGAACGACATCAAGCGCATCGTCGCTTACTCGACCTGTTCGCAGCTCGGCTACATGTTCGTGGCGATGGGGGCAGGGGCCTACTCGGTCGGCATCTTCCATCTGTTCACGCACGCCTTCTTCAAGGCGCTGCTGTTCTTAGGCTCAGGCTCGGTGATCTACGCGATGCATCACGAGCAGGACATCCGCAACATGGGTGGGCTGAAGGACCGGATTCCCTTCACCTATATCGTGATGGTGATAGGTACGCTGGCATTGACCGGATTCCCGCTCACCGCCGGCTATTTCTCCAAGGATGCGATCATCGAATCTGCCTACGTCTCGCACAATCCGTTCGCGATGTACGGCTTCCTGATGACGGTGGTCGCAGCCGGCCTGACTTCGTTCTATTCCTGGCGTCTGATCTTCAAGACCTTCCACGGCGAGCCGCACGACCAGGCGCATTATGAGGCCGCCCACGAGGCGCCGCTGTGGATGCTGGTCCCGATCGGCGTCCTCGCCGCCGGCTCGATCCTGGCCGGCTTCCCGTTCAAGGAGTTGTTCGCGGGCCATGGCGTGGCCGAGTTCTTCCGTGAATCGCTGAAGATGCACCCCAACATCATCGAAGAAATGCACCACATCCCGGCGTGGATCGCGTACCTGCCGACCGTGATGATGGTGGTGGGCGCCTACATCTCCTACGTCTTCTATATTCGCCGGCCCTATCTGCCGGTCGAACTCGCCAGCCAGCACCCGATGCTCTACCAGTTCCTGCTCAACAAATGGTACTTCGACGAGCTCTATGACCTGATCTTCGTTCGCCCGGCCAAGTGGATCGGCCACTTCCTGTGGAAGAAGGGCGATGGCTATGTCATCGACGGCTTCGGCCCCGACGGCATTTCCGCAAGGGTGCTCGACGTCACCCGCAACGTCGTGAAGATCCAAACCGGCTACCTCTATCACTACGCGTTCGCGATGCTGATCGGGGTTGCCGGACTAATCACCTGGTTCATGTTCGGCTTGGGAGGCCAGTGATGACAACCTGGCCCATCCTCTCGGTCGTCACCTTCCTGCCGCTGTTCGGCGCGCTGGTGATCTACATCAGCCGCGGCGACGACGAGGCGGCGAGAAGCAACTCGCGCTGGATCGCGCTGTGGACCACGCTGGTCACCTTTGCAGTCTCGCTGATCCTGGTCTGGCGCTTCGATGCGACCAATCCGGACTTCCAGTTCATCGAAAAGGCGTCGTGGCTGGCGAGCGGCATCACCTACCACATGGGTGTCGACGGCATTTCACTGCCGTTCGTGATCCTGACCACCGCCTTGATGCCGCTCTGCATCATCGCGAGCTGGAAATCGGTGACGATGCGGGTGCGCGAATACATGATGGCGTTCCTGCTGCTGGAAACGCTGATGATCGGCACCTTCTCGGCGCTCGACCTCGTGCTGTTCTACCTGTTCTTCGAGGGTGGCCTGATTCCGATGTTCCTGATCATCGGCGTCTGGGGCGGCCCGCGCCGGGTCTACGCGTCCTTCAAGTTCTTCCTCTACACGCTGCTCGGCTCGGTCTTGATGCTGCTCGCCATCATGGCGCTGTACTGGAACGCCGGCACGACGGACATCCCGACGCTGATGAACACCGCGGTGCCGCGCAGTCTGCAGACGTGGGCGTGGCTGGCGTTCTTTGCATCGTTCGCGGTCAAGATGCCGATGTGGCCGGTGCACACCTGGTTGCCGGACGCGCACGTCGAGGCGCCGACCGCGGGCTCGGTGATCCTGGCTGCGATCCTGTTGAAGATGGGTGGCTACGGCTTCCTGCGCTTCTCGCTGCCGATGTTCCCGCTGGCGTCGCATGATTTCGCCTGGATCATCTTCACGCTGTCGGCGATCGCGATCATCTACACCTCACTGGTGGCCTTGATGCAGGAAGACATCAAGAAGCTGATCGCCTATTCGTCGGTGGCGCATATGGGCTTCGTCACCATGGGCATCTTCGCCGGTACCACGCAGGGCGTGGCCGGCGGCGTGTTCCAGATGATCTCGCACGGCATCGTCTCCGGCGCGCTGTTCCTGTGCGTCGGCATCGTCTACGACCGCATGCATACCCGCGAAATCGCCGCCTACGGGGGGCTGGTGAACCGGATGCCGCTCTACGCGCTGGTGTTCATGGTCTTCACCATGGCTAATGTCGGGTTGCCCGGCACCAGCGGCTTCGTAGGCGAATTCATGACGCTGCTCGGCACCTTCAAGGTCTCGATCCCGACCGCGACCTTTGCCACGCTCGGCGTGATCCTGTCGGCGGGCTACGCGCTCTGGCTCTATCGCAAGGTGGTGTTCGGCACACTCACAAAACCAGCGCTCGCGAGCATCAAGGACCTCACGTTCCGCGAAGGCCTGATGCTGTTCCCGCTGGTGTTCCTCACCATCCTGTTCGGCGTCTATCCGAAACCGGTGCTCGACATGTCGGCGGCCTCGGTTCAGCAACTCGTCAACAATTACAACACCGCCGTGACTGCCGTGAAGGCAGCCGCGTTGATCAATTAAGGCCGCCACCATGAGCTTCCAGAGTGCAGGTTATCAGTTGCTGCCGGTGTTGCCGGAGCTGGTGCTGGCCGCGGGTGCCATGGCGCTGCTGATGCTCGGCGCCTATCGTGGCGGCGAGGGGACGACCCGGCTCGTCACCACCCTTGCGATATGCCTGCTGGTGGTGACCGGCGCGCTGGAGCTGATGTTGCCGGCCGGCAAGCTCACGACCTTCGGCGGCAGCTTCATTGTCGACGACTTCGCGCGGTTCCTGAAGATTCTGGCGCTGATCGGCTCGGGCGCAACCCTGATCCTGTCGGCCGAATTCCTCTCCGACCCGTCGCGGCGGACCTTTGAATTTTCGATCCTGGTGCTGCTCTCGAGCCTCGGCATGATGGTGCTGATCTCGGCCGGCGACCTGATCATGCTCTATCTCGGGCTGGAATTGATGTCGCTGGCGCTCTACGTGGTCGCCGCCAGCAATCGCGACAACGCCAAGTCCACCGAAGCCGGCCTGAAGTATTTTGTGCTCGGCGCGCTGTCTTCGGGCATGCTGCTGTACGGCGCCTCGCTGATCTACGGCTTTACCGGCACCGTCAGCTTCGCCGGCATCGCGGCGGCTGCGAAGACCGGCAATATCGGGCTCGTGTTCGGCCTGGTGTTCCTGCTCGCTGGCCTCTGCTTCAAAGTCTCGGCCGTGCCGTTCCACATGTGGACGCCCGACGTCTACGAGGGCGCGCCGACGCCGGTAACCGCGTTCTTTGCCTCCGCGCCGAAGGTCGCGGCCTTGGCGGTGTTTACGCGGGTGGCGCTGACGGCATTCCCGGGCATCGTCTCGCAGTGGCAGCAGATCATCGTGTTCGTGGCGATCGCCTCGATGGTGCTGGGCTCGTTCGCCGCCATCGGGCAGAAGAACATCAAGCGCCTGATGGCCTATTCCTCGATCGGCCACATGGGTTTTGCGCTGGTCGGGCTCGCGTCCGGCACCGTCGAGGGCGCGCAGGGCGTGCTGGTCTATATCGCGATCTATGTCGCGATGACGCTCGGCACCTTCTCGGTCATCCTGACCATGAAGCGCAACGGCCAGCCGATGGAGCAGATCAGCGACTTTGCCGGCCTGTCGCGCACCAATCCGCTGCTCGCCTTCGTCTTTGCGATGCTGCTGTTCTCGCTGGCTGGCATTCCGCCGCTCGCGGGCTTCTTCGCCAAATGGTACGTGTTCGTTGCCGCGATCAAGGCAGGCCTGTTCACGCTCGCTGTGGTCGGCGTGCTCGCCAGCGTCGTGGGCGCGTTCTACTATCTCAGCATCATCAAGGTGATGTATTTCGACGAGCCGGAGGGCCAGCTCGATCCGATGCGCACCGAATTGCGTGCGGTGCTGGCGATCACCGGCGTCTTCACCATCTTCTTCTTCGTCTATCCGGGGCTGCTGGTCAGCGTCGCCGCGGCCGCGGCGAAGTCGCTGTTTTAGCGCGCATGATCCCGAAAAGTGGAAACCGGTTTTCGGAGAAGATCATGCGCAGAAATTTGAAATGACCTTCGCGCTCGGTCCCCGGGCTATATCGGCGGGTTACCGTCTCGCCGCCTTTGACCAGGTCGGTTCGACCAATACCGAGGCCATGGCGCACGCCCGCGAGGGCGAGCGCGGCTCGATGTGGTTTGCCACCACGGAACAGACGGCCGGAAAGGGACGGCGCCAGCGCGCCTGGATCGCGCCGCGCGGCAACCTCGCCAGCAGCGTTCTCGAAGTCATCGACGTCCCGCCCGCGACCGCCGCGACATTGGGCTTTGCCGCCGGGCTCGCGATTGCAAGCGCCCTGCAGCAGGTGAGCATCGAAGCCAATCTGCGAAGGGCCGGCTCTGACCCGTTGAAATTCCAGCTGAAATGGCCGAACGACGTGCTCGTTGAGAAGCAGAAGCTGGTCGGTATTTCACTCGAAGCCGAAGCTGTCGCCGGCAACCGGCTGGCTGTCGTGGTCGGGATCGGTACCAATGTGGTCGCAGCCCCCACGGGCACGCCGACGCCGGCCATCTCGCTGGCGGCGCTCGGTGTCCATGTCGGCGCCGAGGAGCTGTTCGCCGTGCTGTCGGACGCCTGGGTCGAGTTCCGCGGCATCTGGGACAATGGTCGCGGCTTTGCCGAAATCCGCCGGCTGTGGCTGGCGCGCGCTGCCGGCCTCGGCGAGCCGGTCGCCATCCAGACCGGAACTGCGACTATCGCAGGCACGTTCGACACGATAGATGAAAGCGGCTGCCTGATCGTCCGGACCGCAGAAGGCAAACACCTCCCGATCGCCGCGGGCGAGGTTTATTTTGGCTCGGCGGCCTCCGTGGGAGCTGCCTGATGGCTAGACCAGATGAACTGACCTTTGCGCCGCTCGGCGGCGTCGGGGAGATCGGCATGAACCTGTCGATCTACGGGCTCGGCAACCGCCACGAGCGGTCCTGGCTTGCGGTCGATCTCGGCGTCTCCTTTGGCGACGAGGAGCATCTGCCGGGCATCGACCTGATCATGCCCGACATCCGCTTCCTGGAGAAGGAACGCAAGAACCTGATGGGGCTGGTGCTGACGCACGCCCATGAGGACCATTTCGGGGCCATCATCGACCTCTGGCCGAAGCTGCAGTGCAAGATCTACGCGACCAAGTTCAGCGCGGCCCTGTTCGAGGCCAAACTGGCGGCCGAGCGTAATCCGCCGAAAATCCCGGTCACGGTGGTGCCTTCAGGGGGACGTGTCCATCTCGGCCCGTTCAACGTCGAATTCATCCCGGTTGCGCATTCGATTCCGGAATCGCACGCGCTGGCGATCCACACTTCGGTCGGCACCGTGCTGCACACCGGCGACTGGAAGATCGATCCGACGCCCATCATCGGCCTGCCGACCGACGAGCGGCGCCTGCGCGAACTGGGCGACGAGGGCGTGCTGGCGCTGGTCGGCGATTCCACCAATGCGGTGCGGGACGGGCGCTCGCCTTCGGAAACCGAGGTCGCCGCCACCATTACGAAATTGGTAAAGGCCGCCAAGGGCCGGGTCGCCGTCACCACCTTCGCCTCCAACGTCGCGCGCCTGAAGGCGGTCGCGGACGCCGCCAAGGCCGCCGACCGCGAAGTGGTCGTGGTCGGCCGCGCCATGGAACGGGTGGTGCAGGTCGCGCGTGAAACCGGTTATCTCGACGGCGTCCAGAGTTTCCGCGGCGCTGATCTCTACGGCCATTTCCCGCCGGACAAGGTGCTGGCGCTGTGCACGGGAAGCCAGGGCGAGCCGCGCGCGGCGCTGGCGCGCATCGCCAATGACGACCATCCGCAGGTGACCCTGAACAAGGGCGACTGCGTGATCTTCTCCTCGCGCACCATTCCCGGCAACGAAAAGGCGGTCGGCAGCATCATCAACGGCCTGGTCACGCAGGGCATCGAGGTCATCACCGACCGCACCGATCTGGTCCATGTCTCCGGCCATCCGCGCCGCGACGAGCTCCGAGACATGATCTCCTGGGTGCGTCCGCAGCTCTTGATCCCCGTGCATGGCGAAGCCCTGCATCTGGCGGAGCATGCCAAGCTGGCGCGCACCGCGGGCGTTCCGAAAGTGTTGATTTGCCGCAACGGCGACCTGGTCCAGCTCGGCCCCGGCGACCCCGGCATCATCGACCAACTGCCTTCGGGCCGTATTTACAAGGACGGCACCATCCTGGAGGATTCCAAGTCGCGCGCCGTGGTGGAGCGGCGGCGGATGGGATTTGCCGGCTGCGCCTTCGTGGCGATCGCGATGACCGACAAGGGCGAGCTGGCCGACGATCCCGAGGTCGATCTGGTCGGCATCCCCGAGAAGAATACGGCCGGCGAGCCCCTCGACGACATCGTGTTCGATGTGGTGGTATCGACGGTGGAAGGCCTGCCGCGGGCGCGGCGGCGCGATGCGGACGCGACAGCGGAATCGGTGCGCCGCGCGGTACGCGCCGTGCTGAACGAACATTGGGGCAAGAAGCCGATCTGCCTCGTGCATGTGCTGACGATCTAGCGCGTGTTCCGCGGAATTGGATACTAGAGGAGGAGCAACGATGCTGGGCCGGCTCAATCATGTCGCGATCGCGGTCAGGGACGCCGAGAAGGCGGCCAAAATCTATGGCGGCGCGTTCGGCGCTGAAATCTCCGGCGCGGTGCCGCTGCCGGAGCATGGCGTCATCACCGTGTTCGTGACGCTGCCCAACACCAAGATCGAGTTCATCCAGCCGCTCGGCGACGCCTCACCGATCGCCAAATTCGTCGAGCGCAACGCCGACGGTGGCATCCATCACATCTGCTACGACGTGCCCGATATCATTGCGGCGCGCGACAAGCTGATCAGCGAGGGGGCGCGCGTGCTCGGTGACGGCGTGCCGAAGATCGGCGCCCATGGCAAGCCGGTGCTGTTTTTCCATCCGAAGGATTTTTCCGGCGCGCTCGTCGAAATCGAACAGGCCTGAACCCTCATGGTCTACAACATCTCGACGATGTTCGCGATCTACTTCGTATTGTGGTGGATCGTGCTGTTCGTGACGCTGCCATTCGGCGTGCGCAGCCAGCACGAGGACGGCGAGGGCGCCCCCGGCACCGACCCCGGCGCGCCGGTTTTGGCGCGGATGGGCCGCAAGCTGATCTGGACCACGATCATATCGGCGGTCATTTTTGCGATCGCGATGTGGGCCTATTATCAGGGATTCCTTAATATCGAGCGGCTGGCCAAGCTGATGGGGACGCCGTTCTAGGGGCAATTTGAGTACCTCAATGCATACAGGCGGCGCGGCGAAGCCAAGCGTTAGCGTGCCGGGAGAACATGAATGAGTTTCCAACGCATCATGATCGCGCTGGTGATCCTGCTCGCCGCCGGCCTTGGCGGGTCGTTCTACATGAACTGGAAGACGCTGAACCAGCTTCGAACGGTGAAAGCCTTCGTCGAGCAGGCGGTCTTTCCCGACGCCGTCGTGGCCTGCGAGAAAGCACAGAGCTCGACGCCGTTCAAATGGACCGGCGGCAAACAGACCGCGGCGATCGGCCTGAATGCGGTCAAGCTCAACAAGGACACGATCATCGCGAGCTACACGCTCGTCGCCGACAGCGTCTACTGCGACTACGATCCGATCAAGAAAAAGGCTGACATCGGTTCCAACTTCCTCGAGCGGGACTGAAGCCGAACTTCACGCGCCAGCAACCGGAGGCGACGACCGATGACCGCACAAGGGCGAGTGTTGGATATCCCCCGGCCGGACCAATACCGAATTCTGCGGGAAGCCGATCTGCGCGACTACCTTGCGCAGCTTCCCACGATCGCAAGCCAGCTTGGCGGTGTGCCGGCAGCGTGGTCGATCAGCGAGGTCGGCGACGGCAACCTCAACCTCGTCTTCATCGTGCGCGGCGGGGCTGGCAGCATCGCCGTCAAGCAGGCGCTGCCCTATGTGCGGCTGGTCGGCGAGAGCTGGCCGCTGCCGCTGTCGCGCTCGCACTACGAACATCTGGCGCTCACCCATCAGGCCCGGCTGGCGCCCGCCCTGGTGCCGGCGGTGCTCCACCACGATGCGGCGCTTGCCCTGATCGCGATGGAGTTTCTCGAGCCGCATATCATCATGCGCAAGGGGCTGGTGGCCGGAACCAGTTATCCGCGGTTCGTCGAAGACATCACGAATTTTCTGGCGCGAACGCTGTTCTTCAGCTCCGATCTTGCGGTCCCCGCCGCGGAGAAGAAGGAGGGCATTGCCGCCTTTGCCGGCAATCATGCGCTGTGCAAGATCACCGAGGATCTGATCTTCACCGATCCCTACCGCGTCGCCGAACAGAACCGCTGGACACAGCCCTGGCTGGATGCGACCGCGGCGCGCTTTCGCGGCGACCTCGATCTTCATGTCGCGATCTCCAGGCTCAAGCTGAAGTTCATGGCCTCGCCGGAAGCGCTGATTCACGGCGACCTCCATACCGGCTCGATCATGGTGACCGAGCGCGAGACGAAGGTGATCGATCCCGAATTCGCGTTCTATGGGCCGATGGGATTCGATATCGGCGCCGTCATCGCAAATCTCCTCATGGGCTATCTGGCCTCCAGCGGCCACGAAACCTCGCCCGGCGATCGGCGCGCCTTCGAAGCGTGGCTGCTGCAGACGGTCGAGGGCGTATGGGCGGAATTTGCGCGAAAATTCGTCGGGTTGTGGCGCACCGAAGCGAAGGGCGATGCCTATCCGGCATCGCTGTTTGCCGGCGCGGATGGTGCTGTTCGCCTCGAGGCCGAACGGCAGGCCTACATGGCGCGATTGTTCGGCGACACCGTCGGGTTTGCCGCGGCAAAGATCATCCGCCGCATCCTCGGTCTCGCGCACAATATCGATTTCGAGCTGATCGAGGAGCCGAAGCTTCGCGCCGTCTGCGAAGCGCGAAGCCTGCGCCTGGCGCGGGCGATGATGGTGGATGCTGCGAAATATCCCACCATCGGGTCGATAACAAAGACAGCACAGCTGCTGCGCGACTGGCAGCCCGATTTCGGTGGGTGAGGGCAAGCGGCCGGCTAGGGCGTGATCTACTACCGCTTTCGGCGGATTGCGGACTTGGCCGGACTTGCTGCTGGCTCGACCCGGTCGCGAATGATCCAAAGCGGACATCCTCTCCTGCCTGAAGCGGGTTCATATCAAAGATGTGCACATTGACTAAGGAGAAGACGGAATGTTGGCCTCAAGACATTGGATGTTAGTAATTTGCATAACAATGTTGAATATTGCTTTGACATATCCTGCATTTGCCAAATCAGCGATCTTAGAGCAGTTGAAGTTCGACACTAATCCTGCGCCGGATGTTGCGCCGGTAAAGATCACAGCAACCTTGTATCTGCCGCAATCCGATAAGTCGGTAGCGGCAATGGTGATCATAAATAGTTCCGGTGGCGTTCTTGACCAGATCGAAGGTCACTATGCGCGCAGCATTTCGCAAAACGGCATTGCCGCGCTGGTCGTCGACAGCTTCAGGCCGCGCAAGGTTTTGAACACCAACGAGAACCAAGAGCTCGTTAATTCGTGGGTGATGGAAAATGATGCCTTTGCGGCACTGGCTGAGTTAAAGAAAGATAAGCGCATCGATCCAACTCGGATCGGCATCATGGGCGTATCGAAAGGAGGGTTGGTGGCACAAAATTCTGCCATGATGGTTCGTCGGGAATTGCGTCGGACTGGCAGCTTAGCGTTCGCGCTGCACGTTCCGATTGTTCCTGATTGTGTAGGTCAATTTCGGAACGCCGCGACGACGGGGCGACCGATCTTTTACATGGTTGCTGAGCTTGACGATCTAACTCCTGCAAAACCTTGCGTCGAGTACGCAGATCGAATGAAGGCTGCAGGAAACTCAAGAGTGTCGATAAAAATTTATCCCGGCCAACATCATGCTTGGGAACTCAGTGGTCCGGTCATTCACATGAAAAAGAGCGAGAACTATTCAGCTTGCGCAGCGATGATCGAAGACAACGGTGATCGGACGATGAAGGCGAATAACAAATCTATCGGCGGATGGAACGTTGGGAAATGGATGAAGCAGAATTGCATCACGCGCGGTGCTCACGTGGGCGGGGGCACCGAGAAGCAGAAGAAACAAGCGACCGATGATCTGATAGCGTTTCTCAAACAGAACGGCTTCTGAGAGGTGATCAAGTAGCGGTAGCGATGTTCAATCCACTTGGCACTTAGCGGACATGACGGTCCGCGCAGACGATGTCGACCCATCGACGCCATACGGACTTCAGCAACAAGTCCGCCGTCGGCAGATTTATGGGTTCACGGCCCGGAAACGCCGCCGTCATTCAACCGACCGTTCCCGCAGCTTCTGCGCATACACATTGATCACCAGCGCCGCGAGCAGGATCAGGCCGCGGATCAGGATCTTCAGAAAACTGTCGATGTTGACGTGGTCGAGGCCGTTGTTGAGGACGCCGAGCACGAACAGGCCGACGACGGTGTTGCCGATGCCGCCGCGGCCGCCGAACAGGCTGGTGCCGCCGACCACGACGGCGGCGATCGAATCGAGCAGGTAGGTGTCGAACTCGTTCTGCTGCGCGCTGCCGAAATGGGCGACGCCGAGCATGCCGCCGATGCCCGAGCAGACCGCCGCGATCACCATCACGCTGCCGAGGATGAGCTTGACGTTGAGCCCGGAATATTCCGCCGCCTCGCGGTTGCCGCCGACCATGTAGACGTAGCGGCCGAAGCGCGTGTAGGTCAGCACCAGATGGCCGCCGAGCAGCATCAGCGCGGCCACGATCACGATCCATGGGATGCCGCCGATCGACCCCGATCCGAGCGTCGTGATCACGTCGGGCACCTTGTAGGCGATCTGGCCGCGCACCAGCAGCGCGGAAATGCCCGCGGCGATCTGCATCATCGCCAGCGTCATGATGAAGGAGGGAATGCCGATCACGGTGAGCCCGAACGCATTGACGACACCGAGCAGGGCACAGAGCGCGAGCGCCAGCATCACCGCCGCCCAACCGGGCATCGGGACGTTGGCGATGTTCACGTAGGATTCCTGCAGGGTGAAATAGGCGACCGCGATGCCGGTGACGTTGGCGATACTGGCGATCGACAGGTCGATCTCGGCGCACAGGATCACGAAGGTAAGGCCGACGGCGATGATGCCGGTCACCGAAACCTGGGTCAGGATATTGCCGAAATTGTCGAGCGTCGCAAACGATGGACTGGCGGCGGCAAAAAAGCCGGTCAGGCAGATCAGCGTCAGGAACGGCGCGATGTTGCGCATCTGCGAGCGCAGGAACCTGCCGACGCTGTGCGGCCGCTTGCGATCCGCCGGGACTGTCGCGCCTTCACTTGCCATTCAAGTTTCTCCTCAAGCCGCTTGCAGCAGGCGGTCCTTGCTGACCATCTCATGAGCGAATTCGCGCACCACCGCGCCGCGCTTGAGGACGATGATGCGGTCGGCCAGCGACAGCACCGTCTCCGGTTCGGTCGAAAGCACGATCACGGCCAGTCCCTTGGCGCGCAGTTCCCTGATGATGTTGATGACGTCGTTCTTGGCGCCGACGTCCATGCCCCGCGTCGGCTCGCACAGCACGAGCAGGCGCGGTGGATAGCTCAGCCATTTCGCCAGCGCCACCTTCTGCTGGTTGCCGCCGGACAGCATGCCGAGTTCGAGGTCGACGGCCGCGGGCCTGATCTGCAATTGCTCGACCTGCCGCGCGGCGATCGACCGCTCGCGTGCCGGCTTGAGCAGCAGCGCGGAAATCCGGCCCAGCACGCTGATCGAGATGTTCTTGTAGACCGGCTCCTGGTGGAACAGCATGGCGCGGCGGCTTTCGGGGACGAAGGCGACGCCGGCGCGCCGCGCCGCCGCCGTGCTGGCGAAGGTCTTGGGTTCGCCGCCTACGATCAACGTGCCGCGGTCGGGCTTGATCTTGCCGAACAGGATCCGCGCCAGCTCGAGCTGCCCGCAGCCCATGAAGCCGTAGATGCCCAAAACTTCACCGCCGCGGGCCTCGAACGAGACGTCCTGCAGGCTGCGGGCGAGCGTGAGTTCGTCCGCCTTCAGCACCGCCGGACGATCGGTCGGCGGCGGCAGCATGATGTCGTCGGTATAGGTCTCGCCCAGCGCCTCGCTGCCCTTGCCGATCATGGCCTCGATCAGCGCGGCCTTGCTGGTCGCGGCGGATTCCGTCTCGGCGACTTTCCGTCCGTTGCGGAACACCGTCACGGTGTCAGAGACGCGCAAAATGTCCTCGATGAAATGAGAGATGAAGACGATGGCGCAACCCTCGTCGCGCAGCCGCCGCAGCGTCGCAAACAGCCGCTCGACCTCGGGCGGCGAGAGGGCGGAGGTCGGCTCGTCGAGAATGACGATGCGGGCGCCCGAGAACAGGACGCGGGCGATCTCGATCAACTGCTGCATGCCGATCGGCAGATCGCCGAGCCGCGACATTGGATCGACGTCGATGCCGAATTTGGCGAGTTGCTCGCCGGCCTCGCGCGCCATGCGCCGCCACTGCACGAGGCCGAAGCGGTTGGTCGGCTGGGTGCCGAGAAAAACATTTTCGGCCACCGACAGATCGGGGGCGACGCTCAGCTCCTGATGGACCATGGCGATGCCGGCGGCATGCGCGTCGCGGGTCGAGCGGAAACGGGTGTCCTTCCCATCCAGTGCAAAGCGGCCGGAGAACTCCGCATGCACGCCGGCGATGATCTTCATCAGCGTGCTTTTTCCCGCGCCGTTTTCGCCGACGAGACCGTGGATCTCGCCGGCGAACAACGCAAAATCAACACCCCGAAGCGCCTCGACGCCGCCGAAGGCTTTGGTGATGCCTCGCAGTTCGAGGAGGGGTGAGCGTTGCGGCGTCATCAGACTTCAGATCAGGAAATGATTCTCCATCCACTGCATGCCCGCCGCGTTGGCCTTGGTCACGACCGGGCCGTCCGTTATCACGTGCTTGGGAATACCCTGACCGCTCTTCTCGCCCCCGGTCACCGCGGCGACGCCGGCGACGATGGCGCCGCCATGGATACGGCACGAGGGATTGCGGACGGTTGCGAACATCCGGCCTTCGCTGACCGCCTGGATCGCCGGCGGCATGGCGTCGACGCCGCCAATCAGGATGTTGGTGCGGTTGCGCGCCTTCATGATGTTGTAGGCGGCGAGCGCCATGTCGTCATTGTGGAAGAAGGCGGCGTCGATCTGCGGGTATTTTGTCAGGTAGGTCTCCCATAGGCGCGCCGTCTTTGACACGTCCCAATCCGCCGGCTGGGTGTCGAGCACCTCGATATTCGGGAATTGCTTCACGACGGAGGTAAAACCCTTGGCGCGGCCTTGCGCGCCGGTGTGGCCGAGGGCGCCCTGGGTCATGATGATCTTGCCCTTGCCGCCCATGGCGTTGCAGAGCGCCTGCGTCACCGAAGCGCCCATGAATTCATTGTCGGGGGCGAGGAAGGAGTGGACGCTGATCTGGTCGAGCGGCGCGATCAGCGTGTCCATGTCGATGACCGGGGTGCCGGCGCTGATCATCTTCTGCACCGGCTGGGTCAGGGTGCCGATGCCGAACGCCTGGATGGCGACGAAATCCCATTTCTGCGACGCCATGTTGTCGATCGCGGCGCGCTGCTTGACGGCGTCGAGCTGGCCGTCGAACCAGGTGACCTCGACGTTGAACAGCTTGCCCCACCATTCCGCGGCCTGCTTGCCCTGCGCGCACCAGGTGGCCTGCAGGCCGGCGTTGGAGAACGCGGCCTTCAGCGGTTTTTCGGAACGTGCGGCCTGCGCGAGCGCCGGGCTTAACCCCAAACCGCCGAACAGCGCGCTCGCTGCGCCGGCGAACGCCGCCGACTGAAGAAGGTCACGCCTGGTCGTAGAGGATTTGTCCGTCCCTGACATTGCTTGCTCCCTCGCTTTCATTTTTATGACCGAGGGCGTTACACGCACCGCGGATGCCCACAGTGTCTCACACTCGCCGCGCACGCGCCACCCGTTCGCTGATCACGTCATTGCTGAGGGTGCGGAATCGATCAAGCAAGTTGAACGGAAGCGGTCCTAGCTTGTGCGCTGCAAGACCAACTGCTCGATCTCGTCGAGCAATTTCCGCCATGCAGCATCGATCTCAGGCGACCAGTCCTGATCGAGGATTTCGCGCAGGGTCTCGGCGATCACACCGAAGAATGCGATGAACAGGTCGCGCGGCGTGCCGTAGGCGTCGTGCGAGGAAATCTCGCACTCGATCATGCGGAAATGGCCGGTGCGGGGACCTGCGAAATCCAGGATCGCATCGATCGTCAGCGCCAGCATCGAGCCCTTGACGAGTTCGCTGCCCTCGGTCCGGAACATCGTGTGTGTTTCGGGATGTTCGCTGTGCAGGCGCGCATACACCAATGGCGTCAGGTCCGCGCAGCGGCTGGCTGCGATCTCAAAGCTTCGCAGAATCGGATTGGGCGCGATCATGAGGGCGTACGCGGTTCGGAGATTCTTCGAACGACTTTAAAGAGGGCGATCATCGAAAAAAAAGAGCAGGGCACGGAGCCCTGCTCAAAAATTGTGTCGACCCTTTTACCTCGAAAATTTGGGTTTGATCTTGATTGACGAGGCGACGCTGCTTGTGCGCGTCAGGGCTCCTCCCGAGACTTGGACCACCAGACTTCAACCTTTCGGCCAGCCTGAGCCAGCACGTGTAGACTATCTTTTTCCCCTTGTCACCATTTTCAGCAACGATTGTTCAAAATTCTATCAATCTGCGAAATGATTGGAATTTCACCACTATTCCTTGTGGCGGAGGGGCAGTACCCGCGGCGGGTCACGGGCGCGGAGGGCCGGAATCGCCGCCTCAATCGGCTGGAACGCATCGGAAACGCCGGTATTTGCGCAACACAAGCGGATAAACCGCAAAACCCGATCTCGACTTCGAACGCTCCCGGTGATTAGTTCTCGTTCCGGATGGGTTTGCGATGCGCGCGCGGCTGAAAAATTTCCTACCCATAGTCCTGATCGCCCTGATGGTGCAGATTTTCGCACCGATCGGCGCGTGCTGGGCGGCCAGCATCGCGGCCTCCGACCCGCTTGCCGCGGCCGTGATCTGTCATGGCAATGCAGACGTCCCCACCGGACAGAGCGACCAGACCGGGCATCGCGCGCACGATGGCTGCTGTTCGGTCTGCAGCGTGCTTCACACCGGTGCGCCGGTCGACGCGCCGCAAACCACCAACGCCATCGTCATCGAACGCCAGCACGCGCGCGTGGTCTGGGTCGAATTCACAACGGACCGCTTCGGTTCCCGCGCCGGCTCGCACGCGCAAGCGCGCGCGCCACCTTCTATTTCCTGACCTTTCGAACATCCGAACGATCGGTGCGGCTTCGGCTGCGCTGATCGCTGCAGTTCATTAACCGGCCGCTAGAGCCGGCGTCAGGAATACCACATGTTTCGCTATCATTTGCCCGCGCGCGCGCTTGCTTGCGCCGCCGTCTTTGCATCCGTTCCGGCGGGTGCTCAAACCAATACGCAAAGTTCGCTTCCGCCCGTCACCGTGGATGCCCCAACGCCGCAGCGGACAGTTTCAGCCCGTGCTCCGCAGCGCAGTGCGGCGCGCACGGCGCGTGCGTCTCGCGTCCGACATCCGTCCCCGGTTGCGCCGCCGGTTGCAAGCGAACCGGCGAGGGGACCGGCGCTGACGGTCCTTACGGTGCAACAGGCGATCCGCGATATTCAGCAGACCCCGGGCGGCGTGGCGCTCGTTCCGGCCGAGGCCTACCGGAATTCGACCGTCGCCAATACGATCAAGGATGTTCTCGATTACGTCCCCGGCGTCTTCGCGCAGCCCAAATGGGGTGACGATACCAGGCTCTCGATTCGCGGTTCCGGCCTGTCGCGCAACTTCCATCTGCGCGGCGTCCAGCTCTACATGGACGGGATCCCGATCAACACCGCTGACGGCTATGGCGATTTTCAGGAAATCGATCCGACCGCCTACAAATATGTCGAAGTCTTCAAAGGCGGCAACGCGTTGCGGTTTGGCGCGAACTCGCTGGGCGGGGCCATCAATTTCGTCACGCCCACCGGGCGCGACCCGTTCGTGAACGGCGTCAGTGTCGATGGCGGTGCTTTCGGGTTTCGCCGGCTGCAGGCCAACGCGGGCGGCGCCAACGGGCCCTGGGACGGTTTCGTGACTGCATCGACCCAGGCGGCGGACGGCTTTCGCGATCACAGCAACGGCAGTGCCACGCGCGTCAGCGGCAATGTGGGCTACCAGTTCTCACCCGATTTCGAGACACGGTTCTATGTGAACGCCAATCAGGTCCGGCAGCGCATCCCCGGCACCGTTACCAAGGCATCGGCACTCACGTCACCCGAGACGGCGGCACCCAACAACATCCTGATGGACCAGCAGCGCAACATCGATACGGTGCGGCTGGCGAACAAGACCACCATCCGGTTCGAGGACACGATCGTTGATTTCGGCGTGTTCGGCGTCGACCGCCATTTGATGCATCCGATCTTCCAATGGCTGGACTATCGCTACAAGGATTACGGCGGCTTTGCCCGCGTCACCGACGATCGCAACATCGGCGGCTACCGCAACGTTCTCGTGGCCGGCGTCAATGTCATCAACGGCAGCATCGACAACCAGCAATTTGCCAATATCGCCGGACAGAAGGGAGCGCTGCTGTCCTCGTCGGTCGACAAATCCCAGAACACCTCGGTCTATATCCAGGACTCGTTTTACTTCCTGCCGAACGTCGCGGCCGTCGCCGGTACGCAGTTCCTGTACGCCACGCGCGATCGTCGCGACCGTTTCTTAAACGATGGAGATCAGTCGGGCCGGACGGAATTCAATCTGTGGAGCCCCAAAGCCGGCCTGCTGTGGGACATCGATCCGACCTGGCAGGCCTACGCCAACATCTCGCGCAGCGCCGAAGTGCCGAGCTTCGGCGAAAGCGCGAATGTACCGGGCGTCGCGGTCATCCCATTCACCAGCATCCGGCCGCAACGCGCGACCACCTATGAAATCGGCACCCGCGGGCGGCGCCCAGATTTGACCTGGGAACTGACCGGCTATCGCGCCGACATCAAGGACGAACTGCTGTGCCTCTACAGCGCGTTTGGCAATTGTAACGTGACCAACGCCAATCGGACCTACCATCAGGGAATTGAAGCCGGCTTGGGCGCAGCTGTCGTCAAGGGGCTGTTCGTCCCGGGTAGCGCGCCAGACAAGGTCTGGGTGAACCTTGCCTACACTTTCAACGATTTCCGCTTCGACAACGATCCCGTCTTCGGAAACAACCAGTTGCCCGGCGCGCCGCGTCATTACCTGCGGGCCGAACTGCTCTACAAGCATCCGACGGGAATCTATGTCGGCCCCAACGTCGAGTGGGTACCGGAATCCTACTACGTGGACAGCGCCAATACGCTAAAGACGTCGGCCTATGCGATCGTCGGGTTGAAGGCGGGCGTCGACAATGGCGGCACCTATTCGATGTATATCGAGGCGCGGAACATCGCCAACAAGGCCTACATCAGTTCGGCCAGCATCACCGACCGGGCCAATCCGAACCTGCCGTTATTCGAGCCCGGCACTGGCCGTGCCGTGTACGCGGGCGTAAAAGCGCGGTGGTGATTGATTGCGACTCCCGGCGCGCGCACCTTGCGCCGGGGGAATTCGAGACGCCGTTTGCGGGCGCGAGCCGCAAAAGAAAACCAAGGAAAATCCGATGAATTCTTTCTCTCGTACCGTTGCCTGCGTCGCTTTCGTGGCCGCGCTTTTCACCGCTCCCTTGCACGCCCAAGAGGCCAAGGTTGGCGATCTCGTGATCACGCAAGCCTGGAGCCGCGCCACACCGGGCGGTGCCAAGATCGCGGGTGGATACCTCACCATCGAGAACAAGGGGCAGGCGCCTGATCGGCTGATCAAGGGCGCGGCCGATATCTCCGGCAAGATCGAGGTCCACGAGATGGCGATGAACAACGGCGTGATGACGATGCGCTCGCTCGACAAGGGGCTCGCCATCGAACCCGGCAAGACCGTAAAACTCGCGCCGGGCGGCTATCATCTGATGCTGATGGATCTCAAGGGCCCGCTCAAGCAGGGCGACAAGGTGCCGGTAACGCTCGAGTTCGAAAAGGCGGGCAAGGTGACGCTATCGCTCGACGTGCAGGGCGTCGGCGCCCAGGCGCCAGCGCATGATCATTCGGGTCATTCCGGCATGAAGAAGTAATGGCGATGGAAAGCGTTCGCCGTTCAGAGCCAGGCTGCTCGCGCCTGATGCGGCGGGCGTCCGATTCAATTTAGCATGAATATTTGAGGCCAAAAATGTCGAAGCCAGGTCTACTAGTCGCCGTCGCAGCCCTCTGCGCCGCGTCTTCCGCCAACGCGCACGTGACGTTGGAGAAGCGCGAGGCGGCCGTCGGCAGTTATTACAAGGCGGTATTCGCCGTGCCACATGGTTGCGCGGGATCGGCCACCGTCAAAATCCGGGTGCAAATCCCCGAAGGCGTGATCAGCGTCAAGCCGATGCCGAAGACTGGCTGGACTCTCGAGACGACAAAGGGAAAATACGCCGCCGAATACGAATATCACGGCAGCAAATTCTCCGAAGGCGTCAAGGAAGTGTCCTGGAGCGGGGGCAAACTTGCCGACGACAATTACGACGAATTCGTCATGGCAACCTTCCTCACCGGCGGCCTGAAGCCGAACACGACGCTGTATTTTCCGGTGGTGCAGGAATGCGAGAAGGGGGTTAGCCGCTGGATCGATATTCCGAAGGCCGGGGCCGGGTCGCATAGTCATGACGGCTCGTCACCGGCACCGGGCCTCAAGCTGATTTCGAGGCCGTAAATTCGATGTTACGCGCCATCGCAGCCGTCGCGGCACTGCTGGTGGCGCTCTGTCTTGCAACGGAAGCGTTTGCGCATGCGTCGCTGGTGGCTGCCGAACCTGCCGATGGCAGCGTCGTGGCCGAGGCGCCAAAGACCGTGCAATTGCAGTTCAACGAAAGCGTCACACCCGCTGTCGTCAACCTGATCGATGCTGGGGGCAAGACGCGCGCCGTCACGGTTCGCGCGGTCGACCAATCCGTCGTGATCGTGTTGCCTGATGATCTGCCGCGCGGGACGCAGGTCGTCAGCTATCGCGTGGTTTCCCAGGACGGGCATCCCGTCGCGGGATCGCTGGTGTTTTCGATCGGCGTCGTGACGGCCAGCGCTGCCAGGTCGAATGGCGGCCCGGTTACGATCCTGATCTGGCTGGCCCGCATCGGGGTTTATGTCGGCTTGTTCGCAGGCGTCGGCGGCGCGTTCTTTGCCGTATGGATCGGGCAGGGCGGTGCGCGGGTGATCACGGGCGCGCTTGCCGTCGGTGTCGCGAGCGCCGTCGCCTCGCTTGGCCTGCAGGGTCTCGACTTGCTCGATCGTCCGCTCGGCGGGCTGGCGACAGCAGCGCCATGGACCAGCGCGCTCGGAACCAGCCTCGGGCCGTCGCTGCTGATTGCGATCGCGTCGATGGTCATCGCCTGGTTTGCGTGGCGCAGCCCGACCGGGATGACCGCCCGGGTATTGACTGTTCTTGCGCTGGCAGGCGCCGGGCTGTCGCTGGCAACGAGCGGGCACGCCGCAACGGCGTCTCCGAAATCGCTGACGGCGCCGGCGATGTTCATCCATGGCGTTGCCATCGCCTTTTGGGTCGGCGCACTCGCGCCCCTTGCGGTGCTGGCGCGCCAATCAACGGCCGCGATGGTGCCGGTGCTGCAACGGTTCTCGCGCCTGGCCGTGCCGGTCGTCGGTTTTCTGGTGTTGAGCGGACTGGGTCTGGCAATCGTCCAGCTTGAGAGTTTTCGTGCGCTGATCGACACCCGCTACGGCATTATCCTGCTGGTCAAATTGATACTGGTCACGGTCCTGCTTGGGCTAGCCGCGCTGAACCGGTACCGCCTGACACCAGCCGTGGCGGCCGATCCGCAGAAAGGGCGGTCATTGATCGGCTCGATCCTGATCGAATGCGTCGTGGTGGTGGGTATTCTCGCCGTCGTCGCTGGCTGGCGTTTCACGCCGCCGCCGCGTGTGCTGGCGGCCGCCGCGCAGGCGCCGCTGGCGATCCATATCCACACCGAGACGGCGATGGCTCAGGTGTCGATTTCGCCGGGCAAAGTGGGTTCGGATGATTTTGTCCTGCAATTGCTGACCGGCGACTTCGCCGCGCTATCGGCCAAGGAGGCGACGCTGACGCTGAGCCTGCCGGAGCGCGGTATCGAACCATTCGGGCGTGAGGCGACGCGCGGGCCGGATGGGTCCTGGCACGTGCGCGGCGTGCCGTTGCCGCTCGCCGGCCGCTGGCACATGCGGATCGACGCGCTGGTAACCGATTTCGAGAAAATCACGCTGGAAGGCGACTTCGACGTGCGGTGACGGAGTATGCTGCGTCGCCTCGCCCGCAAGTGCAATCTCGCCGCCAGCATGCGACAAAACAACCCGACGGGCAAATCAGTTCCGGTTTTCGGAAATCATGTCAAGTCCAAAAATTCCGAAAATCAAAAATATTTCTCTTTCCTTCGACCCCAAATCACCGGTTCATTCTTGGCCATCCCGTCCCACTCAGAGGGGCGTCGGCCGTCGTCACGACGAGGGGCGGGTTGCGGTGGACGCAACAGTTGCGATTGACGGTCGCGGCTGATGCGCACGGCGAAAGCGTGTGGTCCTGGCGCCCGTAACGGCGTCAAGTCTTTCGGGAGCCAACGCTTCCGAGGGGCGACAGTGGCAATAGAGGCCGTCTCACCGGGGAGAGCGCGTCATAAGCCGTAAAGCCACTGCGCAGGGAATGTCGGATGTTCTCCGCTGCCCTGTATGCTCGTGTGCAGCATTCTTAGCACAATCGCACACGAGACCGCGGGTGCAGCGCGCATCCGGCATTCCCTGCGCCCTCTGAATTTCGGGGGCGAAAGTAACCTGCAAACCTCGGGCGCAATGCGTCGCGAGAATGCGAAAGCGTGTTTTGAATGATGGTGCAACAACAGTACCGCCGTCGTCCCGGGCTTTGGAGATCTGCGGCAACAACAACCGCCGCGGCGTATGGGTCCCGGCTCAAGGCCGGGACGACGATGCGAGACAGCACCACCTCCCCACCCGCATCATCTTCGGGCATGACGTCCGGAATTTCCTCCGCTAACCTCCCTGCCAACAAAACCAAAATGTCCGGGGAGGACAAGCGTGCATAGAGGGCGTGTGGTATTCGGCGCCATGGATGAGGTCGTGTTCGGACGGCCGGCATCCGAGGTGATCGTCGAGCAGATGGCCCGGCTCGGTGCGGTCAGGGCGTTCCTGATGGTCAGCGGCACGCTCAACCGCGAGACCGACGTGATCAGGAACATTCGCGACATGCTGGGGCCGCGCTGCGTCGGGACGTTCGACGCGATGCCCGCCCATACGCCGCGGGCGGCCGTGATAGCGGCCACCGAACAGGCTCGTGTCGCCAAGGCCGACCTCATCGTCACCATCGGCGGCGGCTCGATCACCGACGGCGCCAAGGCGGTGCAGCTCTGCCTCGCCAATGACATTACGACCGTCGAAGGCATCGACAAAATAAGGGCCGTTGCCGGAGCGCCGCCGCCGATGAACCCGCCGGCGGTGCGGCAGATCAGCGTGCCGACGACGATCGCCGGCGGCGAATTCACCGCCAACGCCGGCGTTACCAACGAGCGGACCAAGGTCAAGGAAGCGCTGCGCCATCGGCTGGTGATGCCGCGCGCCGTGATCCTCGATCCCGCGATCGGCCTGCACACGCCGGAATGGCTGTGGCTGTCGACCGGGATTCGCGCCGTCGACCACTGCGTCGAGGGCATTTGCGCGCGCGAAGCGCATCCCTATGCCGACGCGCAGGCGCTGAAGGGGCTTGCGCTGCTGGCGCAGGCGCTGCCGCGGGTGAAGGCCAATGGCCGCGATCTCGACGCGCGGATGGATTGCCAGATCGGCACCTGGCTCTCGACCGGCCCGCTGGCCGCGGGCGTGCCGATGGGCGCCAGCCACGGCATCGGCTATGTGCTCGGCGCCGAATTCGGCGTGCCGCACGGCCATACGTCGTGCGTGATGCTGCCGAGCGTGATGCGCTGGAACATATCTGTGAATGCCGAGCGCCAGGCGCTGGTATCAGCCGCGATGGGGTATCCGGGCAAGGACGCCAGCGAAGTGCTCGATAATTTCATTCGCGGGCTCGGAATGCCGCGCAGCCTGCGCGAGGTCAAAGTCGGACCCGAGCATTTCGACCGCATCGCACAGCAGGCGATGGCGACACCCTGGGTGCCCCGCAATCCGCGCAAGATCGAAGGGCCGGCACAGGTCCGCGAAATTCTCGAACTGGCAGCCTAGGAGAACGAGACGGAATGTACACCGGCAAGCATGTAAAACTTCGCCCCCTGCAGCCCGCCTTCATCATGGCCGGCACCGGCGAGACCGTCACCTATCGCGAACTCGACGCGCGCTCCAACCGGCTGGCGCATCTGTTCCGGCAGCGTGGCCTGAAGCGGCTCGACCACTATTCGATCTTCATGGAGAACAACAGCCGCTATCTCGAAGCCTGCGGCGCCGGCGAACGCTCGGGCCTCTATTACACCTGCGTGAACTCCTACCTCACCGCGAGCGAGCTTGCCTACATCCTGACCAACAGCCAGTCGCGCATCCTGATCACCTCTCGGGAAAAACTCGATGTCGCGCGCGAGGCGTTGCAGGAATGCCCGCAGGTGGAGCTTTGTATCGTCGCCGATGGCCAAGGAGAAAATTGGCACGAAAGCGACCGCATCGTCGGCCTGCAGCAAGTGACGGCTGGATTGCCGCACACGCCGATCGCGGATGAATGCGTCGGCACCGCAATGCTCTATTCCTCCGGCACCACCGGCCGGCCAAAGGGAATTCTGCGCCCGCTGCCGGAACTGCCGGCCGATCAGAATTTGCCGCTGTTCGATTTCCTGGTGAAGATCTGGCAATACCGCGAGGGCATGATCTATCTGTCGCCGGCGCCGCTCTACCACTCGGCGCCGCAGGCCGCCGTCAACCTGACGATCAAGATGGGCGGCACCGCCATCATCATGGAACGGTTCGATCCCGAACATTATCTCTCGCTGGTCCCGAAATGGGGCATCACGCACACCCAGCTGGTGCCGACGATGTTCTCGCGCATGCTCAAGCTGCCCGAGGAGGCGCGCAACCGATACGATCTGTCGTCGCTCGAGATCGCGATCCATGCCGCAGCGCCCTGTCCGGCGGCGGTCAAGGACGACATCATCAAATGGTGGGGGCCGATCATCCACGAATATTACGGCGCCACCGAAGGGCTCGGCTTTACCTCCTGCAACAGCGAGGAGTGGCTGGCCCATCGCGGCACCGTGGGTAAGGTGCTGCTCGGCGATCTGCATATTCTCGACGAGAACATGCAGGCCGTTCCCGTCGGCACGCCGGGCACGGTGTGGTTCAAGACCGCCACCCCGTTCGAATATTTTTGCGATCCGGCCAAGACAAAGGAAGCTCGCTCGGCGGACGGCAGCATGAGCACGGTGGGCGATGTCGGCTACGTCGACAATGACGGCTTCCTCTATCTCACCGACCGCGCGACGTTCATGATCATCTCCGGCGGCGTCAACATCTACCCGCAGGAATGCGAGAATTTGCTGATCACTCATCCCAAGATCGCGGACGCCGCGGTGTTCGGCGTGCCCAATCCGGATCTGGGCGAGGAAGTAAAGGCGGTGGTGCAGCCGATGCCCGGCGTTTCGCCGGGGCCGGATCTCGCGGAGGAACTGATCGCGTTCTGCAGCCAGTCGCTGTCGCGCCAAAAAGTGCCGCGCTCGATCGATTTCGAGAAAGAGCTGCCGCGGCTGCCCACCGGCAAACTCTACAAGCGCCTGCTGCGCGACCGCTACTGGGGCAACAAGACCTCGCGGATCGTGTGAGCGGCGCTGATCGGCAAACGCGGGGCCGCGTTGATGCGAAATATGAGGGAATGTGACGGCACGAATGCTCGGGTGAGGCATTATGGCGCGATTATCTTGTGTGCGTCGCAACGACGGCGGCAATTGCTGACCCATTTCCGTGCAAATCGCCGCAAAAATCGGGTCAGTTCCACCACACGGACTATTAGTTCGAATTGCCAACATCCGCCCGGACTTGGCCGGTTGCCCGGCAGGATGGTCATGCTATCGTCGGTGGTAATCGGCCATTGAGACCGAACATTCCCGGGAGGGGACACCATGCGGAGCGTGCGAACGCTTGCCGTCGCGGCGTTGTTATTGCTGCCGGCCTACCATGTTGCATCGGCAGGCGAGCCCAAGCAGGGCGGCATTCTCAAGGTCTATCACCGCGACAGCCCGGCCAGCGCCTCGATCCACGAGGAAGCGACCTATTCGGTCAACATTCCCTTCATGCCGGTTTTCAACAACCTCGTGATCTACAAGCAGGACGTCCCGCAGAACTCCATGGAATCGATCGTCCCGGATCTTGCGGAAAGCTGGGCCTGGAGCGGCGACAAGAAGAAGCTCACCTTCAAGCTGCGGCAGGGCGTCAAGTGGCACGACGGCAAGCCGTTCACCGCCGCGGACGTCAAATGCACCTTCGACATGCTGATGGGCAAGTCGCAGCAGAAGTTCCGCAAGAACCCGCGAAAATCCTGGTACGACGAGGTCGTTGACGTCACCACGTCAGGCGATTTCGAGGCGTCGTTCAACCTGAAACGGCCGCAGCCGGCGCTGCTGGCGCTGCTCGCCTCCGGCTATACACCGGTCTATCCCTGCCACGTCTCGGCCGGCGACATGCGTACCAAGCCGACCGGCACCGGTCCGTTCAAGTTCGTCGAGTTCAAGGCCAACGAATCGATCAAGCTGACGCGCAACCCGGATTACTGGAAGAAGGGCCTGCCGTATCTCGACGGCATGGAATTCACCATCATCACCAACCGGTCGACCGCCATTCTCGGCTTTATTTCCGGCCAGTTCGACATGACGTTCCCGACCGAAGTGTCGATCCCGCTGCTCAAGGACGTCAAGAAGCAGTCGCCGAACGCCGTGTGCGTCGTCGAGCCGATCAACGTCTCGACCAACATCATCGTCAACTCGTCCTCGCCGCCGTTTGACAGCCTGGATATCCGCCGCGCGATGGCGCTGGCGATCGACCGCAAGGCGTTCATCTCGATCCTGTTCGAGGGACAGGCGGATATCGGCGGCACCATGCTTCCCGCCCCGGGCGGGTTGTGGGCAATGCCGAAAGAGATGCTGGAGACGATCCCGGGCTACGGCCCCGACATCAACGCCAACCGGGAAGAAGCGCGCAAGCTGATGCAGAAGGCGGGCTTTGGGCCGGACAAGCGGCTCGCGGTCAAGGTCGCAACGCGCAATATTCCGATCTATCGCGACCCCGCCATCATCCTGATCGATCAGCTCAAGAGCATCTATATCGACGGCGAGCTTGACGTGGTCGAGACGGCGAACTGGTTCTCGAAAGTCGCGCGCAAGGATTATGCGCTCGGCCTCAATCTGACCGGCAATGCGGTCGACGATCCCGACCAGTCGTTCTACGAGAACTATTCCTGCGGCTCGGAGCGCAACTACACCAACTACTGCAACAAGGACATCGAAAAGCTGTTCGGCGAGCAATCCCAGGAAACCGACGTCGCCAAGCGCAAGAAAATCGTCTGGGAGATCGACAAGAAGCTGCAGGAAGACGTCGCCCGCCCGATCATCTACCACGGCCGCTCGGGTTCGTGCTGGCAGCCCTACGTCAAGGGCATCACCATCATGGTGAACAGCTCCTATAACGGCTATCGTTACGAGGATGTATGGATGGACAAGTAGCGTCCGCCATAACGTCGGCCGGCCAGGGAGAATAGCCAGGTGTTTGCTTATATCGTGCGACGCCTCGCGTTGATGTTCGTGACCCTGATCGGGATCTCGATCATCATCTTCGTGCTGCTGCGCGTCGTTCCCGGCAATATCGTCGACATCCTGTTCGACGCAGCCGGCTTTGTCGATCCCGCCGACAAGGCCAATCTGGAAAAGGAACTCGGTCTCAGCGACCCGATCGTGGTGCAGTATTTCCGCTGGATCGGCGGGTTGCTGCACGGCGATCTCGGCTATTCCTATGTGTCGGAAAAACCGGCGCTGCAGGAGATCCTGCCGCGAATTCCGATCACGGCGCGGCTGGCGGGCCTGGCACTGCTGTTCTCCGCAGCGATCGGCATTCCCCTCGGCGTCATCAGCGCCGTTCACCAGGGCACAAGGCTTGATTATGCCTTGCGTATCGTCAGCCTGAGCGGGCTGTCGCTGCCCTCGTTCTGGCTCGGGCTGCTGATCCTGATGGCGTCGGTTTCGATGTTCGGAACCATGCCGATCTTCAACCCCAATCCGAAAACCTGGACCGAAGCGATCGCCATCTACGCCGTGCCGGCGATGGCGGTCGGCTTTCGCAGCGCCGCGCTGACGATGCGTATCACGCGCTCCTCGATGCTGGAAATCCTGCGCCAGGATTTCATCCGCACCGCGCGCGCCAAGGGCGCCTCGGAGAATTCGGTCAATTACCGCCATGCGCTGAAGAACGCCATCCTGCCCGTCATCACCGTGATCGGCATCGAGGCCGCTTTCCTGATCGGCGGGCTGATCGTCACCGAAACCGTGTTCAATATCCCGGGCATCGCCCGCTTCCTGGTCGAGGCGCTGCGCTGGCGCGACTACCCGATCGTGCAGAACCTCGTGATGCTGATCGCGGTCGTCGTGGTGTTCGCCAACTTCACCGTCGACTTGCTGTATGCCGCGATCGATCCGCGCATCCGCTACGGAGATTAGGAGATTCAGGTTTGGCTGTAGTCAATTACGATAGCGAACTGAAACGCGCCGGCGCCCATTCGACGCATGGCTGGCGCCGGCTGACGTTTCTCGCGCAACGCTACATGCTCGGCACCATCGGCCTCTTCATCATGATAATGTTCGTCTGGGTGGCGATATCGGCCGACTTGATCTGCCGCTTCAGTCCGCTCAGCGTCGATTCCACGCACCGGCTGGCGGCGCCCGATGCCGTGCATTGGCTGGGCACCGATTCATTCGGCCGCGATGTCTGGAGCCGGATCGTCCATGGCGCCCGGATTTCGCTCGCCGTCGGCATCGGCGCCACGCTGCTGGGCTCGACGCTCGGCGTCATCGTCGGCCTCGTCTCCGGCTATCTCTCGGGCTGGGTCGATTTGCTGTTCCAACGCGTGACCGACATATTGCAGGCCCTGCCGCTGCTGGTGCTGGCGCTGGTCATGACAGCGGCTCTGGGGCCGTCGCTGCCGAACGTCATCATCGCGATCGCGATCCCGCTGATTCCGACGGTGGCCCGCGTCATCCGCGCCAACACGCTGGCCTTGCGCGAACTGCCGTTCGTCGAGGCCGCCAAGTCGATCGGCATGAGCGAAACGCGCATCGCTATCCGCCACGTGCTGCCCAACACGCTGGCGCCGCTGATCGTGCTGGCGACCGCGCAGCTCGGTTCCACCATTCTCACCGAAGCCTCGCTGTCGTTTCTCGGCCTCGGCATTCCCGAGCCCTATCCGTCATGGGGCCGCATGCTGTCGGAATCGGCGGCGGAATATGTCCGCACCGCGCCGTGGCTGGTGATCTTCCCCGGCGTCGCGATCAGCCTTGCGGTGTTCGGCACCAATCTGTTCGGCGACGCACTGCGCGATATCCTCGACCCGAGGCAGCGCGGCTGATGACGCTGGCACGAGCGGATGAGACGGTTCTCGATGTGAAGAACCTGCAGACGGTGTTCTTCACCAATTCGGGCCTGTTCCGGGCGGTCGATGACGTCTCTTTCCACGTCCGCCGCGGCGAGACGCTGGCGATCGTCGGCGAATCCGGCTGCGGCAAGAGCGTCAGCGCGCTGTCGATCATGCGGCTGGTGCCGGACCCGCCGGGCCGGATCGTCGGCGGCTCGGTGACGCTCGAAGGCACTGACCTGCTCGGCATCGACGAAGCGGACATGCGCAAGATCCGCGGCAACCGGATGTCGATGATCTTCCAGGAGCCGATGACCTCGCTCAATCCAGTGATGCGGATCGGCGACCAGATCACCGAGGTGGTGCGCCTGCACCAGGACATGACGGCGAAGGAAGCATGGGCGAAAGCGGTCGAGATGCTGCGCCTCGTCCGCATTCCCGAGCCGGAGCGGCGAGCGCAGGAATATCCGCACCAGCTTTCCGGCGGCATGCGCCAGCGCGCGATGATCGCGATGGCGCTGGCGTGCCGGCCGGCGCTGCTGATCGCGGACGAGCCGACCACCGCGCTCGACGTCACGATCCAGGCGCAAATCCTCGCGCTGATCGTCGATCTGCAAAAGACGCTCGGCACCGGACTGATCCTGATCACCCACGATCTCGGCGTGGTCGCCCAGACCGCGCAGCGCGTGATCGTGATGTATGCCGGCAAGAAGGTCGAGGAGGCCACTGTCGAGGCGCTGTTCGAGAATCCACGGCATCCCTACACCCGCGGCCTGATGGCCTCGATGCCGGCGGTGATTTCGCTTGGCGCGAAAGAGGATGTCAGGTTGAACGAAATTCCCGGCATGGTGCCGTCGCTGACCAATTTGCCGCCGGGCTGCGCCTTTGCGCCGCGCTGTCCGTTCGCAATCGACCGCTGCCGCGCAGAATATCCGCCGCTCAAGGATTTCGGCGATAATCATTTTTCGGCGTGCTGGCGCGCGGCGGAAATGGTGGCCGCGATATGACCGACAGAGCGCCCCTCTTGGAGGTTACCGACCTCGTCAAACATTACCCGGTGCGCGGCGGCATCCTGCGCCGGCGCATCGGCACCGTGCATTCGGTCGACGGCGTCAGCTTCTCGGTCGGCAAGGGCGAGACGCTGGGGCTGGTCGGCGAGTCCGGCTGCGGCAAGTCGACGGTGGCGCGCAGCGTGTTGCGGCTGGTGGAACCGACCAGCGGCGCCATCAAGCTTAATGGCACTGATATCACCAACCTCAGCAAGACAGATCTGCGCCCGCATCGGCGCTCGATGCAGATCGTATTCCAGGATCCGTTCGCTTCGCTCAATCCGCGCATGACTGCCGGCGACATCGTCGGCGAGCCGCTCGGCGTCCACGGCCTCGCCACCGGCGCCAAGCAGCAGGAACGCGTCGCCGAACTGTTCGCCCAGGTCGGCCTGCGCGCGGACCAGATGAAGAACTATCCGCATCAGTTCTCCGGCGGCCAGCGGCAGCGCATCTGCATCGCGCGAGCGTTATCATTGGGGCCGAGCCTGATCGTCTGCGACGAGCCGGTGTCCGCGCTCGACGTCTCGATCCAGGCGCAGGTGATCAATCTGTTGATCGACCTGCAGCGCAAGAACAATTTTTCCTATTTGTTCATCGCTCATGACCTCGCCGTGGTCGCCCATATCAGCCACCGCGTCGCCGTGATGTATCTCGGGCGCATCGTCGAGATCGCCGACAAGACCGAGTTGTTCGCCAACCCGCGCCATCCCTATACGCAGGCGCTGCTGGCCTCGGTGCCGGTCGCCAATCCCAAGGCGAAGAAGCTCGCGCCCATGATCGACGGCGACGTGCCAAGCCCGATCAACCCGCCGTCGGGCTGCGCCTTCCACACCCGCTGTCGCTACGTCATGGACCGCTGCAAGGTCGAACGGCCGTCGCTGCTTGATGCCGGCGCGCGGCATGAGGTGGCGTGCTGGCTCAATGAGGGCACGGGGCGGGCGGAGTAGAATCTATCGTCGTCCGTACGAAGGCCCCTCTGCCGTCATTGCGAGCGAAGCGAAGCAATCCACGTCTCCGCTCGGAAACGATGGATTGCTTCGTAGCTTTCGCTCCCTTGCACAAGCGCTTCGCGTTTGTTGCAGGCAATGACGCGGCTAGAGAGTTACGTGGCCGCCACATCTCAGCTAATTCAACTTGCTCGATTGCGTTTCAGGGCGGGCGTTGAGCTGCGCCTGCAGCTGAGTAATCAGCTTCTGCGTGTCCTCCTTCGAGAACATGTAGTGGAGCCAGCCGAATCGGGGATCCCGGATATGAAGAACGGTATTGCCCTGCATCAGCTCGGGCTCGGTGCGCCAAGCCGGATACGGCACAGCCTCGCACTTCTGGCCGGTCTGGTAAGTCGAGGGAGTTTCCGGCTTCATCCGGGCTCGAAACTCTCCAAGGTCCTGCATCATCCGGCCGGCACCGTCGGCATCCATTTTTATTGCAACTGGCGGGGTGGAAGGGAACGTGATCGTTACCGTCTTGAAGTCGTCGTCCAGTTTCCAGCTTACGCCGCTCATTAGCGTCTCCAATGCGTGACGATTTTGGGCAGCTTACGCTTGAAGCGCGGAAAATGCTCCACTATTGGAAGGTAAAATCAGGCCACCGCCTCGATCTCCACCACGATCTTCCCCGTCGTCACCTGCTCGCCCTCGGCGACATCGATGGCCGCGACTGTGCCCGCAACACCTGCCGTATGCACATGCTCCATCTTCATCGCTTCCAGCGTCATGACAGGCTGGCCGGCCGTGACCTGCTCGCCCGGCTTGACCAGCACGGCGACAACGCGGCCGTTCATCGCCGCCCTCACCTTGCCGTCGCCGCCGCTGGCCGCGGCTGACACCGGCGCGGCCAGCGTCAAATCGCGGACCGCAATCGTGGCGCCGCGGTGCAGGAAATAGAGCCGATCCCGGTCACGCAGGAATTTGACGGACTCCGCAAGACCGTCGCGGCTGAAGCGGATGGTGTCGCCGTCGACGGCGTGAACTTCGATTCGATAGAGCGTGTTGTTGAGCCCGCGATAGCTGCCGTCACGCTCGCGCACGATCTCGATCTCATGGACCGCGCCGCCGATCTCGACACGAACGGGAACCGGGAACGCCGCCGCCAGCGAACGTCCGGGCTTCCACTTCGGCGCCGAGGGATCGGTGACATACAACAGCAACGCCGCAAGCTCGGCATCCGAAGCTGCATCCTTGCGCGGCGCCAGCAATTCATCGCGGTGGCTGCCGATGAACGCCGTGGTCGCCTCGCCCGCGGCAAAACCGGGATGGCGCAGGCATGAAATCAGAAAGCCCTGATTGGTGGTGACGCCGAATGCAGCCACCTGCTCCAGACCGACGATCAGCTTGCCCCGGGCTTCATCGCGGGTGGCGCCATGGCTGATGATCTTCGTGATCATCGAATCGTAGAACGGCGGAATCTCGGAACCGGATTGCAGCGCATGTTCGACCCGGATACCGTCCGGCATCTGCCACAACGCCATCGTGCCGGATTGCGGCATGAAATCGTGGCCGGCATCTTCCGAACACAGCCGCACCTCGATGGCATGGCCGGAGAATTTGATGTCTTCCTGCACCAGCCCGAGCGGCTCGCCGCTGGCGACGCGCAGTTGCAGTTCGACCAGATCGAGGCCCGTGATCGCTTCGGTGACGGGATGCTCGACCTGCAGCCGCGTGTTCATTTCCATGAAATAGAACTCGCCGCTGCCATCGAGCAGGAATTCCAGTGTGCCGGCGCCCTCATAGCCGATCGCCTTGACGGCTGACACTGCAACCGCGCCCATCCGCGCCCGCAGCTTCGGCGACACCGCCGGCGACGGCGCCTCCTCGATCAGCTTCTGGTGCCGCCGCTGCACCGAGCAATCGCGCTCGCCGAGATGGACGGCATTGCGGTAACGATCGCCGAACACCTGGATTTCGATATGGCGGGGATTGACGATGGCGCGTTCCAAAATGACCGTGGGATCGCCGAACGCGCCCTGCGCCTCCGACCGTGCGCTGCGCAGTGCATCCGGAAATGCCGCGGCGTCGGCCACGAGCCGCATGCCGCGCCCGCCGCCGCCCGCCACCGCCTTGATCATCACGGGAAAGCCGATCTTATTGGCTTCCGCCAGCATCACGGCGTCGCTCTGATCGGCGCCCTGATAGCCGGGCACGCAGGGCACGCCGGCCTTTTCCATGATCTCCTTGGCGCCGGCCTTGTTGCCCATCGCCCGGATCGCTTCCGGCGATGGCCCAATGAACACCAGCCCAGCGTCGCGGCAGGCTTGCACAAAATCTTCGTTTTCGGCGAGGAAGCCGTAGCCAGGATGCACCGCCGTGGCGCCGCTGGCTTTGGCCGCCGCAATGATCGCCTCAATGCGCAAATAGGATTGCGCCGGCAGCGCCTCACCGATCCGCACGGCTTGATCCGCTTCGCGGACATGCAGCGCGTCGCGGTCGGCATCCGAATAGACCGCAACCACGCCATAGCCGAGGCGGCGCGCGGTGCGCATGATGCGCAGCGCGATCTCGCCGCGGTTGGCGATCAGGATTTTGAAGAAAGGCGTCGGCTTCATGACAGTCATGGCCGCGCGACCGAGAATTGCATGCGCTGGGGTTGCCGCGCCTCCGCCTCGCGACAGATCGCCAGCACCTCGGACAAGATGCTGCGGGTATCGCGCGGATCGATCACGCCGTCATCGAGCACTCGTGCCGAGGTCGAGAACACGTCCATCTGGCCGTCGAACACGCCTGTTATCTGCGCCTTCATCGCCTCCAGCTTTTCCTTCTCGATCGGCTTGCCACGCCGCGCAGCCGCCGCTTCGGTGACGATCGCCATCGTCTCCGCCGCCTGCTCGCCGCCCATCACGGCGGTCTTGGCGTTGGGCCAGGAGAAGCAGAAGCGCGGATGGAAGCCGCGCCCGCACATGCCGTAATTGCCGGCGCCGAACGAGGCGCCGCAATAGATGGTGATCTGCGGCACGGTGGCCGAGGTCACCGCCTGGATCATCTTGGAGCCGTGCTTGATCATGCCGGCTTCTTCGTAAGCCTTGCCTACCATGTAGCCGGTGGTGTTGTTCATATACAAAAGCGGCGTGCGCGACTGGCAGCAGGCCTGGATGAAATGCGTCGCCTTGTTGGCGCCGGGCACGTCGAGGGGACCGTTATTGGTGATGATGCCGATCGCCTGCCCCTCGATGCGGGCGTGGCCGCAGATGGTGGCGGGGCCGTAACTGCTGCCGAATTCGGTGAAATCGGAATCGTCGATGAAGCGCGCGATCGCCTGACGCATGTCGACCGGACGCTTGTGGTCCATCGGCATGATGCCAAGCAATTCCTCCGCGTCATAGCGGGGCGGCCGATACGAGGTTTCAGCCGGTTTTGGCCGGTCCCACTGCATGTTGGTCATGATGTCGCGCGCGATGCGCAGCGCGTCGCGGTCGTCCTCGGCGAGATAATCGCCGAGGCCGGAAATCGAGGTGTGCATCTCGGCACCGCCAAGCTCTTCCTCGGTCGCGATCTCGCCCGTCGCGGCCTTGAGCAGCGGCGGTCCGGCGAGGAAGGCGCGGGTGCGGCCGCGCACCATCACGATGTAGTCGGAGAGCCCGGTCTGATAAGCACCGCCCGCGGTAGACGAACCATGCGTCACCGTGACGACCGGCAAGCCCGCCGCCGACAGCCTGGCCAGGTTGCGAAAGATATTGCCGCCACGGATAAAATCCTCAACGCGGTAGCGCAGTAGATTGGCGCCGGCGCTTTCGACCAGTTGCACGTAGGGCAGCTTGTTCTCCAGCGCCAGTTCCTGCACGCGCAAGGTCTTGTCGAGGCCGTAAGGCTGCAACGCGCCGGCGTCGATGCCGGAATCATTGGCGCTGACCATGCAGCGGATGCCGGCGACGAACCCGATGCCGGCGATCGCCCCGCCGCCCGGGATGCTCTTGTCGGCATCCGGCACGTCGAACATGTAGCCCGCCAGCGTCATCAGTTCGATGAAGGGCGAGCCGGGATCGAGCACCAGCGCGACGCGCTCGCGCGGCAGCAATTGCCCGCGCTTGTGAAAGCGATCCTTGGCGGCGGCGGAGGCGGCGCGCGTCCGCTCCTCAAGCCCGCGCATGCGTGCGATCAGCGCCAGCATGCCGTCGCGGTTGGCCTTGTAGGCGGCGCTGCTCGGGGCGATGGTCGATTCGATGATGGCCATGAATGTTCCTGGTCGTCATTCCGGGGCGTCCGAAGGACGAACCCGGAATCTCGAGGTTCCGGGTTCGATGCTTCGCATCGCCCCGGAACGACAATTAATGCCTCGTCCCAAATATCTGCCGTGTCTCAGCGGGGCTGGCGATCTCTCTGCCAGCGCGGCGGGCGCAGGCGGCGATAGCTTCGATCAATTGGCCGTTGGAGGTCACCTTGGTGCCGTCGGCGAGATAGAACATGTCCTCCAGCCCGGTGCGCAGGTGACCGCCGAGATCGGCGCAGCGCTGGTGCAGCGGCCAGATTTCGGCGCGGCCGATCGCGGTGACCTGCCAGTGTGCTTCCGGCAATTTGAGCTTGAGCAGGATCGGCAGCAGATCCGGATCGGCCGGCATGCCGGACGCGACGCCCATCACGAAATTATACTCCAGCGGCCCTGAATACATGCCGGTCTGCCGGTACATGCCGACACAACGCACGATGCCGACATCGAAGCATTCGAACTCCGGAATCGTGCCCGCGACCTTCATCACGTCGAGATAGTCCTGCACCTTCTCGACCGCGTTATCGAACATCATCGGCGGCCAGGCCCAGGTGTTGTCGGATTTCACCTTGAGGTAGTTCAGCGAACCGGCGTTGCAGGCCGCGATCTCCGGCTTGGTCTCGCGCACGCAATCGAGCGCGCCGCCATAGTTCGGACCCGAGGTGCCGGTGGTGTGGTTGATGATGACACCGGGACAGGCCTCGCGCACCGCCTGCTGAATCTCTTTGCTAACGCTGACGTCCCATGACGGCAGATGGCCCTTGCCCGGCTCCTGCTGACGCAGATGGATGTGCATGATGCTGGCGCCGGCGTTGAAGGCAGCCTTGGCCTCGCGCGCCATCTGTTCGGGCGTCACAGGCACGTTGTGCTGTTTCGGGTCGGTCAGCACGCCGTTCAGCGCACAGGTAATGACAGCCTTGTCGCTCATGAATCAGCCTTTGGATCAGCCTTCGGAAATGGGCGAAAATCGCCCTTGTTTTGCGCATGATCTTTTCGGAAAACCGCTTCACACTTTTCCGGATCATGCGCTGGCGATCATGCGGCCCGCGTCAGCCCGCTTCTTGCGTCCACCCGCTATTGGCGCCGCCGGTGCGATTGCTGCGGTAGATCGTCAGGTCGCGCGAGCCGGAAAAGATCGCGCGCGGCTTCAAGCCGTAGAAGCGGCGGATCGAGTGGCTGAAATGCGTGGAGTCGGGATAGCCGATATCCTGCGCGAGATGCGCGAGGTTGATGTCCTGGTTGGCGAAGTGCAGCAAATGCCGCGCCCGCTTCCAGGCGCGGAACGAGCGGAACGAGATTCCGGTCTCTTCCTTGAACAGATGCAGGAAGCGCGACGGCGAGAGGCCTGCCTCCGCGGCGCAGCTTGCGGCCGTCACCGGTTCGCCGCAGAATTTTCCGATCTGCACAATCGCGCGGGCCACGCGTGGATCGAGCACGCGTTGCGGCAAGGCTTCGCCAAGGCACAGAAAGTCGAACTCGGCGCTGGAGAAATCGTCGCCCGCATGATGCTCGCGCAAGGCGAGATAGGCGGCGCGAATGCGGTCGGCAAAGGCTTTGCCTTCAGGCCCCGACAGCCGCGCGGCAAGGTCTTCGAGCACGCCGGGACAAACGCTTTCCGGCTCGATCACGACGCTCAGCACCGAACGATAGTCGCTGGCGATGGTATGCCCTGTGTTCGGCAGCACCGCGACCATGTCGGCATGGCTCTCACGGCCATCTGATGTGGTGAGCCACAACCCGCCTTCGATCGCGACATAGATGTTGAACGCACCCGAGCAGCGTTCCCGCGGCCGGCCGAGCAGGCCCGCGTAAAACACGCGCTCCGGAGTGATCAGCATCAGATGGCCCGATTTGCGGCCGATGTCGTCCATGGTGCATCCTCCTCGCGCGGCTCTTGGGCCGCTGCGATGGGGCAACCATAGCGGAAATTGGGGGGCTGTCACGGACACAAACGACGTCATTCCGGGGCGCGAAGCGAACCTCAGATGCGCAATTGCGCATCGGGGAATCTCGAGATTCCGGGTCTGGTGCTCGCGCACCATCCCGGAATGACTGCGTTTCTAATCAGCCCCGAACCCGCGGCGCCACATTCTGCTCGACGCCAGCCTTCTGTTCCGCGGCCACCGCCCGCTTATAACCGTCACGGGCCTGCAACCGCGCCCAATAGGCTGCGACATTGGGCCCGAAATCCTTGGCCAGCCCGATATTTCCGGCCAACCGCAACGCATAACCGTTGGCGATATCGGCGGCGGTAAAGCGGTCCGCGCAGAGCGTTTCTGACTTGCCGGTGGCGGCTTCCACGGCCCGCAGCCGCCCGAGGAACCATTTTGCATAATCCCCCGCCACCTGCGGATTGCGGCGCTCCTCCGGCTCGAGCTGGCTGTATCTCAGCACCAGCGTTTGCGGAAAGGTCAGCGTGGCGTCAGAAAAATACATCCAGTTCAGGAATGCGCCATAGGCCGGCTCGTCGGGCCCGACGATCAGCGGCGTCGGGCCATATCTGGTGCCGATGTAGTGGCAGATGCCGGACGATTCCGTCATTTTCGTATCGCCATCGACCATGAAGGGAATGGTGCCGAGCGGATTGATCGCTAGATATTCCTTGGCGAACACCCGCGGCGGAAACGGCAGCATCTTGAGCTCATAGGGCAGCCCGAGCTCTTCCAGCATCCAGAGCGGGCGGAACGAGCGCGCTCCGTCGCAGTGATAAAGCGTGATCATCAGGCGTTTCCCCTCAATTTCGATTCAGGCCAGTTTGGGGCGCCGAAGCGGCGCCCGCAATATCATCTTGGCGCCGCGCCTCAGGCATTGCTGTGCTTGCGCAGTTCGAGGCGGGCAATCTGGTTGCGATGAACCTCGTCCGGACCGTCGGCGAGGCGGAGCAGGCGCGCCGTAGCATAGGCCGCAGCCAGGCCGAAATCGTTGCTGGTGCCGCCGCCGCCATGGGCCTGAATGGCCCAATCGATCACCTGGCACGCCATGTTGGGCACCGCGACCTTGATCATCGCGATTTCCGCCTTGGCCGCCCGGTTGCCGACAGTGTCCATCATATGCGCCGCGTTGAGCGTAAGGAGCCGCGACTGCTCGATCATGATGCGCGATTCCGCGATTCGCTCCTGCGTGACGGTCTGCTCCGAAACCGGCTTGCCGAACGCAACCCGGCTTCTGGTCCGCACGCACATCTTTTCCAGCGTCCGTTCGGCGAGCCCGATCAACCGCATGCAGTGGTGGATACGGCCAGGACCGAGACGACCCTGCGCGATTTCGAAGCCGCGGCCCTCACCAAGCAGCATGTTGGTGGCGGGCACGCGGACATTCTCGAACACCACTTCCGAGGCCCTGTCAGGCACGCCATAGAACCCGAACACCGGGATCGACCGCAGCACCTTGACGCCTGGCGTGTCCATCGGCACCAGGATCATCGACTGCTGGCGATGGCGATCCGGATTATCGCGATCGGTCTTGCCCATGAAGATGCAGATCTTGCAGCGCGGGTCGGTCGCGTTGGTGGTGTACCATTTGCGGCCGTTGATGACGTAATCATCGCCGTCGCGCCGGATGGAGCTCTCGATATTGGTGGCGTCGCTGGAGGCGACCGCAGGTTCGGTCATGGCAAAGCAGGAGCGGATTTCGCCAGCCAGCAGCGGCTTGAGCCAGCGCTCCTGATGCTCGCGCGTGCCGTAGCGCGCCAGCACTTCCATGTTGCCGGTGTCGGGCGCCGAACAGTTGAAGACTTCGGGCGCGAGATGCGAGCGCCCCATGACTTCGCACAGCGGCGCGTATTCGAGGTTGGTCAGACCGGCGCCGTGTTCGCTCTCGGGCAGGAACAGGTTCCAGAGACCGGCCTCCCGCGCCTTCGGCTTCAACTCCTCGACAACCGGGAAAACCTTCCAGGCTCCCAGCTCTTCCGCCTCTTTGTAGAAGCGCTCTTCATTCGGATAGACGTGGCGATCCATGAAGGACTGAAGGCGGTGCTTCAGCTCGGTGACCTTCTGGCTCTCCTGATAGAGCATTTCGATATCCGTTCATGGTTCGGTAAGTTGAATTCTACTTCGCTCCCGGCAGCGTGCCCATCATCTTGCACAAGACCGTCAGCATCACTTCATCGGCGCCGCCGCCGATCGAGGTCAAGCGGCTGTCGCGATAGGCGC
Organism: Bradyrhizobium sp. AUGA SZCCT0158; assembly: GCF_018130065.1. Taxonomy (GTDB): domain Bacteria; phylum Pseudomonadota; class Alphaproteobacteria; order Rhizobiales; family Xanthobacteraceae; genus Bradyrhizobium. The sequence goes on along the minus strand of NZ_JAFCME010000016.1, from coordinate 45,842 downwards.
GGCTGACGTGTGTTTCGTTCATAAAGCCCATGCCGCCCCAGAATTGCAAACAGGCATCGGTGAGTTCGCGTCCCAGCCGTCCGGCCTTGAGCTTTGCCATGGTCGCAAGACGCGTGACGTCCTCGCCCGCGATCAGCGCCTCGGCAGCGCGGTAGATCAGCGCCCGCAACAGCTCGACCTCGGTCTGCATTTCCGCAAGCTTGAAATGAACCACCTGGTTGTCGAGGAGGGTCTTGCCGAACGCTTTTCGGTTGCGGGTATATTCGATCGTCTCGGCGATAATGTACTCATGCGCCTTCAGGCACGCCGCGGCGCCCCACAGCCGCTCTTCCTGGAACTGCACCATCTGGTAGGTAAAGCCCTTACCCTCCTCACCGATCCGGTTGCGCTTCGGCACCCGCACATTATCGAAGAAAATCTGCGCGGTGTCGGACGAGCGCATGCCCATTTTGTCGAGTTTTCGCGCGACCTCGACACCCTTGGTTTTCATGGGCACGCAGATCAGCGACTTGTTGCGATGCACCTGCCCATCGCTGGTATTGGCGAGCAGGCAAATCCAGTCCGCCTTTACGCCATTGGTGATCCACATCTTGCCGCCATTGATGACGTAATCGTCGCCATCCGACCGGGCATTGGTCTTGATCGAAGCGACATCGGAGCCGGCGCCCGGCTCGGACACGCCGATGCAGGCCACCGCATCGCCCGCGATCGCGGGCGCCAAAAATTCACGACGCACTTCATCGGAACCGAACCGAGCCAGCGCCGGGGTGGCCATGTCAGTCTGGACCCCGATCGCCATCGGCACGCCGCCGCAATGGATGGCGCCGAGCTCTTCGGCCATCATCAGCGCGTAGCTGTAATCGAGCCCCTGCCCGCCAAACTCCACGGGCTTGTTGAGCCCGAGAAAGCCGAGATTGCCGAGCTTCTTGAACAACTCATGTGAGGGAAATTGTCCGGCCTCCTCCCATTCGTCGACGAAGGGATTGATCTCGGCGGCGATGAATTTTTGCAGGATACGGCGGGGTTCGTCGTGGTCGGCGGTGAAGAGCATTTTGTCAGTCTATCCCTCGTCATTCCGGGATGCGCCACTTGGCGCAGGCCCGGAATCCATACTCACGATCGTGGTTATGGATTCCGGGCTCGCTCGCTTCGCGCCCGCCCCGGAATGACGGAAGTGCGAGCGTATCTCTCACAATCCCATCTGCCTCGACGCCAGATCCTTCATGATCTCCTCCGTGCCGCCGCCGATGGCATTGACCTTCACCTCGCGATAGATGCGCTCGACCTTGATGCCGCGCATGAAGCCGGCGCCGCCGAAGATCTGCACGGCTTCAGAGGCGCAGAACGCCATGGTCTGGGTCGCCTGGTTCTTCATCATGCAGATCTCGGCGACCGGGCTTTCGCCCTGTCCGAGCCGCCATGCCAGCATCTCCAGCATCGCTTGCGAGGCCGCGACTTTTTGCGCCATGTCGACCAGCTTGTGGCGGATCACCTGGTGCTGCGCGATCGGTTTGCCAAAGGTGTGGCGCTCCCTGGCGTAGGCAATTGCCTCCTCGACGCAGACGCGCGCATAGGCCGTACAGCTCGCCGCCATGCCCATCCGTTCGCTGTTAAAATTATGCATGATCAGCCTGAAGCCCTGACCTTCCTCGCCGAGCAGGTTTTCGACCGGCACACGGCATTCGTCGAAATGCAGCGTCGCTGTATCCGACGCCCACCAGCCCATCTTCTTGAGCTTGGTGCGCGACAGCCCCGGCGTATCGCCCTCGATCAGCAGCAGGCTGACGCCGCCCGCGCCCTCACCGCCGGTGCGCACGGCGACCGTGAGATAATCGGCCCGCATGCCGGAGGTGATAAACGTCTTCTCGCCGCTGACGACGTAATGATCGCCGTCGCGGCGCGCCTTGGTGCGCAGATTGGCGACGTCGGAGCCGCCGCTCGGTTCGGTGATCGCAAGCGCCGATATCTTCTTGCCGGACAGCACCTCCGGCAGCACCCGCGCCTTGATTTCGGCGCGGGCGGCACGCGCGATCGGCGGCGCGCCGATGGTGTGGCTCATCAGGCTGGAGGAGACACCGCCCGCGCCGGCACGCGCGAGTTCCTGCGAGGCCACGATTTTCAGGAACTGGTCGGCGGCGACGCCGCCATATTCCTCGGGAAAGCCCAGGCCCAGCAAGCCGATCTCGGCGGCCTTGGCGTACAGCTCACGCGGAAACTCGCCGGCTTCGTCCCATTCATGGGCATAGGGCTCGATCTCACGCGTCACAAAGCGTCGCATCACGTCGCGAAACGCGTCGTGATCCGCGTTGTAAAACGGGCTGTTCGCCTTTGTCCGCTCCAGCATGCTGTCCTCCCGACGGAATCACGATGCCCTGAATCGGCCTGCGTAAACTTGCGTTGAGCGGCTGGCGGGCGCCAGCGCCAGCAACTCAACGCAAGACCGGTTCCCCGGCCATGCCCTAGCCTTCTGCAAAAAAGCAATAACACAAAATCGGCAAAACGCCGGGGAGATGAAGCATGATCCGATGGAGCCAATCTGTCCCGGCCATTTTCCTGGCGCTGTCCCTCGCCGCATCGTCAGCTGCCTTCGCGCAACAGCCCGGCATCACCGCTACCGAAATCAAGTTCGGCAACATCATGCCGTATAGCGGCCCGGCCTCGGCGCTCAGCGTCGTCGGCAAGGCCTTTGCCGGCTATTTCGACATGGTCAACGAGAAGGGGGGCGTCAACGGGCGCAAGCTCAACATGGTCTCGCTTGACGACGGCTTCTCGCCGCCGAAGACGGTCGAGGCGACGCGGCGGCTGGTCGAAAGCGACAACGTCGCCTTCATGTTCGGCACCATGGGCACCGCGCCGAGTTCGGCGACCGCAAAGTACCTCAACAGCGCCAAGGTGCCGCACCTGTTCCTGATCTCATCCGCGTCGAAATGGAACGATCCGGTCAACCAGCCCTGGCTGATGGCGCTGCCCTGGGCACCGAATTACGTCGAGGAAGCCGGCATCGACGTGCGCTATGCGCGCGCCAAAAATCCCAATGCACGCTTTGCGATCCTTTACCAGAACGACGACGCCGGGAAGGATTATTTGCGCGGCGTGAAAGAGGCGCTTGGGGCCGACGCCGACAAGGCGATCGCGCTGGCATCGAGCTTCGAAGTCGCCGATCCCAGCGTGGATTCGCAGATCCTCACCCTTGCCAATACCAAGGCCGACGTTTTCCTGATCTACAGCGTGACGCCGCGCGCCTGCGCGCAGGCGATCCGCAAAGCCTATGAGACCGGCTGGCGTCCGATGCGCTTCATCTCCTCGGGCTGCGCCAACAAGGAAACCGTGATGGTGCCGGCGGGCTTGGAGGCCGCGAGCGGCATCATGTCGGTCGGATCGCTAAAGCCCTATGCGGCCGACTCCAAAGATCCTGACCTGATCGCCTACCGCGAATTCATGAAGGCGCGGGTGCCGAAAGTCGATCCGGCGAATTTCGCCGCCGGATATGGCTACATGGTCGCCCAAGCGCTGGTGGTGGTGCTGGAGCAGTGCAAGAACGATCTGAGCCGCGAGAACATCATGGCGCAGGCCGCCAACCTCAGGGATGTGCAACTGCCGCTCTTGATGCCGGGCGTCAAGCTCAACACCTCACCGAAAGACTATCGCCCCATCAAGGACGGCTACATGGTCGAATTTCGCGACAACCAGTTCAACGTGATCAGCGAATTGCTGCGGGGTTCGTGAAGTGGCTCGCTCCCTCGCCCTCAGAGTCTGACTCAATCGCACACGAGACCGCGGGTGCAACGCGCACGCGCGACGTCAGGAGGAAGCCTTGTCCGTCCGCTATTACGACTGGATCGCCCATTTCGGCCGCCGCACGCCGGATAAGATCGCGGCGATCGACCTCACCAGCCAGCGCCGGCTTTCCTATGCGGAGTTTGATACGCGGATCTCGCTGCTCGCCACCCATCTGCGCGACAAACTCAAGATCGCGCGCGGCGACCGGGTCGCGGTGCTGGCGCTGAACACATCAGATACGCTGGAGGTGCAGTTCGCCTGCTTCCGGATCGGCGCCGTGTTCCTGCCGCTCAACACCCGCCTCACCGTTCCCGAGCTGCAGTTCATTGTCGGCGACGCCTCGCCAAAGGTCATGATCCACGACACCGATCTTGCCGAGGTCGCGCTATCGGTCGCCAAACTCTGCAACGTTTCATCGGCATTGCTGCTTGGTCCGGGTGGCTCCTATGAAGCGGCGATCGCCGCGTCAAAGCCGCTCGATCGCGCGGAGATGGTCACGCTCGATGACATCTCGACCATCATGTACACCTCGGGCACTACGGGCCAGCCGAAGGGCGCGATCATCACCCACGGCATGACGTTCTGGAATTGCGTCAATCTCGGCGGTCCCGCGTACATCTCGCCGTCGTCGGTGCTGCTCACGGTGCTGCCGCTGTTCCACACCGGCGGGCTGAATTGCTACACCAATCCCGTGCTCCACGCCGGCGGCACCGTGCTGATCATGCGCGCGTTCGATCCTGGGCTTGCGCTGCAATTGATCAGCGATCCCTCCCAAGGCATCAACCAGTTCTTCGGCGTGCCCGCGATCTACCAGTTCATGTCGCAGCATCCGTCGTTTGCTGCAGCCGATTTCAGCCGGCTCGTGATCGGCGGTGTCGGTGGCGCGCCGATGCCGGTGCCGCTGCTGAAAATATGGGAAGCCCGCGGCGTCGCCTTGCAGCAGGGGTACGGCATGACCGAGACCAGCCCCGCGGTGCTGACGCTCGACAAGGAGGACGCCGCGCGCAAGGCCGGCTCCTCCGGCAAGCCGGTGCTGCATACGGAAGTGCGGATCGTTCGCCCTGATGGGACGGACGCCGATGTCGGCGAGCTCGGTGAACTCTGGGTCAAGGGACCGAACGTCACGCCCGGCTACTGGAACAGGCCGGATGCCAATCAATCATCCTTCACCGACGGCTGGCTGCACACCGGTGATGCCACGCGCGTCGATGAAGAGGGCTTCTACTACATCGTCGATCGCTGGAAGGACATGTACATTTCCGGCGGCGAGAACGTCTATCCGGCCGAGGTCGAGAGCGTGCTGCATCAATTGACGGCCATCGCCGAAGCCGCCGTGATCGGCATCCCGAACGAGCAATGGGGCGAAGTCGGCATGGCGATCGTGGCCGTGAAGCCCGGCCATACGCTTTCGGCCGACGACATCCACGCGCACTGCCAGGCCAATCTGGCGCGGTTCAAATGCCCGCGGCTGATCGAGTTCGTCGACGCCCTGCCGCGCAACGCGACGGGAAAGATTCACAAGCCGACGCTGCGAAAGAATTTCAGCGTTTCGAAGCCGACCGACAAAGCCATTGCCTCGTGATGATGTGCTGGCAACAAAAAGCCCGCCGATTTGCACCGGCGGGCTTCTGTATCAGAGGCTAATTAGAGGATCCCAGTACATCCGTGGTAATCCGTAATCAGCAACCTTTGTTAGTCGACGCGAAGGTTCTCAGCGCTGGTCTTGCCGCGCATCGGGTCCTTCTTCGCTTCGAACGAGATCTTCTGACCTTCGTTGAGCGAGCTCAGGCCTGCGCGTTCGACAGCCGAGATGTGAACGAACACGTCCGTTCCACCATCGTCGGGCTGAATGAAGCCAAAACCCTTGGTCGCGTTAAACCACTTAACTGTTCCGGTAGCCATGTAACTATCTCCAAGATGCGCAAATGCGCTTTGCTCACACGACCTCCGCGTGAGCTTGATCCGATTTCAACGATGTCTTGGGGATGGGCCGGTGTCGGCGTAGTCAACAAGGCAAACGACAATTCGAATAAGCGGGATATAGGCCCTTTGCGCGGGAATTACAAGGGACGATAGCGCGTCAAGAAACGCGTCAAAAACAGGCTCTAACCGGGCAGAAACATGGCAAACGGCTCATCGATCGTCCGCCGCAGACGTTCGCGATACAGCGCATAATTGGCATTATCGGACGATATGCGCCCAAAACTCGGGTTTGCGACCATCTTGATCGGCACATACGCGATCGGAGCCGCAATCGGCGTCAGCATGGAGCCGCGCCCCGCCAGCAGCGTGGTGATGATGCCGTACATTTCACCGGAAATCGCCACGCGCGCCACCGTGATCAGACGATGCTGACCGTTCCGGTTGGTGACGAGATAGATGTGGCCGGACTGGTTCGGCACCGCGACTTCGCCGAACTGGGTGTACAAGGCATCCTGCCGCTCGCCTTCGTGGAACACGAGCGACGAGGCCGCATCACTCCAGACAATCTCGGTGAGGTAGGCGAAGATCGCGTCCTTGTCGCCGAACGACGGCCGTATCGTGACATAAGCGCCTTCGATCCACGCCACCGCGCGGCGCGAATAGGCGCCCAATCCATCTGGCGCGATGTCGCCATTGACCGGCGCGGCCGGCGCCGGCGCATCCACCGTCTTGCGCAGGGATACGCCGAGCGCCTGTTCGAGCCGGACCGTGGTCGCGAGTGTGAATGGACGGCGGCCGCCGAGCACCTTTTCCAGCGTCGAAAGACTGAGTTTTGCGAGTTCGGCCAACGATTGCCGGGAGATGCGGCGGCGGGCGATCTCTTCCCGAATGGTATCGGCGATCTGCCGGCGTTGTTCGGCGGAAAGCTGCTTGTCCGGCGTCGGCATCGTCACCCCTGTTCGGCCTGTTTGGGCAGTCTACCAGACGCACAATCCATCACAAACCCGCACAAAGCCGCCCCTGCCGTGGCGCACTGCGCTGGCGTCAGGCTGAACAATGCCGATCATTCCGCTCGCGCCCGTCAGCGCGTTACCGGAGATTTCCTGCACGACGAACACGTCGCACGGGAGAAGGAAATGACGATCTGCGGTGAAATCCAGCCTGACAGGCGTACGCGTCTGTCGCGCAAAATGCGCGTAATACTGTTCTTCGCTTTTGAAGGCGCCGCCGCACTCCTGATCGGATTTGCGGCCTTATTTTTGAGCTTTGAACCGGCCTGGTCGGCGGAGCGCGCGCAGACCACTTTCCTCAAGCCGGGCGATGTCCGTTCCGGTTCGCTTCTGCTGAAGACCGAGGACGGCTACACCGACGCCTCGCGGCTCGGCATCGATGTCGATATCACCGTGTCCGGCCCCACGGTCCGCGCCCGCGTCACGCAGATTTTTCGCAACCCGACGCAACACTGGGTCGAGGCGGTTTACGTCTATCCGCTGCCCTCCGGCGGCGCCGTCGATACGCTGAAGATGGTGGTCGGCGACCGCGTCATCGTCGGCGACATCAAGGAGCGGCAACAGGCCCGCATCATCTATGAGCAAGCGGCACGTAACGGACAGAAGGCGGCGCTGACCGAACAGGAACGGCCGAATATCTTCACCAATTCGGTCGCCAATATCGGTCCCGGCGAAACCGTGCTGGTGCAGATCGAGTATCAGGAGCAGGTAGCACAGAGCGGCAATGAATTCTCGCTGCGGCTGCCGATGGTGATCGGGCCGCGCTACAATCCCGCACCCGTGGTGCAGAGCGTCGACTTCCGCCCCGGCGGCGGCTGGGGCGCCAGCAAATCCGATCCGGTGCCGGACCGCGACCGCATCTCTCCGCAGGTGCTCGATCCCGCGACCAACGCGCCGGTCAATCCGACAAGTATCACGGTTCGCCTGCAGGCCGGATTCCCGATCGGCGAGATCAAGAGCCATCATCACACCATCAAGACCGAAAGCCCCGACGGCAGCACGTTCATCATCAAGCTCGCCGAAGGCGTGGTGCCGGCGGATCGCGACTTTGAACTCACCTGGAAGCCTGCCGCGGAGAAGGCGCCGTCGGTCGGCCTGTTTCGCGAACATGTCGGCGGCAGCGATTATCTGCTTGCCTTCGTGACGCCGCCTTCGGTCGAACAGAACGACAGGAAGCCACTGCCGCGCGAGGTGATCTTCGTGATCGACAATTCCGGCTCGATGGGCGGCGTCTCGATCATCCAGGCCAAGGCCAGCCTCACTTACGCGCTCGGCCGCCTGCAGCCTGCCGACCGCTTCAACGTGATCCGCTTCGATCACACCATGGAGATGCTGTTCCCGGCCTCGGTGCCGGCCGACCGCGAGCGTGTCGGTCAAGCGACCTCGTTCGTCGGCGCGCTGCAGGCCAATGGGGGCACCGAAATGGTGCCGGCGATGCGCGCCGCGCTCAGCGACAGCGTTGGCGATTCCAATTATGTCCGCCAGGTCGTGTTCCTGACCGACGGCGCGATCGGCAATGAGCAGCAATTGTTCGAGACCATCAACGCGCTGCGTGGCCGCTCGCGCATCTTCATGGTCGGCATCGGCTCGGCCCCGAACACCCATCTGATGACGCGTGCCGCCGAACTCGGCCGCGGCGCCTTCACCCATATCGGCTCGGTGGAACAGGTCGAGGAGCGCATGCGTGGGCTGTTCTCGAAACTGGAGAATCCGGCGGTGAACAACCTCACCGCCAAATTCTCCGACGCCACCGCCGACATCACCCCATCGCCGATCCCGGACCTCTACCGCGATGAGCCGCTGATTCTTGCCGCCAAACTCGACAAGCTCGCCGGCTCGGTCGAGATCAAGGGCCGGATCGGTGACCGTCCGTGGGTGGTGACGCTTCCGCTGGCGAGCGCGGCCGAGGGCAAGGGCCTGTCGAAACTATGGGCGCGGCGCAAGATTGCCGATGCCGAAGTTGCGCGCACCACACGGCAGGAGAGCCCGGAGGATGCCGACAAGACCATCCTCGCGCTCGCACTCGATCATCAACTGGTGACGCGGCTGACCAGCCTCGTCGCGGTCGACAAGACGCCGAGCCGTCCCGAAGGCGAACCGCTGAAAGTTTCGGAACTGCCGATCAACCTGCCGGCCGGGTGGGATTTCGCCAAAGTGTTCGGTGAACGCCCGCGACTGCCGGTCACGCCGATGGAACGTCGCGCCGAGGCCGGCGAGGCCAGGGTTCAGGTCGCGGCGTTGAAACGCGCGGCCCCTGCGGTCACGGCAGCGCCGAACACGGTCCAGCTCCCGAAGACCGCGACCGATGCCGAACTGAGAATGATCCTGGGTGTGATCTTCCTCATATTCAGTCTTGTCCTGTTCGCGTTCAATCGGCGCCAGGCGTTGATCCCCTGACGCCCCCTTGACGGAGGAGGCCCCCCGAGCTCCTCCCGAATGCGCGCGCGGCCCTCCGTCCCCCAGGGTCGCGCGCGCGACTTTTTTTCGAACCGTCATTGCGAGCGCAGCGAAGCAATCCACCGCGCGGCAAAGAAAGTATGGATTGCTTCGCGGAGCCTGTCATCGGGCGCATCCGCGCGACCCGGTGGCTCGCAATGACGGGAGGTTCCAAATGTGTCGCTTCATCCTCCCTCTCCTCCTCGCCGTCGCCGGCCTCATCCTGCTCGGCCAAGGAGGCTACATCTACGCCAAGGCGACGCTCGCGCAGATCCTACTGGAGCGCGCGTTCACCGAATCCATCGCCACCGGCCGCGAGACAAGGCCGTGGTCATGGGCGGATACCTGGCCGGTGGCCCGCATCGAAATAAAGCGGATCCATGCCAGCACCATCGTGCTGGCCGGGAGCAGCGGCCAGGCGCTCGCGTTCGGCCCGGGCCATGTCGAGAACACACCCGATGCGGGCGAGCGCGGCGTCGCCGTCTACTCCGCGCACCGAGATACGCATTTCCGCTTCCTGCAAAATGTCGCCATCGGCGACGAGATCGACGTCACGCGCCGCGACGGCAAGAAATTCCGATATCGCGCGGATTCGACCTCGATCGTGCGTTTCGATGCTTCGGGCATCGATCCGCTGCGCGACGGATATGGACTGGTGCTGTCGACCTGCTGGCCGTTCGAAGCGCTGACGCCAGGGCCGGATCGCTATCTCCTGCACGCCACCTTGATCGGGCCTGTTCCCTGAGTTCATCCGCCCGTCAATCCCGGGGCGACGATGAATACTCCGCCTGCCGGGATATCGTGCGCTGCGCAAAGGGCGCTATCGGGCCAACGCGTGTTGCCACCCTCCTCAAGTCTCAATAAAAAGAATGAAAACGCATGGCCGAAGCGATCGCACGAGATCGCCGTCTGCCAAAGGAAACAACAAGGTAAGGGCACGCTCCATGGAAGCTCGGGTAGTCAACGCGTCGCATTCGGCTGAAAACTGGTCGCCCTCGTCCGACGCCAGCGACATCGTCAAAAGTATCCATGCCATGCTCCACCCACGCAACATCGTGTTGGTCGGTGCGACCGACAAACCCGGGAACTATGCCGAGCGCATCTGGAACAATCTGGTCAAGTACCAATACAAGGGCAAGCTGTTCCCTGTTAACGCCAAGCGCGAAACGATCTGGGGCGTCCCCTGTTACAAGGATTTCGCCAGCCTGCCGGAGAAACCCGACCACGTGCTGGTGCTGGTACCGGCGCGTTTCGCGGTGCAGGTGATCCGCGACGCCGCGGCCGCCGGTGCGCGTTCCGCCACCATCGTCACCTCGGGTTTCAGCGAGTTGCAGGACGCCGACAGCCAGCGGCTTGCGGTCGAACTGAAAGAGGCGGTGCGTGAAACCGGCCTTGCCGTCACCGGCCCGAATTGCCTCGGCAATCTGAGCGCGGGCGAAAACCTGTTCACCAATATCGATGACCGCATCGTGACGATGGAAGCAGGTCCCGTCGCAATCGCCGGGCAATCCGGCGCGATCGTGATGGCGATCCGGCAGGCGCTGGAAGATCGCGGCGTCGGTGTCGGCTACATGGTCACGACCGGCAACGAGACCGGGCTCGAGACTCCGGACCTGATGGCCTATTTCGCGGCCGATCCAAGTATCCGCGTGATCGTGGTCTATCTCGAAGGCGTGCGGAACACCAAAGTGTTTCGGGAGGCCTGCAAAGCCGCGCGTGCCGCCGGCAAACCTGTCATCGCGCTCAAGCTCGGTGCCTCCGAGGGCGGCCGTGCGGCGGCGATGGCGCATACCGGCGCGCTCGCCGGCTCCATCCAAACCTTCGATGCGATCTCGACGCGCGAGGGTGTGATCCGCGTTCGCGGCCTCGACGAACTGATCGAGACCACCGAATGTTTCGTGCATGCGGAACCGCCGAAGAGCAATCGTCTCGCCGGCGTGTCGCTGTCGGGCGGCAAGCGCGGCCTCTTGATCGACGCGTTCGATTCCGCCGGGCTCAACTTCGCACCGCTGAGCGCGGACGCCACCGAGAAACTCGCAAAGATGCTCGGACCGGGCAGCATCGTCGGCAATCCGCTCGATGCCGGATTTGCCGCGGTAGTCGACCCCTCCGTCTACATGCAGTCGATCAAGATCATGATCGACGATCCCGACACCGATATCGTGATCATCGACGCCGAACTGCCGAAGGCGCCGCACGAACTGCGCGAGCGCAATTTGCGTATCGTCAACGACATGGCGGGCGCCGCCAGCAAGCCCGTGGTCTACATCAGCGCGATGTCGATCGGCTTTACCGAATTCACCAAGGGCCTGCGCAAGTCGCTGCCGAACATCGCGGTCATGCAGGGCCTCGACCGCGCGGTGGGTGCGATCAAGTCGTTGATCGAATATGCCTCGCTGCGCAAAGTCGTGCCGGAGATCGCGTCGAGCTCGAAGGCTTCCGCCCGTGCCGTGCTGGAGAAGACGCTAAGAAGCGCCAATGGCGCCGCGGCGCTCGACGAAGTCGCCTCGAAAAAGCTGCTGAAGGCCTACGGCATTCCCGTCTCAAAGGAAGAGATCGCGCAGACCGCCGCGGATGCGGTGAAGATCGCCAAAAAAATCGGCTTCCCCGTCGTCGCCAAGGTGGTCAGCGCCGAGATCCTGCACAAATCGGACATTGGCGGTGTGGTGCTGAACATCAACAGTTCCGCCGAGGTGAAGAAGGCGTTCAACGACATCACCGCGCGGGTCAAGAAGCTGAAGAACAAGCCGAAGCTCGAAGGCATTTTGATCGCGCAGCAGGTCAAGTCCGACCTCGAACTCGTGGTCGGCGCCTCGCTCGATGCCGAGATGGGCCCCGTGGTGCTGTTCGGCACCGGCGGCGTCGATATCGAACTGATGAAGGACGTGGCGCTTGCCGGCGCGCCGCTCGATGCCGACGAGGCGAAACAGCTGATCGGCAAGACCAAGGCCGGCGTCAAGATGAAGGGCTATCGCGGCAAGCCCGCGCTGCACGAGGCTTCCGCGGTGAAGGCGCTGGTCGGGCTATCCAATCTGATGGCGGACGCGGGAACCCGCATTGCGTCGATCGACGTCAATCCGTTCCTGATCAACAGCAAAGTCGGCGTCGCCGTCGACGGCCTGATCGTGCTCAACAACGCGGCGGCGAACAAGGCGGCGGGGCACTAGGCTCCCTTGTCATGCGCGGGCTTGACCCGCGCATCCATCAAAAATGAATCGCTTGAAGGGGATGGATTGCCAGGTCAAGCCCGGCAATGACAGTTGGGCTCACAACCCCGCGCCCCATTGCCGCGCGGTCTGCACCAGCCAGTCGCGATAGAGCGTCAGCGGCGTGACGCCGGTGAGTCCGCCGCAACCGGCCGAGCTATTGGGTCCGGTCGACCAGCTGACGACGCCGACGATGGCCGGACCTGATTGCTTGTCCTCGAATACCGGCCCGCCAGAGTCTCCCGTGCAGGCGCCGAGCCCGTCGCGCGTCCCCTGATTGACCGGATCGACCAGCCGGATCTGCAGCGTCCCCGGCTTGCCGGTGGCAATCAATCCGGCAGCGCGAATGGTGCCGCCGCTCTTGCCATCGCCGCGCGCCGTGACGCCGATGCCGGCGATCGTAAAGCGGCTGCCGACGAGAATCGGAATGTTGGGCATGCCGAGCGTCGACGGCGTCTTGCCTTTGACAGGAGAACCCAGTTGCAGCAGCGCCACATCGGCCGTCGCCCGGTGCGCCTGCATCGCCTGCATCTTGAAGCCGGGATGAATAGCGACGCTCTTGACGTCCTGCAAGGACGGCTGCTTGTCCGCACCATATTCGACGATCTTGTAATCGGCACCGGGCTGCACGCAGTGTGCCGCGGTCAGCACGATTTTGGGCGCGATCACCGCGCCGGTGCAGAAATTGCCGCGGGAACCGACAATGGTGACGACCGAACGACCGACGCCGTCGGCGGATGGCGCGCCACCGCCCACGATGGCGTGAGCGGGCGCGACCACCAGCAGCGCAAGACTGGCAATTACTCGAGCGAGGACTTTCATGGCCGCAGCAATACCCCGCGCAACCGACATCGCCAAGCCGCGGATCGGACTGGCTCCGAAGGGCATTCCGTGTTAGCCGCTCCCCCGTCGCGTATAGATATGGCGGGGAAACAATGGTCGAGGCGGTGATCTGGGATTTCGGCGGGGTGCTGACCACTTCGCCGTTCGAGGCCTTTACGCGGTTCGAGACCGAACGCGGGCTGCCCGCCGACATCATCCGGCGCACCAACGCGGCCAATCATCTGGAAAACGCCTGGGCGAAATTCGAGCGCGCGGAAGTCGATATCGAAGCCTTCGATGCGCTGTTCGCGACGGAATCGAAGGCGCTGGGCGCCGAGGTCCGCGGCAGCGATGTGTTGCCTCTGCTCTCGGGCGATCTACGCCCCGAAATGGTCGAGGCGCTCAAACGCGTGAAGGCCAAATTCAAGACCGGCTGCATCACCAACAATCTTCCGGCCAACGCGATCGGCAGCCGCAGCGGCCGTTCGCTCTATGTCGCCGAGGTCATGGTGCTGTTCGATCACGTCATCGAGTCCGCCAAGATCGGCCTGCGCAAGCCCGACCCGCGCATCTACCAGATGATGGTCGAGACGTTGCAGGTCGATCCCAAAAACTGCGTCTATCTCGACGATCTCGGCGTCAACCTGAAGCCGGCGCGCGAAATGGGCATGACCACGATCAAGGTGCTCAATGCGGCGCAGGCGATCACGGAGCTGGAGGCGGCGACCGGATTGTCGCTGCGATAGGGCTCAACGCCTGGCCTGCGCCTTGGCTCTTTCATACGACAACCAACGGCTGTACAATCGAGGTCGCATCTCCTTTAAAGTCTGGATCAGTCCAGAACCCCGGACCGACCAAAGAGGCTGTGATCATGGCACTTCCTCCAGAGGAAAAACCCCCTTCGGCTTTCTATCCGGCCGATAACGCTGCGGTCATCGCGCATCTGAACTATTTGCAGGCAATCATCACCCGGCTTGCCGGCAACAGCGCGCAGTGCAAGACGTGGTGTCTGGCCATCGTCAGCGCCCTCTTCAGCTTTGCCGGCGCCTTGAAGAACGACAATATCGTCGCATACGCGATCATCCCGATCGTCATCTTCTGTATGGTCGACGCCGCCTATCTCGGCCGCGAAAAATCCTATCGCCAGCTCTACAATTCCGTGGTCACCAAGATTCGCGCGGGGACCTATACCCGCGGCGATTGCTTCGATCTAACGCCGCCTGCCGGCACTGGACACTACTCCAAGGCGCTCTGCTCCTGGTCGATCTGGCCGATCTATCTCGGCCTGATCGCCGGCTATGCCCTGGTCCGGATGTCCGGCCTGTTGATGTAACGGCAGCAACAAGCGAAGTTGGGCGCCCGACACCAGATTAGCCCAGCCGAAGCCATAAGGTGCGCAGATAATTATCTCGATGAAACGAGCGGTAGTTGTCGCTATTATCTCCAGAGATTGCATACTGTATTAGATCAATCAAAAGAGGTTATTTCTTATGACCGATTTTTTTGCGATCATTATCGGCGCGAAAGAGGATTCCCGGCGCGCCCGGCTCATCAAGGAATTGCGTAGCCGGACGCGCAACCTGCGTGAATCCGGAGAACGGCTTGATATCGTCGGTCAGCGCCGCATCAACTCTGTGCCAGTCGATGCGCGTGCTGTGGCCATCGTCCTTTGCCGCAGAGGCATGGGCACCAGCGAGACCGACGCAATTGCCGCAGCGAAGAAGCGCTCTGTTCCGATCATTCCTGTCGTCGCCGATCTGCGCACCTTCACGACGGTCGCTCCCCAAGGGGTCACGGAGTTCAACGGCTTCGAGTTGAGTGATCCGGCCGACATCGGCGAGCTTGCCGGACTCGTACTCGAATCGCTCGGGCTGCAGCGCTCGAAGCGGAAGATTTTCATCAGTTATGCCCGGATGGACTCGAGCGCGGTAGCGCATCAATTACGTGAAGCCTTCACGGCGCGTTGGTATTCCGTCTTCATGGACACAATCTCGATTCGCCCGGGGGCGGTATTCCAGGAGGAACTGTTGCAGGAACTGGCGGACAGTGACGCCGTTGTGTTGCTGAACAGCCCTAACGTCAAGCATCGCCCCTATGTGCAGCAGGAGATCGCATTCGCGGATCAGGCCGGCGTCAGCGGCATCCAGGTGGTCTGGCCCAAAGTGCAGCGGATGAGGGAAGGCGCATTCTTATGCCGCTTATGCTCAACGCGAAAAACGCGATAGCCCAGAATGGTGTCGTCACGGCATTGACCCCGGCAGGTATCAAGCAAGTCCTGCGTCGGGTCGCCGACATGCGCACCGCGATGCAGCGGCGCCGGGAAAAGGAGATGCTGAGTCCTGTCAGGGCCTATGCCCAGACCAAAGGATGGAAAGTGGTTCCATATCTCGGTCGCCATATCGAGCTGCATGATGACGTTACGCGCATCCGTATCGATATGGCCCTTGGCGTGCCCACCAGCCGCGATCTCGAACGGGCATTTCAGGCAGCGAGCGCGGGAATACCAGGCGGCAGTTGTTGTATGATCCGCTTGGCGTCACCAACAGCCAGGCCGATCACCTGAACTTCCTCGGCTCACACCTTCGCTTGCAGTATCTTGATCCGAAGACTGCGCTGCAATGGACGGTCATCCCATGATCATCCCACCCGTTTTCCTCTCCGCCAGCGAGCCCGATCCGGACCGAAAGGAGGAGTACTGGCAGAGCCAGAACCTGCTCAACGTTCGCGAAGCGGTGCGGGCCTTTTGCGCCCATGCCCTGGCGCATTATCCGGTCGTCTACGGCGGCCATCCGGCGATTACGCCTCTGGTCCGGCAGGTGGCATCGAGAATCGAGCATGACGCCGCCACCGGGACAAAGCCGGGAAAATCAGTCAAAAATCCGATAACCCTGATGTTTCAGTCGGGCCTTCACGTCAAGCCATCATCGGCCGACCAGAGCGTCATCGTTACACCCGCGCACGAATCCGACGGGACGATTGCGACGCCCGAAGGAGGCACGCGCAACGCAAGCCTGCTACGGATGCGCTACGAGATGATCGGCAGGCCAGGAAAGTACCCCGTTCATCTGCTGGAGGGCCATGCGAACGAATTCGGCGCGCAACGCCTCGCACGTCTAAAGACATATGAGTTTACCGCTGCGGTTTTCATTGGCGGCATGGAAGGCGTCGAACGGGAGTTTCGAATCTTCCGCAGCTTCCACCCAGAAACACCGGCGTATCCGATCGGCAGTACAGGCTCCGCCTGCGCAAAGCTGCTCAAACAGGTCAGACCCTATCTCAGTCCGGAAACATTCGACGCGCTGCGCGGCGAGACCGCATACAGTCTTTTGATGCAGCAGCTTCTCCCGGTGCCGGACTCAAGCGTCGGAGGCTCGCTCGGCGCCGGAAACTGGCGCGAAGATCCCCGCGCAGGCGATCCGCGTTCCCACATCGATCCGAAAGAAATCGATCGCGCGAGAGTCAATCTACCGCAACGAAGTGGAAGGACTTGACCATATGGCCGACTCTTCTGCTGCCCCACTCAAGGGTGCCCGAATCTGGCTGTCTGGATCCATTCCCGACGGCGCCGATCCGGACAGCATCCGATCGTTCGTCGCACGACTGAGCGCGAGTATCTTCCGCGATGGCGGATCCATCATCCATGGCAGCCATCCGACGATATGGCCGATCCTGCAGCAGCAAGCGGCGGAGTTTCAGCAGGCCGGAGGTGCACGCGATTGCCTGACGATGGCGATTTCCCGGCACTTTTCCAGCGAGCCGGACAAGTACGGCGTCGACACGAAGGCGTGGCGATCATGCAGTCTCGTATATGAGGTGCCGGCCGAAGGCGGCGACGACAAGAAAGCGCAGAACCTGGAACGGTTGCGCAACTGGATCGCAGAACGATGTGACGCGGTCGTCGTCGTCGGGGGCAAGGGTTGGGATAAAAATCCGGGCGGCGCCGGAATTCCCGCCGAGTTCGAACTGGCACGCGAACGAGGTTTGCCGTGCTTCTTGGCAGCGAGCATGGGAGGCGCGGCGGAAGGCTATTTGCGCGATCGCCCTGAAATTCTGCGCAACCTCAGAAATGGCCTCGATCCAGATGAAAATCTCGCGCTCGCCACCGCACTGAAGGGAGACGTCCTCGCCGACCGCATCGTCGAACAGCTGCGCCGGCTTCCATTGGTTCGCGGCGAGCCGCGGAGTGGCAGCACGTTTCGAATATTGTCGCTGGACGGTGGCGGCATCAAGGGCACCTTCACCGCCGCGGTGCTGGCCGAGTGGGAACGGATCACGAAGTGCAAGCTGACCGACCATTTTGATCTGATTGCGGGAACCTCGACCGGCGGCATACTGGCGCTCGGACTCGGCATGGGCCTCTCGGCGCAGACGATGCTGGAGTTTTATGAACAGCGGGGACCCACCGTCTTTCCGATGACGAGTCTTGGGCAGAGATTGCTGGCGACCCTGCGTTCGCTCATCAAACCAAAATTTGCCCAGGAGATCCTGCAATCCGAATTGGCGACGGCTTTCGACAGCGCCCCCTGGAAAATGCTTCGCGACGCACGGTGCCGGCTCGTCATTCCCTCCTGTCACGCCAGAACCGGCGGCGTTCATGTTTTCCGGACCAATCACCATCCGGCCCTGACGGCAGCCGCAGATTATCTGGCAACCGACATTGCTTTGGCGACCGCCGCCGCGCCGACCTATTTCCGTGCAGCGGAAGTCGATGATCGCGCCTATCTCGATGGCGGGGTATGGGCCAACAACCCCAGCATGGCAGCGCTGGTCGAAGCGCTCTCCCGGCTCCGGGTGCCGCTAAACCATATCGATATTCTCAGTGTCGGCACGACATCCGCACCCTTTGCCGGGCGCAGCACCCTCAAGGCGGGCTTCGCTGGCTGGCTTTGGAAGGGCCGCATCGCCGAACTTCTAATGCATGCACAGGCGCAAGGCGTGCTCGAACTGTCCAACGACCTCGCGGGCCACGCCCGCATGTTGCGCGTCGACCTATCCCTCGTTCCCGGCGAAGTAAGCCTCGACAACGTCAATCGCATTGCCGACCTCAAGGATTATGGCAAGCAAGTCGCGGCCAAGCCGGATACGGTTGCCGACGTCAAGGCGCGTTTTCTCAATGGTGTTCCGGTTGAAGACTGGACCCGGTTCTAGCCGGTTCGGTCCGCGCGCATGCCAGAACTGCATGCGCTCGAAATACCGCAAACGAGGCTTGTTCTTTGCCGGGAACGCAGGCAGAACACTCTGAAATCCAGTGAATTCGGAGTTGAAACCCGTGGCTGACAAAGGGCCGACCGCCTCGATCGAGGCAGTGGAAAGCGGCCTTGCCGCGCAGGGCTATATTGCGAGCCGCCAGATCGCGACCGCGGTCTATCTGTCGCAGCAGATCGACAAGCCCATCCTGGTCGAAGGTCCCGCCGGCGTCGGCAAGACCGAGCTTGCGAAGGCGATCGCGGCGTGGCGCGGGCTGAAGATGATCCGCCTGCAATGCTACGAGGGCCTCGACGAAGCCAAGGCGCTCTACGAGTGGAAATACGCCAAGCAGCTGCTGTACACGCAGATCCTGAAGGACAAGCTCGGCGAAGTGCTCGGCGGCGCCGAGACGCTGCACGACGCGCTGGCGCAATTGCACGATTTCGGCGACGTGTTCTTCTCCAAGGAATTCGTCGAACCGCGGCCGCTGCTGCAGGCGCTGGAACAGCCGGCCGGCTGCGTGCTCCTGATCGACGAGATCGACAAATCGGATGCCGAGTTCGAATCGCTGCTGCTGGAAATCCTCAGCGATTTCCAGGTCACGATTCCGGAACTTGGCACCGTTACCGCGGTCGCCGCGCCGACCGTGATCCTCACCTCGAACAGCGAGCGCGATCTCGGCGACGCGCTGAAGCGGCGCTGCCTCCATTTGCACATCGGCTTCCCCGAGCAGAAGCTGGAAGAGCGCATCGTCGAAAGCCGCGTGCCAGGAATTTCGCAGACGCTGCGCAAGCAGATGGTCGGCTTCATCCATGAGGTTCGCTCACTCGACCTGAAGAAGCTGCCGTCGGTGAGCGAGACGATCGATTGGGCGCGGGTGCTGGTGCTGTTGCAGGCGCCCGAACTCGGCAGCGAGATCGTCAAGGATACGCTCAACGTGCTGCTGAAGTACGAGGCGGATATCGAGGCCACACTGCCCCAGGTATCCACCTTCATCGCCAAGACATCGCGGCAGAGCGTCGTCTTCGGATAAAACGGATGAGAGAGAACCTGCATCGCTTCTTTCGTGCGGCGCGGGGCGCAGGCGTCAGGCTCTCGCCGGCCGAAAGCATCGATGCGATGCGCGCGGTCTCCAAGGTCGGCTTCAGCGACCGCACCGTGCTGCGCGACACGTTCCTGCTGACGCTCGCGAAAACCCAGGACGAGAAGAAGGCGCTCGGCGACTGTTTTGATCTGTTCTTCGATCAGCCCGAACCGTCGCAGCCACCACCCGAAGACAGCGAGACGGACAGGTCGGACACGCCGGAGTCGGGTGCGGCATCTGATACGCCAGGCGACGCCGATGGCGGCGACGACCAGGCCCAGGATCTCGGCCAACTCGCGCAGATGCTGCTGTCGCAGGACCGCAATGCGATGGCCGCCGCGATCGCTAACGCTTCGAATGCGGCGTCGCTGTCCGACATCCGCTACTTCACGCAGCGCGGCATCTTCTCGGGCCGCATCCTCGACCAGATGGGCATCCAGCGCTTGCGCGACGATCTCGACGCGCTGACGGCGAACAATCCCGCGCTCGCAGAACGGCTGCAGGCAGCACTCGACGGCTTGCGCGACACCGTGCGCGAAACCGTCTCGCAGGCCTTGATGCTGTACGGCCGCGAGGAAGCCGAGAACCTGCGCAACGAGATTTTGCGCAACGCGCCGCTGTCCCGGATCGAGCCGCGTCAGGTCGAGCAGATGCGGCTTCTGATCCGCCAGATCGCGCGTCGCCTGCGCGAGCGTTACAGCAAGCCGCGCAAGCGCCAACGCCGCGGCCATCTTGACGTGCGCCGAACCATCCGGCGCAACGCCGCCTGGGGCGGCGTGCCGTTCCTCACCGCATGGAAGCGACGCCACCGCGACAAGCCAAAAATCATCGCACTCTGCGACGTGTCGGGTTCGGTGGCGCGGGTATCCGATTTCTTCCTGCTGCTGATCCACAGCCTGCATGAAGTGGTCTCGGATGTCCGCTCGTTCGCCTTCTCGGGGCACCTGATCGAGGTCAGCGACATCCTGGAATCCAAATCGCCGGAAGAGGCGATGGCCGAGATCATGTCCAAGGCCGGCTTCGGCTCGTCGGATTACGGCAACTCCTTTGCCGATTTCGAGCATGAATGGATGAACGCAATCACGCCGCAGACCACGGTGATCATCCTCGGCGACGCCCGCAGCAACAATCTCGATCCTCGCGCGGATATCCTGCGCCGCATCGGCGAGCGCTCGAAGCGGCTGGTGTGGCTCAATCCCGAGGGACGGATGGCCTGGGGCTGGGGCGATTCGGAAATGCCGCGCTATTCGACCTTCTGCACCGTCGTGCGGCAATGCGCGACCGCGCAGCAGCTGGAACGCGCAGTGTCGGATATCGTGGCGAGCTATCAGTAGTTCCACCCTAAGCCGCCGGAATCCTGTATTGTTGATCTCGCGCACCCGATTCCCGCCTGTTGACCCCGTTTTGAAGCCGATATGGAAGCAGCCCTTAACCGCAAGCCGGACAAAGCCCCTGACGCGCTGTCCGTGCTGAACTCCGTGTTCGGCCTGCCGGCCTTTCGGGGCGAGCAGGAAAAGATCGTCCGTCACGTCACTGATGGGGGCAATTGCCTGGTGCTGATGCCGACCGGCGGCGGCAAGTCGCTGTGCTATCAGCTGCCGTCATTGTTGCGCGAAGGCTGCGGCATTGTGGTGTCGCCGCTGATCGCATTGATGCGCGACCAGGTCGCCGGCCTGCTCGAAGCCGGCGTCAAGGCAGCGGTGCTGAATTCGACGCTGTCGTATGAGGAAGCCAACGCCGTCGAACAGCGGCTGCTGGCCGGCGACCTCGACGTGCTTTACGTCGCGCCCGAGCGGCTGCTGACGCCGCGCTGCCTCGGCCTGCTTGCACGCGCCAGGATCGCGCTGTTTGCGATCGACGAGGCGCATTGCGTGTCGCAATGGGGGCACGACTTCCGCCCCGAATATATTGGTCTTTCCGTCATCGCCGAGCGGTTCCCCGATGTGCCGCGGATCGCGCTGACCGCCACCGCCGATGACCTCACGCGCCAGGAGATCGCCGAGCGGATCAAGCTTACCGATGCGCCGCGCTTTGTCGCCAGTTTCGACCGGCCCAATATCCGCTATGAGATCGTCGACAAGCAGAACGCGCCCGCCCAGCTGAAGGCCTTCATCAGCGAACGGCATGCCGGCGACGCCGGCATTGTCTATTGCCTGTCGCGCGCCAAGGTCGAGGACACCGCCGCGGCATTGAACAAGGCCGGCGTGCCGGCGCTGCCGTATCACGCCGGCCTCGACGCCGGTCTGCGTTCCCGCAACCAGGATCGCTTCATCAACGAGGACGGTGTCGTGATCGTCGCCACCATCGCGTTCGGCATGGGCATCGACAAGCCCGACGTGCGCTTCGTGGCGCATCTCGATCTGCCGAAGAGCATCGAGGCCTATTACCAGGAGACCGGGCGTGCGGGCCGCGACGGCAAGCCCTCCAGCGCCTGGATGGCCTATGGCCTGTCCGATATCGTGCAACAGCGCCGCATGATCGACGAATCCACCGGCTCGGACGCGTTCAAGCGCGTGTCGGTCGGCAAGCTCGATGCGCTGGTCGGCCTCGCGGAGACCGCGGGCTGCCGGCGCAGCCGCCTGCTCGGCTATTTCGGCGAAGCGGTCAGCGCCGGCAATTGCGGCAACTGCGACAATTGTCTTTCACCGCCACAACTTCTCGACGGAAAGGTGATCGCGCAGAAAATATTGTCCTGCGCCTATCGCACCGGGCAGCGCTTCGGCGCCATGCACCTGATCGATGTGCTGGTGGGCCGCATGACCGAGCGCGTCACGCAATTCGGCCACGACAAGATATCCGTGTTCGGCATCGGCGCCGAACTCAACGAGAAGCAATGGCGCGCCGCGATCCGGCAAGTCGTCGCCATGGGTCATCTGCACGCCGACAGCGAGGCCTTTGGCGCGCTGAAGCTGACCGAGAGCGCGCGCGGCGTCTTGAAGGGCGAGACCGCGGTGATGCTGCGCGAGGCGCCCGCCGGCACCCGCGTTCGCGCCAGCCGAGCCAAATCAAGGCGCGGCGATCTGGCGCCACGGTTTACCGGAGAAGGTGCGCCCGCCGATGCCGGCCTACAGGCGTCGCTGCGGGCCTGGCGCTCCGAGATCGCGCGCAAGCGCGGCGTGCCGGCCTATGTCGTGCTGCACGATTCGACCATCGACGGCATCGCCGCCTCCCGCCCCGCGACGCTCAACCAACTGCGCAACATCCCCGGCATCGGCGACAAGAAGCTCGAGCACTATGGCGACGAGCTGATCGCGCTGGTGAAGGACGCGGAGCGCTAAGCACTCACCGCCGCGCTAGCCATTGCGGAACGTGTAGGCATACCCGTTGATCGCGGGCGCGCCGCCGAGATGGGCGTACAGCACCTTCGATCCCTTGGGGAAATAGCCCTTGTTCACAAGGTCGATCATGCCTTGCATGGATTTTCCCTCGTAAACCGGGTCGGTGATCATGCCTTCGAGCCGCGCGCAAAGCCGGATTGCTTCCTTGGTCTCTTCCGAAGGAACGCCATAGGCCGGGTAGGCATAGTCTTCGATCAGGACGACGTCGTCTGCGACGACCTCCTTGCCCAACTCGACCAAGGCAGCGGTGTTGCGGGCGATATCAAGCACCTGGGCCTTGGTCTGCGCAGCGGTGAACGAGGCATCGATGCCGATCACCTTCCGCGCGCGGCCGTCCTTGGCAAACCCGACCAGCATGCCGGCATGGGTGGAGCCGGTGACGGTGCAGACCACGATGTAATCAAAGGCGAAGCCGAGTTCCTTTTCCTGGGCGCGGACCTCTTCGGCGAAGCCGACATAGCCGAGCCCGCCATATTTGTGCACGGACGCGCCGGCCGGGATCGCATACGGCTTGCCGCCCTTGGCTTTCACGTCCGCGATCGCTTCTTCCCAGCTTTGCCGAATGCCGATGTCAAAACCTTCATCCACCAGCTGGACGTCGGCGCCCATCACGCGGCTGAGCAGGATGTTGCCGACGCGGTCGTAGACGGCGTCTTCATGCGGCACCCAGCTTTCCTGCACCAGACGGCATTTCATGCCGATCTTGGCCGCGACCGCGGCGACCATGCGGGTGTGATTGGATTGCACGCCGCCGATCGAAACCAGCGTATCGGCGTTGGAAGCGATCGCGTCGGGCACGATATATTCGAGCTTGCGCAGCTTGTTGCCACCGAAGGCGAGGCCCGAATTGCAGTCCTCGCGCTTGGCGTAGAGTTCGACCTTGCCGCCGAGATGCTGCGTCAGCCGCTCCAGCTTCTCGATATGGGTCGGCCCGAATGTCAGCGGATAGCGTTCGAATTTTTCCAGCATGCGTCATCCCCGTTGATGTCTGATCTTGCGGGAACGCCGATCATCAGACGACGGAAAGGTGCTCTCTAAGTTACCATCGGATTTTGATGGATTGGTTGCTGGATTGATCATTGGTGGTAGTTTTCGTTCATCTGCTGACCACCTTATGAGAGATTCTTCCGTGACCCGACTGGACCGCGTCGACCTCAAGATGTTGCGTTTGCTGCAGAATAACGGCCGGCTCAGCAATGCCGAGCTGGCCGAAGCGGTCGGGGTCAGCCCGGCGACCTGTCACCGCCGCACCCAGCGCCTGCTCGACGACGGGTTTGTCAGCACGGTCCGCGCCATGGTGGCGCCGCGCAAGGTCGGCAAGGGCGCGCTGGTCATGGTCGGCGTCGTGCTCGACCGCTCCACGCCCGAAAGTTTTGCCTCGTTCGAGCGCGCGATCGCGAAACTGAAGTTCGTCCTCGACTGCCATCTAGTGGCCGGCGATTTCGATTATTTCCTCAAGATCCGCGTCGGCGACATGGAAGATTTCAACCGCATCCATGGCGAGCAGCTGATCGCGCTGCCCGGCGTGCGCCAGACGCGAACCTTCTTCGTCATGAAGGAAGTCGTCGACAACGCGCCGCTGGATTTTTGAGAAGGCGTTTTGGCGAGAGCGGATCACTCGCTCGATTTTTTCGCACTCGCGCTCTGTTCGGTCGCCGTGCAGGAAATCAGCAGCGTGAACGCCCTTGCGTTGCGCGCAATGTCGGACGTCTTCAGCTCGGCCTTTGCCTCGACGGCGGTCTGGTAGGGCACGACGCTGTTGTCCAGGAAGTCCCGCAATGCGCCGGTCTTGATCGCGAAATTGATATTCTCGGGGATGTTGCCGGTCGCCCTGGCAACTTTCAACGCATTGAGTTTTGCTGCCACCATTCCGGCGATCGTGCCGCTGGTGTCCAGCAGCGGCCCGCCGCTGTTGCCGGGCTGAACCGCAGCACTGATTTGCAGGAAGCGGGTATCGTTCATGAGGCCGCTCAGGGAACTTACAATCCCGGTGGTGACCGTGAAATCGGAGGACAACAGGCCGTGGAACGGATAGCCGATTGCGACGACGCTATCGCCCGAATGGATCGCCTTGCCCCGAATCGTCGCCACTTCCTTGAAGGCGCTCGGCGCCTGCAGCAAGGCGAGATCGTTGGTTTCATCGCTTGAAACGAGCCGCAGCTTGACCGGGGCCTCGCCGGTCAAGTTTCCGAGGATGTCGCCACTGCAGCCATCAACCACGTGTTGATTGGTGACCACGTGTCCGCTACTGCTGACGACGAAGCCCGTACCGGTTTTGTTGACCGATCTGGTGGCCTTTGGCTGTGCGGAATTCGGTTGCGCCGGCCCGGCCGCCGCCACCTGCTTCGGAGCGACCGCGAACTCGCCGGCGCCCGCGAGCCCATTCTTCTTGATGCTGGCAACGCAATTGGCCAGCGCGGGCAACAATTGCGCGGTCTGATCGAGCTTGAACTGGAAAAGCTGCCCTTGCGTGAAGGCGGTCATCGTCTTGGCCTTGCGGAATTGCGTGATGAGCGCCGAGTTGGGCGGCATCGGCACACGGACCAGTTTGTCGCCGATCGGGATGCCGTGAACGTTGAATGGCGTCTGACCATCAAACGTCAGGACAATCGGAAATGCCTGTCCGGTGGTAAGCGTCCAGTTCTCGTGGGCGAATCCCAGACCCCATGCCGCCTTGTCGTCTATCGTGACGACAAAGTGGATGCCGCTCCCATAGGTGGCACCCGCGGCGCAGTGCGTGAACGCGCCGCTCTGGTCGTTGGTATAGGCCCCGCCCTTCCAGTTGCCGACGTTGATCGTGCCGTAAGGGCCGCGGGCATCCGAGGTTGAAAGCGTCGCAATCAGGCAAAACGCTGCAACGATCGCTCCGATTGCAAACTTCATTTCGACCTACTCAAATGAGCGCTCATCTTAAGAGGCGTTGAAATCAAACCGCAAGCGCCACGCGAATCTTCAGCGTCACGCCACCGCGACAGGCGCGCGAAGTGCGGCCCGAGCCCAACCCGCAAGTTCTTACTTTGTTCTTTCAACTCCCGCGTGTCAATCCGGAAACTGAACTGCAAGGCGGCAGCGCCCTACTTCGCCTCGCTCGCCTTGACGCCCGAGCTTTCAACGAGCTTTGCCACGCGTGGCAGATCGGCGGCGAACAGGCGCGCATGCGCCTCGGGCGTCAACTCGTTCTCAGGAAATGGCAGGGTGCCGAGTTGCGTCAGCTTCTCCAGCAGCACCGGGTCAGCCAGCGCCTTGCGGAGCGCCGAATTCAGCGCGCCGACGGTTTCCCTGGGCGTGCCCTTGGCCACGTAGAGGCCATGCCACATCGTGTAGCTGACCTCGGGCATGCCGAGCTCGGCGGTGGTCGGCACGTCCTTCAACTGTTCAAGCCGTTTTGGCGACGTAATGGCGATGCCGTGCAGCGTTCCGGCCTGAATCTGCGGCAACGCATTGGTCACCTGGTCCCACAGCAGATCGATCTGCCCGGCGAGCAGATCGCCGATCGCCGGCGCCGATCCGCGATACGCCACGACGGTCGGTTTGAAGCCGAGCACATTGCCCATCATCACGGCGCACAAATGACTGTTGGTGCCGATACCACCATGCGCGAAGTTCGCCTTGTCGCCCTGCGCCTTGATCCAGGCCACATAATCCTTCGGTCCCGCGCCGGGAATCGACTTGCGGCCGATCAGCACCATCGGTGCGTTGTTGACGAGGCCGACCGGCTCGAAGGCGGTTGCCGTGTCGTAGCGCAGATTGATGAACAGGCTGGGCGCCGCCAGCAGCGCGACGTGATTGATCAGGATGGTGGAGCCGTCAGGTGCCGATCGGGCAACACGGTCATTGGCCAGCGTGCTGCCGCCTCCGACCACGTTCTCGATGATGACGGTCTGGCCGAGCGTGCCCGACATCCGCTCGCCGATGAGACGCGCCACGGTGTCCGTGCCGCCACCCGCCGCATAGGGCACGACAAGCGTTATGGTCTTGGGAGACGATTGCGCTTGGGCCTGCGTCACAAGCGCAGCAAGCAAGAGGCCAAGGCCGATAAGCGCGCTGCTAAAAAGCCGGTTGATCACGACGGCGTCCTTCCCATGGTTTTTCTTGTCATGCCGCATGTTTGCGGTCATGCACGCGTTCGCGAAATCGCACTGCAGCAAAGCGGGCGGTATCGCGTGAGTTCAGATCATGCTGATTGTGCGTCTGCAAATCAAATACAATGCGACGCGGGCATTCCTAGCGTGCCGGGCTCAATGTCGGGCGCTGGTAGCGAAGCCATAGGACGGCGGCGGCGGCGGCCAGCATCAGCAGCACCGAAAACCAGTTGAGCGGATGCCAGCCCCAGCGATCCTGCAGAAACCCCGCCATGAAGCTCGACGTCGCGGTCGTGCTGAAAACCAGGAGATCGTTGAGCGCCTGGGTCTTGCCACGCTCGCTCGGGCGGTAGCATGTCGTCACGACAGTGGTGGCGGCGACGAACAGGAAATTCCAGCCGACGCCGTTGACGGTGAGCGCGATCCGGAAATTCCATTCGCTCAGCCCGGCGAGCGCGGCAGCAACGCCGGCCAGCATCAGCGCGACACCCCAGGCCATGACCGTCGTGGCGCCGAACCGGTTGATCAGATTGCCGGTGAAGAACGACGGCACGAACATGCCAAGCACATGCATGAAGATGACCCAGTGGGCTTCCGCGTGCGGAAACCCGCAGCCGACGATGGCCAGCGGCGAAGCGCTCATGATGAAGGACATCGTGCCGAACGCCAGCATGCCGGCGATGACTGAGGCGATGAAGCGCGGCTGGCTGGCAATCACCCAGAGCGGACGCGGCGGCGCTGAAGAGACGGCAGCCCCCTCGGCAGCCGTCGAAGCCGCGACCGAGGGGAAGGTGATGAAGGACATCACCGCAAAGACGATCACATGCAGGCCCAGAATGGCGGCGTAGGTCGCAAGATACAGCGGCATCACCAGATCGTGCGTCACGCGCACGAGGCTGGGGCCGATCACCGCAGCGGCGACGCCGCCGGCCGTAACCCACGAAATCGCCTTGGCGCGGTAATGGATCGGCACCAATTCCGCCGCGGCAAACCGGTACATCTGCAGACAGGCGACGGCGTAGCCGAGGATGAGACCGCCGGCGCACATCACCATGAAGTTGGCGGTGTATAGTCCGGTACACATGATGATGGCGCCGGCCATGCCGAACAGCGAGCCGACGCGAAAGCCGATGCTGCGGCCGACCCGCTGCATCAGCAGCGCGGCCGGGAATACCCAGATCATCACGCCGAGGTGCTGCATCGTGACCGGCAGGTTGGCGAACTCGGGATGGTGATAGAAGGTGATGACGGACAGCCCCGTCGCCGCAAACATCATGGTGTTGCAGGACTGGCCGACCGCCTGGCAACAAGCCAGCAGCAGCAGATTGCGGCGTGCCCGCCGATCGAGGTCCGGCGCGGGATCAGCTTCCGGCTTGAGCCCTGATAGGGGGTTCAGCGCATCCATTTTGGTTTTTTGCCTAACTGACCTCGGAGCGCCGATTGCGCGACGGTTCGTCACCTTCTCTAGGAGAAACGTTCCCCATTCAAGGCCTGGGTGGAAGATTTTGCTGCGCATAGCCGCATGGGAGGCATGAAAATCCCTTTGGCGTTGATGGTCCGATGAAATCGCGTAAGCTGACGGTCCGGGGGAAACGAATGTCCGACGATCTGAAACTCACGGTCCAGCGCCCGCCGGCCTATGGCGAATTGACCGACGTGCTGCCCGGATTGTTCTGGGTGCGGCTGCCGATGCCCACGATTCCCAATCACGTCAATTGCTGGCTGCTCGACAACGGTCCGGGATGGACGCTGGTCGATTGCGGGCTGAACACCGACGACACGTTTGAAATCTGGGACAAGCTCTGGCGCGGGCTGTTGCGCGCCCGCCCGTTGCAGAACCTCACCTTCACGCACGCCCATCTCGATCATTTCGGCCTCGCCGGATATCTGGTGAAGGAAATGAAATGCACGGTGCGCATGCCGCTTGCCGAATGGCTCAGCGGCTGGAAGATGTGGCATGAGCGCGAAGACGGTCCGGACGAGCATTTTGCCGGCTTCATGAAGCGGAGCGGCGCCTCCGACGAGGACGCCACCGGGATCATCCAGGCGCAGCGCCCATCCAAATATCTTGGCCTGCGACCGCCGCGCGAATTCATTCGCATCCGGGACGGCGATGTGATCGCCATGGGGCAGCGCGAGTGGCGGACGATCACGGCGGGCGGACATTCGCCCGAACATGCGATGTTCTATTGCGAGAGCGACAAGATCCTGATCGCCGGCGACCAGATCCTGTCGCACATGGCGCCGTCGGTGATCGTGCCGTCGGCGCAGCCGGAAGCCAACCCGATGAAGGAGTATCTGGAGGCGCTGACGCGGCTCGAGGCGCTGGCGCCGGATACCCTGGTGCTGCCGTCGCACGGCCTGCCGTTTCGCGGACTGCATGCCCGGCTCGCCCAGCTGCGCGAGCATCATCGGGCGCGGCTCGACGACGTGGCATCCGTCGTGTCAGGCAAGACGACTGCGTTCGCGATCGCGCAGGAAGTGTTTCCGCGGGTGCTGTACGCCAATCCGCGCCAGGCTTTTGGCGAGTCGCTTGCGCATCTGAACATGTTGGCTTCGATCGACAGATTGACGCGCGATGTCGATGCTAATGGTGCGATCAGCTTCGCACCGGCGTAACACAACGTGCCTTCAGCAACCGAACCGAATCCTCCCAAAGCATCTGTCGGCCTTCTCCACTCCAAGGCGTGGCAGATTGCGATGATCGGGCTGGGCACGGCGACGGCGCAGCTCGACACGTCAGTCAATATCGCCTTCCCTGCCATCACCCGCGGCTTCGAACTTTCGATCGGCGACATCCAGTGGGTGGTGATCTGCTACGTCTTGACCTACGCCAGCCTGCTGTTGGCGCTCGGACGCATCGGCGACACCATCGGTCACGCGGTCGTCTACCGGGCCGGCCTGATCTGCAGTGCGGTGGCGTTGCTACTGGTCAGCTGTGCGCCCAGCTACGGCGCGATGCTGGTGTTTCGCTGCCTGCAGGGGATCGGCGCGGCACTGGTGATGAGCTGCGGCGTAGCGCTGGTGACATCACTCTACGGCGAAGAGCGACGCAGCCGGGCGCTCGGCACCTATACAATGATGATGGCATTGGGCTGGATGCTCGGTCCGCTGCTCGGGGGCGCTTTGACGGCGATCTGGGATTGGCCGGCGGTGTTCTGGTTCCGAATTCCCGTCGCGATCGCGGCACTGCTGCTGCTCCGCGGCCTGCCAGCGGCCCCGCCACGCCTGACAAGCGAACGCTTTGACATTCCAAGCGGCATCGCATTGGCGCTGGGCCTGGTGACCATGCTGATGGCGATCAATCGAATCCGCGAGCTCTCCGCCGTCTGGCTCGGATTGCTGTCCGTCGTGGCGTTTGCAGGCTTTGCCTTCCGCCAATCCCGCACGGCGCGACCGATCATCGCAATGGACGTTCTCAAACGGCCGGGCTTTGCGCTGCTCAACTTTGTCAGCGTGCTGGCCAATCTCGCAGCCTTTTCGGTTTGGCTGCTGGTGCCCTATTATCTGGCGCGAATGCCCGGCTACACGCTGACAGAGGGCGGCGCCATCCTGGCCGCCGGCGCGGCCGGCGCGGCGCTGGCAGCGCCGATCGCCGGTCGCCTCACCGGACGGCTGATCTCATCGGAGCGGCTGGCCATCGCAGGTGCCGCCATCATTGGCGCCGGGCTTCTGCTGCTGGGCGCGTGGACCGAGCAGACCCCGACAGCGCTGCGGGTGACAGGGCTGATCGTGCAGGGTATCGGCCTCGGCCTGTTCCAGCTCGCCTATTCGGACATCGTGACTGCAACACTTCCGCTGACGGAGCGCGGCGTCGCGGGCAGCCTTGCGCTGCTCACGAGAACGCTGGGCACGGTGACCGCGGCATCGGTTTTCTTTCTGGTGTTCGAAATCCTGCAAGCGGCGCATGGCTTCTTTGAAGCCTTCCAGCAGACGTTTCAGCTGGCAGCGGTACTGGCATTTGTCGCGGCGGGGCTGTTGATGCTTGCACCGCGCAAGATCGGCAAGGCGTAGATGCGCTCAATCCGGCGACACCAGCAGCCAAGCCAAATAGCCGTAATAGCCGGTCGCGCCCAGCGCGATGGCGAGCGCAAGGCCGGCGATGATGTCGGTCGTGGCAGATTTCGATGCCTTCATCCACCAATAAGGCAAATGCTCCGGTGTTGGTTCCCCGGCATTACCGATGCATCGAGGAAGCTCTAACCAGCCCGCCGTCGCTTGCGCTCATCGCGGGCATGCCGCGCCGAAGCGCAAGCGAAGGCGGGTGACGGAGATCACCGTCCAGTCGCGGGAACTGACGGTGGCTCATCCGGGTTCCGGCCCGACCCTGGGCGAACTCGGGCAAGTGGGCCTCTCTCAAATGCGCCGCAAACCGGCTACGCCCCATTTGGTCTCGAAGGTGGCCAACGTGTCGAGACCAGACATTGGGTCGCGCACGTCATCGACAGCACGAAACTCGAACAAGGCTTGGTCTCGCGTAAAGGTACAACGCGTGTAACCGTGACGTTTAGCATCGACGAACTGGATATGCGGATTGTCCGGAAGCGACGCCATATAGCCACTGTGATCGCCCAGGCGGGAGCTGATGGCGCCGCAGACGATGTGGGCTGCGACAGTATCCGAGCGAATATCCTGTCGCCGGGATGGAACATTCGAGGCGACGAATCCGTGAATATCGCCTCCGAGAACGATGGTGTCGCGGCGCGGACGTGCGGCGATCAGATCGATGACGCGCTGATGGGCTGCCGCGTAGCCATCCCAGCCGTCGGTGGAGAAGCCGGTGCCGGATTTCAGCTTTCGCTCGAATGGCGAGAACATGAGTTGCTGTCCGAGAAGCAGCCAACGTCCGCGAGCCGGCTCGGCAAGGCAGCTCGCAAGCCAGCTCTCCTGATTCAGTCCGAGCATCGTTCGCTCGGGGTTGAATGCGTCTGCGCATTCCGAAGCAGAAACCAGGCGGCTGCGATCAAGCGCCGGTGCTGGTGGTGGGCAAGGGAGCGGCGAGCGATACTGGCGTTCGTCCAGCATGATGAGGTCGATCAAGTCGCCGAACGCCAAGCGCCGATAGAGGATTGCGTCCGGTCCCAACGGGCGCTGTGCGTCCCTCAGTGGCATGTGCTCCCAATAGGCCTGGTAGGCCGCAGCCCGCTGCCGCAGGAACGCCGCCGTCGACGGCCGACCGGGAGCGTGGCTTCCCGCATAGTCGTTCTCGACGTCGTGATCATCCCAGATGGCAATCCAGGGAAAGGCAGCGTGCGCCATTTGGATCGCCGGATCGGTCTTGTACCATGAATGCATCCGCCGATAGTCGGCCAGCGTCTTTGGAACGTCGAAGGGAACGTCGCGGACCTTCTGCTTGACGGCGGCAGGGCTAGATGACGGAGCCTCGTAGATGTAGTCTCCGAGGTGCAACACGAAGTCGAGGTCTTCATCGGCCATCGGTTGATAGGCGGCCCAGTTCCCGTACATCCAATGCTGGCATGCGGCCGCAGCGAACCGCAGACGCGACACCTGCTGTCCCGGCGCAGGCGCGGTGCGAGTTCTACCGATTGGACTCTCGGTCTTCTCGGCCCGAAAGCGGTACCAATAGGAGCGCCCGGGCTCGAGGCCGCCGACCTCGATATGCACCGAATGCGCGACTTCCGGCATCGCCAGGGTGACGCCGGCCCGCACGACATCCTGCAAACGTTCGTCGCGCGCCACTTCCCAGGTAACCTCGACGGGAGCATCACCCATACCTCCGTCGGGAGCCAGAACGTCACGAACCAGCCGCGTCCACAGCACGACGCCATCGGGCCATGGATCTCCAGATGCGATCCCCAGTTTGAAGATGCTGCTGCCTGAGGACGCGTGAACCGGACCGGCTGCAAGGGAGGTCGACAAGGCAATGCCGATGGCTCCGGCAAGCGCATCGCGGCGCGTATACGACGTCATGGTCGGCTCCGATTGATCGTCAGCCCTGCCAGGGCATCGAATACGTCCGCACGTTGGTGAAGCCTTTCATGGCTTCCACAACTCCCTCCTTGTAGCCCTGCCCAGAGTCTTTGATGCCGCCAAACGGCGACATCTCGGTGCGATAGCCCGGCACCTCCCAAACGTTCACCGTGCCGACCTCGAGCTCATTGATGAAGCGCGTAATGTAATCGAAGCGGTTGGTGCAAACGCCGGAGGACAGCCCGTAGGCGGTCGAATTGGAAATGCGGATCACCTCTGCGATGTCGTTCGGACAACGGATGATCGGAATCACCGGACCGAACGTCTCCTCGTGCACCAGTTCGCAATCGTACGGCACGCGGTCGACGACAGTCGGGGAATAGAGCGCACCCTGGCGATCATTGCCGTGAAGCAGCTCGGCACCTTTCGTCACCGCGTCGTTGACACGGCTTTCGAACAGCACTGCGGATCGCTCATTGATGACCGTGCCGACGTCGGTTTCCGGATCGGCCGGGTTGCCGCATTTCAGCTTCCTGGCCTTTTCGAGCACGCATTTCGAGAATTCATCGGCAACCTTCTCGACGACGAGAATGCGCTTCACCGCCGTGCATCGCTGGCCCGAATTCTTCGTCGCACCCTGCACGGCGAGTTCGGCCGCCTTGTCGAGGTCAGCGTCTTCCATGACGATCAGCGGATCATTGCCGCCGAGTTCGAGCACTATACGCTTGTAGCCTGCTGTGCGGGCGATGTGCTTGCCGACGCGTACGGAGCCGGTGAAGGTAACCAGGTCTGCGTCCGGATCAGTGATCATCGCATCACCCATCGTGGATGGATTGCCCGTGACCACAGAGAGCATTTCGGGCGGCAGTCCCGCCTCATAGAGCACGTCCGCGAGTGCAAGCGCGGTCAGCGGAGTCAGCTCGGTCGGCTTGAGAACGATCCGGTTGTTGGTTGCGATCGCAGGCGCTAGCTTGTGGCTCACCATGTTGAGCGGATGATTGAATGGTGTGATCGCCGAGATGACGCCCAGCAACGGCGTTCGCAGCGTATGGATGCGGCGCGCCTTGCCGTTCGGCGAGATGTCGCAGGCATAGGACTCGCCATCGTCCTTGACGGCGAGTTGCGCGGCGAACGACCAGACGTCGTAGGCGCGCGTCGACTCATAAATCGCGTCCTTCCAGCACAGGCCGGACTCCGCGGAGATGATACGCGCGAAGGATGCGCGCCGCCCCCGCAGCAGTTCAGCGGTTTTCTGCAGAATCTGCTGACGCTCGAAACGCGATAGTTTCGGTTTGAATGCTTTCGCCCTGGCAAACGCTTCGCGCACGTGTTCGGGGCGCGCTGCCGGCACGGTACCGACAAGCGACCCGTCGTAGGGATTACGGACCTCAACGACGTCATCGGTCGTGATGTGTTTGCCGGCAATGCGCATAGCCTCCCGCTTTGCCGCATAACTAAAAGGCACGTTCATGGGACCGGTCCTCAGGACACGAGATTCAAGGCGACGTCGAAAACGTCGAAGTTGCGCAGCGTCCGCCCGGCGGGAATCTTGATCTTTCGATTGGCGATCATCGGCACGGTCTGCTCCGTGAGACCGCCATGCGAACGCAGCGGTTCCGTGAGTCCCGACAGATCGTGCTTGGCGGCGGAGGTGCCGAGCACCTTGTGTTTCGACGAAAGCACGACGACGTCGCCAATGCGGTCGGCCGGAAGCTCGAACCGCTTGCAAGCCTCCTCCGCCGGGATCGCAACTTCGACGCCCGCGATCGTCTTGATGTGATCGAGCACGGCTTGCCGCTTGTCAGCATCGACGTAGACAGTCGCGAATGAGCCGAGCGCGCCATGATGCGCGACATATGGGTCCGTGATCGGGAGAATCACCCGGGTCATCCCGGAACCGAATTTCTCATCAAGGATCTCCTGCAGGTAGATAACGTCCGGCTGGCCGTTTGGCAGATGCTTGTCGTTCATGCCGTGATCGGCGGTCATCACCAGCACACAGCCCAGCGCATCGAGCTCTCCGACGTAGCGGTCGAACATCTTGTAGAAGCTGTCGGCGATCGCCGAACCTGGCGCCGCCTTGTGCTGCACGTAGTCCGTGGTCGAAAGATACATCACGTCCGGCCGGAAGGTTTTGAGCAGTTTGACGCCGGCCGCGAAGACGAATTCCGACAGATCGGCCGAGTAAACTTCCGGCAGTTTCATGCCAACGAATTCGAGCACGTTGTCGATGCCGTTTTCGGCCATGTCGGCCTTGTCGGCCTTCTCCGATGAGAACGCGATAGCGGTACCCTTTTGAAAGTCGAGACCCTTGCCCAGCAGCGTGCGCAACTTGTCCTTCGCGGTCACCATAGCGACCTTGCTCCCGGCCTTCTGGAAGTCGGCGAGGATCGTGGGTGCGCGCAGGAAGCGGGCGTCGTTCATCATCACTTCCTGCTTTGCCTCGCGATCGTAGAAGAAGTTGCCTGCGATGCCGTGCACGGCCGGCGGCCGGCCGGTGATGATCGACAGGTTGTTCGGGTTGGTGAAACTCGGGATCACCGACAGCGCCTGCGTGTTCGTGCCGGTCTTAAGTATCCGGTCGAGATTGGGACAAAGCCCCTTCTCGATAGCGCGCTCGATATAGCCTGGCTCGGAGCCGTCGATGCAAATGACGACGGTCGGGGTATTGGGGAGGCGATAGCTGCGGCCATTCGTCGTCACGGAAGCGGGAGTACGTGTGAGCATGGCTCATCCTTTCCAGTGTTGCGCCACGCGGTGGAGCGCTGAGGGGTTACCGTTTTCTCGGCAATGCCGGGAACGTTCATAAAGTGGGCCGGGCAATGTTCGGACGGCCGAGTCGCGTCATCGGATCATCGAGCGGACGCGGGAGGAAAGGAGGTCGGTGACCAACACCATCGCAAGGATGACCAGGATGCAGGTCGCCGTGTCCTGGTACTGGAACAGCTTCATCGAGGACACGAGTTCGAAGCCGATGCCGCCCGCGCCGACCATGCCGAGTACGGTGGATTGCCGCACATTGGTCTCGAGACGGTAAAAGATGGTGCCGAGCCAGGCCGGCAGCACTTGCGGCAGCACGCCGAAGAAAAAGGTCTTGAACGGGCCGGCGCCAGCCGAGCGGAATGCCTCGAGCGGTCCTTCGTCGATGTCTTCCATGGCTTCGGCAAAGAACTTGCCGAGCATGCCGGCGCCGTGGATGGCGAGGGCGAGCACGCCGGCGAACGGGCCGAGGCCGATGGCGGCGACGAAGATCAGCGCCAGGATGATCTCGTTGATGCCGCGCATACAGTTCAGCACCTGGCGGGTGAAGTGATAAATCGCCGGATGCGGCGAGAGGTTGCGGGCCGCGAAAAAGCTGATCGGCAGCGAGATCGCGACGCCGAGCAACGTGCCCCAGATCGCAACCTGCAAGCTTTCGAGCGCCGGTCGCCAGAGCTTCTCAATGAAGCCCGGGTTTGGCGGCATCATGCGGACCATAAAGTCCCACATATAAGGGATGCCGTTCCACAGATTTGTCGCGTTGATCTGCGATCCGACCGCCGCCCAGTAGAGGAATCCAAGGATCACCAGACCGAGGACGCCGGTGCCCCACCAGCCGAAGCGGCCCTGAGGCGGACGAAGGACGAGTTGATAGCTGGACATGGTCATTCTCCTGCTCAGGCGGATGCCGCGAGGGCGACGGGATCGAGCGAATTCGACACCAGGCGTGGGCCTGCGTTCGGCCGCAACACGCGGGCGACCCCCGGATCTTCGAGCCCTGGATAGATCTGGTGCACGACGTCGACGGTGAGGTGGTCCGGCGTATCGTCGAAAACCACCTTGCCGCCGGAGAGACCGACGATGCGCTCGCCAAATTCGACCGCGTAGTCGACCTGGTGCAGATTGCAGATGACGGCGATGCCTTCCTCCTTGCAGATCGCCTTGAGATAGCCGAGCACGACACGCGAGGTTTTCGGGTCGAGGCTCGCCACCGGCTCGTCGCACAGAATGACGGCCGGGCGTTGTGCCAGTGCACGGGCAATGCCGATGCGCTGCTGCTCTCCGCCGGAGAGCTGATCGGCACGCGACATCGCCTTGTGGGTCAGCTCGACGCGCTGAAGACATTCCATCGCGATCTCGACGTCCTTCGTCGGGAAGATTTGAAGTGCAGAGAGGATCGACGACATCCCGGCCATCCGGCCGACCAGAATGTTCTTGAGCACGGTGAGTCGCTTCACCAGGTTGTGGTTCTGGAAGATCATCGCGACCGGGCGCAACCGTCCGCCGGCCGCACGTTTGGAGTCGAAGATCGCGCCGTCGATGACGATCTTGCCGGCGTCCGGCGGCGTGAGGCCGTTGATGCAACGGAGCATCGTTGATTTTCCGGCGCCGCTCGGACCCAAGACCACGAGGAATTCGCCGGACTTTACTTCGAGATCGATGCCCTGGAGCACCGGCCTCCCGCCGTATGATTTCTTCAAACCTTCGATCTTGATCATCTGAGCAGTCCTATGCCGGAGGGTTGGTTACGGCGTGTTAGCGCAGTGGGCTCATTTCATCTTCTTCAGATCGAGATTGAGCGCTTTTGCGGTATCCCGAATTACATCGTAGGCCGCGTCGTTGGTTTCGACGAAGCGGTTGAGCTTGCCCTGGTCGGCCCAGGTGATGTCCCTGATGTCCAGGAACGCGGTTTTGATCTTCGCCTTGAGCTCCGGCGTCAGATTCTTGCGCCACACCGTCGGTGATTCCGGGATCGGGCCGGAACTCCAGACGACGTGGATGTCCTCGCGCTTGACGAGATTCTTCTGCACGG
Source organism: Bradyrhizobium sp. AUGA SZCCT0158 (assembly GCF_018130065.1). GTDB lineage: Bacteria > Pseudomonadota > Alphaproteobacteria > Rhizobiales > Xanthobacteraceae > Bradyrhizobium. The sequence continues at coordinate 8,251 of NZ_JAFCME010000016.1, read as the reverse complement.
CGGCATCCAAGATTCGGTCGGCGATGGTGGCCGCGTCAACGCGCTTGTTGGCTACCGCCAGCGCGTTGGCATCATGCGAACCGGTGAAGAGAACGCGGCCGAAGAATTTATCCGGGTCGATACCGAGCTTGAGCAGGCCGGCCTTGGGGAAAAGGTGACCCGATGTCGAAGACGGATCGACGAACGCGAAGGTTTTGCCCTTCAGATCGTTGATATCCTTGATACCGCTATCCTTCCGCGTGATGATCTGGCTGTGATAGAAGGTTCGTCCGGACTTCGAGGTCTCGGCAGTCGCGAAAGCTTCGATGTTCGCAACGCTTGTGCCGAGCACGTAGGAGAACGGCCCAAGGTAGGCCACTTCGACGTGGTTCGAGCGCATCGCCTCGATGACACCGTTGTAGTCGGCGGCGACAAAGCCCTGCACTTTCATGCCGAGATTCTTTTCGAGCGCATCGAGCAATTGCTGGCTCGACGCCAGCATCGCGCGGGAATCTTCCGACGGAATGAGGCCGACGCGAATCACACCCTGTGCACGCAATACATTCGGCATGGAGACTAAAGCGCCGGCAGCCGCAACGGACCCGACGAGCATTTTTCGACGCGTGATGGTCATGTCTTTCTCCCTTTACGCCGCCGGTCTTTGTGACCTTGTCGGTGATCTAATGATTGGTGCATTCGCCTCTAGCTTTGTTTCACTACGCTGCCTTGACGGTCTGCCTTCCTATGAAATTCCTGCCGCGCTCGCCTTCCAGCGCCTTCTCGACCAGGCGTGTCCACTCGGCGGGCGAGACCCCATACGCGGCTGGATCAGTCTTGACGCCCATGCCCTCGAGGAAAGACCGCAGCTTTCGGATGCCTTCGCTGAGGTCCGGGCCAAAAATCCGGCGCAGTGCAGCATCGCAGTCGGAGCTGTTGCCTATTGCCCACCCCATTACGATCGGAAGCGAGAACGAACAGGCGATGCCGTGGATCAATCCGGTCTTCAGCGTAATGTCGTAGGAGATGTTGTGCGCCAAAGCCGTCTTGGTCTGCGAGAACGCGAAGCCGGCGAGCAGACTGCCGCGCACCTGACGGGTGCGCAGATCGATATCGCCGAGATTGTCGAGCAGGCGCGGCAGCGTTTCGATGATCTCGCGCGCAGCCTCGACCGCGAAGCTCGCCGAGACCGGGTTGGCATTGACGTTCCAGATGCTCTCGAGCGCATGTGACAGGGAATCGAGGCCGGTCGCCAGAGTCAGCCCGCGCGGCGCCCCGAGAATGAGTTGCGGGTCCAACACGGCGGCTTCCGGATAGAGCAGTGGATGTGCGAGCGAATATTTGCTGCCGTTGGCCGAATCCCACACGGTTGCCCAATGGGTGACTTCGCTGCCGGTTCCGGAAGTGGTCGGTACCGCAATGATCGGCACGATCGCCGAGGTGTCGAGCGGCTCCTTGCCGGTAAGATGGCGGCGGACATTCTCGAAGTCGCCCTTGCTGGCGGCCAGCACCTTGGCAGCATCCATCATCGAGCCACCACCGAGGGCAACGATGACTTCGGGCGCTTGCGTTGCAGCGCCGAAGACTCGGCAGGAATTCACCAGATCGGCGCAATCCGGGTTGGTCTCGATATTGTCGATGACGGCGACCGGCTCACCCGCGACTTTTGCAAGGCGGGCCGCTAAGTCATTGAAGATTGGCTGGTTATAGGTGACGAGGGCATAGCGTCGCTTGCCGATCAAGCCCTCAACTTCATCGAACGTGCCGGCGCCGAAGCGAACTTTTACGGGATTCCAGTAGGCCCACCGCATGACGTTCCACCCTTGATCGCGCCTGGAGCGCTGCCACTTCCGCGCTTCTCAGGAGCGCTCGTTATGCCGAACCATCGCTGGAAGCTGATACATCGACAAATTGATTTTTTTGGAGAAATAGATAGGTTTATTCTATGCGTTACAGCCAGCTCCGCTCCTTCCATGCAGTGGCAACCGCCGGTGGCTTCAACGCCGCATCGGATGCCGTCCACATCACCCAGCCGACGCTGACAGCGCAGGTCGGCGCGCTGGAGGAGGAGTACGGTGTCGAACTCTTCATCAAGAAAGGGCGACGGCGCGAGTTGACCGATACGGGGCGGCAACTATTGGCGATTACGTCACGCCTGTTTGCCGAAGAGGAAGAGGCGGCGGCATTCCTCGAGCAGTCGCGCGAGCTCAAGACCGGTCGGCTTTCCGTCGGCGCGGTCGGTCCATATCATGTCACCGAGATGCTTGCGGCCTTCAATCGCGCCTATCCGGGGATCGAGCTTGCCGTGAAGCTCGGCAACTCGCACGACGTGCTCGCCGATCTCCTGGACTACAGGAGCGATATCGCGGTGCTCGCACACATCGACGAGGATGATCGTCTTCTCACCATTCCATATCGGCGTCATCCGGTTGGCGTCTTTGTGCGCACAGATCATCCGCTGGCAAAGCGGAAGAACGTAAAGATCGCCGCACTCGAAGGTGAGCCGCTAATCATCCGTGAGACCGGCTCTACGACGCGACGCGCGTTCGAACAGGCACTCGCCAAGGCGAAGATCAAACCGCGCATTGTCATGGAGATCGGAAGCCGCGAGGCGATCCGCGAAGCCGTCATTCGCGGGTTGGGCATAAGCTATGTCTCTGAACCCGAGTTCGTTCCGGACCGTTCTCTTCGTCTCATTCCAATCGGCGATACGGAAATCTTCACTTATGCGCATGTCGTGATTCTGCAGAAGCGCGAAAACAGCCGGATCATTCGCGCATTTCTCGAAGTCGTGCGCAAGACAAAACTCTCCAGTGCAAGGTAGGTCATTCACGGCAATCGGGTTGATCGGGACGACTGGAGAATCGGCAGATCTCGTGGAACGAGATCACATGCGCATCTTCAACCGCGTCGGTATCGCCGGCCATTGCGGCGTGACATTGTCGGGTAGCCGGCAGTATTCGGAACGCGGCGGCGTTTCCGTCTATCGCCCTTTACAGGCAATCCTGAAGGCGGATGGCGGAGAGAGTGGGATTCGAACCCACGGTACGGTTTCCCGCACACACGCTTTCCAAGCGTGCGCCTTAAGCCACTCGGCCATCTCTCCGGAGGCCCTCTCTTGAAGGGGCAGGACACATTTTGCAAGGGACCGCGGGGACGCGCGCTTAAATTTCCCCAATTGTCTGAATTTATTGGATAATTTGTCCCTGATGTCAGCCGGGGCAACCGCGTGGCGCTGGGCCTTGAACCGGAATCAGGTTATCGCCGACGACCATGGGGCAACCATGGGCGGAGAACGGCATGATGATCACGCGGGCGCTTTCATTCGCCACCCTGATAGCGGCGCTGGTCGCGGGCGCTGCGGCCCCCGCCATGGCGCAATCCTGCACCCGTCAGGGCGTCGATGTGAGTTGCGACGACGGAAGGCGCGGCATCCTTTCGGGAGAAGCGATCATCTGGGCCGACGGCACGCGATCGAACCTGGCCTCGCCGCATCCGAGTGTGATCATCGGCAACAAATCGTCCGTCATCGTCGGAAAAGGCGTGTTCGTCGGCAAGGGCAACGGCGTGGTGCCGATGGAGAATCCGAGCGATCCGCGCCGGGCACGCTGCCCGGTGCTGGATGGCGTTTCCTACTGCTATTGAGAGCAGGCTTTGGATTTTTGACGCGGTTTCTTGACGCGAACCGGCGGCCACTTCGCTTGAAAACGCTTTAATGATGATACCGCGCGCCGTTGTTGATGGAGCGTAGCGGCCAGCGGGTCGGCGCATCAGCCAAGACGGGTCCCAAAGGGCCTCTATCGAGCTGGCTTTCCTGCAGCGCGTCGATGAAATCGGCAAACCATTGCTGGATCGTGCCGCCGCGCAGCTTCTCCATCATCGCCTCCCAGCGCATCCGCCGCTCGGTCACCGGCATCGAGAGCGCCGTTGAGATGGTGCGGGCCATGCCGTCGATATCGTGCGGGTTCACCAGCAAGGCGGTGTCGAGTTGGTTGGCGGCGCCGGCGAATTTCGACAGCACCAGCACGCCGGGGTCGGCGGGATTCTGGGCGGCGACATATTCCTTGGCGACCAGATTCATGCCGTCCTGCAGCGGCGTCACCACGCCGACCTGCGCGGTGCGGTAAAGCCCCGCGAGCACAGCCTGGCCGAAGCCCTTGTTGAGATAGCGGATCGGCGTCCAGTCGACTTCGCCGTGGACGCCGTTGACGTCGCTGACGAGCTTGGCGACATCGCTCTGCAGATTGCCATAGGCTTCGATCGCGCCGCGCGACGGGGTGGCGATCTGCAGCAGCGAAACGGTGCGCAACAGCTGAGGATGCAGCGTCCACATCCGGTCGAACGCCTTGATGCGGTTGATCAGCCCCTTGGAATAATCCAGCCGGTCGACGCCGATCGCGAGCTTCTCGCCATTCAGGCTGCGCCGCAGCCGCGACACGTCGGGATGCGTCATCGCCTTGGCGGCCTGCTGGGCGAATTTCTGCGGATCGATGCCGATCGGAAATACCGCGGCGCGCATCCGGCCATAGCGCGAGACGACAACGCCGTCACGCACGGCGAGCCCGAGATCTGACTGCGCGTAAGCCAGGAAATTCTCGCAATCCTCCTCGGTCTGGAAGCCGATCAGATCATAGGCCAGCATCGCCTCGATCAGATCGCGATGATGCGGCACGCCTGAGATCACCGAGCGCGTCGGCCACGGCGTATGCAGGAAGAATCCGATCGGCTGTGTCACGCCGAGATCACGCAGCTCGGCGCCGAGCGCGAGAAAATGATAGTCCTGAACCCAGAATGCGGAGTCCGGCTTTTTGAAGCGCAGCAACGCGCGCGCCATGAAGGCGTTCACTTCGCGATAGCTGACGTAATCCTCCTGGGAGGCGCGAATCAGATCGGCGCGGGAATGCAGCGCCGGCCACAGCGCCGAATTCGCAAAGCCTTCGTAATAGCCCCCGTAATGCGCCGCCGGCAGATCGAGCATGGCAAGCGCGCCCGCGCCCAATGCTTCAATTTCGGCGAAAGGTTCCTTCTGGTTCCCGTCACGGACGCGACCGCTGGAACCTACCCAAATCGCCCCGGATTTCTCGACAACGGGCAATAAAGCCGCCGCGAGGCCTCCGGTCATGGGTTCATTGGGTTTTCCGCGCGCAACGCGGTTCGAGACGACGACGAGGTTCACAGGTCCCCTCCTGTTGCTGCACCCGCGAATTAACAACCATTCATCAATATGGTTCCTGGCCAACGTTTCAACGAATTGAAACCAAATTCGGGCTGGCTCGGACGGAACTCACCTGAACTCACGAAAAAGAAAATTTTCCGCGAGATGGTGGTGATGCGTCAGGGAACTGTGTTCTAAAACCGGCGCGATTTGTAAAAATCGTGCGCCGATCATGGCCGCGCCGCGTCTCTTTCGTCATCGAGCAGATGCGCAAGAAACTCCCTCACATCACTCGGCGAATCGAAATGTCCCTGCACGCCTTTCGCGCGGCGGCCGACCGAGAATGCGAGACCATCGTAATCAGGCATAATGCCAAACACGGTTTCGTCGGTGACGTCGTCGCCGATGAAGAGCGGACGTCGGCCCTTGAACGGTTCACGCGTCATCAGCTCGCGCACGCCGGTCGCCTTGGTGAAACCGGAATGCTTGATCTCGCAGACGCATTTGCCCGGCAGCACTTCGATCGGCGCGTTCGGCAAATCGGCCCTGATCAGCGACACCGCGGCATAGATCGCCTTCTCCGCATGCGGCGCCAGGCGATAATGCAGCGCCAGTGAATAACCCTTGTCCTCGAGCAAGATTCCCGGGCTGAGCTTGGCGATCGCCGCAAGCCGGCGCTTCAATTCCCTGTCCAACGGCGGCGCATGGGCGTCGACCGATTCGTTGTCGGGATCGATGCGCATTTCCGCGCCATGGCCGCCGACGGCCGGGAATTGCTCCGGCGCGAAGATCAGGTCGATATCGTTGAGCGAGCGGCCGCTGACGAGCGCCAGCGCGCCGTTGGTGCGGGCCAGCAGCCGGTTAAGCGTCTTCGACAGCCCCGGCGGGACCCAGACCTCGCGCGGCGTCGGCATCAACTCGAGCAGCGTGCCGTCGATGTCGAGCAGGATAGCGGTTTCGCTTAAGTGCGGCACCAGCGAGCGCGGCACCGGAACGGTTTCCGGCGCACCTTCCTCCTCGCCAACGATCTCATCTTCCAATGGCATTTCCAACAGATCCTCGTTCATCTCATCTTACTCCACAAAGGCTAGCGGTCGTGCGACAGTTTCGAGCGACTTGCGCTCGGCGGCGACGGCGTAGCGCCACGCCACGGCTGCCGCAACGATCATCAGCGCCGACCCCAAAAGGTAGCCGGCGAAAACACTGGTGCGCGACCCCGTATCGATCAACACACCAAACAAAGCGGGCCCAATTACGCCGCCAATTCCGGTGCCGATCGCATAAAACAGCGCGATCGCCAGCGCGCGCACCTCCAGCGGGAACGTCTCGCTGACGGTGAGATACGCCGCACTCGCCGCGGGCGAGGCAAAGAAGAAGATCACCATCCAGGCGATCGTCTGCGTCTGCGCGGTCAGGGCTCCGATCGAGAACAGATAGCCCGACAGCGCCAGCAGTACGCCCGACACGCCATAGGTCAGCGTGATCATCTTGCGGCGGCCCACCGTGTCGAACAGCCGGCCCAGCAGCAGCGGGCCGAGAAAGTTACCCGCCGCGAACGGGAGAATGTACCAGCCAACGTGATTGGCCGGGATGTTGAAGAAGTCGGTCAGGATCAGCGCGAAGGTGAAGAAGATCGCGTTGTAGAAGAACGCCTGCGCCGCCATCAGCACGAGACCAACCAGCGAACGCTGGCGATAGACCGTCAGCAGCGTGTGCGCGACTTCGCGCAGCGGCGTGTGGCTGCGCATCCGCAATCTGACCTTCGGCAGGACGCCCTTCGTCTCATCCCGCACGTGCCCCGCCGACTTCTCGATTGCGTCCACGATCGCGTGTGCCTCATCGGGACGGCCATGGATCATCAGCCAGCGCGGGCTTTCCGGAATCCACATCCGCATCACGAACACGACGAGGCCAAGGACAGCGCCGGTCATATAGGCGAGCCGCCAACCCATATCAGGGCCGAACCACGCCGGATCGAGCAGCACGATCGCGCAGACCGCGCCGAGCGCCGCCCCGAGCCAGAAGCTGCCGTTGATGACGAGATCGGTCCAGCCGCGATAGCGCGCCGGCACCAGTTCCTGGATCGTCGAGTTGATTGCGGTGTACTCGCCGCCGATACCCGCACCGGTCAGGAATCTAAAGAGCGCATAACTTCCCACGCTCCATGAGAACGCGGTTGCCGCGGTCGCCGTGAGATAGACCGCGAGCGTGATGAAGAACAGTTTCTTGCGGCCGATCCGGTCAGTCAGCCAGCCGAAACCAAGCGCACCGAGTACGGCGCCGGCGAGATAGGCGCTATTGGCCAATCCGACATCGAAATTCGAGAACCGAAGCGTCGGGCTTTCCTTCAACGCACCGGACAAGGCGCCGGCGAGCGTGACTTCCAGCCCATCCAGAATCCAGGTGATCCCGAGCGCCAGCACGACGCGGGTATGAAATCCGCTCCAGCGCAAATCATCGAGCCGCGCCGGAATCGAAGTTTCGATGACGCGATCATTGTCCTGCCGCACGGCTGCGGAGGCGGAATCATTCGCTGCCGAACGTTTCCCTGTCAGCTGCACACCCATGGGAATTGAACCAATGAAAAAAACACCCGGAACGCCCCAGCCCCAAGCTTCTTTGGCCCGAATTAAGGCAGACATGATGTCCGCCATGGGACCACAACGTCCGCGCGGTATCATGGTTCCCGCATTGCGGCATAGGAACCGTGCGGATTTGGGCACCGCGTTTCCTTCGCGTCATTGCGAGCCAACGGGTCGGACGGAGGATAGTGCGCCTCCACTCGATCCTGTCGTCGTCATGCGCGGGCAGCCACCACCATATTGCGCATCTGAGCTCAAGGCCGGGACCACGGCGGTGTTTGTGGGTTGCACCTTCATCCAAACGCAGTTTCGCGATCTCGCGACGCATTGCGCCCGAGCTTTGCCAGAAATCCTTGCCCTCGAAATATGAGGGCGCAGGGAAGACCGGGTGCGCGCTGCACCCGCGGTCTCGCGTGCGGTTTGCACAAAACAAAATGCACACGAGCATACAGGGCAGCGGTGAACACCCGGCCTTCCCTGCGCAATGGCTTTACGGCTTATGCCGTGATCTCCCCGGAGACGAGTTCTTGGTTGACTC
>NZ_JAFCME010000015.1 GCF_018130065.1 Bradyrhizobium sp. AUGA SZCCT0158 | reverse complement strand
GTCCCGGCCTTCGCCGGGACGACGTGGATATAGTTTCGCGTTCTCGCGTCGCACAGCGACCGAGGTTTTCAAATTCGTTCCGCCCTCTCAAAATCCAGAGGGCGCAGGGAATGCCGGATGCGCGCTGCACCCGCGGTCTCGCGTGCGATTGTGCATAAGAATGCTGCACACGAGCATACAGGGCAGCGGAGAACATCCGACATTCCCTGCGCAGTGGCTTTACGGCTTATAACGCGCTCTCCCCGGTGAGACGGCCTCTATTGCCACCGTCGCCCCTCGGAAGCGTTGGCTCCCGAAAGACTTGACGCCGTTACGGGCGTCAGGACCACACGCTTTCGCCGTACGCTTCAGCCGCGACCGTCAATCGCAACCTCAACGTCCACCGCATCCCCGCCCCTCGTCATGACGACGGCCGACGCCCCTCTGAATGGGACGGGATGGCTATTGATGTGCAGGTGATTTGGGGTCGGAGGGAAGAAAAATATTTTCGATTTTCGGAAATTTAGGACTTGACATGAATTCTGCAAAGCAGAAGTGATTTGCCCGTCGGGTTGATTTGTCGCACCCCGCAGTCATTGCGAGCGGAGCGAAGCAATCCATTCCTCAGCTTGGCGCACCATGGATTGCTTCGCTGCGCTCGCAATGACGGGGAGAGAGAGGATCGTAGGGTGGGTTAGCGCAGCGTAACCCGCCGCGTGGTGGGCGAAGATGGTGGGTTACGGCTTCGGCTAACCCACCCTACGCAGTTGCGATTGCCGATGGACTCACCGGCCCGCCAACTGATCCGCAAAAAACCCGATCGTCTTGCGATAGATCGTGGCTCTGTTCCATTCGCGCATCGCCTCGAAGTTCGGCGTGCCTTCGCTGTAGGGCGCGCCGGGCTTGAAGCCGGAGACGTGCAGCAGATTGGCGGTCGAGGCGAGCACGTCGGGGACGCTGTGGCGCAGATCGACGTGGCCGTTGCCGTCGAAATCGACGCCGTATTTGATGTAGGACGACGGCAAAAATTGCGTCTGGCCGATTTCACCGGCGAAGGCGCCGACCATATCGCGCAGCGGCAGGTCGCCGCGTTGCACGATTTTCAGCGCGGCGATCAGTTCACCCTGGAACAGTTCGGTGCGGCGGCAATCATGCGCCATGGTGGCGAGCGTGCGGACGACCGGCATCTTGCCGACGTCGCCCTTGCCGAAATCGGATTCCAGTCCCCAGATCGCGACGATGATCTCCGGCGGCACGCCGTATTGCTTCTCGATCCGCGACAGCAGCGAGGCGTGCTTCAGCAGCATCTGCCGTCCCATCTTGATCCGCCCGGGCCCGACGCGGGTCGAGACATATTGCTCGAACGTCTTGTTGAAGGTGCCGCGCTGGCGGCGGTCGAAGGCCAGCACCGCCGGATCCTGCGTCACGCCCGACAGCGCCTGCGAAATCACGCCCTGCGAAACACCGGCGGCGGCGGCCTCCTGCGATATCGCCGCCACGAAGGTGTTGAAATCGCCGCCGCAGCGGGCGGCGTAAGCGGGGCCGGCGGCAATGACGGCGCCGAACAAAACGGCCAGACAAAACTTGCGCATGCGAATCCCTTGTAGCGTCGAGGTTGTGCCGATCATGCCATGAGATGAGGGTGCGGAGCTAATTTTCGTCGTCCCGGCCTTGAGCCGGGACCCATACGCCGCGGCCCCCGTTGTCGGCAAAGGAAGATAACGATCAGCGTGCAAACCAATTACCGCCGGTGGCTATGGGTCCCGGGTCAAGCCCGGGACGACAGCTTTATTTGTGGTTCACACTACACCACCCCTACTCACTCCCCCCGTCGATCTGCCGGCCCATCAGCGCAATCGCCTTCTGATAGACCCCCGCGGCGTTCCAGGCCTGGATGGCGGCGAAGTTGGGTTCGCCTGGCTGGTAGCCGGCGCCGGCGCGCCAGCCATGGGCTTTGAGGAAATTCGCCGCCGAGGTCAGCGCGTTGGCGGAGTTCTCGAGATTGCCGGTGCCGTAGGCCAAAATGGCTTTTGGCATGAACTGGGTCTGGCCGACTTCGCCGTGCATGGAGCCGCGCTGGTTCGGCGACAGCACGCCGCGATCGATCAATTGCAGCGCCGCGTAAAGGTGCTCGGTGAAGTAGGCGGTGCGCCGGCAGTCATAGGCCAGTGTCGTGATCGAAGAGAGCATGTTCTGGTTGCCGCGCACGGCGCCAAAACCGGTCTCCATGCCCCAGATCGCGAGCAGCGGTCCCGGCGGCACGCCGTAACGCTGCTGAATGGAAGAAAACAGCGCGGCCTGCGAATTCTTCAATTGACGCCCCTTGGCGACGATCGCGTTGGCGCCGCGCTTGGCGAGGAATTGATCGAGCGTCAGCTGAAAGCTGCGCTGGCCGCGATCGGCGTTGATGGTCGCCTGCGCGTAATTCGTCGCCATCATGGCCTGGACGGTCGCGGCGCTGATGCCCTTGGCGCGGGCCTCGCCGGCGAACGACTGCTTCCAGGCCTCGAAGCCGGCGGCGGAGTTGCCGCATTGCGCGGCATTGGCTTGCGAGAAGGATGCCAGGAAAACGGCAAGAAAAACGGCCAGAACAAGGGAGCAGAAGGCAAAGGCATGGCGAAAGAAGTACATGGGAAACCATCTTTGGTGTGGGCGCCGGAATATCAGGCCTGCTTCTAGCACGTCTGCCGCCGCGCTTCGAGCGTTGCGGCAGGGCCGCCTGGCCGGTATCTTTCCCAAAAATGCAGAGATTTTCCGGATGGCCCTTCCCCACGAGATCATCAAGCCGCTCCTCGTTCTGCTCACCTTGTCGCTCGCGCCGGCCGCGGCCCTGGCGCAGACCCGCGATGTCGCGGGCTCGAAGGATTTCCCCGGCATCGGCCGTTTCGCCGGCAGCGTGATATCGGGACACCAGGTGAAGAATTTCGATGTCGCGCGCATGCAGGCAGCGGTCTTCAAGGACGGCAAGCCATCGGATACGCCGCGCCTCGAAGGCCGCATCACCCGCATCGCCTATCGCTCTGCTCCCGGCCCGTCGATCGTGGAAGTCTCGCGGAATTTCGAGACGCAGCTAACAAAAGCCGGATTCGAGACGCTGCTGAGCTGCGACACCGACGCCTGCGGCGGCATTCCCTTCACCGAGGCGATCGAGGCGCTGCCGATCCCGCAGATGTGGGTGGACGGCTTCAACTATCGCTACCATGCGGCGCACAAGCGCGAGAACGGACGCGAGACCTATGCCAGCGTCATCGTCAGCGAGAACAACCGCGATATCTACGCGCAGCTCACGATCGCCGAACTCGGCGCGATCGAGAACAAGATGGTGGATGCAACCGTCATGGAGAAGGGCCTGCGCGAAACCGGCCGCGTCGCGCTCTACGGCATCTACTTCGACACCGACAAGGCGATCATCCGGCCCGAGAGCCGCCCCACCCTCGAACAGATCGCAAAGCTCCTGGCCTCGCAGGTCGCGCTCAGCGTCTTCATCGTCGGCCACACCGACAGCCAGGGCCCCTACACCTACAACCTCGACCTCTCGCGCCGCCGCGCCGAGGCGATCGCCGAAGAACTGGTGAAGACCTATCACATCGGCGCGCCACGGCTGCGCACCGCGGGCGTGGCGCATCTGTCGCCGGTGGGGTCGAACGCGAGCGAGGCCGGACGGGCGATGAATAGACGGGTGGAGTTGGTGGCGCCGTAGGCGGGTGGGCGGGGTTAACGCTCAGGGTCCCTCGCAGGCCACGCTTCTTTCGTGCGCCAATCGTCTATCAGTAGCTTCACAAGGATGGTTGACTGGACGTTTTGATGTTTAAAGTAGGCTGTTTGAGGGTAGAGGAATGCCCGACAGTTAGATTGGGAATGTTAAGCTCTGGAGCGATCATCGATGTCGCGAAAATCACTTGATGCTCACAAAGCGCAGCTTGAGACACCGCGACAAGCATTCGCTGGAAGTTGTGACTTCTATCAGGCTGCATCCCTTTGTCCTCGATAGAGTCAAGCATACAAAGCCGTAGGTGCCGGAAAGACGTGTCTTTTGTAGCCGCCGCAAAGAGCCCAACGAAAAAGCTATTCCTTAGAATTACGCGCGAGCTCGCGGAGAAATACGACTCATTATTCACCCCGAGTTTATTGGCTGCGAAATCAAACTGAACAGTTGTAGCTTGAATGAATGCCTGCTCGCGAGGCAGGTCCCCGTGCAACAGGGCAAGAATTTCCTTTTCCACCGCGGCATACGCAACATTGAGTCGTCGACTGAGCGCGAGTTTGATCGCTGCATTTCGATCCGAAAGCTGGCTCATTTCAGCATTGAGCTCAGCCTTTCGCGCGATTAGCTTTTCGAGAGATGCCGATAGCTGCTCTTTGCTCCTGAGATCTTCCAACTGTCGATCTACATAACCAGCGGCCCGCTGTAGAACTCTTAGGCTCTGCCGCGCTTCAGACGATGGAGTTAGCGCAGAGCGCGTAAGCTTGTCAGAAGCGGCGTTCCAACGCGACGTCAGGTCAGCCAACCTCGCGTCAAGTCTCACGCGTTCTTCCGATCGTTCCTTTTGCAGAGAGCGTGATTGCCTTAGTTGCCTTGATGTATCGTTGACTAGCGAAACGATCCGCGAGCGCGCCCGCTCGCTATCGAAGGGGTTCTTACAGAGATGGCAAGCATGTGCCGGATGCTCGGCCTCAACTGCGGAGTAACAAGCCGGACAGTACTGAAACGTGATTCTGCCGAAGGCGTCTGACGTTGCAGATGAGTCGTTCAGTGCTGCAAGCTTCGACTCCAAGTCGGAAATGAACTGAGTAGCATCAGCAATTTCAAATTTGCTTGCATCAATGCTAGCAGCAACTTTGCTGATTTCCGCTTGAAGTTGTTGAACCTCGGTGTAGGCCTGTCGCTGTGACTCCAATGAAAGAGAATCTTTGGCACCAGCCTCGTACACCGCCCTTTCTACCTCAGAGATCTGAGCCTCAATCGACTTACGCTCCTCCTCAATGCGCCTGTGCTCAGCTTCTAGCCACGATGGCGTAAGAATCTGCCCAGTTTGCCCGACTAGTTTCGAGATGGCCGCAAGTTCAGAGCTGACGTTCTTGAACTCATTTTCTCGCTCGCGAAAGAGGAGCTCGTTTGCGTAAAGCTCGTTTTCATAGGCACCAAAGACAAGCCGGCCGACTGTGTCCCGCAGTAAGGGCGGATCAAATTGCTCGAACTTGAACAACGTGCCTATTGGGCTGAGCTGATCGGCATACATCAGCCTGAGTATCTGATGAATGGTTACGTTACCGCTCGCCTCATTGCTTGCTTCCGGTATGTCGAGGAGCCGAAACAAGACTTGGGAGAAACTCTCCCGTGTGTCTGAGCGACGATATGAATATCTCGCCCAGATCGCAGCCGGCGCCTTGAGAGCCTCTTCAAGAGGGCCGGCAAAAATCTCCATCGGTTGACCCGACTTTTCTGTTATGTCGCGAGCAAAAGTGGCTACGTTCCCATTGAGCGAAACTTCTACCAAGACCCGCGTGCACAAGAGCGCAGTCTGACTCCAATCACTGATGTCACCCCCGATGCTATAATAAAGAAAGTTCAGAATCGTAGATTTTCCGGACGAGTTATCGCCTCGAATGATGTTGACCCCTTGGTGGAAGACCTCGTCATATACACTAGTGCCGAGGCGCTCGATCCGGAGCCGCTGAACCCGAAGGGTTGGCTTAAATCTTGTCATAGCGGTGCTCAAGCAAAGCGGTTCTTCCCTTCAAACCATCAGCGCCAAGAAGCGGATACGCGCTCAGAGCATCGATGATCGCCATCTTGTCTGCCTCTTCGTCATTCTTACTATCGATGCGCTTCTTAAGTTCACTTGGCAACGAGAAGGCCTTGAACCTCACGATCCCATCTCGAAGGTGCTTCGCGTCGACGACCCCATCCTGGGCCATCGTCTGCAGTGCAGCTATTTGTGACGCTCGCATCCTCTCAAGAAGAGCCTCACCATTTGGCAACGTTGCATAGTCTTGCTTCTGCTCCAGTCTCTTGGCGATTCGTCGCACCTCCAGATCCTTTTGAGCCAACCGAATGGCTGCGGCTCTCCAAGGAAACAACAGGTAATAGTCGAGTATACGGAGCTTATCGACTTCGATATCTGAAACGTCTTGCCGGAATTTTACGCGCAGAAAACGAAAGATCGCGTGAAATGCATCAAAAGCCGGGTGATACGAAAGATGAATCATGCGTGCCACCGAATGTAGCACTGTTCGGCGAGCCAATATGCCATCCCTGCAGCGATCGCCGCATTCAAACAGAAAACACCGGACTTTATTTCGTTCGCGCAGGGTTCAATGAGGTATTGGCCAAATAAGTGATCGATATCTGCAGGCGAGCCACCATCAAGATTCGGAAGGACATAAGACCGGAAGTCCTGCTCCATCTTTGAGAGAAGATAGGCAAGAATTTGTTGAGCAGAATCGAACATTGAATATTTTGCAAGAAGACGCGTGAACAACTCTTTCTTGCGGAGCGCCAGCGAGAGCTCCGAATGCCGCCCAGAGTAGATGAGTTTTGCCTCCAAGCCTTCGACGCCATCATGGCTGTGCTTCTCATGATACATCTGAAGCGTATCGATGAAGTCGCTGACGTGCTTATCGGTGCTAATCTCCTCCGCAAGAAGCGCCATCCACGCAGCAATAGGTGATTTCTCACCTGCCAAATTGAATTGGAATGTCTGATTGTTCGAATTTGTGTTCGTGATGTTGCCGGCTGCATTGTCGCGGCCTGCAGATATTCCATTTTGCGTGGTGCTATCGCCAATGATCGGCAATCGGAACTAACCTTTATTTGTACGATCGCCGCCAATATTATCGCGACCTGCAGTAATACCTGACTGACGGACAGTCCGGTTTGCCGAGGACGACCGGACAAATTTTATCGTTACGAGCGAACCAATGGTTGCACCGCCGAGCAACCCTGCCACAAAGCTTATTAGCTCCGATCCCCACTCCTGCATCCCATTCTCCGATTCTAACGACGCTACAACATACGGTTGCATACTTCACAGGATTTTGAAAGGCGGCGCGGGTCGATAAAAAGTCCTACGCGCGCCACCCGTTCGCGAGCCACCGAGGACCGTTGAGCAAGATGTTCCAGCGCTTGGTCGATATTCGTACCGCCCCGCAATTTTCTTTGACTCCTGCCCCCTTATCGACCAAAAGCCCGCATGGCCAAGAAACCCGGGACCAATCCCAAAGGCGAGTTTGCCTTCTTCAATGTCGTCTATGAGGACGACTCGCAGCGCTCCAACCGGCGCGTGCCTGCCGAATTGCTCGGCGGGCTCGACGGCGACGAGCCGGCGCGCGCGTTCATCCTCGAGCAGGACCGCGAGATCGCCGAGAAATCCGGCCGCACGCCGCTGGAGATCAAGAGCATCAGCCGGGTCGGGGCGAAGAAGAAGTAGGGCGCGCGATCACACCTGCGTATCCGCAGACTCGGTGCACCTCTCCCGCTTGCGGGGGAGGTCGGATCGCATCGAAGATGCGATCCGGGTGGGGGCTCTCTCCTCACGAAGAGTGTGGCTCGCGGAGACACCCCCACCCCGCCCTCCCCCGCAAGCGGGAGAGGGAGCGCACCGGTGGCGTGGAGGCGGCGTAATCCGGTTTCATCGAGTTCATCGCGGCAGCTTGATGCAGGTCAGGCCAAGCAAAAACGGCGGGCTTTCGCCCGCCGCTTTGTTTGGATGGATGCCCGGGTCAAGCCCGGGCATGACAATCTGAAATCAGTTATCCAGGAAGCTCCGCAGCTTCCTTGACCGGCTCGGATGCTTCAGCTTGCGCAGCGCCTTCGCTTCGATCTGGCGGATGCGTTCGCGGGTGACCGAGAATTGCTGGCCGACTTCTTCCAGCGTGTGGTCGGTGTTCATGCCGATGCCGAAGCGCATGCGGAGGACGCGTTCTTCGCGGGGCGTCAGCGAGGCCAGCACGCGCGTGGTGGTCTCGCGCAGGTTCGACTGGATCGCGGCGTCGATCGGCAGGATCGCGTTCTTGTCCTCGATGAAATCGCCGAGATGCGAATCTTCCTCGTCACCGACGGGGGTTTCGAGCGAGAGCGGCTCTTTGGCGATCTTCAGAACTTTCCGCACCTTCTCCAAGGGCATGCCGAGCTTTTCGGCGAGCTCTTCCGGGGTCGGTTCGCGGCCGATCTCGTTCAGCATCTGGCGCGAGGTGCGCACGATCTTGTTGATGGTCTCGATCATGTGCACGGGAATGCGGATGGTGCGCGCCTGGTCGGCGATCGAGCGCGTGATCGCCTGCCGGATCCACCATGTCGCATAGGTCGAGAACTTGTAGCCGCGGCGGTATTCGAACTTATCGACCGCCTTCATCAGGCCGATATTGCCTTCCTGGATCAGGTCGAGGAACTGCAGGCCGCGGTTGGTGTATTTCTTGGCGATCGAGATCACGAGACGCAAATTCGCCTCGACCATTTCCTTCTTGGCCTGGCGGGCTTCGCGCTCGCCCTTCTGCACGCCGTGCACGATCTTGCGGAATTCGCCGATCTCGAGCCCGGTCAGGGCTGCCAGCGACTGGATCTCGTGGCGCAGATCCTTGATGCGGTCCTTTTCGTGATGGACGAAATTCTTCCAGCCTTTGGCCGAGAGTTTCGAGACACGGTTGAGCCAGCGCGGATCGAGCTCCGAGCCCTGGTAGTTGCGCAGGAAGTCTTCGCGCGCGACGCCGTGGCTGTCACCCAAACGAAGCAGGCGGCCTTCGAACGAGACGAGGCGCTTGTTGATGTCGTAGAGCTGCTCGACGAGAGAATCGATACGGGCCTGGTTGAGCCGCAGCGACTTCACCTCGACGATGATTTCGTCCTTCAGCTTCTTGTATTTGCGCTCCTGCGAGGGCGACAGCGTCTCGCTCTGCAGCTGGTTGGCAATGTCCTGCTCCTGCAGGCGGCGCAGCTTCTTGTACTCGGAGGCGATCTTGTCGAAGGTCTCGACCACCTTCGGCTTCAGCTCGGCCTCGATGGCCGCGAGCGACATCTGGTTTTCGAACTCGTCGTCGTCCATGTCGCCTTCGGCGGCGGCTTCGGCCGGATCCTTTTCCTCGGTGTCGCCACCGGGCGCGGACGCAGGGGCTGCGCGGAACGGCGTCGCCGACGGCGGGGCGGCCGGCGGCGCGACATGCGCGGGTGCGCCATTGCCGTTGGCAGCAGCGACCGGCTGGCCATCGGGGCCGACGGGTGCCGCCAGCATCGCCGGGTTCATGTTGTTCTTGGCGTCAGGGCCGGCATAGGTGGCTTCGAGATCGATGATGTCGCGAAGGAAGATCTTTCCTTCGTTGAGCTCGTCGCGCCAGATGATGATGGCCTGGAAGGTCAGCGGGCTTTCGCAGAGGCCTGCGATCATCGCCTCGCGGCCGGCCTCGATGCGTTTTGCGATCGCGATTTCGCCCTCGCGCGACAGCAGCTCGACCGTGCCCATCTCGCGCAGATACATGCGGACGGGATCGTCGGTGCGCTCGCCGGGCTCGGATTTCTTGACCTCGGTGACGGCCTTCTGCGTGACCTCGACAAGCTCGTTGTCGGTCTCGTCGTCGGCCTCTTCCTTCTCGTCCTCGCTATCGGCCTCTTCGGCTTCGGACACGTTGATGCCCATGTCCGACAGCATCGACATGATGTCTTCGATCTGTTCGGGCGAGGTGGTGTCGGAAGGCAAGACTTCGTTGAGCTGATCGAAGGTCACGAAGCCGCGCTTCTTGGCCTGCTTGATCATCTTCTTGACGGCGGCATCCGACAGATCGAGCAACGGCGACGGGGCGTCCGGCGAGTCCTTCTCGGGGGCGTCCGCTGCCTTGTCGTCTTTTTCCTTGTCTTTAACCTGCAGCGTCTTTGCCTTGGTGGCCATTCATCAAGCTCCCGAAACACGCTCATGCAGGATGCGGCCGCCGCACCTGCAATACGAAAAGTAAGTCACGACGCGGAAAGGGCGGCGCAGACTGTCGCCACCCCGAATCCCCGTTTCGCCGGTTATGTCTACTAGCCGTAAGGCTCTTAAGCTTCGCTTAACCCTGTTTTTGCAGCCAAACCATGGGTTTGGCGAGTCTTTTAACGGCTCCGGCACGAGCCGTCCGCATCATTTTTTCATCTGACGCTTAATCAGACGCCTTGCCGGAACCGGCCTGAAAGCTCGCCAAAACCCTCAATCAAGGCCTCGGTGCCGTCCAGCGACTCCAGCCGGGCGCTGACGTCCTTTAACCACGCCAGATTGGCCTCGCTGGACTCCTCGCCCAGAGCCAGCTCGGCATCTTTCTTTTCCCTAAGTAAGGCGTGTGTTTTCTGATGCAAGGCAACGAGTTGCTGCCAGGTCGAAAGAACATCCTCGCGGGCGGCCCCGATTTGCACGCCCCACACCGCCCCGGTCGTGATCGCGCCGCCAACCCTTTGAAGAACTTGCGAAAATCCGCGCGCTTCGAGATCGGCGCGCATTTTCTCGGCCTGTTCTTCGACATCGGGGGAATGGTGATGGTCGCCGGCAAAGGCCGCGATAATGCCGGCGCGGAGCTTGTTGGCCTCCGGATGGGCCAGTTCCAGGGCCGCCACCTCCTCCAGATGGTCGTGCAGCAGCCAAGGGTGGTTGATCAGGGACTGCAGGATCAGCGCCTCGCGGCGGGACATCGCGCTGCGCTGGCCGCGCATGATCGGGCTGTTGGCGAGCTGGGGGCTCGCGGCCTGGTAGGGGCCGCGGTTGATGGTCTGGCTGGCCGAGCCCGCCTGCCCGCGGCCGCCATAGGGCGCCGCCCGGCCCGCCGCGCCCGGGGTGAAGCTGCGGGAGGCAAAACGGCGGCCTGATTCGCCGGGTCGTCCTCCGAAATTGCCGCCGCCGAAATTGCCGCGGCCGTAGCCGCCGCGGCCGCCTTCGGGCGCAAAGGTGTTGCGAAGCCGCTCGGAGAGATCCTGGCGATAATAGCGCCGCACCACTTCGTCGCGGATACCGTTACTGAGTTCGCCGATCCGCGCTTCCAGCGCCGCGCGCCGCTCCGGCGTTGCAAACGTGCCACCTTCGATCTCGCGCGACCACACGATATCGGCGAGCCCACGCGCCGCCGAAATCACTTCCTCGATCGCGGCGCGGCCGCCAGAGCGCGCGAGGTCGTCGGGGTCCTGTCCCTCGGGCAGCAGCGCAAAGCGCAGACTCTTTCCGGGTTTTAAATGCGGCAGCGCGAGATCAGCCGCGCGCCACGCCGCTTTCTTGCCGGCCTTGTCGCCGTCAAAGCAAAGGATCGGCTCGTCCACCATCTTCCACAGCAGCATCAGCTGGTTTTCGGTCAGCGCGGTGCCGAGCGGCGCGACGCTGGCTTTGAAGCCTGACGTGACCATCGCGATGACGTCGACATAGCCTTCGACCACGATCAAGGGCGCGCCGTCATGCGTGGCCTGCCGTGCGGTGGCGAGGTTGTAGAGATTGTCACCCTTGTGAAACAGCGGGGTTTCCGGCGAATTCATGTATTTGGCGGGGACGTCCTTTTCCAGCGCCCGGCCGCCGAAGGCGATGACGCGGTTGCGGACATCGGTGATGGGAAACATCACGCGGTCGCGGAATTTGTCGTACGGCACCGGAATTTCTTCGCCGCCGTTGAGCAGCCCCGCCTCGACCATGTCCTCGGTCGGGATGCCCTGCGCGCCGAGATATTCTTTCAGCGCAAAGCGATCGCCGGGCGCGTAACCAATGCGGAACTGCAGCTGCGTCGCCGGCGAGATCGCGCGGTCGGCAAGATAGCCGCGCGCCTTGGCGCCGCCCCGCGAAGCCAGCGTGTCGGCGAAGAATTTGGCGGCGAGCTCCATCACGTCATACAGCGTCTTGCGGCGCTGCTCGTGCCTTGCCGCATCCGGCGTCACCGCAGGGAGCGCCATGCCGGCCATCGAGGCGAGGCGTTCGACAGCCTCGGGAAACCCGACGCCCTCGGTTTCCATCAAAAACGAGATGATGTCGCCGTGCTTGCCGGAGGAGAAGTCGTGGTAAAAACCCTTCTGGTCGTTGACCGTAAAGGACGGCGACTTCTCCTGTTGAAACGGCGACAGCCCCTTCCACTCCCGTCCCGCCTTCTTCAACTTGACGCGCCGGCCCACGACTTCCGAGACCGGAAGCCGGGCGCGCAGTTCTTCGAGGAATTGGGGCGTAAAGCGCATGGGTGAATTGGGGCCTTGATTCGCTGGGCCGGATTCTAGCAGTTGGCCAACCGGCCATGGATACAGGGCGGGCGGCGGGAAATACGAAACGTATTGGGCTTCTTGCCGTTATTCACAGGCCCCGCCATCCCGGATGGCCCGGATGACATCTTGAACCCGGCCCGGTTCCACGCTTCCATAGGCCCATGTTCACGACCTTCAGAGGCGGGCAAAGCGGGGCCTGGCAGGTGGTGTCGCAGGCCGCGGTCAAGGGCGCCGAGCTGTTGCTGACGCCGGCGGTGTCGGTCGTCCATTCTGCCTCGATCGCGCTGCCGATCCTGCCCTCGCAGACCTCCTGGCGGCTCGCCGGGGTCGCGAGCCATGTGCGCTATACCGAGCGCGCCGAGAAGGACAAGCTGGTGGCGGTGCAGGCCGGGCTCGGCCGGCCCGAAGCAACCCGCGCGGCGCTGATCCCGATCAAGAAGAACGCCGCGTGGTGGGACCTGACCCAGGAAGAGCGGCGCCAGATTTTCGAGGACAAGTCGCAGCATATCGCCGCCAGCCTGAAATACCTCCCCGCGATCGCCCGCCAGCTCTATCACTGCCGCGACCTCGGCGAGCCCTTCGATTTCCTGACCTGGTTCGAATACGACCCGGCGAATTCCGCGCTGTTCGAGGAACTGGTCGCGATGCTGCGGGCGACGGAAGAATGGAATTACGTCGAGCGCGAGATTGAAGTGCGGCTTGAGCAAGAACGGCTGGACGCGGGTTAGCGCAGCTCTCGTGCCCCGGATGCTGCGCAGCGCCGCTTTGGCGGTGCGCTGCTGATCCGGGGCCCACCGCGGAACGGACGGTATGGGTCCCCCGATGCGCAATTGCGCATCTGAGCTCTGCGGAGCAGCGTTGCACGCTGCACCGCGTCCGGGACACGGAGAGTGTTCTAGTTCTCCAAAAATTTCCCCGAGGCGATGCGCGGCAGGCCGGTGACCGGCCAGTTGTAGACGTAGGTCCACGCCTCGCTCGCGCTGCCGTCGCTGAGCGTGACGTTCAGCATCTGCCGCACATATTCGGTCGGCGCCTGAAACCCCGGGCCGCAGGCCTCATACATGTCGAACTCGCCGAGCAACGCATCGCGGTCGCGCAGGCGATACAATTCACCGGACACGGTGTCGGCAGGATCGTCCGACAGCACCAGCCCCGGATAATGCTTGATGAGATAGAGCCGGCCGCGGCAATTGGCCTCGCCGATGAAATCGGCGCTGCGCGACAACAGCTTCGCCATCGGATGGTCGAAGCCGCGCATCAGGGTGCCGTAGACGAACAGACGATCTGAAATCATGGCCCTTCATGTCATTGCGAGCGCAGCGAAGCAATCCATCTTGCCGCGCAAAGAAAGAATGGATTGCGTCGTCGCTCCGCTCCTCGCAATGACGGCGGAGAGTGCGCGTCTTAAGCCACCACCACCTCGTCGCTCACGACGACGAATTTCACAAGATCCATCCGGCCAAAACTCGTGGTCAGCGCGACGTCGGCGGCGTCGCGGCCGGTGCCCATCAGGATGCGGCCGATCCGCGGATGATTATGCCGGGCGTCGAAGGTGTACCATTGGCCGGACAGGTAGACCTGGAACCAGCCGGAGAAATCCATCGGCGCAGGATCCCTGGGGATGCCGATATCGCCCATGTAACCCGTGCAGTAACGCGCCGGGATGTTCATGCAGCGGCAGAACGTCAGCGCCAGATGGGCAAAATCGCGGCAGACGCCGGCGCCCTGCTCGTAGACGTCATGCGCCGACTTCATGTGATGCGCATGCTGGTAGCCGAACGTCACGTGGTTATGGACGAATTCGACGATCGCCTGCACCCGCGCCCAGCCCTCCGGCGTGTTGCCGAACAGCGACCAGGCAACGTCGGTAAGCTTGTCGGTTTCGCAATAGCGGCTCGGCATCAGATATTGCAGCACCTCGTCCGGCAACTGGTCGATCGGGATCTGCTGCGCGGTCGGCATGACAATATCGGGCAGGCCGGAATCGCGCACCAGCGCGCTGCCGCGCAGGGTCACGCCGCCGGCGGGCGCCACCAGCCGTCCGCAGACATTGCCGAAGATGTCTCGATAAAAACCGATCGGCACGTCAGGCTCGGCGACAATGCTTTCCGTGCCGACGATGTCGGAAAAGCGCGACGGGTGGATCGAGAGCATGATCACCATCGGCGTCGGCTGCACGGCCGCATAGGCGATCTCGAAGCCGACCTTGATCTCCATGATCAGACCTTTTCCGCCTGCGCTTCGTCAATGACGGAGACGACGTTGATATTGACCTCCATGCCGACGAAGGCATCCGCCGAGCCGAGATAGGCGCCGTGCAGCGGAATGGCCTGGCGCGGATCGCGCGCCACCGCGACGCGAATGAGGTCGCGGGTGCCGATGATGCCATTGGTCGGATCGAACTCGATCCAGCCCGCGCTCGGCAGATAGACCTGCACCCAGGCATGGGTCGAACCGCCGCCGACATAGCCATGTGCACGGTCGCCGGGAATGAAGAGATAGCCGGAGACGAAACGCGCGGCGATGCCGAGCCGCCGCAGCGCCTCGATCATGAACAGCGCATAGTCGCGGCAGGTGCCCGATCCGGTCTGCAGCGTATCGAGCGGGTGCTGCGTGCCCTGCTCGTAGCGCTTGCGATAGGTGAAGGCGTCACGGATGCCATGGGTCATGCCGCTGAGGATATTGAACGTCGGCGTCGGCCCTTCGGCGTCGAGAAATCTGCGCGCCCATGCCGACAGCTCGCCATTCGGGTCGCCATATTGCGGCGTGATGAACTGCACAAGATCGGGAAACTCCTCCTCGTCGTACAGGAACGGATAGAAATAGGCGGGATCATCAGCGGTCAGCGCGAACTCTTCGGCCGGGTTGTGCTCGACGGTGGCCGTGGAGGTGAACGACAGCGTCTCGGCCCGCTCATCAAAGGTTGCGATCGCAACGCTGTTGCCGAACACGTCATGGATCCAGCGCAACTGCATCGGCTGCGGCTCGATCGCGAGGTTGCCGGACAGCACGCGCAGATCATGGCCGTCGCGCGGACGCAGCATGATGCGGTGTTCGCCGAACGCCACCGGGTGCGTGTAGCGATATACGGTCTTGTGATGAATCGTGAGTAACGGCATCGTCAAACAATCATCGTGATTCTGGGCCAGCTAATCTATACAAAAACCTGCTCATTTGTAGGCCGACATGCCGCTTCGATAGGCAATGCGTAAGGAAAAATGGTTTTGAACGACGTCGGCGACACATCATTACTCTTGGGATCTCAGGATGTTCCCCCGGTCCGCGAATATAATGCCGAGGGACGCTCGCCGTTTCTGCTCACTTGTGACCATTACGGCCGCTTGATTCCCCGCGTGCTCGGCGATCTCGGATTGCCGGAGAGCGAACTGGTGCGGCACATCGCATGGGACATCGGCATCGCAGGGGTCGCCGAGATGCTGTCAAAACATCTCGGCGCGCATCTGATCGCGCAGCGCTATTCGCGGCTGGTGATCGACTGCAACCGCCCGCCTGATGTCGCAAGCTCGATCCCGCTGATCAGCGAAACCACGACGATCCCCGCCAATGAAGGTATCGCGCGAGAAGCCGCGGAACTGCGCCGAACGCAGATCTTCGAGCCCTATCACCGCCGTATCGGCGCGATCATCGACGCGCGCCGAGAGCGGAAGATGCCGACGATACTGGTTTCGCTGCACAGCTTCACGCCTGTCTATGCCGGCATCGCGCGTCCCTGGCACATCGGCACGCTCTATCAGCGCGACAAGCTATTGCCGCCGCTGCTGCTGCAATTGCTGCGCGCGGAGCCTGATCTCGTCGTCGGCGACAACGAACCCTACGCGGTCAGCGACCAGACCGACTACACCATTCCCGTTCACGCCGAGGCGCGCGGCCTGATGAACACCGGCATCGAGATTCGCCAGGACCTGATTTCGGATCAGGCCGGCGAGAAAGCGTGGGCCGACCGGCTGGCGCGCATTCTTGGTGAGGTCGAGACGATTTTTCGGTCTCGGCAAGTGATTTAGATTTCAGTCGCCACACCTAAGCTGCGTTCCCTCTCCCCCTGCGGGGTCGAGACGCCGCGGTTCAAACGGATTACCGCCGCGCACCCAATGGCCTCATGGTTCGAGACGCGCGCAAGAGCGCGCTCCTCACCATGAGGGTCTAATATCCTTCAGACCTCATCCTGAGAGGCTGACCGAAAAAGCAGCCAGCAATTTCGGGCGCTTCCTAGCTGCCTGCAAATGATTCGCTTTCTCGTCATGGCCGGGCTTGTCCCGGCCATCCACGTCTTTCTTGCTTAAGTGAAACTAAGACGTGGATGCCCGGCACAAGGCCGGGCATGAAGAGTTTCACTACAAAGTCCTATTTCGTTGGCGACATTTTGAGTCAGACTCTGAGGAGGCCGCACCGCGGCCGTCTCGAAGGATGAAGCCACCGAGGCGTGCTATTTTGCCCTTGTCAGCGCCAGCCAGATGCCGCCGCCGATCATGAAGCCGCCTGAGATCCGCGACACCAGCCGTGTGCGCTCCGCCGAGAAGAAAAGCCGGGCCCGGCCGGCGAGCAGCGCATAGACCGCGTCGGTCATGGCGGCGGTCACCATGAACGTCGCGCCGAGCAGCGCCACTTGCGGGAAGTGGTCCTGCTTCATGTCCATGAACTGCGGGATGAAGGCGCCGAAGAACACCAGCACCTTGGGGTTCGAGAGCAGCACCAGGAAGCCCTGCAGGAAGAAGCCGCCGCGCGGCGGCGGTGGCGGTTCGTCTGATTTGATGCCCACCACCGGCTCACGAACCAGCTTGATGCCGAGCCAGATCAGATAGGCCGCACCGGCGAAACGCACCCAGTCGAACCAGTAGCCCATCGTCGCCATCAGCGAGGTCAGGCCGACCGCGACGATGCCGATCACGATGGCAAGGCCGACCTGGGCGCCGGCGACATTGATCAGGGCCGCGCGGGTGCCGTGGCGCAGGCCGTTGGCGATGATGAGCGTGACCACCGGACCTGGCAGCAACGCCAGCGCGATGCAGGCAGCGACGAAAGCGAGATAGACCTGGAGGGACATGATGGAACTCGGGATGGGAGGGAGCTTACGCCATTTATGCACGTGAGCGGGGGAGATGGAAGCGGTGCATTCTTCCTTCTCCCCTTGTGGGAGAAGGGAAGAAAAGCAGCCTCACCGTCCTTCCATCGCATTACCAACGCGCCTAGCAGACCTTGACATGCAACCATTTGGTTGCCTATTATCCCCCCGCCATGGATGAGGTCTTCCGAGCGCTGGCCGATGCCTCGCGACGCGCGCTGCTGGACAGGCTTCATGCCAGGAACGGACAAACATTGGGCGAACTATGCGACGGCCTCGCCATGACGCGGCAGGCCGTGACCAAGCACCTTGGAATCCTCGAAGCGGCCAACCTCGTCACCACGTTAAGGCATGGCCGCGAGAAGCTGCACTATTTGAACCCTGTTCCGATCCATCAGATCGGTGAACGCTGGATCAAAAAATTCGAGCGCGGCAAGCTCACTGCGCTCAGCGAATTGAAACGGCAATTGGAGAAGCGTGATGAGTAAGCCGGAATTCGTCTATGTCATCTACATTGAGACCACGCCCGAGAAATTGTGGGAGGCGCTGACATCGAGCGAATTTTCGCGGCGTTACTGGTTTGGCACCGAGCTGAAAACCGACTGGAAGGTCGGCTCGCCGTTTGCGCTCATCATGGACGGCACGACCACGGATACCGGCAAAATTCTCGAGGTCGATCGGCCGCGGCGGCTCTCGTACACCTTCAAGCATGAGATCGACGATAAGATGCGCGACGAGCAGCCGACGAAGGTCGTCTTCCACCTTGAGCCCCACGGCAAGCTCGTCAAACTGACGCTGACCCACGAAGGCTTTGCTGAAGGCAGCAAGCTGCTGGAAGGCATCTCCAAGGGATGGCCAGCCATCCTGTCCAGCCTCAAGAGCCTGCTGGAGACAGGCACCGCACTTGCAGTCCCCCTGTCCGCGCTCGAAATCGAGGGCGCGTCATGAACATCGACAAATTCAAACCCGCGATCGTCTACACGATCTACATCGCCTCGACCCCCGAGAAGGTTTGGCAGGCGCTGACGACGGCGGAGTTCAGCAGAAAATATTTCTTCGGCCATGCCGTCGAAGTCGATCTGAAGCTCGGCGGCGCCTACACCGTGCGTACGCCTGATGGCGCGCTGCATATCAGCGGCGAGGTGATCGAATGCGATCCACCGAGGCGGCTGACCGTCACCTTCAACGTCAACTGGCCGGCGCTGATCGAAAAGCTTGGGCCGACGCTGGTGACGTACGAGATCGAACAAGCGGGCGAGGCGGTGAAGTTGACAATGCTGCAATCGCACGACCGAGTCATCAGCGACGATATCCTCTCCGGCGGCCGCCAGGGCTGGCCGGCGATCCTCTCCAGCCTCAAGAGCGTGCTGGAGACGGGTCAGCCGCTCGCGATCAAGATGGCGCCGCCGCAGCGCATGCTGGACGCGCTGAAGGCGATGGGGATCGGGACGCCTTGATGTCGTCCCGGCCTTGAGCCGGGACCCCATACTCCGCGGCGTTCGTTGTCGAGGAAGGTATCTAACACCTGGGCTCTCACCGATGGGCCGCGGCGTTTGGGTCCCGGCTCAAGGCCGGGACGACGGTGGAGTTGACGCCAGCCCTGTTAACCGCAGCACGTTCCTTCCCTTGTCACCCGCCCTGATTGCGATAGCCGACCAGAGTCTGTAGGGTCGCTCCGAGGGACTCCAATAGAAGCCATTTGAGAACTGCCGGCCCGGTTTTTCGCAAGGGGCATTTGCCATCCCCGGCGGACGGAGCGGCACACGATTGCCGCACATTATTAGTTAAAAATGAAACTGTCTGATTCGAGCTCGAAAATTACCGACCGATGAGCCTGCGCACCCGGCTACTGATACTCGTTATCGCGGCCATGCTGGTGCCGGCCATCCTCGTGGGACTGCGCTTCGCCCAAAATCGCGCCAGCGAAATCAACGCGGCGCTCGCCAATTTGTCGGCAACGGCCGACGATATTTCCAGGGATCTGGACGAGAAAATTCAGGGCACGGCGCAGCTTCACTACGGTCTGGCCCGCGCCCGCGACCTCGACACGTCAGACAAGGCGGCCTGTTCGGCCTTCCTCTCCGCGGTGCGCGAGGAATACCCGCAGTTCACCGGCATCCTGACCATCACACCT
This sequence comes from Bradyrhizobium sp. AUGA SZCCT0158, assembly GCF_018130065.1. Taxonomy (GTDB): domain Bacteria; phylum Pseudomonadota; class Alphaproteobacteria; order Rhizobiales; family Xanthobacteraceae; genus Bradyrhizobium. The sequence continues at coordinate 170,227 of NZ_JAFCME010000015.1, read as the reverse complement.
GACGGCGCCCTGTTCTGCGACTCGCTGCGGACCAACCGCACTCTCGACTTGCGGGATCGTGCCTATTTCAAACAGGCCCTGACCGCGCACGGTATCGTCACGCTGGAGCCGGTGTTCGGCCGGCTGACCGGGACCTCCGTGCTGCAGATCGCGTACCCCACCCGCTCGGAATCCGGCGATCTGAAATTCATCCTGCTCGCATCGTTCAACTTGCGCAAATTCGCCGAGTACGACAAGCGCCTGCTGAACGGCAAGGATGTGCTGCTGGTTGACAGGAAAGGCACCGTCCTGGTCGTCCCGCAGGGAAAGGGGTGGACCACGCCCGCCGGCGCATCGATCGCAAACTCGGACCTGTTCCGGTTTGCGGCCGCAGCAAATCACGAACCCTTCCACGAGATGCAAGACGCTGAGGGCCGGACGCATGTATGGGCCGTCGCCCGCTCGCCTTCGATCCGGGACGCCGGCCTCTATATCATGGTGGGGCTGCGCAAGGACGGCCTGGTTGCCGCCGCCAACCGCCGCGTCTACGAGGATCTGGCGATGCTAGCGGTGGCCTCGCTGCTGCTGCTCGCAGGCGTCTGGCTGCTGGCGACATTGGGCGTCGGCCGTCAGGTCGGACGGCTCGCCGGGATGGCGCGGCGGCTCGGCCTTGGCGATTTGAGCGCGCGGATTCCCGAGCCACACCCAGGCGGCGAACTGGGCGGGCTGATGACGCTGCTCAACGGCACCGCCGAGTCGCTCGAGCGGCAGCGCGCCGCCATCGACGAGCTCAATCAAAAGCTCAGTCAATCCCAGAAGATGGAGGCGATGGGTCAACTCACCGGCGGCGTCGCGCACGATTTCAACAATCTCTTGACCGTCATCCTGGGCAACGCGGAATACCTCGCCGAGAAGCTGGCCGCGAACCGGGAACTGCACACCATCGCCGACAGCATCGCCACCGCCGCCGAGCGCGGCTCGGACCTCACAAGGAGCCTGCTCGCCTTCGCACGCAAGCAGCCATTGACGCCGCAGGACATCGACATCGGCCAGAAAATTCTCGGCATGGAACAATTGCTGCGGCGGACCCTGGGCGAACATATCGAATGCGAATTCCTGCTCGATCGGGACTTGTGGCGCGCCAGCGTCGATCCCGGTCAGTTGGCGTCCGCGCTGCTCAATCTGGTGCTCAACGCGCGCGATGCGATGCCGCAGGGCGGCAAGCTGACGGTCGAGGTCCGCAACATCGCGCTCGATGAATCCGACCTCGACGTCAATGGCGAGGCGCGGCCCGGCGATTACGTCGAGGTGGCCGTGACCGATACCGGCAGCGGTATGATTGCCGAAGTGGCCAGCCGCGCCTTCGAACCGTTCTTTACCACCAAGGAGGTGGGCAAAGGCACCGGCCTCGGCCTCAGCATGGTCTATGGGTTTGCAAAACAATCCGGCGGCGCGATGCAAATACGCTCCGAGCCGGGACGCGGCACCGCCGTCAGGCTTTTCTTCCCCCGCATCAATGCCCCGCACAGAGGCGCCGCGCCGCCCGCTGACCAGCTCGCCGCACATGCCGGCACCGAGACCATTCTCGTTGTCGAGGACAATGATCTGGTCCGCGCGTATGTTGAAAAGGAGCTGAAGGAGCTTGGTTATCGCGTCATCGTGACACGCAATGGCCGCGAGGCGCTGGAGGTATTGCGCCAACGCAGCGAGATCGATCTGCTGTTTACGGATGTGGTGATGCCCGGCGGCATGTTCGGACCCGAGCTTGCCAGGGAAGCATCGCGGCTGCGGCCAGAACTCAAGGTGCTTTTCACTTCCGGCCACACCGAACATCCGGTCCAGCCGCTCGACAGCCTCGACAGCGAAGCGAAAATTTTGAACAAGCCGTACCGGCGAAACGACCTGGCGCTGATGCTGCGGCGTGCGTTGAAGGAGAGTTGAGCGGCTAGGAGGACAGCAGCAGGAAGACCACGACTAGATTTGCCACGAACAGGATCGCGTCGATGACAAATATCCGGAGCATCGGGCCCTTCAACACCGGCCAGTACGCCACCCCGACGCGTCCCCCGCGCATCAGGACCGGAAGGTTATAGGCGAACTGACTGAAGTGGCACGCGGCAAAGAACAGGAATAACGCAAGCTGCGCGTCAGCGGCCCCAAAGAAGGGCGGCCGGGCCAGCAGATACAGCGACAGCAGGCCGATTGGCAGATTGATCCCGCCCAGGAACGCCACGCTGGCCGATAGGGTCGGCGCGATCGGATTTCCGCGCTCTTCCCGCGGCACCAGTATTTTCAGCGTATTGCTCTGGGCAATGCTGAACTGGATGAAGGCGCCGCCGAACCAGAGTGTGTTGAGCAGCAGGACGAAATCCGAAAATCGCATCGTTACTTTCCGTACATGGCTATTTTCCGTAGAAGGCCTCGCTGCGCACCACACGGCCGGCAGCGTCGAAGTCCATGAACTCGCTGGCGCGCGTGTCGCCCAGTTGCCACCAGACCGTCAGGCGCGCGATCGTATCGTCCCAGCTCCAGCTCAGGATTTTCAGATCGGCGCTCTCGATGTGTCCGTAAGCCTTGCGCCAGTAGGCGCGAATGTTCTCAAGGCCCGCGACCACAGGAGAATCCGTCAGTTTGAGGGCCAAGGGGGAACGCATCTCCGCGTCGTCGGCAAAGTGCGAGACGACAGCGTCGATATCAACCTTGCACCAGCTTGCGCACCACGCCTCGACAAAGCGTCCGGCGGCGGCCCGGTCCATCGTCTGTTTGCTCAAGCTCCCGCACCTCCTCGGCATCACTGCAGAGAAAGTTGTCACGGCACGATCTTCAAGTCAACTATATTGACCTTAGAAATCAATTGCTGTCGGCGATAGCCCCCATGACGGCCATCCACGCGGCAGCGCCACGCGGGCCGACACGATCGAACGCCTCGCTCACGACCTTGCGCTCGTAGTCCGATGCCCGTTGTTCCGTGCGTTTTCCTGCTTCCGTCAGCCGCAGCAATTTGGAGCGATGCTGCTCGGGCGACCGCCTCGAGGTCAGCATCTTGCGCTCCAGCAGCAGGCTGAGCGGCCGGTTCAGGGCTTGTTTGGATATGCCGAGAATTTCAATCAGCGAGCCGATCGACACGTCGGGCTGCCTGGCAACCACGTAGAGAATGCGGTGGTGCGGGCGTGACAGGCCAAGGGTCGCAAGATACTGGTCGGCGGAAAGCGTCATCCCGCGCCAGCCGTAATACATCAGCTCCAGCGCCGCGTCCAAATCATGGAGTTTCTTGAGCGAGGCGCGGTGCAAGCCCGCGGCGTGAGGCACAGTTTTTTGCATTTTCCTACCGCATAGAATTGGCTTGAGGAGAGGTTACCCGAGCGCCCGCAATTCGCGTCGAAGCACCTTGCCGGTCGCGGTCATCGGGAGGCTTTCCGCGAACTGCACGAAGCGCGGATATTCGTGGGCGGCGAGTTGCACTTTCACGAATTCCTGGATCTCGCGCGCCAGCGCGTCACTGGGCGTAAAGCCCGGACGCAGCACGATCCAGGCCTTGATCGATTCGGTACGGATCGGATCGGGAATACCAACCACCGCCGACATCGCCACCGCCGGGTGCTTCATCAACGTGTGCTCGATCTCCGACGGACCGACGCGATAGCCGGCCGTGGTGATGACGTCGTCCTCGCGGCTGACATACCAGAAGTAACCGTCCTCATCCTGCACGCCGAGATCGCCGGTCAGCAAGAACTCGCCGGCATACTTCTTCGCCGTCGCTTCCGGATTGCGCCAATATTCGATCATGGTGCACGGACAAGGCTGGCGAACGCCGATGACGCCGCGGGTACCACGCGGCAGCTCCTCGCCCTGGTCGTTGACGATGCGCACGTCAAAACCGGGCGTCGCCCGGCCCATCGAACCCGGCCTGATCGGAAACAGTTTGGAATTGCTGCCGATGACGAGATTGCATTCGGTCTGGCCGAACACTTCATGGGCATCGACGCCGAACGTAGCGCGCACCCAGTCGAGCAGTTCGCCGCCCAGCGACTCGCCGCCGGTGAAGATGCTGCGAAGCTTTACGCCCGCGTTCTTCACGCCGGCCTGCCGCATCAGTTTCAGCGCCGTCGGCGGCAGGAACACGTTGCGGATGCCGTGCTCGGCCATGACCGCCATCGCCGCCTGCGGCTCGAATTTGCGCGCGCGGTGCCCGACCAGCGGCACGCCGTGATACCAGAAGGCAAACAGTCCGTTGATCAGCCCGCCGATCCAGGCCCAGTCCGCCGGCGTCCACATCAGGTCGCCGGGTTTTGGAATGAAGTCGTGGCACATCTCGACATTGGGCAGATGGCCAAGCACGACGCGGTGCGCATGCAGCGCGCCCTTGGGATTTCCCGTGGTGCCCGAGGTGTAGATGATCAGGCCGGGATCGTCGGCCGACGTATCGACGGTCGTAAAATCCGGTGATGCGGCTTTCAACGAAGACCAGAACGGCTTGGTACCCGCGGGCGCGCGATCGCCGATCACATAGATGGTCTTCAGCTCGGGCAGGCGGTCGCGGATCTTTGCGAGCTTGTCCCAGCCGGCCTCGTCGGTGATGACAGCTTTGGCCTCGGAATTACCGAGACGAAACTCCAGCGCGTCCTCGCCGAACAGCGCGAACAGGGGAATCGAGATCAGGCCGGAGCGAAACGCCGCCAGATGCGCGATCGGCAATTCCAGCGATTGCGACAGAAACACCGCGACGCGGTCGCCGCGCACGAGGCCATCGGCCTCAAGTACATTGGCGAAGCGCCGTGACAGGTCCGCAACCTCGTCGAACGAGGTCTTGGTGGCGGTGCCGTCCTCGTCGATATAGATCAGCGCGAGGCGGCCAGAGCCGTCGGCATGACGGTCGCAGCACGCGGTCGCGATGTTGAACCGCGCCGGGATATCCCAGCGGAAGTTGCGGTACAGGGTTTCGTAGTCGGAGGCTTCGGTGAGCATGGCGGAGAGGCCCTCGAATTTTTGCGTCGTCCCGGCGAAGGCCGCGACCCATACTCCGCGGCAGGGGTTGTTGGAGAAGAAAGACAACCACCAGCGCGTAAAAACAATTACCGCCGGTGGCTATGGGTCCCGGCCTTCGCCGGGACGACATCCAATGAGATATCCACTCATCCCGCGAGCGCGGCCTTCACCAATCCGCTGGCTTTGCCAAAATCCATCTGGCCGGCGTATTTCGCCTTCAGCACCGCGATCACCTTGCCCATGTCCTTGATCCCGGCGGCGCCGGTTTCAGTGACCGCGGCCGATATCGCCGCCTTCACATCATCTTCCGACATCTGCTTCGGCAAATAAGCGGAGATCACCGCGATCTCCTCGCGCTCCTGCGCGGCGAGTTCGGCGCGGCCGCCCTTGTCGTAGAGTTCGACGGATTCCTGGCGCTGCTTGATCATCTTCTGGAACACGCCGAGCAGGTCGGCATCGCTGAGCGGCGGCTTGCCCTCCCCGCGTGCGGCGATGTCGGCGTTCTTGATCGTCGAATTGACCATGCGCAGCGTGGACAGCTTGCGCTCGTCCTTGGCCCGCATCGCGTCCTTGACCGCATTGTTGATGTCGTCGCGCAGCATGTTCGTATCCTTCGGCTATCAGAGCCCTGATCTAGGCTGTTCGCGCTCTCGAAACAACCTAGCCCCGAAGCCATTCCGTCAGCGCGTCGGCGGTCTCCTGCGGCGCTTCCACCTGTGGCAGGTGACCGCAATTGGCCAGCACCACCAGTTTGGCCCCGGGAATGCCGCTCGCCATCTCCATCGAGAGCGAGTTCGGGATGGTGTTGTCCTGGTCGCCGGTCAGCACCAGCGTGGGGCACCTGATCCACGCCAGCGTGGGGCGCGAATCCGGCCGCCCGATCACGGCGGTCTGCTGGCGGACGAACCCTTCCGGCCCGATATCGTCGCCCATGTCATGGACCAGCTGGCGTAGCGCGGCATCGCCCTGCCGCGACGGGTGCACGAAGCCGGGAAACAGCTCGTCGAGCACGGCGCGGTATTCGCCGCCTTTGGCGCGGGCAATCATGCCCTGGCGGCGCGTCGTCGCTTCGCCGGTGTCGGGCCGCGCCTGGGTGCTGATCAGCGCCAGCTTCGCCACCCGCTCGGGGGCCTGTCGCATGATCTCGAAGGCGATGTAGCCGCCCATGGAATGCCCGGCGAGCGCAAAGCGCGGCGGCGCTTCGGCCAGGATCCGCCGGGCGATGGCGCCCATATTGTCGTCGCGCTTGTGATTGGCGACTGTCACCGGCCCCAACTGCCAGAGGGCCGGCACCACGGGGCCAAAGAGCCGCGGCGAGCACGCCAGACCCGGAACGAGCAGGATCGGCATCGTATTGTCCATGCGGACTCCTGATTGGGCGCCTTGGGGTGAAAAGCGGCCCTAGCTTCTTGTTTTGACGCGTTTTCTTGACGCGAACCGGCGTCCACTTCGCTCGAAAACGCTATGAAATGGGAACTCCAGATTAGGCTGGTGGCACAGCCTGTCAAATATGCAGTGAAACGCGTGTGAATCCGCGTTTTTGGGGGTTCACGCGGCGGGGTACGCCGACTATGTAATGCGCTCATGACAATCCCTGAAAACTCGTCAGCCTGGCCGGACCTCAAACCGACCGCGCTCCTCGTGCTCGCCGATGGCACCGTGCTGGAAGGCTTTGGCCTCGGCGCGGAAGGCCAGGCGGTCGGCGAAGTCTGCTTCAACACCGCGATGACCGGTTATGAGGAGATCCTCACCGATCCCTCCTATGCCGGGCAGCTCATCACCTTCACCTTCCCACATATCGGCAACGTCGGCACCAACGACGAGGATATCGAGACGGTGAACATGGCGGCGACGCCGGGCGCGCGCGGCGTGATCCTGCGCTCCGCCATATCAGATCCTTCGAACTACCGCTCGGCGAAACATCTCGACGGATGGCTGAGGGCGCGCGGCATCATCGGCCTTTCCGGCATCGACACCCGCGCGCTGACCGCGCTGATCCGCTCCAAGGGCATGCCGAATGCCGTGATCGCGCACGCCAAGGACGGCAAGTTCGACCTGCACGGCCTCAAGGAAGAAGCGCGCGAATGGCCCGGCCTCGAAGGCATGGACCTGGTGCCGATGGTAACTTCCGCCCAGCGCTTCACCTGGGACGAGACGCCGTGGGGCTGGGAAAAGGGCTTTGGCCGCCAGACCGCGCCCGAATTCAACGTGGTCGCGATCGACTACGGCATCAAGCGCAACATCCTGCGGCTGCTCGCCGGCGAAGGCTGCAAGATCACGGTGGTGCCGGCGACAACGTCGGCCGAAGACATTCTGGCGATGAAGCCGGACGGCGTGTTTCTCTCCAACGGCCCCGGCGATCCTGCCGAGACCGGCAAATACGCGGTGCCCGTGATCAAGCAGGTGATCGATTCGGGCACGCCGACCTTCGGCATCTGTCTCGGCCACCAGATGCTGGGCCTCGCCGTCGGCGCCAGGACCAAGAAGATGCATCAGGGCCATCACGGCGCCAATCATCCGGTCAAGGACGAGACCACCGGCAAGGTGGAAATCACGTCCATGAACCACGGCTTTGCGGTGGACCAGGACACGCTGCCCAAGGGCGCCACGCAGACCCACATCTCGCTGTTCGACGGCTCCAATTGCGGCATCCAGCTCGACGGCAAGCCGGTATTTTCCGTGCAGTACCACCCGGAAGCCTCGCCCGGGCCGCGGGATTCGCATTACCTGTTCAAGCGGTTCGCGGATCTGATGCGGGCGAACAAGCGGGCGTAAGCGCCACCGTCTTTGCCGGGCTTGACCCGGCAATCCATCCACTTTGAAGATTGATGGATGCCCCGATCAAGTCCGGGCATGACAATCTGTCGTCCGCATATGACAATCTGTCACTGGATTGCCGTCTAAAGTCTTAGTATGATGTCGGTAATATTAAACAGGAACCGCCCAATGGACACCGCCCCCGCCCCCAAGGTCGAATACGGCGTGACGCCGACCAGCGTGATGGCGTCGATGACGGGTCTCGAATTCGTCCGCGCGATCTTCGAGGGCAGATTGCCGGCGCCGCCGATCATGGAGAATGTCGAGCCGTTCGATTCCACCGCCGAGAACGGCGTCGTGACCTTTCACAGCGTGCCGGGCTTCCGGCACTACAACCCGATCGGCTCGGTGCATGGCGGCTACGCCGCGATCCTGCTGGATTCCGCGATGGGGCTCGCCGTCCACACCACGCTGCCGGCCGGCACCGGCTACACCACGCTGGAATTCAAGATTTCCTTCATCAAGGGCATGACCAAAGACACCGGCCCTGTGAAGTCGGAGGGCCGCACGCTCAGCGTCGGCCGCCGCGCCGCTACCGCGGAAGCGCGCATCACCGATTCCAAGGGCCGCCTGCTCGCCCACGCCACCACGACCTGTCTGGTGTTTGAAATCCCGAAGGGATGAGACTGGGAACGCGAGGCCCTGACAGCGGTTGAATCCCGACGTATGGTTTGTACGTGGGAGAACGATCATGTCCGTCGTCAGCGAAGACCTTCAGCCGCTCACCTTCGACTTCGTCGATGACGGCCTGGTGCCGAACAGCAAGATGCCGTTCCTGGTCTACAAGCGCGCGGTCGACGTCGACAACGATCATCCCGAAAAGACCATCGAGGGCCTGTTCGGCGCCAATGGCTGGGGCGCGATGTGGCGCAACGGCGTCTATGATTATCTGCACTACCACGCGACCGTGCACGAAGTGCTCGGCGTCGCCCGTGGCAACGCCGTCGTTCGGTTCGGCGGCGACAATGGCACGGATCTCGCGATCGCGGCCGGCGACGTCGCGATCCTGCCCGCGGGCACCGGGCATCAGTGTCTGTCTTGCAGCGCCGATTTCTCCGTCGTCGGCGCCTATCCGCCCGGCCCGCCGGTCGAGATCACCCGCGCGACGCCGGAGAATCACGCGAAGGCGTTGAAGACGATTCCGGAAGTGAAGCTGCCGAAGGCCGATCCGGTGATGGGGACGAATGGACCGCTTGTAAAACTGTGGAAGCGCGGCTGACACTTCCTTCCTTCTCCCCTTGTGGGAGAAGGTGGCGCGAAGCGCCGGATGAGGGGTTTCTATCCGCATCTGGAAATCTTGCCGCGAGGAGAGAACCCCTCACCCGTCTTCGCTTCGCGAAGCCACCCCAAGAGCGAGCTTCGCTCGTCTCGATCCCACAAGGGGAGAGGGCAAACAAAATAGAGTCCCGCATTGGAGGCATGACGCACGGTGCTGGATCAGCGCCGCCGTTATGTGATTGACTTTCCCTGTCCGAGATCAGGCCAACGTGATCCGGCCAGCACAGGGAAACGTCCAATGACAGCCAACCCAGACATGACCATCCGCGACATCACCGTGACGATGCTGCGCCTGCCCTGGGCCGACGATCCCTCGCTCAAGGGACACGCGCTGGGCCCGACGCGCGACATCCTGATCTGCGAAGTCGAGACCGCAGGCGGCGTCACCGGCATGGGCTATCTGTTCGTGTTCCGCCCGGGCATGAAGTCGATCGCGGCGTGTCTCGAGGAGTGCATCATCCCGCGCGTGAAGGGCAAGGACGCCACCGCGATCGAGGCGATCTGGCGCGATCTGTGGACGGCGACGATGACCTATGGCCGCGGCGGCATCGCCGCGATGGCGATGTCGGCGATCGACATCGCGCTGTGGGACGCGGTCGGCAAGCGCGCCGGCCTGCCGCTGCACCGGTTGTGGGGTCATTATCGCTCTGAAATCCCGATCTACGGCTCGGGCTGCTTCCGCGGCGCCGGCGGCGACGGCATGATCGAGAAGGCGCTGCACTTCGTGAAGCAGGGCTACAAGGCGATCAAGATGCAGGTCGCGCATGTGCACACGCCCGCGCAGGACCTCGATAATGTACGCCGCATGCGCGAGGCGCTCGGGCCCGACATCGACATCATGATCGACGTCAATATGGGCTGGAGCGCCGACGTCGCGATCGAGATGGGACGCAAATTCGAAAAGTACGATATCTACTGGCTCGAGGAGCCGGTGCCGGCCGACGATTTCGCCGGCTACCAGCGCATTGCCGCAGCTCTCGACATGCGCGTCGTCGGCGGCGAGACCCATTTCACGCGCTACGATCTAAGGCCGTTCTTTATCAATCCCTGCCTGCCGATCCTGCAGCCCGACCCGATGCGCGGCGGCATGACGGACCTGCGCAAGATCGCAGCCCTTGCAGACACCTGGGGCATCACCATCGCGCCGCATCTGTTTCCCGAACTCAACGTGCACCTCCTGGCCTCGATCCCGAACGGCATCTGGTGCGAGAACATGGGGCTGATCGACGACCTCTGGGTCGATCCGCCGCAAATTGCCAACGGCATGATCACCGCGCCGGAGCGGCCGGGACATGGGCTGCAGTTCAAGGAAGAGGTGCTGAAGCACAGGATTTAGCGGCATACTCTTTTCCCTTCTCCCCTTGTGGGAGAAGGTGGCGCGCGAAGCGCGACGGATGAGGGGTTCTATCCACACCGTAAGATTTATCGTGAGGAGAGAACCCCTCATCCGGCGCTTCGCGCCACCTTCTCCCACAAGGGGAGAAGGGGAAGAAGCAATCTCACGCCGCGTTGGCGCTTTCCTGACGGCTGGCTTCGAACAGGAACCAGGTGCGGCGCTCGGTCTCGTCGACGAACAATTCGAGCAACTGCGCGGTGCCGGTATCTTCGTGGTCGTCGCAAAGCTTGTGGGCTTTGCGCATGGCGGCGGCCATGTGCTTGTTGTCCTCCATCAATTCGCGCAGCATTTCGCGCGGCGGGACGTAAGCCTCGTTGTTGTCCTGAATGGTCTGCAGCTTTGCGATCTGCCCGATCGAACGCAGCGTGATGCCGCCAAGCTTGCGCACCCGCTCGGCGAGCTGATCGGTGGTACCGAAGATCGCCTCCGCCTGCTCGTCCAGCATCAGATGGTAGTCGCGAAAATGCCGGCCGGAGACGTGCCAGTGGAAATTCTTGGTCTTCATGTAGAGTGCGAAGGCGTCGGCCAGCAGCACGTTGAGCGACGCCGAAATCTTGTCCACCGCGGCCTGCGGCAGATCGGTCGGCGTATCGAGATCGGGGGACACTTTTTCGGATTTGTTGGCTTTGCTCACGTTGAACCTTCCTGTTAGGAAACCGGACAGCGGTGGCATTGGACATTGGCCGCCGAACACCCTGACGCATCACTTTCCCGGCGGTTCCTTGCCGGAAACCCCTGTTTGCCGGACGCAGCCCCGATGGACGAATGGATCGACTATTACGATTCCACGCATACGATCTATGCGAGCAAGCTTCATCGAGACCTGCATTTCCAGATCATCGCGCGCGACATCATCGGCTACATCTCAACCCCTGACGCCGTGGTGCTGGACTATGCCTGCGGCGAGGCGCTGTCGGCGGCCAAGGTGGCGGACGCCTGCGCAAAACTCTATCTCGCCGAACCCGCCCCCGGCGTGCGCGGCCGGCTGATCGCGCGCTTTGCGCCGAACACCAAGATCCGCGTCCGTTCGCTGGATGAGCTCCGGAGTATGGACGCGCAGTCGATCGATCTCGTCGTCATGAACTCGGTGGCGCAATACATGACGCAGCAAGAGCTGGATTCCGCATTCGCGGTCGTTCGCCGGCTGTTGAAGCCGAGCGGGCGGCTGGTGCTGGGCGATATCCTGCGGCCCGAGGTCGGCATGGGGCGAGACGTGCTGGCGCTGTTGAAATTCGCAAGCGCCCACGGCTTCCTGACGGACGCGCTCTACGGCCTCGCCTCAACCGCGCTGTCGGACTACCGGCAATTGCGCACCCGTGTCGGCCTGCAACGCTACAGCGAAAGCGAGATGATCGCCAAGCTGACGCGGGCCGGCTTCGCCGCTTCGCGCGCGCAGACAAATATCGGCCACAACCCCTGGAGGATGACCTTCATCGCCCACCACCCATCGGTGCGCTAGTTAGGGTTAATAAAAGGTAAACGTAGCTCACCCGCCCGTGATCGGTAATGATCGCCTTGGCCCGGTGGCGGAAGCGACAACGCGAGAACGATGCAACGTTCTTATCCTGGTTCAAGTCCAGGCCGGGCCTCCAGCCTTCGCTTGCTGCGCAAGCTACGGCTCGGCAAGCCCCGTCGTAGCGAAGGCTGCCGCGACGTAGCCCGAAGGGCGAAGTCGGGCCTCGGCCAGCCTTTCCCAACTCACCAAGCCGCAGCCCAAAATAGCCAATTTGCCGGTTGATGGCCCGCTTTTGGGGGTTTCGCGGGTGCGGAATCTGGTCTAAAGACCACCCGCGCGCGAGGGTAACCCGCGCTCTTGGCTTAGGGGACGCGCAGCATGCGCGCCCTTTTTTTGTGCCCAAATTCCAGTCCGCGAGACCTGATGCCCAAAAGAACCGACATCTCCACCATCCTGATCATCGGCGCCGGCCCCATCGTGATCGGCCAGGCCTGCGAATTCGACTATTCAGGCACCCAGGCGGTGAAGGCGCTAAAGGAAGAGGGCTACCGGGTCGTCCTGGTCAATTCCAATCCGGCGACGATCATGACCGACCCGGAACTGGCCGATGCCACCTATATCGAGCCAATCACGCCGGAAATCGTCGGCAAGATCATCGAAAAAGAACGCCACGTCATTCCCGGCGGCTTTGCACTGCTGCCGACCATGGGCGGCCAGACCGCGCTGAATTGCGCGCTGTCGCTGCGCCGCCAGGGCACACTCGACAAGTTCGACGTCGAAATGATCGGCGCCACCGCTGACGCCATCGACAAGGCCGAGGACCGCCAGCTGTTTCGCGAGGCCATGACCAAGATCGGTCTGGAGACGCCAAAATCGCGGCTGGCCAACGCCTCGGCGCTGAAGAAGTCCTACCGCGACAAATACCTCGCCGAGCGAGAGAAACTGTCGGGCGATGCGCTGGAAGAACTCGAGCGGCAATGGACGCTCGGCGAAAACGAACGCCGCAAGCGCTATCAGGAGCACGCGTTCGGCGAGGCGCTGATGGCGCTGTCCGAAATCGGTTTGCCTGCGATTATCCGCCCCTCCTTCACCATGGGCGGCACCGGCGGCGGCATTGCCTACAACAAGGAAGAGTTCCTCGACATCATCGAGCGCGGGCTCGACGCCTCTCCGACCAACGAGGTGCTGATCGAGGAAAGCGTGCTCGGCTGGAAAGAGTACGAGATGGAGGTGGTGCGCGATAAAAAGGACAATTGCATCATCATCTGCTCGATCGAAAACCTCGATCCGATGGGCGTGCATACCGGCGATTCCATCACCATCGCGCCGGCCCTGACGCTGACCGACAAGGAATACCAGATCATGCGCGACGCCTCGCTGGCGGTGCTGCGCGAGATCGGGGTCGAGACCGGCGGCTCCAACGTGCAGTTCGGCATCAACCCGGCCGACGGCCGCATGGTCGTGATCGAAATGAACCCGCGCGTGTCGCGCTCTTCTGCCCTTGCGTCGAAGGCCACCGGCTTTCCGATTGCAAAGGTCGCGGCCAAGCTCGCGGTCGGCTATACGCTGGACGAGATCGCCAACGACATCACCGGCGGCGCCACGCCGGCCTCGTTCGAGCCGACCATCGATTACGTCGTCGTCAAGATACCGCGCTTTGCGTTCGAGAAATTCCCCGGCGCCTCCCACACTTTGACCACGTCGATGAAGTCGGTCGGCGAAGTGATGGCGATCGGCCGCACCTTCCAGGAGAGCCTGCAGAAGGCGCTGCGCGGGCTCGAGACCGGGCTCACCGGTCTCGATGAAATCGAGATCGAGGACCTCGGCCGCGGCGACGACAAGAACGCGGTCCGCGCCGCGTTGGGCACGCCGACGCCCAACCGCATCCTGCAGGTCGCCCAGGCGATGCGGCTCGGCTGGTCCAATGAAGAGATCTTCAATTCCTGCAAGATCGATCCCTGGTTCCTCGCCGAGATGCGCGGCATCGTCGACATGGAAGCCAAGATCAAGGCGAACGGCCTGCCCGGCAACGCGTTCGGCATGCGGACGCTGAAAGCGATGGGCTTTTCCGACGCGCGGCTCGCCGTGCTTGCAGAAGCCACTGAGGCCGACGTGACCGCCAAACGCCACGCGCTCGGGGTTCGCCCGGTGTTCAAGCGCATCGACACCTGCGCGGCGGAGTTCGCCTCGCCGACTGCTTATATGTATTCAACCTATGAATCGCCTTTTGCCGGAAATCTTGCCGACGAGAGCGCGCCGTCCGACAAGAAGAAGGTCATCATCCTCGGCGGCGGGCCGAACCGGATCGGCCAGGGCATCGAGTTCGACTATTGCTGCTGCCACGCCTGCTTTGCGCTGCATGACGCCGGCTACGAGACCATCATGGTCAACTGCAATCCGGAAACCGTGTCGACCGACTACGACACCGCGGACCGGCTCTATTTCGAACCGCTCACCGCCGAGGACGTGCTGGAAATCATCGCCACCGAACGGACCAACGGCACGCTGCACGGCGTGATCGTGCAGTTCGGCGGCCAGACCCCGCTGAAACTGGCGCGCGCGCTGGAAGCCGCCGACGTGCCAATCCTCGGCACCTCGCCCGACGCCATCGACCTTGCCGAAGACCGCGACCGCTTCAAGCGCGTGCTCGACAAGCTAAGGTTAAAGCAGCCCAAGAACGGCATCGCCTATTCGGTCGAGCAGGCGCGGCTGGTGGCGGCCGATCTGGGCCTGCCGCTGGTGGTGCGTCCGTCCTATGTGCTGGGCGGCCGCGCGATGCAGATCATCCGCGAGGAGGAGCAGCTCAACAATTATCTGCTCGGCACGCTGCCCGAGCTGGTGCCGGCCGACGTCAAGGCGCGCTATCCCAACGACAAGACCGGGCAGATCAACACCGTGCTCGGCAAGAACCCGCTACTGTTCGACCGCTATCTTTCCGACGCCACCGAGATCGACGTCGACTGCCTGTGCGATGGCAAGGACACGTTCGTCGTCGGAATCATGGAGCATATCGAGGAAGCCGGCATTCACTCCGGCGATTCCGCCTGTTCGCTGCCGCCGCATTCGCTGGATGGTGCGATGATCACCGAGCTCGAACGGCAGACCCGCGAACTCGCGCTCGGCCTCGACGTGGTCGGCCTGATGAACGTGCAATACGCCATCAAGGACGGCGACATCTACGTGCTCGAGGTCAACCCGCGGGCGTCGCGCACCGTGCCGTTCGTCGCCAAGGTGGTCGGCACGCCGGTGGCGAAGATCGCGGCAAGGATCATGGCCGGCGAGAAGCTCGCGGACTTCAATCTGAAGAAGCGCAAGCTCGGCCATGTCGGCGTCAAGGAATCGGTATTCCCGTTCGCGCGCTTCCCCGGTGTCGATACCGTGCTCGGTCCGGAGATGCGCTCGACCGGCGAAGTGATGGGCATCGACCGTTCGTTCGAGGTCGCCTTCGCCAAGAGCCAGCTCGGCGGCGGCACCCGCGTGCCACGCAAGGGCACCGTGTTCGTTTCGGTGCGCGAGAGCGACAAGACTCGCATCGCGGACGCCGTGCGGCTGCTGCACTCGCTCGGCTTCAGAGTGATGGCCACATCGGGCACCCAGCGCTTCCTCACCGATTCGGGCGTGCCGACCGAAAAAGTGAACAAGGTGCTGGAGGGCCGGCCGCATATCGTCGACGCGATCACCAATGGCGACATCCAGCTCGTCTTCAACACCACCGAGGGGCCGCAGGCGCTGGCCGACAGCCGTTCGTTGCGACGGGCTGCCCTCTTGCATAAAGTGCCATATTACACCACTCTTTCGGGTGCTGTGGCGGCCGCACAGGGCATCCGCGCCTATCTGGGCGGAGACCTTGAGGTCCGCACGCTGCAGAGTTACTTTTCCGAAAACTGATCGTTCGCCGGGCCAAATTGCCCGCTAAACGATTGGCAACAAAGCCATATGGCTGGAACCCACCGCTCGTTTGGAAGTTGTATCGGCCCCTGACGGGGCCGAAAATTAATAGGCTGGCGGGCTCGCGTTTCGAGCCCGAATGGCTCCGAATCGAAATCGAAAGACTGCTTCGTGCGCGCAACTTCTCAAGGAGCGGCTCGCACGGGCGAAGGACGGAAGAGATGATGGAAAAGGTTCCGATGACCGCCGGCGGCTATGCCGCGCTTGAGGTCGAGTTGAAGCAGCGCCAGTCGGTGGACCGGCCGCGCATCATCGAGCACATCGCCGAGGCGCGCTCGCATGGCGACCTTTCGGAGAACGCGGAATATCACGCCGCCAAGGAAGAGCAGTCGCATAATGAAGGCCGCATCGCCGAGATCGAAGACAAGCTCGCGCGCGCCGACATCATCGATATTTCGAAGCTCTCCGGCGACACCATCATGTTCGGCGCCACCGTCACGCTGGTCGACGAGGATACCGAAAAGAAAGCAGTGTGGCAGATCGTCGGCGAGCCGGAGGCCGATGCCAAGAAGGGCCGCATCTCCATCACCTCGCCGCTGGCCCGCGCGTTGATCGGCAAGAAGAAGGGCACGACCGTCGAGGTCATGGCGCCCGGCGGCGCCAAGGCCTACGAGATCACCAAGGTCGAGTGGCGCTAGGCTGGAGCCAGGTTTGCCCCGGCGGGCACTGCCCGCCGGTCCGGGGCCGGGAGATGCGTTCATCGCCTTGAGGAAGACGGCATGCGGCCAGATCACGATCTCGTTGCGTGCCTTGCTTTCGCGCTGACGATCGTGATCACCGGATGCAACATCTCGGCTGCGACTGAACTCGCGATTCCGCCGCGCAAAGCGCCCAAAGACGCCGGCAATTTTTCGATGCAATCCGGTCCGCCGAACTGCAGCCGCTGGACCGACGACTGCGTCAACTGCACGCGTGGCGCCAAGAATGAGCCCGCGACCTGCTCCAACATCGGCATTGCCTGTCAGCCCAAAGCCATCCGCTGCCTCGGCACGCAGTGATTCCAGTGCCCGGCGTTTCTGCGCTGGTGGCACAGTGCCGCAAAGTCACCTCGAGGTAACCGGCACAGCGGTGTGGCAAACAGTCAGCACTCCCGTAGAATCCCGTGCTGCTCGCCAAAACGTCATCGGAATCCGGCCGCCACGCGCTTTTCCTTAAGGCCGCGACGCGATACCAAGTGGAACTCGATCCAACTTGGGGGACAACATGGACGCAATCGATAAGCTGCTTTCGAAATTCCAGCCGCCAGCACTGAGCCTGTTTCGCTTCATCACCGGGCTGCTGCTGTTTCAATTCGGCGTCGCGAAGATTCTGAAGTTTCCGACAATTCCGCAGGGTAATCCTTACGCCTTTCTCAACAAGGTGGAGTTGATGTCGCTATCCGGAGCCGCCGGTGCGATTGAGTTGATTCTGGGCGCTCTCTTGCTGCTCGGACTGTTCACACGGCCCGTCGCCTTCATTCTTGCCGGCGAGATGGCCTTTGCTTATTTCATGGGTCACGCGCCGAAGGGCTTTTATCCGCTCATCAACGGCGGCACGCTCGCGATCCTGTTCTGTTTCGCCTGCCTCTATCTGTCGACCGCCGGCGGTGGACCGATCAGCGTCGACGCCATGCGGAAGAAGAGCTGAGGAGCAAACGGCACTTTTGCTAATACCGTCATTCCGGGATGGTCCGCAGGACCAGACCGCAGGTGCGCAATTGCGCATCTGAGGTTCGATGCTCCGCATCGCTCTGGAATGACGGGATAGCGCGCAGCATTATCCCGTCACCTTCAAATCGAGCGGCACCGCCGCCTCGTATTTGGAATTGTGCAGCACCAGCGACGTCCTGACATTGCGCACATGGGGCGCCGACGTCAGATGGGTGACGAAATCCTGGAACGTCGCCATGTCGGGCGCCACGCATTTCAGGATGAAATCCACCTCCCCCGACAGCATCCAGCATTCGCGCACCAGCGGCTCGGCGCGGACAAATTCCTCGAAGGCGCGCAAGTCGGCTTCGGCCTGGCTCGACAGGTGCACGGAGGCAAACACGGTGACGTCGAAGCCGAGCCGGCGCGGATCCAGCATGCCGCGGTAGCCCTGGATGTAGCCTTCTTCCTCCAGCGTCCTGACCCGGCGCAGGCAAGGCGGCGGCGAGATGCCGACCCGTTTGGCCAGTTCGACGTTGGTGATTCGGCCATCGGCCTGGATTTCGGAAAGAATTCTAAGGTCGATCTCGTCGAGATTCTTCGACACGCGGTCCGGTTCCTTTGGGTTCCCTAGGTTCTTTGGGGCTGGTTTGGCTTGGGAAGGTGTTTGCAGGCAACACTCTTAGCGCAGCTGGCATCGATTGCGCAATTTTATTGCGCGTGCACTGCGCCATTTTGCGTGAATCCGGAGAAAATACCGCAGTTCCGGGGAAAATTCGCTTATTTGAATTGCAAATCTTGCATGGCTACCCAGATATCATAGACTTGGATTTGACACTTTTAGCGCCGCGCGACGCATTTCCCGGCGCTTCCTCGCACAAGTCCTCATCAAAATCCTCCAAAGAGAGGGAATCTGCCGATGCCCGCGCCTATCCATGCCAAGGTCGTCATTATCGGTTCCGGCCCTGCCGGGTACACCGCAGCGATCTACGCCGCGCGGGCGATGCTTGAGCCGGTGCTGATCCAGGGCATCCAGCCCGGCGGCCAGCTCACCATCACCACCGACGTGGAAAACTATCCGGGCTTTGCGGATGTCATCCAGGGTCCGTGGCTGATGGAGCAGATGGAAAAACAGGCGGCCCATGTCGGCACCAAGCTCGTCACCGATCTCGTCACCAAACTCGACACCACGCAGCGGCCGTTCCGTCTGACCTGCGACAGCGGCGAGGTCTATCTCGCCGAAACCGTGATCCTTGCCACCGGCGCCCAGGCGCGCTGGCTCGGCATGCCGTCGGAAGAGAAGTTCAAGGGCTTTGGCGTCTCGGCCTGCGCGACCTGCGACGGCTTCTTCTATCGGGGCAAGGAAGTCATGGTGGTCGGCGGCGGCAACACCGCGGTCGAGGAAGCGCTGTTCCTCACCAACTTCGCCTCGCAGGTCACCATCGTGCATCGCCGCGATCATTTCCGCGCCGAGCGCATCCTGCAGGATCGCCTGTTCAAGAACCCGAAGATCAAGGTGATCTGGGACAGTGCGATCGACGAAATCTGCGGCACCGAAAATCCAGGCAAGGTCACCCATGTGCGCCTGAAAAACGTCAAGAGCGGCGCGCTGACGGAGGTGCCCGCGGACGGCGTCTTCATCGCCATCGGCCACGCGCCGGCAACCGAACTCGTCGCCGGCCAGGTCAAACTGAAACCCTCCGGCTATGTCGAGGTGGCGCCGAACTCGACGGCGACGTCGGTGCCCGGCCTGTTCGCCGCCGGCGACGTCGCGGACGAAACCTGGCGGCAGGCGGTCACGGCCGCGGGCCTTGGCTGTATGGCGGCCCTCGAGGCCGAGCGCTTTCTCGCCTTGCGTGCGAGTGATCGGGCGGCAGCAGAATGATTACGCGTCGAACACGGGACGGATTCACGGACATGGATTGGGACAAGCTGAAGGTGTTTCACGCGGCGGCGGAAGCGGGCAGCTTCACCCATGCCGGCGAGCAACTCGGGCTTTCACAATCGGCGGTATCGCGGCAAGTCTCGGCGCTGGAGCAGGAGCTTGCGGTATCGCTGTTCCATCGCCATGCGCGCGGGCTGATCCTCACCGAACAGGGCGACCTCTTGTTCCGCACCGCGCATGACGTGTTCATGCAGCTGCAGGCGGCGCGCGCCAAGCTCACCGACAGCCGCGAGCGGCCGTCAGGCGACCTCAAGATCACCACGCCGCCGGCGCTCGGCATCAACTGGCTGATTCCGCGGCTCGACGAGTTCACCAGCCTCTATCCGGACATCCGCATCTCGCTGATCGTGACCGACGAGGATCTCGATCTGTCGATGCGCGAGGCCGACGTCGCGATCCGGACCCGCAAGCCGACCCAGCCGGACCTGATCCAGCGCAAGCTGTTCTCGATCGGCTTCCATGCCTATTGCTCGCCGGAATACATCAAGCGCTTCGGCACGCCGCGCACCCTCGATGACCTCGACTCGCATCGCATCATCATGCTCGGCGATTCCCAGGTGCCGCCGCACCTGCAGAACCGCAGCTGGCTGATCGACGCCGGCCGCAACGGCTCGGGTCCGCGCGAGGCTTATTTCAAGGTCAACAACATCCTTGGTCTTGTCAGGGCCTGTCAGCAGGGGCTCGGCATCGCCGCCCTGCCCGACTACCTCGTCGAGGAGAACAACCGTCTGGTGCAGCTGTTCGGCGAGACCGACTCGATCCAGATCGACACCTACTTCGTCTATCCCGAAGAGTTGAAGACGGTGGCGCGGGTGCAGGTGTTCCGCGATTTCGTTGTGAGCAAGGCGCAGCGCTGGCCCTCCTAGCATTTCGGTCTGACTGGAATTTCGGTTCTGATTGAATCAGAACCGAAGCTCTAGATTCTTGTTTTGACGCGTTTTCTTGACGCGAGCCGGTATCGATCCCGCATCACGTGCGGCACGGGCTTCGCACGAAAACGCTTTCGCAGCGGCTGACGTTTCCCGCCTTCCCGATTAGCGGCTCTTATAAAGCCCCCGGTCTCCGCATGTCAGACATGCGGCTTAACCGGTTTACGCAAGCCGCAGATGGGGATCATAGTGCTTACACGCTGAGCGATCGTGTCGCGCATATGTCCCCCTCCTCCAGTGGCGCGGGCGCTCAGTAATCCCTCTTGGAAGGTGATTGTGTCGGCCTCACGTGGCCAATACCTTAAGCCGGGCTCTTTTGGGCCCGGCTTTTTTTCTTCTCCGGATCGTTTCGTCTGCAGATGATTTCAGCTGATCCTTCGTCGTCTCCAGATCTTTTCTTCTTCCGTAAAACAAACGTCATCGAGCGTGCGCGGATTGACAGCGCGCCGTTGCGCCATCATCATCGTCACATGATCACGAATTCGTGCGCCGCTCTGTCGTCGAAAAAAGGTCCCCACCCGGGGACCCGAGATCGACGCGCGCGATAGATCAACCGCCAAGCCGATCCCGAAACCCCGCCGTCTGGACGGGGTTTTTTCATGTGTCCCGTCTCCGGCAATAGCCTTCAAGGAGATGGAACCATGTCTACCGATCCACAAGACCGATTACAGGGCCTCTGGCTGCCCCTCGTTACGCCGTTTCGCAACGGCGAACTCGATGAGCCGTCGCTGCGCCGCATGATCAGGCACTACGCCAATAGCCCGGTCGACGGCTTGATCCTCGCCGCCACCTCGGGCGAGGGCATGACGCTGGACCTCCACGAGCTCGAGCAGCTGGTGTCGGTGACCCGGGCCGAGATCTCGGCTAGCCGGCGGTACATCCCGATCTGTCTCGGCCTGTCCGGCGCCAGCACGCGCAAGATGCTGGATACGCTCGAAGAGACCGCCGCCTGGCCGATCGACTTCTATTTGATCGCCAGCCCCTATTACACGCGGCCGTCGCAGCGCGGCCTGCTGCGGCATTTCACGGTGCTCGCCGATCACGCCTCATGGCCGATCGTGCTCTACAACATCCCCTACCGGACCGCGGTCAATCTCTCCAACGAGACCCTGCTGCAGCTCGCCGCACATCGCAACATCGTCGGCATCAAGGATTGCTCTGCCGACCGCGCCCAGTCGATCGAGTTCCTGGCCCTGCGGCCGAAAGGCTTTCGCGTGCTGACCGGCGAGGACGCGCACTATCACGAGGCGCTCGTCGACGGCGCCGACGGCGCTATCCTGTTGTCGGCGCATCTGGAGACCGAAGCGTTCGCCTCGGTGCGGACGCTGATGCAGCAGGGCGACCACCAGGGCGCACAGGCGTGCTGGAACAATATTTCCGAACTGACGCGGCTGTTGTTCGCCGAACCCAGCCCGGCGCCTGCAAAATACTGGCTGGCGCAGAGCGGGCTGATCGACAGTGCCGAGGTCCGGCTGCCGATGGTGGAAGTCAGCGCGGAGCTCGCGGCGCGGCTCGATGCGGAGCGGGAACGGCGCGCGCCGGCCCTGTTGCGGCGGGCGTAGCAAGGCGTCGCAGCCGGGTCCCTCCCGCTTATAGGGAGCGTTGCGCACAAAAAAGCCGCCGCACGCGGAAGACCGCGGCGACGGCTTTTCTGTCGCTCCACACCGGCTCGGATGATGCGGAGGCGGATAAGGTGACCGGAATATCTTCCAATGGCGTGGACGCCGGCCAGCAAAATTGCCTGACCGCGTTGGCGCAATGTTAACCGCATTCGCCCGCGGTCGCCTCAGCCGATCGCCGCGTGACCTTTGCAAACGCCGCGGCCTTCCGGAACGCTGGTTAACGGCTGGTGAGGGTGGCGCTTCAAAATCGTCCAAAGCCTTGCCGTCAACTTTAAATCTCGGGCGTATTGATGTCCTCATTGAGAAAACGGGGGACATCAAATGATCGACCACACCACTGACAATTGGAAATTTCCGACCAGCGAACGCGTCCAGCGAGTGCAGGACGTTCTGCTGGTTTCGTCCTTTGCCTTGTGGGCGACGCTGATCGGCTTCGCGCCGGTCGCGACCTGGCGTCTGCTGATGGCTTGAACGAAAACGCAGGAGCTGCCGTGGTTAATCGGCGGTAGCACCTGCGGTCAAATGCGAGCGAAATTGCGACCGGGATTTTAAAAGCGGTCGCGTATCAAGCTCGTCACAACGGAAAAACGCGGGGGCGCGTCGTGGAAATCGAAAACAATACTCTCCCTGATCAACAGGGTTTTACGACCGAGGACGTTCTTTGGGCGGTCGGCATCTGGTCGGTGATCCTGACCATGTCGCCGGTCGTCGTATTTTATATGCTGATGGTGGCGTGAGCGGACTGCTTCCGCCGTCATTGCGAGCCAACGGGTCGCGCGAATGCGCGCCCGTTGGCTCGCAATGACGCAGACAAAGAAAAACGCGCGGAGTCCCGCGCGTCTTTTTGAGTCCGTAAGCGGCGTTGTTACGCTGCTTGCTTGTGCATGGCGCCGGAAGCCGACGCGTTGCCGCGGATGGCCTTGATCGAACGTTCGATCGCAGCCCACAGCCGGCTGATTTCCGCAGCGGCCCGGCCTTCCGCATAATATTCGCGGGCGCCTTCGCCGTTGCCGAGCGCCAGCAACAGATCGGCACGGTTGGTGATCTGACCGCTCCACACCGGCGCACGGAACTTGATCAACGCTTCACGCGCAATGGTGACGATGCGGCTTTCAACGCCGTCCCGGCTCGCGGGGGCACCGTTGATGACGACCGCGTAGGGCTTGCGCGCCGCACGGCAGGTCTGAATGGTTTCCTGCACGGCATTGACGTCAAACACGCCGGGCCGCGCCGGAATGATCACCATCGTGGCGTTCTTGATGGCGTCGTCGACGACGGCCGACAAATTCGGCGGCGTGTCGATGAACACCCATTCGATACCGTCGCGCTTGGCGGCGGCAATAATTCCGCTGACCGAATTTACCGCGGCCTTGATCGGCGGCTCGTTCGTTCCACGCAATTTGTGCCAGAGAGTAAGCGATCCCTGCGGATCAGCATCAACCATCAAACAGGGCTTCGTCGACTTATGGACGTGCGCAGCAATGTGAGCAGCCAGGGTACTTTTTCCCGAGCCCCCCTTACGCGAAGCAAAAACTATGACGTTCATACCTTGGCCTCCAGATTGACCCCAGAAGCCGAAAATGAATCAGCGCACTGATTCGTGAAAGAAAAATTTGCTGCTTATTGCGAAGAAGCCACTGATTAGCCAATAAAGTTGCTTTTTGAGTCACACTGCGTGCGACCGCGCAATCGGTGACGGAATCGCAAAAACGGAATCGCCAGAGTGGCTTGATCGATTCAGCGCATGCTTTTTGTGCGCTGTCGTTCGATCCA
Organism: Bradyrhizobium sp. AUGA SZCCT0158; assembly: GCF_018130065.1. GTDB lineage: Bacteria > Pseudomonadota > Alphaproteobacteria > Rhizobiales > Xanthobacteraceae > Bradyrhizobium. The sequence continues at coordinate 146,470 of NZ_JAFCME010000015.1, read as the reverse complement.
TTTGCGCTCGATCCATCCGAGCAGCTTCGCCATCGGCGTCTGCAGAAACGGGACGTCCTGCGCGAACAAAAGGAGTCCGAGCGGCAGCATCCAGAGTCCGAGCACCGGCAAGATGCTGAAAATGCCGCCGAAGATCAGCAGAATGGCGATCGGAATCCTGACGTAGCGCGACGATGGCTTGCGCAGCCAGCCGACGAATCTGGCCGGGCCGGCAGGCAGCTTGGCTTCGAACCAGGCAAAATGCCGGTCGAGCTCCATTTGCGATTCTTTGCTCAATTGATCTCTCCTCGTGCTGAAGAGATGTTGACTCGCAGCTGGAGGCACAAGGTGTCAGTCTGTCGCGCGAAGGGGGCTTGAAATGGCGTGCCGCGCTCAGGTCCGGGCTGGTTTTGCCGGTTTCTTGGGCTTACGCGCCTTGGCCGCGGATTTGCGCGGGGCCGCCGGCTTGATCGCCATTGGCCTGCCGGCGGGCGCTGAAGCGGCCCGGCTCGGTTCGGGACCGGATCTGAATTGCGCCCGACAGGGCGGCGAAAGCTGAGACTTCTTGGCGACCATGCAGGCCGTGACGCGCTCGACATTGGGGATATCGGAACTGCAAAGCCGGAAAGCGTCGCTGGTGCAGGCCTGTTCCTGTTCAGGGGTGTAGCTCTGCCCCGAAGCCGGCGGCGATGAAAATGCGAGCGCCGTCGCCAGCACCAAACCAAACCCGCAATTGCTGATCCGAAAAGTCGCCATGAATCCCCCCGAGGCAATGATTCCACGAATTGTGGGTGAACCGCCCGGGATTGGCAAGCAGGGGTGGACAACACGCCACAGCACAAGTGCGGCGACCAGCGCTGATTTCACCGGCCGGATTGCAACCGCGATCGTCGTCGTCCTGGTGCGGCTGGCTATTCTTTTTCCGGCGATCGCGGCTGACGCGCCCGGTGCCTCGCTGCGCCATGTGATGGCGGATACCAAGGGTCGAAGCTGGCTGATCCTGAAAAGCTTTTTTATTGTGCTGCTCCCGGTATTGGCCGGGCTCCTGGCGGTCGGCCTGATCGGCGACCTCGACGATCTGCCCAGTTGGTGGAGCGCAGCCAGAATAGCGTTCGACAGCCCGCTCGAGTTGCTGGCGACGGTGGTGGCCGCCGCGACCGCATCGCGGCTGCACGGCTGGATCGGCCATCAGGTGAAGGGCGTGCCGGTCTGATCCGGTCAGGCATCATTGGCCGGACACGCGCTGCGGCCAGCGCAACGAAGCGGGCGGTCTTTGGGAATATACGCGATGGGGTTGGTACAGTTGGGTGGGCTCGAACCACCGACCTCCTGTTCCACAGACAGGCGCTCTAACCAGACTGAGCTACAACTGCATCCTGCGCGAGCCCCCACAAAAAGGGGGTAGCGAATGGGCGGGAAACTAGGTGCAACGCCACGCTTTGGCAAGGCCACCAGCCACCCGATTATCAGTCGTTTCGGGGGCGGACAAAGTTCATTTGCTACGGAGCCTCGATGGCGAAGGACCGGCCCAGGGGCAACAAAAAAAGCCCGGGCTGACCTGCCCGGGCTTTTTCGAACCTTAATGCGGGCTCAGGCGGCCGGCTGCTGGTACTTCGCGGCCGACGCCTTGATCGGTTCGACGGTTTCGGTCGCAACCTTCTGGCCGAGTTCGGCGAGTTCCTTGGCCTGGGCCGAATACGTCTCGAACTGCTTCTTGGCGTGCGAGGTCCACAGCTCCATGGCGGCTGCCGGCGTCTTCACGCTAAGCAGGTCCTGAGCGAAGTCGAGTGAGGACGTGGTGTTGGCCTTGAAGAACTCGAACAGCTTGGCCGAGTAGGCGCTGGCGCCCTTGTTGGCCGAGGTGAACACGGCTTCCATCGTGCCGTTATGGCTCTCGGCCACATCCTTAAACTTGGCGTAGTTGTCGCGCGCCTGCGAAACGCCCTTTTCGGCGAACGCACGCACCTGCTCGGGGACTTCGAACGGAATGATGGAGGCGGAGAACGGATCGGTCGAACTGGTCATTCGCATGCTTCCTTCGCAACGGGGTGAATCGTGGTGACCCCTTGCGACCGCCACCGGTGAACGCCGGTAGCGCCGTACTGGATCACACGGTCTTTGCTTGTCTGAGCACGATCTTCTCGGAATACCGGTACATATTTCCGGATCGAACTCCGGTCTTGGGGAGTGCCCATCGTCGGGCTTGCCCAATAAACACCCTTATCATGTCAATTTTGTGCAACGCAAAGCAAAACAATGTGCACTGCGACATACATTGCCCGTACTGGGTGTATTTCAGTCCTCTATAGATCCTAAAGTAGAACAGGTGAGGCTCTTGAAGCAAATGCCCCTCAGGCCTCTCCTCAGCTCTTGGGCTTCGCCGCGTCCATCGCGGCGCGGCTGACAATCTGACCCATCTCGCTGGCTTGCTCCGCCAGCGCACGCATCTGGCCCTGCACATACTCGCTGTGCAGCCGCATCACCTCGGTCAGATCCTTGGCCTTCAGCAGCGCTTGCGCGTAGTCGAGCGAGGTCTGCACGTTCTTTTCAGCGAAGGCGACCGCCTTGCTGCCGATTTCCTTGGCGTTGGTGCGCGCGGCGTCGCCGCGATCCTCGAACGTGCCCGCGGCCTGGTGCGCGGAGGACAGGAATTTCTCGAAGGTCTGGCGGGCCTGCTCGAAGCTCGCTTCTGCCATCGACCGCATTTCCTTTGGAATCTCGAAACGGCCATCGTCGCTCATGGTCCCACTCCTGTGGCGTTGGGGGCTGCTTGGCAGGCGTCCAGGATGCCGCGTCGGCGGTTCCGCATCGTGCACCTTGGGCTGTGGCCTCGGGTTCACATCGTGAACCTCCGGTGGTCTTTTGTAACAAGCTCAACGCCGCAGAGGCCGATTCGGTTCAGCCGGATTAAGGTTATCGCGGCTTAGAATACCGCTTGGGTCCGCCGGCCGTGGACCTGCCGCGCCACGCTTGCGATACTGGCGATCCACTTGCGATCCTGCAGGGCAGTCAGCGTTCGGCCGCCGATTCGCAAAAACCATCTTCGAGCAGAAGGCTCATATCCACGGTCATGTCGCGCTGATGAATAACGCCGAACTCCAGATGCTAGCACTCGGCGATCCGCGGCTGGCGGCGCACGCGACGAGCGCCCTGGCCGCGTGGCTGTGGTCGAGCGACGGCACGCGGGTTCTGTGGGCCAATCCGGTCGGCGCGCGCTTGTTCGGCACGGCCAACAGCACGGCGCTGGCGGGGAAAATATTCGGACCGGCCGATCCGCATCGGCGGCAGATCGCGCGGCTCGCCGGCCGCCTGCTTGCGGGCGGCGCGGTCCGGCTGGAGCGGCTGCAAGGTTTTGGCGCGACGCCCGGCATGCTCGCGACCTGCGGCTGTTCGCGTCTCGATCTACCCGATGGCAGCCACGGTATTTTGGTTGCCGCCGGCAACATCTCTGGCCGCGCCATGCCGCTGACGGAACGGCTGCAGCGGCTGGTCGAGGGTCTCGCGATGCCAGTCGCGGCGTTTACCCGTGACGGCATCCTGATCGGCACCAGCGATGCGGCGCGTCCCCTGCTCGGCGTTCACAATCTGGTCGAGGCCGGCCTCGACGATGCGCGCCAGGACGCGCTGAAGCAGGGCGCCGTCGCAACCGCGATCGACATCGGCCGCATGGTGCTGCAACGGGTTGGCGCTGGCGCCGACATCGGCCTTGTCGCGCTGATCGTGCCGGACGCCGTGCACGCCGCAGCACCGGAGCCCGTCGCGGCCGCGCAGCCACAAGAAGAGCAGCCGCAAGAAGAAGTGCCTCAACCACTCGAACCGCCGGTGGCGGGAATTGTCGCGAACGATCCCGCACCCGAACCGCAGCAGCCCGCTCCGGGCGAAGCGCCGGCCGCCTTGGCGCTGTTCGACGCCCTCGCAGAGGCGCCGGAAGAACCCGAAACCGAGCCGGTCGCCGCGGCGGCGCCGTCCAGCAGCGAACCATCCGCCGCGTTGCCGCCTGAACCATGGCCTGACGTCGCAGCGGTCGCCGACGAAGCCACGCCCGCATTCGCCGACGCCGCGCCTGAATCATCAGCCGAAAACCTGATAGCGCCGATCGCCGCCGAACCCGTCAAGGCGCCGTCGTGGTTCGAAGAGCGGTCGCCGCATGCGCGGCGGCTTCCGTTGCGCTTCATGTGGCAGATGGATCAGGAAGGCCGCTTCACGCTCGGCGCCGATGAATTCACCCGGCTGATCGGCCCGCACACCACCGCCGGCTTCGGCCGGTTGTGGAGCGAGATCGCGGAAGCCTTCGGGCTCGATCCCGAAGGCCGTGTGACGAAGGCGTTTGCCACGCGCCAGACCTGGAGCGGCATCACGCTGAACTGGCCGGTTGACGGCGGCGCGCGGCTGCCGGTCGAATTGTCGGGCCTGCCGATCTTCGATCGCGCACGGCATTTTGCCGGCTTTCGCGGCTTCGGCGTTTGCCGCGATCTCGACGGCCTGGCACGGCTGGCCGCCTTGCGCCGCTACGAATTCTTCGGTGGAGCACCCGCGCCGATCGCGCCGGAACCGCGCTCGGCTGATATCGTCCAGGCGGGCCCAGCGTCGGATTCGGTCGGCCAAGACTTGACTGCGCAGGAGTTGCCCGCGCAGGGCCCGTCCGTGGAGGACGCGCCTCAAGAAGCGTTGCCGCAAGAAAATTTCAGCGAAAGCTTCAGCGAGCACGTGACCGCGCAGCCGACCGCGGCAGATGACCGGCCCGCGGAATTTGTCATCGAGACCAGCGTCGCGTCGCCTCCCGTTACGGAATTGCCCGAGCCAATTGCTTCCGAGACTTCACACCCAACCGATCTGGATGCCGCCGTGGATACCCCAAAGGATACTCTGGCAGAAACGCAGGCGGAAACGCCGAAGAACGTTCTGCCGTTCCGCCCCCCCGGCGACGCCAAGCCGCCATCACTGACGCCGGTCGAAAACAGCGCCTTCAACGAACTCGCGCGGCAATTGTCGGCGCGGCTCGAGAACGAGAACGGCAATGAGACGACACAGGCCGTCACCGGCCTCGATGAAACCGTGGTCGAGAACGCCGCACCGACGGACGCGTATGCGGCAGTTTCACAGGAAGCCGCGAGCGATGCCCCGGTGCAGCCGGAATGGCTGGCCCCTTCCGAGCCGCCGGCGCGCGGCGAAAGCAGGCGCGACAAGGCGCTGCTCGACTTGCTGCCGGTCGGCATTCTGATCTACCGGCTCGATCGGCTGCTCTACGCCAATCCCGCTTTCCTCACGCAGATGGGCTATCCGAGCCTGCATGCGCTGGAAGATGCCGGCGGCCTCGACGCGCTCTATGTCGAGCCCGGCGTCTCCAGCGCGCCCTCGACGTCGGACACCGGCACGCCGGTGATGATCTCCGCGAGCCAGCCGCAACATGCGCAAGAAGACCCGGAAGGGCCCGCATCGACGCCACCGGCGGCGACCGACGCGCGCCTCTACACGATTTCATGGGACGGCGATTCCGCGCTCGCTTTGATCTTCTCGGGCGCGCGCAACGAAGGCGCCGCCGTCGCCGCTGCGATCGCGGAAGCTGTCCCGGTTGCCGAACCGCCAGTTGCCGAACCACTGGTCCCCGAACCGTTGCCGGCGGGCCACGCCGATGCCGAAGAACTCGGCGCCATCCTCGACACCACGGCCGAAGGCATCGTGATGTTCGACGCCGAGGGCAACATCAGCTCCGTCAATCGCAGCGCCGAAGCGCTGTTCGGCTATGACGGCGAGGACCTGGCGCGACGCAATCTGGCGGATCTGTTTGCGCCGGAAAGCCAGCACGAGGTGTTCGACTATCTCGCCAGCATCAAATCCGAAGGCGTCGCCAGCCTGCTCGAGCACGGCCGCGAGACGCTCGGGCGCGAGAGCAAGGGCGGCTTCATTCCGCTGTCGATGACCATGGGACGGACAAAGGCCGACGGTCCGAACTTCTTCGCGGTGTTCCGCGACCTGTCGCAAGCCAAGCAGAGCGAGAACGAGTTGCGCGAAGCGCGCCGGCTGGCCGAGCGCGCCGCCAGCGCCAAGGCCGACGTGCTGGCCCGCATCAGCCATGAGGTGCGCACGCCGCTCAACGCCATCATCGGTTTCTCCGAGGTGATGATCGGCGAACGCTTCGGCGCGCTCGGCAATGAGCGCTATGGCGAATACATGAAGGACATCCGCGCTTCCGGCGAACGGGTGATCTCGATCATCAACGATCTGCTCGATCTGTCGAGGATCGAGACCGGCAAGCTCGATTTGTCGTTCACCAACCAGAATCTCAACGAACTGGTCGAGAGTTGCGTCGCCGTGTTGCAGCCGCAGGCCAACCGCGAACGCATCATCATCCGCACCTCGCTGGCACACACGCTGCCGCCGGTGGTCGCCGACGCGCGCGCGCTGCGCCAGATCACGCTCAACCTGATCGGCAATTCGATTCATCTCGCCAATGCCGGCGGCCAGGTCATCGTTTCCACGGCGTTGTCCGATTTCGGCGAGGTGATGCTGCGGGTCCGCGATACCGGCCACGGCCTCAACGACAATGAAGTCGCCGCCGCCCTGGAGCCGTTCCGCACCCCGGCGCCGTCCGATCAGGCCTCCGAGGGCACCGGCGTCAGCCTGTCGCTGACCAAGGCGCTGGTCGAAGCCAACCGCGCCCGATTCCAGATCAAGACCGGCGCGCGCTCGGGCACGCTGATCGAGGTGGTGTTCTCGCACGCGGCCGCGAAGGTGTGATCGTAATCGTCAGATCTTTGCCAGCATGGCCGTCTTCAGTTTTGCGATGCGTACTTCGTCGCGCTTGTAGAACGTCCATTGCTTGACGCGCTTGGCGCTCACCAACCCCGCTTTCGACAATACTTTCAGATGTTCGCTCACCGTGGGCTGGCTGACCCCAAGCTTCTCGGCAATCAGCACGCCGCAGACCCCGTCCTTGACCAGGTCGCCGTCGACCTGGGCGCGGAAATGCGCCTTCGGGCGCTTCAGCCACTCCAAAATCAAAAGCCGACGGTCGCTCGCGAGCGCACGAAAAGCAGACTCGACGTCATCCTCGAAAGAAGTCATATTGCTAATTAGCTAAATGACTAATTCCTGTCAATGTCGACAAGCCGCGGAGATTCCCATGGGTGAACCTGATGATGCCGTAACGCCGCAAGCCATCGCAGCGTGCGAGAAGATCATCCGGCCCTATATCAGGCGCACGCCCGTGATCGAGACCGATGGCAGCGAGTTCGGGCTGTCCGCCGGCGCAATCGGCCTCAAGCTCGAATTGCTGCAACACTCGGGAGCATTCAAGGCCCGCGGCGCCTTCACCAATCTGTTGACCCGCGAGATACCCAAAGCCGGCGTCGTCGCGGCGTCGGGTGGCAATCATGGCGCTGCCGTCGCCTATGCGGCGATGCGGCTCGGCATACCGGCCAAGATTTTCGTGCCCAGCGTGTCTTCTCCGGCCAAGATCGCGCGCATCCGCGAATACGGCGCCGATCTCACCATCGAGGGCGATGGCTATGCGGATGCGCTCGCCGGAAGCGAAGCATGGGCGCAGCAAACCGGCGCGCTGCCGGTTCACGCATTCGACCAGAACGAAACCATCATGGGTCAGGGAACGATCGGCCTGGAGCTCGACCAACAACTTCCCAACATCGACACGGTGCTCGTTGCGGTTGGCGGCGGCGGGCTGGTTGCGGGGATAGCGGCCTGGTACGCCGGCCGCATCAAGGTGATCGGCGTCGAGCCGTTTGCCTCGCCGACGCTGACCAGGGCTTTGGAGGCCGGACATCCCGTCGATGCGGAGGCCGGCGGGCTGGCGGCCGATTCGCTGGCGCCGCGCCGCGTCGGCGAGCGTGTATTCCCGATCGTGCAGAAATACGCGCCGCGCACCGTGCTGGTGACCGACGAGGCGATCGCCGAATCGCAGAAGACGCTGTGGCGCGCCTTGCGCATCGTGGCGGAGCCGGGCGGCGCCGCCGCCTTTTCGGCGATCCTGTCCGGCGCCTATCGGCCGGCCAACGGCGAACGCGTGGCCGTCGTCGTCAGCGGCGGCAACACCGCCGCGGTGAATTTCGACCTCACGCGCTGAGAAGGCGAACTGCGGGTATCTGCCGCTCCCGGATCGCTGCGGCACGGCACAATTTTTGCTCGAATCCAGCTGCCTGAACGCATCCGGACCCGGATCGCCTATTTGTCAGGCAACTGGATTGGCCACTATGCGCTGTCTCGTCGTCGCGGACCTGCATTATTCATTGCCGCAGTTCGACTGGCTGCTCAGCGCTGCACCCCGGTTCGATCTCGTGATCTTTGCCGGCGACGCGCTCGATATCAGCTCGATGGTCGATTTCCGCGCCCAGATCGTCGTCGTGAAGAAGTACCTCTCGCTGCTTTCACGCATCACCCGCGTGATCCTTTGCTCGGGCAATCATGACCTCGACGACCATAGCGCCGAGGGCGAAAAAATCTCGCGCTGGATCGGCGAGGTCCGCGAACTCGGCATCGCCTGCGACGGCGACAGCCTGACCATCGGCGACACGCTCTTCACGGTCTGTCCGTGGTGGGACGGTCCCTTGGTCAAGCAGCGCCTCGAAACGCAGTTGCAGAAGGCCTCGGTGGAGCGGCTGGCGCACTGGATCTGGGTGCATCACGCGCCGCCGGGGAATTCGCCAACCAGCTGGGGCGGCAAGCGGTATTTCGGCGATGTCGATCTCGTGCAGTGGATCGCGCGCCACCAGCCCTCGATGGTGATCTCGGGCCATGTCCACCAGTCGCCCTTCATTTCCGAGGGCTCATGGTTCGACCGGCTCGGCGATACCTGGGTATTCAATACCGGATTGCAGCCTGGCCGGCCGCCCACCTACATCGTGCTCGATCTCGACGAAGCGACCGCGTTCTGGCTTTCGGCGGACCACGCGCAATCGATCGACCTCAAGGCGCCGTTGCAGCGGCCGGCGGCAACGATTCAAACCGCGCCGCCCTGGCTCATATCCTTGGATCAGATTGCCGATCCGAGCCTGGTGAAACCTGTGTCGGCGGAAGGTTGATCATGCTCTGCAGGAGGTCTCCGACCATCGCGAGGTGGTTGCCGTGGCCGGCATATTGCCGCTTGAGATCGGCGAGATAGGTGTTGGCGACGTTGAGCCGCTGCGCCAGCATCCTCGCGATCATCAGCGACACCGCCGGCTGCTGCCGCAGGAAGGACGCGGCATCGTCGATCTCGTAGATCGCCGAATCCTGCGCCGCACGCACGGTGGCGGTATGCGGCGTGTCGAGCAGCACCGACATTTCGCCGAGCACCGCGCCTGGCTCGACAATGGTGGCAACGATGGTGTCGCCCTTGATGACCTCGAGCCGTCCCTCGATCAGCACATATAGATGCCCGGTGCGGGCGCCCTCATGAAGAACTTCGGTGCCGGCGGCGACGCTCCGCCTCGTACCGCCAATGCAATATTCGAGAATGTCGCGCATCGGCTTACCTCCGCTAAGGCCGAGATTAGGCACGGAGCGTGCCAAGGTCGAACAGATATTTTGGAATGCTTCTAAACTAAAATCTGGAATCGCTCTAAAAGAATGCAGTCGCGACATCGCGGCGCTTCGTGCGCGCTATCCGCTGGGCTAGTGAAACCGGCATCATCCTCGTGCCTGCCGGAGCAGCCCTCATGATTAAATTTCGCGTCTTCGCCGCATCAGCGGCGTTGCTTGGTTTGGCTTCGTCGGCCATCACCACGGCTTCCGCCGATAACGGCGAAGTCAACGTCTATACCTATCGCGAAACCAAGCTGGTCCAGCCGCTGTTCGATGCCTTTACCAAGGACACCGGCATCAAGGTCAACGTCGTCTCGGCCAGTTCGGGGCTCGAGCAGCGCATGAAGGCTGAGGGCGCCAACAGCCCGGCCGACGTGCTGCTGACGGTCGATATCGGCCGCATGGACGAGGCCGTGAAGGCCGACGTGACCCAGCCGATCAAGTCGGAGGCGCTCGACAAGGTCGTGCCGGCGCAATACCGCGATCCCGACGGACACTGGGCCGGCATCTCGATGCGCGCGCGCGTGATTTACGCCTCGAAGGATCGCGTCAAGCAGGACGCCATCACCTATGAAGAGCTCGCCGATCCCAAGTGGAAGGGCAAGATCTGCATCCGCTCCGGCCAGCACATCTACAACAACGGACTGTTCGCGGCCTACACCGCGAAGTACGGCGAGGCCAAAGCCGAGGAATGGCTGCGCGGCGTCAAGGCCAATCTGGCGCAGAAGCCGTCGGGCGGAGATCGCGAGGCCGCGCGCGACGTCGCCGCCGGCAAGTGCGATATCGGCATCGGCAACACCTATTACTGGGCGCTGATGATGAACAACGATCCGGAAAAGAAGCCGTGGGCGGAAGCCACCAAGGTGATCCTGCCGACGTTCGCGGGCGGCGGCACCCACGTCAATCTGTCCGGCGTGCTGCTGGCCAAGCACGCGCCGAACAAGGCCAACGGCGTCAAGCTGATCGAATGGCTCGCCGGCGAAAAGGCGCAGCAGATGTATGCCGACCAGAACTACGAATATCCGGTGCGCGCCGGCGTCGCCATCAACCCGACGATTGCGGGCTACGGCAAGCTCAACGCCGATACCCTGCCGATCGCCAAGGTCGCCGCCAACCGCAAGGCGGCCGCGACGCTGGTAGACAAGGTCGGCTTTGATAATTGATGCTTTGACGACTGATTGTGCCGTGATGCCCGGACTTGCTCCGCCCTGTTCCCTCCCCCCTTGCGGGGGAGGGTTAGGGAGAGGGGCGGCGGCAACGGCGGTGGGCGTGGCTTACCCCTCTCCCCTGCCCTCCCCCGCAAGGGGGGAGGGAGTAGACCTCGGCAGGTCGAACTACCGGTACCTCTCGCCCGAGAAATTTTTTACGTGAACCCCTCCGCGCACGCCGGACGGATCTCGGCGGCCATCGCTGTCATGACCGCGATCATGGTCGCCGCGCCCGTGATCGCGGTCATCGCGCTGGCGATGAACCCCGCGCCCGATCTGTGGCGCGATCTGATCGCCTATGTGTTGCCGCGGGCGATGCTCGACACCGCGCTGTTGCTGTTCGGCGTCGGCGCGCTGGCGCTTGTGATCGGCGCCGGCACCGCGTGGCTGATTTCGCTGCATGACTTTCCCGGCCGCGCGCTGTTGTTGTGGCTGATGCCGCTGCCGCTGGCGATTCCGACCTACATCGCCGCCTACGTCTATGCCGACCTGTTCGAGCCGCTCGGCCTGGTTCATCGCACGCTCGCGATCTGGTTTCCGCTGCGCGACACGGTGGCCGTCCTGCCCAATCTGCGTTCGATGCCGGGCGCGATCATCGTCATCGGCCTCGTACTCTACCCTTACGTCTATCTCTCGGCGCGGACGATGTTTCAGTTCCAGAGCGCCGAATTCGCCGAGGCCGCGCGAACGCTCGGCGCCAGCCGCCTGCAGATATTCTTCCGCGTCTCGCTTCCGATGGCACGGCCGGCGCTGGCGGTCGGCGTCGCGCTGGTGTCGCTGGAAACGTTGAACGACATCGGCGCCAGCGAATATCTCGGCGTCCGTACGCTGACCGTGTCGATCTTCACGACCTGGCTCAACCGCGGCAGCCTCGCCGGCGCGGCGCAATTGTCCTGCTTCATGCTGGCGATCGTCGCCGGCCTGATCGCGATCGAACGCTATGGCCGCCGCAATGTCGCGACCGGGTTTTCCGCCGAGAGCCCGCGGCTGACGCCGCGCACGCGATTGCACGGCAGCCGGGGCTGGTGGACGTTTGCCGCCTGCCTCACGCCGGTGCTGCTCGGCTTCATTGTACCGGTGCTGTTTCTGCTGCAGCAGAGTTTCAAGCGCGGGCTCTTGACCAATTTCGACATGACGCTGGGGCGCGATGCCTTCAATTCGGTGGCGTTCGCAACGCTGGCGACACTGATCGCGCTCTTCCTCGGCTTCGCCACCATCCTGGCCTGGCGCTGGCGCCCGGATCCGGTGCGCCTCGTTGCGATGAACATCTCGCAAACCGGCTACGCCCTGCCCGGCCTGGTTCTCGCGCTGGGCTTGCTGACCCCGGTGCTCGCGATCGACAATGGCCTGAGCGCGCTCGGCGGATGGCTCGGAGGTTCACTGCCGGGACTGTTCCTGGTCGGCTCGGGTGCAGCCGTCGTGATCGCCTATGTGATCCGCTTCCTGGCGGTGCCGACCGGACTGATCAAGGCAGGCTTCGAGCGAATCCCGCACGACTACGACGACAGCGCGCGCGCCGCCGGCGCAAGGCAATCAACCACGATGCGGCTGATCCATCTGCCGCTGCTGCGGCCGGCGATGCTGGGCGCCGTCATCATCGTGTTCGTGGACTGTCTGAAGGAATTGCCGGCAACATTGCTGCTGCGTCCGCTCAACGTCGAGACGCTGGCGACCTCGATCTACCAGTTCGCCAGCCGCGGCAGTTTTGAAGACGGCGCGCTCGCAGCATTGCTGATCGTCGCCGCCAGCATCGGCCCGGTGGCGTGGCTGACGCGGTTCTCCGACGTTCCGTCAGGCCCGGCGTAGCGCGAACAACACCCGTCGTCCCGGACAAGCGAGCACAGCGAGCGCCGATCTCAGATGCGCAATTGCGCATCGGGGGACCCATACGCCGCGGCCCCTCGGCAAGCACGCCGGCGTCAGCGACCTTTGCTAATAACACCCGCCGCGGCGTATGGGTCCCGGGTCAAGCCCGGGACGACGATAAACCGCGAGTCGCGCCTTACGCGTTCTTCAGCGCGACGCGGAATTCGGCTTCGGTCTTGGCCTTGACCTCGTCCAGCGTGACGCCGTCGGCGAGTTCGATCAGCGCCATGCCGTCCTTGCCGTGCTTGTCGATGGTGAACACAGCCAGATCCGTCACCACCATGTCGACGACCTTCTCGCCGGTCAGCGGCAGGTTGCAGGTCTTCAGGAGTTTCGGGCCGTCCTTGGCGGAATGCTCCATGACAACGACGACGCGCTTGACGCCGGCGACGAGGTCCATCGCGCCGCCCATGCCCTTGACCATCTTGCCGGGGATCATCCAGTTGGCGAGGTCGCCGTTCTGCGCCACCTGCATTGCGCCGAGGATCGACAGGTCGATATGCCCGCCGCGCACCATGCCGAAGGACTCGGCTGACGAGAAATAGCTGGTCGACGGCAGTTCGCTCACCGTCTGCTTGCCGGCGTTGATGAGATCGGCGTCTTCCTCGCCCTCATAGGGGAACGGGCCCATGCCGAGCATGCCGTTCTCGCTCTGCAGGCTGACGTCGATGCCGTCGGGGATATAGTTCGAGACCAGCGTCGGAATGCCGATGCCGAGATTGACGTAATAACCGTCGCGCAACTCTTTGGCGGCACGAGCGGCCATCTGTTCACGGGTCCAGGCCATGGTGTCTGCTTCCTGTTGAGTTACGCTGCGGGGCGCGGACGGGTGTTGCGGAACTCGATCCGCTTCTTGCCGGTGCCGACGTCGATGATGCGTTTGACGAAAATGCCGGGCGTGTGGATGTGGTCGGGGTCGATCTCGCCGGCGGGCACCAGATGCTCGACCTCGGCGATGGTGATCTTGGCAGCGGTCGCCATCATCGGGTTAAAATTGCGGGCGGTCTTGCGATAGACCAGGTTCCCGGCGGTATCGCCCTTCCAGGCGTGGACGATGGCGAGGTCGGCGAACAGCCCGCGCTCCATGATGTATTTCTCGCCGTCGAATTCCTTCACTTCCTTGCCTTCGGCGATCAGGGTGCCGACGCCGGTCTTGGTGAAGAAGGCCGGGATACCGGCGCCGCCGGCGCGGATGCGCTCGGCCAGCGTGCCCTGCGGATTGAATTCGAGTTCCAGTTCGCCGGCGAGGTATTGCTGGGCGAACAGCTTGTTCTCGCCGACATAGGACGAGATCATCTTCTTGATCTGCCGCGTCTCCAGCAGCCGGCTCAGCCCGATGCCGTCGACGCCGGCATTGTTGGAGATGACGGTGAGGCCCTTCACGCCGGATTCGCGGATCGCGTCCGACAGGGTCTCGGCGATGCCGCAAAGACCGAAACCACCCGACATGATCATCATGCCGTCCTTGAGAACGCCATCGAGTGCCGATTTGGCGTCGGGGTAAACCTTGTTCATGGATGTCTGACCTGATGGAGGAAACGGCTCAAGGCCGGCATAATCTTAAGGATTATTAGGCGAAATCTTCGCACTGCGTCAATGCGCGCGCTTTTGGACCACCGGCGGCGGTTCACAACGCCAGGATGGCCTTGAAAGCGTCAAGAAAACCCTTCAGGTTGTGTGGGTTGGCAAGGGCTGAAAGCTAGGCGCGGCCGCCCCGGACAACCAAACCCTCGACCTCAACCCGACCTGGATATGTCTTTGACGATGGCCCAAGGAATGAAGCGCCTGGGGATGCCGATTGCGGCGTTTCTCGGCTTGGCTTTGATTGGCCTGATCGGGACCTCCTGGTTCCTCAACCGGGACGCGTTGCGCCAGGCGGTCGAAGCGCAGATTCGCGCCGTCACCGGGCTCGATCTGGTCGTCTCGGGTGCGATCGACGTCTCGGTATTTCCCGGCAGCTATGTCTCGTTTCACAATGTCAGGCTGAAGGGCGGTGCCACCGTCGACCCGGCGCTGCAGGTCGACGTGCTGACGGCCAATCTGCGCTTGCTGCCGCTGTTGCTGCGGCGGTTCGAGATCGCCGACGTCATGATGCTGCGGCCGCATATCCGCGTCGTCAGGAACGGCCATGGCGAGAGCAACTGGACGCCGTTCGTCGAGACCATCGCGCGCGCCATGAAGCCGGGCGCCGAGAATCAGGTGTCGTTCTCCGAGATCCGGATCCAGGACGGCGTGCTCAACTATGAAGACGCCACCAGCCAGGCCTCCGAGGCGCTAAGCGATATCGACCTGTCGCTGGCCTGGCCGTCGATCTCGCGTTCGTTCGCCGCCACCGGACAGTTCGATTGGCGCGGCGAGCGCGTCGACGGCTCGGTCAGCGCCAGCGATTTCCTCGCGCTGCTGTCGGGAGATCGCTCCGGCGTGAAGGCGCGGCTGGTCAGCGCACCGCTGAAACTGGCATTCGATGGCGCACTCGCCAACCGCACCAGCCTGATGATGGAAGGCACGGTGACGATCGACAGCCCGTCCCTGCGCAACGCGTTGCGCTGGATGGGACAGACGCCGCCCGGCGGCGGCTTCGGCCGCTTCGCGCTGAAGGCCCGCGCCAATGTCGTCGGCGCTTCCGTTGCGCTGACCAATGTGAATGTCGAACTCGACGGCAACGTCGCCGAAGGCGTGATGACCTTCGCCAATAACGGCCGACAGACGCTGCAGGCGACGCTGGCCGCCGGGGCGCTGGATTTCACGCCCTACATCTCGACCTTCCGCCTGCTGGCGAGCGGCGCGCGCGACTGGAATCGGCAATTGTTCGACCTGAACTCTTTGTCGACCACCGATCTCGACATGCGGCTGTCGGCCGCCAGGGTGACGGTCGGTTCGACCAAGCTCGGCCGCACCGCCTTCGGCGCCAATCTGCGCGGCGGCGCGCTCGCGCTCTCGGTCGCCGAGGCGCAGATGTATGGCGGCATCGCCAAGGGCACGTTCGGTGTCGCGCGCTCGGACGCGGTGGCCGACGTCAAGGCCCAGTTCCAGTTCACCGATGTCGACCTGCACGCCTGCGCATCCGAATTGTTCGGCATCAACAAACTCTCCGGCCGCGGCAATCTCAATGTCTCGCTGGTGGCCTCGGGCTCCAGCCCGTTCGGGCTCGTCACCTCGCTCGACGGCACCGCGACCCTGAACGGCCGTGACGGCGCGATCTCCGGCTTCAATGTCGAACAGCTGTTGAAGCGGCTGGAGCGGCGGCCGCTGTCCGGCAGCGGCAATTTCCGCAACGGCTCGACGCCCTTCGATACGCTCAACGTGGAGGTAAAATTCAACGACGGCATCGCGACCGCCGAAGACGTCCGCGTCGAGGGTCCCACGACGCGGCTCACGCTGACCGGCACGGCCTCGGTGCCGGCGCGCGAATACGATCTGAAGGGCGTCGCCAGTCTGACGTCTGCACCCAACGCGCCGCCCGGCTTCGACCTGCCGTTCGTGGTGCAGGGACCCTGGGACGATCCATTGGTGTTTCCCGATCCCGAAAGCCTGATCCGCCGCTCGCCGGGTGCCGCCCCGCTGCTGGATGCGGTAAAGGATCGCAAGACCCGCGACGCCGTTCGCTCGGTGATCGAGCGGATCACCGGCGGCGGCCCAAGGCCGGCGGCGCCGGCGGCGGCAGAAGGTGCCACGAAGCCGAACTGACGACGGCAGGACCACAAGCCTGTTCACGATGACGCTTGCGACCTGGCTCGGACGGGCAGCGATGCCGGCTGGTCTCTGGAATAACTGAACATTAACCATACGAGCCCATGATTTGAGCCGAATTCAGGTGGGCAAGCGCGCGCGAGCCATTGCTGGTTTGTCACCGCGATGGCTCTTTTGTTTTGCTGACCGGCGATGGGCTGAGACGTAGGGAACGCAGGTGACCGAAGCACCCGGCAGGGAAACGCAAGGAGACAAACAGCCCGAGGGGGCACCGCGGGTGGCCTCAAGCCCGGTGCCGGTGTTAGCTGTCTCGCTGGCTGCCATGGCCGTCATTGGTGCCGCCACCGCCAATTCCTTGCCGAGTTTCGGCGGCTTCTCACTGCCGGTTTTCAATCAGTTCTCTTTGCCGAGCGTCGATCGGTTGTCCTTGCCGGACTTCAGCCGCTTCTCCCCGCCAAATTACAATCGCGTCGCTGCATCTCCTCCGCCTGTCCCGGCTCCGGTCCTCGTACCGGATCCGGTTGTCAGGGCGGGACTGCGGGACATTCAGACGTCGCAGGAGCAAAACGCCGATGTGTTGATGTCGCTGATCCAGAGCTCCGCAGCCCAACAGGCGGATTTGAAAAGAATAACCCGTCAACTCTCCCTGCTGACGGCGCAGGTGAGCTCCCTGCAGAATCAGGCGCCACCGCTGACGACTTCCAGCATCGCACCGTTGACGACTTCCAGCATCCCACGTCCAAATCCTCGCACGCGGGTCATCCAGGCGTCGAGAAAAGTACTCCCTCCGGTTCTTCCTCCGACCCCTCCGCCACTTTCCAGGCCTGTCGGCCCCTTTTCGGTAGGGGGCGCTCCGCTCAGTCCGGCACCCGGCTCGGGCGCAAGCTAGCACCCAACGGAAAACGCCTCCGTCATCGCCTCGAACCGATCTTGGGAGCAAAGCAGGAATCCGGCAAAGATCGTGATGTCTGCTTTTGGGCACTTTTCAGAACTAGCCGATCTGACGAGTGAAGTCCGTTGTTAGGGGAAGATCGGAAGTCGCCGACCCGGACGTCAGCTTCCGCCGAATGACTCAGAGCGGACATCAGCCTCCAGCACACATTGCTTTCTTTCGGTTGGCGTGTAGAACGGCACTCGGGTGCTCGCTGCATGTGGCAGTGACAGGTCAAGCGATGGTCGGGCCGCCACGCGGAAAGCGTGCGCCCAATGCATCCCCGACGTTCAGCCCAAGAAATCCTCCGTGCCCAATCCCTCACCGGGCAGGCCATGAATGTGCCCCTGCTGCTTGTTGCAGCCGCGGTGGCTCTCCCAGCCGTCCTGATCGCAAATCCCGTCGCGGCAGCATCCACAACTGGCCCGTATTCGGCTCAGCCCGTCTTCCTGTTCGGCATTCCGGTTGATTTCATTCTGTTCGGCCTGACACTGCTGGGTGTAGCGGTGTTCCACCACAAGACGCTTGAGGTGGCGTTGACCGGGCTCGTGGCCGTCACACTTTACAAGCTCCTGTTTACCGGCTTCCGGCAAGGCGAGAGCCTGACCGGCCTGATGCTCCAGCTCCACCACGAATGGGTTGTTCTCGCCAATCTGTTTTTGCTGCTGATGGGTTTCGCCATCCTGTCGCGGCATTTCGAGAACAGTCGAATCCCCGACGCGATGCCGGCGTTGCTGCCAAACGGTTGGAGCGGCTGCCTGGTTCTGCTTGCTACTGTATTCGTGATGTCGGGCTTCCTCGACAATATTGCCGCGGCCATGATCGGCGGCACGATGGCGCGGCACTTGTTCAAGGGCAAACTACATATCGGTTACCTTGCCGCCATCGTTGCGGCCGCCAATGCCGGCGGCGCCGGCAGCGTGGTCGGTGATACCACCACCACCATGATGTGGATCGACGGCATCAGCCCGCTGCGCGTCGTCGAAGCCTACGTCGCAGCCGTCGCCGGCTTCCTGATCTACGGGATACCGGCTTCGCTGGCACAACACCGCCATTCCCCAATAGAGAAGGATACGCAGCGTCGCCTGCACATCGATTGGACTTATGCGGGCGTTGTCGGTGCAATCCTGACCAGCGCTGTTTTGGCCAACGTCATCGCCAACCTGAAGTTTCCGGCGGTGCTCGATGTTATCCCCGTGATCGGACTTGCGGTATGGATCGTCATTCTCGCGGCCGCGCCGCTGCGTCGGCCGGATTGGGCGATCATGCCGGAAACGTTCAAGGGAACGGTCTTCCTCCTGGCCCTTGTCACTAACGCGTCCTTTATGCCGGTCGAGGAATTGCCTGTCGCCTCGTGGCAAACGGCGCTGGGGCTCGGCTTCCTGTCTTCCGTGTTCGACAACATTCCGCTGACGGCGCTCGCACTCAAGCAGGGCGGCTACGACTGGGGTTTCCTTGCATATGCCGTAGGCTTCGGCGGTTCGATGATCTGGTTCGGCTCGTCTGCGGGCGTCGCGATCTCCAATATGTATCCGGAGGCCAAGTCGGTCGGCTTGTGGCTGCGCCACGGCTGGTATGTCGCGGTAGCGTACATTGTGGGCTTCTTCGTTATGTTCGCCATTGTTGGTTGGAATCCTGATTCTCCACACAAAAAGCGTGCTGCGCTAGATGTGAACTATCAACTGGGCGTGGCTGGCCACCTGTAAAGCGAGCCTGGCGCGGATGGAACGTCGGCAATTGGCCCTTGGCGAAAGGGGTCGACGGGATAGCCGATGTCAGCTTCCCTGAACGGTCATACGATATTGAGTTCGACCTGCGTTTTCAGCTGCATAGGGCTGGAAGGGTACTGTCCGTACTTGACCCTAGTGTCCTAAGTTCATGATGATAGGGTGTCGTAATTCGCAGTATGACCGGTGAGGACACAATGGGATGGTTTGACCGGCTGTTTAGAAGAGCCTCGGGGCCTACCAGTCGGCTCTTTGCCAGATTCAGAAGGAAATCACAGGCACCGACTGATCCTGATCTTCTGAAGATTGCCAAGGACCGAAAAGGGCATATCTCACGGAGAGCTGTGAGAGATGAGTATAATCGGCTGGTTTTGGAGAAGTACGCGCAAGACAAGGATTGATTTGCCGCGCCTCGCCAGAAGGCTCTGACCAAAGCGCAGGGCCGTCTCATGTTGGCGGCCTCTTTCTTGGGACCGGAATATTTTCAATCGCTCATGCGCTGATATTGGGGGTCGGGGCCGCCTCAGTTGGGTGTGAGTCAAACAGCGAGAGGGGCGATTAACAACGCTGTTAACCACCCCCTTGTGATTGTGCATCAAAAGGGCCGCATTCGCGCGACCCTCGCCGGTCAAGTTCAAATTCGTTCGGGATGAAAAGCGCCCCGGCAAGAAGATCTTCCCAAAATTCTGTGGAGTCAGGAAAAGCCCGGCACTTCAAACCGGCAGTGGCAATTGTTGAGCGCCCTTACCCAAGCTCAAGCTCGGGCGCGTCCGGACCTCACGCCACGCCTGAATTGCGTCCGTAGTCCAGGGTAAAGCCGACGCCGGGTGATCGCTTGAACTTATGGGTTCACCCCGCAATCTGCCTGCGCCTTGAGAACTGCGTCGCGGCGCGCGCAATAGCAATCTGCAAGCCAAGGCGCGACAAATCAACCCGACGGCCGCGCCCGGCGTAGCCTTGGCGAAGCCGGGGCAAAGCAGTTCTGTTTTACAGAAATCATGTCAAGCCCCAAAATAAAATAATATTTCTGTTTACCGGAAGGCAAATCAGGTGCATATGTTTTGCCATCCCGTCCCACTCAGAGGGCGTCGGCCGTCGTCACGGACGTTGGACGGGTTGCGGTGGACGCTTGTTTGCGCTGAGACGACGGCGTGGATTAAGCGTACGGCAAAACCGTGTGGTCCTGGCGCCCGTTGCTGGCGTCAAGCCGTCGGCTAGGCGTGAGCTGAACCGGCGGTGACGGAGTCAACCAAGAACTCGTCTCCGGGGAGATCACGGCATAAGCCGTAAAGCCATTGCGCAGGGAAGGCCGGGTGTTCACCGCTGCCCTGTATGCTCGTGTGCAGCCTACTTAGTGCAAACCGCACACGAGACCGCGGGTGCAGCGCGCACCCGGTCTTCCCTGCGCCCTTTGTATGGAGGGCGGGAAGTTTCTGGCAAGCCTCGGGCGCAATGCGTCGCGAGAATGCGGCCACATATTCAGTTGTCATCGCCCGGCCTTGACCGGGCGACCCAGTATTCCAGAGGCGCCGATGATAGAACCGAGAAGCCGCGGCGTACTGGATCCCCGCATCCGCGGGGATGACAGTGGTGCGTGGAGCAGCCGGGCTCACAACGACGCCAAGCCAAAGCCTGCCCCTCACGAGTTCACATGAACAAAATCCCGCAGCAGCGGATAGATCTCGTTGTTCCAGCGTTTGCCGGAGAACACGCCGTAATGGCCGACGCCGGCCTGCATGTGATGGACGCGGCGATAGGCGCGCACGCCGGTGCAGAGATCTTGGGCGGCCAGCGTCTGGCCGATCGAGCAGATGTCGTCCTTCTCGCCTTCGACCGTCATCAGGCCCATGCGCTTGATCGCGGCCGGGTTCACCGGCTTGCCGCGATGCATCAGCTTGCCCAGCGGCAGCAGATGCTCCTGAAACACGTCGCGCACGGTCTCGATGTAAAATTCCGCGGGCAGGTCCATCACGGCGAAATATTCGTCGTAGAAGGTCTTGATGACTTCCGCCTTCTCCTTCTCGCCTTTGGCCAGATGCTGGGCAAGGTCGATGTGCTGTTTGATGTGACGCTCGAGGTTCATCGAGACGAACGCTGTGAGCTGCACGAAGCCCGGATAGACCTGGCGGAACGCGCCCTTGCATTGAACGGGCACGTAGTTGATCAAATTCTCCTTGAACCATTTGATCGGTTTGCTCTTGGCGAAGTCATTGACCTTGGTCGGCTGGATGCGGGTGTCGATCGGCCCCGCCATCAACGTCAGCGTCGCAGGCCGCGCCGGGTGATTTTGCTCCGACATCACGGCCGCCGCCGCCAGCGCCGAGACCGAGGGCTGGCAGATCGCCACCATGTGCGAGCGCGGGCCCATCTTGCCCAGGAAGGTGATGAGGTGGTCGGTGTAATCCTCGAGGCCGAAGCGGCCGGCGTTGAGCGGGATCTCGCGCGGATTGTGCCAGTCGGTGATGTAGACGTCGTGGTCCTGCAGCAGGGTCTTCACGGTGCCGCGCAGCAGCGTCGCGAAATGGCCGGACATCGGCGCCACCAGCAGCAACTTCGGTTGCTCCGGCGCGTGCTCCTTCTTGAACCGCAGCAGCGATCCGAACGGCGTGGCAAAGGCGACTTCCTCGGTTACCTCCAGTTCCTGATTGCCGACCATGACCTTGTCGATGCCGTAGGCCGGGCGGGTGTAGGTCAGCGAGGTGCGCGAGATCAGTTCGAGCGCCGCAGCCAGCCGCCCCAACGCCTTGTCGGACACGCCTTGCGGCACGAGGTTGAGGTATTTCAGCGCCGCTCCGGCCCCGGTCCGCCACGGCGCCGTGAGGTCCATATGGTTCTGATAAGCTTGGTACATCAATGACATCATACGCATCCGCCCTTGCCCGATGATGCCATGCAATATCGAAGCCAAAGCGGAGCGAACCGGCCCGAAAAACTGGCACGTGGCTTGCTGCGGAACGTGACCGGCGCAAGTGACCGGCGTAAGCTATCGGCGGCGCGCTGGTGCGGCCGGCTCAGCCTTGCGGAAGACGTTCAGGCGTGAGGGAAGGCCCTATGGCGAAAACGACACTGACCATCAGCAGCAAGAACTATTCGTCCTGGTCGCTGCGCGGCTGGTTGCTCGCGAAATTCTCAGGTCTTCCCTTCGAAGAGGTCGTGACCGCACCTGACGACGCGTCGGCGCGGGCCGAAATCCTGCTGCTGTCGTCGTCGATCCTGGTGCCGTGCCTGCGGCACGAAGGCGCCACCGTCTGGGACACGCTGGCGATCGCCGAATATCTCAACGAGGTGATGCCGGACGCCGGCCTGCTGCCGGCGGACCGGGTGCGGCGGGCGCACTGCCGATCGATCTGCGGTGAAATCCATTCCGGCTTCACCACGCTGCGGGCCTCACTGCCGGTCAACCTCAAGGGCCATTTCCCGAACTTCAAGATCTGGTCGCGCGCACAGTCCGATATCGACCGCGTCTGTACCATCTGGCGCGAGTGCCTTGCCCAGTCCGGGGGGCCGTTCCTGTTCGGCGAACGCACCATGGCGGACGCGATGTACGCGCCGGTCGTGACCCGCTTCATGACCTATGACGTCAAGCTCGACCCGAAGCTTGCGGCCTACGCAAAAACCATCATGGCGATGCCCGAGATGGTCGAGTGGATCGAAGCCGCCAAGGCCGAGCCCGCCGACATCGAGGAGCTCGAGGTGGAATATTAGGCAGCGCGCGCCAGGCGCTGCCCGTTTGACGGGCTCAAGCTTCGGGCAGGGTTTGCTTAAAGCCGGTGCCATCGCGGTGTATCGCCGCTGACATCCGCGATGCAGCAACGCTGCGGCAGAAATCACCGGGCGCGGATTCCAGTCTCCCGTCAAGCGCTTCGGCCGGTCACTGGTGTGATCGCCGCAGTGCAACGCGACTGGCGCAGATTTCGCATAGCAGCATGCAGCCGTGAACGCGACGATGCGACGCTGCCGAAAATTTGGACGCCTTGCGTGATCGCGATCTCGCGAACGAGAACCGTGGAGGCTTCAATGAATCAGACTGCCATCGTCAGCAAATTCTCCCATGTCAAACCCGGCGATACCGACTTCGAAGGCGGGGGACTGCGCGACTTCTTCCTCTACCGCGACCTCGGTATCGCCGACGCCACCGGCGGCCAGGTGATCTGCCATCTGGTCAAGGCCAATCCCGATCTGCCGCCTGAAGAAGGCACCGGTTGGCACAAGCATCTGTGCGAATTCCAGATCGTGATCATGACCAAGGGCTGGGCACGCTTCATGTACGAGGACAAGTCGACGCTGGTGCAAGCCGGCGACGTCGTGCATCAGCGCCCGGGCATCACGCACTACCTCTACGACTACTCGCAAGACATGGAGTACCTGGAGATCGTCAGCCCGGCCGACTTCAAGACCGTCGATGTGGACCCGGCCGTCGATCACGTGCCGCCGCCGACACCCTGGAAGTGACCGCCAAGGAGATCGTCATGTCATCCCAGGAGGAATTAACCCTTGTCGTCGGCCGCTGGTTGCGGCCGATCGTGGCGGTGCTGCATGTGGTGCGCCGCATCACGTTCCAGCCGATATCTAGCCGTGAACAGGGGAGTACAGCCGCCAAGCAGTGATTCGGGCGCGATTCGTTCCGTCCGCGTTCCAAAACTTAAGAGCGGTTTCGGACAACGCGCGACATCGTCGCATTCTGACACAATGCGCCGCGCGCGCGGCTGCGCCTGCAACCGCCTAGCCCCGGAAAAAAACTGTCAAACCTGACTGCTGACCCGCGGCAGCCGCCAGCCGACCACGGTCGCCTCAAGGGCGCCACCGGTCCGCTCGTTGCGCCATTGGCCCTCGATCCAGCGGCAGGCGAACGGTAACTGATATGTGCCGCTGTGATCCTCGCAAAGCACCTCCACCGGCCGGTCCGGCGGCGGTTCCCCGTTGCCATCGAACTGTGCCAGCCGCTTCTCGCGCGTTGCCATATGTTCAATCTCCATTGCCGGGGCGTGCAAACCTTACGTTTGGGTTCCCCGGCGAAAGTCCATCCACACCCATAAAGGGGAAGCTCACCGCCTGAATGCGGTATCAGTGTGGTATCGCTGCAGCCTGCGGCCTGATACGAGCAAATTGATGTGATTGACCGAATGAAGTCTAAGTGAGGATTGGATGATCGCCCGGATTGCAACGACTGCTGCCGCCGTCGCAGCGCTGCTGATGCCATGCGCAAGCTACGCGCAGGATGTTCCCGGCATCGAGATCTGCACCGTCGAAAAAACCATGGAGCGGCGCACCTCCTGCCTGCAGAGCAATGTCGACTTCCTGCAAAAGACCATCAACAAGATGACGCAGGACAATCAGCAGAAGCTCGATGCCGCCAACCGGCAGATCGAGGCGTTGAAGGGAAGCGTCATCGCCTTGCAGAAGTTCGTGGACGATCTGCAGAAGAAGACGGCGGAAGAATTGAAGAAGAAGGCCGATGCGCCGGCGAAGGACGCGGCGCCGGCTGCGGCGAAGTAACGCCGTCATTCCGGGCGATGCGCAGCACACCCGCGGTTCCCGCGACGCTGTGGCGGCCGCGAGAGCAACGCCGGTCAAATGCGGCGCGTTGCAAGCGTTCATGATGCGGCCGCTTCGACAAGAAAGCTGTCACCGATGAATCCAGCCCAGAAGGCGCTCTGGTACATCGAAAGTCATCTCGCCGGGCCGTTGACCCTCGACGAGATATCCGCGATCGCCGGCGTCTCGCGCTTCCATCTGGTGCGGGCGTTCGCGGCCGCGACCGGATATTCGGTCATGCGCTATGTGCGTGCGCGTCGCCTCAGCAATGCGGCGCGTGCGCTTGGCGACGGCGCCCCTGACATTCTCAGCCTCGCGCTGGATGCGGATTACAGCTCTCACGAAGCCTTCACCCGCGCGTTCCGCGACCATTTCGGCATCACGCCTGAGATGGTCCGATCGGGAACGTGCCTCGATCGTCTCAAGCTTCAGGAGCCCATCGTCATGATTTCAACCGCGCTCGATCATCTCAAGCCCCCGCGTTTCGAGACCGGCAAGGCCTTGCTGGTCGCCGGTATCGGCGAACGCTGCACCCACGAAAACGAAGGCGCCTTCATTCCGAGCCTGTGGCAGCGTTTCAATCAGGCCATCGACAATGTCCCCGGCCGGGTCGGCAAGGTGGCCTATGGCGTCTGTTGCAACGCCGACGATGCTGGCAATTTCGACTATGTCGCCGCCGTCGAAGTGACCGATTTCTCCGACCTGCCGCGCGAATTCCAGCGGGTGCGGATTCCCGAGCAGAAATACGCCGTGTTTACCCACGCCGAGCACATCTCGACCATTCGCCGTACCGTCAACACGATTTGGAATCACTGGCTGCCGGCGTCCGGCATGAAAGCCGCCGACGCGCCGAATTTCGAGCGCTATGACGAGAAGTTCGATCCCGCGACCGGCAATGGCGGACTGGAAATATGGATACCGGTTCGCGAGTAGGGGCAGACGCAATCTCCCGCAGGGCAGCCCTGCGTGTCCCAATGGCCTGCGGTTGCTTGGCAAGCGTGATCTGCTTTGCCATAACATGACGCAACGTCAGCGTTGCGCGTGCGGAAATGAGCTTGGAGTCCGCCTGCAGCCATAAAAAGCCGGGAGGATTTCATGGGAAATGTCCGCGTTCTCGCCACCGATCTGGAGTTTCCGGAAGGCCCGGTAGTCATGCCGGACGGATCGGTCGTGCTGGTCGAAATCCGCGGGAAACGGCTGACACGGATCTGGCCGGACGGCCGCAAGGAGGTGGTCGCGGAAGTCCCCGGTGGCCCCAATGGCGCAGCGCTTGGCCCCGACGGCAAAATGTATTTCTGCAACAATGGCGGCTTTAGCTGGATTCCGACGGGCAAGGTGATCATGCCGGGTCCGCAGCCCGATGACTATCTCGGTGGCTCGATCCAGCGCGTCGACCTCTCGAACGGCAAGGTCGAGACGGTGGTCGACAAATGCGGCGAGTATCCGCTGCGGGGTCCCAACGACCTCGTGTTCGACAAGCACGGCGGCCTGTGGTTCTCCGAACTGGGCAAGCGCCGGGCCCGCGACATGGATGTCGGCGGCGTCTACTACGTCAAGCCCGGCATGAAGGAGATCGTCGAAATCGTGCACGGCGTACTGCCGGCCAACGGCATCGGGCTGTCGCCAGACGAAAACACTGTCTACATCGCCGAAACGCCGACCGCGCGGCTTTGGGCCTACGAACTTTCCGCGTCCGGCACGCTGAAGCCGCGCGAGCCGATCTATCGCGGTGAACGCGGCAAGCCGATCACAGGCCTCGGCGGCTACCAGATGTTCGACTCGCTCGCGGTCGAAGCCTCAGGCAATGTCTGCGTGGCGACGCTGATCTCGGGCTGCATCTCCGTGATCGCCCCCGACGGCACCCTGGTCGAGCAGGTGCCGACCGGCGACCGCATGACCACCAATATCGCCTTTGGCGGGCCCGACCTGAAGACCGCGTACATCACGCTGTCAGGCAAGGGCGAGCTGGTCGCGATGGACTGGCCGCGCCCCGGCCTGCCGCTGAATTTCTTGAATAAGTGATATAGGTACGAGCCTATCAACGTCATTGCGAGCGTAGCGAAGCAATCCATGTCGCCACGCAAAGAAAGAATGGATTGCTTCGTCGCTGCGCTCCTCGCAATGACGGAATAGAGAGCGGAGTCCTGAATGCCCTGGCTTGAACCGATTACCCTTCGCGGCGCTTACGCGCGGCTCGAACCGCTGTCGCACGATCAGCGCGACGGCCTGACCGAAGCGGTGCGGGACGGGGAGCTGTGGAATCTCTGGTACACCTTCGTGCCGGCGCCGGAAGACATGACCAAGGAGATCGATCGCCGGCTCGGCTTGCAGGCATCAGGCTCGATGCTGCCGTTCACGGTGTTCGATGCCGACGGCAAGATCGCGGGAATGACGACCTATATGAATGTCGATGCCGCCAACCGGCGCGTCGAGATCGGCTCCACCTGGTACGCCAAGCGCGTGCAGCGCAGCGCCCTCAATACGCAGTGCAAATTGCTGTTGCTGACGCACGCCTTCGAGACGCTCGATTGCATCGCGGTAGAATTCCGCACGCACTTCTTCAACCAGCAGAGCCGCCGCGGCATCGAACGCCTGGGCGCCAAGCAGGATGGCATCTTGCGCAACCATGTGATCGCGCCGAATGGCACGTTGCGCGATACCGTGGTGTTCAGCATTATCGCCAGCGAGTGGCCGACGGTGAAGGCGCATCTCAATTATCAACTCAACGATAGACTGCGGTAGTTTTTCAGCCCGCGGCAGAAAAAAGTGTGATGGAAACGTTCGATTATGTGATCATTGGCGCGGGCTCCGCAGGCAGCGTGCTCGCCAATCGCCTGAGCGAAGATGCAGGCACCCGCGTGTGTGTGCTCGAAGCTGGGGGCAAGGACTGGCATCCCTACATTCATCTGCCGGCCGGCTTCATCAAGACGTTCCATATGAAGAGCGTCAACTGGGCGTATCAGCAGGAGCCGGGGCCGTGGACCGGCGGCCGCAGCATCTACGCGCCGCGCGGCAAGACGCTCGGCGGCTCGTCGTCGATCAACGGCCATATCTATAACCGCGGCCAGCGCCAGGACTTCGATACCTGGGCGCAACTCGGCAATCGGAGCTGGGGCTACCCGGACATTCTGCCCTACTTCAGGCGGCTGGAGCGGCGCGTCGGCGAGGGCGATGAAACCTATCGCGGGCGCGACGGCAGCCTGACCGTCACGACCATGGATTGGCGCGATCCGCTGTGCGAGGCATTCATGGCAGGCGCCATGAGTCTGGGCATTCCGCGCAACCCCGATTACAACGGCGCGATCCAGGAAGGCGTCTCCTACGCCCAGCGCACCATTCAAAACGGCCTGCGCGTCAGCGCCGCGACCGCGTTCCTGCATCCGGCGGTAAAACGCGGGAATGTCGATGTGCGGACGCATGCACATGTCACCAACATCATCTTCGAAGGCAAGCGCGCCGTCGGCGTCCGTTACCTCAAGGGCGGCAAGGGCGGCACGCCCACCGAAGTGCGCGCCAACAAGGAAGTCATCCTCTCCGGCGGTACCTACAATTCACCTCAAGTGTTGCAATTGTCCGGCGTCGGCTCGCCGGAGCTGTTGCAGTCGCACGGCATCGAGGTGCGTCACGCGCTATCAGGCGTCGGCGAGGGCCTGCAGGATCATTACGCGCCGCGCTCGGTCGCGCGCGTCAAGAACATCAAGACCATTAACGAGCTTCGGCGCGGCCTCAGCCTCTGGGTCGAGGCGCTGAAATGGGCGACGACGCGACGCGGGCTGCTGTCGCTGTCGCCGACCATGGTCTATTGCTTCTGGCATTCCGGCGAGACCACCGAAAGCTCCGACCTGCAGCTGACATTCACGCCCGCAAGCTACAAGGAGGGCGTGCAGGGCCAGCTCGAGGACGAGCCTGGCATGACCATCGCCTCATGGCAGCAGCGGCCGGAAAGCCGCGGCTTTGTCCGTATCCGCTCGGCCGATCCGTTTGCGCCGCCGATCATCCAGACCAATTATCTGGTCGAGGAGCTCGATCGCCGCGTCGTCGTCGCCGGTATGAAGCTGGCGCGCCGGCTGCTCGCTTCCGCGCCGCTGTCGCAATATTACGCCTATGAGGATTTCCCCGGGCCCAAGGTGCAAAGCGACGACGAGTTTCTCGCCGCGGCCACCGAGCGCGGCACCACCACGTTCCACCCCGGCTGCACCTGCCGGATGGGACCGGCCGATACCAAATGGGCTGTCGTCGACGACCAGCTGCGCGTCCACGGGCTGCAGGGCCTGCGGGTGGTAGACGCGTCGATCATGCCGCGGATGATCTCGGCCAATCTCAACGCCTCGACCATGATGATCGCCGACAAGGCCTCCGACATGATCCGCGGCAAGGCCGCGCCTGAGGCAGCGCGGGTTTAGCCGCGCAGAGGTGCCTCTGCCCGGTACAGCGTGTCGATCGTGACCACGCCCACGGCGCGTGACACGCATGGGCAGATCTTGCGGTTGCCCTGCTTCTGCGCGTCGCTGAAGAACACGTCGCGGTGGTCGATCTCGCCATCGACGGCGATGACATCGACCGCGCAGACGCCGCATTCGCCGCGCTGGCAGTCCGAGATCACCTCGAAGCCGGCGTCGTTGAGCACGTCGAGCATTGAGCTGTTGGGCGAGACCACAAGCTCGGCGCCGGTGTCCTTCAGACGTACGCGGAATTCCGCCGTCGGCAGCAGGCCGCTGGAGCCGAAGGTTTCGTAACGCAGATCGGCGGGCGCTCGTCCCGCCTCGTTCCAGGCGCGCCGCGCCGCCTCCAGCATCCGCATCGGCCCGCACATGATGGCCATCGCGTCCGATGGCAGTGCGCGGAAGGTGGCATCGAGATCGAGCCGCTCGCCTTCGTCGCTGGCGTGGACGACCAGTCGGTCGTCAAGTACGGACGACAATTCGTCGAGATAGGCGGCGTCGCCGCGCGATTTTACTGCGTAGTGCAGGCGCAGGTCGATGTTCCGGCGGTGCAGGGCGCTGGCGATGCCTGATATCGGGGTGATGCCGATGCCACCCGCGATCAGGCAATAATTTTTCCTGTTCCAGTCGATATCGAGCAGCGATGTTGGATTGGAGATTTCGATCCGCGCGCCCGGCTTGAGGCTCCACATCGCGCGCGAGCCGCCGCGGCTGTCCGGCGCCAGCCGCACCGCGATGCGATACACTTCCGGATCGCGATCGCCGACCAGCGAATAGGACCGCCGTGCGGGCTGCCCGTCGATCAGCACCGCGACGTTGAGATGGCTGCCGGCCGGGTAGGGCGCCACGCCGCCGTCCGGGCGCAGGCGGAATTCGCGGATGCCAGGCGTGACGTCACGGATCGCGTCGACCGTGCACCAGCTCCATTGTTCGGCAAAGCGCATGACGATCCCTATTCGGCCGGGGATTGGAGCAATGCGAGGGCCGGCAGCAAATCGAGATGCGTGCGATTGCGCAGTGCCAGCCGCAGATTGCGTGCGGCGAGGCGCGAATGTTCGCGCATGATGGCTTCGGCGCGCGCGCCCTCGCGGTTCTCGATCGCGTCCACCACGATGCGGTGATGGTCCTGTCCGATCAAAAGGATCTGGTGCGCTTCCGGCAGCGCCGACTGCGCCATCACGAAGCCGCTCGGCGACGCGAACGGCAATGCCGAGACGCGGTCGATCTGCCGGATCAGCGGCGGGCTGGCGGAAAGTTCGGTGAGCAGCGCGTGAAAGCGCGCGTTCATGGTCACATAGGCGGAGAAGGCTTCGACCGAGACCGGATCCTGGCGAACCAGCTGATCGAGGTCGGCGAGGCATTCCTTCAGCGGCTCGAGGCTGCGCGCGCTCGCGCCGCGTTCGGCGGCGAAGCGGGCGGCGAGGCCTTCCAGCGTACCGCGCAGCTCGATCGAATCCAAAATGTCGCGCTCGGTGAACGCCTTGACCATGAAACCGCCGGAGGGGATCGCCTGCAGCAGGCCTTCGTCTTCGAGCCGGACCAGGGCCAGCCGCACCGGCGTCCGCGACACGTTGGTGATCTCGACCGCCTGCAATTCGGAGATGCGCTCGCCCGGCCGCAACTGCCCGGACAGGATCATGTCGCGCAGCGCGAGCTGGGCCCGCACCGTCTGCGAAATCGAGCGTTCGGAATCGCGTTCGCTCATGGCCTCACTCCGCGGCTTGTGCGGTCGGCGGCGATGTCTCGTGGGCCACCATGCGATCGATCACGCGCCGCGCCCACATCGCGCCGGCGTCGATGTTGAGGTTGTAGAAGGTGCGGTCCGGATTCTCATCCATGGCGCGCTGCTGCGCTTCCAGGATGATCTCGTCCTCGCGGAAAATATTGGAGACGCCTTCGCGGATCTCGGTGGTCAGCTTCTGTTCGGTCAGGCGGTGGTTGCGGACGAAGGCCCAGAAATAGTGGCAGGTCGTGTCGGTCTCCGGAGTCATGGTGTTAAGGACAAAACCGTTGACGCCCTGCGAGCGGTCGCCTTCCGGCGCGCCGGTGCCGGCGGGCGCCACCCCGACGTCGATATTGACGGTGCCGGGCGCCTGGAAATGGATGATCTGCCAGCGGTCGACCGGGCCGGGCTTGCCCAGCTGCGCGGCCCAGAACGGAGGCGCCTCGATGCCGCGCATCCAGCGCGTCACCGTCACGGTGCGCTCGCCATGGGTGACGTCGAACGGGGCCTCGGCGACGTGGTCGTTGCCGATGCTGGAGCCGTGCACGAAGGTCTCGTGGGTGAGGTCCATCAGATTGTCGACCACGAGCCGATAATCGCACTTCACGTGAATGGTCTTGCCGTCGCCGGCCCAGGCCGGATCGTGGTTCCAGTGCATGTCAGGCACCAGCGCCGGATCGGCCAGCGCCGGGTCGCCCATCCACAGCCAGATGAAGCGATGCCGCTCGACCACGGGATAGGAGCGCACGCAGGCGGACGGGTTGATGGTCTCCTGCGAGGGCATGTAGGTGCAGCGGCCCTGCGCATTGTATTTCAGCCCGTGATAGCCGCAGACGACGGTGTCGCCGTCGAGCCGGCCTTTCGACAGCGGCACCAGCCGGTGCCAGCAGGCGTCTTCCAGCGCGGCCACCTGGCCGTCGGAGCGGCGGTACATCACCACATGCTTGCCGCAGATCGTACGGGGGAAGAGCGCGTGCTTGAGATCGACGTCCCAGGCGGCGGCGTACCAGGCATTGAGCGGGAATGACGACGGCATGGCTGCACTCCAATACTATGGCCTGAGTGCAGTCTGTATACATTAGTGGCCGCAAGTCGAGATATTTTATGAGTTGTGCTGAAAAATGTCCATTCCGGTATACAGTATTGGCTTTAGTTGCTCTGAGAAAGGTAATAAAAAACCGCTCCCGAGCGGGGAGCGGTTCAGTAGCCTCAACCCAATCCGGGTTGGTCAACCGTAAACGAACACGTGGTCCTTCAGGTCGATGGCCGGAAATTCATCCTTCTCCGCCCAGTAGTCCTGGTTGTGCTGCCACTCCGGCTTGTCGCCGCGCTTGGGCAACAAGTGCATGCCGCGCATCATGTAGCCGGGGTTGAAATTTTCCGGATCGATCCACGGCAATAGCGGCATGTTGTGGTCTTCCGGCCGCAGCTGGGGCACCACTTTCTTCGCGCCGGTGTCCTTCATGTGGTTGAGCAACCGGCACACGAAATCCGCGACGAGATCGACGCGCAGGGTCCAGCTGGCGCGGAAATAGCCGAACACCCAGACCAGGTTCGGCACGCCGGTGAACATCATGCCGCGATAGGTCACGGTATCGGCGAAATCCAGCTTCTTGCCATCGACCGCGAATGCGATGTCGCCATTGGCCGAGAGGTTGAAGCCGGTCGCGGTCACGATGATGTCGGCTTCCAGCTCCTTGCCGGATTTCAGCAGGATGCCCTTCTCGGTGAAGCACTCGATCTCGTCGGTGACGACCGAAGCCTTGCCCGACTTGATGCCCTGGAACAAATCGCCATCGGGAATGAAGGCGATGCGCTGCCGCCACGGCCGATATTTTGGCGTGAAGTGGGTCGCAATGTCGTAGTCCTTGCCGAGATAGGCTTCCACCGCCGACAACAAATCCTTCTTCGCCGCTTCCGGTTCCTCGAAGGTCTTGCGGGTGAATGCATCCTGATCGAACAGGATCTTTCGGCGGGTGATTTCGTGGATCCACTTCTCGTCGACCTGCAACTGCCGTAGTTGCTCGGCGATTTCGATCGCGTTGCGGCCGGTGCGGAAATAGGTCGGCGAACGCTGCAGCATGGTGACATGCGCGACGTCATTGGCCAGCGCCGGGATCAGCGTTGCGGCCGTGGCGCCGGAGCCGATCACGATGACGCGCTTGTTCTTGTAGTCGAGATCTTCAGGCCATTTCTGCGGATGGACGATTTGGCCCTGGAACCTGGCCATATCCTTCCACTCTGGTGTGTAGCCTTCGGTGTGGCGGTAATAGCCCTGGCACATCCAGAAGAAATTGGTGGTGAAGCGAAGCTTTTCGCCGGTGTCGCTCCGCGTGGCCTCGATGGTCCAGAGGTTCTGTTCGCTCGACCAGGTCGCCGAAGTGATGGTGTGCTGGTAGCGGATATGGCGGGCGAGGTCATTCTCCTCGATCACATCGCCCATATATTTGAGGATCTCAGCCGCGCTTGCGATCGGCGCCGTGGTCCACGGCTTGAAGCGATAGCCGAACGTATGCAGGTCGCTGTCCGAGCGGATGCCCGGATAGCGGTGCGTGCTCCAGGTGCCGCCGAACGTCTTCTGGGTTTCGAGGGCAACGAAACTGGTGCCCGGACATTGCGTGGTGAGGTGGTAGGCCGCGCCGACGCCGGAGATGCCGGCGCCCGCGATCAGGACGTCGAAATGCTCGGTATGGCCGGGCGAGGCGGCGTGAATCTGGCTTTGAACGTTCATCTTCCCTGTTCTTCTTTTCGTTGATTTTGTCGTTTCAAAAGCGAAGCGCCAGAACCCCCGGTTCTGGCGCTGTCGTCTCGCGAATTACACTTCGCGGCGGCTCAGGAACGCCAGTCGTTCGAACAGATGCACGTCCTGCTCGTTCTTTAGGAGCGCGCCGTGCAGCGGCGGGATCAGCTTGCGCGGATCGCGCTCCCGCAGCATTTCCGGGGTGATGTCCTCGTTGAGCAGCAGCTTGAGCCAGTCCAGCAGCTCCGACGTCGAGGGCTTCTTCTTCAGGCCCGGCACTTCGCGCACCTCGAAGAAGATCCGCAGCGCTTCCTCGACCAGGCGTTTCTTGATGTTGGGGAAGTGCACGTCGACGATCCGGCCCATGGTGTCGGCGTCGGGGAACTTGATGTAGTGGAAGAAGCAGCGGCGCAGGAACGCGTCCGGCAGTTCCTTCTCGTTGTTCGAGGTGATCATCACGATCGGGCGCAGGCTCGCCTTGATGTTCTCGCCGGTCTCATAAACGAAGAACTCCATGCGATCGAGTTCGAGCAGGAGGTCGTTGGGGAATTCGATGTCGGCCTTGTCGATTTCGTCGATCAGCAGCACCGGGCGCTTGTCGTGGGTGAAGGCTTCCCACAGCTTGCCGCGCTTGATGTAGTTGGAGATGTCGGAGACCCTGCTGTCGCCGAGCTGGCTGTCGCGCAGCCGCGATACCGCGTCATATTCGTAGAGGCCCTGCTGCGCCTTGGTGGTGGACTTGATGTGCCAGGTCAACAGCGGCGCGCCGAGCGCCTTGGCGACTTCCTCGGCCAGCACGGTCTTGCCGGTACCGGGCTCGCCCTTGATCAGCAGCGGGCGCTCGAGCACGATCGAGGCGTTGACCGCGACCTTGAGGTCTTCGGTGGCGACGTAGTCCTTGGTGCCGGTAAATTTCATCTATCTTTTTGCCTTGTTGTTCGTTCTTGCGCCGCTAGCGGCCTGAACAGTAAACGACCGCCGGCTCGGCGGTCGCGATTGAAGGTGATGCGCGCCTGTCAGCGTTTGACCAGCGAGAGGATCACCAGGATGATCACGCCGCCGATGGTGGCGTTGATGATCTCGCGGATCCAGCCGCCGCCGAGGTTGACGCCCAGTTGCGGCAACAGCCAGCCCGCAAGAAGCGCGCCGATGATGCCGATCACGATGTTGCCGATCAGCCCAAAACCCGCGCCGCGCACGATCTTTCCGGCCAGCCAGCCCGCAATCGCGCCGATGATCAGCGCAGCTATGATCCCCATTGAATTTCCCCTGCCGGAATAAGCCCTTTATGGCTCAATTCTAGAGGAAAAACCCTCCCGGTCTAGGCCTGTCTGGTATGCGCTGGCCTTCCCCGTCGGGAATCCGCCAGCCCTTGACGTCAGCGGCGCGGCGGGCAATCTGTATTGCATGTTCTTGCAATTCTTCACATCGCTGCGCGACGCACAGGTCCCGGTGACCTTGCGCGAATATCTGACGCTGATGGAGGCGCTCGACGCCGACCTCGCCGATCAGACGGTGGAGAATTTCTATTACCTCTCCCGCGCCGCTTTGGTGAAGGACGAACGCAACCTCGACAAGTTCGACCGCGTGTTCGGTTCCGTATTCAAGGGGCTGGAGAACCTGCTCGACGCCATGGAGAAGGCGGACATTCCCGCCGAATGGCTGAAGAAGCTCGCGGAGAAATACCTCACCGAGGAAGAGAAGAAGCAGATCGAGGCGATGGGCTGGGACAAGCTCATGGAGACGCTTCGCAAGCGGCTAGAGGAACAGAAAGGCCGCCACCAGGGCGGCAGCAAGTGGATCGGCACGGCAGGCACCTCGCCGTTCGGCGCCCACGGCTACAATCCCGAAGGCGTGCGGATCGGCCAGGAAAAGAACCGCAACAACCGCGCCGTGAAGGTGTGGGACAAGCGCGAGTTCAAGGATCTCGACGGCAATGTCGAGCTTGGCATCCGCAACATCAAGATCGCGCTGCGGCGGTTGCGCAAATTCGCCCGCACCGGCGCGCCTGACGAACTCGACCTCGACACCACGATCAAGGAGACCGCCAACCACGGCTATCTCGACGTGCATATGCGCCCCGAGCGGCGCAACGCGGTCAAGGTATTGGTCTTCTTCGACATCGGTGGGTCCATGGATTCGCATATCGAGCAGGTCGAGGAGTTGTTCTCGGCGGCGAAGACCGAATTCAAGCACATGGAATATTTCTACTTCCACAACTGCCTTTATGAAGGCGTCTGGAAGCAGAACAAGCGGCGCTTCACCGACCGCACCCCGACCTGGGACGTGCTGCATAAGTACCCGCACGACTACAAGGTGGTGTTCGTCGGCGACGCCTCGATGTCGCCTTACGAAATCATGGTCCCCGGCGGCTCGGTCGAGCACGTCAACGAGGAGGCCGGTTCGGTCTGGCTCGATCGCATCATTCGCACCTATCCGCACGCGGTGTGGCTCAATCCGGTGGCGAAGAAGCACTGGGACTATTCGGAATCCACCACCATCATTCGCCGGCTGTTCTCGGAGCGGATGTACCCGATCACGATCGAAGGCCTCGAAGGCGCGATGAAGGAATTGGTGCGGTAGGCTTTCACCGTCGTTCCGGGGCGAAGCCGGAACCTCGAGGTTGTTTTACTGGATAGAGATTCCGGGTTCGATGCTTTCGCATCGCCCCGGAATGACGGCAACAAAACAACAGCGGACAACAATGAAGGTGCAATCAATGCCCCAGACCATCCACCGCGGTATCAAATCCCTGATCGACGAAGCCAATGCCGAGATCGAAACCTTAAGCGCTGTGGATTCGATCAAGGCGGCTGCCAGCGACGACGTCGTGATCGTCGATATCCGCGACCCTCGCGAGATCGAGCGCGACGGCCGCATTCCCGGTGCGTTCTCCTGCACGCGCGGCATGCTGGAATTCTGGATCGATCCGGAAAGCCCCTACGCCAAGCCGGTGTTCCAACAGGACAAGAAATTCATCTTCCACTGCGCCGGCGGCATGCGTTCGGCGCTGGCGGCCAAGACCGCGAAAGACATGGGCCTGAAGCCGGTCGCGCACATGGCCGGCGGTTTCGCCGCCTGGCGCGACGCCGGCGGCCCGGTCGAGAAGTGGGAGCCGAAGAAGAAGGGCTGACAGCCGGCTGTCATCCTTCGAGGCTCGCAAGCGCTCGCACCTCAGGATGACGAATTTCGATTCCCGTCACCCTGAGGTGCGCGCTCTTGCGCGCCTCGAAGGGCGACGGCCCCACTACCGAAGAATTGGAATCAAACATGACCACCACCGACGATCCGCTTGTCTCCACCGATTGGCTCGCCGCGCATTACGACGATCCCAAGATCAAGATCATCGACGCGTCGTTCAAGATGCCGGGCATTCTGCCGCTGCCGAAGGACGACTATCTCGCCTCCCACCTGCCGGGCGCGGTGTTCTTCGACGTCGACGCGGTGTCCGATCATTCCAATCCGCTGCCGCATATGTTCCCGAGCGCCGAGCAGTTCGGCCGCGATGTCGGCGGGCTTGGAATAGGCAACGGCGATACGGTCGTGCTGTACGATTCCGGCGGATGGGTCGCAGCCCCCCGCGTGTGGTGGATGTTCCTGTCGTTCGGACACCAGAACGTCCGGATTCTGAATGGCGGCCTGAAGAAGTGGCGTGCCGAAGGCCGCAAGATTGACAGCGGTGAGGTCACGCCGAAGCCGGCGACGTTCAAGGCGACGTTCGATCCGCGGTACACGCGCAATATCCAGCAGATGGTCGACAATCTTGAAAGCCGCACCGAGCAGGTGCTCGATGCGCGCGCCAACGAACGTTATCAGGGCAAGGTGCCCGAGCCGCGGCCGGGCCTGCGTTCGGGTCATATTCCGGGCAGCCTCAGCGTGCCCTACAACCAGCTGTTCGATGCCTCGACCGGTGCGATGAAGTCGCTCGAGGAGCTGCGCGCCGTTTTTGTCGGCGCCGGCGTCAAGCTCGACGCGCCGATCGTGACGAGTTGCGGTTCCGGCGTCTCCGCGCTGGTGCTGACGCTGGCGCTTTATCGCCTCGGCGTGCGCGGCAGTGCGCTGTATGACGGCTCATGGACCGAATGGGGTGTGCAGGGCGGGCCGCCGGTTGCGACCGGCCCGACCTGAACGGTGCGCGTTTTATTATCTGCTGCGCGAGGTTAGTTGCGCAAACGGGTCGGCCGCTTGCTGAGCCAGTTGCCGCGCCTGCAGCGCGCGTCGCGCCGCTGCGATGCGCCGGCGCTCTTTGGCGCGCTGCGCCCGCTTCCGGTTGACGCTGCGCTCTGATTTTGCGGCCGCCGGTTTCACCGAAGCCGTTTCCTGGATAGCGACGGAAGGACCGCCCAGCGTGGCGATCTTCATCGCGGCGAGGTTGTCTGCCAGGGAGGGCGCTTCCGCCACCGGCGCAGGCTCGGTCGATACGGCTGATGTTGCCGGCGGCGGCGTTTCCGCGATCGCCGCGAGCTTCACTTCCTCATTCGCCGCAGGCGTCTCGGCAGCAGGAGTCTCGGCGGCAGGCATCTCCGCCGGCGCAGCCTGAACAGCCGGTATTGTTTCTGCCGCCGGGATTTCCGCTTTCACCGTCTCGTCCGGCACGGCCTCGTTCAGCTTCACGGGTTCGTCCAGCTTCAGCGCAGCCGTCTTTTCCGGTTCAGCCGGCGGCGCTTCCGGAGCTGGCGCGGAAGGGGTCACGGTCTCGATGATGGTCGCCGGCACATTGTCCGGCACCTTCTCTGCGACATCGGGCTCGACGCGCAGCAGGGCCAGGGTCGGCTGGGGCGGTTCGTTCTGCCTGACAAATACGGGTTCGGGCGGCGGCCGCCGCGACGGGATGCTGGCAAATTGCTCATGCGAGGCACGCAGCAGCGCCGCCGCACCCAGCCCAAAGACCAGAACCGACATCGACAGCACGATCGCGGCGAACAGAAAGCGAAAACCGGGGAGCATGGACGCGAGTTCCGCCTTGCCGGGAACATGCAGGGCTGTTGATGCCAAGGGAACGCGGTGACCACTGGGAAGCGGCTGGATTCGCACCGCGAATCAGGCCGATTCGAGAGTATCTCAACGCCTCGAACCTGTTTGTTACAAAATTGGCGGCCAATGGCGGCGTGGGGCTGGTAGACGATGTTTTTCGCGCCGTGCGGCATCTTTGCCGCAGCGTTCACGGTCCATCACAAAATGACCGATTTGGGCCGAATTTGACGGATTTGTCTTGAATGCGCCGCTATCTTCCGTCATCTGCCGTTAACGGTCCGGTGTGGCTTGGGGACTATACAAGAGCGATGATGATTAACCGTATTCTGACGATCAGCGCTGCCATCGCTGCTGCAATGGCAGGAACCTCGCTTGCCCAGGCCCAAGGCTACCAGGGCCAAGGCTACCAGGCCGGACAGTATGTTCCCGGTGGTTATGGCGTCGATGAACGCCGCAGACCCGCGCCGGATTTCGATGCCTTGGACGATGACGACGACGACGCGCCGAACGCCCAGAGTTCGACCGCGCTCCCGCCGCCTGGTCCGGTGCTGTCGCCGAACGACCCCCGCTACGGCCGCCCGGTTTATTCGGACCGCGGCCAGCCGATGCCCACAGGCCCCGTCCTTTCGCCGGATGATCCGCGTTACGGTCGTCCTGCCGGCGCGCCGGTTTATTCGGACCGCGGCCAGCCGATGCCTACGGGCCCGATTCTTTCGCCAGATGATCCGCGTTACGGGCGGCCCGCCGGTCCGCCA
Organism: Bradyrhizobium sp. AUGA SZCCT0158; assembly: GCF_018130065.1. Classification (GTDB taxonomy): domain Bacteria; phylum Pseudomonadota; class Alphaproteobacteria; order Rhizobiales; family Xanthobacteraceae; genus Bradyrhizobium. The sequence goes on along the minus strand of NZ_JAFCME010000015.1, from coordinate 107,384 downwards.
CCCGTGATCTATTCGGATCGTGGTGATGATCGTCGCGTTCTGGGTGACGACCGCATGCGTCCGCCGGAAGCGGTCGGCGGCGGACCCGCCGTCACCGGCGCCGTGCAACCGCAGCAGCCGGCCGTCGGCGCCGACGGCAAGCCGTTGGTGCTGTCAGCCCTGCCGCCCGAAGAACAGCCGGAAGCCGCGCCCGCGCAGCTGCCGCCGCATCTGCGCCGTCAGGAAGTTTCGTTCGCGACCAAGGAGCCCGCCGGCACGCTGGTCGTCGATACGCCGAACACCTACCTCTATTATGTGCTCGGCGGCGGCCGCGCGATCCGCTACGGCGTCCGCGTCGGCCGCGATGGTTTCACCTGGACGGGTGTGCAGAAGGTTACCCGCAAGGCCGAGTGGCCGGATTGGCATCCGCCGTCCGAGATGATCGAACGCCAGCCCTATCTGCCGCGCTTCATGGCCGGCGGCCCCGGCAACCCGATGGGTGCCCGCGCGATGTATCTGGGTACGACCGTCTACCGCATCCACGGCACCAACCAGCCTTCGACGATCGGCAAGTTCGTCTCGTCGGGTTGCATCGGCATGCTGAACGAGGACGTGTCCGACCTGTTCGAACGCGTCAAAGTCGGCACCCGCGTTGTCGTGATGCCCGGTGGCCCGCCGCCGGGAACCGCGACCGCCTCGGCCGCGCCTGCCCAGGGCTTGGCCCCTGCTCAAGGCTTGCCACCTGCCCAAGGCTTGCCGCCTGCAACCGCGCAGGGCGGGCCGACTCAGGCGCAACTCGCCCCGGTTCCCGGCATGCAGCCGACCGTGGTGCCCCCGCTGCCCGCGCCGGTGACGGTGCGCTAGGCGCTGGTTCGGACCGACATCATTTAAAAAAGGCACGCGAAAGCGTGCCTTTCTTATTGGGCGCGAGGTGGGCGCGCGCTTGAATTCACATTTCTTCCGACTATTTGCCGCCGACAACGAGGCTGGGCGGCAAAGGAAGGATCTCAGCATGCGAATTTTCGTTGCGGGCGCCACCGGCGCCGTTGGCCGCGAACTCGTTCCTGCATTGGTTGCGGCCGGTCATTCCGTCACCGGCATGACGCGGACGGCGGCGAAGGCCGAGGCCATCAAACGGCTGGGGGCTGAACCGGTTGTCGCCGACGGCCTCGACGCACCGGCCGTTCATGCCGCCGTGATGTCGGCGAAGCCCGATGTCGTCATCGACGAGATGACCGATCTTGCCGCGGTGACGGATCTGCGCCGTTTCGATCGCGCCTTCAGCGCCACCAATCAGCTGCGGACGCGCGGCACCGATTTTCTGCTGGTTGCCGCGCGCGATGCCGGCGCGAAGCGTTTCATCGCCCAGAGCTTTTGCGGCTGGACCTATGGCAGCGGTGGCGGACCGGTCAAGACCGAGGCCGACGAACTCGATCCTGATCCGCCGCAGGAGTTGCGCCCTACGCTCGAAGCGATCCAGCATCTGGAGCGTGCCGTGACCGCCTCAGTCGCGCCCGAAGGCATCGTGTTGCGCTATGGATCGTTCTATGGACCCGATACCGGCATGCTGTCGCCGGCCATGATCGGCCAGCTGCGCCATCGCCGCGTGCCGCTGATCGGCGACGGCGGCGGCTGGTGGTCTTTCGTGCATGTCGAGGACGCGGCTTCCGCGACGGTAGCCGCCGTCGAGCATGGCAGGCCCGGCAGCATCTACAACATCGTCGACGACGAACCGGCGCAAGTCAGGGATTGGCCGCCCGCGCTGTCAGGCATTCTCGGCGCCAAACGGCCGTTTCACGTACCGGCCTGGCTCGGCCGGCTGCTGGCGGGTGAGCACATGGTCTCGATGATGACCAAGGTGCGCGGAGGATCGAACGCCAAGGCCCGGCAGGAACTGGGCTGGCGGCCGGCCTATGCATCCTGGCGCAACGGATTTGCAATGGTCGCGAGGCAAGCGGCGGAGAAGGCGGCGGCCTGACTGAGACCTGCGGCCTCAGGCCAGCTTCCTTGGCGCTTCGCCCTTGAACCAGCCGTCGATGCCTTCGACCATCTGGCGATAGTGGTTGCGAAAGCTGTCCTCGGTGACGTAGCCGAGATGCGGCGTCAGCACGAGGTTGTCGAGCTTGCGGAACGGATGGTCGACCGGCAGCGGCTCGACCGAGAACACGTCGATGCCGGCGCCCGCGATCTTTCGCTCGGTCAGCACCTCCAGCAGCGCGCCTTCATCGACGATCGGCCCTCGCGCCGTGTTGACGAGGTAGGCGGTCGGCTTCATGCGGGCGAGATCTTCCCGTCCGACCAGCCCGCGTGAGCGCGGGCCCAGCACGACATGGATGGTGACGATGTCTGATGTGGCGAACAGCTCTTCCTTGGTAGCGTAGCCGACGCCAGCTTCCGCGCACTTCTCAGGCGTCAGGTTCGGGCTCCAGGCGATCACGTTCATACCGAAGGCCTGCGCCAGTTTTGACACTTTGGTGCCGAGCTTGCCGAGGCCGATCACGCCGAGTGTCCGACCCTCGATCTCCATGCCGACGAATTTCTGCAGCGGCTCGCCGGCATGCATGCGCGCGTTTTCGCGGCCGATATTGCGGGTCAATTCCAGGATCAGGCCCATGGTCAGCGGCGCGGTGGGATCGCGGCCCCATTGCGTGCCGCACAGCAGCACGCCGTGGTCCTTGGCGGCTTCCATGTCGATCGCGGCGTTGCGCATGCCGGAGGTGATCAGCAGTTTCAGTTTCGGCAGCGCCGCAAACATCGTGCGCGGAAACGGCGTGCGCTCGCGCATCGCGCAGATGATCTCGAAATCCTTCAGCGCACTGGCGGCGGTTTCCGCGTTCGCAAACGGCTGGTTGAAGACGGTGACATCGACCCGGTCGGCGATTTCGGACCAGTCCGCGACCTTCAAGGCTACATCGAGATAGTCGTCGAGGATTGCACAGCGCAGCCGCGTCATTGGAAAGTCCGATCATGGCGAGGGTGACGGCGGAATCGGGCCGTCAGGGGAGATAACCATGGTCGCGCGCAATCGACAGGCGCGCAAGCGGCCTAAAAGCAGGGCCAGGTCAAAATTCCGGGAAGCTCAGTTCGAGCGGGCGAGGTGCTTGGCGCGCCAGGCGGGGCCGGGGCCGCGCATATAGTGCAGTTCCGGACGGTAGGTGTTGAAGGCCTTGGCCACGAACTGGCGCCAGAAGTTGCGGAGTTCGGCGAGCGGCTTGGCAAGGCCGTGGCCGTGCGCCGGGGTGGAAAGGGATGCTGAGTTGGTCGTCGCCATGACGAGGGTCTCTGGTTGCCATTCGCGGTTTCGCCGCGGAGACGCCGTTTTTCGGCGTCTTGAACGACTTTTGGCCTGATTTATTAAAAGTTGGTTTCAATTGTCGTGATCCGGCGCACACATGGGCGCACATGGTGACCATCCCGTATTCATCCGTGGTGAACGAACAGAAAACGCGTTCCCGCGGTTGCCCTTTGGGGGCCGCGCCGCTACATCAGCGGCAGCAAAATTTCCATAAATCCTCTGGTTTCAAGGGATCGCGATGGCTCGCCAGTTCGTCTATTTCATGCAGGGTCTGACCAAGAGCTACCCGACCCGCAAGGTACTCGATAACGTTCATTTGTCGTTCTACCCGGACGCCAAGATCGGCGTGCTCGGCGTCAACGGTTCCGGCAAATCGACCTTGCTGCGGATCATGGCCGGCCTCGACAAGGAATATAACGGCGAGGCCTGGGTCGCCGAGGGCGCCCGGGTCGGCTACCTTGAGCAGGAGCCGCATCTCGACGAGACCAAGACGGTCCGCGAGAACGTCATGCTGGGCGTCGCCAAGCAGAAGGCGATCCTCGATCGCTATAACGAACTGGCGATGAACTACTCGGAAGAGACCGCCGACGAGATGACCAAGCTGCAGGACGAGATCGAGGCCGCAGGCCTCTGGGATCTCGACAGCAAGGTCGACCAGGCGATGGACGCGCTGCGCTGCCCGCCCGACGATGCCGACGTCACCAAGCTGTCAGGCGGCGAGCGCCGCCGCGTCGCACTATGCAAGCTGCTGCTCGACCAGCCGGACCTGCTGCTGCTGGACGAACCGACCAACCATCTCGACGCCGAGTCGGTGTCGTGGCTGGAAGGCCACTTGCGCAACTATCCCGGCGCGATCCTGATCGTGACCCATGACCGCTACTTCCTCGACAACGTCACGAGCTGGATCCTCGAGCTCGATCGCGGCAAGGGCATTCCCTACGAGGGCAATTATTCGTCGTGGCTGGTGCAGAAGCAGAAGCGCCTCGAGCAGGAAGGCCGCGAAGACGTCGCGCATCAGAAGACGCTGGCCCGCGAGCAGGAATGGATCGCATCCTCGCCCAAGGCGCGCCAGGCCAAGTCCAAGGCGCGTTACCAGCGTTACGAGGACCTGTTGAAACAGGCCAGCGAGAAGCAGACCCAGACCGCGCAGATCACGATTCCGGTGGCCGAGCGGCTCGGCCAGAACGTCGTCGATTTCGAAGGCCTCAGCAAAGGCTTTGGCGACCGCATGCTGATCGACGATCTCACCTTCAAGCTGCCGCCAGGCGGCATCGTCGGCGTGATCGGCCCCAACGGCGCCGGCAAGACCACGCTGTTCCGCATGATCACCAAGCAGGAAACCCCGGACAAGGGCACGATCACCGTCGGTGAAAGCGTGCATCTCGGTTACGTCGACCAGTCGCGCGACGACCTCGACGGCAAGAAGAACGTGTGGGAGGAAATCTCCGGCGGCAATGAACTGATCCTCCTGGGCAAGCGTGAGGTCAACTCGCGCGGCTATTGCTCGTCGTTCAACTTCAAGGGCGCCGACCAGCAGAAGAAGGTCGGCGCGCTGTCGGGCGGTGAGCGCAACCGCGTGCACCTGGCCAAGATGCTCAAGTCCGGCGCCAACCTGCTGCTGCTTGACGAACCGACCAACGATCTCGACGTCGACACGCTGCGCGCGCTGGAAGAGGCGCTGGAGAATTTCGCCGGCTGCGCCGTCATCATCAGCCATGATCGCTGGTTCCTCGACCGTATCGCCACCCACATCCTGGCCTTCGAAGGCGACAGCCATGTCGAATGGTTCGAAGGCAATTTCCAGGATTACGAAAAGGACAAGATGCGTCGACTGGGCCAGGATTCCATCATCCCGCATCGCGTGAAGTACAAGAAGCTGACGCGCTGAGTTGTGGTTCGCGTTGAGATGACGAAGCCGTGTCGCAGGCGCTACTCCGCCTGCGCCAAATGGCCGCTCAGTTCCGCTCGTCCGGAATGTGCCATATCCGGCTATTAGATTGGCCGCGATTGCCCACTTGAGTCCCGCACAGAGAGATCCCCGATCATGTCCATGACGCCGGAAACGCCCTTGCCGCCCCCAGCTGAGAGGAAGGCATTACGTCCGATCCCGATGCTGATCTTCAGCTCGCGCTGGCTGCAATTGCCGCTTTATATCGGCCTGATCGTCGCGCAGGGCGTCTATGTCGTGCTGTTTCTGAAGGAATTGTGGCACCTGTTCGCCCACGCCTTCGATTTCAGCGAGCAGCAGATCATGCTGGCGGTCCTCGGCCTCATCGACGTGGTGATGATTTCGAACCTCCTGGTGATGGTCATCGTCGGCGGCTACGAGACGTTCGTCTCCCGGCTCAATCTGCAAGGGCATCCCGACCAGCCGGAATGGCTCAGCCACGTCAATGCCAGCGTGCTCAAGATCAAGCTCGCGATGGCGATCATCGGCATCTCGTCGATCCATCTGTTGCGCACTTTCATCGAGGCCGGTGCATTGGCCTCGGGCAAGAGCGTCTACACCGAAACCGGCGTGATGTGGCAGACCATCATCCATACGGTCTTCATTCTGTCGGCGATCGGCATTGCCTATGTCGACAAGCTGTCGAATGATTCCACGGAGAATGCCAAACACGCCGTCTCGCATTAGGGGCGGTGGGGCGGTGTCAGGACCCAGCGTCGTGGTTCACAATGACGGGGTGCTATGATAGTCTTGCACCATGGCTGACACGGACAACATCGTGCTTGAGCATTTGCGCCATATTCGTGGGGCGATCGATGACGTGCGCGATGAAATTCGCGAGATCAAGCATCGCGTCGGCAATCTCGAGAACCAGTATGCCAACATGTCCAATCGGCTCGACCGGATGGACGTGCGCATCGAGCGTATCGAGCGGCGTCTCGACCTGACCGACGCGTGAGCGAGGCATTTCGATTGGCGGTACGCTCGCTGCCTGCCATTGGTCTCCTGTTGGTGGCTCTGCTGCCGCCTTGCCCAGCCCGCGCCGCGGATGCCGGTTTCACGCAGTTCATCGCCTCCCTGTGGCCGGAGGCGCAGGCCGCCGGCGTTTCGCGGGCGACGTTTGACGCCGAAACCCGCGGCCTCGAGCCGGATTACAAATTGCCCGATTTGATCCTGCCGGGACGGCCCGCTACGGGCGCGCCGTCGCAGGCCGAGTTCGTGCAGGTGCCGGCCGATTACGTGAAGGAGGCGTCGATCGCGCGGCTGGCGGCGGAGGGGCAGAGGCTGATGCAAAAGCATCGCACAGCGCTCAGCCAGATCGAGAGCCGCTTCGGCGTGCCCGCGACGGTCGTGCTCGCGATCTGGGGCCGCGAAACCGATTATGGCCGTCATCGATTGCCTTACGACACCGTGCGCGTGGTGGCGACGCAGGCCTATATCGGCCGGCGCAAGGATCAGTACCGCGCCGAATTCATTCTGGCGCTGAAGATCCTCGGCGAGGGCGCGGTGACGCGCAAGGACATGCGCTCGTCCTGGGCCGGCGCCACCGGCCTGACGCAATTCCTGCCGGGCGAATATTACAAGCATGGTGTCGATTTCGATGGCGACGGCCGCATCGACATCTGGAATTCGGTACCTGACGCGCTCGCCTCCGCCGCCCAGCAACTCGTCAACAAAGGCTGGCAGCCGGGCTTGCGCTGGGCCTATGAAGTGCGTGCGCCTGGTAATGCCGACTGCACCATGGGCGTGCCCGAGGTGAGCAAGCCGATCGGCGAATGGCTGCGCGCAGGGTTCGTGCCGGTGCGCGGCGCGAAGCTGAGTGCGGTCGAACAGGCCCAGCCGGCCTCGCTGCTGCAGCCCGAAGGCATCTATGGTCCGGCGTTCCTGACCACCAAGAACTACTTCGTGATCAAGGAATATAACTTTTCTGATTTGTACGTGCTGTTCGTCGGCCATCTCGCCGACCGCATGTCGAACCCGTTGCCGTTCGCGACGCCATGGTCGGCATCGACGCAAATGCGCAGCAAGGACGTCGAAGCCATGCAGCGTCATCTGACGCGGATCGGCCTCTACAAGGACAAGCTCGACGGCAAGGCCGGCATGCAGACCCGCGCGGCGCTGGGGGCCTATCAGAAATCCGCGGGATTGAAGGTCGATTGCTGGCCGAGCGAAGCGGTGCTGCGTTCGATCAGCTCGTCGCGCTGACGCGGTCTATCCTCATGGTGAGGAGGCGCAACGCGCCGTCTCGAACCATGAGGCCACAGACGGCCTGCATCCTTCGAGACGCGGCCTGACGACCGCTCCTCCCGAGCGAAGGCAAGTGCGTTCGTCCGGGGATGAGGAAGAAACAAAACGAAAAAACCCGGCCGAGGATCCCGGCCGGGCTTGAACTCGCAAGGCGCGCAGGCGCGCCGGTCGGTCAGATCAGTGGCAGACTTCGACGCGGCGGTAGGCCCAGCCGTAGCCGTCCCAGAAGCGCTCGCGAACCAGGCGGCAGGCCGGGGGGGCGTCTTCCACATAGACCGGCCCGCCGTAGCCGTAAGCGGGGCGGCTGGAGGCGATCGCGCCACCGATGATCGCGCCGCCGATCAGGCCGCCGACCACGCCAGCTGCCACGCCGCGCTGGGCGTTCGCGGGTGCGGGTGCCGCAGCGAGCGAACCGGCAATCGTTGCGGCCGCGACGAAGGCAGCAAATGTCTTCTTCATGTTGGGGGCTCTCCTGGAGGTGGCGCCTGATCAGCCGACGCCGGGTTTAGGGTTAGGCACACACGCCGTACTCGAATTGGCCGTCAGTCAAAAAAGCGCACAACGGTCAACCGAAAGTAAACGTGCAGGTTTGATGGGCGAAAAAAGCGGTTTTTTCTGGCCATGGAACGGCAAAGTCCCGGAGAACCCATCGGTTTTCCGGGACTTTGCGTGCGATTTAATGAATGTGAACGGGTGTTTAGTCGCAAACCCGGACGCTGCGGACTCGCCAGCCATAGCCGTCCCAGAAGCGCTGCTTCTGCCAGATGCAGTCCGGACCGTAGCCGGGTTCGGCAACATAGGCCGGGCCGCCGTAATAGCCCGGGGCCGGCGCATAATAGCCCGGACCACCGTAATAGCCGTGCTGCGAGGCGATCGCGCCGCCGACAATGGCGCCGCCGATCAATCCGGCTGCGACGCCGGCCGCTACGCCACGCTGCGCATGGGCGGGAGCTGGAACAACTACCGCGGACACAGCCAAAGCGGTGACGGCAGTCAGCGCCATCAATGTCTTCTTCATGGGCCTCACCTTTCTGATGGAGCAAAAGGACGGCGGGGAAAGCGGTCCGTCGCAGCGGAAAGTTCCATATTTTGCTGAAATTATCAATGAACGGGATCGCCTCATTTGGCGACGAAGGGGCGTGCGGTTGGGCTTCATTGCGGCGCAAAAGGCCCGTTTCCCAGCCGCTTTTGAAGAGGATTCCGGGATGAGCGACGTGACAACATTTCTGATCGCGGCCGGCAGCATGTCAGCGATGTGCTATTGGATGATGACCCGGACGCAGTATACCAGCGTATGGCGCAGCATCTCGGCGAGCGACCGCGACCGCAATGATTACAGCGTTGGTTCCAGCAGCGGCGGCGGCAGCGCTGGCTGGAGTATCGCCAACCTGTTCAGCAGCGACAATTCCAGTTCGAACTGCTCGTCCAGCAATTCCAGCCCGACCGACAATTTCACTTCGAATTGTTCGTCCGACAGTTCCAATCCGTCTGAAAATTCCAGCTCGTCGAGCGATTCCTGCAGCAACGATAGCGGGGGAGACGACAGCGGTGGTGATAGCGACAGTGACAGCGATAGCGACAGTGACAACGGGAGCAGTGATAGCGATTGACGTTACGGAGCTACCTCGGAAATCTGCCATTTGTGCCTGCTAGACAAGGACTTTTTAGACTCGTTCCAAACTGCTCCGGCGTCAGTTTGGAATTGCTTGAAAGTACGGTTTTTCCTTTTGCATCGGGGCCGGCCCTTCAATATCGATGATCACGAGCATCACCGAAGGGCCTGCCGACTTCATGATTGTCTGTTCCTGCAACGTCCTCAGCGACCATGATGTCCGCAATGCCGTCAGTGCAGCTTCGGACCTGCCGCGCAATCCGAAGCAGATCTACGGATGCCTCGGCTGCAGCGCCGAGTGCGGTCGCTGCGCGCGTACCATCAAGGCCATCATCGACGAAGCGCTGGGTCCCTGCGCCAAGGCCTGCTGTTCGGGCTGCCCGCATAGTCACGCCGTGACCGAGGAGCAGGCCCACGAGTTCGCGCTCGCCGCCTCCTGATACCTTCCCAATCCGCTGGATAGTTCGGTTCCCCACCGCTTTTTTGCGGGAACCATTGCTCTTGCCTCCAAACTGATTTAGAAACGTTCTAAATACAGTTTCGGGCCGATTTGGCCTCAAAAACCCGGAGTGCACCAATGCAGGGCGACCCAAAAGTCATCGATTATCTCAACAAGGGCCTGCGCAGCGAGCTTACCGCGATCAGCCAGTACTGGCTGCATTACCGGCTCCTGAACAATTGGGGCCTGCTGAATATGGCCAAGGTCTGGCGCAAGGAATCCATCGAGGAGATGGAACACGCCGACAAGTTCACCGACCGGATCCTGTTCCTCGACGGCTTTCCCAACTTGCAGGTTCTCGATCCCTTGCGGATCGGCCAGAATGTCCTGGAAATCATCGAATGCGATCTGGCCTCCGAGATATCCGCGCGCGCGCTCTACCAGGAAGCCGCTACCCACTGCCACGGCGTCAAAGATTACGTCTCACGCGACCTGTTCGAGCAGCTGATGAAGGACGAGGAGCATCACATCGATTTCCTCGAGACCCAGCTCGACCTGATCAAGCGCATCGGGCTTGAGCTCTACACCCAGAAGCATGTCGGCGGGCTCGAGAGCGAGCACTGAGCGGAGGCGCGATGGCGCCCTCTGAGGAAATTGCCCGGCTCGAGCGAGAGCTGGCGGAGCTGAGATCGCATTATGCGCATCTCGAGCGTAATGGGCGGGTGATGAAGCGCGGCAGCATGTTCATGCTCGCCGCGCTTGCCGTTTTCCTTGGCTATCTCTTGTGGGCCGATTTCGTGATGGGCGCGCTCGCTGTGGCCGTGGCGGCGGCTATTGCCGTGCTTGTCTGCTTCTTGCCTGCCAGCAACCGGCGATGGATCGATGCGGGCACGCCGATGGGGGAATTCGAGTTCGGCTCAAGCCAGGCTCAAAAAGTAGAGCAATGGATTGCAGACAGGGAAGTGCGGCTGGCCCAACTTCGCCTGGCCGGTAGCGCAAGCAGCCCTGCGACCGATCGCTGATCCCGGCAACCGCACCAGGTTCGACCTTCCCTTACAGCTGCGTCTTGTAGCGCTCGTAAATCACTTCCTGGCTTTCCCGCTCGCCAAGGCCGGTCTGGTCGTGAATGACTTCGCCGATGCTGGGCATCACGGCGCGTTCCACCCGCGTATCGCCCGCCCACAGCTTTGAGCGCATCAGTGCTTTGCCGCAGTGGAAATAGGCCTCGTGCACGTCGATGTGCAGCACCGCGCGCGGTGGCTTGCCGAACTCCACCATCGACGCCATCAGTTCGGGATCCGCCGATACCTTGCCCTTGCCGCCGACGCGTAGCGTCTCGTCGATCCCGGGCACGAAGAAGATCAGCTGCACGAAGCCGCTTCCCTCGACAATGTTGCGAAAGCTGTCGATCCGGTTGTTGCCGGAGCGGTCCGGCATCAGCAGCGCGTTCGGTCCGGCGACATGGATGAAGCCGGGATTGCCGCCGCGCGGCGAGGCGTCGACGCTGCCGTCCGAGCCCGACGTGGCCAGCACGCAGAACGGCGACATGCCGATGAATTTCTTGGCATGGACGTCGATCTCGGGCCGCGCCTTCGCGATCACGCGCGGCGAGGGGGCAGGATAGATCGCGGCGAGGTCGCTGGCGGCAAAGTCGGTCAAGGCGTATCTCCTGAATGAATGCGGCGCGATAACGTGAAGGTACCATCGCGATATTCCGGCGACCACCCATTATCTTTTGGAATGGTCCTACGGTCCCGGAGACTGCCGATATCTTGCACCGCGTCCGCCGGCACAAAACAGCTGATGATGCTGCCACGATGAAGCACGTAAGCACCACGGCTTCGGCGATCGGATTGCCGCGATCGTGGCGCTGGCACGATAGTGAAGTGGAATTGATGCGGTGCGAAATCGGGACTGCTGGCTGATCGTCCTTACACAGTTTGATGCGAGGCAAGGCTAGCTCATTCGTCGTGCCGAGCTGATTGCTGGCTTGAAATAAGCGCAGCACGAACGTGCTATCGACCGTGCGTGCAGATTCGTGGTGAGCTGTGCGCAGCAAGTTGCCTAATATCCGGCCTGACCTCCCGTGATCGGGGGAAGGAACCGCTCTACGGTCAATCTTCACGATTGGAAACGCGTTGAGCACGAACCCGAAGATTGCGATAGGATTGCTTTCACCCGTGGGATTGCTGTTTGCGCTCCCCGTCTTGCTCTGGGCTTTCAGCTTTACCGAACTCGTCGGGCTGGAGAAATGCAGCGTCGGTTCGATTAGCGTTGCTGAATACGAGCGCATCCTGTCTCGGGCCGGCGCGCAACGCTGGACAGTATGGCCCGGTCTGTCGAATGGGGTGTTTTGGCCGTCGGACAATGGCTTTCGAGGCCCGACAGCAACCTTCAACAGCAATATCAATGATCAGCTTCTCTCACATGTCAGAGAACTTGCCGGGCCCGGCGCGTCCATGAATCGGCTGCTGGCTTCAGGCCATGCCGTTATGCGCAGCATGGGCGCAGAATACGTCCAGACTCAGGAAGTGCCGGATGCGCGAGGGGATCGCTCCGGTTCGCGCGTCCGTTTCACATACTACTTGGCGCAAGTGCGTTTCGCGCCTGTGTGTGTTCTTTGCCTGATATGGTCGCACACAACCATTGACGTGATCTTTTCTCATGACTTTGCCACCGGCCGATACGAGTTGCAGGAAGTGAACGTTCTGCATGCCGGGCTGAAAGGTACCCCCGACAAGAATCGCGCGCGCAACGTCCCATGGGGTAGTTGTCCCGAGTTTCGAATACCCCGGCAGGTCGACGGATGATGCAGCAATGGAAAGGAATGATTGCAGCAATCGCTATTGCGTCATCCCGCGTCGCTTGGCGGATGCCTTCGGCGCAACATTCTGCCAGGCCATTGTCAGCGCGCTTTTTAGCGTCGCCGCATTGGCCTTGGCCAGGCGAACATTGGTGTAGCCCTGTTTGCCCCATCCACCCGGCACCGGGCGGAAGATTTCGGGCTCCGCCTCTACCAGCATCGATTGCTGCTCGTACGTCAGCTTCACCGTGCCCCAGTTTTCGTCGGGATGGCCCAGCGTAGCGAAGATGCGTTTGCCGACGCGGAAGTCGGCGTGGCCCTGGTGCGAGCCTTCGATCACTCCGGACAGACCAAGTGCAATCAAGCGAAAGCGGTGCGACGACATCGAGCGCTCACATCCAGCACAACGTTGCCTTAGCATCACTTGCGCGGTGCCGTCGACATTGCCGGTCCCGGGCTCTTGTTCGGAGTAGCGCGGGAGGATATTTTCGCTTATAACGGGTATTATTTTATTCCTACTATTTGAAGGAATTGGCCCATGGCAACACAACGTACAAGGCAAGTCGAAACCGCTGGCAGATCACGACGACATGCGGAACTGCGCACTTCCTCGCAGAGCAACCACGTCGCGGGCCAGTTCATTATCCGCTTCAAGACATCTGCCGTCAGACACGTCGCGGCAAGCCCATTGGCCTCGACGGCGACCGCCCGCATGGCGGCGCGTGCCATGCCGGACGAAGTTGCCGGCCCGCTCGAAATGCTCAGGAACGAAGCCGGTCTTCAGTCGATGAAGCCGCTTTTTGTTACCGGCGGGGGGACGGAGGTTTCGCGGCCTGGAGTCATGGCGCTCGCATCCGTTCATGGTGCTCTCGCCAGGTCGTCGACCAATTCGAGAAAATCCCTGACCGGATTTCAACTCGTGGAGGTCAAGGAAAAGAAAGCCACCACCGCGCTGCTGAAGCGGCTGCGGGCCTCGAAAGCAATCGATCTGGTCGAGCCCGTTCCAAACCGCTGGCTGAGCAAGGCGGATCCCATGGTCAATCGCCAGTGGGGACTGCGTGCGATCCGGTGGTTCGACGGATCGCATCCCGACGCCAGCAAGATCCATGTCGCGGTGTTGGACAGCGGCCTCGACGAGGGGCATCCCGACCTCAAGAAAGCGATCGACGCCTATCACCATGACGGCAACGTCTCCCGGGACTTTCTCGGTCACGGGACGCATGTCAGCGGCACGATCGCCGCCATCGTCAATAATTCGATCGGGGTCGCCGGCGTCGCCAATTGCCGGTTGCATTGCTGGAAGATATTCGACGATCCGAAGCCCGGAAGCGCCGAGCAGAACTTCAACTTCGAATATTACAGCCAGGCATTGGCGGCCGCGCTCGATTCGGACATCAAGGTCGTCAACCTCAGCATCGGTGGCACCGAAAATTCCAGGGCGGAGGCCGCCATTTTCCAGGAGTTGGCGGATGCCGGCGTGGTCGTCGTGGCTGCCATGGGCAACGAGTTCGAGAAGGGTAATCCGAAGGAGTTCCCGGCCGGTTACCCTGGCGCGCTTGCCGTCGGCGCCGTCGACGAAACCGACAGGCGGGCGTCGTTCTCCTGCACCGGCGCGCATATCGGGCTGGTGGCGCCCGGCGTCAACATCCTGTCCACCGTGCCGCGCGTCAAGGCGAGCTTTGCGGACACCACGGACTACGACTCCTGGCCGGGCACATCGATGGCGACTCCACATGTGGCCGGCGCGGCCGCACTGGTTTATGGCCGTACCGCAAAGTCGAAAGCCGCGGCCGACGCCGTGGTGGAGCGGCTGACCTCGACGGCCAAGAAGGTGGCCGGGATGAAGACAAAGAAGTTCACGCAGGAATACGGTTCAGGCCTGCTTGATCTCGCGGCTGCGCTGGCGAAGGCGGGTGCGAAGAAGAAAGCAAAAAAGAAGGCTAGGAAGAAAGCAAAAAAGAAGGCGTAGCCAACGGAAATCGCCTTGATTAGCCAATGGGAGTGGCCCAACTAAGGGGAATGTCGGTCCAGTTCAAATTCAGCGATTCCGTCGACCACGACAGGCGTCAGGAGATTGTCGACGCGCTTGAGCGTGCGGGTTTCGTTGCGAAAAGTTTGTATCCCGGCCAGAAGCGTCCGAAGCTCGCGTCGATTTTCACCGTTGCAAAGGCCGACGCCAAGGATGTCAAAGCCGTGAAGGCGGCTTTGACCGGTTTCGGCCGCGATATCGAATATGTCGAGGCTTCCCCCGGGCGCAGTCTCAAGGCGTAAGCCCGGCTGTTACCGGATAGGCTCTGCCACTATCGGGCGATCCGGTTTGTGCGCCGGCTCACATGTTCCGCTGCGGCGCGGCCTGCAGCAACTCCTGCAACTGCTTCTTGTAGAATGCGGCGTTGCCGGTGGTGAGGTGTCCGCGCGTTTCGGTCGAAGCCGGGATCAGGAACAGGCGGCCGTTCTTGACGCGTTTCATCGCGGCATCGGTGACGCCGGTTTCCGGCGGATTGCGCTCATCGTCGGCGGCGTTGATCGCAAGCAGCGTCGCTTCGATCTTGTCGAGGTCTGCGGACGGATTGTAGTCGCGCGAGGCTTCCCACTGATAGATGAAGTCGTTGGCATCGGCCGTAATCGGCAGCGCCAGCCGATCGTCCACCATCTTGTCCGCCTTCGCGCCCGTCGGCGCCAGCATCTGATAGGCCAGCGTGCCGCCGCCGGTGGCGATGCCATAGGCTGCGATGGCGTATTTCATCATGCGCGGCTGGGTAATGTAGTTGCCCCGGTTGTAATCGGGATCGTTCCGGATGGTCTCCAGCATCATCCGCCGCAGCATCCAGTTGCGCGCCGCCATTTCGGTCGGCTGCGCGGCCATCGGCACCAGCGCGTCCATGTACTGCGGATATTTGCCGCCCCAGATCCAGGTGTGCATGCCGCCCATCGAATTACCGATCACCAGCCGCAGGTGCTTCACGCCGAGGCCTTCCTTGAGCAGGCGGTAATGCGCGTCGACCATGTCCTCATAATTGTATTTCGGGAATGCCGTCTTCATGCCGTCGGAGGGCTTTGACGATTTGCCGTGGCCGAGCCCGTCCGGGATGATGATGTAGTACTTCGCCGCGTCGAGCGGCTGGCCGGGGCCGAACAATTCGCCGGCAAAGGTCGGCGTCAGCATGTTGGTGGCGGAGCCGCCCGATCCATGCAGCACCAGCACCGGCTGGCCGGTCGGCTCGCCGATCGTGGTGTAGTGCAGCCGCAGCTCCATGGTTTCGCCGGAGTGGAATTTGAAATCCCTGGCGATCCAGTCGCCCTGTTTGGGCGCCGGATAATCTGCGGCAGATGCGGCGAAGGAGGTCAAGGCGAGTGTGGCCGTCAACGTGATTTGCAAAAAATTCATGCTGATCTCCCCTGATGCGGCGCTCTCTTGGGCCACTTGTTAAGGAGCCTATCACAAGGGCGTTTCACCGCACCAGATTGCCGTACAGCGTGTAACTGGCTTTCGGACCCTGCATCACCAGCGTCCAGTGCGTAAAGTCGACCCCGGAGGTGCAGGAATTGCCGCCGCCCTGCAGGATCAGCGTCAGGATTTGCTGCCTCGCATACCGGTCTGAAAGACGCCGCTGCCGGAGGCGGGCGCTGACAGTTTCCATTCCTTTTAGAGCGTCGGTCCCTGGCCCCTGTCGGGCCCGTCGCGCGGGTCGACCTCGAACACCGAGATCGTTGGGGGACGCGCCAACGATAATGTGCCGGTGCGGCCGGCGGCGTCGCGGAACGAAAGCACGAGCCGGTCCTCGCGCCATTGCGCCGAAAGCTTGCAGGTGCCGGCGGGCGTGGCAATGCCTTGAATGCCCTCGACGTCGCCTTCGCCCGTGAACAAGGTCGCCTTGCTGCCGAAACGCAGGCTTTCAATCTCCTGCTGCTTGCCGGAATCCAGCGCCACGGTGGCGACGTTGCGCTGACCTTCATTGGTGCAGCAAGCGCAGGCGAGGGCGGAGGAGACAAGGGCCGGGCTGGTTTGGCTCAGGATGAACCATGCGAGCAGGATGCTTAGGCCGCGGCCGAACCGTACGATCATCGGATGCCTTTCACTGGCGCGTGACCGTTGGTCGCCGTTTCTGTCTTGCGCGTTCACCGGATTGTGTGCGTTCGCGGCTAGGCGGTGTCCTCGACATCGGTCTCAGGCCGGTCATTGCCGGCCGCGGTCTCGGTCTGCCACTTGCCGTCTGCGGTTTCGTATTCGATCACCTCGGTGCGCCCCGGCACCCGCTGCTCGGCCGCCGCACGCCGCGCGGCCGCGAGCGCCGCGGCGTGGGTCGGATACGGTTCGGAAAAAACGCCATTGGCGGTATAGGCCCAGCCGCCGTCATGCTCGACGATCTTGTAGGTCACGTGGCTCATCGGGAACTCGCTATTGCCATTGCCGAGAGGGTGAACGCGCCGCTCAATCTATGACAGAATAGTCGAAACTGTCGGATTTTGCATCGGCCGTTCGTCCTTGGAATGGCCAGCCTGCATCCCCGAGGAGAGAACCATGTGCCGCAACATCAAGACCCTGTTCAATTTCGAGCCGCCGGCGACGCATGCGGAAATCCATGCTTCGGCGCTGCAATTCGTGCGCAAGCTTTCCGGGTTCAACTCGCCGTCGCAGGCCAATGCGGAGGCCTTCAACCGCGCGGTCTCCGAGGTTTCCGACAGCGCCCGCCGCCTGCTGGCGTCGCTGCAGACCAACGCGCCGGCCCGCGACCGCGAGGTCGAGGCCGAGAAGGCACGGGAGCGTTCGCGGGCGAGATTCGGATAAGACAGGCTGCGTTCGCCGCCCGGCAATTGAATTGGAGGCCGTTCCTGATCGCGTTTTCCCGGGTAGCCCACGTGACGTAGCTCACAGTGCGGCCGGTCGCCCGGGCATAGGTTGGCACCATCCGATTGCCGTGGAGGGTGTCATGAAGCCGACGATTCCCCTGAAACTGAGCGCCATCGCTTTCACCGTGCTGTGGTCCGGCTGGATGCTGTGGGTGGGCGGAAGCTACGAGCCCGCCATCATCACCATTCTCGCGATCTCGGGCTCCATTGCGGGTTTTCTCTGGTATCGCGTCATGCGCTGGTGCTTCCGGCTGATGCGCCTGCTGCCGGATATTGGCGCCGGGCCCAGCGCCGCACATTGAATCGCGTGTTTGTTGGGCCGGGCGTTGCTGACGTTTTTCACCGGACTGGCGACGGCCTGGCTGTGTAGCCAGGTCGATCCCACGATCCCTTTGGGCGAATGGTAGGCGACGCTCGCGGGCCTGTTTGTCCGCGGCGCTGAGCGGCGCGCTTACTTCCTGTCCTTGTGTTTGCGCTTGTGCTTTTTCTTGTCCTTGTGGCGATCGTCGTCATCATCAGCGTCGCCATCATCACCGTGCAGGGCCGTCTCGAGCGCCTCTCGCTCGGCGGCTTCCCGTTCGGCGTCCGCGAGTGCTGCGGCTTCGCGTTCCGCCGCCTCGCGCTCGCGCATTTTCCGGTGATCTTCCCAGGCATCGAAAATCAGATGCAGCCACGGCATCACCTGCTCGATCGAGGGCAGCTGGCCGGGCGGTCCGGGTCCGCCGCGGGGGCCTGCCGGACCCTGCGCGCCGGCTTTACCCTGCGGGCCAGTCTCGCCGCGCTTGCCTTGCGGTCCGGCTTTACCCTGCGCGCCGGCCTTGCCGTCCGCGCCAGGCTTGCCGCGCGGGCCTTCCAGGCCGGGCGGTCCGGGATGCCCCTGCGGCCCGGGACGTCCGGGTTCGCCGCGCGGACCCTGTGGTCCCTGTCGTCCCTGCCGGGGACCTGCTTCGTCCGCCACGTGCACGCTCCGAATATGATTCCGAAGGGCTTCTTATCAGACGTTTGATGACGACTTCAATTGAGTTGTCGATCTTGATCAACATCAACGAAATTGTCTTGGAGGCGTCACCGTTGGCGAGCCCCCGATGACGGTTCGGTTACGAACGCAGCACGATCGGTACGAAGCGAGGATTCCTCACTGGCGTGGTTTGTTGGTTCGAGCGCAACTTGGCTTCCAGGCGCAGCAAAAAGATTTCAGCAAGCATTGTCGTTCTCCATTGTTGGCGTGTGTGGAGATTGGTCGTCAGCTTGTCGATATCAGTTCGATTTTTCGGCCCGAACAGGGAGGTCTCTCGTTGCCTACGTGACCCAGATCACAGGCAGATACGCAACCGCGCTTATGCGCAGAATCATCAGCATGCGGTTCGAGCGCTGGAGCATCGTGGTTTGCGGCCAGACGACCAGCGTCGCGATATCGAGTTGTCTCACGCTATGCCTGAAGGTAGTATCACTTGGATAGTTCTACCGAAAGAGATTTTAGCACAGGAATTTTGCTCTCGGATTAGGAGGTCAATTTGCGTTTCTTAGGCAGCGCCCAGCGATACATCTCATCGTTCATTTCGCATAGCTCCAAGGACTACAACGAGGCCGAAAGTTACGAGCGCGTCCTTGAGGAGGCCGGATTCTCCGTATTCCAGTATGGCGAAGATCTTCAATTGGGTAGCCAGGTTCAAGATGTGGTCCGGGACAGGATTTCAAAGTGTCACTTCTTTTTTCTGGTGGTCAGTGAGCATTCGCTGAACTCGCCTTGGGTTCAGAGAGAGCTTGGCCTGGCGGTCGCTCTGCAAAAACAACGCAAGAACTACCGGCCCATCATTATTCCGATTTATGCCAAGGATGCGGAATGGAGAAAAGCCAGCGTCCGACCGCGGCAGTTTCCCGTGCGTGATTTCGAAACGGGTGAACCCGGCGAGACGGCTTTCAATCTCGGCGACGTGCGGGGCGTCGACAAATATGCAAATCCGCAGGTCGACAGTGACGAGAGGCTGATTGCATTTCTGAGGCCGTCGATTTGGGTCACCCGACTGGATTTTTGGGACCATCAGACATTTTATGATTCCGGAGTCTTCGATCTCTATGAAGATCTGTTTCCGGCAATCGAAAGGGATGATCCCCAGGACATTATCCGATGGACGCTGCACGGCGATATCGGAGTGCGGCGGAGTTTTGTCATATCGAATGGCAAGGAAATCTCTTACACGCTCGACTCCCGCTACTTCATATTGAAGCTCGCCGATCGGGCCGTCGGTTTGGGGTTTTTCACCTATGACTTTTCCAGCGAATTGATCTACGGAAATTATATTGGCGTGCAGGAGTGCTGGCGCGGCGGCAATATTGCCGGCAATTTTTTTTCCGAGATCATGGTAATTCTCCAGGAGTTGTTTCCGACGTACAAAGGGATGGTTTTCGAGGTCGAGAAGTTCAGCAGAGAGCGAGTTGAAGGAATCGTCTCCGATCTCAAGCGCACAGGAGCGCGGCAGGTCGCGCTGCAGCAAGATCGGGATGAGGTGCGAAAATTCCTGCGGGTCTCCTGGTATCACAAGCTGGGCTGCTACTTCTTCTTCGATAAGGAGATGAAGGAGCCGTTGGTGTGCAGGTCGCCCTGCCTTGATCTGACGCTGTCACCTGAAGGTTGGGCTGCCGCAGAAGAGGACTACTGGATCATGTGGTATGGCCGGCCGGGCGCGCTGACGGACTATTCAAAAGCGTCAGAGTTTTGGAGGAGGGCGATCGGTGCGATTTACGTAGAAATTCTCGCGAAATCCCTCGTTGAATCCAATCCAGGGTATGGTGAGGAGTACTGGCAATACGCGACCGGTATCATCGAGAGGAAGTTGGAAGAGAGCAAGCCGAAGCGGATTGACTTCGGAAAGTTCCTTGACCGTCGCGACAGTCCGCTACTAAAGGATTGGATCAGTACGGGCATTGACTTGCCGATTTGACTGGCGCCGCCCGGATTCAAATGGCGAAAGTTAACGCTGCCCTCTAGCTCGCGTCCCACTTGACGGGCAGATTGAGCAGACCACGAAACGCCCAGCCGCCGATCCGCACCGGCTCGCTTCCGTCGAGCTGCAGACCCTTGAGCCGTGCAAAAATGCCGGGCAGCGCGACATCCGCGACCATCGCGCGCGAGGCAAAGGCGCCGGCGCAATAATGCGGGCCGGCGCCGAAGGCGATGCTCTTCGACGTGTTGCGGGTGATGTCGAATCGATCAGGGTCGCCGAAACAGGATTCGTCACGGTTGGCGGAGCCGAACATGAAGAACACGCGATCCTCCGGCTCGAAATCGACGCCGCCATACGACCACGGTTTCGCAACGCGGCGCGGCGACATGCCGATCGGCGCGATCCAGCGCGCATATTCCTCGAACACGTCCAGCCATTTTGCCTTGCCGCCCTGGACCAGCGCCAGCTGTTCGGGATGCGTCAGCAGCGCCCAGACAGAGCCGGCGATGGCGTCGCGCGGCTCGTTCTGGCCCCCCGAGATCGCCAGCTTGATGTTGGCGCGGATGCTTTCCATGTTCTGGCCCGAGGCCAGCAGCACGCTGAGGATCGAGGTGTTGGGATGTTTCTCCACCACCGGGATCATGTCGTCGATCGCGGCATCGA
Organism: Bradyrhizobium sp. AUGA SZCCT0158; assembly: GCF_018130065.1. Taxonomy (GTDB): domain Bacteria; phylum Pseudomonadota; class Alphaproteobacteria; order Rhizobiales; family Xanthobacteraceae; genus Bradyrhizobium. The sequence continues at coordinate 86,602 of NZ_JAFCME010000015.1, read as the reverse complement.
TGCCAGCGGTGGCGGCATGGCAGCGCGCCTCGACTTCCTTGTTGCCGGTGTAATTGGCGATGCCGTCGATCATCGCCTGCGACCAGGCGTCCATGTCCTGGTAGCGCATGTTTGTCAGCCCGGTGATGTCCTTCAGGCATTCGGCCGACAGCGGCAGCGCCAGTGCCTTGCACAGGTCGGCTTTGCCCTGCGGCACGAGCTCGTCGAGGATGCGGTCGGCATGGGCCTGGAACTGGCGCACCCAGGTGTCGCGCACGGTGCGCGGCGACACCGCCGGAAACATCGCCGCGCGTTCCGACATATGCGCGTCGCCATCCTTGCGCATCATGTTGTGGCCCATCAGCACGTTCATCAGCCCCGCCGGCTGGTGCGAGGAGAACACGTCGATGCGTTTTTCCTGGGTGAAGATGTCGTCGCGCCGGGTGAAGACGGTCGAGCCCAGCTGCGGCACGAAAGCGATCGGCGCCTCCTTCCGCATCCGAGCCAGGGCCGGATAGGGATCGGCCCAGAACGTGGATACGTCGATCTCGAAATGCGGGGCGTTGGACATGATCAGTTGCCGTGGGGTGGGAGAGCGAACTAGTTGCCTAGGCAAATATGTCATTGCCGGGCCCGACCCGGCAATCCGTTTTTCTGGGGTTCCCGCACCAAATATCGGGTCCCGTCGGCTCAGACCGTCCGGTAGCCGCCATCCACCATCACGATCGACCCCGAGACATAGGCAGACAGATCGGACGCCAGGAAGACCGCGGGCCCGACAATGTCTTCGGCGGTGCCGGCGCGGCCGAGCGGGGTGTGGTCGACGAACACTTTCACCAGCGCCGGATTGCTGGCGCGCACCTTTTCGTTCAGCGGCGTCTCGATGAAGCCCGGGCCGATCGCGTTGACGCGGACGCCGTCCTTGCCGAGTTCGGCGGCGAGCGCCTTGGTGAAGCCGAGCACGCCGTGCTTGGAGGCGGTGTAGGCCGGCGAACTCGGCGTCTTCAGATGCACGAACGACTGGATCGAGCCGATATTGACGATGCGTCCCTTGGCTGATCGCAGCGGTTCGAGGAAGGCATGCGTCACGTTGAAGACGCCGGTGAGGTTGATCGCGATGATGTCTTCCCAATCATTGATCACGGCTTCGGCTGCGCCCAGCATGCCGTTGCGGCGGGCAATGCCGGCATTGTTGACCAAAATCGAGACCTGGCCAACTTTATCGGCGACGCGCCTGGCGATCGCGACGCAGTCCTCGCGCCTGGTGACGTCGAGCAGGAAGCTCTCCGCCTTGCCGCCGGCGTCGCGGATTTCACCGGCGACGCTGGCCGCGGCCTGCTCGTTCATGTCGAGCAGCACCACGCGCGCGCCCTCGCTGGCGTAGCCTTTCGCGATCGCGCGCCCGATGCCGGAGCCTGCGCCGGTGATGACAGCGATGTGATTTTGCAGCAGGGGCATGGGTGTTTCCTCAACGGTTCTGTTTTTGTGTGAGGCCATATTAGGATGCGGATTGCGGGCCGTCAGCCCCCGCAGGCTGCCGTCATGCGCGGGGCAGGTGTGTGCGAAGCGTGTGGCGAAACGGCAAGGCCGGCGGATATCACCCACCGGCCTTTTTCGATTTGATCGTAGGGTGGGTTAGGCGAAGCCGTAACCCACCGCCGATGCAAGGTCTTAGATATTGCAGGCGCCCTTCTTGAGCATGCCGTCCTTCATTGCGAGCGCGGCGGCGAAGGTCGGGACCGGCTTGCTGACGGTCTTGTAGTTCGAGGGGATCGGCTTGCCCGGAATGCTTTCGTCCCAGATCTGGCAGGCGCCGGTGCCTTCCCAGCGGATCAAATGAAACGCGGCTTCGGCAGGAGCGGTCGCGGCAAAAGCGGACAGTGCAATAGCGGCAGCGGCACTGAGAGCGGTAACTCGAAGCATGGGCAAAGGTCTCCTGTTGGGAAATGTCGGCCGGCCCCCGCAATGCGTGCTGGCAGGGACGGCGCCCGATGGGGATCCGGGCATTCATTGAGTGTGGCGAAAGCGTGATTGGTTCAATTTTCTAGCCGCGAAAAAGGCCGGTGGGGCCGGCCTTGATCGAAGCGTTAACGTGCGCTCAGAACGAGCAGGTGCCGTTGTGCAGCAGGCCGTCCTTCAGCACCAGCGCATCGCCGAAGGTCGGCACTTCGCTGCCGACGACGACGGTGTAGTTGCCCGGATACGGCGCGGTCGGGATGTTCTGGTCCCAGATCTGGCAGAAGCCCGAATCCTGCCAGCGGATCAGGTGGAAGGAGGCCTCGGCGGGGCTCATGGCGGCAAGCGCGGTGACGGCAACAGCGGCGGTGGCGGCGAAGAGGCAAAGGCGGCGCATCGAGGGTCTCCTGGATATCAGGGGGTTTGCTGCTCTCCCAGGCAATGAAATCCGATCGGGGAGGCGCCCGAGACGTCATGTCCCGGTCATGAATTATGTCCCGCGAGTGCCCGATTGGTTCAAAGCCGCGGTGCGGAAATGGCCGAGCCTGAAGCGCGGTGGAACCCTGCAAATCGCGCGGCGCGAATAGGCTTTGTCGATCCCGTCAATCGGTTACAATCGGCGAACCGCGATCTGATTCACCGTCGCGGCGCTCGCTCTCCACGCTCAAGGAAACACTGCATGAAGAAGTCATCCGCCATTCGTGTCGCGCTCGTCGCGCTCGTCGCGCTGATCGCTTTCGCCGGCGCCGCGCTGTCCTCCGTCGCCCGTGCCGATGAGGGCACCATCGCGATGACGATCTACAAGGCCGGATGGGTCATCGGCGGCTCCGGCGGCAGCGGCACATTGACTTTTCGCGGCCGGCGCTACGCGCTCTCCACCGGCGGGCTGGATTACGGCCTGGTGTTCGGCGGCTCGAAGACGGTGCTGCGCGGCCGCGTCAGCAACATCTATCGCCCGTCCGACGTCGCCGGCGTCTATGGCGCGGCGGGCGCGGGCCTTGCCATCGGCCGCGGCGCGCGCGCGATCGTGCTGACCAACCAGAAGGGCGCGGTGCTGGAGCTCGCCGGCCAGCAGATTGGGCTGATGGCGAATGCGGATTTGAGCGGTCTCGCGATCACGTTGAGATAGATGGTGCGTAGGGTGGGTTAGGCGAAGCCGTAACCCACCATCTTTGCACGCGGTGAGACATCGGTGGGTTACGCTTCGCTGACCCACCCTACGATTTCTTGCTCACCATCGCGTGGATCGCCTCGCAATGGCGCACGAGATTGGGATGATCCGACACGAACGCCTTCAGCGGCGTCGGGATCGGGAAGAAGTGGATATTGGCGATGAAGCCGTAGATGCCGGCATCGACGCTGGTCGGCGTCACCCCATGCACATATCCATCCGCCGGAATCAGATCGGCCAGCACCTGTAAGTCAGCCAGCCCGCGTGCGTAGGCCTGGTCGGGCGTGTAGCGGCCAATGCCCTGGAAATAATAGCGCTGCGCGTTGTAGTCCCGCGCCTTGTTCAGCCCGGCCGCGTCGATCTGCGCATGCTGCGCCATGAAGCCGTCGCGGAACGCGGGGAAATACCGATCGTCCTTCCAGCGCGAATACGACATCACCCAATAGAGATCGTCGAGCATGCGCGTGACCAGATGATCGGTCATGCGCTGCGCCGGCGTCAGTGCAGCATCGATGATGAGATGATATTTTCGCACCAGATGCGCAATGATGGTCTCACTGTCGCCGATCGTCTCGCCGTCATCGACGATGTAAGGCAGCTGCGCGCGCGGCGCCGCCGAGGCATCGAACAGATGCTGATGGACGAACGGCACGCCCGCGAGCTTGAGGAAGGCGAACACTTTCAGCCCATAGCCATTATTGTCGGCGACGCCGAACAGTTCCGGATAGGAGTAAAGCGTCAGCATCGCCTCACCGTTTCGCCAGCGACGCCACGCCCTCGATCTCGATCAGCATCTGCGGGTTCGGCAACGCCACCACCACGCAGGTGGTGCGCGCCGGATAGGGCGCCGGCCCGAACGCTTCCGCATAGAGCTTGTTCATGGTGGCGACGTCGGACGCGCGCGTCAGCAGCACGTTGACCTTGACCAGATCGCGAAACGTCGCGTTGGCCTCAACGAGGATACGCTTGATGTTGATCACGACGTTGCCGAATTGCGCCTCGAAGCCGTCGGGCAGCGCGCCTTTGTCGTCGAAGCCGGGAATCCCCGAGATGAACAGCAGATCGCCGACGCGGGTGGCAAACGACAGCGGCGGCGACTTGATGCCGGCGGGAGGAAGAAAGTGCTGGATGGGCATGGGGCGCCTCGATTGATGTGAATTGCAGCCCGCATGAGCATAGCGACATGCGGGATTTCTGCCAGCCCCGGATGTCGCTCGGTGGATCCGGGTTACGCTACGTCGTCCCGGCCTTGAGCCGGGACGACGTCCGTAGTTGTTGTTGCACAGTGCACTGAACACACCCTCGCGATCTCGCGACGCATCGCGCCCGAGGTTTGCTCTTGAACTTCCACCCTCTCAAAACAGAGGGCGCAGGGAATGCCGGATGCGCGCTGCACCCGCGGTCTCGTGTGCGGTTTGCACAAAACAAAGTGCACACGAGCATACAGGGCAGCGGAGAACATCCGACATTCCCTGCGCAATGGCTTTACGGCTTATATCGCGCTCTCCCCGGAGACGAGTTCTTGATTGACTCCGTCGCCCCTGATCAGCTTTTGGCCTCACAGGAACTTGACGCCAGCAACGGGCGCCAGGACCACGCGTCTTCGCCGTACGCCTCTGTCGCGTTACGTCTTCGCGACATCAGCGTCCACCGCAACCCGTCCAACGTCCGTGACGACGGCCGACGCCCTCTGAGTGGGACGGGATGGGCAAACATATGCACATGATTTTTCTTCTGGTAAACAGAAATATTTTTTATTTCGGGGCTTGACACGTTTTCCGTAAATCAGAACTGATTTGCCCGTCGGGTTGATTTGTCGCAGTCCAAGCGGGAAATTTTACTTGCCAGCGGGACGACGCACTTGGCTCAAGGGTGATGATACGCTCTTTCAAAGCACGCGGATCGCAAGATTGCTCTTGCGCGCGAGGCGACGCAGTCGGTAGGCCGGATTGGAGCCGAAGGCGTAAATCCGCCGCCTTGGTTGACTCCGAAGGCGGCGGATTACGCTTCGCTCCAATCCGCCCTACACTTTCCGTCTACTCCGGCCCGGGAACGTCAAGCCCGTCGGTGGTGTACTGGCGGATCTTGTTGCGCAGCGTGCGCACGGAAAGGCCGAGCACGCGCGCGGCGCGGGTGCGATTGCCGTCGCACCGAACCAGCGTCTGCACCACCAGCTCGCGCTCGACCGCTTCGACGGTGGAGCCGATCAGCATCGGAACAATTTCATGGGGCGCAAGGCTTTGCGAATCCGGCGACGAAAACACTGGCGCGTCGGAGAAAGAATCCTGGGACATACAACACCTCCCGATCAACGCTAGCCCCCAAACACGGAGCAGAAGCATCAGGAATCAACGGCCCCCAAGCCGCTGAGGGGAAGGTGGGCGGAAATGGTTAACGAAATACTAACGGGGAAGGTCTGCGTGCGGTCGTGCGAAATCAGGTCCGTGCCTCGCGGCCGTGCCATATCCGGGTGATGAGGATGTCCTTGGTCTCGGGGAGAGCGGCATAGCGCACGATGTAGCCGGACGCACCAAACCGGACCACGATCTGCCGGATGTCGGCGTCCCCGGTCGCCATGCCGAGGTCAGGAAATTCCTGCAGTCGGTTGATCGCGGTCCAGATCGATGCCAGTGCGCGTTGCGCGGCGCCGGGATTATTCTGGTCGAGAAAGCTTCGCAATCGCTCGACGTCTTCAACGGCGTCGGGCGCAAGCAGGATCATCCGATCTTGCGCGGCGCGGGGCGAGGCAGCTCGTCCGCCGAACCCCAGCTTGCCACCCAATCCTTCACGTCGTCGAGCGGCACGGCAGCGCGGGTCCGATTGAACGCATCGAGCCGCCGGCGGTCCTCCGCGATGTCGGGACCTGCGATATCGACCACGGAATCGAGCAGCGCCACCGCTTCCGCGAGCACGGCCGCGACTTCCTGCCCGCGCTCGCTCGCCATCTCGCGCAAGCGAGCGTCAGTGTCAGCGTCGATATCCAGGGTGCGGCGGATGATGTTCATGCAGGAAGGATAATAGCGGAGGGGCGGATTGTCGAGATGTCGGCTCGTAGGATGGGTAGCGCGACCGCGTCCGCTGAAGGTCAACCCGGCAAAGGTGGAAGCGAAACCCATCGAGGCAATCGCGACATCGGATGGGTTTCGCAAGGGCTCAACCCATCCTACGAGCGACCAGTCTGGTTGCAGGTTGCGCGCGGCGCGATCCCGAATACGATAGCCGCAACCGGCCAGCAGCAGGGAGGTTCGCGATGGCCCTCGACACCGACAAACTCGACGACACAGCGCTGGCGCTGCTCTATCTGACGCTCCACGACGACAACAGGGCCTGGAAGGGGATGGATTGGGGCGTGCTTGGCCGTCTGCACGACAAGGGCATGATCCACGATCCCGTGGGGAAGGTGAAGTCGGTGGTCTTCACGCAGGAAGGATTGGAGCGGGCCAAGGCGCTGTTTGAGGAGATGTTCAAGAGGTAGGGGCGGTGATTGCAACTCGTAGGATGGGTCGAGCGACCGCGTCCGCCGAGGCTCAACCCGGCAAAGGTGGAAGCGAAACCCATCGAGGCGATCGCGACATCCGATGGGTTTCGCAAGGGCTCAACCCATCCTACAAGCCGCGTCCGCTAGCGCACCGGCTCCTTGGTCCGTTCTTCGGTTGCAACCGTTTCCGCCGTCCTGGTCGAGCGGACCATCAAAAATGTCCCCGAGAGCGTGGCGGCCGGCAAGCGCCAGCGGCCGCTGATTTCCGTGGCGTCGGCATTGACCGCGCCTTCATAGAAGACCTTGTCATAGCCGTAGCCCGGCGGTTCGTACGTCTTGACGAACGACACCATGGTGCCGGAGCGTTGACCAGCGATCGAGGCGTTGTGAGTGCTCACCGGGCAGCCTGATGTCATGCACGGTTCGGTCACGCTTCCTCCGAGCGCGCCACCGGAATCGATGAGCGTCGTCAGAAACGTGACCATTCCAACGGACGGCTGAATATAAGTGCCGTCCCAGACGCCGGTCAGATCGTTCGTCATTGCGGTCCAGGTGAGTGCGCGTACCTCACAACACCCGATTGCTCTCCTTCACCTTCTCCGCGTCCAGATAAACCTGTCCGCCCATTTCCTTGAACTTCTGGCTCATCGTCGCCATGCCATCCTCGATCACGCCTGACATCGACATGCCGACGCTGCCGGCGACCGCGCGCTTGTCGGGGTCGTTCAGCGTGGCGGCGTAGTCGCGGACGTCCTGCGTGATTTTCATCGAGCAGAACTTTGGGCCGCACATCGAGCAGAAATGGGCGACCTTGTGGGCTTCCTTGGGCAGCGTTTCGTCGTGATAGGCGCGGGCGGTTTCGGGGTCGAGGCCGAGGTTGAACTGGTCCTCCCAGCGGAAGTCGAAGCGGGCGCGGGAGAGGGCGTCGTCGCGCAGCTGGGCTGCGGGATGACCCTTGCCGAGATCGCTGGCGTGGGCGGCGATCTTGTAGGTGATGACGCCGACCTTGACGTCGTCGCGGTTGGGCAAGCCGAGATGCTCCTTCGGCGTCACGTAGCAGAGCATCGCGCAGCCGAACCAGCCGATCATGGCGGCGCCGATGCCTGAGGTGATGTGGTCGTAGCCCGGTGCGATGTCCGTGGTCAGCGGCCCGAGCGTGTAGAACGGCGCCTCGCCGCACTCCTTGAGCTGCTTGTCCATGTTGATCTTGATCTTGTGCAGCGGCACGTGGCCGGGGCCTTCGATCATGACCTGGCAACCCTTCTTCCAGGCGATCTGCGTCAGCTCGCCGAGCGTCTCCAGTTCGGCAAACTGCGCGCGGTCGTTGGCGTCGGCGATCGAGCCGGGACGCAGGCCATCGCCGAGCGAGAACGAGACGTCATACTTGCGCATGAGATCGCAGATCTCTTCGAAATGGGTGTAGAGGAAACTTTCCTTGTGATGCGCGAGACACCACTTCGCCATGATCGAGCCGCCGCGCGACACGATGCCGGTGACGCGGTTGGCGGTGAGGTGGATGTAGGGCAGGCGCACGCCGGCGTGGATCGTGAAATAGTCGACGCCCTGTTCGCACTGCTCGATCAGCGTGTCCTTGTAGAGCTCCCAGGTCAGCTTGACGGGATCGCCGTCGCACTTCTCCAGCGCCTGATAAATGGGAACGGTGCCGATCGGGATCGGGGCGTTGCGCAGAATCCATTCCCGCGTGGTGTGGATGTTGCGGCCCGTCGAGAGGTCCATCACGGTGTCGGCGCCCCAGCGGATCGCCCACACCATCTTGTCGACTTCCTCCTCGACCGAGGAGGTCACCGCGGAGTTGCCGATGTTGGCGTTGATCTTGGTCAGAAAGTTGCGGCCGATGATCATCGGCTCGAGTTCGGCATGGTTGATGTTGCAGGGGATGATGGCGCGGCCGCGCGCGATCTCGCTGCGGACGAATTCCGGCGTCACGAACGCCGGCACCGCGGCGCCAAAGCTTTCGCCGTCGGCGATGGCGGCTTCCGCGCGCTCGAGCTGCACCTTGCGGCCGAGGTTTTCGCGGGTCGCGACGTAGATCATCTCCTTGGTGATGATGCCGGCGCGGGCGAATTCGAGCTGCGTGATCATGTGGCCGTCAAGCCCGCGCAGCGGCTTGTGGTGCGCGGTGAAGGCCTTTGCGGCATGCGAGGCGCCGACATTGCCATTGTCTTCCGGCTTGATGTCGCGGCCTTCATACTCCTCGACGCCGCCGCGCTCCTTCACCCACTCGATGCGCGCGCGCTTCAGGCCGGCGTTGACGTCGATGGTGACGTCAGGATCGGTGTAGGGACCGGAGGTGTCGTAGACCGGCAGGTTAGGCTCGCCGGCGCCTTCGCTCAAAATGATCTCGCGCAGGGGAACGCGGACATCGGCGGCTTCATCGGGGGTGACCCAGATTTTTCGCGAGGCGGGAAGGGGACCGGTGGTGACGGCGGGCAGGGTGGTGTCGGGGTTGGAGCGGATGTTCATGTTATCCTCCGTTGAATTTCTGATTGGTGTTTTTCGTCATTGCGAGCGCAGCGAAGCAATCCATGGTGCGGCAAGCGGAGAGATGGATTGCTTCGTCGCTGCGCTCCTCGCAATGACGTCGATGGTTTAGTGAATTCATCACGCGGCCTTCGCATCCTGGCCGAGCCATTGCCGCACCCGCGCGTCGGGGTCGGTGTTCTGGGTGACGTCTGAGACCACCGCGATCGAGTCGGCGCCGGCCGCAAAGATCTCGGCTGATTGCTCGAACTTGATGCCGCCGATTGCGACCAGCGGGATGTCGCCGATGCGCTTTTTCCATTCGGTGATTTTCGGAATGCCCTGCGGCGCGAAGCGCATCGATTTCAGCGTGGTCGGGAAGATCGGCCCGAGCGCGATGTAATCCGGCGCTGCGCGGAGCGCGGTCGCCAGTTCTTCGTCGTCGTGGGTGGAGATACCGAGCGTCAGCTTTGCCTTGCGGATTTCGTCGAGATCGGCGTCGGCAAGATCTTCCTGGCCGAGATGCAGATGCTCTGCGCCCGCGACGATCGCCGCGCGCCAGTAATCATTGACCACGAGTTTTGTGGACGTGCCCTTGGTCACCGCGAGCGCGTCGCTGACGATCTGCAGCGCCTCGGAGTCGTTCAGGTCCTTGGCGCGCAGCTGGATGGTGCCGACGCCAAGCGCGGTCAGCCGGGCCACCCATTTGACGCTGTCGACGACAGGATAGAATTTATCAGGATACGGCATGCCAGAACGGTGTCCCGATGACAGGGGTTGAAGGGGAGGCGAAATCGCGGGCTTCCATCAGCCCGGCCTCGTAAGCGGTACGTCCAGCCTCGACGCCGAGGCGAAACGCATTCGCCATCGCGACGGGATCGGCGGCTTTTGCGATTGCGGTGTTGAGCAGCACCGCGTCGTAGCCGAGCTCGAGGGCGTGGGCGGCGTGCGACGGCGCGCCGAGGCCGGCATCCACCACCAGCGTGATGTCAGGCAGCCGGTCGCGCAGCAGTTTTAGGGCGTCGCGGTTGGTGATGCCTTTTGCACTTCCAATCGGCGCGGCCCATGGCATCACGACCTTGCAGCCGGCGTCGACCAATCGCATCGCAACCCCGAGGTCTTCGGTGCAGTAGGGAAATACTTCAAAGCCGTCCTTGATCAGGATGCCGGCGGCCTCGACGAGGCCAACCACGTCGGGCTGCAGCGTGTCGTTGTCGGCGATCACTTCCAGCTTGATCCAGGGCGTGCCGAACAATTCGCGCGCCAGCTTGGCCGTGGTCACCGCTTCCTTGACGCTGCGGCAGCCGGCGGTGTTCGGCAGCACCGACACGTCGAGCTCGCGGATCAGCGACCAGAACGCATCCCCGGTCTTGCCGCCGGCGGATTCGCGCCGCAGCGACACGGTGACGATATTGGCGCCGGAGGCGCGGATCGCGCCTTGCATGATCGCCGGCGAGGGATACAGCGCGCTGCCGATCAGCAGGCGTGAGGTGAAGGTTTTGCCGTAGAAGTTCAGCATGGTCGGTATCCCAGCATACAGGCTGTCATCCCCGCGAAGGCGGGGATCCAGTATTCCAGAGGCCGTGGTGTTGAATCGAGAAGCCGCGGCGTACTGGGTCGCCCGGTCAAGCCGGGCGATGACAGCGGAGTTTGACGAACCACCATCCTCACCCTCCCTGCCGTGGCGTGATGATCTCGATCTCGTCGCCGGCTTTCAGCATCGTCTCGGCCCAGCGGCTTTTCGGCAGCACGTCGTAATTCAGCGCGATCGCGAAATGCGTGCCTTCGTATTCGAGCTCGCTGAGCAGCGCGTCGATGCGCGAGGCGGTGATCTCGCGCGCCTCGCCGTTGATGGTCACACGCATTGCATCACCTCATTGTCGATCACGCCGCGCTGCAGATAAGCGAGCGTCAGCTCGGCCAGCGCGGGGGCCAGCAGAAAGCCGTGGCGATAGAGCCCGTTGACGGCGATCTTGTCGTTGTTGATTGCGATCCGCGGCAGATTGTCGGGATAGGCCGGGCGCAGCCCTGAGCCGAATTCGACGATGCGGGCTTCGGCGAAAGCCGGATGCACCGCATAGGCAGCGCCGAGCAATTCCAGTGCCGAGCGCACGCTGACGCCGGTGTCCTCGGCCTCGATCGAGGTCGCGCCCAGCATGAACCTGCCGTCGCCGCGCGGGATCACATAGAGCGGCCAGCGCGGATGGATCAGCCGGACCGGGCGCGCCAGTTCCACTTCCGACGTCTCGACGATGATCATCTCGCCCTTGACGCCGCGCAGCTCCGGCTGCGTGTCGCGCGCGGCCAGGCCACGGCAATCGATCACGATGCCGTCGAGATCGTCCGCGCTGGCGTCATGGTCAAACTTGATCTGGCCGCCGGCCGCGGCGATGCGCGCGTGCAGTTCCGGCAGCACGCGCCGCGGCTCGACATGACCCTCATCGGCGTAAAACAGCCCGTCGCGAAAACGGCCCTCCAGCGACGGTTCGAGTTCGCGCAAGGCTAGCGCGTCCAGCCTGACATGGCCTGACGTGAGCTTGGCAAAACGTTCGAAATCGGCACGGTCGCGCGGATGCGCCACGACCAGCGATCCGTTGAACGGAGTTTTGGGAAAATGCTTGCGCCAGAGGTCGAGCGAGCGGATGCCGAGCCGGCCGATCACCGGTTCCGACGCCTCGGCTTCGCACCAGGGCGCGAGCATGCCGCCGGCCCAATGGCTGGTGGACAGCGTCATCGCGGCGTCACTGCGCTCGTACAGAGTGACGGCGTGGCCGGCCTCTGCGAACAGCAACGCCTGCCATGCGCCGGCAATGCCGGCGCCGATAATAGATACAGGGGAATCCCCCCGCGGCTTGAAACCCTGAAACATCCCTGTCCCTTCGCCGGCATGACCCGGATCAGGTTCAAAGGGTCACCGCGGTCCCAAACCGTGCCATTTGGCAGGTCCAAGCTTGCGGTATCTCAGCTCCTCGTCGGAGCCCCCCTCGGAACAGGTCTAATGTAAGCCGATGTGGGGGCGTGTCAACGCGGCTTGGCGGCGTTTGCACCTGATAAGGCGTCTGGCGGTTGCGGAACCTGCGGCTTCGCCTCGGCGAGTTTCTTCGGACGCTTCTTCGGGATCGGGACGAGCGTCGCTGCTGCTTTCGGCTTTTCGACCACCTCGGCCGGTTTCAAAGCTTCTTTCGGCTCAATAGCTGCTTCCTTCGCCTCCACCGGGGCGTCCCTGGCCGGCGTGATGTCCCTTGGCGGGGCGCTCGCCAGCACCGGTCCCGGCTGGTTCAGCCGTTCCAGCCGCTGGCGCTTTGCAACGTAATAATAGCCGCTGGCGTATAAACGCATGGCGCGGGCATGATCGCTGTTGGCGGCGCGCCAGGCGCCGGCGAGATATTTCACGCCATAGGTGAGATTGGTGTCGGGATCGCGCAGGCCCGCCGCGTCGCCGGCGTAGCCAAGGCCGCGCGCGGTCGGAAGCTTGATCTGCATCAGCCCGATCGTGCCGCCGCGTCCGACCAGATCCGGATGATATCTGCTTTCGCGAACGATCACGCGGTGCACCAGCGCTTCCGGCACATTGTTGGCGCGGGCATGGGCGGCGACCAGGCTTTCATATTGCGCGCGCTGTTGCGCTGCAGCTGGTGGCGCAACCAAAAAAGTTGCCACGACGGAGAACGCGGCCAAGTTCAGCAAAGCTTTCATAAAAAAATCTCGGGAGCGCAACTTGCGCGTTAACGATTTGCGTAACACGATTATTGCGGTGGATCGACGGGCAATAGAGGAAAAATTCGACGCCATTGCGGCGATTGGTTCGAACAGGATTGCGGCGATTCGTCCGAGCATGAATGTCGTGCAAATGATTCGAGGAAGGTTTAAAACCTCGCGACAGCTTGTTCAGTTTCGACAGCAGACCTGTCTATTTCAAATACAAAACAAAAATATCAGCGAGGGGAGATGCGCCATGGCTCGACTGGATTCCAGCTATTTGCCCCGTGAGAATCCCTGTGCCCAATGCGGAACGCCGATCTCGAGACCCGACTGGATCGAAAGCAACGCGGGCCGTACGTCCTTCCTGTGGTATTGCCGCGTCTGCGACTATCAGTTCGAGGCGGTCGCGATCTACGAGGAATCGCATCCGGATTCACTGGCGGCCTGAGTAACAACAAAACCCGATCTACGCAGCAATGCTCTGCTGATGAACCGGCAATTGTATCCGCACCACCAGCCCATGCGGCTGCCGGTCGTGCAGTGACAGCGCGCCGCCATGCGCGAGCACGATGGCGTTGGCGATGGAAAGGCCGAGGCCGAAGCCCGCGGCTTCATCCATGTTGCGGGCGTCGTCGCCGCACACGAACGGCTCCAGCACGTTCAGCTTCTGCGCGTCCAAAATGCCGGGGCCGTCGTCTTCGACGTCGATGGTGATCCGGTCATCAGACACGCGAAGACGGATGACGGCCTCGGCGCCGAACCGCACGGCATTTTCCACGAGGTTGGTGACGCTGCGGTGCAGATCGTCCGGCCGCACCGTCGCCATCGCATGCGCGGGGCCGTCGTAAACGACCTTGCGACCCATGTCGCCGAATTGATCGGTGATCAGCTGCAGCGTGCTGGCGACGTCGGCCAGCGTCATCGATTCAAGCCTGCGGTCGTTGCGCAGGAACGACAGCACCGATTCCAGCATCACGCGCATCTGGTCGAGATCGTCGAGCATGCGGCTGCGATGGGTTTCGTCCTCGATGAATTCGGAGCGCAGCCGCATTCGTGTGATCGGCGTACGCAGATCGTGGCTGATGGCGGCGAGCATTTTGGTGCGGTCGTCGATCAGGCCGGTGATGCGCGCGCATCCGGTTCAGCGCCCGTGCGACCGCGCGGATTTCCTCCGGCCCACGCTCGGGCAGCGGCGCCGCCGCGCCGTTGAGGCTGAAGCTTTCGGCGGCCTTTGCGGGTCCTGGCGGACCGGGTGGCCCCGGCGGCGCCGTTGGGCCGCCTCCCGGCGGTCCGCCGCCCGCGGACGGTGCGTCCTCGAGTGACGACACTTCTTCGAGCACCACTTCGCTCGACGACATCCTCAAGCAGTTTTTGCAGACGCTGCAGGAATCACTGTCGGCGTCGTCATCCACGAGCTACAGCGCGACCGGCAGTTCGGGCACATCGAGCACCGGTGGGTCGTTCTCGGCGTTGCTGATCGACTACCGGAGCTGACGTCTTTTCTGCGCAGCGAGCGATGTAGCCATCCTTCGCAGCCATCCTTGCCGAAAGGGAAGGGAGGCTGTCTCATTTTGCGGTGCGGGAACTGGCCACCGGCTGGAGCGTTAGACTCTTGATTCATGTGTGGAGGGTCCGATGGCAATCGACGTCATGACCAAGCCGCATCAGTTGATCGCGAGCGATCGTGTCGAAGGCACCGCGGTGCGACGACCGAACGGCGACATGATCGGCCATATCGAACGGCTGATGATCGACAAGATCTCCGGCAAAGTATCTTACGCCGTGTTGAGCTTCGGCGGGTTCCTCGGCATGGGCACCAACCTGCTTCCGTTGCCCTGGGGCCGGCTGAGCTACAATACCAAATTCGAAGCCTACGAACTCGACATCGACGATGAAGAGTTGAAGCGTGCGCCGTCGTTCCGCGCCGACAAGGATTTCGATTGGGGCGATCGCGCGCAGGAAGCGGAACTGCATCGCTACTACGGCATGCCGCCTTACTGGGGCGGATTCTAGAGCGTTTTCAAGCGAAGCGGGGAGCGGTTCGCGTTAAGAAAACGGGCAAAATATCAAGTCGCGCCTGTGTTCCATTCTCGAAACATTGGAACACTTGCTCATGTGGCGGGTTTTCTCGGCATCGATTTCGAAACTGAGGAGAACCGATATGTTAGCCAAATATACCATCGCCGGCCTGGCCGGTTCTGCGTTGCTTGCATCGGTCGCGTTCGCACAGGCACCGACGACTCCCGCTGAACCGAGCAAGGCCCCAGCGCCTGCCGCTGAAACAAGCAAGGCGCCAGCGCCTGCGACGGCGTCTGACATGTCTTCGTCGTTCCAGGGCACCTGGCGCGCCTCGAAGATGGTCGGCTTGAACGTGTACAACGACAAGAATGAAAGCCTCGGCTCGATCAACGACCTGCTCACCGACAAGAGCGGTGACATCAAGGCCGTGGTGATCGGCGTTGGCGGCTTCCTCGGCGTCGGCGAGCATCTGGTTGCGGTGCCGCTCGACAAGGTCAAATTCGTGATGGAGCCCGTCGCCTATACCGGCGCCGCAAACGCGCCCGCCAGCGGCGGCGCACGGCCGGGATCGACCACGACCACGGGTGCGGCCACGGCGCCTGCGGCTAAGTCGAATCCCTGGTATCCGGATCACGCCGTGCTCAGCGCGACCAAGGATGAGCTGAAGGCGATGAGCGAGTTCAAGTACTCGACCAACTAAGCTCGCGACTTTAAGTCTCGACTAACTAACGGAAACGCGCCCGGTCAGCGGGCGCGTTTTTGTTTTTCGTCATTGCGAGCTCCACGAAGCAATCCATTCCTTCTTTGCGCCGCGGCATGGATTGCTTCGCGGAGCCTGTCATCGGGCGCGCATTCGCGCGACCCGTTGGCTCGCAATGACGACAGAATGCTGCACCGCATCCTATCAGGCCCCGAATCCCGATGTTAGGCTGAGGCGCGGCAGGAGCACCTTTAAGTCCTGCCTGTAACATCAACGGGAGGACGACATGGCTGAGAGCGTCTACAAGGTGATTGAGCTGATCGGTACCAGCAAGGACTCCTGGGAAAAGGCCGCGTCCGCGGCTGTGGCGAGGGCCGGAAAATCCTTGCGCGATCTTCGCGTCGCCGAAATCGTGCAGCTCGATCTGCAACTGGACGCCAAAGGCAAGGTCGAAGCCTACCGCGCCAAGGTGAAAGTCTCGTTCAAATTTGAAGGGTGATATACGCGTACCCACCACCGTCATGGCCGGGCATAGCCGTCCGAAGGACGGCGTCGCTTCCGCTAGCCTATGCCCGGCCATCCACGTCTTTCTTGCTTGACGGAAGTCTAGACGTGGATGCCCGGGACAAGCCCGGGCATGACGACTTCTAATATCGACGGCGCTCACAATCCCGGCAGTGCGGTCACAAACACATTGATGGCGCCTTCGGCTTCCGCGATCACGCGCAGCGTTTTTGAATCGAAGGCGATGTCGGCCAGCCGCAGCTTGGTGATCTCGGCAGAGACGCGAATGCCGTCCTCGTTCTTCTGGAAGTCCGCGATCACGGCGGCGATCTTTTTCTGCGCATTGCTGGCGAAGGGCTTGAGGTCGACGGTGGCCTTGTCCGCCAGCGCCTTCTGCAGATGTGGCATCGCCGCGCGCGCGGCGGCACCGAGCAGGCCGAACGCTGCTTCCGACTCGACCGCGAGCTCGACATCGGTCAGCCGCAGGGTCTGCTGTGCCTGATCGAGCACCGGCTTGCCCCAGATATGCACATTGGCCTCGCCGCCGAAGCCGAAGAAACTCTTCTTCTCCTTGGCGTTCACCAACAGCGAAATCAGCAGGCGATTGCCGGATGCCGCCACCGTGGCGCGCTTCACGGTGACGTCGACTGAACCCGAGCCGTCCTCGGGAAAGGTCTTTCCGGCGAACTGCGCCTCGATGATCTTGTTGATGTCGGTGAAGGGCATGTCGACGGGGACGCCGATCGCGACCCGGCCCGGCGTCGGCGGCACGATCGAGATGGTCGCGGGAAACGGGCAACTGGGCTTGGTCTCGACCGGGGTGATGCGGGTCTCCGCCTCGATGCCGAGCGTCAGTATCAGCGCCTGCGCGTCGACGCGCGGTTGGGCTGCGATGGCCCGTGTCGGCCGCAGCTCCAGCCACAGCGCCGGCAGCGATGAGCTGGCGCCGGTGCCCTGCAGCGGGATCGAGCGGCAGGCCTTGGCCCATTGCACCTTCGCGTTGTTTTCAAACGTGGGATCGTTACGCATCCGCGCCTGCACCAGATTGATCTGATCGGCGACCGTCTTGTCGATCAGCGGCTTGACCTGGGCCGGCACGTTGATGCGGGCACCGGCCATCGTCACGCTGGTGTCGCCCAGATTCACCTGGGCGGCGAGATTGGGCTCGATGCGCCAGGCGGCGGCGATCTTGGGCCGCGCGGTGATGACGACATTGCCCTTGATCTCGGCTGACGCGTTGAGGTTCTTGATGTTCACGCTGCCGATCTGTTTGGCGACGTTGCCGCCGAGCAGGCCGCCGAGCGCGTCGCCGACCGCCCCCGTTGCCTTTGCCGACAGCGAACCGGTGACGTTGAGCATCCCGGTCAGCGGCGTCGTCAGCGTCAGCGCGTCCTGCGCGCCGGTCGCGGCGATCGGTCCGCGCGAGGCGGTCCAGCCGATATCGGCGTTCTGCAGGATCTGCGAGATGGGATTTTCGGCCTTGCCGTTGAAGGCGCGCGGCGAAGCCCGATCGGCGGCGTCGCGGATCGCCGTCAACGCGACCGCGATCGGCGCCATCACGGTGGAGCTGCGCGGGGCGGGAGCGAGTGGCGGCAATTCGACAAGCGCCGGCGGCTTGACCGTGCCGCGCGGCGCCAGCCAATCCATAGCTTTCAGGCTGATCAGAAACGAAACCGCGATCACTGCGGCCCCGATCAGGATCGTTTTGGAATGCATCGGCAGACGCATCGTCCCCCCGGACCGATTGAGCCCTGGCATTTTCGGACCGCTTCGCGCGAAGAAAACGCGTCAAAAACAAGGCTGGAGCCCGACCGGCTCCGGCGGGAATTTTACAGGGACGGGGCGGGCGGCGCCAGAGCGGGATCAGGCCGGTCGTCGGATGCGTTAACGCCGGCGCCTGGCGAGCCCGTTGCTGTTCGGCCAGCCCGCGGCACCGTCGGTTCTCAAGGGCAGGTTCCAGCTGGCGGCGTGTGCTTGAGCGCGCGGCCGGCAGCTACGGCGGTCAGTTTGCCGTCCAGAACGGAGGCCGCCCCATTGACCAATAGTGCCTGCACGCCGACGCTCAGTTCGCGAGGGCGCACATAGTCCGCCCTGGGGGCGTAGCGGGCAGGGTCGAACACCACGACGTCGGCAAAATAGCCGGGCCTCAAATAACCGCGCCGGTCGAGCTTGAAAATGTCGGCCGACAGGCCGGTGGACTGGCGGATGAACGTCTTCAGGTCGATGACGTGCCTCTCCTGGACATAGACCGCATATTTTTGCGGAAAGGTCGCATATTGGCGGGGATGGCCATCGGTGCCGTCAGAACCGGTGACCACCCACGGCTGCTTCATGACGAGGTCGACGTCGCTGTCGATCATGTTGAACGAGGCGATCGAATCCTTGACATTGGCGCGGAGAATCCGCACCGCGGCGTCGACCGGTTCGACCTTCCATGTTTCCGCCATCTCCGAAAGCCGCTTGCCAGTCCATGGCCGCTCAACGCTGGTCAGCAGGATAGATTCGGCGCCGCCGCGGCGTCGCAGGTTCTCGATCATCTCAACGCGTATCCTGACCATCGCCGCCGGATCATCGAAGCGCTGGATCATGGCCGGATAGCCACCGTCGACCGCCCAGCGCGGCACGAGCGCAGCGTCGAGGCTGGTGCTCGACGCCAGCCATGGATACTGGTCGGCCGTCACCCGCTGGCCGGTCGCTCTCGCCGCCTCGATCAACCGGATCACATCCGGCACCTGTCCCTGCAGATCGACGCCGAGCGCTTTCAGATGCGCGAAGTGGACTGGGATCTCGGCTTCGCGGCCGATCTGCAAAACCTCCCTGGCCGAGTTCATCAGGCCGATGGAGTAGGAGCTCTCGTCGCGCTGATGGGTGTCATAGATGCCGCCGCGCCGGGCGGCCTCCCTGGCCAGGGCCACCACCTCGTCAGTCTTGGCGAAACTCTGCGGGGCGTAGAACAGCCCGGCGGAAAGCCCGATCGCCCCCTCGCACATGCCCTTGGCGACGAGTTCCTTCATGCGCTCCAGTTCCGGTGGGGTGGGCGCGCGGGCATTATGGCCGAGCACCGCCTCGCGCACCGCGCCGAACCCGACATAGCTGGCGATGTTGGTGCCGATCTTCTCCGCTTCCAGCCGGGCGTGATCGGCGGCCACCGCCGGATCGCCCCTGCCGTCGACGCCGATGAAGATGGTCGAGACACCCTGCATCTGCCACGGCGCGTTCAGGCGCTTGGCCGCATCGGGCGAGCGGATGAAGCTCTCCGGGTGGGTATGAACGTCAATGAATCCGGGCGCCACGATCATGCCCTGCCCGGCGATGTTCGCTGTTGCGGCAGGTGCGCCGGCGGAAGGGCCGACATAGACGATCTTGTCCGCGGTGACCGCGATGTCGCCGACAAGCGGGGCTTCGTCGCCACCGGTGTAGATGGTGCCACCCCGGATGGCGAGATCGGCAGTCTGTGCGACGGCTGCGCCGGCGTTCGCGATGAATCCGGCGCACACGGCGGCAAGCAGGGCAGGCGTGCATTTCATTGGCAATCTCCGCAGGCGGACGGCGTCCTGGAACAGCGCGGCGAGGAGCGTCATCGTCGTTGCCGCCAAGTCTTGGGAATTGTTCGTGATGTCCGGCGGGATACTAGTTGGCGCGATCTGACCGATCCAATGCAAAATTCACATTGGACATGCCGGACCTGGCACGAGGATTTGCGCTGGTGGCGACGGGTGTGTAGATTCACTCGAAGTCAGCGAGCCGTCGTTGACGAAGGCCTCAGCAATGCTGAGGTTGATCCTGTCCGTGAGGCTGGATTGGGTGGCGGCTCGCTGGCGTCCGGCTTTCGCCAAGGGTCAGCCAAGGCTCCGCGAAGACTCCGCGCGATCATCTGCACCAAAATCCCCGCACATCGATCGCGGACGACGATTGTTCGTCGGGCGCAGGATAGAGTTACGAGCGGCGCCCAACGGGCCGCGCTTTGCGCACGCCCGTTGGGCTCACTCCACCTTTCGGACTAGCCGCCGGGCGGTGTGTATGAGCCACGAAGCTGGACCGCCTTCTGGCGAACCAGCATGATTTCATCCTGCGTCCACAACCGAGTCAGGGTTACATTGTGGATGGCTCCGGATGCCACCACCGTGCCCGAAATGGCCGGTGCTGCATTGGGGTCAGGTACATCGAAGATTACCAGAACGCCGGGTCCATCGGCCGCGGTGCTGTACATCGAAAGCAATTTGCCACCAGCTGCTTCGATCAGCTTTTTCGCCGCTTCCTGGCGATTGGTCTTGGGATTTTCCAAAATCTTGTTGAGAGCTTGAGGCGTATATTGTGCCGTCATACAAAAATGCATGATGTCCT
Source organism: Bradyrhizobium sp. AUGA SZCCT0158 (assembly GCF_018130065.1). Taxonomy (GTDB): domain Bacteria; phylum Pseudomonadota; class Alphaproteobacteria; order Rhizobiales; family Xanthobacteraceae; genus Bradyrhizobium. The sequence continues at coordinate 66,268 of NZ_JAFCME010000015.1, read as the reverse complement.
CCTGTTGGGTGTGTTTGATCAACGAGGCGCACGCCTCCCTGCCGACTCCATTGAAAACGGATCGGCCCCCCAAAACGTGAGATGAACATTGCAAGCCCGCCGTGGGCAAAATACCGCTAGCACTCCAACGGGCCTTCGGCACTGCCCGCTTGCGGCTGCCGGTTAACCTACATCAATCGCGCGTCATGCGGAAGAGCGCTTGGGCCGAGACCGTTCGGCTTAATCATAAAGCGGAGCCGACGATCCCTCTAGCGTCGAAGGATCGGTCCGGCGCAGGAAGAAGCACGCGGTGAAAATCGCCAACGCGCTGAAGCCATATGGAGCTTATGGAATCGCTGGCGAAGTGCCGACTGAGTCATTCCGCCTTGATGTTTGCCGTGCGGATCACCTTGCCCCACTTCTCGGTTTCATCGGCGATGAACGTGCCGAAGTCGGCAGACGAGCCTGAAAGCATCGCGCCGCCGAGATCGGTAAGCCGCGCCCTTGCCACAGGGCTTGCGAGGATCGCGTTGATTTCCTTGTTGAGCAGGCCAACAATTTCGGCTGGCGTGTCCTTCGGGGCGCCAACGCCGAAAAACGCACTCGCCTCGAAGCCCGGCACGCTGTCGCCTACCGTCGGGATGTCAGGCAAGCCATGCCAGCGTGTTGCGGTTGTGACCGCCAATGCCCGCAGTCGGCCAGCCCTGATGTGTTCGATCGAATTGGAGACGTTATCGAAGGCGACCTGTATTCGGCCACTCAGCAGGTCGGTCAGCACGCCCGGCATGCCGCGATACGGCACATGCACCATGTCGACGCCGGTCATTTGCTTGAACAACTCGGCGCAGACATGGACGGAGGTTCCGATGCCGGCCGAGCCGTAGCTGATGCTGCCGGGATTGGCCTTGGCATAGGCAATAAGCTCAGGAACGGTCTCGACCGGGAGTGATGGAGTTACCTCCATGACATTCGGAACACGCATGATGGCCGCGACCGGCGAGATGTCGCGGATGAAATTGAAACTGAGATTGCCGTAAAGCGCCGGGCTGATTGCATTCCCGACGCTGATCAGGAGCAGCGTGTGGCCATCGGGTGACGCGCGAACCACCGCTTCGGTGGCGATGTTGCTGCCGGCGCCCAGACGGTTCTCAACGATGAATTGTTGCCCGAGGCGCTCCGACAAGGCCTGGCCAATGATGCGCGCCAGGATGTCAACGATGCCGCCGGCAGCGAACCCGGCGATGATCCGAACCGGCCGAGACGGATAGGTCTGCGCCCGCGCTATCCGCGAAGCGGCCGGGAACGCGGCAGCACCCGCTGCCAGATTCAAAAATCGACGGCGCTGAAGCTTCATGAATCCTCCCTGCAATCGACGGCGGCGTTGTTCCGCCTTTTTGACCGCCGAGCACATTGTGCCGGCCGACGGCGTCGTTGCTCTTGATTGCCGAGTTCTAAGCAACATAACGCACTTCGGCCGTGCGCGAAGATGTTTTGGGGAATGGTGCCGGCAGCAGCGAACTGCGCAACGCAAAAACGGCCCCGACGAATGCCGGAGCCGTTTTGGATTTCGAAGTTTGAGTTTTAGCGGATGGCGCGACCGAGGTCGGCGCGGCGATCCGTCATCGGCAGCACGATCACCTTGGTGCCGACGCTGACGCGCGAATAGAGGTCGCTGACGTCTTCATTGGTGAGGCGCAGGCAACCTGAGGAAACGCGGGTGCCGATCGTCTCGGGAGCATTGGTGCCGTGGATGCGATAGATGGTGCCGCCGAGATACATCGCGCGGGCGCCGAGCGGGTTACCCGGGCCACCGGTCATGTGGCGCGGCAGGTAGGGCTGGCGGGCGATCATTTCCGGGGGCGGGGTCCATGCCGGCCATTCCGCCTTCTTGGTGATCGTCTGCGTGCCGGACCAGGTGAAGCCGTCGCGGCCGATGCCGATGCCGTAGCGCATCGCCTGGCCGTTGCCCATCACCAGATAGAGATAGGTATTGGGGGTGTCGATGATGATGGTGCCCGGAGCTTCGCGGGTGTTGTAGTTCACGACCTGGCGGCGCAGGCGGGCGGGCAGCTCGAAGCGCTCTTCGTCCTGCGAGGGAGCAACCGCGACCGGCGGCGGAGCGGCTTCGACCGGGGGCGCCATGAAGAAGGGAAACAGCGGCAGCGGGGCTGCGGCGGCGGGTGCGGAAAATGCGGTCGCGCCGATCGCGATGGCGCCGAAAGCGGCGGCGGCGAGGCGGGTATTCAGTTTGAATGAATTGAGCATCGGTCGTCCCCTTCAGTTTGCGCCCTGTCGCGCCAGTTCCAGCGCGTCGTTGAGGCAAACCAGTACAGGCCAACCGTTTCAGGACATTTGCACAATGCCGCCAAAATGGTTTCGTCGCGTTAGGGAATTGTTTCAGGACGGCTTCGTCGCAGGGCTTGGGGACGGCAGCGGGGGCGCGGTTCGTGCGCAAAGCATTAAAAAAATAGAGAAAAGGCTGCCGTTCTTGCTTAGCTCTGCAGCGCCCGCAGCCGCTGCATGTCGGGCTCGGCCGTGCCGATCGTGGCGCGGCGGTCGGTCACCGCATGGTGGAATTGTTCGAGCGCCAGCCCGATGGCGGCTAATTCCCCGTCCTCGATCGCACCGTCCTCATGACAGTCGAGCGCCTCGCGCAACAGCGCATCCGCGGTGCCCTGCATCTCGAACAATTCTTCCGGCGTTTCGGCGGTGCGCGCCTTCGAAATCAGGTCGAGCAGATTGTCGCGATGCTCGGAATATTGCTCGCGTTCGTCCCGCTTCCAGTAATGCTGCAGCCAGGCCCATGCCGAGCCGATGCCTGAGAGCACCATGACCGCGAACCAGAGGTAGTCGCTGTTTCGTTCGAGGAACGTCCGCTCGTTGCCGTCGATATAGGCGGCGGCGCCGGTGTGCGCGGGCAAGGCGGCGTCCTTGTCGGTGTCCGGCTTCTCGATCTGGCTTGCGATCGGCAATTCGCGCGCGAGCTGCTGGCGGTGGGTAAAGATCTGGCGGGCGAGCGCGCCGACCGCGGTGTCGGACAGCAACTTCGGCGCGATGATCAAATGGTTGACGCTGACGGTATCGATCTTGTCTTCGGGGCGCGCCGGCGATGAAGCGAAGATGCTGCCGGGAATTTCTTCGGCTTCATAGACCGGGTGCTTCTTCGAAATCGCTTCCGACACCTCGATCGGGAGAAATTTCGGTTCGCCGCGGACCGCTACGGTGGCGTTGATCGCGTCGACGGTGATCTTGCTGTTGAGCGGGCCGACCGTCATGTACGCGTCGACGGTCTGGTCGCGTGCCATCTCCGCGAGCTGATTGACGCCGAACTGGCTGATCGTCACCTTGTCGACCTTAATACCGCCCTCGGTCAGGATCGTGCGCAGCAGCTTGACGTTGGCCTCGGTTCGTCCGACCACGCCGACGCGATGTCCGGCGAGCTCCTCGAGGCTCTTGATCTTGGCTACCGGTGTTTTCTTCGAGCCCTTCGGCGCGATGCCTGACGGCGCCCACAGCACGACGACGTTCTTGCGCAGGATGGCGACCGACTCGGCGTTGGCCGGCAGGTTCAGATCGCCGCGCGCCACCGCAAGGTCGGCCTTGCCGGTGTTGAACAGCGCGATGCTCTCGACCGCGCCCGGGGTCGAAACGAGCGACAACCGAACGGCGCCGTGGTCGCGCGCGAAGGTCTGCGCCATCAGCTGGATCAGTTTCTGATCGTCGCTGCCGGGAGGGCCAACCGCGATCCGCAAGGTGACCGGCTGCAACAGATAATAAAGCGTGGCGGCGGCGGCGCCGAAAATGAAAATTCCGGCGGCGAGCACCAGCAGCGAGTTGTTCTTTCGCTTCCGGCGCGGGCGGGAGGGAGCGGAATTTGCGTTCGGGTTTGACATCGTACTGTCACGTTACACGAAAAAGCGCCGGGACGACCGGAAAAACATCCTTACAGATCGATGACGTCATACGCTTGAAATATCCATGAACCAACGTCGGGAAGTGAGAATCATGGATAACCCCGGGGTCCCGACATGCGGGTATTGATAGCAACCGACGCCTGGCATCCGCAGGTGAATGGTGTGGTCCGGACGTTAACCTCGCTGGCGCGCAGTGCGTCCAAGCTTGACGCCGAGATCAGCTTCCTGACCCCGGACGGATTTCCGTCCGTCGGCGTCCCCACCTATCCTGGCTTGCGCATCGCGCTGCCGAACCGCCGCGAGATCGCGCGCCGGATCGAGGCGGCGGCGCCCGAGGCTATCCATATCGCGACCGAAGGCCCGATCGGTTGGGCGGTGCGCGGCTATTGCCGCCGTCACAAGCTCGCGTTCACCACGTCCTACACCACGCGCTTCCCGGAATATGTCGCGGTCCGCACCATGATCCCGGCCAGCGTCGGCTACGCTTTGTTGCGGCATTTTCATGCGGCGGCGTCGACCACGATGGTCGCGACCGCCTCATTGCGGCAGGAGCTCAGCGAGCGCGGTTTTCGCAAGCTTGGTTTCTGGACCCGCGGCGTCGACACCGATCTGTTCTCGCCTGAAAGCCCGGCCACGATCGACCTGCCGCGGCCGATCTTCATGACCATGGGCCGCGTTGCGGTCGAAAAGAATCTCGAAGCGTTTCTCTCGCTCGACCTGCCGGGAACGAAAGTCGTGGTCGGCGACGGGCCGCAGCGGGCGCAGCTCGCGCAGAGATATCCGCACGCCGTCTTCCTCGGCGAGAAGAAGGGCGAGGATCTGAGGTCGCATCTCGCCGCCGCCGATGTCTTTGTGTTTCCGAGCCTCACCGACACGTTCGGCGTGGTGCAGCTGGAAGCGCTGGCCTGTGGCACGCCGGTTGCGGCGTTTCCGGTCACCGGGCCTTTGGACGTCATCGCCGATCATCCGATCGGCGCGCTGGACTGGAATCTGCGCAGCGCCTGTCTGCGCGCGCTGACGATGTCGCGCGAGGCCTGCCGGAACTTTGCGCTCGGGCGCTCCTGGGAAAACAGCGCCCGGCAATTCATCGGCAATCTGGCCGCGCTGCAGCCCAGCCGCGCCACGCTGCCGGCGCGCCGCATCCCCGGCACCAGCGCCGTACAGGGTTAGTTCAATCTACTTCTGAAGAGAGACGAGAAGGCAGACCATGGCAGACATCATCAAGCTTGACGGCACCAGGGCGTTGGACTTCGACCGCGAGACGGTCGAGCAGGCCTACGACCGCTGGGCGCCGGTATACGACCTCGTGTTCGGCGGCGTGTTCAGCAAGGGCCGCAAGGCGGCGATTCAGGCCACCAACAAGATCGGCGGCCGCGTGCTCGAGGTTGGTGTCGGCACCGGCATCTCGCTGCCGCAATACGCAGCCCACATACGCATCTTCGGCACCGACATTTCGGAGGCGATGTTGCAGAAGGCCAAGAAGCGCGTCGACGAGCTCAAGCTGAAGAACGTCGAGGGTCTGGCTGTCATGGACGCCGAGAAACTCGAATTCCCCGACAACTCCTTTGACGTCGTGATGGCGCAGTATGTCGTCACGGCGGTTCCGAACCCTGAAGCGGCGCTCGACGAATTCGCCCGCGTGCTGCGCCCGGGCGGCGAACTTATCATCCTGACCCGCGTCAGCGCCGACGCCGGCATGCGCCGCTTCATCGAGCAGCGCCTGCAGCCGGTGGTTCGCCCGCTCGGTTTCCGCACCGCCGAGTTCGCCTGGTCGCGCTACGCGCAGTGGCTGGCCGGCGCGCGCGGCATGGAGCTGGCGGAGCGCCGCCTGGTGCCGCCGCTCGGTCACTTCTCGCTGGTGCGTTTCCGGAAAGTCGACGTCGCGAAGGCAGCGTAGCGCGCCGCGGCGGCGCTGTGTCAACGCTGCGCCGCGAAACTTCATATGACATTTAGATGATGTCATACGCCGGACATCGAATCCCGTTAATCCTTAACCCGAAAGAATTTTGGGGGAGACCATGATCAAGAACTTCATGCAGGAACTGCGAACCCAGCGCTGGGACGACCATCGCTACTATCACCACAGCCGCATCAACCAGTCGCTGCACTTCGTCAGCGCGGCGAGCTTCCTGTTCGCCTATGTCATGCTCTTCATCGATCCCGTGGTGTCGGCGCTGGTCGGCTGGCTGGTGTCGATGACGTCACGCCAGGCCGGGCATTTCTTCTTCGAGCCCAAAGGGTATGACCACGTCAACCACGCCACCCACGAGCACAAGGAAGAGATCAAGGTCGGCTACAATCTGCAGCGCAAGGTCGTGCTGATGGTGATCTGGGCGCTGTCGCCGGCGGTGCTGTATCTCGATCCGACCCTGCTCGGCATGTTCGCGCCGTGGGAGACGTCGGCGGACTTCATGCGCCAGGTCGCCAAGATCTGGCTGGCGATCGGTATCGGCGGGCTCTTGTTCCGCACCATCCATCTGTTCTTCATCCGCGACGTCGAGACCGGCCTCGTCTGGATGACCAAGATCGTGACCGACCCGTTCAGCGACCTCAAGCTCTACTACAAGGCGCCGATCGCCCTGATGAAGGGCGAGCTGATCGACCCGGGCCTCGAGAAGCACGTCAAGCACGCCTGATCGATTTGACCTGTCACGAAATGCGTCATGCCCGGGCTTGTCCCGGGCATCCACGTCTTAAGCACCAGTTATGAGATCGTCATTGCGAGCGAAGCGAAGCAATCCATCTCTCCGCGCGGGGATAGATGGATTGCTTCGTCGCTTCGCTCCTCGCAATGACGAAAGAGCTGGCCAGGTTATGAAGATTGTAGAAGAGGCGCGCTCAGCGACCGAACCTCTTGGCAAACATCTCTTTGAGGATCTGCCGCTTGATGTTCTTGTTGGTGATCGCGGCATCATGCCACCACCAGCCGTCACGCTTCATCTTCTCGGTGGCGCTGACGAAACGGTCGGCGACCGCGGAAAAATCGTCATCGGTATAGTTCAGGCTGAAGATCAGCCGGCCGGTGCCGACCCAGCTCAGCGCCAGCCCTTCGGCGCGCAGATAATATTGCAGCATCCAGTTGTAGCGGGACGGCACGGTATAATGCACCATCCAGATCGACGACAGATTGCTGACGCGCACCGGAAGGTCGTGCGCGACGAGCCGGTCCTTGAGCGCCTTGGCGCGGGCGTTCCAGGTCTCGTCAAGCCCGTTATAGACCGAGTTGAAGTTCGGGCTGGCGAGCCGGCCGAGGAATTCGTCCATCGCCGTCATGACGTAGGGATGCGAATTGAAGGTGCCGCGGGCAAAGCAGATGTCGGCGGGGCGATCGTCGCGAAAGCGCCGCATCAGGTCCTTAGCGCCGCAGACCACGCCGACCGGAAGTCCGCCGGCAAGACTTTTCCCATAGGTCACCATATCGGCGCGGACGCCGAAATATTCCTGCGCGCCGCCGGCGGCGATGCGGAAGCCGACAAAGACCTCGTCGAAGATCAGCACGATGCCGCGTTCGGTGCAGATTTCGCGCAGCTTCTTCAGCCATTCGGTATAGGCGGCGCGGTCGAAATTGCCGGACCGGGAGCTGTCGACCAGCGCGGAATCGCCCGGCGCATTGGCGTTCGGGTGCAGCGCCTGCAGCGGATTGACCAGCACGCAGGCGATGTCGCGGCGCGTCTTCAAAACATGCAGTGTCCGCTCCGACATGTCGGCGAGCGTATAGGTCTCGTGCGGCGACACCGGGTTGCCGACGCCGGGCTGCACGTCGCCCCACCAGCCGTGATAAGCGCCGGCAAAGCGAACCAGATGCGTGCGCCTGGTGTGGTAGCGCGCCAGCCGCACCGCCTGCATCACGGCCTCGGTGCCGGACATGTGGAACGAAACTTCGTCGAGGCCAGAAATTTCGCACAGCCGTTTGACGTTGTCGGTGATAACGGGATGGTAGGGGCCGAGCACCGGTCCGAGCGCCTGCGCGCGCTTTTCCGATTCGGTGATGCAGTCCTTGTAGAAGTCGTTGCCGAAAATGTTGACGCCGTACGAGCCGGTCAGGTCGTAGGAGACATTGCCGTCGACATCGGTGACGGTGACGCCGGAAGAGGACTGCACGAAGGCGCTGGTGGAAAGATGCTCGCGCACCAGCCGGCTGTACTGGAACGGCACCCGGTAGGCTTCGGTGAATTGCAGATCCGAAATGTGCTCGGCCGCCTCGGCGGTCATCTGCCGTCCCTTGGGGTAACGGTCCTGATAGACGCCGGCGAGCCGGAAGAAACCGTCCTGGCGCTGCGCCGCGACATCGGCCGGCGCGCCGTCGGAGCGGAAGAACTCGCCGATATCGAATTCGTAATGCGGCATCAGCCGCGCGACCATCTTGGACATCTTGGAATGTCCGGTCAGCGAGCGGTGTTTGGCGCGCGACAGCGCCAGCCGCGCCTGCAATTTGGGGAAGGTCACCGCGGCGCCGGCAATCGCAACGGCGGACAGCGACAGAATCGAAAGGGGCGAATCCATGCCACCAGCGCTAGCTAATCCTGCTAACAGATTCATGACAGTCAAAGGCCTGATTTCGGCCTTTACCCAGCAGGAGGACCTCAATTTCCTGCTCACCAACCGGATTCCCCGGGCGGCCATCACCCGTTTCATGGGGTGGTTCAGCAAGATCGAGAACCCGCTGGTGCGGGATGCCTCGATCGCCTGCTGGCGGTTGTTCTCCGATCTCGATCTGTCGGAGGCGAAGAAGACCGAGTTCAAGAGCCTGCATGATTGCTTTACCCGCGAGTTGCGCCCGGGCCTGCGGCCCGCCGATCCGGATCCGAGCGTTGTCGCCAGCCCCTCCGACGGCATCATCGGCGCGTTCGGCCGGATCGAGGACACAAAACTGTTCCAGATCAAGGGCGCACCGTATTCGCTGCTGGATCTGCTCGGCGATCCCGCGCTGGTGGAGCGTCACCGCAACGGCCGCTACCTTACGCTGCGCCTGACCTCGAGCATGTATCATCGTTTTCACGCGCCCTATGACGCCACGATCGAGCGGGTGAGGTTCATCCACGGCGACGTCTGGAACGTCAATCCGATTGCGTTGAAAAGGGTGGAGCGGCTGTTCTGCAAGAACGAGCGCGCGGTGCTGGAGACGCGGCTTGCCTCCGGCGAAGCGCTGACCCTGGTGCCGGTCGCCGCGATCCTGGTCGCCAGCATCCGCCTGCACTTTCTGGATGTGACGCTGAACGCGCAGAGCCGGGGGCCGGTGAATTTCCCCTGCACCGCCAGCATGCGCAAGGGCGATGAACTCGGCTGGTTCGAGCACGGCTCGACCATCATTGTGCTGGCGCCGGAAAGCTTTGAGTTTGCCGACAATGTCGCAGACGGCGCGCGCGTTCGTGCCGGCGGAGCGCTGCTGAGGAAACCTCTCGTCTAGTCTCGATTCCGCACGCGAGCTTTCCTATATAGTTGCGATCGAATCACGATTTTTTCGCAAACCAGGGAAGCAAGATGGCGCGAGCGCCTGTGCTGGCGGCGGGAGGCATTGTATTGCGGCAGGCGGCAACGCCGCTGGTCGCGATCGTGCGCCTGCGCAAGCGCAATGAATGGGTTCTGCCCAAGGGCAAGCTCGATCGCGGTGAGACGCCGCGCGACGCGGCCGAGCGCGAAGTCAATGAGGAAACCGGGCACGATGTCGCCGTACACGAATTCCTCGGCACGCTGGTTTACGAATCCCGCGGCGGCTCCAAGGTCGTGCACTTCTGGCGGATGGAGGCGGGCGCCGAGCCGGTCCGCAAACTGATGCGCGACGTGAAGGCGGTCGAGTGGCTGCCGCTGGCGGACGCGATCGAGCGGCTGTCGCGCGGCTATGAGCGCGCGTTTCTGGAAAATGTCGGGCCGATCGCGATGGCTGCACAGCATGCCACGCCGAGCGGGACAGTCGAACGTGCGCCGGAGCCCGTGCGGATTGAGACGATCAGCGATTTCAGAGATCGACGCAGCTTCATGGAGAAGGTGCGAGACTGGTTTCGGCGCGCGGCGTAATCCCTGCTGGTTCGTCATGGCCGGCGACGGAAACAGAAAGCGCCGCGTCCGGCATTGCCGGGCATGGCGCTTTCTCATCTTGCATCTTACATAGAGCGTTGATCAGCCGCGCTTGTGCGGGGCCAGGTTCATCGGCTTCGACGGCTTGGCCGACGGCGCGTAGCTGACGGGCGTCGCGGCCGGGGGCTCGTAACGGAACACGGCCTTGCAGCCGTCGCTGAGCGACGCGCGCTGCCGGATCATGCAGGCGGTGACGCGATCGACATCCGGAATTTCCGCTCCGCACAGCCGCATCGCGTCGCCGGCACACATCTGCTCCTGCTCTGGCGTATGGGCCTGGGAAACGGTGGTCAGCATCCCGAACGCAAGCGTGGCCGCGATCAGCAGTTGGCAGTTACGGATGGTGGAGCGTGCGAAAGCCATGTGTGTCCCTCTTGCAGGTTTGGTGAGTGGTGCGCCCGAGTTGCGCGCCGGGTGGCGCCTCGTTGGGCAAGAGAACTACGTGAGCCTGGTTTCGGGATTTCTTCGTCGCGGGACCAAAACGGTTTCGTCGCGCGGAGAATTGTTTCGTCGTCGATCGCGAGTAAGGAGTCGTTAACTGATGGAAACGCGAAAAGGGCTCGAAGAAGTATCAGCTCACGCGCTTCCAGGTCTGGCCGCCGCAGAACATGCCGCCGAAGGCGCAGCCCTGCACGCGGAGCGAGCCGTTGCTCTTCATCGACATCGTCGAGTCGTATTTGCGGCCGCTGTCGGGATCGTTGATCCGGCCGGCCCATTTCGAGCCCTGCGGTCTCATGTTGATCAGGATCTTTTCACCGGTCTTGACGGCATAGCCGCAGAGATTGTCGCCGCACTGCTCGATGCGGACATTGCCCTTGTTCTCTTCGGTGGCCCAGACGCCGATCGGCGAGTTCGGATCGGAGGCGGGGCCAGCGTCAACTGGAGCCGGAGCGGGCGCTGCGTACCTGGCAGGCGCGGGCTCGGCAGCCGGAGGAGGGGCCGGTGGTGCGACGTCGGCTTGCGGCGGCGCGGCGGCGTAGGTCGTCGGGGCCGGAGCCGGGGCGGGCGCAGGAGCGGGTGCCGCCACCTGATCAGCAGCCGGGGCCGGAACGCGGTCCTGCCTTGGAGGCGCTGCGGCGTAGTCGTCATCGTTGTAGCGCTTGGCCTGGTCGCCCTTGTAGCGGGGCTTGCCGGCCGCCGGCGCGTAATCATCATTGTAGCGCTTGGTGCCGCTGTATTCGGGCCGTGTCGGCGCCGGTGCGACATCGTCATCGTCGTCGTTGCGGTTGGATTTGAGGCCCTTGAAGCCGGGCGCCGTGATGTTGATGCAGGACAGCGAGGCGCAGCCGCGCGGCGCTTCGATGCGGACGCGCTGGCCTTCGATCTGGAAGGTTATGCCACCGGCATGGGCCGAGGTGGTGACCATCATCAGCGCGGCGAGGATGTAGAGCTTCTTCATGAGAGCCTCCTGGGCGGCTTGTGAATTGGGTTGGCGATGAACTTGCGCAGACCCTATGCCCGGCCGGGTGCGCCTTCTGTGACGTAGGTCACGGGGGACCTAGGTGACTCAAATCACATCCAGGGAACCGGCCGCGGCCTAGCTTTCGCGCTCAACCCGGGGAGGGTCCGATGAAGCGTTTCTGTTTTCTCGCCGTGCTGATGCTGCTCAGTCCGTCCGCGTATGCGGGCGACTCCATTTCATTCGTGGTCGGCGGTCATCGCATCCAGATCGACGCGTCCAGGTACTGCCGTTCGACCTCCTGCGCCTCGGTTTCGATTTCGGGCACCTCGCGCAACCGAAGTCGTTATGACGACCGTGATCGTTACAACGATGATGATCGCCATCGCGATGATCGCAGGATCAGCGAGTCAACGAGGACATTACCAGCCGTACCGGCGGCAGCTCCCCCGTCGGTTCAATCCGTTGCCGCTCCGCCGCCCGCCGTGTACAGGCCGGCCGCCGCCGCGACGCAACTCGTGCCCGCTCCGCAGCCACCCGCTCCACCGGCAACACTCGCTGTTCCGCCTGCACCACCACCGCCGCCACCGCCGCCTGCGCCACCGGTTGCGAAGCCGGCCGAGCCGGCGCCGGTGGCCGTGCCACAGATTTCGCGTGTCTCGCATGATCTCGCCGACGATGTCGACACGCCTGTTGGAGATTGGCAGACCGAAGGCAAGGGATCGGTACGTATCGCCAAATGCGGCAACGCGCTGTGCGGCTACGTGCTCAATTCGTCCTCCAACGACAAGGGTGAGGCCGTCCTGATCAACATGAAGCCGAAGACCGGGAAGCAGTGGACCGGCAGCGTCTACAGCCAGGCCAGCGGCGACACCTATTACGGCACGATGGATATGAAAGGCCAGAACACGCTGCGCGTCGAAGCCTGTGCGCTCGGCCGCTTCTACTGCTCCGGCAACAACTGGCGCCGGATCAACGCCAAGGCGGAAAGCCTGATGTCATCGCGGCAGACTCTTGCGGAGCCGCGGTCGTAATCGTCGCGCATAAAAACGCCCGGTGTAGCGACCACCGGGCGAACAGTTTTCGATTGGCTTCAAGCCTGGAAGGGGAAGCCTAGAACACGCCGATCACAATGGCGCCGACGAAGGCGAATGCAAGATACGCGGTTACAACGCTCAGTCTGCTGACCATGGTCATATGGGAATACTCCCTTGGTTCACGTCGTGCCCGCTCATAACGCTCGACGCTAACAAAGCGTTCCCCGCCAAAACAAGTCAGCGTTGCTGTCTATCCCCGCCTGTCCACAGCCGGCGGTTGCAGGCAACATGGTAAATAATTCATGAAATCAACGTGTTGAAGACTTCTTAAATAAATTCGCCGAACGTGCGCGGATGACGCGTGGAGTTCGTTTGTATCTCGTCGGCTCCTTCGTCCTTGTCTCCTTGGCGGGTTGCGGCCGCGGACTGTTTCAGTCCGCCGAGCGTGAACCGTGGCGGGCCGAGGCCGAGGTCGCATGCCTGAAGTCCGGTGCGGTCAAGGAGACCCCCGAACTGGTCCGGATTGACCCGATTTCCGGTCCCGGCGCCTGTGGCGCGCAATTTCCGCTGAAAGTCGCGGCCCTCGGCGAGGGCAGCCCGAGTTTCGGTTTCGCCGACGAGTTGCGGCCGCCCGGCAATATCGGCAACCAGCCGCGCTGGCCGGTTCGGCCGGCGCCTGCCGCCGCACCATCGCAGACCTATTCCGATCAGGCGCTGCGCCAGCCGAGCTATGGCGCGCCGTCCAACGGGCCGATCTCGCTGACCGCGCCGGGCGTGGCCCAGCAGGACGACGAAATCGATCTGCCGGCCGAAGGCGCGCCGCAATCGCGCGACCCGCGCGGCGGCTCTTATATGGCCGCGCCTTCCTATCCGCCGCGCGACCGCTACCCGTCATCCCCGAATTATTCGTCGGCACCCTATTCACAGGCGCCCGCCGCCGCGCCGCCGCCACGGCTCGGGCCTGTTCTGGGCGATCCCGTCAACACGGTGGGACCGGTCGCGATCAAGCCGACCGCGACGCTGGCCTGTCCGATCGTCTCGGTGCTCGACCGCTGGCTCGCCGACTCGGTACAGCCCGCCGCTCAGCGCTGGTTCGGCGTGCGCGTGGTCGAGATCAAGCAGATCTCCGCCTATTCCTGCCGCGGCATGAACGGCAATCCGAACTCGCATATTTCCGAACACGCTTTCGGCAACGCGCTCGATATCTCCGCCTTCGTGCTCGCCGACGGCAGGCGCGTGACGGTGAGGGGCGGTTGGCGCGGCATGCCGGAAGAGCAGGGCTTTCTGCGCGACGTGCAGGCAAGCGCCTGCCAGCAGTTCAACACCGTGCTGGCGCCGGGCTCCAACCGCCATCACGAGGACCACCTCCACGTCGACCTGATGCGCCGCTCCAGCGGGCGGGTGATCTGCCAGCCGGCAGCTGTGTCCGGCGATCAGGTCGCGGGTAGGGCCGGAGGGCGCAGTCCCTACGCGTCGTCGCGCGAGCCCTGGACGACGGGTTCGCTCGGCGGCAGGAAGGCGCACCGGCACTCAAGCAAGGTCAACGAAGAAGACGAGTTCGACGGGCATTAGGCCCAGCTGTCATCGCCCGCCTTGTGCGCAATTGCGCACTGGAGCGGGCGATCCAGTATTGCAGAGACATCAGCGATAGAACCGAGAGGCCGCGGCGTACTGGATACCCGCGTGCGCGGGTATGACACCTTTTGTTGAAGGGTCGGCCGGCTTACGCCGCCAGCTTCTCCAGCACATCGCGCACCACGCCTTCCAGGAGATCGAGCTTGTAGCCCGTCATCGGCAACGGCTTGGCGCCCGAGGTCGCAAACTTGGCAGCCACTTCAATGTTCAACGCATTGGCCGCCTTGCCTTGCAGTGCGCCTTCCGCCGCCTTCAGCCGCAGCGGCACCGGCGCGATGCCACCGGCGGCGAGGCGGATGAACTGGAACGCGCCGTCCTTGACGACCGCGCGGGCGCAGATCTCGACCAGCGGCCATTCCGCATAAGCACGGCTGATCGCGCGCTTGTAGAACGCGCGCTCGTCCTGCATCGGCTTGGGCAGTTCGATGCCCCGGATCATTTCCCCCGGCTGCAGCAAATTGTCGGCGGTGCCGTTGGAGCCGTCGCCGAGCACGTCCGGGATCGATAGCCCACTTCTTGTGTAGGTGATGATGGTCGCGTCATAAGCCAGTAGCGCGGCCGCCATCGTGGAAGGGTGCGGCGCCACGCAGGGGCCGAGATCGAAGGCGACGTGATAGAGATGATTGCCGCTGCGGGCCGGGCAATCGGTGCCGCCCTTCTTCAGGCAGGCGATGTGCGGATTTCGAAAATACCAGCAGCGTGAGCGCTGCGCGATATTGCCGCCGAGCGTTGCGAGGTGACGGATCTGCGGCGTCGCGAGGCCCTGCGCCGACGCCGCAATGCCGGGATAGGCGGCGGCGATGCTTCGATCGGCGGCGATCATGGCGATGGTGGTGTAGGCGCCGATGCGCAGCGTGCCGTCGGCACCCCAATGCATGCCCGAGATATCGGACGCGGGCACGATATCCATCAGCGGGCCCTTCGAGACGCCGCTGCGGCGGCGTTCGGAAAGATCGGTGCCGGCGGCGCGGAATTCGGTCGTCATGGCCGGTGTCATGCGGCGGCCCTCCCTTTCAGCGCTGAGATCAAACGGTCGGGGCGGATCGGCAAATCCATCGGCCGGATGCCGGTGGCGTTGTAGATCGCGTTGGCGACCGCCGGCGACGTCGGCACGGTGGCGACCTCGCCGATGCCGACGCTGCCGCCGAGCACGTGATCGAAACCGGCTTCGTCGAAATGCACGTCGATCACAGGCGTGTCGGCTATCCCGGGAATCCGGTAATCCTCCAGTCCGCCGCTCAGCGTATCGCCGGTGCGCCCGTCGATCTCGCGTGCTTCGTAGAGCGCGTAGCCGATGCCTTGAATGACCGATCCCGCCGCCTGGCTTCGCGCCAGTGCCGGCGCTGCGATCTTGCCGACCGCAATGCCGGTGTGGACGTTGAGGACGCGGACATGGCCGAGCCAGGTATCGACTTCGACCTCGATCACCTGCACCGAACTCGGCACGCCGGCGCCGATCACCATGTTGGACATCCAGCGCATCATCTTGCCGAAGATCCAGCCCAGAATACCCACCTGCTTCAGCGGCGACTCAATCCCCGGCGCCATTTGCCTGCTGTCTTCCGGCCGCACGCCTGATGCGGTGAGGTCGGGGGAGGCCGCCAGCAATTCGCGCCACGGCGCATTCGATCCCGGCGCCGGCTTTTGTTTTGCATTTTTCTCGATCGCGGCCTTCAGCTTTTGGATCGCGAGTAATGTCGGCGGCACCACCGAGGCGGTGGTGCGGCTGCCGCCCGAGCCCGGGCCTACCGGCAGTTTGGAATCGCCGATGTGAACCTCGACCTCATGCGGCTCGAGACCGAATTCGCGCGCCACCGTATTGGCGATCACGGTGCGGCTGCCGGTGCCGATATCCTGGATCGCCGTGCTTGCGATCAGGCGGCCGCCCTTGACCGACACTTCCACTTTCGAGCCGGGCTGCCAGAGATAAAGCCAGTATCCGGTGGCGACGCCGACACCGCGGCGATAGCGGCCGGTCTGCTCGGCCGGTGACTTCCGGTTGCGCCAGACGTCGAGCCCTTGCGCCCATTCATAAAGCCGCCGCCGGTTGGGATCGGTATCCCAGCGTTTGCGCAGCTCGATCGGATCGACCTTCATCCGCAGCGCGGCTTCGTCGATCGCCTGCTCCACCGCGAACGCCATCGGCGGTCCGCCGGGGCCGCGAAACGCCGCCCCCGGCGGCAGATTGCTGATGACGTCGAAATCGGCGAGCTCCTTGCCTTCGGCCGGATAGATCAGCCGTGCCAGGGTGGCGATGGTGGAATTGATCGCGGCGCCGGTGTCGGCATAGGCGGTCACCGACAGCGCTTTCAATCCGCCTTGCTCGGACGGCAGCAGCGCAAGCTTGACCTCCGACGCCGGCCGATAGCCGGTCACCGAAAGTTCTTCATGGCGATCGAAGGCGACGCGGACCGGCGCATTGGCGGCGCGCGCCAGATCGATCGCGATCGTCGTCTCCGCGCCGAGGCTGGCCTTGGAGCCGAAACCGCCGCCGACGTGATCGGCGATGACGCGGACCTTGTCGTGGTCGAGCTTGTAGCGCTTGGCGATCAGCTCCATCAGATGGAACACGCTCTGCGTCGAGGCGTGCACTGTAAGCCGGTCACCTTCGAAATGCGCGACCGTGGCGTGCGGCTCCAGACAGGTATGCGATTGCGTGCCGGTCCGGAATACGCCTTCGACCAGCAACGGATTTTTCTCCTGCCGTGCGCTTTCGACCCAGCTCCGCACCTGCTTCGGCTTGAGCGAGAACGCCGCCGACGGTCCGCGGATGTTCGCCTTCCACGGCGCCGGTGCGCCGGCGCCTTCGGAGACGTTGCCGGCTTTCTTGCGGTCCGCCTTTTCGAACACCACCGGCGCATTCGGCTTACGGGCTTCATCGAGCCCGATCACGGAGGGTAGCTTTTCGCTGGATACTTTGATCGCGGCGATCGCCGCCAGCGCCGTCTTGCGATCCCTGGCCGCGACGGCGGCGATGGGCTGGCCGACAAAGCGGACGATTCGGTCTTCGGCGAGCAGCGAGATCGCGGCGCCGACACCCGGCAGCGCCAGCGCCGGCGCGAAATCGAGTTCGCCGATTTTGCCATGCGCGATCTCCGAGCGCAGGATAACGCCTTCGAGCTGGCCTTCATGGTTGATATCCACGGTGTATTTCGCCGCACCCGTCACCTTGTCGCGTGCCTCGACGCGCGGCGAGACGATGTCGCCTCCATCGAACTGGCCGCTGCAGGCCGCGGCCACCGCGCTGAAGATGCCGTCATAGGCGCCGCAGCGGCACAGATGCCCCGACAGGACAGCGCCGATTTCCTCGCGCGAAGGTGTTGCCGTTCCCTTTGTTGCGCGCCAGCGGTCGTGGAACGCCGCAGCCTCGATGATGAAGCCCGGCGTGCAGAATCCGCACTGCAGCGCGTCGTGCACCATGAACGCCTTCTGCACCGGATGCAGCTTTTCGGTGCCAATGCCCTCGACCGTGGTGACTGTCTTGCCGGCCGCGGCGCGGGCCGGCATCAGGCAGCTCGCCACCGGCGCGCCATCCACCAGCACGGTGCAGGCGCCGCAAACGCCGGCGCCGCAGACCAGCTTGGTGCCGGTGAGGTCGAGATCGGTCCTGACCACATCGATCAGCATGGCGTCGATGTCGTCGGGCAGGGGGGCGACACGGCCGTTGATCGTCATCGTACTCATCTGCGATCTCCTGATTTGCGGGCGGTTTTGCTTGCGACAGGTTTTCTTGCAGTTTTTTTTGTAGTTGTTCTTGGACCGCGCTTCGGCGCTGGGCCCACGGCGCCGGCGACCAGCGTGCGCACCATGATGCCGAAATCCCGCAGGAAGGCGTCAGCCGGCTGCATCGCCGGATAGGCTGACTTGGTGCCGTTGAACGCCATCTCGACGCATCGCGCGAAGTCGGGCGCGGTCATGTCCTTGATCGCGAGACGTTGCTTGCGGCAGACCCGTTCGATCGTGGATGTCAGCTGCGCGGCATAATGCGCGGCATATTTCTGGTAGATGTCGCGGGCCTGCAGCAGGTGCTCGGAGAACAGCTCTTCGATATGGGGCGAACCCTCGAGCGGCGCGATCAACTGCCCGATCCGCGCGGTAATCTCGGCGATCAGGATGTCGGCAAGGCCGCTGCCGGCCTTTTCGGTGGCCTCGCCCGCCGCGATCTCGGCGGCCAGCGCGTTCTCATGCAGCCGCTCGATCACGGCGCGGAACAGTTCTTCCCTGGACTTGAAATGATGGTAGAGCGCCTGGCGCGTCAGGCCGGCGGCCTCCGCCGCCTGCTCGATCGACGAACGCCGAAACCCCTGCCGGCGGAATACCAGCATCGCGGCATCGAGGATGCGGTCGCGGGGCTTCATTTGACGAATTTGACAAAATGAGACGAAGTGTCAAATGACGGATTTGTGTTGGGGCGCGGCTAACTGCCCCACGTCTCGCTGCCGGTCGCGGCGGCCGGGTTCAAGCCCACGACCATTTACGGATCACCGGCGTCCGAAAATTCCGCCGACCACGCCGCCAACGACGCCGCCGATCACGCCAACCGGATTGCTTCCGCCGCGTCGACGGGCTCGACGTTCGTTACCCGACTTGCCATTTTCGCGGACGCTGGCGTTCGCCGTCGAGGCGGACTCGTTCAGGAGCGCCTGATGCTGCAACGGGTTGAGGAAGCCGGTCTTGGGATAGTCGCGCGCGGCCTGCCAGCGCGTGATGACGGCGCGGGTCCGCGCGTCGAACTTTCCGTTGGCCCTGGTGTCGAAGCCGAGCCGGGTCAGCCGGCGCTGCAGGTCGCGGCGCTTTCGCTTGTCGAGGCCGATCCGGTCTTCGGTTGCCTGGGTTGCTTCGTCGGTGAAGACCGCCTCATCGACCGAGGTCGTCGAATCGCGCGTGGTCGTGCTTGGGCCGGCCCTGGCGGCATCCGAGCAGGCGAGAATTCCCAGGATCGACAATGCCAGGATAACGACACGCATGGCTATTCTTCCCCCGAGTCTCTCGCTTCGAGAGCCTGCGTCGGTGCAAATACGAACCCGGCTTTTGAATCAATGGTCGATTTTGGTTTCGTCGCTGGCAACTATTGGCGGGAACACTTGTTCCATGGCGTGCGCGGATTGTTGCACCGCATCGCGCGCAGCCGCGCAGCGGTCGGCGCAAGCAGGCGGTGGCGTCCCGCCCTAAACGAATTTGATCCCGATCAGGTCGCCTTTCTTCCAGGCGACCTTGCAGGCCCTGCCCGGGGAGGCCCGGTCGAATTTCAGATGAAAATGCGGCTTGACGAATTGCGGGTCTTCCACCCGCAATCGCGCACCGCCTTCCGAAATGTCGATGACGGTGCATTGACGCGCGGCAAAACTGCCGTCGATGGTCATCCATGCAGGCTGGTTGGTTCGCCGGCGAGAGGGCCGGGGCTTTCGACCGAAAATTGCCATGGCACATATCTCCCACGGGTCAAACGCGGAGAGGTGGCGCGTGGTTGCGATTGCGGACAATTTGAAGGAACGGTAGGGCGGGGTGGAGATGCACCCGCATGAGCACACGCACTCAACTGTCATCGCCCGCGAAGGCGGGCGACCCAGTATCCCAGAGACGGTAATGATTGAACCGAGAAGCCGCGGCGTACTGGATCCCCGCCTGCGCGGGGATGACAGTCTTTGTAGGAAGCTACAGTCGCCCTCAGTCCCGTTTCGCCCGATACGCCGTCAGAAACACCCGCGTCGCGCTGTCGACGACGGTTGCGATCTGCTCTGGCGACGGTGAGGGCTTGGCCTGGAAGATGAAAGCCTGAAACAGCGTCGCCTGGCACATCTGCATGAATTGCCAGGCCGCCAGTTCGTAATCGTCGATCACGAGTTCGCCGAGCCGTCCCCGCGCCTCCAGATAGGCGGCGAAGCGATTGACGGTGCGGGCCAGCACATTGTCGTAAAATCTGCGGCCGACGTCCGGCATGCGCTCCGCAATCGACATCACGGTGCGGATCGCCGAGCCGCCGCCGGGCCGACAAAGCACCTGGATGTAGGCCCGGCCGAATTCCGGCAGCGTGATGTCGACGCCGCGGTCGGGATCGAAATTGAATGCGGTCTTGCCCTGTTCGATCGATTCTTCCTCGACGATGGCTTCGAACAGGCGGTGCTTGTCGGCGAAGTAGACGTAGAGCGTTCCCTTGGAGACGCCGGCGGAGCGCGCGATCTCGCCCATGCTGGCGCCGTCGAACCCGAGATCCAGGAACACCTTTCGCGCGCCGTCGAGGATCTGGCGGCGCTTCGAGGAATCCTCGTCGATCACGACATCAAGCGGGTTCGAAGTGTCTGCAACCATTGGTTTATCTTCTCGGGAAAGATTTCAACCTGAGTTAGATACCGGAAGGGTTTCTCGCTCTATGGTCCCCCTCACGCAAATGTATATTGACCGAACGGTTCGGTCAATGCTAAATGTTGCAAGTGACGGTGCCTTCACGGCCGGGTTTCGGCTGCGTCTGCGCCGTGCATGAGTAATGGGGAGGCCGGGGTATGGCCGCAGCGAGAGATCAGGCCGCACGCGTCGCTCGGCAGCAGCCCGAGGGAGAAGCGACCGAAGGCGAGGCCGCGCGCGACCCCGCCCAGTTGGCCGACCAGCTTCGAACTCACGTTGCAGAAGAAACCAGGCGCCAGCCGGCAACTGCTCCGGGCGCGCCGGCAACCGCCGCGCCCGCCGATGCCGCACAACCCGCCGCGCCGAAATCCGGCAAACGCAAATTCGTGATGATGGGCGTGTTCGCGTTGCTGGCACTCGCGGCCGTCAGCTACGGCGTCTACTACACATTCATCGGACGCTTTTATATCTCGACCGACGACGCCTATGTGCGTGCCAACAACACCACACTGGGTGCGCGGGTCGCGGGCCATATCGCGGCGATCATTCCGACAGACAATTCAATCGTTCGCGCCGGCGACGTGATCTACAGGATCGATGACGGCGATTACCGGATCGCCGTGGATGCCGCGCGCACCAAAATCGCGACCCAGCAGGCCACCATCGACCGTATCGGCCGTCAGGTGGCGGCGATGGAAAGCGCGGTCGAGCAGGCCAAGGCGCAACTCGTCTCCGCGGAAGCGGCGCTGAAGCGCGCAGGTCTCGACTTCGACCGTCAGCAGGCGCTGAGCACCAAAGGCTTTGCCTCGCGCGCCACGTTTGAAGTTTCCGAAGCCGGCCGCGATCAGGGTGTCGCGCAGGTGAAATCGGCGCAGGCGGCCTTTGATGCCGCGCGCGACAATGTCGAGGTGACCAGGGCGCAGCAGAACGAGGCCCGCGCCCAGCTGGCGGAGTTGCAGACCACGCTGGCCAAGGCCGAGCGCGATCTTGCATTCACCGCGGTGCGTGCGCCGGTCGACGGCACCTTCTCCAACCGCATCGTCAACACCGGTGACTACATCCAGGCCGGCCAGCGCCTCGGCAATGTGGTGCCGCTCAACGACGTCTTCATCGACGCCAACTACAAGGAAACCCAGCTCAAGCGCATCCGTCCCGGGCAGCCCGTGACGATTTCCGTGGATGCCTACGGCCATCGCAAGTTCGCCGCCGTGGTCGACAGCATCTCGCCCGCGGCGGGCTCGGTGTTCACGCTGCTGCCGCCCGATAACGCCACCGGCAACTTCACCAAGATCGTGCAGCGGCTGCCGGTGCGCATTCGCGTGCCGAAAGATGTCGCGAAGCAAAACCTGCTGCGCGCGGGCATGTCGGTCTACACTACCGTCAACACCCGTGACGGCGCCGCCGATGCCGACAACGAGGCCGACCTCGACGCATCGCCGATGCTGCATCCGAAGTAATTTTTCAGCGCAGGGGGAGCCCGGCGCGTCCTGAGCAGATCATGGCAGACGCCACCACCGCATCGCCGTCGATGATACCAGCCGCCAGCGTGCCGGACGAGCGCATCCCGCCGCGGCGGCTGTTTGCGTTCCTCATCATGGTGTTCGGGATGTTCATGTCGATCCTGGACATCCAGATCGTCTCGGCATCGCTGAACGAGATCCAGGCCGGGCTTTCGGCAAGCTCGAGCGAAGTGTCGTGGGTGCAGACTTCGTATCTGATCGCCGAGGTGATCGCGATTCCGCTTTCCGGGTTCCTGTCGCGTGCGTTCGGCACCCGCCTGCTGTTTGCGATTTCCGCCTCCGGCTTCACCATCGCGAGCTTCTTCTGTGGTTTCGCCTCCACGATCGAGCAGATGATCGTGTGGCGCGCGCTGCAGGGATTTCTCGGCGCCGGCATGATCCCGACCGTGTTCGCCTCCGCCTATACGGTGTTTCCGCGTTCGAAATTCTACATCGTCGGCCCGATCATCGGCCTGGTGGCGACGCTGGCGCCGACGATCGGTCCGACGGTCGGCGGCTACATCACCGACCTGATGTCGTGGCACTGGCTGTTCTTCATCAACATCATTCCGGGCATCGGCATCACCATCGGCGTCTTGATCCTGGTCGATTTCGACGAGCCGAACTTCAAGCTGCTCGAACATTTCGACTGGTGGGGCCTGCTGTTCATGGCGGGCTTCCTCGGCTCGCTCGAATACGTGCTCGAGGAAGGCCCGCAATATCAGTGGCTGCAGGATACCTCGGTCGCAGTCTGCGCCGCCGTCTGCCTCGTCTCGGGAATCGCGTTTTTCTGGCGCGTGCTGACCGCGCATGAGCCGATCGTCGACATCAGGACGTTCGGCGACCGCAACTTCGCCATCGGCTGCCTGATCTCGTTCTGCGTCGGCATCGGGCTGTACGGCCTGACCTATGTTTATCCGCGTTATCTTGCCGAAGTGCGCGGCTACAGCGCGCTGATGATCGGCGAGACCATGTTCGTCTCAGGCGTCGCCATGTTCCTCACCGCGCCGCTCGTCGGACGGCTGATGACCAAGGTCGACATGCGTTACCTCATCGCCTTCGGGCTTTGCAGCTTCGCGCTCGGCTCCTATTTGATGACATGGATCACCCGCGAATATGATTTCTACGAGCTGCTGGTCCCGCAGATCCTGCGCGGCGTCGGCATGATGTTCGCGATGGTGCCGACCAACACCATCGCGCTCGGCACGCTGGCGCCGGAGCGGGTCAAGAACGCCTCCGGCCTGTTCAACCTGACGCGCAATCTCGGCGGCGCGGTGGGGCTCGCGCTGATCAACCAGGTGCTGAACGAGCGCACCGACCTGCATATCTCCCGCCTGCACGACCGCATGAACTGGGGCAACGCCACCGCCGTGGAGACGCTCAACATGCTTACCCAGCGCATGCAGGGCATGGGCGACGCCGCGCGAATGGCGATGAAGCAATTATCGCAGATCGTCCACCGCCAGGCGGTAGTGATGGGGTTCGGCGACGCCTTCTTCATGCTGGCAGTGTTCTATGTCGGCCTCAGCCTTCTGGTCGTGCTGCTGAACAAGCCGCCGGCGCTGGCGGCGGGCGGTGGCTCAGGGCATTGAATTGGGCACTGAACCTTGCGTTGATTGATTTCGCGCGCTCACGCGGTTGTCATATTGCAAATCACCCGTGATGCATTTATAAGCTTGCGCATTGTCGCTCGAACCGGGGAGGATTTGCATGATTTCGTCTAATTCGCAGACCGCCCGCTTGCGTTCGATGCCTATGCTGGACGCCGTATCGGGCCTCTGAGGCCACTTTTCGCCAGCTCTGATCGGGCCTGACGTCCCGATCATCCCAAGCTTCCCCGATCTTCAAAACATCTCAACGAGTTACCGTTTTTTTCAACGACGCTTGCGTTCGGCCCTGTGCCGTCCGTGCGTCCTTTCAAATGGAGCCGGCATGCGCGCAAGCGGTGCCGGATGAGGCCATGACCGTTCAAACCGACAAGCGTCCCGCCGCGATACGCGTGGTGATCCCGTTCGTGTTCCGGCACTGGCTCGAACAGCCCGGCCGCGCCAGCGTCGTTGCCGGCGGTCTGCTGGGTGCGACAGCGGCCGACCTGTTCATGCCGCTGTTCTCCGGCCATCTGGTCGACGCGCTGACGCAAGGCGCGTCTGATCCCGCCGCGCGACGCGCGGCGATGATCGCCTTTGGCGGCATCGTGGCGCTGGGCGCGCTGTCGATGGTGCTGCGGCTGATCGGCCTGCAGGCGATCGTGCCGTTCACGCTGAAGATCATGTCCGACGTGTCGCGCGACGCCTTCATGCGGGTGCAGCGCTTCTCGACCGATTGGCACGCCAACAGCTTCGCCGGGTCCACCGTGCGCAAGATCACCCGCGGCATGTGGGCGCTCGATCTGCTCAACGACACCATCCTGATGGCGCTGGCGCCGTCGCTGACGGTGCTGCTGGGCTCGATGATCCTGCTCGGGCTGCACTGGCCCTCGCTCGGGGCGGTGATTGCGGTCGGCACGGTGATCTATGTCGCGATGACGATCGCGTTCTCGATGAATTACATCGCACCGGCCGCGCGCGTCTCCAACGCCTGGGACACCAAGGTCGGGGGTACGCTGGCGGATGCGCTGACGTGTAACGCGGTGGTGAAATCCTTTGGCGCGGAAGCGCGCGAGGACGGGCGGCTGTCCGGCGTCATCGGCCGCTGGGGCAGGCGCGTGCGGCGGACCTGGATACGCTACAACTACACCTCGACGGCGCAGCTCGCGGTGCTGCTGTGTTTTCGCACGTCCGTGATCGGCGGCGCGATCCTGCTGTGGATCGCGGGCCGCGCCACGCCGGGCGACGTCACCTATGTCTTGACCAGCTATTACATCATCCATGCGTACCTGCGCGACGTCGGCATGCACATCAACAATCTTCAGCGTTCGGTGAACGACATGGAGGAGCTGGTCGCGATCCACGCCGAGCCGATCGGCATTGCGGATGCGCCTGACGCGAAGCCGATCGACATCCAGGGCGGCCGCATCGTGTTCGACGCCGTGACGTTCCATTACGGCGGCCATCGCGATCCGCTCTATGACGGCCTGTCGGTGGACATCCGTGCCGGCGAGCGCGTCGGCCTGGTCGGTCGTTCGGGGTCGGGCAAGACGACGTTCGTCAAGCTGGTGCAGCGGCTCTACGACATCGGCGGCGGCAAGATCCTGATCGACGGTCAGGACATTGCGAAAGCGACGCAGCACTCGCTACGCAGCCAGATCGCGATCGTGCAGCAGGAGCCGATCCTGTTTCATCGATCATTGGCCGAGAACATCGCCTATGGCAGGCCGGGCGCCAGTATGGCCGCGGTCGAGCAGGCAGCAAGGTTGGCGAACGCGCACGAGTTCATCCTGCGGCTGCCGAAGGGATACGGCACGCTGGTCGGTGAACGCGGCGTCAAGCTGTCGGGCGGCGAGCGGCAGCGCGTCGCATTGGCGCGTGCCTTCCTGGCCGATGCGCCGGTGCTGATCCTGGACGAGGCGACTTCCAGCCTCGACTCGGAGTCCGAAGGCCTGATCCAGCAGGCGATGGAACGGCTGATGAAAGGCCGCACCTCGATCGTGATCGCACACCGGCTGTCGACGGTGCGCAGCCTCGACCGCATCCTGGTGTTCGATCGCGGCAAGATCGTCGAGCAGGGCACCCACGCGATGCTGACGGCGCGCGCCGGCGGCATCTATCGCGGATTGTTCGAGCGGCAGGCGACGGAGTTCGGCCGCATTACGGCGGCGGAGTAAATGACATTGCGGCGCGCGGCCTTGGGATGTTCCAAGGTCGCGCGCCGGGGGCGGATTTGAAATGAAAGACCTTACGCAGGGCTCCATCGTGAGCCACATCCTGAGCATGGCGCCACCGATCGTCGCCGGCATGATCACGATCATGATCTGCCAGCTCGTCGATCTGTATTTCGTGGCCGGGCTTGGTGATGCCGCCGTCGCGGGTGTGGCGGCGGCGGGCAATCTGGCATTTCTCATCAACGGCCTGATGCAGGTCCTGGGGGTGGGCACCGTCGCGCTCATTTCGCATGCTGTGGGCCGCAAGGATCAGGCCGACGCCAATCTGGTGTTCAACCAGTCGCTCGGCCTGGCGGCCGCGTGCGGGCTGCTGACATGGGTGGCAGGATCCGCATTCGCTGGCGGTTACATGCGCATGGTCGCCGCCGACGAGGCCACCGTCGAGGCCGGCACGACGTATCTGCTTTGGTTCATGCCCGCTTTGGCGTTGCAATTCGCCACGCAGGTGATGGCGGCCGCGCTGCGAGGTACCGGTATCGTGCGGCCCAGCATGATCGTGCAGGTGCTCGCGGTGATCATCAATATTGCGCTGGCGCCGGTCCTGATCTCCGGCTGGGGCACCGGCCTCGCGCTCGGCGTCGCGGGCGCAGGCCTTGCGAGTTCAATTGCGGTGCTGATCGGCGCGCTGATGCTGTGGATGTATTTTCGAAGACTGGAGCGCTACGTCGGCCTCAATCCCGCGCAACTGCGCCCGCGGATCCGGCAGTGGACGCGCATCCTCAATGTCGGTCTGCCGGCCGGCGGTGAGTTCGCGATCATATTCCTCTGGATGGGCGTGATCTATTACGCGTTACGCGACTTTGGCGCGGCGGCGCAGGCTGGATTTGGCATCGGGACGCGTGTGCTCGGCCTCATCCAGATGCCGGCACTGGCGATTGCGCTCGCCGCCGGACCGATCGCCGGGCAGAATTTTGGCGCCGGCAACGCCGCACGCGTGAAGGAAACCTTCACCAAGGCAGCACTGATCGCCACGTTGGTGATGATCGCTTTCACGATCCTGGCGCAATGCTGGCCCGGGCTGCTGCTCGGCGGCTTCGCGAGCGACGCTCAGACGATCGCGGTCGCAATCGTGTTCCTGCAATTGGTCTCGCTCAATCTCGTCGCGCAGGGATTCAACTTCGTGTGCTCCAGCATGTTTCAGGGACTGGGCAACACCAAACCGGTGCTGCTGAGTTCCGGCATACGTCTGATCACCTACGCCTTGCCGGTGCTCTGGCTGTCGGCAAGGCCAGGTCTTCGCATTGAGTATGCGTGGTACCTGTCGAACCTGTCGACGACGCTGCAGGCCGCGTTGAGTTTGTGGCTGCTGCATCTGGAGTTCAGGAAACGGCTGGCGCCGCTCAAGTCGGCGTTGCCGGCGGAGTGACGCCTGGAACGGACGTCAGCTTCGAACGATCCGGCGCTTTGTGCCCGCGCGTGCGGGTCGAGATCGCGACGGTCGCGACCACGCCGGCAGCGAACAGCACGATCTGCGGCGTGATGGTCTCGTCGTTGAATACGGCTGCGAGTGCAAACACCACGAAGGGCTGCAGCAATTGCACCTGCGACACTCGCGCGATGCCGCCCATCGCCATGCCGGCATTCCAGGCAAAGAAGCCGATCCATTGCGAGAACAGCGCGACGTAGAGCAGCCCGAGCCACGGTTTTAGGGGGATGCTGGTGAGATCAGCCGGCATCGTCAGCGCGGCCGCCGGAATCGAGAGCGGCAATGCGATCACCAGCACCCAGCTGATGACTTCCCAGCCCGGCATCTGCGCGGTGAGCCGGCCGGAGAAGGCGTAGCCGATGCCGGACACGACCACCGCAGCAAGCAAGTATAAATCGCCGACCGACAGTTCGCCGCCGCCTTGCCGCAGCGCAAACGCAATCACCAATCCGGCGCCCGCGAACGAGGCGATCCAGAACAGCGGCCGCGGCCGTTCGTGGGTGATCATGACCGCCACCAGGGCGGTGGCGATCGGCATGATCCCGAACACCACGCCGCCATGCGAAGCGTCGACGGTCTGCACCCCCACCGACATCAGGAACGGAAACAGGATGGCGACGCAGATCATGGTGATGACCAGTTGCGGCCACAGCGCGCGCGGCGGCAGCGGGCGGCGTAACGCGACCAGCAATATCAGCGAGCATATTCCGGCGATCAGTGTGCGCTGCGAGGTCAGTGCAATCGGATCAATTGCCGACACCGCGAGCCGCGTCGCCGGCAGCGTACCGCCAAAAATCAGCACGCCGACAAAACCCAGCAACAGACCGAGACGTGCGCGTGAAAAAGTTGGAGAGGTCATGAAGCGATTGGATAACTGTTTTCCAGATCAGCGTACAGCAATCTACTCGGAGCACATGGCGGCCATGCGCCGCTAGCTCGGAGCAATACTGCTCCACACCAGTGCGAGCCCGGACAGAAACAGCAAGCCGAGCACGATGTCGTAGAAATTGCGGTCGCTCAGGGCCCGATAGGTCCGCGCGCCGATCCATGCGCCGATCAGCGTGCCCGGCAGCGCCAGCAGCGCGAGCCAGAACACTTCGGTCTTGACGAAACCGCTGACGATCTGCAGCAGCAAGGCGGCGCCGAGCACGCTGCCGTTGAAGATCTGGAATACGCCGCGGCGCTGGTCCTTGGTCCAGCCGCGCACGCTGGCCCACAGGGTCGGCAGCGGGCCGGACAGCCCGGCGAGGCCGCCCAGGATGCCGCCGGCAAATCCGACGGCAGCGTCCGCCGGCCGGCCGCCGAAGGCGAATGCCATCGGCTTGCGGACGAAAAACAGCGCGGCGGGAAACACCAGCAGCATCACCCCGACGCTCAATTTGAATATTTGCGGCTCGGCCTGCGCGACCAGCAGCGCGCCGATCGGCATGCCGGCGAGCCCGCCGATGACGAACGGCGCGGCCAGTTTGAAGTCGAGAACCTTCCACATCGTCGGCAGCGTCGAGATCTGCGAGCTGACCGAGCAGATCAGCACCAGGGGGACGGCCAGCGACGGCGGCAGCACATAGAGCCAGATCCCCAGCGCCATCAGCGCCGTTCCGAAACCGGCAAGGCCGGACACGAAGCCCCCGGCGAGCGCGCCAAAAAGCAACAGCGCGTAAGTGGACGTTTCCAATTTTTCTTCTCTCCTTCGTCATTCCCCGATGCGCAATTGCGCATCTGAGGGCGGCGCGAAGCGACGAGCCCGGAATCCATACTCCGATCGTGGTTATGGATTCCGGGCCTGCGCCAAGAGGCGCATCCCGGAATGACGGTTGATTGGGTGCGAATATTTACACGCCCACGCCAACAGGTACTATCGCAATTCAAGCCTTCAACAACAATCATGGAAATGCCTCGATGAGCTCAACCTCCGCAAAGACCTTCCTTGTCTGTCACGGCGCGTGGTCGGCGGGCTGGGCGTGGAGGAAGATGCACCCGCTGATGCGCGCCGCGGGGCATCACCTGGTGACGCCGAGCTACACCGGGCTTGGCGAACGTGCGCATCTGGCAAACCCCTCGATCGATCTCGAAACCCATATCGAGGACATGCTCAATGTCATCAAATATGAGGATATGCGCGACATCGTGCTGGTCGGCCACAGCTATGGCGGAATGGTCGCGACCGGCGTCGCCGATCGTGCCAGGGATCGCGTTACGCAGCTGATCTACGTCGACGCCTTCGTGCCGGAAGACGGACAGTCGCTGTTCGACATCAACGAGCCGGGCCGGCAGCCGATGCTGGATGGCGCGAAGAAGGGGGATGGCTGGCGCATCCCGCCGATGACGTCGCCGCCGGACACCGCGGCTGAAGACGTCGAATGGCTGGCCGCGCGCCGCGCCCCGATGCCGGTCAAATGCTTCGAGACCAGGCTCAAGCTGCAAGGCGGCAGGCTGACATTGCCGCGAAGCTATATCTACGCCACCCGCTTCCCGCCGGCCGATACGTTCGGTCCGTTTGCGAGGAAGACAAAGAGCGATCCGGCGTGGCGCTATTTCGAGATCGATGCCAGCCACGCGCCGAACGTCACCGCGCCGGAAGCGCTGATGGCGCTGTTGGAGAAGATCGTGGCGTAGGATTGGGGAGGTCGAGCCATGGTGGCCAGGACGGCGGCAGTCATCGAGAAATGGTCGACCGGCCTGGTCGAGCCGGAACGGCGGCTGGACTACTGGATCGGCGCCGTCTGCGAATGCTTTCTCGAGATGGATATCACCACGCAGGTCCGGTCGGGCTTCGACTGCTCGGTCCAGCGCGGGCAACTCGACACCATCGGCATCAACCGTGTCGAGGGCTCGGCGCAGCACGTCTACCGCAGGAAAGCCAGCCTCGGGCGTAGTGCGTCGAACTACTACTACCTTCTCTGCAAGACCGACAACGACTGGACGGTGATGCAGAACGGCCATCGGTCGATGATGCAGCCGCACGATCTCGTGTTGCTGGATTCCCGGCGCTGCTATGAATTCAATTTTCCGGTGACTGCGAACACGCTGTCGCTGGAGTTGCCGATCGCGTGGGTCGAATCGTGGGTCACCGACCCGGAACGGCGGACCGGGCAGCGGATCGACGGGCGCACCGGCTGGGGCGCGGCGCTCAGCGCATTTGCGTGCCAATTATCACCCCATCTGGCGGTCGACCTGCCGCTGCCCGCGCAGGTTCTCACCGACCAGCTCGGCGGCCTGCTGGCGCTGGCGGCGGGCAGCGAGATTCCAGCCACGCCGTCGGAGCGGCGCGAGGCTGACAACCTGCTGGATCAGATCGGCCGCGCCATCCGGTTGCTCTACGCCGAACCGGGATTGACGGCCGCTTCCGTCGCGGAGCATCTGCGGGTTTCGGAGCGGACGGTGCATCGCTGCCTCAACAAGTCAGGCCTGACGTTTAGCGGCATGCTGAACGACTGCAGGATGGCGGTCGCGCGCAGGTTGCTGAGTGAAGCGCGGTTCGATCACATCGGCGTCGGCGGGATAGGATTGCGCGTCGGCCTGTCCGATCCGTCCCATTTCATTCGCCAATGCCGCAGATATCTCGGCATGACACCGGCCGCATTCAGGCGACAGCGCTGACCCGTTCAGGCAAAGACCATGGCGCAAATCGGCGATGATGGTGGCTTAATCCGGCCATCCGGCATAACCTGCCGGACCTATCAAATCCACTTCCATAACGGGGGAGACGGAAATGGCAGGCCTTTACGTCCTTGTACACGGCGCGTGGCACACCGGTGCCGAAATGGATGCGGTCGCCGGGCACTTGCGCAAATACGGCCATGCCGTGCATTGCCCGACGGTTGCCGGCAACAATGCGGGCGACGATCGCGACAAGATCGGGCTGGAACAGGCAATCGCGTCGGTTACCAGCTACATCGAAACCAACAACCTGCGGGACATCTGGCTGGTTGGCCACAGCTATGGGGGAATGCTGATTTCGGGCGTCGCCGACCGGCTGACGGATCGCATCAAGCGTCTCGTCTATGTCAATGCCTTCGTCCCGCTGGACGGACAATGTCTCAACGACATGGTGCCGCCGCATTATGTCGGGCTGTTCGATGCGGTGGCGGCCGCCAACAAGAACGCGGTCATGCTGCCGTTCGAAATCTGGCGCGATGCTTTCATCAACGACGCCGACCTCGAACTGGCAAAGTCCGCGTACGCCAAACTCAACCCGCATCCTTACCGGACATTCACCGACAAGATTGCTTTGAAGCGTCCGCTAGCGGAGCTGCCGGTCGGCAAGTCCTACGTCAATTGCCGGCAGGACATCGCCTTGCCGCACAGCCTGCCCTGGCATCCGCGGCTGTCGGAGCGCCTCGGCCTGTTTCGCCTCGTCGAGTGCGATGGCAGCCATGAAATGTTCTTCAGCAGTCCGGCGCGGCTGGCGCAGGCGATTGAGGAAGCGGCGCGCGACTAGGATCGTTGCGCACTCCTGAAGATGGCGAGGGGTCCGGCGCGTTACGCCGAACCCCTCATTTTAGAAACATCAGCCGGCCTGTAAGCCGGGTTTTGTAGGGCACCACTCACTTTCGCGAGTGATACGTGACGGCCATTCCTCTGGGACCATGTTTGCACATGGCCTCGAGCAACCTACCCGGACGGCGAGCCTGACATTGCCCTGCGGCGTTTTCGCTTTCGCGAACTGCCCGCGGTGCCGTCCCTATTCGGTTTTGCTCCCGGTGTGGTTTGCCATGCCGGTTCCGTTGCCGGACCCGCGGTGCGCTCTTACCGCACCTTTTCACCCTTGCCTCCTCCGGAGGAGAAGGCGGTTCGTTCTCTGTGGCACTTTCCCTGGGGTCGCCCCCGCCGGACGTTATCCGGCACCGTATGTCGATGGAGCCCGGACTTTCCTCTCCCGCAGCCTTTCGGCCGTAGCGGGAGCGGCCGTCCGGCCGACTGACCCCTTACGCATGGGCGCTGGGCGGCGTGGCGTCAAGCCACGAAACGCGCGAAAATAAACTATCCTGAAGATGTCGTTTCGCGTCCGGCCCGTTCGACTGGGTGTCGGCGATCCAGCCGATCAAGAGGAGTAGAGCGATGCAGTATCTGTTGATGATCTATCGGAGCGAAGCCGAGTTCGGCAAAATGGATGCGGCGGCGCGCAAGGAAATGTCGGCGGAATATGGCGCGTTCACGCAATCTATCATCCAGAGCGGCCACTTCAAGGCCGGCGACGGCTTGCAGCCGACGACGACGGCGACCACCGTGCGCGTCCGCGACGGCAAGACGCTCACGACCGACGGTCCGTTCGCGGAAACGCGCGAACAGCTCGCCGGCTATTACCTGGTCGAGGCCAAGGATCTCGACACCGCGCTCGCCATCGCCGCGCGCATTCCCGAGGCCAGGAAAGGTTCGATCGAGGTGCGGCCGATCATGGTTTATGATTGACGGCAAGTACGCCGATGACGCCGCTTGAGATCGAAAAAATCTTCCGCGACGAGGCGGGCAGGGCGCTGGCGACCCTGATCCGCCTCGTCGGCGATTTCGATCTCGCCGAGGATGCGCTGCAGGACGCCTTCGCGGTGGCGCTGGAGCGCTGGTCCGTTGCCGAAATGCCGTCCAATCCGCGCGCCTGGCTGGTCAATGTCGGGCGCAACAAGGCCATCGATCGCGTCCGCCGCAACGCCGCGTTTCGCGACAAGCAGCAGGAGCTGACGCGCGAAATCCTGCTCAATGCGTCGGCGCTTGACGAGGCCGCCGACAATGTGCTCGACGACGACATGTTGCGGCTGATCTTCATTTGCTGCCATCCGTCCTTTGCGGCGGAAGTGCAGGTGGCGCTGACGCTGCGTACGGTGTGCGGGCTCTCGACGGCGCAGGTCGCGCGCGCGTTTCTCGCGAGCGAGGACGCCATGGCGCAGCGGCTGGTGCGCGCCAAGCAGAAGATCCGCCTCGCCGGCATCGCCTACGAAGTGCCGGAACGCGAAGCGCTGGAGCCGCGCCTGCGCGGCGTGCTCGCGGTGATCTACCTGGTCTTTACCGAAGGCTATGTCGCGACCTCGGGCGAAGATCTGATGCGGCCTGATCTGGCCCGCGAAGCGATCCGGCTGGTGCGGCTGCTCGACGCGCTGATGCCCGGCCGCGGCGAGATCAAGGGATTACTGGCGCTGATGCTGCTCCACGATTCCCGCCGCGCCGGCCGCGAGACCGCGGGCGGCGACATCGTGCTGCTCGAAGAGCAGGACCGTTCGCTGTGGGATCAGGCCCAGATCGCGGAGGGCTTGAAGCTGGTCGAAAAGGCGTTGCGGATGCCGGGGCGGCCGCAATCCTATGCGGTGCAGGCCGCGATCGCAGCGCTGCACGCGCGTGCGCCGAATTATAACGACACCGACTGGCCGCAGATCGCCGGCCTCTATGAGGTGTTGCTGCGGATCAGCCCGTCGCCGGTGATCGAGCTCAATCATGCCGCCGCGGTGTCGATGGTCGATGGGCCGGCGCGGGCGCTCGACCTGATCGATGCGCTGGAGGCGCGCGGCGGGTTGAAAGGGTATGAGTTGCTGCCGGCCGTCCGCGCCGATCTGCTCCGCCGCCTCGGCCGGCGTGATGCGGCGCGCGAAGCCTATCAGGCGGCGACGGCTGCCACGCAACTGGAGCCGTTGCGGCGGCTTTACGCACGGCGGATGGAAGAGCTGGACCGCGATGCCGGAGCGAAGGCCTAGGCGAGATTTATCGCGATCGGGATAAATCAGACTCCCTTGTCCGTCGGGTTGGCGACCGCGTCCTTTAACGGTGGCGTCATCGGGAAATTCAGGTTCACGTTCTTGGGCGGAATGGGCTTCATGAACCATTTTGCATAGAGATCCGCAAACTGATTGCTCTTCATCATCGCGACCAGCGTCTTGTCGATCAACGCTTTGAACTCCGGATCGTCCTTGCGGATAATCAGCCCGTACGGTTCGGTGCGGAGGCTATCGTCGATAATGCGCCAGTTGTCCGGATCGGGGCTGTTGGCGATCAGGCTGGCGAGCAAAATGTCGTCCATGATGAAGGCCTCGCTGCGGCCCGTCGTCAGCGCAAGGAACGATCCGGCATGATCACCCGACAGGATGTTCCTGGTCTGGAAATTCTTCTCCTGGCCTCGCGCCGTCAGCAGGGCGATCGACGTTGAACCTGACGTCAGGGAGACCGGCTTGCCGCTCAGGTCTTCGAAGGTTTTGATCGCAGCGTCCTTTTTCACCACGGCGCGAATGCTGGAGACGAAGATGGTGTTGCTGAAGGCCACGACTTTCTGCCGTTCAAGCGTGTTGGTTGCGGGACCGCAAACGATATCGATCGTCCCGTTTTGAATGAGCGGAATTTGAGTGGCAAGCTGGATCGGCTGGAGCTTCGTCTGAATGGCAGGAAGCTTGAGTTCGCTTTTCACCGCATCGACAATCCTTCCGCAGAGGTCCATCGCAAACCCGACCGGCTTCTGATTGTCGTCGAGGTACGAAAACGGGATCGAAACGTCCCGGTGCCCGAGCCGGATTTCGCCGCTGTCCTTGATTTTGGCCAGCGTTCCGCCGGGCGACTGTGCGTGGGCGGGGACAGCGACCGCGGTCGCCAGGATCAATGAATAAAACAGTCCTTTCATGGGCTTACTCCCTACTCGGCTGACCGGCCGTTGCTGAACGCGATTGTGCTGGATTTTATACACATGAACTGTATAATATACAAATCGATTTTATACAGAGTAGGCCGGATGGGACCTGGAGTATCCGCAAAGAGCCGAGGGGCCGGGGGACATGGATCCACGCCGGACGCCGTCCGTGAGGCGCTGAGACTCGCGATCAGCCTGGGCGAGTTTGCGCCCGGGTTTCAGCTCAGGCAGGACGAATTGGCGGAACGGTTCGGCACGAGCCGTATTCCCGTGAGGGAAGCGCTCAAGCAGCTGGAGGCCGAGGGGTTCGTTACGTTCCTGCCCAATCGCGGCGCCGTCGTATCCGATATGTCGATCGACGAGGTTGTGGAGCTGCTCGAGATTCGCATCGCACTTGAATGTCATGCGCTGCGCCTTGCTATCCCGGCCATGGGAGAGGTTGATCTCGACGATGCCAACAAGATCCTC
Source organism: Bradyrhizobium sp. AUGA SZCCT0158 (assembly GCF_018130065.1). Classification (GTDB taxonomy): domain Bacteria; phylum Pseudomonadota; class Alphaproteobacteria; order Rhizobiales; family Xanthobacteraceae; genus Bradyrhizobium. Next base: position 31,071 of record NZ_JAFCME010000015.1, on the reverse strand, counting down.
CGGTCGTACGACAAGGAGCCCGATCCGGAAAAGTGGGGCGCGTTCAACTGGAGATTCCACGAAACGCTCTACGCGCCGTGCAACCGGCCGCGGCTGCTTGCGATGATCGAAGCAAATTATGGTCACGTGAGCCGTTTTACGCGGGCTCTGGTGTCCCGGGCGACCGGCAAGGAGCGCCCGCAGCGCGAGCATTACCAGCTGCTCGAATTGTGTCGCGCCGGCGAGATTGAAAAAGCCGTTCGGCTTTTGCGCGAGCACATCGTGCAGACGCAGAAAACGCTGAGGTCCGCACAACGTCACGCTTCACGGGATGCAAGTCCGGATTGATCACCGCATCAACACGCACGCGCCCTGATCGCGTTGCCGGCGGAAGCCAGCCTGGAGAAAAAATGAAATGAACGCCCGGAAAGCCGATATCGCCGTGATCGGCGCAGGCATCGTCGGCCTCGCCTGCGCTTATTATCTGGCGAGGAGCCGTCCCGGCTCGCGGATCGTGATCGTCGACCAGAATGCTCCCATGAGTCTGACCTCGGCGGCTTCGGGTGAAAACTACCGTAACTGGTGGCCGCATCCGATCATGACTGAGTTCACCGACTACAGCATCGATCTGCTCGAGGAAATCGCCCGTCGGCACGACAACCGCGTCCGTATGACCCGCCGGGGCTACGCACTGGCCACGCGTCAGGCGAAGCCGGACCAATTGCTGGAGGAGCTCCATACAGGTTACGGGCCGGAAGGTGCGCGCCGGATACGCGTGCATGGCGCAGCGTCGTCTTCGTCCTACATACCGGCGGTCTCGGAGGATTGGCAGGATGCGCCCGAAGGTGTCGACGTACTTCAAAACCCGGAACTGATCCGTCGCCATTTTCCAACGTTTGATCCTGAGGTCTCCACCGTTCTGCACGTCCGCCGCGCCGGAGATATCAGCGGGCAGCAGCTTGGAAGTCTGATGCTGGAGGAAGTCCGGGCAGCCGGAGGCACAGTGAGCCGTGCGCGCGTCACCGAAATCGTCCGGCAAGACGGCGGCTTCGCCCTGAAGATGCGTGGCGAGGAAGGCGAGCAGACACTTCATGCTGCGATCCTGGTCAACGCCGCCGGCCCGTATGTCGCCGACATCGCACGAATGCTGGGGGAAGAGCTTCCGGTCGAGAACGTGTTTCACCAGAAGATTGCGTTCGCCGACAATCTCGGCGCCATCGATCGACGAATGCCGTTCTCGATCGATCTGGATGGGCAGACGATCGACTGGACCGACCAGGAGCGTCAGCTCCTCGAGGAGGATAGTGCAACGGCCTGGCTCGCCCGACCGATGCCGGGCGGAATTCACTGCCGTCCGGAAGGTGGCGATCACGGAAAATGGATCAAGCTCGGCTGGGCTTATAATCGCCAGCCGTCAGAGCCGCAGGACGATCTCCCGACGGATCCCAACTTTCCGGATATCGTTCTGAGAGGCGCGAGCAGGCTGAACCCGCTCTTGAAGCAGTATTACGGCCGGCTGCCGCGGCAGATTACGCATTACGGCGGTTATTACACCATGACCAGAGAGAATTGGCCGCTGATCGGGCCGATGAAGACCGAAGGCGCCTTCGTCGCCGGTGCGCTTTCCGGTTTCGGAACGATGGCTGCCTGCGCCACGGGCGCGCTTTGCGCGAGTTGGGTTCAAGGCGCACAGCGGCCCGGGTTTGCGGAGCGACTCAGCCTGTCACGCTACGACGACGAGAATTTTATGCGGCAGCTGCGCGACAGCGCGGGAACCGGTATGCTCTAGCTACTGTGCCGCGACCTGCGTCGGTGTCGCATCGGCCGGCAAAGTGGCCAGCAGCGCGTGCAGCGTGCTCATGGTCGAATGATCGGCGATGCCGTCGACGCGGGCCGGGCGGAAGTGGCGCTGGAACGCGGTGACCACTTCCATGGTCGGGCCGTCATACTTGCCGTGGTTCGGCACTTGGTAGCCGTAGCGCGCCAGGGCGGTCTGCAGGCCCGCGACATCGTCGCTGATGCTGCCGAGCTTGAGCGATTCGCCGCGCACGATCGGCGAGGGCTGCACCCAATGGCCAACGCCGGAATTGGCCAGCGAATGCCACGGAAATTTCTCGCCGGGATCCTTTTTGCGCGCGGGCGCGACGTCGGAATGCGCGAGCACGCGATGCGGCGGCACGTTGCGGCGGAGCATGATGCCGCGGCACAGCGCGATCACGGCGGCGACCTGGCGTAGCGGAAAATCCGGATAACCCCAGTCGTGGCCGCGATTGATGATCTCGACCCCGATCGAACAGGAGTTGATGTCTTCCTCGCCGGCCCAGAACGATACGCCGGCATGCCAGGCGCGCTTGCTCTCGGGCACGCATTGCACGATGCGGCCGTCTTCCAGCACGATGTAATGCGCCGATACGTCGGTTCCCGCGGTGCAGAGCTGGGCGATTGCGCCTTCCACATCCGGCATGCCGGTGTAGTGCAGCAGGATCATGTCGGGCAGGCGCCCCTTGTTCCGGTCGCCATAGTTCGCCGACGGGATCACGTCGGAGGCAATCGAGGAATCCGGGGTAAAAGTCTTCATGTCCGCGATGGCCCTGGGAACGGGAAGGGCACGTTGACGCTTCGAATCAATACCAGCAGACGTGAACGAACCAGCAGCCATTATATGAGCTCAAACCGGGCAGGAGAACGACAACCCGCAAATTTTACAAAACAATGATCTTTACTATTCCTTTACCAAGCCATCCGCGCAATCCGGCAGCCGCGCCCGCTCTCGCATTTTGACCGAGTGTGTGCGGCGGGCATCACTGGCTTCGACAGACGGCCGGCTTCGCCAGATGAGCCGGGGCGTCACTTGGCTGGGCCAGTGAGCCGGGGGCATCACCGGCTTGAGAGTAGCGACAAAGCGCGTAAAAGCTGCGGCCGATCGTCAACGCTTTCTTAACGCTAAGTGCCGTTACTAAGTGATGAAGAGCCGAACCGGTTTGGGGACGGCCGAGGCCCTCTTTCACGCTCGAAAAGCCATGGCAGCCCAGCAAATTCCGTCCGGAAAACAGGGTTTGCGGGCTGGGGCGGGAAACAGCCAGCGCGCCTCGCAGCGGTTTTTTGGCCGGAACGACCCGGCGAAGCGCAGGGATTTGAGGCGCAATGGACCGGTTGGCGTCCAGTTTCTGTATCGTACCTTGGACTACGCTGAAGGCCGGCGGATGACCCCGGCTGCCTCCCGCCATATCTCCGTTCTCGGCCGCGAGGCGGTCGAGATGCTCACCCCCCGCGACGGCGGCATCTATGTCGATGCCACCTTCGGCGCCGGCGGCTACACCCGGATGATCCTGGAAACCGCTGGAACCCGGGTGATCGGTATCGACCGCGACCGGTCGGCGATTACTGGCGGGTTCGATCTGGTCGACCAGGCGGATGGCCGGCTGACGCTGGTCGAGGACCGGTTTTCCAATCTCGCCGAGGTCTGTGCCGCGCAGGGCGTTGATGCCGTCGACGGCGTCGTGATGGACGTCGGGGTCTCGTCGATGCAGCTCGATCAGGCCGAGCGCGGCTTTTCGTTCCGGCTTGGTGGTCCGCTCGACATGCGGATGGGGCATGACGGCCCGACCGCGGCGGACGTGGTCGCGAAAGCCTCCGAAGCCGATCTCGCCAGCATCATCTATATCTTCGGCGAGGAGCGTCACTCCCGCGGCGTCGCCCGCGCCATCGTCGCCGCCCGCAAGGAAGCGCCGATCACGACCACGAAGGCGCTCGCCGACATCGTCGGCAAGGTGGTCCGCTCCAAGCCGAACGAAATTCATCCGGCGACGCGGACGTTCCAGGGCCTGCGGATTTTCGTCAACGCGGAGCTCGACGAGCTGCATCTGGCGCTGTCGGCAGCGGAACGCGTGCTGAAGCCGGGCGGCCGGCTGGTCGTGGTGTCCTTTCATTCGCTGGAAGACCGCATCGTCAAGGATTTCCTTAACCAGCGCGGCAAGTCCGGCGGCGGATCGCGGCATCTGCCCGAGGTCGCGCAGGCCGTTCCGAGCTTTCAAATCCTGACCAAGCGTCCGGTCACACCCGGCGAGGCCGAGGTTTCGGCCAATCCGCGCGCGCGGTCCGCCAAACTGCGCGCCGCGGAGCGGACGGCGGCGCCGGCGCATACGGCGGGCGAATTGCCGGCGTGGCCGACCATCGACAGCGTCATGAGGGGAGGCTGACCATGCGGATCATCCACCTCCTCGTGATCGGCATGCTGGTGTTCGCCGCCTCCTATGTCTACCGGATCAAGATGGAATCGACCTCGCGCACCGAGCGCGTGCTGCGGCTGAACGCGGAAATCCGCGAGCAGCGCGACGCCATTGCCGCGCTCCGCGCCGAATGGGCCAAGCTCGACGCGCCGCTGCGGCTGCAGGGCCTGGCCGACCGGCATTTGCCGCTGAAGTCCCTGGTCGCCACGCAATATGACCAGTTGAAGAACCTGCCGGAACGGCCGCCCAGCTTTGCGAGGCCAGGCGCGCCCGATCCGATCGGCGCGATGATCAATACCATCGAGGCTGCCACCGATGCGCCGACCGTGACCGGCTCGGTGCCCGCGCCGGGAGATCAGCAATGACCGATCAGGCGCTTGCCACCACCCGACCTGCAAAGCCTGCCGAGCCCTGGCGGCAGCGGCTGATCCGCAGCCTGCTCTACGGGCGCAATGTCGATCGCGCGGCGAAGGCGCGGGCGCGCGTCGGACTTGCGGTGCTGGCGTTCGCATTGGTGTACGCCATCATTGCCGGACGCCTCGTCATGTTTGCGATCGGCGCCGACAGCCACAATGCGGCCCGCACCGGCTCGCGGGACGCGATCGCGACCGCGCGGCCCGACATCGTCGATCGTAATGGCGAGGTCCTGGCGACCGACGTCAAGTCGCCGAGCCTGTTCGGCGAACCGCGCCGCATCATCGACAAGGACGAGGCGATCGAGCTTCTGACCGCGACATTGCCTGATCTCGACACGACCGAGGTCCGCGAGCGGTTGTCGTCGCGCAAGGGCTTTGTGTGGCTGAAGCGCGAGATCACCTCGAAGCAGCAGCAGGCCATTCATCGCCTCGGCATTCCCGGCATCGGCTTCCTGCGCGAGAACAAGCGCGTCTATCCGACCGGTGCTGCGGTCGCGCATCTGATCGGCCTGGTCAATATCGACAACCAGGGCATCGCCGGGATGGAGAAGTGGCTCGACAATAACGGGCTGGCCGACCTGCACCGCGCCGGCTTTGCCACCGATCGGCTGCAGCGGCCGGTGGAATTGTCGATCGACCTGCGCGTCGAGCACGCGCTGCGCGACGAATTGTTGAAGGCCAAGGAGAAGTACAAGGCCAAGGCCGCTTCCGGCCTGGTCTCCAACGTCAGGACCGGCGAGATCGTCGCGCTGGTGTCGTTGCCGGATTTCGACCCGAACAACCCGAAAGAGGCGCACGACCCCGAGCGCATCAACCGCCTGACCACCGGCGTATTCGAGATGGGCTCGACCTTCAAGGCGCTGACGCTGGCGATGGCGCTGGATTCCGGCAAGGCCAATCTCAACACGCTGTATGACGGGCGGGGTGTGCTGAAGTACGGCAAATTCACCATCCACGATACGCATCCGGTCGGCCGCTCGATCACGCTGTCGGAAGTATTCACGTTCTCCTCGAACGTCGGCGCGGCCAAGATCGCGCTGGGGCAGGGCGTCGAGGCCCACAAGGCGTTCCTGAAGAAACTCGGCCAGATGGACCGGCTGCGCACTGAATTGCCCGAAAGCACGTCGCCGATCCTGCCGAAGCGCTGGAGCGAACTCAACACCATCACCATCTCGTTCGGCCACGGCATCGCGGTGGCGCCGCTGCAGGCGGTGATGGGCATCAACGCCGTTATCAACGGCGGCTACCTGATTCCGCCGACCTTCCTCAAGCGCTCGGAAGAAGAAGCCAGGGCGATCGGCAAGAAGGTGCTCAAGACCGAAACGTCGGACAAGATGCGCTATCTGATGCGGCTGAACGCCGAGATCGGAACCGCCAAGAAGGCCGACGTGAAGGGCTATTACATCGGCGGCAAGACCGGCACCTCGGAAAAGGTGGTCAATGGCCGCTATTCCAAGAAGCAGGTGCTCAATTCCTTCACCGCAATCTTCCCGGCCGACAACCCGCAATATCAGCTGCTGATCATGCTGGACGAGCCCAAGGCGCTGCCGGAAACCCATGGTTTCATCACCTCGGGCTGGAACACGGTGCCGACCGGCGGCAAGGTGATCGCCCGAATCGGACCACTTTTGGGCGTCGAACCACGCTTCGATCTGCCGACCTCGGATCGCCTCATTCTTGCGGCATCGAAGACAACCCAGTAAGGCGTTAGATCACAGCATGATCCGGAAAAGTGGAGACCGGTTTTCCGACAAAGATCATGCTCAAACAAGAGGCTGCAAGCATGATCCATTCGGATCAAGCTTGCAGCCCCCCTTGCTGCGCCGGACTGGAAGACCATGAGACTTCGCGACCTCTTCAGCAGTGATGCCGCGATCGAGCCGCAGGCGGAAGCGATCGAGACCGCGGATGCGGTCGAGATCGCGGATGCGATCGACGTGACGGGCCTGGCGGTGGACAGCCGCGCGGTAAAGCCGGGCGATCTGTTTTTCGCGCTCGCCGGCAGCAAGACCGATGGTTCGCGCTTCGTCGATTCAGCCATTGCCGCAGGCGCGGTCGCGGTCGCGGGTGATCACCCCACCAGGGATTGCCGCGTGCCGTTCGTCACGACGCCAAATCCGCGCCGTGCGCTGGCGCTGGCGGCGGCGAAATTCTATCCCAGGCAACCGCAGACGATTGCAGCCGTCACGGGCACGAGCGGAAAAACCTCGGTCGCGGCGTTCACGCGCCAGATCTGGCAACGGCTCGGCCATGCCTCCGCCAGCATCGGCACCATTGGTCTCGTTTCGCCGAAGCGCACCGTCTACGGCTCGCTGACGACGCCGGATCCGATCGCGCTGCATCGCCAGCTCGACGAGATCGCCGGTGACGGCGTCACCCATCTCGCCTTTGAAGCCTCCTCGCACGGGCTCGACCAATACAGGCTCGACGGCGTGCGCATCGCCGCGGGCGGATTTACCAATTTGACGCGCGACCACATGGATTATCATCCCGACGTCGCGCATTACCTTGATGCCAAGCTACGGCTGTTCCGCGATCTCGTCGTGGCCGATGGTGCAGCCGTGATCTCGGCCGATCACGATTGCTCACTGGAGGTGATCGACGCCGCGCGGGAACGGAAACTGCGGATTATCGCGATCGGCCGCAACGCAGATGGTGCGGACGGGGGCATCCGTCTGGTCGATGCTGTCGTCGATGGCTTTGCGCAGAAGCTGACGCTCGAACATCGCGGACGCAGGCATATGATCAAGCTGCCGCTGGTCGGCGAATTCCAGATCGAGAACGCGCTGGTCGCGGCGGGGCTGGCGATCGGTACCGGCAGCGAGGCCGCGGCGGTGCTCGCCAGCCTCGAACATCTCGAGGGCGCCAAGGGCCGGCTGGAACAAGTCGGCGAACATAATGGCGCGCCGATCTTCGTCGACTATGCGCACAAGCCGGACGCGCTGGCGAAAGCGCTGCAGGCGCTGCGGCCCTATGCGAAGCGAAAACTGGTGGTGGTGTTCGGCTGCGGCGGCGACCGCGACGCCGGCAAGCGTCCGCTGATGGGGGCGATCGCGGCCGAGAACGCCGACGGCGTCATCGTCACCGACGACAATCCGCGCAGCGAGAATCCGGCAAGCATCCGCGCCGCCATTCTGGCTGCCGCCAGGGGCGCCCGGGACATCGGCGACCGGGCGGAAGCCATCAGGGCCGGGATTGCCGGACTGCAGCCGGGCGACGCGCTGTTGATCGCCGGCAAGGGTCACGAGACCGGCCAGATTGTCGGCGACAAGACGCTACCGTTCAGTGATCACGACGCGGTGGCAGCCGCGCTGGCGGAGAGGACTACATGAGCGCTGCGCCATTGTGGACGATTGCCGAAGTGGCCCAGGCTTTAGGTCTGGCGGGTACGTTTCCCGACACCGCGATTGATTTCGTTACGCAGGACAGCCGGCTGGTAAAACCCGGATGCCTGTTCGTGGCGCTCAGCGGCACGCCGAGCGGCGGCTTCATTTCGAGTTTTGCGAGCGCGCGCGACGGCTGGGAATTCGCCGACAAGGCGGAAGCCGCCGGCGCGGTGGCGATAATCGTGCCGCACAGGATCGAAGGCGTGCGTGTTCCGCAGCTGATCGTCAAGGATACGCTGATCGACGGTCTCTGGGGATTGGCGCGCGCGGCGCGGGCGCGGTTCAAGGGCCCGGTGATCGGCCTCACCGGCAGCGCCGGCAAGACCAGTACCAAGGAATATCTCGCCGCGTACCCTGCCGCCTATGCCAGCCCGAGCAGTTTCAATAATTTCTGGGGCGTGCCGCTGACGCTGTGCAATGCCAGCCCGAGCGCCTCGCTGTGGGTGGTGGAAATGGGCATGAACCAGACCGGCGAAATCGCACGGCTCAGCGAGCTGACGCAGCCGACCGTGGCGCTGGTGGTCAACGTCCAGCCCGTGCATCTGGAAAAGCTCGGCAGCCTGGAGGCGATCCGGCGCGAGAAGGTGAGCATCGCGCAGGGCCTCCCGCAAAATGGCGTGCTGGTGCTGCCGACCGACGTCGAAGCGCCGGAATGGAACGGCAAGCTTGTCCGCTTCGGCGATGGCTCGGAAGTGCTCGCGTTGAAGCACACCCCGCATGGCGAAAGCTGGGACGTGTCGGCACAGGTCGGGGATAAGCAAATAACGTTCGACCTGACGCCGGGCGCGCCGCACCGGCTGCAGAATGCGCTGGCCGCGCTGGCGTCGGTCCATGCCGCCAAACTCGATGAGGCGGCGCTGGCCAAGGAACTCGGCAAGGTCGGCATCATGACCGGGCGCGGGGTGGAGCAGACCGCCGCCGGCGTCACCGTGATCGACGACAGTTTCAACGGCAATCCGGCCAGCATGGTCGCGGCGCTCGACAGCCTGAAGGCGCGGCCGGTCAAGTCAGGCCGGCGCATCGCCATCATGGGCGATATGCTGGAGCTCGGCGCCGACGCGCCCGCCTATCATGTCAGGCTGGCCAGGGACCTGCCCGGCATCGACGGCGTCTATTGTGTCGGCCCGCTGATGCGCCATCTGTACGACCTTTTGCCGGCCGATCGCGCCCTCGGCTGGCACGACGACCCCGCCACGCTGGAGCCGCAGAAAATCGCCGCATTGTTGCAAAGCGGTGACGTCGTGGTGGTCAAGGGCAGCAAAAAGATGTTCTGGGTCAACAAGTTTGTGCCCAAGCTGCTGGCCGCCTTACAGGCAAAAGCGTAAACTGGCCGGGCTGACCCACTCGTGATTTCCGTGGTGATTCGCGCAACCGCCGCCGCGATCGTGACCAAGATTTGCTTGGTTTCCAGGATGAAAACGATTGTCAACGCGCTTGCAATGCGCTTACCCGGCAAGACGGCGCAACCAGGCCGCAATAGGGCATACTGAATGTTTTACTGGCTGATCGAACTTTCCAACACCGTCCCCGCTTTCTCGTTTTTACGCGGCCTCCTCAACGTCTTCCGCTACATCACCTTCCGCACCGGCGGGGCGATGGTGACGGGCGCGCTGTTCGTGTTCCTGTTCGGTCCCTGGATCATCGATCACTTAAGGCTTCGGCAGGGCAAGGGCCAGCCGATCCGCACCGATGGTCCGGCCTCGCACATCATCGCCAAAAAGGGCACGCCGACGATGGGCGGGCTGATGATCCTGTCTGGCCTCGTCGTCTCGACGCTGCTCTGGGCCAACCCGCTCAATCCCTATGTCTGGATCGTGCTCGCGGTGACCCTCGGCTTCGGCTTCGTCGGCTTCTATGACGATTATCTAAAGGTGACGAAACAGACCCATAGCGGTTTTGCCGGCAAGTTTCGTCTCGCCATCGAAGGCGTGATCGCGCTGATCGCCTGTTACGCGCTGGTGCGGCTCGGGCGCGACGTGACCTCAACCTCGCTGGCGATTCCATTCCTGAAGGACATGGTGTTCAATTTCGGCTGGTTCTTCGTGATCTTCGGCGCCTTCGTCATCGTTGGCGCCGGCAACGCGGTCAACCTGACCGACGGCCTCGACGGACTTGCGATCGTCCCCGTAATGATCGCCGCCGCCAGTTTCGGCATGATCGCCTATCTGACCGGCAATGCTGTCTTCTCCGACTATCTGCAGATCAGATACGTCGCCGGCACCGGCGAACTTGCGGTGCTGTGCGGCGCGGTGCTCGGCGCCGGGTTGGGATTCCTGTGGTTCAATGCGCCGCCGGCCTCGATCTTCATGGGCGACACCGGCTCGCTCGCGCTCGGCGGCATGCTGGGCGCGACCGCGGTTGCGGTCAAACACGAGATCGTGCTGGCCGTGATCGGCGGCCTGTTCGTGCTGGAAGCGGTTTCCGTGATCGTGCAGGTGGTGTCGTTCAAGCTGACCGGCAAACGCGTGTTCCGGATGGCGCCGCTGCATCATCATTTCGAGCAGAAGGGCTGGACCGAACCGCAGATCGTGATCCGGTTCTGGATCATCTCGGTGATGCTGGCGCTGGCCGGCCTCTCCACGCTGAAGCTGCGGTGATAACTTGATTCCGGTCACTTCCTTCGCAGGCAAGACAGTTGCCGTCTTCGGCCTCGGCGGCTCCGGGCTCGCGAGCTGCCACGCGCTGAAGGCGGGTGGCGCCGAAGTCATTGCCGGCGACGACAGCGCCGATAACGTCGCCAGGGCGGCACAGGACGGCTTCATCACCGCTGACCTGCGCAACGTCCCCTGGGATAATTTCGCCGCGCTGATATTGACCCCCGGCGCGCCGCTGACCCATCCGGCGCCGCATTGGTCGGTGCTGATGGCGCGGCAGGCCGGCGTCGAGGTGATCGGCGACATCGAATTGTTCTGCAGGGAACGAAGGCGTCACGCGCCCGATGCGCCGTTCGTCGCCATCACCGGCACCAACGGCAAATCCACCACCACGGCGCTGATCGCGCATCTGATGAAGGTTGCCGGTTACGACACCCAGATGGGCGGCAACATCGGCACCGCGATCCTGTCGCTGGAGCCGCCGCGGATGGGGCGGGTGCATGTGATCGAGATGTCGTCCTATCAGATCGATCTGGCGCCCTCGCTCGATCCGTCGGTCGGCATCTTGCTGAATGTCAGCGAAGACCATATCGATCGCCACGGCACGCTGGAACATTACGCGGCGGTGAAGGCGAGGCTGGTTGCCGGCGTGCAGCCGCAGGGCACCTCCATCGTCGGCGTCGACGACGGCTGGTGCCGCAACATCGCCGACCGGCTCGATCAGGCCGGCAAGCGCGTGGTGCGCATCTCCGTGAAAAACCCGCTGCCCGACGGCGTCTATGTCGAGCGCGAAACCATCGTCCGGGCCTCCGGCGGCGCGCGGAGCGAAATCGCAAAACTCGGCGGCATCGGCTCATTGCGTGGCCTGCACAACGCGCAGAATGCGGCGTGCGCCTCGGCTTGCGCGCTGGCGATGGGGATCTCGACCGACATTCTGCAGAACGGCCTGCGCAGTTTTCCCGGTCTCGCGCACCGCATGGAGCAGGTCGGCCGCCTCGGCAACGTGCTGTTCGTCAACGATTCCAAGGGTACCAATGCGGACGCGGCAGCGCATGCGCTGTCGTCCTTCGCTGATATTTTCTGGATCGCCGGCGGCAAGCCGAAACTCGGCGGCATTAGCGGCCTGACCGAATATTTCCCGCGCATCCGCAAAGCCTATTTGATCGGCGAAGCCGCGCAGGAGTTTTCCGGCACGCTCGGGACCCGCGTGCCGCACGAGATTTCGCAGACGCTCGACGTCGCCGTCGCCAGCGCCGCGCGCGACGCCGAAGCCTCGGGCCTCACCGACCCCGTCGTGCTGCTGTCGCCGGCCTGCGCCTCGTTCGACCAGTACCGCAACTTCGAAATCCGCGGTGCCAGGTTCCGCGATCTCGTCACGGCGATGCCGGGTGTGAAGCCGGTGGTGTGACGATGTAGGATGGGTTGAGCTCTTCGCGAAACCCATCACGTGTCGTTATTGCCTCGATGGGTTTCGCTCCCACCTTTGCCAGGTTGCGCTTCGGCGGATGCGGTCGCTCAACCCATCCTACTTCTTCGCACTCCGACGCGCGTGCACCGGCTTGAACAAGTCCAGATCGATCGCCTGGCCCATCGCCAGATAACCCGTGCGATTGGGATGCAGCTTGTCGCCGGCGCCGCCGGTGGTGCTGTCGGGGACGAATTCTACCTTGAGGCCGCCCGATTGCGGATCGAGGGTCGCCTTGTCGAAATCGATCACGCCGTCGAATGTGCCTGACGTGCGGATGAAGTCGTTCAGCGCCTTTCGCTTGGTGTCCTGTTCGGCGAAACCATGCGCCGCACTGGAACTGCCCAATGCTGTCGTCACGGTGGCGCCGAAGATTCGAACCTGCGGCCATTTCGCGCGCAAACGAGCGACACCGTCCTTCATGGCGGCGATCACCTTGTCGCTTTCGGCGTTTCCGTTCTTGCTGAAATCGTTGATGCCTTCCAGCCAGATCAGGCTGGAGATGCCCGACAGCGTCAGCACGTCGCGCTCGAGCCGCTGTCCGGAGGCCGGACCGCCGGGAAACGGTTTGCCGGGACCGTATTCGGCCGGCCCGGCGATCTGGTTGCCGCCGATGCCGCCGTTCACCACCGCGACCTTGTTGCCATGGATCGCCTTGAGGCGGCGCGACAGCACGTTGGGCCAGCGGTCGTCGCCGTTCATCGTCGACGCGGTGCCGTCGGTGATGGAATCGCCGAACGCCATGATGGCGAAGGCGTCGGTCGGTGCCGTCATCTCGATCGCATCGAGGAAGAACCACGACGCGGTCGTATACGGAAATGCTGCCTCGTCCTCCAACGTGCCCTTGGATCCGGCACCGGGTGCGGTGACGTAAGACGTCGTCAGCGCTTTGGCGTGCCAGGTCATCGGACCGCTCTCACCTGGGATGTGAAAGCTGACCGCGAGGCGGCGGCCGGCGAGCTGGTCGGGCTGTCCTCCGAACGGCAGCGTGATGGCGTCGCTCCAGACCGAATCGCCGGGCTGGACGGTGACGGAAGTCTTGCCGCCAAACGTCACCAGGCGATTGGAGCCGCGGAGCAGCGCAGCACTGCTCAATTGCAGGCCGGCACAAACGCCGTCGAACGTCACGGGCCTGGTGCCGAACGCATTGCTGAAACGAAGCCGGGCCTGACGGCCCCACAGATCGGGCCGCACGATCAGGCGAAAGGTCTGATCCCGCGCGCCGGCCGCAGGATCGGGGAACGCAAATTTCTGGTCGGGCTGGGCGGACGGGTTGCCGACGGGGTAGGGTCCTTGGACCGAACCGGTCCATGACACCACCCAGTTTTCATCCTTGGCGGATGCCGTCTGAAGTGATGCGACCAACAGCGATGCCACGACGATAGCGGTAAGAGAACGCATGGTTCCTCCCAAGCCTTGTGATTGGAGCTTACCCTAAAGCCAAGGGCGCAATTGGTGAAACCGAAAATTTGACGGACCTCATTAACTCCTTGGAAACCATCCTCCGCCACCAATGGACGTTACCTCTGCCATTTGGGGACGCCCATGCTCGCCCGTGACCAACGCACCCCGTTCTCGGAATGGTGGTGGACCGTGGATAGACTGCTGCTCGCGGCGATCATCGCGCTGGTCGTGGGCGGCCTCATCCTGTCGCTGGCGGCGAGCCCGCCGGTGGCGACAAGGATCGGGCTCGATCCCTTCCACTTCTTCAACCGGCACGTGATGTTCCTGCTGCCGTCCTTCATCGTGCTGATCGGGGTATCCTTCATGTCCCCGAAGAACATCCGCCGTGGGGCGCTGCTGGTATTTGCGGTCTCGATCGTGCTGATCGTGGCGACGCTGATGTTCGGTGCCGAGGTCAAGGGTTCGCGGCGCTGGATCACGTTGCTCGGCGTCAACATCCAGGCCTCGGAATCCGCCAAGCCGGCTTTTGTCGTGATCGCGGCGTGGCTGTTTGCAGAATCGACCAAACGTCCGGAGATGCCGGCGACTTCGATGGCGATGGTGCTGCTGTTGATGCTGGTGTCGCTCCTGGTGATGGAGCCGGATTTCGGACAGACCATGCTGGTCCTGATGGTGTGGGGCGCGCTGTTCTTCATCGCGGGCATGCGGATGATCTGGGTGGTCGGTCTTGCCGGCGCCGCCGCAGCCGGATTGTTCGGCGCCTATCTGCTGGTGCCGCACGTCGCGCACCGCATCAAACGATTCATGAATCCCGGCTCGGGCGATACGTTCCAGCTCGACATGGCGATGGATGCATTCTGGAATGGCGGCTGGTTCGGGCTCGGGCCCGGCGAAGGCATCGCCAAGCGCAGCCTGCCGGACAGCCACACCGATTTCGTGTTCGCGGTGGCGGCGGAAGAGTTCGGCATCATCCTCTGCCTGGCGCTGGTCGCATTGTTCGCCTTTATCGTGATCCGGACCTTGCTGCGCGCCTATGCCAGCGAGGACATGTTCTCCCGGTTTGCCGCTTCCGGCCTCGCCATCCTGTTCGGCGTGCAGGCCGCGATCAACATGGCGGTCAATCTGCAGCTGATCCCTGCCAAGGGCATGACGCTGCCGTTCATCTCCTATGGCGGCTCCTCGATCATCTCGCTGGCCTACGGCGTCGGCATGATGCTGGCGCTGACGCGGCAGCGCCCGCGCACCGAGATCGAGTCGCAGAACAATGCCAACTCGGTGCGCAGCTACGCATGACGGCGAGGTAAATCCAACCCGTCATTGCGAGCGCAGCGAAGCAATCCACCCATCCGTTATGCCGCGCTATGGATTGCTTCGCGGGGCCTGTCATCGGGCGCGCATTCGCGCGACCCGGTGGCTCGCAATGACGCCTGATTGGCTATAGAAGAATTCCCCATGAATACTTCGCCCCTCATCCTCCTCGCGGCCGGCGGTACCGGCGGCCATTTGTTTCCGGCCGAAGCGCTCGGCGTCGAGCTGATCAAACGCGGTTTTCGCGTGCGGCTCGCGACCGACGCCCGCGCGCTGCGCTACAGCGGCCTGTTCTCCAGGGTCAATGACAATATCGACGTGGTGCCGAGCGAGACCGTGCGTGGCCGCAATCCGATCTCGCTGGCGCGCACCGCTGTCATGCTCGGCTATGGCGGTCTCATCGCGCTCAATCTGGTGCGGCGGCTGAAGCCATCAGCCGTGATCGGCTTCGGCGGCTATCCGACGCTGCCGCCGCTGATGGCGGCCAGATTGCTCGGCGTGCCCAGCCTCATTCACGACGCCAACGCGGTGCTCGGCCGCGCCAACCGGTTTCTCTCCAGCCGAGTCAACGCGATCGCGACCTCGCTGCCGGGCGTGCTCGATCGCGATCCGGCGCTGGCTGGCAAGGCAACGACGGTCGGCACGCCGATGCGTCCGGCGATCCTGGCCGCCGCCGCGATACCCTTTGCCTCGCCCGAGGCGAACGGGCCGCTTCGGTTGCTGGTGGTCGGCGGCAGCCAGGGCGCGCGCGTGATGAGCGACATCGTGCCACCGGCGATCGAACGGCTGGAGCCGGTGCTGTGGAGCCGGCTGATCCTGACGCAACAGGTGCGCGAAGAGGATATGGCGCGGGTGCGCGCGGTCTATGACCGGCTCAAGATCAGCGCCGAGCTGGCGCCGTTCTTCACGGACTTGCCGGCGCGGCTGGCTTCCAGCCATCTGGTGGTGTCGCGCTCCGGCGCCGGCACGGTGGCCGAGCTCGCCGCGATCGGCCGGCCCTCGATCCTGGTGCCGCTGCCCGGCGCGATCGATCAGGATCAGTTCGCCAATGCCGGCGTGCTGGCCAAGGTGGGCGGCGCGCTGCGCATCGCGCAGGCGGAGTTCACGCAGGACCGGCTGGCTTCCGAAATTTCCGCATTCGCCGCCGAGCCGGCGAAGCTGACCGAGATGGCCGCCGCCTCCCGCACCGTGGGCAGGCTGGACGCTGCCGAGCGGCTGGCCGATCTGGTGCAGAAAGTTGCCGGAATCTAGGCCGCAATGGTCGATTTTCATTGTTTTTGCGTCATGGCCGGGCTTGTCATGTCAATTCGGATATATCCGACTTGACCCTTTAAAAAAGAACGGCACTCGGTATACCGAGTGCCTACGCATCCACGTCTTGCATGAAGTGACGTAGAAGTCGTGGACGCCCGGGACGAGCCCGGGCATGACGGGAACATACGAGACAGACATGAGACTGCCGCGCGAGATCGGACCCATCCACTTCGTCGGGATCGGCGGCATCGGCATGAGCGGCATCGCCGAAGTCCTGAGCAATCTCGGCTATACCGTGCAAGGTTCGGACGCCTCCGAAAGCGGCAACGTCACGCGGCTGCGCGACAAGGGCATCACCGTTTCGGTCGGCCACAAGGCGGAGAATGTCGACGGCGCCGACGTTGTCGTGGTCTCGACCGCGATCAAGCGCGACAATCCCGAACTGATGGCGGCGCGTGCCCAGCGCATTCCCGTGGTGCGCCGCGCCGAAATGCTCGCCGAACTGATGCGGCTGAAAAGCTGCGTCGCAATCGCCGGCACCCATGGCAAGACCACGACGACGACGATGGTCGCGACGCTGCTCGACGCCGGTGACCTCGATCCGACCGTGATCAATGGCGGCATCATCAATGCCTATGGCTCCAATGCGCGATTGGGCGCGGGCGACTGGATGGTGGTGGAGGCCGACGAGAGCGACGGCACGTTCCTGAAGCTGCCGTCCGATGTCGTGATCGTCACTAACATCGATCCCGAACATCTCGATCACTTCAACACTTTCGAGGCGATCCAGGAGGCATTCCGCAATTTCGTCGAGAACGTGCCGTTCTACGGCTTTGCCGTGATGTGCACCGATCATCCCGTGGTGCAGACCCTCGTCGGCAAGATCGAGGATCGCCGCATCATCACCTATGGCGAGAACCCGCAGGCCGATGTGCGGCTGGTCGATCTGACGCCGATGGGCAGCGGCTCGAGATTCAAGGTCGCGTTCCGCAACCGCAAGACCGGCGCGACCCACGAGATATCCGACATCATGCTGCCGATGCCGGGACGCCACAACGCATCGAATGCAACGGCGGCGATCGCGGTGGCGCATGAACTCGGCATTTCCGGCGAGGTGATCCGCAAGGCGATGGCGGGCTTTGGCGGCGTCAAGCGGCGCTTTACCAAGACCGGCGAATGGAACGGTGTCACCATCATCGACGATTACGGCCATCACCCGGTCGAGATCGCAGCGGTGCTGAAGGCGGCGCGCGAATCCACCAACGGCAAGATCGTCGCCGTGGTGCAGCCGCATCGCTTCACCCGGCTGCAATCGCTGTTCGAGGAATTTTGTACCTGCTTCAACGACGCCGATGCGGTCGTCGTCGCCGAAGTCTATCCGGCCGGCGAGGCGCCGATCGAGGGAATCGATCGCGACCATTTCGTGCTCGGCCTGCGCGCACACGGCCATCGCGAAGTCATTCCGCTGCAAAATTCGTCCGAACTCGCCAAGGTGATCAGCGGCATCGCTGATAACGGCGACTACGTCGTCTGCCTCGGCGCCGGCAACATCACGCAATGGGCCTATGCGCTGCCCGGCGAATTGAAGGCGCTGGGGTGAGGGGCGTATCACCTCCAACTCCGTCATGGCCGGGCTTGTCCCGGCCATCCACGTCTTTACTGTGTGATCGTCGGGACAAGCCCGGCCATGACGAGCCGAGAGAACTCCGTTGACCTTCCCCGACATCACCCCCGATCTCAAAACCGCAATGCCCGACTTGCGCGGGCGGCTGCTGGCGAATCAGTCGCTCGCCGAACTCACCTGGTTTCGCGTCGGCGGTCCGGCGCAGGTGCTGTTCACGCCGTCGGATGAAGATGATCTCGCGTACTTCCTGAAAAAACTGCCGCAGGAATTGCCGGTCTATGTCGTCGGCGTCGGCTCCAACCTGATCGTGCGCGATGGCGGCATTCCCGGCGTCGTGATCCGGTTGTCGCCGCGCGCGTTCGGCGAGACGCGTGCCGAGGGCGACGTCGTGATCGCAGGCACCGCCGCGCTCGACAAGCGCGTGGCGGAAACCGCGGCGACGGCCAATATCGGCGGCATGGAATTCCTGTTTGGCATTCCCGGCACGATCGGCGGCGCGCTGCGCATGAATGCCGGCGCCAATGGTAGCGAGACCAAGGACGTCCTGATCGAGGCCACCGGCATCGGCCGCGACGGCACGAAGCACAGCTTCAGCAATGCCGACATGAAGTTCGTCTATCGCAACAGCGGCGTCGATCCTTCCATCATCTTCACCTCGGCGCGTTTCCGCGGCGCCATTGCCGCGCCTGAAACCATTCGCGCGCGGATGGAGGAAGTGCAGACCCATCGCGAGACCGCGCAGCCGATCCGCGAAAAGACTGGCGGTTCGACCTTCAAGAACCCGCCCGGCAACAGCGCCTGGAAGCTGATCGACGCCGCCGGCTGCCGCGGCTTGCGCGTCGGCGGCGCGCAGGTGTCGGAAATGCACTGCAACTTCCTGATCAACACTGGCAACGCGACCGGGCATGACATTGAAACGCTGGGTGAAACCGTGCGTGCGCGGGTTAAGGAAAACTCCGGAATCGAGTTACACTGGGAAATCAAGCGGATCGGAATCGGACAAGGCTGATGCGGATTACCATTCTCTTCGGCGGCACCAACAAGGAGCGGCTGGTTTCGGTAGCGAGCGCGCAGGCGCTGCATCGTGCCTTGCCGGAGGCGGATCTGTGGTTCTGGCACGTCGCCGACACTGTGCACGAGGTGACGTCGGAAGCCCTGCTCAATCAACAGCGGCCGTTCGAGGACGAATTCGATCCGGGCAATCGCGGCATCGCGCTGGAAGCGGCGCTCGATAAAGCGAAAGCCGAAGATCGCGTGCTGGTGCTCGGCCTGCACGGGGGCCGGGCGGAGAATGGCGAACTGCAGGCGATGTGCGAAATGCGCGGCATTCCCTTCACCGGGTCCGGCTCGGCGTCTTCAAATCTGGCCTTCGACAAGACCGCGGCCAAGCGCTTTGCGGCGATTGCGGGCGTGGAGACGCCGGTAGGCATCGCGCTCGACGATATCGATGCCGCGTTCGCCGAATACGGCAAGCTGATTGCGAAGCCGGCGCGGGACGGATCGAGCTACGGCCTGATCTTCGTCAACGCCAAGCAGGACCTCGTCGCGGTCCGCAACGCCGCCAAATCCGAGGAATATCTGATCGAGGCATTCGTTTCCGGCGTCGAAGCCACCTGCGGCGTGTTGGAGCGATCCGACGGCACCATCATGCCGCTGCCGCCGGTCGAAATCATCCCGGGCGAGGGCGCGTTCGATTACACGGCAAAATACCTGCTCAAATCGACCCAGGAGATCTGCCCGGGCCGGTTTTCGCCCGCGATTACTGCCGACCTGATGGACCAGGCGCACCGGGCGCACCGAGCACTGTCCTGCAGCGGCTATTCCCGGAGCGATTTCATCGTCTCGGCCAAGGGGCTGGTCTATCTCGAAACCAACACTTTGCCGGGACTGACCGCCGCCTCGCTGTATCCGAAGGCGCTGAAGGCCCAGGGAATCGATTTTTCCGATTTCCTGCGCGACCAGGTCGTACTGGCCGAGCAACGCCTTCAGAGGCGGGGGTGATTCGCCGGGTTAACGTGCTGGTTGAGGGAACCCGCCCGGTCCGGATGAAATATTACTAAAATCCTAACCAATGCCCGGCAAACTACTCACAAGGCTGCGCAAAACACGCCCCTGACCGGTCACATTTACCCTTTGTTTACCAGGAAGTCCGAAGGTTAACGCTGGCGGCGCATGTGGCGCTTGGCTGCCGGGGCGTAAGCTGTTGCGGATTTCCGCTTCGACGATCGCATCGAGGGAAAAATGGCCTCCTCACAACCGAGGTCTTGAGCCCAGCCCGGCATCACCGAGACATCACGTGCGCCAGAGCCCGCAAGCCTTTTTGCGGGAACAACTTTTTGACGAGCTCGTGCAATGGATGGTGCAGGACGCCTCGCTCGATCGCTGCGATCGCTGGGGCCCCAAGCTGACCTGAAAGCCGCCGCCATCGGAGCGGTCGTGCTGTTGCGCGAGCGGCTGGGCCTGCGCGCCCGCGTGCGGGCGAAGCGGGTGATCGACCGCGAACCGCCGAACCGCCTGATCCTGTGGCTCGAACGTTACCTGCCGAACCGTGCCGGCGTCGCCCTGACCGTGCTGATGCTGCTCGGCAGCGCCTCGCTTGGTGTCGTCAAGGGCGGCCATGTCGACGAGTTCGTCGGTGCGCTCAGCGATACCCGCAACGCGCTGGCGAATTCGGCCGGCTTCCGCATCACCGAGGTGGCCATCAACGGCCGCAAGCAGCTGAGCCAAGATGAAGTGCTCGCGATCGGCGGCGTCAACGGCCGCTCCTCGCTGCTGTTCCTCGATGCCGCCACCGTGCGCGACAAGCTCAAGACCAATCCCTGGATATCGGACGCCGCGATTCTGAAGCTTTATCCCGGCCGGCTGCAGATCGACATCGTCGAGCGTACCGCGTTCGCGTTGTGGCAGCAGGACGGCCGGCTGTCCGTCATCGCCGAGGATGGCGCGGTGCTCGAACCCTATATGTCGCGGCGCTTCATCTCGCTGCCGCTGGTGGTGGGCAAGGGCGCCGCCGAGAAGGCGCGGGACTTCCTGGCGCTGCTGGATCGCTATCCGCAGGTCCGCAGCGTGACCAAGGCTGCGATCTATGTCGGCGAGCGGCGCTGGAACCTGCGCCTCAAGGACGGTCTCGATATCCGCCTGCCGGAACACGACGTCGGCAATGCGCTGGCGCTGCTGAGCAAGCTCGACAAGGAGGACAGGCTGTTCTCCCGCGACATCGTCGCGGTCGACATGCGCCTGCCGGACCGGTTGACGGTGCTGTTGTCCGAAGACGCGGCGAAGGCCCGCGAGGAACTGTTCAAGGACAAGAAGCCCAAGAAAAAAGCCGGTGACGCAGCATGACCGGCCTCGATCGCAACCAGACCCCGAAGACGCGGCCGATGGCGCAGAAGCGCACCGCGCTGGTGGCCTCGCTCGACATCGGCACCAGCAAGATCGCCTGCATGATCGCGCGGCTGAAGCCGTCGCCGCCGAACGAGGCCCTGCGCGGCCGCAGCCACGCGGTCGAGCTGATCGGTTACAGCCAGATCCAGTCGCGCGGCGTCAAGGCCGGCGCGGTGGTCGATCTGGCCGAATGCGAACAGGCCGTGCGCCAGGCGGTGGCGCTGGCCGAACGCATGGCCAAGGTCCGCGTCGAATCCGTTTTGCTGTCGGTCTCTGGCGGCCGGCTGCAGGGCCAGCTGGTCGAAGCCGCCGCAGATATCAGGGGCGGCTCGGTCACCTCTGACGATGTCACCCGCGTGACGTCCACCGGCATGCGCCACGCCACCGGCGAAGGCCGCACCGTGCTGCACGCGCTGCCGGTCAGCTACACGCTGGATGGCGTCAAGGGCATCCGCGATCCCCGCGGCATGGTGGCGCGGCAGTTCGGCGTCGACATGAACGTCGTGACGGCGGATGCCACGGTGGCCAAGAACCTGATGCTGGTGGTCGAGCGCTGCCATCTCAACGTCGAGGCCATGGCCGCAAGTCCTTATGTGGCGGGCCTTTCGGTCCTCACCGACGATGAAGCCGACATCGGCGCCGCCGTGGTCGAGATGGGCGCCGGATCGACCACGATCGCGACCTATTCGGCCGGACGCTTTGTGCACGCCTCCGGCTTTGCGGTCGGCGGGCAACACATGACGATGGATCTTGCACGCGGCGTCGGCGCATGCATTGCGGATGCCGAGCGAATCAAGACCTTATACGGCACCGTGCTGACCGGCGGGTCAGACGCGCGCGAGTTGATGTCCGTACCCACCGCAGGCGATGACGAGCGCGATGCGCCGCAGATCGTCTCGCGCGCCACGATCGCGAACATCGTCCGGCATCGCGCCGAGGAGATCTTTGAAATGGTCCGGGACCGGCTCGCGGATTCCCCCTTTGCGGCAGAGCCGCGGGCGCGGGTTGTCCTGAGCGGCGGCGCGTCCCAGCTCACCGGTACCGTCGAGCTTGCCACCCGTATTCTCAACCGGCCGGTCCGGATCGGCCGCCCGCTCGGCTTCGGCCGGCTGCCCAATGAGGCCAAGAGCGCCTCGTTCGCGGTGCCGGCGGGTCTCCTGGTCTATCCGCAATACGCACACCTCGAACACGTCGAACCGCGGCATACGCGGCAGCTCAGGACAGGGACTGACGGCTATTTCGGAAGGGTCGGACGATGGCTGCGAGAGGGCTTCTGATGACCGGTTTTCATACCAAACGACATTCACATTCACCAACTCCTGCACCCACTCCCGCGGCCGTCGGCCGGGGCGAACCAACGCGCGCGTAATAATCGAGAGGCAACCATGGCACTCAATCTGACACCCCCTGACATCAGCGAGCTGAAACCGCGGATCACCGTCTTCGGCGTCGGTGGAGCAGGCGGCAATGCCGTCAACAACATGATCACTGCCGGGTTGCAGGGCGTCGATTTCGTCGTCGCCAATACCGATGCGCAGGCGCTCACCATGTCCAAGGCCCAGCGCATCGTGCAGATGGGCACGCAAGTGACCCAGGGCCTGGGTGCCGGATCGCAGCCCGATGTCGGTGCGGCCGCCGCGCAAGAGGTCATCGACGAGCTTCGCGATCATCTGACCGGCGCCAACATGGTGTTCGTCACCGCCGGCATGGGCGGCGGTACCGGCACCGGTGCAGCCCCCGTGATCGCCAAGACCGCGCGCGAGATGGGCATCCTCACCGTCGGCGTGGTGACAAAGCCGTTCCACTTCGAAGGCCAGCGCCGCATGCGCACCGCCGAATCGGGCATTTCCGAGCTGCACAAGGTGGTCGACACGCTCCTGATCATCCCGAACCAGAACCTGTTCCGGGTCGCCAACGAAAAGACCACCTTCGCCGACGCCTTCGCGATGGCTGACCAGGTGCTCTACTCGGGCGTCGCCTGCATCACCGACCTGATGGTCAAGGAAGGCCTCATCAACCTCGACTTCGCCGACGTCCGCGCCGTGATGCGGGAAATGGGCAAGGCGATGATGGGCACCGGCGAAGCCACCGGCGAGAAGCGCGCGCTGACCGCGGCCGAAGCTGCGATCGCCAATCCGCTGATCGACGACTCGTCGATGAAGGGTGCCCGCGGCCTGTTGATCTCGATCACCGGCGGCAAGGACCTGACCCTGTTCGAAGTCGACGAAGCCGCCACCCGCATCCGCGAGGAAGTCGACCAGGACGCCAACATCATCGTCGGCGCGACCTTCGACGAAAACCTCGACGGCGTCATCCGCGTCTCCGTCGTCGCCACCGGCATCGAGCAGGCGCTGATCGCGCGCAACGCGGCAGCGCCCGCCGCTGTCGTGACCAACGCGCCCGCCTCGACGCCGGACACCCGTCTGGCCGATCTCACCGCACGGCTGCGTGCTGACAACCAGCGCCTTGCGGACCGCGCCCAGAAGCTCGAGGCGCCCGCCCAGCAGGCCGCGCCACCCCCGGTTCCCGCCGCCGCCCCGCAGCAGCGCGCGTCCAACAGCGTCGAGCGTGCCGCGCTCGCCGCCATTGCCGCGGCCGTCGCCCCGGAAGTGCCGCAGGCCCAGGCGCCGTTGCAGCCCGGCTCCTATGGCGACGTCACGGTTCGCCCGATTGCCCAGAAGCCGACGCTGTTCCCCGATCATAACGAGGCGGCCCGCGCCGAGCCGGAAGCGCAGGCTATGCTGCCGGAGACCTTCATCCCGCAGGCGGCCGAACGTCCGCCCGCCCGCAGCCCGCGGATGCCCAAGTTCGAGGACCTTCCGATGCCGGCCCAGGCCGAAATCCGGCAGGCCCGCGGCGAGCAGGAAGAAGAGCATCCGCAGAAGACCCGGTTGTCGCTGCTGCAGCGCCTGGCCAATGTCGGCCTCGGCCGCCGCGACGAAGAGAGCGAGCCGCCGATCGCGGCCCGCGCCTCCGGTCCGGCGATGGCGCCGCTCCCCGAGCGCAAGCCGCAGCGTTCCGTCGCTCAGCAGATGGGTAACGAGCCGGTATCGGAGTATGCCCGCCGTCCGGCGCCGCAGGGTCTGGACGTCCATGGTCGCCCCGCACCTGTTGCAGCCGCGCCACAGGGCGACGACCATCTTGATATCCCGGCCTTCCTCCGGCGGCAGTCCAACTGAGGTTTTGTTACAATTCAGGCAACCCAAAAGGCCCCGGCGGAACCAGCCGGGGCCTTTTTCTTAGCCGTGCGAGGCGTCACAGCTTTGTCATCAAGCCACTGATATTAAATGATTAATTATGAATTACGTGATCTGATGCGGCCATCGGAACGAGGCCGGACCGCGCCGGAATTTGGTTAAGCCTTGGCGTGAATGCGGCAGAGATAGGGTAACAATCGGTAAAAAAGCGTGAGTTGTGCGCGAGGGGGCAGTGACTATGGTCTGCCGTGACTTGGGGATACCGGAAGCAGATTCGGCGCGAAAGCGAACAGTTCCTGTCTTTTGGTAAAGTCGGTAGTGGGCGATTATCGAATGAAGTTCAGCCGTCAGACAACGCTTCGGTCGCAAGCCACCGTGACAGGTGTCGGCGTTCATTCCGGTATACCGGTAAATCTGACCATCGGACCTGCGCCTGTCGACGCAGGTTTTATTTTTGTCCGCACCGGTCTTGACGATGCCGACCGCGAAGTTCCCGCGATCGCGGAATCCGTGATTGCCACCGACTTTGCGACCGTACTCGGCGACCGCCAGGGCCCGCTGGTTTCCACCGCCGAGCATGTGCTTGCTGCGCTGCGGGGCATGGGTGTCGATAACGCCACCATCGAAGTCGACGGCCCGGAAGTTCCGATCATGGACGGCAGCGCGGCTGCCTTCGTTGCCGCCATCGATCAGGCAGGCATCGTGACGCAATCCGCCGCGCGCCGCTTCATCCAGGTGCTGAAGCCGGTGCAGGTCTCGCTCGGTGATTCCTTTGGCGAGCTGCGCCCCCACGCCAACGGTTTCCGCGCCGAGGTCGAGATCGACTTCGCCAATCCGGTGATCGGCCGCCAGAGCTATTCGCTCGATCTGAACCCCGAAAGCTTCCGCCGCGAGATTTCCCGCGCCCGGACCTTCGGCTGCATGAATGACGTGGCGCGGCTCTGGAGCGCCGGTTTCGCGCTCGGCGCGTCTTTTGAGAATTCGGTGGTGTTCGACGAGACCCGTCTGCTCAACACCGAAGGCCTGCGCTACAGCGACGAATGCGCCCGCCACAAGGTGCTGGACGTGATCGGCGATCTCGCGCTGGCCGGCCTGCCGCTGCTCGGCGCCTACCGATCGTCCCGTGGCGGCCACAAGCTCAACCACGCGGTGCTGACGGCCCTGATGGCCGATCGCAGCGCCTGGCGGGTGGTCGAGGCCGAACCGGCACGCCGCCCCCGCGTCGAAGCCGGCGCCGGCATGGTCGGCGGTATGGTCGCCCCGGCCTATGGCCCGGACGTGTCCTGACTTTCGTTTTCGAAATGTCCTGACTTTCGATTTCGAAACGTCCTGAAGCCGGCTTTCCGGCTTCCATCCCGATTTCCGTAGTAACCACAATTGGTAACGATGATGTCCTGCCGCCTTAATCCGGGCGAAATGCCTGCGTATTCGGTTGGTTAAGGACCATTTTTCGGCTAGATAGGCCCGCGGTTGCAAGACGGGGCGCTGCAAATGTTGGCGCTACGGGATATTGGGGCACGGGGAATATTGCGTTCATGATCGCGGTTCATGGATGGACGGGCTCAACCACCAACCGCACCGCTACCAACTGCGTAGCTACCAACTGCGTTAAAGGCGTCAGGTCTCACATTCCATGTCGGCACAGCGTATGACGCTCGAATCACGCAAACTTTCCGGCCTTCATCAGGCAGCCCGGTCGCTCCGGCTGGCGGCGGGCCTGATCGCGCTGGCCGTCCCCTTGAGCGGATGCGGCACCGGTTCGCTGTGGGACAAGTTTACCGCCAAGGACGACACCTTCATCGAGGAGCCCGCGGACAAGCTCTACAATGAGGGCTTGTACCTGATGAACCAGCGCAAGGATGCGAAGGCGGCGACGAAGAAATTCGAAGAGGTCGACCGGCAGCATCCCTATTCCGACTATGCGCGCAAATCGCTGCTGATGTCGGCATACTCGTTCTACTCAGCCGGCGACTATGACGGCTGCATTGGCGCGGCGACCCGTTACGTCACGCTGCATCCGGGCAGCCCCGACGCCGCCTACGCGCAATACCTGATCGCCGCTTCGCATTATGACCAGATCCCGGATATTTCGCGCGATCAGGGGCGCACCGAAAAGGCGATCGCCGCGCTCGAAGAGGTGATTCGCAAATATCCGACCTCGGAATACGCCACCAGCGCCAAGGCCAAGCTCGAAGGCGGGCGTGACCAGCTTGCCGGCAAGGAGATGGATGTCGGCCGCTATTACATGAAAAAGCGCGACTACACCGCGGCGATCAACCGCTTCAAGACCGTGGTCACCCGCTATCAGACCACCCGCCATGTCGAGGAAGCGCTGTTTCGCCTCACCGAGGGCTACATAGCGATCGGCATCGTCGGCGAGGCGCAGACCGCCGCCGCCGTCCTTGGGCACAATTTTCCTGACAGCCGCTGGTACAAGGACGCCTATAATCTAGTAAAGTCCGGCGGTCTCGAGCCGAGCGAGAATCAGGGGTCCTATATTTCCAGGGCCTTCAAGAAGATGGGTCTCGGCTAGAGCCATCGGTTCTGATTAAATCAGAACCGGGCTCTAGTCTTTGATTCGACGCGTTTTCTTCATGCGAACCGGTACCCACTTCGCGTGAAAACGCTATGGGAATTTAGTTCGCATGCTGGCGCGTCTGTCGATCCGTGACATCGTCCTGATCGAACGGCTCGATATCGAGTTTTCCCGTGGCCTCGCGGTGCTGACCGGTGAAACCGGCGCGGGCAAATCCATCCTGCTCGATGCTTTCGCGCTGGCGCTCGGCGGCCGCGGCGACGCCGGGCTGGTCCGCCATGGCGTGGAGCAGGGCCAGGTCACCGCCACCTTCGATGTGCCCAAGGGCCATCCGGCCGCAAAGATCCTTTCCGAAAACGGTCTCGATGACACCGGCGAGATGATCCTGCGCCGCGTGCAGCTCGCCGACGGGCGCACCCGCGCCTTCATCAACGACCAGTCGATCAGCGTGCAGACGCTCAAAGCCGTCGGTGCCGCGCTGGTCGAGATCCACGGCCAGCACGACGAACGCGCGCTGGTCGACGCCTCGACCCACCGGCAGCTGCTCGACGCCTTCGCTGGGCTCGAAAAAGACGTCGCCGCGCTGGAGGTGCTGTGGGATCTCAGGCGCACCGCCGACAATGCGCTCGACGCGCACCGCGCCGGCATGGAGCGCGCCGCCCGCGAAGCCGATTACCTCCGCCACGCCTCCGACGAATTGAAGGCGCTGCGGCCCAGGGAAGGCGAGGAAACCGAGCTCGCCGAACGCCGCACCACGATGATGCAGGGCGAAAAGATCGCCAGCGACCTGCGCGAGGCGCAGGAGGCCGTCGGCGGCAACCATTCGCCGGTGCCGGCGCTGGCGGCCGCGGTGCGGCGGCTGGAACGCCGTGCCGCCAATTCGCCGTCGCTGGTCGAGCCCGCGGTCAAGGCGATCGATATCGCGATCAACGCGCTGGAGGAGGCCGATCAGCATCTCAGCGCCGCGCTGATTGCCGCCGATTTCGATCCGGCCGAGCTGGAGCGGATCGAGGAGCGCCTGTTCGCGCTCCGCGCCGCATCGCGCAAATATTCGACACCGGTCGAGGGGTTGGCCGCGCTGGCCGCGAAATATGCCTCCGACGTCGCGCTGATCGATGCCGGCGCGGACCAACTGAAGAAGCTGGAAGCCGCCGCCGATGAAGCCGACAAGCGCTATGCCGCGGCAGCAACCAAACTCTCCGCCGCCCGCACCAAATCGTCGGAAAAGCTCAACAAGGCCGTCAACGCCGAACTGGCGCCGCTGAAACTCGAGCGCGCCAAATTCATGGCGCAGGTCGAAACCGACGCCAATTCACCGGGCCCGCAGGGCATCGACCGCGTCGAGTTCTGGGTCCAGACCAATCCCGGCACCAAACCGGGGCCGATGATGAAGGTCGCCTCCGGCGGCGAGCTGTCGCGCTTTTTGCTGGCGCTCAAGGTGGTGCTGTCCGATCGCGGCTCGGCGCCCACGCTGGTGTTCGACGAAATCGATACCGGCGTCGGCGGTGCGGTCGCGGACGCGATCGGTGCCCGCCTGGCGCGGCTTGCCGGCAAGGTCCAGGTGATGGCGGTGACGCACGCGCCGCAGGTCGCCGCCCGCGCCAGCCATCATTTGTTGATTTCCAAGGATGCGATGGACAAGGGCAAGCGCGTCGCCACCCGCGTCAACGCACTCGCCGCCGACCACCGCCGCGAGGAAATCGCGCGGATGCTGGCCGGCGCGGAGATCACCGCGGAAGCCCGCGCCGCCGCCGACCGGCTGCTGCGCGCGGCGACGGCGTGAAGGCGGCGTGGTGCGATGGCTGTAAAAGCAAAGAAGCCGCTCGTTGACGTCGCCAAGCTCACCAAGGCCCAGGCGAAGATCGAGCATGTCAGGCTTTCGCTGGAGATCGAGGCCCATAACGAGCGCTACTACCAGAAGGACGCGCCGACCGTGTCGGATGCGGCTTACGACGCGCTGCGTCAGCGGCTGGTTGCGATCGAGGCGAAGTTTCCCGATCTCGTCAGCAAGGATTCGCCGACGCAAAAGGTCGGCGCCGCACCGGCGCGCGGGTTCGCAAAAGTGCAGCACGCCGTTCCCATGCTGTCGCTCGGCAACGCCTTCAGCGACGAGGACGTCACCGAATTCGTCGATCGCATAAGGCGCTTTCTCAAGCTCGATGCCGACCATATTCCGGCGCTGGTCGCCGAGCCGAAGATCGACGGCCTGTCGCTGTCGCTGCGCTACGAGGACGGCGAACTGGTCCGCGCCGCCACCCGCGGCGACGGTTTTACGGGCGAGGACGTCACCGCCAATGTCCGCACCATCAAGGATATCCCGCACACCCTGAAGGGCCGCAACATTCCGGCGGCCTGCGAAATGCGCGGCGAAGTCTACATGCTCAAGAAGGATTTTCTCGAGCTGAACAAGAAGCAGGCGGAAGCCGAGGACACGGTGTTCGCCAATCCACGCAATTCGGCGGCGGGCTCGCTGCGCCAGAAGGATGTTTCGATCACCGCGTCGCGGCCGCTGAAATTCTTTGCCTATACCTGGGGTGAGATGAGCGAGCGGCCGGCCGACACGCAGCACGGCATGCTGGAGTGGATGGACAAAGCCGGCTTTGTCGTCAACCCGCGGACCGAGCTTTGCAAGAATGTCGATGACGTTCTCAAATTCTACAGCAGGATCGGCGAGGAGCGCGCCACGCTCGGTTACGATATCGACGGCGTGGTCTACAAGGTCGACCGGCTCGACTGGCAGGATCGCCTCGGCTTCGTGTCGCGCAGCCCGCGCTGGGCGATCGCGCACAAATTCGCGGCCGAGCAGGCGACCACGATCCTCAACGGCATCGACATCCAGGTCGGCCGCACCGGCGCGCTGACCCCGGTGGCGCGGCTCGAGCCGGTCACGGTCGGCGGTGTCGTTGTTTCCAACGCGACGCTGCACAATGAGGATTACATCAAGGGCATCGGCAACGACGGCAACCCGATCCGCGACGGCGTCGACCTGCGCATTGGCGACACCGTCGTCGTTCAGCGCGCCGGCGACGTG
Organism: Bradyrhizobium sp. AUGA SZCCT0158; assembly: GCF_018130065.1. Lineage (GTDB taxonomy): Bacteria > Pseudomonadota > Alphaproteobacteria > Rhizobiales > Xanthobacteraceae > Bradyrhizobium. Next base: position 1,264 of record NZ_JAFCME010000015.1, on the reverse strand, counting down.
ATCCCGCAGGTCGTCAGCGTCGTCATGGACAAGCGGCCGAAGAACGCAAAACCGTACAAGTTTCCGGACGTTTGTCCGGTGTGCGGCAGCCATGCGGTACGCGAGGAAGATGAGGCCGTGCGGCGCTGCACCGGCGCCCTGATCTGCCCGGCGCAGGCGACAGAGCGGCTGAAGCATTTCGTCTCACGGCTGGCGTTCGATATCGACGGCCTCGGCGACAAGCAGATCCAGGAGTTTTACGAGGAGGGCCTCGTGATGTCGCCGGTCGACATCTTCACGCTGCAGAAGCGCGACGCCCGCTCCACCAGCAAGCTGATGCAACGCGAGGGCTATGGCGAGACCTCGGTGCGCAATCTGTTCAACGCGATCGACGCCCGCCGCAGCATCGATCTGCATCGCCTGATCTTCGCGCTCGGTATTCGCCATGTCGGCGAGGGTAATGCCAAATTGCTGGCGCGGCATTACCACACGATCGATCATTTTCGCGAGGCGATGCTGGCGGCCGCCAAGGGCACGAAGGATGACGAGAACACCACCGAGGCCTATCAGGACCTCAACAATATCGGCGGTATCGGCGAAATCGTAGCTGAAGCTGTTGTCGAGTTCTTTGCCGAACCGCGCAATGTGAAGGCGCTCGGCGAACTCCTGGGCGAGATCGAGGTGAAGGCGGCCGAGCGGCCGCGCAAGAGCTCGCCGGTCTCGGACAAGACCGTGGTGTTCACGGGCTCGCTGACCAAATTCACCCGCGACGAAGCCAAGGCGGTGGCGGAACGGCTCGGCGCCAAGGTCGCGGGCTCGGTGTCGAAGAAGACGGACTATGTCGTCGCCGGCGAGGATGCCGGGTCGAAGCTGACAAAAGCGCGTGAGCTGGGCGTGGCCGTGCTGACGGAAGACGAGTGGCTGGCGCTGATCGGGGAATGACAGCTTGATTTGGACGTCGTCCTCTCCGCGTCATTGCGAGCGCAGCGAAGCAAGCCATGGCGCGCCCAGCCGGGGAATGGATTGCTTCGCGGAGCCTGTCATCGGGCGCGCATTCGCGCGACCCGTTGGCTCGCAATGACGGACTGAGATGCGACAAAACGACCCGACGGGCAAATCAGTTCTGATTTGCGGAAATCGTGTCAAGCGGAAAATTTCCGTAAATCAAAAATATTTCTGTTGTTGGCCGACCCAAATCAGTGCGCATCTATCGCCATCCCGTCCTACTCAGAAGGGCGTCGGCCGTCGTCACGGACGTTGGGCGGGTTGCGGTGGACGCTGGTTT
>NZ_JAFCME010000014.1 GCF_018130065.1 Bradyrhizobium sp. AUGA SZCCT0158 | reverse complement strand
CGCCAGGACCACACGGTTTTGCCGTACGCTTAATCCACGCCGTCGTCTCAGCGCAAACAAGCGTCCACCGCAACCCGTCCAACGTCCGTGACGACGGCCGACGCCCTTCTGAGTAGGACGGGATGGCGATAGATGCGCACTGATTTGGGTCGGTCGACAACCGAAATATTTTTGATTTACAGAAATTCTCTACTTGACACGATTTCCGCAAAACAGAACTGATTTGCCCGTCGGGTTGTTTTGCCGCACCCGCCGCGCTTACAATTCTCTTGCGCACGAGGCGACGCAGTTCGCAAGGCATCGGTGGCCGGCAACGTTCAAGCGCAACGGCCGTCGTCCCAGATCACGTCTCGCTTTCCGCCGCACCCTGTGCCTCGCGGCGCCACACGGCCGGGCTGACGCCGACCAGGGCCGAAAATACCCGCGTAAAGTGGCTTTGATTGGCAAACCCGGCGGATATTGCGATCTCCGCAAGGGACAGGCCACGGACGGTCATCAACTGCTTGGCGGCGTCAACGCGTTGGCGAAGGAGCCACTGGTGTGGCGGCAGGCCGACGGACGCCCGAAACGCGCGAGAAAAATGGCTGACTGACAGGTCCAATTCAGCCGCGATCTCCTCCAGCGTGAATTTGCCACTGAGATCAGACTGGAGCCTTTCGCAGGCACGCTTCATCTGCCACGGAGCAAGGCCGCGATACACGGGTTCGGCGTTGCAAAGCCCGCCATACGCCCGAGCAACGTGCGCTGTGAGCGCCAGCATCATGTGATCGACGAAAAGCTGGTTCGCTTCGGATGGCCGGCGCAATCCCTGCAGGAGCGCCGCGCCGATGTGATGCACAGCGTCGTCGTCAAAGCCGTTACCGAACTGACAGTCGAGCTGGCCGACACGGCGCGCGCCGAACCGCTCCGCGACGCCGTTGAGCGCCAACGCCGGAACATAGAAATGAATGGAGTGGAACGGCTTTTCGATCACAAAGCGCGGATCGCACTTCATGTCGTACAGATATGTCGTGCCTGCCCGGATATTGGGCTTGGCCACGCACTTGCCATGCTCCCAGTATTCGCAGTCGGGATAATCGCGAAGTTTCAAGCTAACGAGATAGGCATCCTCGGGTGCGATGGCGCCGCAAAGGCCCGGCATGGGATTGTCATCCCGCGTTTCGGTGGCTGTGACCTCGACACCGCGCGTAGACCGCGTGATCAGCGATGACGGTGTATCCTGAAGGTGCAGCAGGTCCTTGAACGCCTGACCGTGAAAACCGCTCTGTGTCATATGCGTTTAGCCAAGGGTAACGCAGCCGGCGGATCAGCATCATTGCTGCGCCGTCCCGCATTATCGTAGATCAGCGAGGGGCCGTCCAGCGCGGCCGATGACAGGGCCGTTTACGCTGCGATTTCAAAGTATCGTGGATTCCCAAGTTATCATGGATTCCACGGCCCGCTTCGAGCGAATTTCGGAACTTGGACTCCTTGACGGGATGCTTGTTCACCTCAGGACCGGACGTGGTCAGGCCGAATTTCCGGCGAGGGACTGCTCGTGATCCGCCCGTCCGGGTTGTTTTGTCGCACCGATGTATCCGGATCGTTACAATCCGAACCGCGGGCCGCTCTTTCTCCTGCGCAGGCTGTCGTATAAAAGTGAATCGCTCCCGGAACGGGCCGAATTCGCGGCGTGGATGGTGGTGGCCATTGGTTGATCCAAAATTCATGAATCTGACATCTGATCGACGCACGCGCGGACAGGCATTTGAACCGGGGCATGGAATGGTAGTTCGATTTACGACGGCGCGATCCTCCGTGGCAATGCGGCGTCTGGGTGTTCCTGCCATTGTGACATTCGCTGCTGTGGCCGCGTTGACGGCCTTGACGGGACTGGCCGCCGACGCCGCGCCGAAACAGGCGCGCCCGAAGCCCGCCACCGAGGCGACGGCGCCGCGCGATGCCGGCGAGCCGCTGATGGCGATCGTGTCGATCAAGAGCCAGCAGGTCACTCTCTACGACTCCGACGGCTGGATCCTGCGCGCGCCGGTGTCGACCGGCACCAAGGGACGCGAGACGCCCGCCGGCATCTTCGCCATCCTCGAGAAGAACAGGGAACACCGCTCGAACATGTACGACGATGCGGAGATGCCGAACATGCAGCGCATCACCTGGAACGGCATCGCGCTTCATGGTGGGCCGCTGCCCGGCTATGCGGCCTCGCACGGCTGCGTGCGGATGCCGTTCGGCTTTGCCGACAAGCTGTTCGACAAGACGCGGATCGGGATGCGGGTGATCATCTCACCCAACGACGCCGAGCCAGTGGAATTCTCCCATCCGGCGCTGTTTTCGCCGAACCGCGAAGCCATCGCGGCCGCGCCGGCCAAGGCCGAAGCGCTGCCCCGCGAGGCGGCCGAGGCTGCCAAGGCAGCCGACGAGGCGAAGAAGGCCATCGCGACGACGACGCGCGAGACCGCGTCGCTGACGGCGTCGCTGCGCAAGCTGCAGGGACTGAAGACCCGCGCCGACGGCGAGCTTGCCTCCGCCGAGAAGGCGGTCGCCGCCGCCAAGTCTGACGAGGCCAGGGCGAAGGCCGAGGACCTCAAGCAAAAGGCTGCCGCCAAGGCCGCGGACCTCGGGACCCAGTTCGAGACCGCCAAGGCCGACGCGAAATCGAAGCTCGACGCCGCCGCCGCGGCCAAGGAAGCGGCCAAGGTGGCCCAGACCAGGAAGGCCGACACCGCTAAGGCAGCGAGCGAGGCCAAGCTCGCGCTCGAGCCGGTCTCGATCTACATCAGCCGCGCGACGCAAAAGCTGTACGTGCGCCGCCCGACGCATAAGCCGGCGCCGGACGGCGGCGGCATCGTGTTCGATGCGACGATCGAGGTTCCGGTCACGATCCGCAATTCCGACAGGCCGATCGGCACGCACGTGTTCACGGCGGTGGCGCAAAACGATTCCGGCCTGCGCTGGACCGCGGTCACGATCGACAGCGCCGACGACGCCAAGGCCGCGCTCGACCGCATCACCATCCCGCAGGAGGTGCTCGATCGCATCGCGCCGACCGCCATGCCGCGATCCTCGATCGTGATCTCGGACGAGCCGCTGAGCGTCGAGACCAACTATCGCACCGAGTTCGTCGCGGTGCTGAGCACCGAGCCGCAAGGCGGCTTCATCACGCGCAAGCCGACGCCCCCGATCGATGTCTACGCTTCGAGCGACCCGGTCCAGGGCGACGGCTTCAACCCGTTTTTCCAGCGCAGCTGGGAACCCCAGCCTCCCCAACCCGCCAATACCCGCCGGCGCGGCGGCCAACAGTACTGGCAACCGGGCACGAACTGGTGGTAGGGCAAGGCACGCTGCGCGTAGGGCGCGGGGCTCGTTGGGTGATTGATCCGACTTGTCTGCCGTGGAGCGGAGGGTGGGTGAAGCCACCGGGTCGCGCGAATGCGCGCCCGATGATAAACTCCGCGAAACCCACCCACTTTCACAAAGCGAGGTAGATTGGTTTCGCTTCCGCCGTCGCTCTTTGAGCCACGGCGGAAAAGTCGCTCACCCATCCTGCGAACGATCAATTTGGTCAGATGTAGTCTCAACTTCCGTTCGAGCCTCACTGATCATCAGGTCGTCCTTCGAAAGGCTCGCCATGTCGCATCCCGCCCGGTTTGCTCTGCGTTTCCCGCTGGCCTGTATCGCCGCCTGCACCCTGGCCTTGTCGCCCCTGCCCGCACGGGCCGCGCCGGTGGCCAGCATTCACGAGCTGGCGCAGCAGGAAAAGGCCCCGCTGCTCGACACGCTGCGTGACCTCGTCAACATCGAATCCGGCAGCAAGGATGCCGAGGGCCTGGCGCAGCTGGCGGCACTGATCGCCGATCGCCTGACCAGGCTCGGCGGCAAGGTCGCGATCGTCGAGCCTGCGGACATCTACCGGATGGAAGACACGCCGCCGAAGCCGGGTTCCATGGTGCACGCCGAATTCAAGGGGACCGGCACCAAAAAGATCATGCTGATCGCCCACATGGACACCGTCTATCTGAAAGGCATGCTGAAGGACCAGCCCTTCCGCATCGACGGCGAGCGCGCCTATGGGCTTGCCGTCGTCGACGACAAGCAGGGCATCGCACTGATCCTGCACGCGGTGGCGATGCTGCAAAAACTGAATTTCAGGGATTACGGCACGCTGACCGTGCTGATCAATAGCGACGAGGAGATCAGCTCACCGGGCTCGCGCAGCACCATCACCCGCATGGCGGGCGAGCACGACGCGGTGTTTTCCTACGAAGGCGGCGGAATGGACGGCAATTTGCGCCTGGCCACCAGCGGCATCGGCGCGGCGTACCTGACAGTGGACGGCAAGGCCTCGCACGCCGGCGCCGCGCCGGAAAAGGGCGTCAACGCGCTGTACGAGCTGTCGCACCAGATGCTGCAATTGAGCGACCTGTCGCGGCGCGAACAGGGCCTGTCCCTGAACTGGACGGTCTCGCAGTCCGGCACCAACCGCAACGTGATCCCGGCGCAGGCCACGGCGCAAGGCGACGCAAGGGCGCTGAGGGTGTCTGACTTCGCCGAACTGGAGGCGACGCTGCAGCAACGCATCAAGACCCAGCGGATCCCCGACGCCAAGGTGCAGCTCCGGTTCGAGATGCGCCGCCCGCCGCTGGAAGCAACCCCCGCCTCGCGCCGGCTGGCGGCCCACGGCACCGCCATCTACGAGGAACTCGGGCTGCCACTCAAGGTGATCGACGTCGCCTCCGGCGGCGGCACCGACGCCGCGTTCGCCGCGCTGAAGACCAAGGCCCCCGTCATCGAGGGATTTGGCCTCAGCGGCTTTGGCGCCCACTCCAACGACGCCGAATACGTCAAGCTGGAGACCATCGTGCCCCGGCTTTATCTGTCGGCACGCATGATCATGGATGTGTCTCAGGACAAGGTGAAATAATGCGGTGCAGCGGGGGTTGCGCCGCAGGAACCTGCCTCGTCGTCACGAGTTCCAAAAATTAAAAGGCCGCTGAGTGATGTCAGCGGCCTCGCTAAAATTTTTAAGTATGAAATCCTGCCTGGCAATTTGATAGCGCAGAACCGTTCTATTGTGGATTCCGGGCAAATACGGTGTCCTGATCTCCGGAGCCGGTGGGCGGATTGCTCGTCATTGCGAGCCAACGGCGCGCCCGATGACGGGCTCCGCGAAGCAATCCACGCCTCGGCTTGGCGCAAGATGGATTGCTTCGTCGCTTCGCTCCTCGCAATGACGGGGCGGCCATTTAAGGTAGCCGCTTCGCCCTTTGCACGCTAACATCCCTGGCAAGGACGTCCGCTCAAGAAGCGCCCCGGGAGGAATTAGCATGCGGCTGAATTCAACTATTTTCCGCAGCATCGCACTCGGCTTCGTTGCCGCCTTCGCGTTTTCCAGCGCAGCCTCCGCCGCCGAGGTGCGCGTCATGATCTCCGGCGGATTGGCGGCCGCCTATAAGGCGCTGGTTCCTGAATTCGAGCGTGCCACCGGCCACAAGGTGCTGACTGCCTACGGTCCGTCGATGGGCACGACTGTCAATGCGATCCCGGTGCGGCTGGAGCGCGGCGAGCCCGCCGACGTTCTGATCATGGTCGGCTATGCGATCGACGATCTCGCCAAGCAGGGCAAGGTGATGGCGGAAAGCAAGATCGACCTGGTCAAATCGCCGATCGGGGTTGCGGTGAAGGCCGGCGCCCCGAAGCCGGACATCAGCAACGCGGACGCGGTCAAGCGCGCGCTGCTGGCCGCGAAAACCATCGCCTATTCCGACAGCGCCAGCGGCGTCTATGTCTCGACCGAAATGTTCGACAAGCTCGGCATCAAGGACGCCATGAAGGACAAAGCACGAAAAATTCCAGCGACCCCGGTCGGCGAAATCGTCGCGCACGGCAACGCCGAGATCGGCTTCCAGCAGATCAGCGAGCTGCGGCCGGTCGAAGGCATCGACATCGTCGGTCCCCTGCCCGACGAATTGCAGAAGATCACGGTGTTCTCCGCCGCGATTGCCAGCGTCTCCAAGGAGCCCGACGCCGGCAAGGCGCTGATCAAGTTCCTCACCTCGCCCGCGGCGCGGCCGGAGATCGTCAAGATCGGGATGGACCCGATTGTCGGGGCGAACTAGGGGCTAGCTCGTCATGCCCGGCCTTGTGCCGGGCATCCACGTCTTTGCTGCCTGATAGAAAGAAAGACGTGGATGGCCGGGACAAGCCCGGCCATGACGGAGAGTAATTTTGGTGGCCCAATTCACCGGTGCATCCCGTGCTGCATCGCCAGCAACGCGATCACCACCAGCGCCAGCACGACGGTCGTGCTCTTCCAGAACAGCAGCGGATTGCGTTCGATCAGCGGTGTCGACGAATTGCTGAGATAATTGGCGTTGGGATGACGCAAATCATGCAGGAATTCCGACAGGCTGTCGTATCGCTTGTAAGGGTTCGGATGCACCGCGCGCTCCAGCGTGCCGTCGACCCATACCGGCACTTCGCGGTCGCGGTGCGAGGCCGGGCTGTAGACCAGCCTGTTGAACTGCGAGCGGGTTCGGGCTTTCGCCGCTGCCGCGCCATAGGGCAGCTTGCCCGTCAGCATGTGATAGGTGATGACGGCGAGCGAGAACAGGTCGGAGCGCGACGAGACCGGTTCGCCCAGAAAATATTCCGGCGCGGTGTATTGCGCGGTGCCGAGAATGTCGTTGCGGTTGCCGGATGGAGCGGCCTCGATGACGCCGGTGATTTTGGTCGAGCCGAAATCGATGATCTTCACCGTTCCGGTCTTGTCGATCATGATGTTGTCGGGCCGCAGGTCCTGATGCAGCATCTCCTTGCGGTGGAAGGCGCGCAGGCCCTTGGCGATCTGCTCGACGATGCCGCGCACCGTTTCCAGCGTCGGCCGGGGATTGTCGATCATCCATTGCGTCAGCGTCTGGCCGTCGATGTATTCGGTCGCGACGTAGAGGAAGTTGCGCTTGCGTGACGGCAAACACGGCTTCAGCACGTGCGGGCTGTCGATCCGCCGCGCCACCCATTCTTCCATCATGAACCGCTTCAGATATTCCGGGTCGTCGCGCAGGTCGATCGAGGGGACCTTGAGGGTGACGACCTCCTCGCTCTCGATGTCGACGGCAAGGTAGATGTGGCTGCGGCTAGAGCCGTGCAATTCCCTGACGATCCGGTAGCCGTCGAACACCTGCCGCGCTTCCAATAGCGGCGGCAGCGGCAGCTCACGCGGCTGCCCGAACACTTCGCTGGCGGCGCTTTCGGGCAACTCATCGACGCGAACGATCTGGATGGTGAGATTGTCCTTGCTGCCGAGTTCAAAGGCGAGTTCGGCGACGGCTTTCGCCGCCTGGTCGAGATCGGCGGCGTTATCCCGGACCGTTCTGGCGATATGGCGATCGCTGACATGTTCGTAGATGCCGTCGGTCACCAGCACGAAGGTGTCGCCCTTCTCGACCCGGGACATCAGGTAGTCGATTTCGATCTGCGGATTCACCCCGAGCGCGCGGCCGAGATAGGACTGTTCCGACGAAATGATGACGCGATGGTCGTTGGTCAGCTGCTCCAGCGAGTTGCCGGACAGGCGATAGATCCTGGAATCGCCGACGTGAAACAGATGCGCCGTGGTCGACTTGAGGACGATGGCGCTCAGCGTGCAGACGTAGCCGCGGTCCCTGTCGTAGGAATACTGGCTTCTTCGCGTTTGCGAATGCAGCCAGGAATTGGTCGCCTCCAGCACGCGCTGGGCCGACGTTCGCACCGACCATGATTCCGAGGTGCAGTAATAGTCGGTCAAAAAACCCTTGACGGCGGACTCGGCTGCGATGCGGCTGACATTGCTGCTCGAGATACCGTCCGCCAGCACGATGGCGATGCCCTTGAGGCTCAATAGCGGCTCGGCCGGAATCAGGACGCCGTGGAAATCCTGATTGGTTTCCTTGCGGCCTTTGTCGGAATACTGCCCGACCGAGATTTTCAGTTCGCGCGGCATCGAGTCCGTGAAAGGAATGGGGGTCTCAACCCCTGAGAGTTGAGACCCATTGCGTGTCTAAGACGCGCGTGAACGCGCCGACGAGGCCTGCTCGGTCAACCCCACTGCGCGCTTCGGCGCGGTCTTGACGTGGGTGGTGTAGAGCGTCAGGCCGGTGAAGGCGAGACCGCCGACGAGGTTGCCGACCACGGTCGGGATCTCGTTCCAGATCAGGTAGTCCATGATCGTGAACTTGCCGCCGAGCAGCAGGCCGGCGGGAAACAGGAACATGTTCACGATCGAATGCTCGAAGGTCATGGCAAAGAACAGCATGATCGGCATCCACATCGCGATCACTTTGCCGCTGACCGTGGTCGAGATCATCGCGCCGACGACGCCGGCCGATACCATCCAGTTGCAGAGCATGCCGCGAACAAACAGCGTCAGCATGCCGTTGAGGCCGTGCTCCGCGTAGCCCACGGTGCGGCCCTCACCGATATGGCCGAGCGCGACGCCGACCTTGTCGGGCGGCGTGGAGAACCCAAACGTACAGACGATTGCCGCCATCACCGCGACAGTGAAAGCTCCGCCGAAATTGCCGATGAACACCAGACCCCAGTTGCGCAGCACACCGCCGAGCGTCACGCCCGGACGCTTGTCGATCAGCGCCAGCGGACACAGCACGAATACGCCGGTCAAGAGGTCGAATCCGAACAGATAGAGCATGCAGAAGCCGACCGGAAACAGGAGCGCCCCGATGATCGGCTGGCCGGTATTGACGCCCATCGTGACGGCGAACCACGCCGCCAGCGTCAGGATGGCGCCGGCCATATAGGCGCGAATCACGGTGTCCCGAGCCGACATGAAGATTTTGGATTCCCCGGCATCGACCATCTTGGTCACGAATTCCGAAGGCACGAGATAGGCCATTGCAGTTCCCCCTGTTCGCAAAAATTCAACTGGGCGCCGGCAGCTTGTGGCCCAATGTGAGGTGTGGCGAGCCGTCCTCGCGCGCGCATGCCGCAACCACAGCAGAAGCAATACGCTTCTGTCGGGCGCCGCGGGTTACGCTCGCGCTTGATGATTGGAGACAGAGATGTTTGTGGAGTGGTCCCGATGACTGCTCCAAACGCCTCAACGAGGTCGCTTGATCCCTGCGCCTTGGCCAACACTGGCTTTGGCAATCCGTAGGACGGCAGTCGTCATTGACTGAGATGTATTTAAGCAATCGATGTGCCAACAGGGCGCTGGCGCGGAAGTGGCAAAAGCCCCGTGATTTACAGGATTAATCGCCCCGGAGCGCACCCGGGGGCATGGGTCTCATGCCTTGTATTTGTGCAGTTGCACAGATGTAGCGCAGGGCTCGACATTCTCACACGAGCAGTCCTCCCCCGCAAGCGCGGGAGAGGGAGCGCTTGCGTGCTCGTGGAAGCAGTGAGATCTAACGCTCTACCAGCTCACTTCGTCTGCGTTCTGATCGGCGAGTCCTTCAGGCCGTTATTGTCATAGGCCTTGCGCAGCGTGCCGTTCGAGATCGACTCGGTCAGGAACTTGACCGCAAACGCGTGCGCCTGCGGATGATTGAGCGGCACCGCGACCGCGGTCACCGTCTGCTTGAAGGTTTCGTCGAGCACCCGCGTGCCCTGAATCTTCTTGGCCATGGCGTTGAGCGTTTCACGCGACAACGCGAAGGCATCGATCTCTCCCTTGGCGAGCAGGCCGGCGATTTCGTCAAAGGTCTGATAGCCGGTGACCTTGGCATTCTTCAGATGCGCCATCGCGCCGCGCATGGTCGTGGTGTTGTTGACGGCGGCGATTTTGACGCCGGGTTGATCGAGGGTCGCAAAATTGGTCACCGTCGAGCCAGGCTTGACGATGTAGGTGGCGTCCGCGACCTCATAGATCGGCCCGAACGACATCTTGCCTTCGCGCTCCGGATCCTTCGGCAGGAAGGTGACGTCCCAGGTGCCCTTCGACGCGGCGTCGACGATCTGGCCGGAATTCTGGTGCACGACATATTCGACGGGAACGCCGAGCTGCGCGGCCATCGCCTTGCCGAGATCGACCGGAACGCCAGCATAGCCGGATTCGGTTTTGGTCGACCAGAACGCGCCGCCCGCCGGGCTGATCGCAATCGCCACCCGCAGCTTGCCGGTCGGTGCGATTTCATCTTTCAGGGCATCGGCATTTGCCGGCATCGCTATCATCATGGCTCCTAGGACGAGGCCGGCAAGTCGCGGCAATTGATGGGACATAGCTTTCCTCCACGCCGGGTCTTCGCCCGGTCAATTCTGGAAGTTTGCTTTTAGCTCAGCGACGATCGGGCGTACAGCGACCCGCCATGCACGCCGCATATGACGCAAAGCCCTATCCAGACCATCTGCAGGCCACTATCGTCTGCCGCAAAAGCAGATCGGGAGCGAAACGTTTTGATGGGTAAATCCGGTTTTGATGCGGAATTCGATGTCGTCGTGGTGGGCGGCGGCTCCGCCGGCTGCGTGCTGTCGGCACGGCTGACGGAAAATCCAAACGTGTCGCTTTGCGTCATCGAGGCCGGCGGACGCGATCGCAATCCCTGGATTCACATTCCGATGGGGTTCGGCAAACTGGTCCCGAACCCGAAGATGAACTGGGGTTACGAAACCGAACCCGAACCGGGTCTGGGCGGCCGAACCGTGATCTGGCCGCGCGGCAAGGTCTTGGGTGGCTCCGGCTCCATCAACGGCCTGGTCTTCCTGCGCGGCGCGCCCAGCGACTACGACGAATGGCAGCGCCTCGGTGCGCGTGGCTGGGGCTACAAGGACGTGCTGCCCTATTTCAAGCGAATGGAACACAGCGTTGATGGCGCCAACGAATGGCGCGGCACCGGCGGTCCGATGACGGTGTCGAACATCAAACGCCCTTCGACGGCGGCGAAGGCATTCGTCGAGGCCTGCGAGCGCCTGCAATATCAGCGCAACCCCGATTTCAACGGCGAGCGCATTGACGGCGTCGGCTTCGCCCCGCTCAACGTCCACAATGGCTGGCGCCGCTCGACAGCGGTCGGATATCTCAAGCCGAACCTGGCCCGCAAAAATCTCGAACTGATGACGAAGACCCGCGTCCGCCGCATCCTGCTCGAGGCAAGCCGCGCCATCGGCGTGGAGGTCGAACGCGACGGCCAGATCCAGCGCATCGGGGCGCGGCGCGAGCTCATCGTCTCAAGCGGCGCGATCAATTCTCCGGTGCTGTTGCTCGCCTCCGGCATTGGCCCGGCCGCAGAACTGGCAAAGCTTGGCATCGACGTGAAATGCGACCTGCCCGGCGTCGGCAAGAATCTGCAGGACCATTATCAGTCGAACTTCACATTCAAGACCAACGCGACCGATACCTTGAACGAAGCCGTGATGAGCCCGGCCAAATCGGTCAAGCTCGCACTCGAATGGCTGCTCAGGGGATCCGGACAGCTCTCGGTCGGCGCGACCGAAGCGACGCTGTTTGCGAAATCAGATCCCTCCGAACCGGTGCCTGACATCCAGTACCAGTGCCTCAATTTTTCGACGGATGGGTTCAGGCACGGCCTGCATCGCTGGCCGGGCTTTACCTTCATCTTCAGCGTCTGCCGGCCGAAGAGCCGCGGTGAAATTACGTTGCGCGACGCGGAGGGCCGCACGCCGCCGCACATCCGCGCCAACTATATGACCGACCCTGATGATATGCGCATCATGCTGGCGGGCTTTCGCATTGCCCGGCAAATCGTCGCGACAGAGCCTTTCCGATCGCTGGTGGTCGAACAGATCAGGCCCGGTCCGGAAGTTACGAACGACGAACAGGCCGCCGATTATATCAGGAACGTCGGCTCGACCGTCTATCATCCCTGCGGCACCTGCCGGATGGGCGAGGACGACGGCGCCGTCGTCGACAGCCAGCTCCGCGTTCGCGGCATCGACGGTCTAAGGGTCGTCGACGCGTCCATCATGCCGGCGATGCCCTCGCCGAACATTCACCCGGCGACGATCATGGTCGCCGAGAAGAGCTCTGATATCATCGGCAAGGCGCTAGCCAACTGATGGCCGAACTCAGAGGCGATCAATTCGTCCGCGCCGCCGGCACCTTGATTTCCTGCGGCAGGATGATGGCGGCGACGATCACCAGGAGGCACAGCGCGCCAAACGCCTGCAGCATGGTGACGAAGCCGCCCTTCTCGTACAGCCACGCCACCAGCCCGACGGAAGCGCCCGCCGCCGTGAAGCCGATGAAGTAGCGCACGGAGTAAGCCCGCGAGCGCCATTCATCGGTGGTGTACTTGCCGACCATGGCGTCATTCACCGTGACCTGGCCGAACGCGCCCATGACGATGCCGATCGAGGCGATGATCAGCGGCAGGTTCGACAGCGTCGCCGCGAAATACAGGAACGGCGCCAGCAGGAACGACAGCGGCAGCATCACGGTCTTCAGCGAATAATGGTCGATCAGCTTGCCGATGGTGTATTGCGTCATCGCGCCGAACACATAGACGCCGGCCGCGATGACGCCGAGCAGCGCCGGGCTCGCGGTCAAGTCGGCCAGCCGCTCCGCGAACAGCTTGGGCAGCGCCACGGTGACGGCGTTGAAGGTGGTCGAGATCGCGATCACGACGATCAGCAGCGCCAGGATCACCCGCCACATGTCCTCTTTGGCGATGCGCGCCTGGGCTGCCGCCTGCCTGGAGCCGGTTCGATCCTCGTGCACGACCATCATGGCGAAGGCCACGCCGATCAGCATGGTGACGACGCCCGGCACGATGAAGGCCCAGCGCCAGCCGAGGTATTGACCGATCACGCCGGTGACCAGCGCCGACGACGCCACGCCGAGATTGCCCCAGACCCCGTTCAGCCCCATCTCGCGGCCGAGCTTGTCGGCATAGGACACGATCATGGCGGTGCCGACGGGGTGATAGATCGAGGCGAACAGGCCGATCGCGAGCAGCACCGCGCCGAGTTCCAGCGGGGTCTGCACGAAGCCGACCGCGATCATCGAGGCGCCGATGCCGGCAAAGAAGATCACCATCATGTGGCGGCGGCTCCAGCGGTCGCCGAGCCAGCCGGTGATCAGCGAGCCCGCGCCAAAGGCGACGAAGCCCGGGGTGGCGTAAGGCAACAGCTCCGAATAGGCCATGCCGAATGCCGGCCCCATGATGATGACCGCGGCGGCGAAGATCAGCATCGCGTAATGGTCGATGAAATGGGCGGCGTTGACGAAGCCGATCACCCGGCTGGGGCTGTTCATGGTCTGGTCCGGTCCTTGGCGCTTGTTGGGCGTTTCTTGGCGGGCGGGCCCCGGTCAGAGGCCTGGGCCCGAATCCCGCAACTTTCCAAAATAGGTTATAGGGAGTTGTCCTGACGGGATGTCGCCAATGAATATCGCCGAAAAGCCAATCGCCGCCATTATCGGGCGCCGCATCTCGACCGGCGACGGCATCCACATGATCGCCAACAACTACAAAAAGGGCTTCCGGATCGACACCCACATGCACCGCGAGGCGCAGCTGGTGTACGCCGCCCGGGGCACCATGCAGGTCACCACCCCGAAGGGCCGCTGGCTGGTGCCGCCCGACCGCGCGGTCTGGGTGCCGGCGCGGCTGGCGCATGCCATCGACGTGCTCGCCGACATCGAAATGCGCACCCTGTATTTCGACCTCGACTGGCTGGCTCGCGAGGAACGCAGCGAGAGCCTCAGCTCGGAATTCGTGGTCCGGGTGTCGCCGCTGTTGCATCAGGCAATCCTGGCGCTGTTCGACGAGCACACCACGGCCGAGCGCACCGGCCTGCTGCTCAAACTCGCAATGCTGGAACTGCACCAGGCGGAAGATTCCGCGACCTTCATCCCGCTACCGCACGAGCCGCGCTGCCGGCGCGCCGCCGACATCGTGCTGTCGGATCCGACCGGCGACCATGAGATCGAAACGCTGGCGCGCGAGGTCGGCACCTCGGCGCGGACGCTGTCGCGGCTGTTCTCGGCCGAGACGCAGCTCAGCTTCAAGAGCTGGTGCCAGCGCGCCCGTGTCGCGGCTGCGATCGAAAAACTCTCCACCGACGCCAACGTCTCGGTCAAGCAACTGGCTTCCGACCTCGGCTATGCCAGCGTCCCGGCGTTTTCCCATGCATTCCGGCAGGTTACCGGCAAGACCCCGACGGAGTTCGCTGAGAAGGGTTAAACGAGATTCGTCATACGCGGGCTTGACCCGCGTATCCATCATTCTTGAAAAAAGCCTCCTTCCATGGAGATGGATGGCCGGGTCATAGGCAAGCGGAAGCGACGCCGTCCTTCGGACGGCTATGCCCGGCCATGACATACTGGGAGACATGACATATTTCCGTACGATCCATGCGCTTGAATAAGATCGGCCGCGCCCTAGATTCGATATAAGGTTCGGCATCACCACCGGAATCGACTTAGCCCATGGCCAACGCCTTCTTCTCCGACCTGCTTTCGACGATTTCCGAACGCGGCCGCACCCTGCTTCGGCGCGGCGGATCTTCGGATACCAAGGAAGACGCCTCCGAACTGCTTGAACTGTGCGAGGCGCTGCTGTCGGGCCGCGGCGAGGCTTCGGGCACCGCGATGGCCCGCGAAGTGCTCGACCGCTACCATGACCTCGACACAGCCGGCCGGCTTTCGTTCTTTGCCGCCCTCGCCCGCGACTACGGTCCCGACCGCGAGCGGCTTTCGCGGGCGATCGAGAGCTGGCGCGCGCAGCCGAGCGACGCCGATGCCAGCGATCTTCATTTTGCTTCCGAGCCACGGCGCCAGGAACTGGTGCGCCGGCTCAACCGCGCGCCGGGCGGCACCAGCGATCTGGTGGCGATGCGCGCCGATCTGCTTTCGCTCATGAAGGGCAACAAGGATCTGGCAGCGCTGGACCGCGACGTGGTGCATCTGCTGTCTTCTTGGTTCAACAGGGGATTTCTCGTGCTGCGCAGGATTGACTGGTCGACGCCAGCGAATATTCTGGAACAGATCATCCGTTATGAAGCAGTGCATGAAATCCACGACTGGAACGATCTGCGCCGCCGCATCGACCCGATCGACCGCCGCTGCTACGCGTTCTTCCATCCGCAACTGACCGACGAGCCGCTGATCTTCGTCGAGGTCGCGCTGACCGAAACGATCCCGACCGCGATCGCGCCATTGCTCGCCGCCGAGCGCCAGCCGGTGGCGATCGACCGCGCCCGTACCGCGGTGTTCTATTCGATTTCGAACACCCAGAAGGGGCTTGGCGGCATCTCGTTCGGCAGCTTCCTGATCAAGCAGGTGGTCGAGGAATTGCGGCGCGAATTGCCGAAGCTCGACACCTTCGTGACGCTGTCGCCGGTGCCGGGCTTCATGCAATGGCTGAAGGAAGCCGACGACGTTCCCTTGTCGGACGAGGAACGGACGCTGCTGGAAAAGCTCAACCAGCCGGACTGGTTCGAGAACGCAGAGACCACCACGCAACTGCGCGCGGTGCTCGAGCCGTTGGCCGCGCATTATTTCCTCAAAGCCCGCACCTCAAAGGGCCGGCTGATCGATTCGGTGGCGCGCTTCCATATCGGCAACGGCGCACGGCTGGAGCGGATCGACTGGCTCGGCGATCTCTCGCCGAAGGGCGTTCGCGAGTCCGCCGGCATCATGGTCAATTACCTCTACCGGCTCGACGACATCGAAAAGAACCACGAAGCCTACGCCAACCAGGGCGAGATCGCCGCTTCCAGCGCGGTGAAGAAACTGCTCAAGACCGAAGGTCGGCGGCTGCTGGACATGCGGCTGTCGTAGATCGGCGCGCTTTCCGTACGCCGGCTTCAATTGGACTTGATCGCGCATGGCTTCCGGCCTCATGCCTCCCAGCGATCAAGCCGTCACGGGAGTGTCGCCGGAGCCGATTGATCCAGCACGGCGCATCGACGCCATAGACGCGTTGCGGGGCGTCGCGCTGTTCGGCGTGATGGCGATCAACATCACGACGATATTTCGCGTCTCGATCTTCGAACAGTTTCTTTTCCCTAAGACGCCGGCATCGCCGCTCGATCACACGGTGGAAACGGTCCTGAAGCTGGCGATCGACCTGAAGGCGCTCGCGCTATTTTCGCTGCTGTTCGGTGTGGGCCTTGCCATCCAATTCGAGCGGCTTTCAAAAAGCCCCCGCCGCGCGGCGCTCCTCGTGCGCCGACTCGCCGTGTTGCTGGCATTCGGACTCTTTCACCTTTGCCTGATCTGGAACGGCGATATTCTCACCGAGTATGCGCTCGCTGGCTTGATCGTCCTGCCATTTCTGTTCGGTCAGCGCTGGCTACTGGCTGTCGCCGCGCTGGCGTCTCTCGGGCTGTATCTTGCGATGCAGGCCTTTCCGCCGCCGGGATTGTGGCCCGGCACGGCGGCGATGGCGCAGGATGTCACGGAGGCGCGTCGCATCTATGCCACGGGCGGATTCCTCGACGTGCTGACGTTCCGGCTCCGCGAGATTCCCCTTTTTGCTTATCTGCACGCCAATATCTTTCCGCGCACGGTCGGGTTGTTTCTGCTCGGCGCGTTCGCCTGGCGCACCGGCATTCTGCGAAACCCGCCTCGTCATCTGCTGTTCTCGATCGCCGCCGCCTGTATCAGCCTTGGCGCAGCTTTGATCCTTGCTCGTGCCGGCGGTTTTACCGCGGGCAGCGGCCGGATCGGCGTCCTGGCAGAACCTCTCGGCACCATCCTGCTGGCGCTGGGTTACGGGGCGACCATCATCGGCATCGCCAGCCTCAAAAGCGGAAACCGGTTGCTCGGCTGGGCCGCGTCGCTGGGGCGGATGGCGTTCACCAACTACCTCGCGCAATCCCTGATCTTCGGCTGGATCTTCTACGGCTACGGCCTTGGCCTGTTCGGCCAACTCGGTGCCGCCAGCGCGCTTGCGATCGGCGTCGCCGTTTACGCCGCGCAGATCCCGTTCAGTGCGTGGTGGCTCGGCCGATACCGCTATGGCCCGGTCGAATGGCTGTGGCGCACGCTGATGTATGGCGCGGCCCAGCCGATGAGGCGGACGGTGTAGCGCCAGCCTCAGATCTTGTATTCGTAAAGCAACCGGGCGCGGATGGTGCCTTCCAGAGCCCGGATGTCCGCGAGCACGCGCTGGCCGTCGGCGGCGGAGGCATCGGCGTCGAGCACGACATAGCCGACATCGTTGGCCGTCTCGTAATATTGCGCGGCGATGTTGACCGAGTGGCGCGCCAGCACTTCATTCAAACGGCCCAGCATGCCCGGCAGATTGCGCTGCACCTGGATGAACCGCGTGCCCGACGGCCGCGGCGGCAGCTGAACCTGGGGAAAATTGACCGCGCCCATGGTCGAGCCGGAATCGCTGTAGTCGACGAGCTTGCGCGCCACCTCGGCCCCGATGCGTTCCTGCGCCTCCTCGGTCGAGCCGCCGATGTGCGGCGTCAGGATGACGTTTTCCAGACCCTGCAACGGTGAGACGAAGCGGTCCGCGTTCGAGCGCGGCTCGACCGGAAAAACGTCCACCGCGGCGCCTCGGAGCCTGCCTTCGCGCAGCGCGTCGGCGAGCGCCTCGAGGTCGACGACGGTGCCGCGGCTGTTGTTGATGAAATACGCACCCGGCTTGATCGCCGCAATCTCCTCGCGCCCGATCATCCCGGCCGTGGCCGGCGTCTCCGGCACATGCAACGACACGACGTCGCTTTGTCCCAGAAGCTCATGCAAGCTCGCGACCGGTTCGGTGTTGCCGTGGCGAAGCCGGTCGGTGTGATCGTAGAAGATCACCTTCATGCCGAGCGCTTCGGCGAGATTGGAGAGCTGCGAGCCGATATTGCCATAGCCGATGATGCCGAGCGTCTTGCCCCTCACCTCATAGCTGTCGCTGGCGGACTTGTCCCAGCGCCCCTGATGGGCCGCGTTGGAACGCGCCACGATCCGGCGCAGCAGGATCACGATCTCGCCGATCACCAGTTCGGCCACGCTGCGCGTGTTGGAAAACGGGGCGTTGAACACGGGAATCCCAACCCGGCGCGCGGCGTCGACATCCACCTGATTGGTGCCGACGCTGAAGCAGCCGATCGCAATCAGCCGGTCCGCGGCTTCCAGTACATCCGGCGTGATCTGCGTGCGGGAGCGGATGCCGAGCAGATGCACGCCCTTGATGGCTTCCTTGAGCGCATCGCCCTCCAGCGCCTTGGACAGGCGCGTCATGCTGGAATAGCCGGCAGACTCGATCAGCTGTACGGCGCTGTCGTTGACACCTTCGAGGAGCAAGACCCGGATCTTGTCTTTTGCGAGCGAGAGTTGGGGGAGTTTGCTGGTCACGATCGCAGCGTCCTTTGGAGATAGATGATTGGTGAACTGACGGCCCGGAAAACCATTCTCACGCCGCCAGTGCCTTCATTTCCTTGTAGAGATCGGATTTGCCCTCGAAGCCGATGCCCGGCAAATCAGGCATGGTGATGTGGCCGTTCTCGACGCGAACGCCGTCGGGAAAACCGCCATAGGGCTGGAACAGGTCGGGATAGCTCTCATTGCCGCCGAGCCCGAGACCGGCCGCGATATTGAGCGACATCTGGTGGCCGCCATGCGGGATGCAGCGGCTGGCCGACCAGCCATGGGTCTTCAAGGCTTCAAGCGTGCGCTGGTACTCGCAGAGCCCGTAGGACAGCGCGCAATCGAACTGCAGCCAGTCGCGGTCCGGACGCATGCCGCCGTAGCGGATCAAATTCTTCGCATCCTGATGGCTGAAGAGATTTTCACCGGTCGCCATCGGCGCCGGATAGAATTCGGCGAGCGCTGCCTGCAGCGCGTAGTCGAGGGGATCACCGGCCTCCTCGTACCAGAACAGCGGATACTCCCGCAGCATCTTTGCATACGCGATCGCGGTTTCGAGATCGAAACGGCCGTTGGCGTCGACGGCGAGTTGCGCACTGCTGCCGATTTCCTTCAGCGCCGCTTCGATGCGCTCGCGGTCCTCGGCGATCGGCGCGCCGCCGATCTTCATCTTGACGACGTTGTAGCCGCGGTCGAGATAGCCGCGCATTTCGCCGCGCAGCGCGGAGAGATCCTTGCCGGGATAGTAGTAACCACCGGCGGCGTAGACGAACACGCGCGGATTGGCGTCAAGGCCGTGGCGCTCGGCAAGCAGCCGGAACAACGGCTTGCCCGCGATCTTCGCCACCGCATCCCACACCGCCATGTCGATGGTGCCGACCGCGACCGAGCGCTCGCCATGGCCGCCGGGCTTTTCGTTCGACATCAGCGTCGACCAGACCTTGTCCGGATCGAGATTGCCGCCTTCGGCATCAAGCAGCGACTTCGGATCGGCCTCCTTGAGCCGCGGCGCAAAGCGCTCGCGGATCAGGCCGCCCTGCCCGTAGCGGCCGTTGGAATTGAAGCCATAGCCGACCACGCGCTTGCCATCGCGCACGACGTCGGTGACGACGGCGACGAGGCTCGTCGTCATTTTGGTGAAGTCGATGTAGGCGTTACGGATCGGCGAGGAGATCGGCTTCGTGATTTCGCAGACATCGACGATGCGGACAGACATGATGGTGGCTTTCGAAATATTGGGCATGTCATTCCGGGGCGATGCGGAGCATCGAACCCGGAATCTCGAGATTCCGGGTCTGGTGCTGGCGCACCATCCCGGAATGACGGGATCACATCGTCACTTCTGATCCCGGAAATACGGCTCGACCGGGCCATGAACCTTGATCGTCAAGGGATTGCCGAAGCGGTCCTTGGCATTCCCCGCAGTGACGCGGATCCAGCCCTCGCTGATGCAGTATTCCTCGACATTGGTCTTTTCGGCGCCCTTGAAGCGGATGCCGACGTCGCGCGACAGCAGTTCTTCGTTGTAGTAGGGGCTGCTCGGATTGGTCGACAGGCGGTCGGGGAACACGTCGGTTTCGGTTTTCTCGTTCATAGTAGTGCCTCGATTTCTCTTCTCAGTGCTTCGGGTGTCACGGTCGGTGCATGACGCCCCACCACCTTGCCCGAACGGTCGACCACGAATTTGGTGAAATTCCATTTGATCGACGCGCCCAGCAGGCCCGATCGTTCGTTCTTCAGGTATTCATACAGCGGGTGCGCTTTGCTGCCGTTGACGTCGATCTTGGCGAACATCGGAAACGTCACGTGAAATCTGGTTTCGCAGAACGCCTCGATTTGTTTGGCGTCACCCGGCTCCTGCGCGCCGAACTGGTTGCAGGGAAAGCCGAGCACCGCAAAGCCGCGCGGCGAAAGTTCGCGGTGCAAGGTTTCCAGGCCCTTGTATTGCGGCGTGAACCCGCAGGCGCTGGCGGTGTTGACGATCAGCAGCACCTGCCCCTCGAACCGCTTGAGCGGAACCTCTTCGCCGGCCAGCGACTGCGCCGTGAAATCATAGATGCCTGACATCAAACTCTTTCGATCTCTTGTTTGACGCGTTTTCTTCCTTCGCTTGAAAACGCTCTGTTAGCTTGCCGGATCGATCGCCGCCGACGGCGTTCCGCCGGCCTCGATCGCCTCGCCCGCGGCAAGGCAGAGATCCTCCCGATAACGGCCGGAGACCAGCTGAACGCCGACCGGAATCCGTCCCACCAGTCCCGTCGAGACCGTTAGCCCGGGCAGCCCCATGAAGGGAATGGCAATCTGCGGCAATTGGGCGTGCCACACCCTCGCAAAAGACGCCTCGTCCTTGCGGTCGAGATGGTCGGGGAACGGCAATTCGCCGGATACCGGCATCAGCAGCACCGGGTATTGTTCGAAGAATTCCAACCATTCGCGGGTCAGCGTCGCGCGCCGGGTCAGCGCCTTCGAGAAATCAGCGGCATCGAACGGAAACACTTTGGTCCGGTTGCCGCGCAGGCAGGCCAACGCGCCGGGATCGCCCTCACGCTCGGCGGTTTCCAGCTGCGCCTCATAGCTGTCGCCGAGCCAGAGCTTGGTCTGCAGATTGGCGGGCTCGCGCAGCGGCGGCGTATTGGTGATTTCCTCGACGATCCAGCCCGCGCGCTCCAGTCGCTTGCCGGCGTCGGCGACCGCGGCTTTCACCTCCGGAACGGGATCGAGGCCATCCGGATTGAGGCACATGGCGACGCGCTTGGGCATTGGCGGGCCTTCCAGCGGCGCCGGCACCCACCAGGGATCGCGATAATCCCTCGCCGACATCGCCGCCAGCGCTATCCGGATATCGCCGATGGTCCGCGCCAGCGGGCCTGACACGGCGCTGATCTGGGGACCAATCGTGCGCTCGGGAAGCGCGGCGTTGAACGCCGGAATACGGCCCATCGTCGGCCGCAGGCCATGGACGCCGCAGGCATAGGCCGGGTAGCGGATCGAGCCCGCGATATCGGTGCCGTGCGCGATATGCCCGATGCCGGCCGCGACAGCAGCACCCGCGCCGCCGGAGGAGCCGCCCGGCGTGATGCCGGGATCGCGGGGGTTCTTGGTGTCGCCGTGCACGAGATTGGTGGTGAACCAGCGATAGGAGAAGGCGGGGCAGTTGGTGCGCCCCAAAATCACAGCGCCGGCCTTGTAGAGATTATCGATCACGGGGCTGTTGTCCGCCGCAATGGCCTCGCGCTGCAGCTTCAGGCCGTTGGTGGTGGCAAAGCCCTGCTGGTCGATATTGACCTTAACCGTAATGGGTACGCCGCCGAGGGGGCCGACATCTTCGCCCCGCCCGATCGCGGCATCGATCGCCGAGGCCTGCGCCAGCACCTCGGCCGGCTTGTGGTCGACCACCGCATTGATCCTGGGATTGACCGCGTCCAGCCGCGCCAATGCTGATGTGGCCGCCTCCTTGGCCGAGACCTTTTTTGTCTTGATCAGCGAGGCCAGCTCCGCGGCCGACAGGCGCCAGATTTCTTGCATGGGAAACTCCGTTTGACCGCCTTGTAGCGCCGCGCGAACGGCAACGCCAGCCGGGGCCGTGCACGAAGGTTTAGCGCAAATGGGCAATAAAATGAGCGAGATCGGCGATCTGCTCTGATGTGATCGGGCCCATCACGTCGGCCATGCTGCCGTCATAGCCGTGACGGCTATTGTCCTTGTATTCGCCAAGCGTCTTGGCGAGATAATCCTCGCGCTGGTTGGCTATCCGCGGCACGTTTTCCTTGCCGGAATAATCCGGGTTGTGACAGTTGTTGCAGCGGTGCTGCTGCCCCAGCGCCAGGCCGCGCTGCATCCGCGCGGGATCGCCGGCCGCTGCGGGCGGCACGGGCTTGGGCAGTTTGGCGATGAAATCGGAGAAGGTGCGCAGATCGTCGTCGGTCAGCTGCTTCGCCATCTCGTTCATCGGCTCGAAGCTGCGCAGCTTCTCGCGAAACATGAAGAGCTGGATCAGCGTGTAAGGCGCCTGCTGCGCGCCGAGCGAGGGCGTGTTTTCGGTCTCCGACTGTCCGCGCTCGCCGTGACAGGCCAGACACGGCGCAATGCGCTCCTGGAAGGTTTCCGCGCTTGCGATCGAGGCGATAAAGGTAAATGCCAGCGCCGTTATTATTCTATGCATTGGCACCGCCGTCATTGCGAGGAGCGAAGCGACGAAGCAATCCACTCTTCCTTTGTTGAAGGTGGATTGCTTCGCTTCGCTCGCAATGACGTTCCTTCCAATCACTTGGCGCCAGCCACCTTCTGCTTGCCGTAGGTGATGCGATAGACGGCGCCGTTGTAGTCGTCGGAGACCAGCAGCGAGCCGTCCTTCAACTGCAGCACGTCGACCGGGCGACCGATATACTTGTTGTCCTCGACAAACCCGGTGAGGAACGGCTCCACGGATTTGACTGACCCGTCCTTGTTCAGCCGGGCGACGAGGACGTCACCGCCAACCTTCTTGGTCCGGTTCCACGAACCATGGCGGGCGATGAAGATCGCGTTCTTGTAGGACTTCGGGAACATGTTGCCGGTGTAGAACCGCATGCCCAGCGCTGCGGAATGCGGGCCCAGCAGGCCGACCGGCGCAGTGTAGTCGCTGCAGGATTTTCCCCAGCCGAATTCGGGATCGACGATGTTGCCCTGCAGGCAGTAGGGCGCGCCGAAATGTTCGCCGACCTTGGTGATGCGATTGAGTTCATCCTCGGGCACGTCCTCCGACATCCAGTCGCGGCCGTTGTCGGTGAAATAGAGCTGCTTGTTCTCCGGGTGCCAGTCGAATCCCACCGTCATGCGCACGCCGCGCGCGAGCACTTCGGCGCCTGACCCATCGAGATTCATGCGCCTGATCTGGCCGTGGGCGTCGCTATGCAGCACGTTGTTGCCGGGTTGCCCGACCGGAACGTACAGCTTGTTGTCGGGGCCGATGCCGATGAACTTCCAGCCGTGGGCTTCATCCTTGGGCAAATCGTCGTAGATCACGGTCGGCTTCGGCGCATTGTCCAGATTGTCCTCGATCTTGTCGATCCTGGAGATCTTCGACAGTTCGGCGATGTAGAGCGTGCCGTTCTTGAACGCGACGCCGTTCGGACGATAGAGGCCGGATGCGATCACCTTCACCGAACGCTTGCCGTCCTTGTTGACGACCGCATAGACCTTGTCGATCAGGCGGGTGCCGGCAAACACCGTGCCCTTGTCGCCTTCGATCAGCGAGCGCGCGTTGGCCATCCCGGCGGCGTAGACTTCGATGTTGAAGCCGGCCGGCACCTTCAGCTTGGCGGTCGGCAATTTGTCGGGCGCAGCGGGAATCGGTGGCGGTGCGATCGGGGCGAGCTTGGCGGCGGCTTCATTATCGGCTGGCCGGCCGATCAAGGGCGAGCCCGGCGGAAGCGGGGCTGCGGCCGCCGGCGCCGCACCTGCCGCAGGCGGCGTGGCCGGCTGCTGCGCTGCAACGTTCAACGTCAATGCACCGAAAAAAGCACCGGCCAGCAACAGGCTGCGCAGCGCCGACGAATAGCTCATCATGGCATTCTCCCTGGCGGAAGCCTTATCCTCGCGCGGACAAGCATGTCAGCGCCGGTGGCATTCCCGGGCGGCACTCTCTAATATTTGTCCGTACATCTGCAATCGGAAAACATCGCTGACCCATCGTCCACGGTCATTCCGGCCGATGCGCAGCATCGAACCTCAGACGTGCATTTGCGCATCGGGGAATCTCGAGATTCCCCAGTGTGCAATTGCGCACCTGAGGTTCGCGCTCTCGCAAGCCCCGCAATGACGGTGGCTGAATCAATGCCGGGTGATGGAGCGATCCGTCGTGTCGAGAATCGCCTCCGTGAACGGAAACTCGAGCACGATCTCGCCCTCGTCGTCGGTGACCTCGATGGTCGCGTTCAGCAGCGCGCCGTCAGTGCCTTCGGTCTTGAGCAGTTCCCGGATCATGGCGCGCGCCATTTCCCAGGCGCGGTCGGGATCCCGCAGCACTTCGCCATCGGGATCGGAAATCAGCTCATCGCCGATACGGGTGTTGAAAAAATAGCGTGGCATCGGCGGTAACCTACTCCATGGAGGCAGCACTTCGTTGCAAAGAAAAATCAACATTCGCGGCGCTGCGATCAACCCGGAAACGCTTGATCCCACGCCGTTTTGACCACCTGCCTTCGCACAAAAACGTGACTTATTTCGCAATGCAACATGCAAACACGCATGCCTGCTGCAAAGATTTCACTGGCGAACTTTTTGATCCGCATTACCTTGTGTCCGAGGGCGAAGTTCGTCCGGTAGAAAAAGGAGCGCCTATGGCCTGGAAAGCACCGAAAATCGTCGAAGTGCCGGTCGGCATGGAAATCAACATGTATGCGTGCGCCGCCCGCAAGTAACCGGCAGCGACCGCAAAGGCTTTAGCGAGGTGGAATCCCGGGCCTGACACGTTCCCGAAAGCGGAACTGTGTCTTTGGCCCGGAGCCACCTCGTAGCGTTTGACATCACCGTTTGTGCCCAAGTCTTGAATTTGCCAGGAGACGGATCATGCTTCGCGTCGTCGTCCTGGGCGCCGCGGCAGGCGGCGGCGTTCCGCAGTGGAACTGCGGATGTCCGGTGTGCCGGACGGCCCGCAACGAACATCCCGAACTTCAGAGCACGCAGGCCTCGATCGCGGTCAGTGCCGATGGCGAGCACTGGTTCCTGATCAACGCCTCGCCCGATCTGCGCCAGCAACTGACCGCGACGCCGCAGCTTCATCCCAGGGCAGGCCAGCTCCGTCACAGTCCGATTGCGGGCGTCATCCTGACCAATGGCGAGATCGACGCGGTCGCAGGCCTGTTGTCGATGCGCGAGGGATCGCCCTTCACTCTCTATGCGCATGAGCGGGTGCTTGCGATCCTCAAATCCAACAGCATCTTTAATGTGCTGAGCGAAAAGAATGTGAAACGCCAGCCGATCGCGGTCGACCGGGCGTTCGAACCCGCATTGCCCGATGGTTCGCCATCCGGCATCGAAATCCTCCCCTTCGAGGTGCCCGGAAAGGGCGCATGGTATCTCGAGGGCAAGGCGCATCCGGCCGGCGGCAGTGGTGTGGGCGATACGCTTGGGCTTCGCATCCTGGACAAAGCCAGCGGCAAATATCTCTATTTCCTTGCCGCCTGCGCGCGGGTGACCGACGATCTGAAGGCGCGGCTGAAAGGCGCCGCACTGGTGTTCTTTGACGGCACGGTGTGGCGCGACGACGAACTGGTTGCCGCGGGCCTCGGCAACAAGACCGGGCAAAGCATGGGACACATCTCGATGTCAGGCGAGGACGGCGCGATCGCAAGCCTTGAAGGACTCGACATCGGGCGCAAGATGTTTTTGCATATCAACAACTCCAACCCCGCCTTGCTGCACGGCTCGGACGAGCGCAAAACCGCCGAGCAGGCCGGCTGGCACATCCCCGCCGATGGAATGGAGATCACACTGTGAGCGTCGTGCCCGTCACCAGAATGACCGCGCTATCGATCGGCAAAGGCATTTCGCTCAATAACGCCGAGGAACTGGAGGCGACGCTGCGTCACATCGGCGCGACGCGCTATCACAACCTGCATCCGTTCCACCGGCTGCTGCATGGCGGCAAGCTCAACAAGGGCCAGGTGCAGGCCTGGGCGCTGAACCGTTATTTTTACCAGAGCACGATCCCGCTCAAGGACGCGATGGTGATCTCGCGGTTCCGCGACCGCGCGACCCGCGTCGAATGGCGGCACCGGATCGAGGACCACGACGGCGATCTCGGCTCCGAAGGCGGTATCGAGCGCTGGCTCAAGCTGACCGAGGGCCTCGGGCTCGACAGCGCCTATGTGGAATCGACCGAAGGCATCCTTCCCGCGACGCGCTTTGCGGTCGAGGCCTACGTGCATTTCTGCCGCGACAAGACGCCGCTCGAGGCGATCGCCTCCTCGCTGACGGAACTGTTCGCGCCGAACCTGCATGAAGAGCGCATCTCGGGCATGCTGCAGCACTATGATTTCGTCAATCCGGACATCATGAGCTATTTCAGCCGCCGCCTGCAGCAGGCGCCCCGCGACGCCGGATTCGCGCTCGATTACGTCAAGGCGCACGCCAGGACGCCGGCGGAACGCGAGGCGGTCTGCAACGCCCTGATCTTCAAGACCAATGTGCTATGGGTTCAGCTCGATGCGCTGTATCATGCCTATGTCGAGGGCCACATACCGCCCGGCGCGTTCGTGCCTCAAGAGGGCTGAAGCCGAAGCCAATAACCAGGAACTAGCGATCGATGGCAGTAAGCCGCAACATCAGTGTCAGCGAGGCGAGCCGGCCGAAATTGCCGCGGCACGCCAAGCTGAAATTTGATGAGACGCGGCAGGTCTGGGTGATCCTGGCGCCCGAGCGCGTGCTGGCGCCGGACGAGATCGCAGTCGAGGTGCTGCAGCTTTGCGACGGTGTTCGCAGCGTCTCCGACATGATCGATCAGCTGACCGCCAAATACGCCGCGCCCCGCGAGGCAATTGCAACCGACGTCGTCGCCATGCTGCAGGACCTCGCCGACAAGGGCTTTCTCACCGAAGCGCGCGAGAAGACGTCATGAGCGACATTCTCACCGACGGCAAAGCGGCAACCGCGCCCCATGACGGGCTCTCGGTGCTGGAGCAGCGGCGCTCGACGGCGGAGACGTTCGGCATCCCGCTCGCGGTGCTGGCCGAGCTGACGCACCGCTGCCCGCTGCAATGCCCCTATTGCTCCAATCCGCTCGAACTCGACCGCGGCGGCACTGAGCTGACCACCGAGGAATGGAAGAAGGTTTTGACCGAGCTCGCCGAAATCGGCGTGCTGCAGATCCATTTCTCCGGCGGCGAGCCGACCGCGCGCAAGGATCTGGTCGAACTGGTCCAGCACGCCAGCGACGTCGGGCTCTACAGCAACCTCATTACTTCCGCTGTGTTGCTGACACGCGAAAAACTGTCCGCTCTGGCCGATGCCGGGCTGTGCCACGTGCAGATCAGTTTTCAGGGCAACGAGCCCATGGTGGCCGACCGCGTGGCGGGCCTGAAGAAGTCGCATGAGAAGAAGCTGGAGGTCGCGAAGTGGACGCGCGAACTCGACCTGCCGCTGACGGTCAACGCCGTCATGCACCGCCAGAACCTGCATCAGCTGTCGGACATTATTCAGATGGCGGTCGATCTCGACGCCGACCGGCTCGAGGTCGCCAACGTGCAGTATTACGGCTGGGCGCTGAAGAACCGCGCCGCCTTGATGCCGACCGTGGCACAGATCGAGGAGACCAGCCGCATCGTCGAGGAAGCCGAAGTGCGGCTGAAGGGCATTCTCGCGATCGACTACGTCGTGCCGGATTATTACGCGCTGCGGCCGAAGAAATGCATGGGCGGCTGGGGCCGGCAATTCTTCAACATCTCGCCTGCCGGCAAGATCCTGCCGTGTCATGCCGCCGAGAGCATCACCGGACTAGAATTCCTTTCGGTGCGATCCAATCACTCGATCGCGTGGATCTGGCAGAATTCCGAAGCCTTCAACCGCTATCGCGGCACCGGCTGGATGCCCGAGCCCTGCAAGAGCTGCGAGTTCCGCGAAGTCGATTTCGGCGGTTGCCGCTGCCAGGCCTTTGCGCTGACCGGCGATGCCGGCAATACCGATCCGGCCTGCACGCTGTCGCCGATGCATGAGCAGATCTTCAAGCAGGCCGAGCAGGAAGCAGCCTCCGACAATAACCGTTTCCTCTATCGCAATTTCGCCGGCGGCACGCTGGAGGCGGAAGACAAGCATGGCGCCTGACGCCGACGCCGGAAAATCCGCCAAACGCGCCGATCCGTTTGCACCGCTGACCTCGGAGCAGCTCGATGTCGGCGATGGCCACGACGTCTATGTCGAGAGCGTCGGCCGTATCGGCGGCATTGCGGCGGTCTATCTGCATGGCGGGCCCGGCAGCGGTTGCCAGCCCGATCACCGCCGGCTGTTCGACCCTGAAAGATTCCATGCCGTGCTGTTCGACCAGCGCGGCGCCGGCCGCAGCCGCCCCAAGGGCCGGCGTGAGGACAATACCCTGCCGCATCTGATTGCGGACATGGAGAGAATTCGCGAGAAATTCGGTTTTGAGCGCTGGATGATCGTCGGCGGCTCCTGGGGCGCGACGCTGGCGCTGGCGTATGCGCAAGCGCACCCCGACCGCGTCACCGGCATCGTGCTGCGCGCCACCTTCCTCGGCACCCGCAAGGAAATCGAGGATGGCTTCCTCGAGGTGCTGCCGCGCTTCTATCCGGCGCTGCACGCGGAGTTCCTCGACGTGTTGCCGCCAGCGGAACGCACGCACCCGATCGACGCATATTTCCGCCGGATTCTTGATCCCGACACCGGCGTGCATGGCCCGGCCGCACGGGCATGGGGCGAGACCGAACGTATCCTCTCCGAGCACACGCCGGGCCGCGCCCGGCTCGATCCGGTCAATTCGTCGCGCGCCCTGCCCGCCACGCCGTTCATGGAAGCGCATTATTTCGCCAATGACTGCTTCATGAGGCCGAACCAGCTGATCGAAGAGGCCGGCAGGCTTGCTGACATTCCCGGTATCATCGTGCAGGGCCGTTATGATCTGCTGTGCCCGCCGGCGACCTCGCATGCGCTTGCCGCAGTGTGGCGCGAGGCCGAAATTCGCCTGGTCGAAGGCGCCGGTCACACGCTGTACGATCCCGGCGTCCGCGACGCCGTGATGAAAGCAGTCGCGGATATGGCTTCCAAGATTACCAGATAGGGATTTTCGAAATGCCGATAGCCGGAAAAGGCATGCTGCTGACGTCGATGAACATCGATGCCGCCGACGAGGCCGAATTCAACCGCTGGTACGACCGCGAACATCTCGAAGAGCGCGTCGCGATGCCGGGCTTCCTCGAAGCGCGGCGCTATGTCGCGCACGAAGGTGACCCGAAATATCTCAGCCTCTATTCCACCGAAACCATCGAGGTACTGGACAGCCCGTTCTACCGCACCGCGCTCGCCAATCAGACTGCCTGGTCGAAGGCCAACATTGCCCGCTTCAAGAACATGATCCGGGGCGTTTCGCGTATCACCATCAGCCGCGGCACCGGCCGCGGCGCCGCGCTCGGCATCATCCGGCTGCGGCCGCCCGCCGGCGGCGAGGATAAATTACGTACCGCACTGCGGGATCAACTCGATCCCGCAGAACTCGACGGCATCATTTCCATGCACCTGCTGGAGAACGATCCGGCGCTGTCGAAACCGATCACTGATGACCCCGCAGCGCCCAATCCGGGCGCCGGCGACTGGTTCGTGCTGATCGACGCCACCGATGTCAGCGCGGTTCCGGCGGCCGCGGCGCGCTTCAACGACAATGCCGCAATCAAGCCGCTGGTGGTGACGAGCGGCGTTTACCGGCTGATGTGGGATCTCGCGAAGAGCGATCTGCACCGCGCGTAACATTGGCGACAACGCCGTGCACTCATGCTGCACCGCCACATAGCATCAGCGAATATTAACGTTCACACGTGCCATGCATGAAAGCTGGCAATCGCGCAAATTTGCCTTTGTGACTCGTCTGGAATGGCTCTAAGCTCCGATAAGATAAACCTATGATCCAATTCAAAAACCACAAGAACGCCTACTGAGCGTTCAGGCAACAAGGCCGCGTTCGGATTGCTGACGCGGAAAGGTAGGAATGAAACCGACTGACATCTCGGCGCCGGACTACTTTCACAAAGTGGTTGATTGCCAATGGGCCTGCCCCGCTCACACGCCAGTTCCCGAATACATCCGTTTGATTGCCGAGGGGCGTTATAGCGACGCCTACATGATCAACTGGAAATCGAATGTGTTTCCCGGAATTTTGGGACGCACCTGCGATCGCCCGTGCGAGCCGGCCTGCCGCCGCGGCCGCGTCGAGGAAACACCCGTTGCGATCTGCCGGCTGAAGCGCGTCGCCGCCGACTTCAAGGACGACGTCAAGCACCGCATGCCGAAGGTATCGGCGAAGAACGGCAAGCGCGTCGCGCTGATCGGCGGCGGTCCCGCTTCGCTTGCGGTGGCGCGCGATCTTGCGCCGCTCGGCTATCACTGCACGGTGTTCGACGCCGATCCCAAGGCGGGCGGAATGATGCGCAGCCAGATCCCAAAATTCCGGCTGCCGGATTCGGTGATCGACGAAGAAACCGATTACATCCTAAACCTCGGCATCGAGTTCAAGGGCGGTCACCGCATCGACAGCCTGAAGCAGCTGATGGCTGAAAATTATGATGCGATTTTCGTCGGTTCCGGCGCGCCGCGCGGCCGCGAACTCGACATCCCCGGCCGCAAGGAGGCCGCCGCTAATATCCATATAGGCATCGAATGGCTGGCTTCGGTTTCGTTCGGCCATGTCGAGAAGATCGGCCGCCGCGTGATCGTGCTCGGCGGCGGCAACACCGCGATGGATTGCTGCCGCACCGCGCGGCGCCTTGGCGGCGAAGACGTCAAGGTGATCGTGCGTTCCGGCTTTGAGGAAATGAAGGCGAGCCCATGGGAAAAGGAAGACGCCATTCACGAGGACATTCCGATCCTCAATTTCATGGTGCCGGTGGGATTCAAACATGTAGCCGGCAAGCTCATCGGCGTCACCTTCCAGAAGGTGAAGGCGGAATATGACGCCAAGGGCCGGCGTAACCTGGTGCCCGCGGGCGAGCCGGACCAGACCATTCCCTGTGACGACGTGCTGGTCGCGGTCGGGCAGGAAAACGCCTTCCCCTGGATCGAGCGCGACTGCGGCATCGAGTTCGACAAGTGGAACATGCCGCAGGTCGATGCCAAGACGTTCGCATCGACCAATCCGAAAGTCTTCTTCGGCGGCGATGCGGCGTTCGGCCCCAAGAACATCATCTGGGCGGTGGCGCACGGCCATGACGCCGCGCTGTCGATCCACAAGATGCTGTCCGGCGAGGATATCACCGAGCGCCCGCTCCCCGAGGTGCACGTCTCCTCGCAGAAGATGGGCATCCACGAGTGGAGCTACGACAACGACATCTCCGGCGACAAGCGCTACAAGGTGCCGCACCGCGACAAGGTGATTGCGCTCAAGGACATCCGCGCAGAGGTCGAACTCGGCTACGACGTCAAGCTCGCGCTCGGCGAGGCGCAGCGCTGCCTGAACTGCGACGTGCAGACGATTTTCAGCGCGCCCGCCTGCATCGAGTGCGACGCCTGCGTCGACATCTGCCCGATGGATTGCATCACCTTCACGGAGAATGGCGAGGAAGAGGATCTGCGGACCCGGCTGAAAGCACCCTCACCGCGTCACGACCAGGCGCTTTATCTTGCCGACGGGCTCAAGACCGGGCGCGTCATGGTGAAGGACGAAGACGTCTGCCTGCATTGCGGGCTCTGCGCCGAGCGTTGTCCCACCGGAGCCTGGGACATGCAGAAGTACCTCATCGATATGACTCACGCGGGATCAACATGTCAGTCCAAAGCCCGATCAGCAGCGTAAACGACTTCGTCGTCCGTTTCGCCAACGTCAACGGCTCGGGTTCGGCCAGCGCCAACGAGCTGTTCGCGCGCTCGATCCTGCGCCACGGCGTGCCGGTGAGCCCGCGCAACATTTTTCCCTCCAACATCCAGGGACTTCCGACCTGGTACGAGGTGCGGGTGACCGAGGAAAGCCATCTCGGCGCCCGCGGCGGCGTCGACATGATGGTGGCGATGAACCCGCAGACCTGGGACAAGGACGTCGCCTCGATCGAGCCCGGCGGCTATCTGTTCTACGATTCCACCAAGCCGATGCCCACGTCGAAGTTCCGCGCCGACATCAACGTCATCGGCGTGCCGCTGACCGCGATCACCAACTCGACCTATACCGATCCGCGCCAGCGCCAGCTGTTCAAGAACATCATCTATCTCGGCGCGATGTGCGCCCTGCTCGACATGGACCCGAAGATCGTCGAGCAATTGATATCAGAACAGTACAAAGGCAAGGAAAAGCTTCTCTCCTCGAACGTCCACGCGCTGCATCTGGGCCGTGACTGGGCGCTGCAGAACCTGAAATGCCCGATCGGGCTGCAGGTGAAGAAGGCCGACAAGGTCGGCGACCGCATCTTCATGGAAGGCAACAGCGCGGCCGCGCTCGGCGCCGTCTATGGCGGCGCCACCGTCTGCGCCTGGTATCCGATCACGCCGTCGTCGTCGGTGGCGGAAGCCTTCACCAGCCATTGCAAGAAGCTGCGGCACGACCCCGAAACCGGCAAGGCCAAATACGCCATCGTGCAGGGCGAGGACGAGCTCGCATCGATCGGCATGGTGATCGGCGCTTCCTGGAACGGCGCGCGCGCCTTCACCGCGACTTCCGGACCCGGCGTCTCGCTGATGACCGAGTTCATCGGGCTTTCGTATTTTGCCGAGATTCCCGGCGTGATCATGAACATCCAGCGCGCCGGTCCCTCGACCGGCATGCCGACGCGCACCCAGCAATGCGACATCATCGCCTGTGCGTACGCTTCGCACGGCGACACCAAGCATATCCTGCTGTTCCCGGAAGACCCGGCCGAAGCGTTCGAGTTCGCGGCGCAATCGTTCGATCTCGCCGAGCGGCTGCAGACCATGATCTTCCTGATGCTCGACCTCGACATCGGCATGAACCACCGGCTCTGCCGTCCCCTGAAGTGGGACGATTCCAGGCAATATGACCGCGGCAAGGTGATGACCGCGGAGATGCTCGACGAGCCCGGCCGGGATTTCGGCCGTTATCTCGACGTCGACGGCGACGGCATTCCCTACCGCACCTATCCCGGCACGCATCCGACCAAAGGCTCGTTCTTCACCCGCGGCACCTCGCGCGACCGCTATGCGCGCTACTCGGAAGAAGGCGCGGTTTACGCCGACAACATGCAGCGGCTGGTGCGCAAGTTCGAGACCGCGCAGGACATGGTGCCGCGGCCGCTGCAGGCCAACGCCACCAAGCCGACCAAATACGGCGTGATCTATTTCGGCTCGACCGCGCCGGCGATGGACGAGGCGATCGGCCTGCTGGAGGCGCGCGGGCACCAGCTCGACCGCATGCGCATCCGTGCGTTCCCGTTCCACTCCAGCGTCGCCAGCTTCATTGCCGACCATGACTTCGTGTACGTCGTCGAGCAGAATCGCGACGCCCAGCTGCGCCAGTTGATCGTCAACGAGAACGGCATCGATCCGGTGCGGCTGGTGCCGATCCTGCACTATGACGGCACCCCGATCACCGCGCGCTTCATCGCCAGCGCCATCGGCGACCATCAGGACCATCTGAAAGTGACTCCTCTCCGCAAGGCCGTGTCATGACCTACATTGCAAAACCGAAATTCCACCATCCCGGCCTGCCGAAGAACGATCTCGGCTACACCCACCGGGACTACGAGGGCAAGATTTCGACGCTGTGCGCCGGCTGCGGTCACGACTCGATCACCGCCTCGATCATCGAAGCCTGCTTTGAGCTATCGATCGAGCCGCATCGCGTCGCCAAGATCTCCGGCATCGGCTGTTCCTCGAAAACGCCGGATTACTTCCTCGGCAATTCGCACGGCTTCAACTCGGTGCACGGCCGCATGCCGTCGGTCCTGACCGGCGCCAACCTCGCCAACCGCGACCTGATCTATCTCGGCGTCTCCGGCGACGGCGACAGCGCCTCGATCGGCTTCGGCCAGTTCGCCCATTCGATCCGGCGTGGCGTCAACATGACTTATATCGTCGAGAACAACGGCGTTTACGGCCTGACCAAGGGCCAGTTCTCGGCCACCGCCGACCGCGGCTCGAAATCCAAGAAGGGTGTGATGAACACCGACAACGCCATCGACCTGGTGGCGATTGCGCTGCAGCTCGGCGCCAGCTTCGTGGCGCGCAGCTTCTCCGGCGACAAGACCCAGCTGGTGCCGCTGATCGCGGCCGCCATCCGCCACAAGGGCGCGTCGTTCATCGACGTCATCAGCCCTTGCATCGCCTTCAACAACCACGCCGGCTCGACCAAGAGTTTTGACTACGTCCGCGAACATAATGACGCGGTCAACCGCCTCGACGTCATAACGGGTCGCGACCCCATCACCGTCGATTATGCCCCGGGCTCGGTGCAGATGGTGGAGCAGCACGACGGCACCAGGCTGGCGCTGCGCAAGATCGACGCCGATTACGACGCCAACGACCGGCTGGCGGCGATGACCTTCCTGCAGAAGCACGCCGCCAAGGGCCAGGTGGTGACCGGCTTGCTCTACGTCGATCCCGACGCCGAAGACATGCACACCCATCTCGACACCGTCGAGACGCCGCTCAATAAGCTGGAAGCCAAGGAATTGTGCCCGGGCTCGTCAGCGCTGGACAAGATCAACGCCAGCCTGCGGTAGGGCATCTAGCCGTCAGGTCGCAACGTCCATGCATCCTGCGATATGAGCATTAGCCTCGGAAGCAGGCATCGGTTGCTTGCGTACAAGCAATCATCGCGACCGCGCTGCCGACAATAAGCCCGACCGGATTCGCTATCCACCGAATCCGACGGGCGTGCTATGGTTGCTCGACCACGCGTCGATAACTTGCCGCCGTAAATTTTCATAATTCATAATTGAGAAGTATGATGAGGCACAAACCTGCCGCGGTTGCCGCGGCCCTGGCGGCAACGATCGTTTGGACCGTCGGCAAAGCAAGCGCAGCCCCCAAAAGCAAGCCGAACCAGATCAAGTACGAGTATGTGTCGCCAAAGGACCCGGCACACCAGCCGATCCACGACCAAATGAGGCAGGGTCGCGCCCTCGAACACCTGCAGGAACTGCTTAGTCCACTCCGCCTTTCCTACCCGCTGACGCTGAAGGTCGCGGGTTGCGATGGCGCCGCAAACGCCTGGTACGGCGACGAAGTCATCACCGTGTGTTACGAAATGCTGGCGGACATCCTGAAGAGCGCGCCACCGCAAGACCTTCCCGGCGGATTATCCCGGGCGGACACGGTGCTGGGCCCAATTCTCGCGGTGTTCCTGCACGAGACCGCGCATGCGGTTTTCAACATGCTGCAAATACCTGTGCTCGGCCGCGAGGAAGATGCCGCCGATCAATTCGCCGCCTACGTCATGCTTCGACTAAGCAAGGACGAGGCCCGCAGAACGATCCTGGGCTACGCCTATCACCATGCGATTCAGATGCCGGGACCGCAGGTCACCGTTCCTATCCAATCGCTTTCAGGTGAACATTCGACGCCGGCCCAGCGAGCGTTCAACATTCTGTGCATCGCCTATGGCGCAGACAAGACGTTGTTTGCCGATGTCGTCGAAAAGGGCTTCCTGCCCAAGGACCGGGCCGAAGTCTGCGCAAGGGAATACGATGACCTCAACTTTGCCATGACAAAGCTGATCAAGCCGCATATTGACCAGCGCCTGGCCGGAAAATTTCACGGAACCTGGGCACGAACCGTCAGCGCCCGTCGCGCAAATCTGGCGCGTCGATAGGATTTGGGGACGCGGGAGCAGCTGACACCCAACCCACCCCGCGGCTGGCCAGCGAATTGCGCCTCGGCTCGTCAGCGCTGGAAAAGATCAACGCCGGTCTGCGGCAGAGCGGAACGTACGAAGAAAGGGTCTGCCGAGTGCAGCCGACCTTATTGTGCGCGTCTCAATGCGGTTGCACTGGTAGCAACGGAAAACCTTGATGAGTGGCTTGGCCCCGATAGCGGGCAGCTTGCCTAACAGCCGCATTTCGGCGTGGCACTTTTCGCATACCCGGATTTCCCGTATTTGCTGGCCCATCTCGATATGATGTGTACGAAACCCGTCGGAACAATGTAGTTTTGCTCCGTAAGACTACGGCAAAAGAAAAGCCGCCCCTGCCGAGAGGGCGGCGATTAATGGAGTTTTAGGCTAGTCGTGCCGATGATCGACCTCAGGTGAACGCTCAAGGAAGAAGTTCCGCCGTGCTCAGAGACGGCACTTATGCGGCATGGTTCAAGACCCCCGTAAGCCAAGGCACTGGCATCGTCCATGTTGCAGACGGCAGGATCTGGGGGCGCGACGGCGTCATGACTTACGAGGGGTCATGCGAAGTCGAGGGAGACCGATTCACCGCGGTCGTGATTACAAGAAAACACACCGACGGGCTGCCAACCGTATTTGGCGATGATCAGGAGCTCGAGCTTAAGCTGCAGGGAACGTGCACCGGCAAGATAGCGACCTACACCGGAACGGCGGCACAGTTCCCGGGCCTGCTCCTGGAGGGAACGCTGATTTACAACGAGCAGACGCGCGCCGCGGAGGCGAGCGAGCCCATACCCACGTTCGATCCGCACAAACTGCCGAAATTACCGACGCGCGGGCGCTGATCGCTCGGGATCGCCGGCGTGGCTACGCCACCGCGGCCAGCCCGCGCGGGTTGGCGACGTATTCCTTCAACACCTTGCCTGTCGCGTCGACCTCGACCAGCGAGACGTTGTAGGTCCAGAGGTCGGCGAGGTGCTGCAGCACGCGCTTGGCATCGGTGTCATTGAGCTGCGCGCCGTTCAGCACCGTGTGGCGCAGCATCAGATGGCGGTCGCCGGCGAGGTCGACATCGACGACTTCGATGTTGGCGTCGATGAAGCCGACGTCGTATGACCGTGACAGGGCGCGGCGCACGCGCCGATAACCGCGCTCGTCGTGGATCGCATCGACCCGGATGCCGGCGGTCTCGGCTGGATCGTCATGCAAGTGGAACATGCGGAAGTGCCGCATCAGCCGCGGTGATAGGAACTGGCTGATGAAGCTCTCGTCGCGGTAATTGGCCCAGACATCGCGGAGGACGCCCATCGTATCGCCCTTGCCGGCGATATCCGGAAACCATTCGCGATCCTCGTCCTCGGGATTGGTCACGATGCGCTCGATATCCTGCATCATCGCAAAACCGAGCGCGTAGGGGTTGAAGCCGGAGAAATATTTACTGTCGAAGTCGGGTTGGAACACGACGTTGGTATGCGACGACAGGAATTCGAGGAAATTGCCGTCGGAGAGCTGCCCCTGCAGGTGCAGCCGGTTCATGATGCGGTAATGGACGTAGGTCGCGGTGCCCTCGTTCATGACCTTGGTCTGGCTCTGCGGGTAAAAATACTGTGCGATGTGCCGCACGATGCGCAGCAGCTCGCGCTGCCACGGCGCCAGGCGCGGCGCGGTCTTTTCCAGGAAGTACAGGATGTTTTCCTGCGGCAGGCCGAGCAGCGCGCGGCGGCGATCGGCGCTCAGCGTTGCCACGCTCTTGACCGGCCCGGTCGGAATGGTCCGCCACAAATCATTGAACACGCTTTCTTCGTGCTGGCGGCGGTACTGGGCCCGCTTCTCCTCGACGCGCAGATCCGGCAGCTTCTTGCCGGGATAGCGGTTGATGCCATGCGACATCAGCGCGTGGGCCGCATCGAGCGTCTGCTCGACCGCCAGCCGGCCGTGACGCTCCTCGCACTGCGCGACATAGGTCTTGGCGAATTCGAGATAATCGAGAATGCCGTCGGCGTCGGTCCACTGCTTGAACAGATAATTGTTCTTGAAGAAATGATTGTGGCCGAAGGCGGCGTGCGCGATCACCAGCGTCTGCATGGTCGCGGTGTTCTCCTCCATCAAATAGGAGATGCACGGCGACGAGTTGATGACGATCTCATAGGCCAGGCCCATCAGGCCCTTGCGGTAGGACGCCTGCTGATAGGCGAAGTGCTTGCCGAACGACCAATGTTTGTAGAACAAGGGCATGCCGACCGAGCAATAGGCGTCGAGCATCTGCTCGGCCGTGATCACCTCGATCTGGTTCGGATAGACATTGAGCCCGAGCTCGGACTCCGCGATCTCCTCGCAGGCGTCATGGATCCGCTGCAGCGTCGGGAAATCCCAATCAGCACCCTGAAACAGCCGTTCGCCTGTCATGGTGCCCTCTCCTGTCTTACGCGGCGCTGGAAGAGATCGTGAAACACCGGGAAGATTTCGCTGCGCTCGCAGACCTTGCGCATCGACAGCGGCGCACCGGCGAGGCGCAGGCGCTCGTACAGCGTCCATAGCGACGAGTCCGGCATCTCGAAAGTCAGCCCGGCATCCTGACCGACCTCGAGATAGGCAAAGAACTGGCTGACGGGCAGAATCTTCTCGGTCAGCAGCCGGCCCGCCACCTCGCCGTCGGACGTGGAGTTGTCGCCATCGGAAGCCTGCGCGGCGTAGATATTCCAGTCCGCCGGGCGGAACCGCGAACGCACGATCTCGTGCATCTCCTGCAGCGCACTCGACACCAGCGTGCCGCCCGATGCCGGGCCATGGAAGAATGTATCCTCGTCCACCTCTTCGGCGCGGTCGGTATGGCGGATAAAGACGATCTCGACATGGCGATAGCGCCGCTTCAGGAAGACATAGAGCAGCGTGTAGAAGCGCTTGGCGAGGTCCTTCATGTGCTCGGTCATCGAGCCCGAGACGTCCATCAGGCAGAACATCACGGCCTGGGCAATCGGCTTCGGCGTGGTCTCGAACCGCCGGTAACGGATGTCGATCGGATCGATGAACGGGATCCGCTTGGCCTTGGCCTTCAGGGTTTCAATCTCGGCCAGCAGTTCGGCGCGGCGCGCCTCGTCGCCGCAAATCAGCAGTTCGGCTTCAAGCGCCGCAATCTCTTCCGGCTTCGGCCGCCGCAGTGCCACCCGCCGCGCCATCGCGCGGCTCACGGTACGGGAAATGGAAATATTGGCCGGCGAACCCGACGTCGCATAACCGGCCCGGCGGATTCCTTCGCTCTCCACCTCGGCAAGCTTGCGCTTGGCGAGATCAGGCAATTCGAGATCGTCCAGAAACAGGTCGACGAATTCCTCGCGGCTGAGAACGAAGCGGAACGCGTCTTCGCTGTCGCCCTCCCCCGCGCCACCGGCCTTGCCGCCCGAGCCGCCCGAGCGCGGCAGGATGTCGCCTTCGATGAACTTCTT
The DNA here is from genome assembly GCF_018130065.1 of Bradyrhizobium sp. AUGA SZCCT0158. Lineage (GTDB taxonomy): Bacteria > Pseudomonadota > Alphaproteobacteria > Rhizobiales > Xanthobacteraceae > Bradyrhizobium. Next base: position 150,958 of record NZ_JAFCME010000014.1, on the reverse strand, counting down.
GTTTCCGGGAAGTATCATGTCGCGGGTGCCGCCTTCACGGCGGAACCGCGGCTCGTCCATGCCGTCGAGCGGGATGCTGACCTCTCCGCCTTCCAGGACATCCTTGATGTCCCGGTCGTGCGAGGTCTTCTTGACCGCTTGCTGAACCAGCGCCTTCGCCCGGCGCAGGAACCGCTGACGGTTCTCGAGACTCTTGCTGCCCGGATTTAGCCGCCGGTCAACGATGTGAATAGCAACCACTTCGCATCCGCCTCAGCCGGCTTGCTTCACGCGCATATACCATTCGACGAGTCGGCGGACCTGGCGTTCGGTGTAACCGCGGTCCACCATCCGCGCGACGAAATCGTCGTGCTTCTTCTCGGTTTCGCCGTCCTTTTTCGAGCCGAACGAAATGACGGGCAGCAGATCTTCCACTTGCGAGAATATCCGCTTTTCGATCACCTCGCGAACCTTTTCATAGCTGGTCCAGCCCGGATTCTTGCCGCCATTCTGGGCCCGCGACCGCAGCGAGAACTTCACGACCTCGTTACGGAAGTCCTTCGGATTGGCGATACCCGCAGGCTTTTCGATCTTGGTCAGCTCCTGATTGAGCAATTCGCGATCGAGCAATTGTCCGGTGTCGGGATCCTTGAAGTCCTGATCCTCGATCCAGGCGTCGGCGTAATCCACGTAGCGGTCGAACAGGTTCTGGCCATAATCCGAATAGGATTCGAGATAGGCCTTCTGAATCTCGTTTCCGATGAATTCGGCATATCGCGGCACCAGTTCGGCCTTGATAAATTCGAGGTAACGCTTTTCGGTTTCATCAGGGAGCTGCTCGCGACGGATCGACTGTTCCAGCGCATACATCAGGTGAACGGCATCCGCGCCGACTTCCGACGTATCGTGATTGTAGGTTGCGGCGAGCACCTTGAACGCAAAGCGGGTCGAGACGCCGTCCATGCCTTCGTCGACGCCGGCGGCATCCTTGTATTCCTGGACGCTGCGGGCCTTGGGATCGGACTCTTTCAGGCTTTCGCCGTCATAAACCCGCATCTTTGCAAACACGGTGGAGTTTTCGTGACGTCGCAGCCGCGACATGACCGAGAAGCGCGCCAGCGTCTCCAGCGTCGACGGCGCGCAGGGCGCGGCGGCGAGTTCAGAGCCCTGGATCAGTTTCTCGTAGATCTTCTGTTCCTCGGTGACGCGCAGGCAATACGGCACCTTGATGACGCAGATGCGGTCGATGAAGGCTTCGTTGTTCTTGTTGGTCTTGAAGCTCTGCCATTCGGATTCGTTGGAGTGCGCAAGAATGACGCCGGTAAAGGGAATCGCACCGATATTCTCGGTTCCGATATAGTTGCCTTCCTGCGTCGCCGTCAGCAGCGGATGCAGCATCTTGATCGGCGCCTTGAACATCTCGACGAATTCGAGGATGCCCTGGTTGGCGCGGTTCAAGCCGCCGGAATAGCTGTAGGCGTCGGGGTCGTTCTGGGCAAAGGTTTCCAGCTTGCGGATGTCGACCTTGCCGACCAGCGACGAGATGTCCTGGTTGTTTTCATCACCCGGCTCGGTCTTGGCGACCGCGATCTGCCGCAGCCGCGACGGCTGGATCTTGGCGACACGGAATTGCGAGATGTCGCCGCCGAACGATTCGAGCCGCTTGTAGCACCACGGGCTCATCAGCCCGGTGAGGCGGCGGCGCGGAATGCCGTATTTTTCCTCGAGCATCGGCCCGAGTGTTTCCGGATCGAACAGGCTGAGCGGACTTTCGAAGACCGGGCTTAACTCATCACCAGCCTTCAAAACGTAAATGGGGTGAACTTCCATCAACGCCTTCAAACGTTCGGCGAGCGATGACTTGCCGCCGCCGACCGGCCCGAGCAGATAGAGTATCTGCTTGCGCTCTTCGAGGCCTTGAGCGGCGTGCCGGAAGAACCCGACGATGCGCTCGATCGTTTCTTCCATGCCATAGAAGCCGGCGAAGGCCGGATAGGTGCGCATGGTGCGGTTCAAAAAAATACGGCCAAGGCGTTGGTCCCTGGCCGTGTCGATCATCTGAGGTTCGCCGATTGCCGCTAGCAACCGTTCGGCCGCATTCGCATATTTAAGCGGATCGCTTCGACACGATTCCAGATAATCCGCCATCGACATGTCGCTCTGACTTCTGGCTTCGAAGGAGCGGGCGAAGGCGTTGAACAGAGAATCGTTGTACATAGATTCATCTCCTCATGGTTCAGCTATAACGTAGGATGCGCTGGCCAAGTTCCAAGCCCCGGCAAGCCTCCTGCGTATCCAATCGCGAATCACCAACAGCAGATGTGATATCTGACACGCGAGTGACTCCATCACGCAATGCAATAGTCGTGCTAAACGACTCGGCAGCTCAAGAATGTGCTGGAATCCACTGGATCTGTAACCGGCGTGCAACATGCGGCATCCGGAGAAGTACTGGTTTTTCAGGTAGATGAACGAACCTGCAGCATTCGCGCGGTTGAACACGCGCCGCCGCAATGCTTGTAGATTCATTAATGCACGCCGCGCGCGGCGTCCGTTCAGCGCGTTGGACCATAACGGACGATCTGAGATCCAGATCACTCCAGGCTGCGTCATCCTCGGCAGATCATCTCTCTGTTCGGTGTCGTTCGACGAATCCAAACGCGCAAATTCCGTTTCTGGGGCTTATGCCACTCACCACGACGGGTGACGTTTGCGTTCTCGTCGGCATGAAGGCCGTCAAGGCGGCGTTCATTGCGACTGTAATCAAGTCCCGAACGCGGCGAACCGATACAAGAGGCTCGCGCGCTAGTACTTTTGGATTAGTCCGGCGCAACCAATTCGCGGATCCTCCTGAGTGCGGCGCAAAACGAAACCCGCGCTGCCGCCAATCGGCACAGCTGTGCTCCAGGTCACGGTCCGAATTGGACACCGGCCGGGATTTATTGTGCAAGGCACAATGCGGGCAAATCATGGGGCGCGAACGGGCGCATCGCCCAATATTTAGGCAATCGGCTGCCTGCAGCGGTTTCCCGCCAACTGCCTGAAATTGAACGCAGCCGCGGCCACCTGCGACCAATGAGCAGATTGAAGCCACGCCTTGGCGGCGCCTGGCGCCGCACCACTTCGGTGCGGACGGTCGGTGTGTCACGCATTTAGGGACGATCATGAAGCGCATCTTCCTGTGCACCCTCCCGCTGGCCGCGATGGCCTCGCTTGCCGGGCCCAGCCATGCTCAGGACGGCGTCGAGAAGGCAAAAGCTGCCGCCTTCGACAACAGGGTGTTCGCCGGCCCCCTCGGTCAAAAGACCTATGCCTGCTTCGTGCGTCGCTATGACGCCAACCACCTGGCGCAGCACCCCAAGCAAAAAGTCAGCGCCATGAAGCTGCTGGTCACCGCCGAAAATCCGCCGGAAGAGAAGATCACCAATTACTCCTTCCGCATCGGCGTCAAATATCGGCATCGGCCGGGCAATTTCGACTCCAGCGGTTATTGCAACCATGTCGTCACCGAGGACAAAGGCAACGAAATCCACTTCGGCTGCGGCGTCGATTGCGACGGCGGCGGCATCGATATCGCGATGAAGGACGACAAATCAGCCATCATCCAGCTGGAGCGGATCAGGATCTGGGACCGCAACAAGCCCGACGACGATTCCAGCAATGATCTGGTGGCAGGCGCCGACGACAAGATTTTCCGGGTCGACCGCGCCGATTTGCGCGAATGTGCCGAACTCGTGACCGACCGCAAGGAACTCGCGGCGCTCAGGCATAAGTGACAGCTTTTAGGCAATCGAGTTGGAAGACGTCATGCATCGACGCAGCATCTTGTGGGCCACGGCGTCCGCTTTCGGTACCGCCGCCTTTGCTGCCTCGCGCGCCGGCGCGGCGACCGAGGCGCCGCCGACGAAAAAACTGAAAGTGGTCTATCACCTCAACGACCTCGACAAGGTGAGCTTTGTCGTCGGCAACATCCAGAACCATCTCGACGGCGTCGGCGGGCCCGACAACGTCACCATCGCTCTGGTCGTTCACGGCCAGGCGCTACGCGCGTTCCACGCCTCCGCGGCCAATCCCGATCTGGCACGGCATGTCGGCCAGTTCGCCAGGGCCGGAATTGAACTCGCCGTCTGCGGCAACACCATGAAATCCCAGAAAGTCGGCCTCGCCGATCTCTTGCCGGGCTTCATTTCCGCCGATCAGGGCGGCGTGGTGCGCATCGCCGAGTTGCAATCGCAGGGCTATCTCTATCTGCGACCCTGATCGCAATCCGCGATCGTGATCGCAATCTGCGATCGTGACCGCGGCGTCCGCTTTCCCGTCACAAAATTGTGCTGGATTTCGGCAACTTCCCGGGCGCTCGTCCCGCGGATCGAACTGACATAAATGGCGTTATCCCACCGGACACACCCTTTCCGACCAGCAGCCATTCAATCGACTTGCCGTCCACTTGCCATCCAATTGTTGACATTCCCGCCTCGCACCCGAAAGCTGCCGGGGAACCCGAAACCGACGACCGGACAGAACAGGCATCATGAATCCCGTCAAAGCACTCGAAAACCACGGTCAGGCCGTCTGGCTGGATTTCCTCGCCCGCGGCTTCGTCGCCAAGGGCGATCTGAAGAATTTGATCGACACCGATGGCGTCAAAGGCGTGACATCGAACCCCGCGATCTTCGAGAAAGCCATCGGCAGTTCGGACGAATATGACAGCGCGATCGGCCAGGCGCTGAAAAAGGGCGACCGCCCGGTCGCCGATCTGTTCGAACATGTCGCCATTGAAGACATCCAGAACGCCGCTGACGTGTTGTGGCCGGTCTACGACCGACTGAAGGGCGAAGACGGTTTCGTCAGTCTCGAGGTCTCGCCCTATCTGGCGATGGACACCAAAGGCACCATCGCCGAGGCCGAGCGGCTGTCGAAGGACGTCAAGCGCAGGAATTTGATGGTGAAGGTGCCGGCGACGCCGGAAGGCCTGCCTGCGATCGAGCATCTGATCGGCGAAGGCATCAGCATCAACATCACGCTATTGTTCTCGCAAAAGGTCTATCGCCAGGTGGCGGAAGCCTATCTCGACGGGCTGGAGAAACTCGTCGCTGAGGGTGGTGATCCCTCGGGTGTGGCCAGTGTCGCCAGCTTCTTCGTCAGCCGGATCGACAGCGCCGTCGACAAGCAGCTCGACGAGAAGATCGCAAAGGCCAACGACCCCAGCGAAAAGGAACGCCTGAGCGCGCTCAAGGGCAAGGTCGCGATCGCGAACGCCAAGATGGCCTATCAGGACTACAAGGGCCTGTTTTCGGGCGCACGCTGGGACAAGCTCAAGGCCAAAGGCGCAAAGCCGCAGCGGTTGCTGTGGGCCTCGACCGGCACCAAGAACAAGGACTACAGCGACGTTCTCTATGTCGAGGAACTGATCGGCCCCAACACCGTCAACACCGTGCCGCCGGCGACGCTGGACGCATTCCGCGATCACGGCAAGGTGCGTGACAGCCTTGAAGAAAATGTCGAGGACGCCCGACGGGTACTGGAGGAATTGGAAAAGTCCGGCATCTCGCTCGACGCGATCACGGCCGAATTGGTCACGGACGGTGTCAAGCTGTTCGCCGACGCCGCCGACAAGCTCTATGGCGCGGTCGCCCACAAGCGCGCGGCGTCGCTCGGCGCAGGCATCGACAGGCAGCAATTGGCGCTTGGCGACGGCATCAAGAAAGCCGTCGAGAAGAGCACCGAGGAGTGGCGGGCGTCAGCAAGAATCCGCCGGCTCTGGCACAAAGACAAATCGGTCTGGAGCAACGACGACGAAAATAAGTGGCTGGGCTGGTTGAACAGCCCGGCTGCCGCTGATGTCGCCGACTACGAGGATTTTGCCCGGCGCGTGAAGGGACAGAACTTTTCGGACGCCATCGTGCTCGGCATGGGCGGATCGAGCCTCGGTCCGGAAGTGCTGGCGGAAACATTCCCGAAGAAATCCGGCTTCCCGAAACTGCACGTGCTCGACTCCACCGACCCCGCGCAGGTCCGCGCGACGGAGAAGAAGGTCGACCTGGCAAAGACCCTGTTCATCGTTTCCAGCAAATCCGGCGGCACTACCGAGCCGAATGCGATGAAGGATTATTTCTTCGATCGCGTTGCCAAGACCATCGGCGCCGACAAGGCCGGCCATCGCTTCATCGCGGTGACCGACCCCGGCTCATCGCTGGAGAAGGTCGCGACCAAGCAGGGTTTCGCCCGCATCTTCTACGGTGATCCCTCGATCGGCGGACGCTACTCGGTGCTGTCGCCGTTCGGGCTGGTGCCGGCGGCGGTCGCCGGCATCGATGTCAAAAGCCTGATCAAGCACACGCTGGCGATGGTGCGCTCCTGCGGCGCCGACGTGCCGCCGCACGAAAACCCGGGTGTGCAGCTCGGCCTTGCGCTCGGCCTCGCCGGGCTCGAAGGCCGCGACAAGGTGACGATATCCTCGTCGAAGAAGATTGCCGATTTCGGCGCCTGGGCGGAGCAATTGATCGCGGAGTCCACCGGCAAGGACGGCAAGGGCCTGATCCCGATCGACGGCGAGCCGCTCGCCGATCCCGCCATCTACGGCGACGACCGCTTCTTCATCGATATCCGAACCGAAGGTGAAGTCGATGCGGCACACGACGACAAGCTGGCCGCCCTCGAGGCCGCCGGGCATCCGGTGGTCCGCATCGTGATGAAATCGATCGACCATATCGGCCAGGAGTTCTTCCGCTTCGAGATGGCGACCGCCGTCGCCGGCGCCATCCTCGGCATCAATCCGTTCAACCAGCCTGATGTCGAGGCGGCCAAGCTCAAGACGCGCGAACTGACTGCGGCGTTCGAGAAGACGGGTTCGCTGCCGGCCGAGCAGCCGGTGGTCGCAACCGCCGAGGCCGACATCTACACCGACGAAGCCAATGCAGCCGCGCTGCGCAAGGCCGGCGCCAATGGCACTCTGGAATCCTGGATCAAGGCGCATCTGACGCGTCCCGGCAGCGGCGACTATTTTGCGCTGCTGGCCTATATCGCGCGCGACGGCGGCTCGATCGACACCCTGCAGAAGATGCGGCTGGCGGTGCGTGACGTCAGGCATGTCGCGACCTGCGCCGAATTCGGACCGCGCTTCCTGCATTCGACCGGCCAGGCCTACAAGGGTGGACCCGACAGCGGCGTGTTCCTGCAGATCACCGCCGACGATGCCAAGGACCTGGCCGTGCCCGGCCAGAAGGCGAGTTTTGGCGTCGTAAAGGCGGCCCAGGCGCGCGGCGATTTCGACGTGCTGACCGAACGCGGCCGGCGCGCATTGCGGGTTCATCTCAAGGGCGACCTCAAGCCGGCGCTTGCCGCGCTGGATGCCGCGATATCGGAAGCGCTCAATTAGGGAAGTATTGGCATGCAGCTTGGCATGATCGGCCTCGGCCGGATGGGCGGCAACATCGTGCGGCGGCTGATGAGGAACGGCCACACGTCGGTGGTCTACGACAAGGACGCCAAGGCCGTTGCCGCGCTGGCCGCCGAGGGCGCCGCCGGCGCCGAGACGCCGGAAGCGTTCGTGGCGAAACTGGAGAAGCCGCGTACCGCCTGGGTGATGCTGCCGGCCGGCAAGATCACCGAAGCCACCATCGAAGCACTCGCCAAACTGATGGAGCCCGGTGACGTCATCATCGACGGCGGCAACACGTTCTGGCAGGACGACGTCCGCCGCGGCAAGGCGCTGAAAGAGCGCGGGCTGCATTATGTCGACGTCGGCACCAGCGGCGGCGTCTGGGGCATCGAGCGCGGCTATTGCATGATGATCGGCGGCGACAAGGCCGTGGTCGACCGGCTCGATCCGATCTTCAAGACGCTGGCGCCGGGCATCGGCGACATTCCGCGCACCGGCGGCCGCGACGGCCGCGATCCCCGCATCGAGCAAGGCTATATCCATGCCGGCCCCAGCGGCGCCGGCCATTTCGTCAAGATGATCCATAACGGCATCGAGTATGGGCTGATGCAGGCCTATGCCGAGGGTTTTGACATTCTCAAGAACGCCAATATCGAGGCGCTGCCCGCCGAGCATCGCTTCGATCTCGACATTGCCGATATCGCCGAGGTGTGGCGGCGCGGCAGCGTGATCCCCTCCTGGCTGCTCGATCTCACTTCGTCGGCGCTCGCCGAGAACCAGACGCTGGATAATTATTCCGGCCATGTCGAGGATTCCGGCGAAGGCCGCTGGACCGTCAATGCCGCGATCGACGAGGCGGTGCCGGCCGAGGTGCTGACGGCCGCGCTCTATGCCCGCTTCCGCTCGCGCAAGGACCATACATTCGCGGAGAAGATCCTTTCCGCGATGCGCGCAGGCTTCGGCGGTCACAAGGAGCCGCCGAAGAAGCCGGACTCGAAGGCTTAACGCCCATGGCGGTCGGCAAACTGGCACAGACGAAACCCGATCCCTGCTCCTTCGTCATCTTTGGCGTCACCGGCGATCTCGCGCATCGGCTGGTGATCCCGGCCCTCTACAATCTGGCGGCAGCCGATCTGCTGCCGGAAAAGTTCTGCGTCGTCGGGATAGCCCGCAAGGGCATGACCAGCGACCAGTTGCGCGACAGCCTGATGAAGGGCCTGCATCAATTCGCCACGCGCCAGGTGGACGAGGAGATCGCGATGCGCCTGCTCGCATGCGTCACCTGCATCGAGGCTGACCCGAGGGATCCCGCCTCGTTCGACGCGATGGGCGAGCAACTCGACAAACTGGAAGCCGCGCGAAACACCCAGGGCAATCGCCTGTTCTACCTCGCGACGCCGCCGAGCGCCTTCCTGCCGATCAGCCGCGAACTCGGCCGCACCGGCATGCTGGTCGAGAACGGCACATGGCGGCGGCTGGTGGTCGAAAAGCCGTTCGGCACCGATCTGGCATCGGCAAGAGAGCTCAACAGCGAGCTCCTGAAGCTGGTCGAAGAGCATCAGATCTACCGGATCGATCATTATCTCGGCAAGGAGACCGTCCAGAACATCCTGGTGCTGCGCTTTGCCAACGGCATGTTCGAGCCGATCTGGAACCGCAACCATATCGACCACATCCAGATCACGGTCGATGAAAAGCTCGGCGTCGGCCATCGCGGCAGCTTTTATGACGCGACCGGCGCGTTGCGCGACATGGTGCCTAACCATCTGTTTCAACTGCTGTCGCTGGTTGCGATGGAGCCGCCATCGAAATTCGACGCGCATTCGGTGCGCTCGGAGAAGGCCGACGTGCTGGCCGCGATCCAGACCCAGAGCGAGCAGGAAGCGCTGCACAATTCGGTGCGCGGGCAGTATCGCGCCGGCATCGTCGGCGACACCGAGATCGAGGACTATCGCAGAACGAAGGACGTCAAGCCCGTCAGCACCACGGAGACCTATGCCGCACTGAAACTGACCATCGACAACTGGCGCTGGGCCGGCGTTCCCTTTTACCTGCGCACCGGCAAGGCGCTCGGCATCAAGCGCACCGAGATCGCCATCAAGTTCAAGCAGGCGCCGTTCGCGATGTTCCGCGACACGCCGGTGGACCGGCTCTCGCAGAATTACCTGATCATCTCGACCGAACCGACCGAAGGCATCGCGCTGCAGTTCAACACCAAGGTGCCGGGTCCGACCATCAATATCGACGGCGTCGAGATGAAGTTTCGCTACAAGGATTATTTCCAGGCCGAGCCATCGACCGGCTATGAGACCCTGATCTACGACTGTATGATCGGTGACAACATCCTGTTTCAGCGCGCCGACAGCGTCGAGGCCGGCTGGCGCGCGGTGCAGCCCTTTCTCGACGCCTGGAAGAACGCCGGCGGCAAGGGCCTGAAGGTCTATGAACCCGGCAGCGAGGGCCCCGAGGAGGCCAACGACCTCCTGGAGCGCGATGGCCGAAGCTGGCGGAAGCTCAGTTAGAGATATGTCGAACGACAATCGCCATGTGATGACAGTTGCCGATCCGGCCGCGATGGCCGAGGCCGCCGCGGAGCGGGTCATCGCGCGGATATCGGAAAACGCCGGCCGCGTCGCAATCTGCCTGACCGGCGGATCGAGTCCGAGACAGCTCTATCAGTTGCTCGGCACTGACCCCTGGCGAAGCCGGATTCCGTGGCAGCGCGTGCACTGGTTCATCGGCGACGAACGCTTCGTTCCGGCAGATGATCCTCTCAACAACATGGGCGTGGCACGGAAAACCTTTCTGAACCAATGTGCGCCGGCCGCCAACGTCCATCCAATCCCGACGAGTACAGCCGACCCCACCGATCCCGGTCGCGGTGCTGCGCTCTATGAGGGCGAACTGAAAGTGTTCTACGGCGCCGATGCCCTCGACCCGGCCCGGCCGCTGTTCGATCTCGTGCTGATGGGCGTCGGGCCCGACGGCCATACCGCGTCGCTATTTCCCGGCGATACCGCGCTCGACGAGGTCAGGCGCTGGGTCGTCGGCGTTCCCAAAGCGAACGTCGAACCGTTCGTCCCTCGCATCACGCTCACTTTGCCGACGCTCGCTTGCTGCCGCGAAATGCTGTTCGAGATCGCAGGATCAGACAAACGCGCGATCTTGACGCGCGTGTTCGCAGGCGAGAACCTGCCGGCAAACCGCGCGCGATCCAGCGGCGAGACGATCTGGCTGGTGGATCAGGCGGCGTTGCCGGAGAGTTTTCGTGCGTGATGCGGCAAGCCCCTGCGCGCTGGTGGTGATGGGCGTCTCCGGCTCGGGCAAGAGCACCATCGCTGAAAGCCTGGCCGCGCGGCTGGGCTGGCGCTACGAGGATGCGGACAAATTTCACCCGCCCGCCAATGTCGCGAAGATGAGCGCGGGCCAGCCGCTGACGGATGAAGACCGCTGGCCCTGGCTGCAGGCGATTGCCGACGAGATCGACCGCCTCTCGGCGGCCGGACAACGCGCTGTTGTCGCCTGTTCGGCGCTCAAGCGCAGCTATCGCGACATTCTCGTGCATGGACGCGGTGATATCCGCATCGTCTTCCTGAACGGGACGCAGGACCTGATCGCGGACCGGTTAGCTGCCCGCAAGGGCCATTTCATGCCGCCGGGGCTGCTCGCCAGCCAGTTCAGGACGCTGGAGCCGCCGCAACCAGGCGAACGTCCCATTACGGTGTCGATTGCCGCGCCGATTGAAACCATCGTGGACGATATTGTCCGTCAATTGGAAGTGCCCTCATGAGCCGCATTGCACTTGTCGTTTCCGATGTCGATGGCACGCTGTTGACCAAGGACAAGATCCTCACCGACGACGCAAGGAACGCCGTGCGCGCGCTGCACGCCGCCGGGATCGGCTTCACCATCGTCTCAAGCCGCCCGACCATCGGCATGGGCTTTCTGATCGAACCACTTGCGATCACGCTGCCGGTCGGCGCCTTCAACGGCAGTTCGATCGTCAATGCGAAGCTGCAGCCGATTGAACAGCATCTGATCGCACCCGCGGTGGCGCAACGCAGCCTCGATGTGCTCAAAGAATTCGGCGTCGATATCTGGCTGTTCAGCAACGAGCGCTGGTATACGCGCAATCCGGACGGCGAATACGTTCCGCACGAGATACGGGCGATCAAGGCCGATCCGACCATCATCGCGGATTTCACGCCGCATCTGCTAGAGGCCTGCAAGATCGTCGGTGCCAGCTCGGACGCGGCGCTGCTGGCGCGCTGCGAAGCGGCAATGCAGCAGGCCGTGGGTACAGAGGCCACCGCGGTTCGCTCGCAGACCTATTACCTCGACGTCACCCCCGCGGGCTACGACAAGGGCACCTTCGTCGAGAACATCGCCAAACGGCTCGGCATTTCCTTCGACGCCGTCGCCACCATCGGCGACATGCAGAACGACCTGCCAATGTTTGCCAGGAGCGGCATGTCGTTTGCGATGGGAAACGCGGCCGATGACATCAAGCAGCGCGCCACGCATGTGACCGATACCAACGAACGGGACGGCTTTGCCCGCGCGATGGAGACGATTCTGAAGTTCGGCTAGATCGAACCGAAGCTACTTCGACCGCTGCATCGCCGGCTTCTCGGTGGTTTGCTTCGCCGCGCTGAGGTTATGGGCGGTATTGATCAGCGCGATATGCGTCAACGCTTGCGGGAAATTACCGGTCTGGCGGCCAGCGCCGGTGTCGAACTCCTCGGCCAACAGGCCGACATCATTGGCAATCGCCACCACGCGCTCGAACAACACCCGCGCCTTGTCGAGTTCTCCCGTCAGCACATAGGCATCGGCGAGCCAGAGGCTGCAGGCCAGGAATGCGCCTTCCGCCGGCTGCTGCTCGACTTCGCGGGGGTCATGCCGCAACACGAAGCCGTCCCGCATCAGGTGTTTCTCGATTGCGACCAGTGTGCCGCGTACGCGAGGATCCGTTGGTTCAAGGAACCCGACCGACGGCAGCAACAGGATGCTGGCATCCAGCATTTTCGAACCGTAAGATTCGACGAACGCGTTCAGCTCGCGATCAAAACCCTTTTCGCAGACGTCGCGATGGATGGTGTCGCGCAGCGTCCGCCACTTTTCCAGTGGCGCCTTGAAGCCGAATTTTTCGACGCTCTTGATGCCACGGTCGAAGGCGACCCAGGTCATCACCTTGGACGAGACATAGTGCTTGCCGTCGCCGCGGCGCTCCCAGATGCCGTGATCCGGCTGATCCCATTGTGTGGCCAGATGCTCCAGCACCGTGCATTCCAGCGCCCAGCTTCCTTCATAGAGGTCGAGCTTGGCTATTCGCCACTGATGGAAGGCGTCGATCAGCTCGCCATAGACGTCGAGTTGCAGCTGCGCGTACGCGGCGTTGCCGACCCGGACCGGCTGCGCGCCCTCATAGCCCGGAAGCCAGCCCGCTTCCCATTCCAGCAGCCGCCGCTCTCCCATGATGCCGTACATGATCTGCATGTTGGCCGGCGATCCCGCCACCGCACGCAACAGCCAATTGTGCCAGGCGAGGGCTTCCTCGGTATAGCCCGAGTTCATCAGCGCCAGCAGCGTAAAGGTGGCATCGCGCAGCCAGCAGAAGCGATAGTCCCAGTTGCGCAGCCCGCCGAGTTTTTCCGGCAGCGAGGTGGTGGGCGCCGCGACGATGCCGCCGGTCGGCGCATAGGTCAGCGCTTTGAGCGTGATCAGCGAGCGCATCACGAGATCGCGATGTTCGCCTTCGTAGCTGCAGCGGGCGCTCCATTCGCTCCAGAACGCCTCGGTTTCCTGCAAAGCGACCGCGGCATCGATCGGCCCGGGCACCGCCAGATGCGAGGGCCCGTAGGTAAGGACAAAGGGCACGGTATCGCCCTCGCCTACCTCAAACTCCGCCACCGTGGTCAGGTCCTCGCCGCGGGTCGCGACCGGCGTTCGCAGCACGGTCATGTCCGGCCCGCAAATCGCGAGCAGCCCCGAGCCGTCCTCGCTTTTCCTGACCCAGGGAATGTCGGCGCCAAAACCAAAGCGGATCACCAATTGCATCCGCAGCTTGACCCGGCCGCTGACCCCGCGCACCAGCCGCACCACGTCGGACGCATTGCCGCGCGGCGGCATGAAATCGATCAGCTCGACCACGCCATTGGCGGTGTCAAACCGCGTCTCCAGGATCAGCGTGTTGCCCCGGTAGCGGCGTGAGGTCCTGGTGATCTCTTCTGCGGGCGCGATCAGCCAGCGGCCATGCTTATGGGTGCCGAGCAGCGCAGCAAAGCAGGCGTCGGAATCGAACGCCGGCCAGCACAGCCAGTCGATCGAGCCGTCACGACCGACCAGCGCCGCGGTCTCGCAATCGCCGATCAATCCGTAATCTTCTATCCTGCACGACAAGGCTTGCTACCACCTGGATCGGACCTATCCGCGCGACCGCTCGCGTGTCGCCGCCTTCAGCGCGGCAACGTCGATCGTGGACGCGATCTGCTCGAGCGGCACCGGCAGCCGGCGACGCCAGTTCGGGTGTTCGTTGACCGTGCCGGGAATATTGGGCTGGTCCACCAGACCCAAAAAATCCTCCAGCGCGATCGCGAGCAGCCGTGATGGCGTCCGCGCGAGGAAATTCGTCACGGAATAGAGATCGTTTTTGTCGATGCCGTTACCGCGCAGCAAATCGTCCAGCATCGCCAGCGCGTGCCAGCGCGCATCATCGCTTTCTCCGGGGTCGATGCCGAGCGCGCGCTTGGTCTTGAGGTCGCCAAAAGAACGCCAGCCGGCATAGGTCGAGAGATCGTGGGTGTTGAAGGTGACCAGTGCGTTGGCGAGGTAGTGATCGAGGCTCTTGAACGGACCGTGGTCCTCGCGCTCGAACATCATCACCAGATAGGACCAGATGCCCCAGCTGGCGATCTGGTCGCGGAATCCCTCCGGCACCGTGCCGAGGTCCTCGCCGATCACGACGCAGCGGCTGGCGACACTCTCCTGCGCAGTTGCGGCCAATAACGCCTCGAACGGCATCGGCACATAGACGCCGTCGGCGGCGCTGAAGCCTTGCGGCACCAGGTAGAGCCGTTTCAGGCCGAGCACGTGGTCGAGCCGGATCGCCCCGGCGTGCCGCATCGAGGCGCGCAGCATTTCGCGATAGGGCTCGAAGGATTTTTGCTCCAGCCCGGTCGCGTTGAACCCGGCGAGACCCCAGCTTTGGCCCGCGGTGTTGAGCGGATCGGGCGGCGCGCCGACGCCGAGGTGCCTGGAGATCGCCACCTGCTCGTTCCAGGCGTCGAAACCATCGGACTGAACGCCGACGGCAACGTCGAGATAAAGCCCGACCTTCATGCCGAGCTGGTGAGCACGATCCTTCGCGGCAGCCAATTGCCGGTCAGCGGTCCATTGCACGAATTCGACGAAGCCGATCTCGGCCGCGTCGGCGCCATGGTGCAATTCGGCGCACATCGCATCGTCCGGCTGCCGCCACGGCTCCGGCCATTCCCACCAAGGCTTGTTGAATCTGTGCCGGAGGACTTCGAAGCAGGCGAACCGCGACAGCAGGGCGGCGCGCTCGGCCCGGAATATTTCCAGGTCCTGTCGGCGACTTTCTGTCGCACCGGCCGTAAACTGGTCAAACGCCACCCGTAGCGCCCGCCACTTTAGACTGGCAATGCCGACATAATCGATGATTTCGTCGGTCTTGACGCCCGCCAGCGCGCCTCTCGTCTCGTCGTCGATGCGGAATTCAGGGATCTTCTCGACGTCAATATAGAGCGCGTTGAGAAACAGCCGGCTGTTCGGCGAATAGGGGCTGCAATCGCCGGGCCGGTCGTCGAACAGGGCATGCAGCGGATTGAGGCCGACGCCATCGGCGCCGAGATGATGTGCGAGCTCAATCAGGCCTTGGAGGTCCGTAAAATCGCCCATCCCCCAGTTGCGCTCGGACCTGACGCTGTAGAGCTGAACCGCCAGCAGCCAGACGCGATCGAAATCCCCGCCAAAAGCCCTTGGCGGCGCCGATATCAGCGGTACGTCCTCTGTGACCACCCCCGCATCGGTCAATTGCAGCCGATGGATGCCCAACGGCAGCCGTTCGGGCCATGCAATAGCCCGTTCGTTTGCTTCGCCCTCCGCGACAACCTCCGCCCCCGCAACGATTTTCCATCGGACCGGAAGTTTTGCAGTCGCCGCGAGTTCGGTGTGGGCAACCTGCCCTGACCGGACCACGACCGGGGCGCCAATCAGCGGGCCCGGGGCCTGCGGCGGCAAGGCATCGAGGATGATTTTGAGGGCGGCCGCGTCCGTCACACGGCGATGACCCTGACCGTCCACGAATTCGGTCTGGATTCCCTGGCTGTTAGCTTGAGCGAAAAGGTCCATTCGGCACGCGGTTTGCACGCAAACGTCTCAGAGGCGTCGCGAAATTGTCCAAATACAGGAAGGGGATAGACGGTGTCTAACGCTCAGCCCCTCAATCGGTTCCAGGGGAACCAAAGTCGGCCGAGCGGCTTTTTACATATCTCCGGAACGTCTCCTTTCTCGCAAGTGAAATGGGGCGTCGTTTCCATGGCTATGGCATCACCGTGAACAAAAAAGTCCAAACCGGCGAAAGCTCCAAGGCCGGCGTCTCCTTCCGATTCGATACTGCCGATCCGCTGAATGACGGCGGCAGCTTTGCGATCGATGCAAGCGAGGTGCCAGCCGTCGAGTCCAGCGACGACGAGCTTTGGTACAAGGATGCCATCATCTATCAGCTCCACGTCAAGGCTTTTGCCGACAGCAACAATGACGGCATCGGCGATTTCGCAGGCCTGACGGAGAAGCTGGGTTACCTGCAGGATCTCGGCGTCACCACGCTGTGGCTGTTGCCGTTCTACCCCTCACCCGGGCGTGATGACGGCTACGACATCGCCGACTATGGCGACATCAATCCCGATTTCGGGACGATGAAGGATTTCCGGCGCTTCATCCAGGAAGCCAAGCGGCGCGGCCTGCGCGTCATCACCGAGCTCGTCGTCAATCACACCTCCGACCAGCACGACTGGTTCAAGCGCGCCCGGCGCAGCGGCCCGGATTCGAGCGCGCGCAACTGGTACGTCTGGAGCGATACCGACCAGAAATACCAGGGCACGCGGATCATCTTCACCGATACCGAGAAGTCGAACTGGACCTGGGACCCGGAAGCCGGCCAGTTCTACTGGCATCGCTTCTTCGCGCACCAGCCGGATCTCAATTTCGACAATCCGCGCGTGGTCAGCGCGCTGGTGAAGGTGATGAAGCGCTGGCTCGATACCGGTGTCGACGGTTTCCGCCTCGATGCCATTCCCTATCTGTGCGAGCGCGACGGCACCAACAACGAGAACCTGCCCGAGACCCACGCCATCATCAAGCGGCTGCGCATCGAGCTCGACGCCTATGCCAAAGGCAAGGTGTTGCTCGCGGAGGCCAACCAATGGCCCGAGGACGTGCAGGAATATTTCGGCCGCAGCGATGAATGCCACATGGCCTATCATTTCCCGCTGATGCCGCGCATCTACATGGCGATCGCGCAGGAAGACCGCTTTCCGATCACCGACATCCTGCGGCAGACGCCTGACATTCCGAGCAATTGCCAATGGGCGCTGTTCCTGCGCAACCATGACGAGCTGACGCTGGAAATGGTCACCGACGTCGAGCGCGATTATTTGTGGTCGACCTACGCCAACGACCCCCGCGCCCGCATCAATGTCGGTATCCGCCGGCGCCTGGCGCCGCTGATGGACAATGACCGGCGCAAGATCGAGTTGATGAACTCGCTGCTGCTGTCGTTCCCGGGCACGCCGATCATCTATTACGGCGACGAAATTGGCATGGGGGACAACATCTATCTCGGCGATCGCAACGGCGTGCGCACGCCAATGCAGTGGACGCCGGACCGCAATGGCGGGTTCTCGCGCGCCGATCCGGCGCGGCTTTATGCGCCCACCATCATGGATCCCGTCTACGGCTATGAATCCGTCAACGTCGAGGCGCAGTCGCGCAGCCTGTCGTCGCTGCTGTCAGCCACCAAACGGCTGATCGCGGTCCGCAAATCGACGCTGGCTTTCGGCCGCGGCACCATGACGTTCATCCGCCCGGAAAACCGCTCGGTGCTGTGCTATGTGCGCCAATACGAGGACGAGGCCATTCTCTGCGTCGCCAATTTGTCGCGCTCCGCACAGGCCACCGAACTCGATCTCTCGGCGTGGAAGGACCGGATTCCCCTGGAGATGCTCGGCCGCACGCGCTTCCCCGCGATCGGCGAACTGCCCTACATGATCACGCTGGCGCCGTACGGTTTCTACTGGTTCGAGCTGCAGGAGCGCGACAAGTCCGAGCCGGTGGCGCAGCGGGCGGTGCCCGAATTCGAAACGCTGGTGGTGCCGCTGGGCGCGACCTGGGTGTCGCTGGCGCGCACCCGCGGCGTGTTCGAACGCGACGTGCTGCCCGGGCATCTGGCGCGGACGCGCTGGTACCCGGAGCGATCGGCCAAGGCCATCCAGCCGACGCTGATTTCGGCGATCCCGTTCTGCGATATCGGTGACAACCGGCCGTGGCTCGCCTTCTTCAAGTCGACGCAGCGTGGCGTCACCACGCGTTATGTGCTGCCGATGCAGATCGAATGGGTGCGGTTCGACCGCGAGCGCTACAACCCACGCGCCCTGGCGGCCGTGCGTCAGGGCGCCCGCGAAGGAACGCTGCTCGACGTCGCCAACGACCAGATTTTCATCGCGATCCTGCTGCGAAACCTCAAGGAGTCGCTGATCGTCGACGAAAGCGAGCAGGGTTTGAAGCTGGAATTCCGGCCGACCAGCCGTTTCTCCGACAAGGCAATCAAGCAGCCCGAGCACATCCGCACGATCGAGACCGAGCGGGCCGACAGTACTGCGCAGGTGGACGACGATTATGTCGTCAAGATCTACCGCACGCTGCAGGCCGGCATCAGTCCCGAGATCGAGATGGGCCGCTTCCTGACCGAGATCGCCGGCTTTGCCAACACGCCGGCGCTGCTCGGCAGCGTCGAACTGATCGATGGCGACGAACGAAACGCCATCGGCATTCTGCATGCTTTCGTCGCCAATCAGGGCGACGCCTGGGCCGTGACCGCGGCCTATCTCGACCGCTTCGTCGACGAGCAGCGGCTGCTGGCGGCAAGCGAGCGTGTCAGGGAAAGCGAGGATCAGGTCTCGTTTCTGCGCTACATGTCGCAGGCCGGCCGGCGCGTCGCCGAGATGCATGTCGCACTGGCCAGCAACAATGAGCTTCCCGACTTCGTGCCGGAGCCCATCAAGCACGAGGATGTCCAGCGCTGGTACGGCGACACCCTGGCCCGCGTCGAGCGCGTCTTCGACACGCTGAAGCAGCGACGCGATGCGCTGAAAGAGGCGGATCGTCCGCTGGTCGATCAGCTATTGGCCCAGCAATCCGGCCTGCCCGATCGGCTGAAGGCGCTGTTGCCGCAAGAAAATGCCGGGCTCAATATCCGCCATCACGGCGACTTCCATCTTGGCCGGCTGCTGATCGTCAAGGACGACATCTTCATCGTCGATTTCGACGGCGACCCGCGGCGCACCATCGCCGAGCGCCGGCGCAAGGCGCCCGCGGCGCGCGATGTCGCCAGCATGGTTCGTTCGATCGATTATTCGACGACTGCAGCCCTTGAGCGGGCGCTCAAGGTAGCCCACGATGAAAACGGCAGGCTCGGGGCTGCGCTCGCCGAGTGGCGCAATCGGGCGACCGCCGCGTTCCTGGCCGCCTATCGCGAAGCCCTGGTTAACAAGCGCCTTTGGCCGGCCGACCCCGAAGCCGCCGAGTCGATGCTCAACTTCTTCCTGCTGGAGAAGGCATGCTACGAGATCGAATATGAACTATCCTACCGGCCGGATTGGCTACGAACGGCCTTGACCGGAATGCTCCGTATTTTGCCGCAACAGTCGCTTGAGGCCTTATGACCAAGCTACCCGCCGAGGCCTATGCAATCATCCAGGGCAATCACACCGATCCCTTCCATTATCTCGGCCTCCATACCGAGGGCGACCGCAAGATCGTGCGTGCGTTCCTGCCGGAAGCCTCCAATGTCGAGGCAATCGGTGAACATGGTGAACGGGCGCCGCTGGCGCGGATCCATGACGCCGGGCTGTTTGCCGGTGCGCTGCCGAACGGCTCTACGCGCTATCAATTGCGCGCCCGGTTCGGCGACAAACTGGTCGAACTCGACGACCCCTACCGCTTTCCGCCCGTCCTGAGCGACTTCGACCTTTATCTGCTCGGCGAAGGCACTCATCAGCGCATCTACGACAAGCTCGGCGCCCATCCGATGACGCTGGAAGGCGTCGCGGGGGTGGCCTTCGTCGTGCTGGCGCCGAACGCCCGCGGCGTCCACGTGGTCGGCGATTTCAATTACTGGAATCCGCGCCGGCACCCGATGCGGGTGCGCGGCGTCGGCTATTGGGAGCTGTTCATCCCCCACGCCAGCGTCGGCGACCACTACAAGTTCGACATCATCGAACCCAACGGACAACATTTGCCGCTGAAGTCCGATCCGGTCGCCTTTGCCGCCGAAGTGCGTCCCAAGACCGCCTCGATCGTTTTCGACCAGGCCAATCTGCCGCGTCCGCGCCCGGCTCCGACGGGAATGAACGCGTTGAACGCGCCGATGTCGATTTACGAGGTTCATCTCGGCTCATGGCGACGCAAGGGCAGCAACGAATGGCTGACCTACCGCGAGCTCGCCGAGCAGCTTCCGGCCTATGTCAGGGATCTCGGATTTACCCATGTCGAACTTCTTCCCATCAGCGAACATCCGTTCGACGGCTCATGGGGCTATCAGCCGACCGGCCTGTTCGCACCGACCAGCCGGTTCGGCACGCCCGAGGATTTTGCCGCGCTGGTCGATGCCTTCCATCGCGAGGGCATTGCCGTGCTGCTCGACTGGGTGCCCGGACACTTCCCCGACGATCCCCACGGCCTCGGCCATTTCGACGGCACCGCATTGTACGAACACGCCAACCCGTTGCAGGGCCGCCATCTCGACTGGGGCACGCTGATCTACAATTACGGCCGCACCGAAGTGGTGAACTTCCTGGTGTCGAACGCGCTGTTCTGGCTGGAAAGATACGCCATCGACGGGCTGCGCGTCGATGCGGTCGCCTCGATGCTCTATCTCGACTACTCGAGGCCCGCCGGCGAATGGATTCCAAACCAGCATGGCGGGCGGGAAAATCTCGAAGCCATCGGCTTCCTGCGCCGCTTCAACACCGAAGTGTTCGGACGCTTCCCGGACGCCACCACCGCGGCGGAAGAATCCACCGCATGGCCGCAAGTCTCCCGCCCGGTCGAATATGGCGGGCTCGGCTTCGGCTACAAGTGGAACATGGGCTGGATGCACGACACGCTGAAATACATCGGCAAGGATCCGATCCACCGCAAATTCCATCACGGCGACATCCTGTTCGGCCTGCAATATGCGTTCTCGGAAAACTTCATCCTGCCGCTGTCGCATGACGAAGTCGTGCACGGCAAACGCTCGATCCTGGGACGGATGCCCGGCGACGACTGGCAGCGTTTTGCGAATTTGCGCGCCTATTACGGCTTCATGTTCGGCCATCCCGGCAAGAAGCTGATGTTCATGGGCTGCGAATTCGGCCAGGAGCGCGAGTGGAATCACGATCACTCGCTGGATTGGCACCTGCTGCAGCAACCAAGGCACGCCGGAATCCACAGCCTGGTCCGCGACCTCAATCACCTCTATCGCACGGTGCCGGCGCTGCACGAGCTGGATTGCAGCCAGCCGGGCTTCGAATGGGTCATCACCCATGATTCCGGCGGCAACGTCTTTGCCTGGGTCCGCAAGGGCCTTGATGCGCGAGCGCGCTGCCTCGTGGTCGTGAACTTCTCGCCCAACGTCTACTATGATTACCGGGTACGTGTGCCGTTTGCCGGTAAATGGAAAGAAGTGTTCAATTCGGACTCCGCGCATTATGGCGGCAGCAATGTCGGCAATATCGGCGAGGTCCGGACGCTGGAGGGCAACATCCCCGAACTCAACCTGACCATTCCGCCGCTGGCCGCGATCTTTCTCATACCGGATAGCTGACGCATGCGCCTGACCGCGGGAACGCCCTCACGTCTTGGCGCAAGCTGGGACGGCAGGGGCACCAATTTTGCGCTGTTCTCGGCCAACGCAGAGAAGGTCGAACTCTGCCTGTTCGACGGCCAGGGCCGCCGTGAACTCGAGCGCATCGAATTGCCCGAGCGGACCGAGGATGTCTGGCACGGCTATCTCAACGACGTCTCGCCCGGACAGCTCTACGGCTATCGGGTCCACGGGCCCTACCATCCCGAGCACGGGCACCGCTTCAACGCCAACAAGCTGCTGCTCGATCCCTATGCAAGGCGGCTGGCCGGCCGGCTGGTCTGGAGCGACGCGCATTTCGGCTACCGGGCCGGCAGCTCGCGCGAGGATCTCTCCTTTGACCGGCGCGACAACGCCCGCGGCATGCCCAAGGCGGTCGTCGTCGACGAGACCTTCAATTGGGGCCGCCGCGAGATGCGCCCCAACATTTCCTGGGAAGACACCATCATCTACGAGGCCCACGTCAAGGGCCTGACGCAGAAGCGCGACGACGTGCCGCCGGGCCTGCGCGGCACCTATAGCGGTCTCGCCTCGCCTGCGATGATCGATCATCTCAAGCGCCTTGGCGTCACCACCATCGAATTGCTGCCGGTCCACGGGCTGATCGACGACCGCGTGTTGGTCGAAAAGAAGCTGGTGAACTACTGGGGCTACAACACACTGGCGTTCTTCGCGCCCGAAGGGCGCTACGCGCAGGACAATCCGCTCGATGCGTTCCGCACCACGGTGGCGCGGCTGCACGATGCCGGCATCGAGGTGATGCTCGACGTCGTCTACAATCACACCGCCGAAGGCAATCATCTCGGTCCGACGCTGTCGTTTCGCGGCATCGACAATGCGTCCTATTACTGGCTCAAGCCGGACAATCGGCGCTTCTATGACGACTTCACCGGCTGCGGCAGTTCGGTCAACCTGACCCATCCGCGCGTGCTGCAAATGGTGATGGATTCACTGCGCTATTGGGTCGAGGTCTGCCACGTCGACGGCTTCCGCTTCGATCTCGCCACCACGCTGGCGCGCGGGCCGAACGGTTACAACCGCAACGCCGCCTTCCTCACCGCCGTGCGGCAGGATCCGGTGCTGGCAACCGTGAAACTGGTCGCCGAACCCTGGGATCTCGGTCTGGGCGGCTACCAGGTCGGCGCGTTCCCATCGCAATGGTCGGAATGGAACGACCGATACCGCAGCGCGATGCGGCGCTACTGGAGCGGCGCAGGCAGCCTGATCGGCGAAATATCCGGTCGTATGACCGCCTCCTCCGACCTGTTTCACCATGACAATCGCGCGACGCGCGCCGGCATCAATCACATCACCGTTCACGACGGCTTCACGCTGGCGGATTTGTTCAGCTACAACGAGAAGCACAACGAGGCCAACGGCGAAGACAATCGCGACGGCTCCAGCCACAACGACAGCAATAATTGCGGGCATGAAGGCCCGACCGACGACGTTGCGATCATTGCGCTACGCCGCCAGCTCCGCAAGAACCAGCTGGCGTGCCTGATGCTCGCGCAGGGCACGCCGCTGATGCTGGCCGGCGATGAAGTCGGCAACTCGCAAGGCGGCAACAACAACGCCTATTGCCAGGACAACGAGATCGGCTGGGTTGGTTGGGAAAACCTCGGCAAGGAAGGCGAAGACCTCACCGATTTCATCGGCCATTTGACCGGCCTGCGCCGGCGGTTCGGCCAGATCCGCTGCCAGCGCTGGCTCGATGGCCGTCGCGCCGACGGCTCCTACGGCGTGCTGTGGCTGACGCCGGCCGCCGAGGAAATGAAGGAATCCGACTGGAAGTTTCCGGAAGGACGATTCCTCGCCTATGTGCTCGGACCGATGGAACAAGGACAAGCACCGATCTTTATCGTTCTGAACGCCGCCCCCGAAGAGATCGCATTCAAATTGCCCAAGATGAGCAAATACAAGAGCTGGCAGCGGGTGCTGAATACCACCGAAATCGCGCAAGCGACGGCCGACTTCGCTGCGGGCGCCGACCTGAAAGCACCGCCGCGCTCGGTGCTCGCCTTTGCGGGCTCAGCATGAATGACCGACAATTTGGCCCCAAGCTGACGAAAGACGGCACGCGCTTTCGCCTGTGGGCACCGGCGGCCAAGCGCGTCGATCTGCTGCTGCAGCAACCCCATGCGATGCAGCGCGGCGACGATGGATGGTTTTCCGCCGAGATCCCCGGCGCGAAATCAGGCGCCCACTATAAATTCCGCATCGATGACGAGATCGATATCCCCGACCCCGCCGCCGATTTCCAGCCCGAAGACGTCTTCGGTCCGAGCGAGGTGATCGACCACGCCGCCTTTCCGTGGCGCGCGACGGAGTGGCGCGGGCGGCCCTGGCAGGAAGCCGTCATCATCGAGGCGCATGTCGGAACCTTCACGCCGGACGGCAGCTACCGCGCCATGATCGGGCGGCTCGATCATCTCGTGCAGACCGGCATCACCGCGATGGAATTGCTGCCGCTGGCGGACTTCGCCGGCAGCCGCAACTGGGGGTATGACGGCGTGCTGTGGTATGCGCCCGACAGCGCCTATGGCCGGCCTGAGGATCTCAAGGCGCTGATCGACGAGGCGCATCTGCGCGGCCTTATGGTGTTTCTCGACGTGGTCTATAACCATTTCGGCCCCGAAGGAAATTATCTCGGCCGTTACGCGCCGGGGTTCTTTACGGAAGCCCACACGCCGTGGGGCAGCGCGATCGATTACCGCGTGCCGCAGGTACGCGCCTTCGCGATCGAGAATGCGCTGCATTGGCTGCGCGATTATCGCTTCGACGGATTACGGCTGGATGCGGTGAACAGCATCGTCGAGCCCGGTGGTCTCTCGCTGCTGCACGATCTCAGCATGGCTGTAGGTCAGCTCGCCGCGGCTACCGGGCGGCACATTCATCTGGTGCTGGAAAACGGCGACAACCGCGCCAGCATCCTGGACGCTGCGCAGGACCCGCCGCGCGGCAAATATCGCGCGCAGTGGAACGATGATTATCATCACGCCTGGCGCGTGCTGATGACCCGCGAGAAGCAGGGATATTATTGCGACTATCAGCGTTCGCCGCTGGACGATATCGCCAGATCGCTATCCTCAGGGTTTGTCTACCAGGGCGAAATGTCGGAGTTTCGCCGCGGCAGGCGCGGCGAACCCAGCGGCAAACTCGCACCGACGGCTTTCATCAATTTCCTGCAGAACCACGACCAGATCGGCAACCGCGCCTTTGGCGACCGGCTCGAAGCAGTGGCGGATCCCAATGCGATCGAAGCGGCGCTCGCCGTCATGCTGTTGGCCCCTGCGATCCCGATGCTGTTCATGGGGGAGGAATGGGGCTCGAAAACACCCTTCCCATTCTTCTGTGATTTCAAGGGCGATCTTGCCGACGCGGTCCGCAAGGGGCGCCGCAGCGAATACGCCTGGGCCTATGCCGAATATGGCGACGAGGTCCCCGACGCGTTGGCGCTATCCACCTTCCAATCGGCTGTCCTCGACTGGAATGAACGTGCCGCGCCGGCGGCACAACGACGGCAGTCAACCGTGCAGCAGATGCTGGCGATCCGCCGGCGGGAGATCGTGCCTCGCCTCGCCAGCGCGGCATTCGGCGAAGCAGAGGCCGCCGGCAATGGCCTGCTGACCGCCAGTTGGCGCATGGGCGATGACGCCACGCTTCGCCTGCTCGCCAACCTGTCGGACCTGGAGATCGCCAATACTTCAGGTGAATTCAAGGGAACCCTGATCTGGGGCAGCGAGTTGGGAGAGCGCGTCCCGCCATGGTCGGTGCACTGGCGCATCGGATAGGAAAATGCCCCCGGCGATCCCGATCGCGACCTACCGCCTGCAGCTCTCGGCGGATTTCGATTTCGATGCGGCCGCTGCCGTCGTCCCGTATCTTGCGGCCCTCGGGATCACGCATCTCTACGCTTCGCCCTTCATGACGGCTCGCAAGGGCAGCACGCATGGTTACGACATCACCGATCACACCCATTTCAATCCCGAGCTCGGCGGCGAAGCCGGCTTCGAGCGGTTGAGCGCGGCGCTGCGGAAATACGATCTCGGACTGATCCTCGACTTCGTCCCCAACCATGTCGGCGTGCATTTCGCCGATAATCCGTGGTGGCTGGACGTGCTGGAATGGGGCCAGACCTCGCCGCACGCGGCATCCTTCGACATCGACTGGGAACTGTTGCCGTATCGCGCGCGTGGCGGCGTGCTGCTGCCGATCATCGGTTCATCCTATGGCCAGGCGCTGGAAAGCGGCGAGATCGAACTGCGCTATGATGCGGGCGAAGGCAGCTTTTCGGCATGGTATTTCGAGCATCGGCTGCCGATCGCACCCGAGCGCTACAGCGAAATCCTCCGAACCGTCGTCAGAGAAGCAGGCGCCGAAGATAGTCCAGCCGGCAAGGATATCCTTGCCCTCGCCGCGCGCTACCACGGGCTGCGCCGCCCGAACCGGAAGGAAGCGCCGGCGTTCAAAGAGGGGCTACGGGCAATCGCTGGAAGTACTGAGGCCATCGCGCACGGGATCGACGCCTATCGCGCCGGACCGGATCGTCCCGCCCAGACGCTGGCGCTGCATCACCTTCTCGAACGCCAGCATTACAAGCTCGGTCACTGGCGGCTTGCCTCCAGCGACATCAACTACCGCCGCTTCTTCGACGTCAATTCGCTCGCGGGATTGCGCGTCGAGGACGCCGGCACCTTCGAGGCCATCCATCAACTCGTCAGACGTCTGATCGCGGAAGGAAAGCTGCAGGGCTTGCGGCTCGACCATATCGACGGCCTGCGCGATCCGGTCCAGTACTTTCAACGCCTGCGCCGCCTGATCCGCGGCGCGCAGGGCGCCAAGCCATTTTACATGGTGATCGAGAAGATTCTCGGCGAAGACGAGAAGCTGCCTTCCTTCACCGGGGTTCACGGCACCACCGGCTACGAGTGGATGAACACGATCACGCAGGCGCTGGTCGACGGCGATGGCCTCGAGCCGCTCGGTGAAATCTTCCGCCAGATCAGCAGCCAGTCGCCGAAACTCGAACCGATCCTGAAGGAGGCCAAGCGCCGGGTGCTCGAAACCCTGCTCACCAGCGAATTCACGGTGCTGACGCGCCTCCTGGCGCGCATCGCCAGCGGACACTATTCGACACGGGACTATTCCGCCGACAGTCTGCGGCAGGCGCTGGAACTCTATGTGCTGCACTTCCCGGTCTACCGGACCTATTTGACGTCGTCGGGGCCGAACGCCCATGACCGGGCGCTGATCTCGCAAACGATCGCGAAGGCGCGCGCGGACTGGTTTGCCGCCGATGACGGCATTTTCGAATTCCTGCGCGATACCCTGACCATGGACCTGCTCAAGCCCGGCCGGCCGCCGCACAGCGCGCCGCGCGTGCGGCGATTTGCGCTGAAGGTGCAGCAATTCACCGGGCCGATGATGGCGAAATCGCTCGAGGACACCACGTTCTATCGCTACCACCGCCTGCTCGCGCTCAACGAGGTCGGCGGTGACCCATCTGCCAGGGCGCTCTCGGTCGAAGATTTTCATCAGGCCATGCAGACGCGGGCCCGGGAATGGCCGCATGGCATGACCGCGACCGCGACGCATGACACCAAGCGGGGCGAGGACGCCCGCGCCCGGATCATGGCGCTGTCCGAGATCCATGGCGAGTGGACCAGCGCCGTGGCGCGGTGGAAGGTTCTCAACGCGCCTCATCTGGTCATCGACGGCGAGATGCGCGCGCCGTCGGCGACATTCGAATACATGCTCTATCAGGCCCTGCTGGGAGCCTGGCAGCCGGACGACGAGGCGTTCCTGGAACGGATGCAGGCCTATGCCCTGAAGGCGGCGCGCGAGGGCAAGGAGGAGACCAGCTGGCTCAATCCTCACGAGGCTTATGAAGCAGGACTGAACACCTTCATCGCGCGCATTCTGGACCGCTCGATTTCCGCCGAGTTTCTCGACGCGCTTGATGCGCTGGCGCGGCGCGTATCGCTATTGGGCGCCTTGAACTCGCTGAGCCAGATCACGCTCAAGGCAACGATGCCGGGCGTACCCGATTTCTATCAGGGTACCGAGCTGTGGGATTTCTCGCTGGTCGATCCCGACAACCGGCGGCCGGTCGACTTTGCCAAACGTGCCCACCTGCTCGCTTCACTGCAGACACCGGACTGGGACCAGCTGGTGCAGGATTGGCCGAGCGGCAAGTTGAAACTGGCCTGGACGCGGCATCTCCTCAAGTTGCGCACTGAGCTCGCCGATGTCTTCACGAACGGCGATTATCAGCCACTGGATATCAGCGGACCTCATCGCGACCACTTCATCGCCTTTGCCCGCCGCCGTGGCCGCGAAGCCGCGATCGTCGTCGTCACGAAATTGTCCGCGGCGTTCTCCGAAAGTGGCCGGGCGTGGCCCCGTGCGGAGAGCCATGATGCCACCCTCGACATCAGCGGCTATTCGGCGGAGGGATTTGCCGACGCCGATGCCTCGCAATTGCGGTTGTCCGACCTGTTGGCGCACCTCCCCGTGGCCGTGCTGAAGGCGAGATATCACGGCGCGGCGATGCCTGCGCCGAAGCGCAGGCGCCTGATGCCAACGCCCTAGTTCTTCTTGGTCAGCAACAGGTTGCCGCGGCTCCGGATCGCGGCCTGGGCCACTTCGGCGAAGCGCTGCAGCAGCCATGGCAACACGACCTCCACCTTCACATGATCGTCGGCGACATCGACATGCCCGGCAGCCGCCTGCCCGAGCGCGCGGACGCGAAACACCATGCGGTTGTCTTCCCATCGCTCCTCATCGACGCTCAGCACCGGCACGCTCGACGCAGCGCGCGATAGGCCGGACTTGAGGCGTCGCATGGCTTCTTCGCGGCCGAGGCTGTGCGGGATCGAAACGACGAGCGGTGCGGACATCGGAAAATCCTCAGGTCTGATCTTGCGGATGTAATTCCGTTCCGTTCGAAAGGAAGAGGCAAGCTCGATATGTGCGCTGCAATAAACGGAACTTTCACGATTGCCATTTGTTTTTCCGGTTGAGGGCAAGGCAAACAGCACCCAACGCGGGGCTGAGGAGAATTACATGTCAATCGGAACAATCATCCTTATCATTCTTATCATCGCCCTGCTGGGCGGCTTTTCCGGCATCGGCGGCGGTCCGTTCTACGGCACCGGCTATTACGGTGGCGGCGGCCTCGGCCTGGTGATCGTGATCTTGCTGATCCTGTTGTTGCTCGGGAAGCTGTAGGCAATTTTGAGATCGTAGGGTGGGCAAAGGTGCGCTTGCGCCGTGCCCACCTCTTTCATCGCAAGGGAAGAGGGTGGGCACGCTTGCGCTTTGCCCACCCTACTTCCCCGCCAGTTTCTTGATCGCCGCCTTGATCGACGCCGCCGCCTCATCGTAGCCCTGCCATGCCTTGGTTTTGGCCAGCAACGCCGGCACCGTGCGCACGGTGTATTTCTTCGGATCGAGATCGCCCCGTACCTGCGTCCAGGTTAGCGGCATTGAAACCGTGGCGCCGTCCCGCGCCCGCGGCGACAGCACGGCGACCGCGGTCGACATCCGGTCGTTGCGCAGATAGTCGAGGAAGATCTTTCCCTGGCGCTGCTTCTTCGACATGTTGAGCAGATAGCGCTCGGGATCATCGTTCGCCATCCACTGGCAAACGCCCTGCGCGAACGCCTTCGCTTCCTTCCACGTCACTCTGTCTTTGGCGCCGTACAGCAATGGCGTCACCACGTGCAGTCCCTTGCCGCCGGTGGTCTTGCAGAAGCTCTCGAGGCCCAAAGCGGTCAGCCGCTGCCGCATGTCCTTGGCGGCCTCGATCACGTCGGCAAACCCGACATTGGGCGCGGGGTCGAGATCGAACACCAGCCGGCCCGGCACATCGGGCGCGTCAGGCGCGCAATTCCAGGGGTGCAGCTCCAACCCGCCGCTCTGTGCGACGGCGGCCAGGCCCTCGACGCGATCGATCTGCAAATATGGCTTGCGGTCGCCGGAAACCTTGACGAGTTCGAGCAGTTCCGACTTGCCCGGCATGCCATGACGCTGAAAGAACGTCTCCCCCTTGATGCCATCGGGCGCGCGAACCACCGAGCACGGCCGCCCCTTGAGATAGCCGATCATCCATTCGCCGACCGCTTCGAAATAACGCGCAAGATCGAGCTTGGTCACGCCCTTGCCGTCACCGCCGTCGGGCCACAGCGCCTTGTCGGGTTTTGAGATGACGACGCCCATCACTTCAGCGGATTTGGCCGACGATTTGCCGGACCTGATCAAAGGTTTTGCCGCCTTGGTCATGACAGGCCTCTCCGCTTCAACCTCGTTCGCCGGCTTGTCCTGCCGTAGCCCCTTGAACGCCGCCTGCCTGATGTTGCCGCCGTCCGTCCACCCCGCGAATTCGATCTCGGCGACCAGCTCCGGCTTCAGCCAATGCACGTCGCGGGTCTTCTTCGGCGCGTCCTTGCCGCCAAACGGGCTCTTGTCCGAACTCGCCGCCTTCAGCGCCGGCATGATGCGCCGGACCGTGTCCTGCCCAAAGCCGGTGCCCACGAGGCCGACAAAGGCCAGATGACCGTCGCGATAGACGCCGGCCATCAGCGAGCGGAATTTGCCGTTGGTGGTCTTCCATCCGCCCAGCACCACCTCGTGTCCGGCGCGGGTCTTGGATTTGGTCCAGCTTTCGGACCGCCCGGATCGATACGGCGCGTCCAGCTTCTTGGAGATGATGCCTTCAAGCGCCAATTTGTTGGCGGCTTCCAGGACGGAATCGCCGCTTTCCTCGAAATGCGCGACATACTGAATCAGGCGGCCCTTACGCTTCCTGGCTTCCAGAAGCTGCTTCAGGCGCGTCTTGCGCTCGCCAAGCGGCAGGCCGCGTAGATCCTCAGATCCGGCGAACAGCAGATCGAACGCGAAGAAGATCAGCGCGCCGGTTTTGCCGTCGGAGATCGCGGCCTGCAGCGTCGAGAAGTGCGGCACGCCATGATGGTCGAGCGCGGCGATTTCGCCGTCGATCAGCACATCCGGCAGCGATGTCGCCTCCTTGGCGATGGCGCCGAACTTTTCCGTCCAGTCCAGTGCTTTACGGGTTTTCAGGACGGCGTCGCCATCCTCGACCCGCAATTGCATGCGGTAGCCGTCGAATTTGATCTCGTGGCACCAGCCGTCCGAATTGGGTGGGCTTTCGGCCGAGGCGCAAAGTTGCGGCGCGACGAAATCCGGCATCGCATCGGCTTTCTTAACTTTGGCCGCCTTAACCTTGGCCACCTTAACCTTGGCCGCGGCGCGCGCCTTCGTTGGAGGCGCGGACCGCGAGATCGACGTCCTGATCGATGTTTTTCCCTGCGCCCGCGCTTCCGCCGCCTCGCCGCGGTTGGAATGCCACACCGCATCGGCCTGGGCTTTGCCACCCCTCGCCAGCATGAACGGCTTTGGCGCGCTCCCCTTGCCGTTCGCGATCTGATCCATCGAGCGGCCCGACGCGACCGATTTGTCCTCGTCGAGGATATCGTTGGCGTCGCCTTCCCTCACGAACTCGTCGCGGTGTTTAATCAGCAGCCAGTTGGTGCGCTTTCCGCCGTAACGGTCGCCCTTCATCCGCACCAGCACCCAGCTGCCATGCAGCTTCTCGCCGTGCAGGTTGAATTTCAGGTCGCCCTTCTTGAAGCCGCGGTCGGGGTCGTCGGATTCCCAATAGCCGCGATCCCAGAGTTGCACGGTGCCACCGCCGTACTGGTCATCTGGAATGGTGCCTTCGAAATCGCCGTAATCGAGCGGATGGTCCTCGACCTCGACCGCGAGCCGCTTGTCGTGCGGATCGAGCGAGGGACCGCGCGTCACTGCCCACGATTTGAAAACGCCGTCGAACTCCAGCCGGAGATCGTAATGCAACCGAGTCGCGTCATGCTTCTGGATCACGAACCGCCGCTGTTTTGAGGGCGCCACCTTGACGTCGCCGGATGGCTCGCTGGTCTTTTCGAAATCGCGCTTTTTCCGGTAGGTGGTCAGGTTTCGCAGCGACACGGTCAAGCCTCATATCCGTCGGCCGCCCGCGCGGCGGCAAAAACCAGTATCCGAAACCCATGGTAACCGCTGAAGTTCCGAAACCAAACCCCGCCAGACGTGACCTGAGCACGCTTTCGCATCCCCACCGCTAGTCGTCCCGGCCTTGAGCTCAGATGCGCAATTGCGCATCGGGGGACCCATACCGCGTGATCTCTCGATGAAGGCTCGGTCGCAGAGACCTTTCGCAAAACTTCTCCCTGTGGTTATGGGTCCCGGCTCAAGGCCGGGACGACGGCGGTCTTTGTTGCTGCACTGAGCACTGAACATACTTTCGCGATCTCGCGGCCTGATGGGCCCGAGCTTTGCCAGAAACTTCCCGCCCTCTCATCAAGAGGGCGCAGGGAAGACCGGGTGCGCGCTGCACCCGCGGTCCCGTGTGCGGTTAGCACAAGAAATGCTGCACACGAGCATACAGGGCAGCGGAGAACACCCGGCCTTCCCTGCGCAATGGCTTTACGGCTTATGCCGTGATCTCCCCGGAGACGAGTTCTTGGTTGACTCCGTCGCTGCCGTTCGGCTCTCGCCTACCCGACAGCTTGACGCCAGCAACGGGCGCCAGGACCACACGGTTTTGCCGTACGCCTATCCACGCCGTCGTCTCAGCGTAAACCAGCGTCCACCGCAACCCGTCCAACGTCCGTGACGACGGCCGACGCCCTCTGAGTGGGACGGGATGGGCAAACATATGCACCTGATTTGCATTCTGGTAAACAGAAATATTTTTTTCTTTGGGGCTTGACAAGGATTCCGTAAATCAGAAGTGATCTGCCCGTCGGGTTGTTTTGTCGCACCCAACCGTCATTGCGAGCCAACGGGTCGCGCGAATGCGCGCCCGATGACAGGCTCCGCGAAGCAATCCATGCCTCGGGTTGGCGCAAGAAGGATTGCTTCGCTGCGCTCGCAATAAGGGAAATACGGCGTAGCTCTCGGACGGTCGCAACAGGAACCAAAACTAGCACTAACCGTTGAAGTTCCGAACCCAAACGCCTCACCGGAGATTGTCATGGCCCCTCGCGCCTATTGGAAAGGCTCGCTGAAGCTTTCCCTCGTGTCATGCCCGATCGCGCTGTATCCGGCCTCGACCTCCGCCGAGAAAACCCGTTTCCACATGATCAACAAGGAGACCGGCAACCGGCTGAAGCAGCAGATGGTCGATAGCGAGACCGGCGATGTCGTCGAGAGCGACCAGAAGGGCCGCGGCTACGAGTTGAAGAAGGGCGAGTATGTCGAGGTCGAAAAGGAGGAGCTGGAGGCGGTCCAGATCGAGAGCAACCACACCATCGACATCGACAGCTTCGTGCCCCGTGACGAGATCGACAAGCGCTATCTCAACAACCCCTATTATATCGTGCCGGACGGCAAGGCCGGTATCGACGCCTTCGCCGTGATCCGCGACGCCATGAAGGACCAGGACCGCGTCGCGCTGGCGCGCATCGTGCTCACCAACCGCGAGCACGTCATCGCGATCGAACCGCTCGGCAAGGGCCTGCTCGGCACCACGCTGCGCTATCCCTACGAGCTGCGCGACGAGGACAGCTATTTCGACGACATCAAGAGCCCCAGGATATCGAAGGACATGATCGAACTGGCCAGCCACATCCTCGATACCAAGGCGGCGCATTTCGATCCGTCGAAGTTCAAGGACGAATACGAGAACGCGTTGAAGGCGCTGGTCCGGCGCAAGGCCTCCGGCAAGCCGGTGAAGACCGTGGAGCGCGAGGAGAAGGCCGACAACGTCGTTAGTCTGATGGACGCGCTGAAGCAGAGCCTGAAAGGCAAAGGAGCGGCGAAGCGGCGAGCCCACGCCGGCACATCGCGCCGGACGCCGCAACGGCGAGCGGCCAAGAAGGCGCACCGGTCGGCGGCGCGGGCGCGCAAGGCGGGGTAGTTTCGAGAACGCGCCCCACTCATTCGTCATGCCCGGGCTTGACCCGGGCATCCACGACTTCCTTGCCGCAGCAAAGACGTGGATGGCCGGGTCAAGCCCGGCCATGACGAGATAGAGATGCCCTACTTCTTCGCCTTCCGCTTCTTCGCTGTCTTGCGCTTCTTGGCCGCCTTCTTCGGCACCTTCTTGCCCTTGGCGCGCGCCTCGGAAAGCCCGATCGCAATCGCCTGCTTCTTGCTCTTCACTTTTCTGCCGGAACGGCCGCTCTTCAAGGTGCCGGCCTTGCGTTTCTTCATTGCGCGCTTGACGTCGGTGGACGCCTTCTTCGAGTATCGTGCCATGGATCTACCTCCCGATTGGAAGGAAATTAATCATCGCTTGGCATGAAAGTTCCAGAGCCCGCAACCTCAGGCGATCGCGGCATGGAGCTCGGATGAATTTTTCGCAGCCCGCAATCGCGCTAGCGTATCCGGTGATCTCAAACTCCGGGCTACCAGCGCCAGCGCGGCGAGCGCTTCGTTCTCCACTGCCGCCGGCAGCAACAGGACGAACACGACGTCCACCTCCTGTCCGTCGATGGCATCAAACTCGATGCCCTGCTTCAGCTTTGCGAGCAGTCCATAGGGCCGCTTCAAGCCCGTCAGCCGGGCGTGCGGAATAGCGATGCCATTGCCGGTCCCCGTCGATCCCAGCTCTTCCCGCTTCAGCAGATGCGACGTCACCTGATCGACAGCCAGGCCGAGATTGACGGCGGCCGTGGCCGCCAATTCCTGCAACAGCTGCCCCTTCTGCGAGGCCCGAACGTCGATCATGACGTCGGTTGGCGATAGCAGATCGGAAATCTTCATCGTGACTCCAGCCAGGCTGCCGCGTATCAATCCGGCGCGCGCAGCCGATAGCCTATACCGGTTTCAGTCAGAACAAACTGCGGGCGCTCCGGATCGGCCTCGATCTTCTGCCGGAGCTGGCGCACATAGACCCGCAGGTATTGCGCGTCGGTCAGTTCATCCCACAGCTCCTTGAGCAGGAACCGGTGAGTCAACACCTTGCCGGCGTGCTGCACCAGCACGCGCAGCAGTTCATACTCCTTGGGTGACAATTTCACGTCCTTGTCCCCCACCTTGACGATGCGGCGCACAAGATCGACCGCGAGGTCGCCCGATCGGAATACCGGGCGCTCACCCTGGACCTGCAACTGGTGCCGCAGCGCGGCGCGCATGCGGGCGAGCAGTTCATCCATCCCGAACGGCTTTGTCAAATAATCGTCGGCGCCCAGATCGAGCGCCTGAACTTTCCCGGCCTCGTCGCCGCGGCTAGACAGCACCACGATGGGAACGCTGTCGTTGCGACCACGGATCATGCGCAGCAGTTCGTGGCCCTGGATGTCCGGCAGGCCGAGATCAAGGATGATCAGCGCGGGCCCCTCGGCCAGCTTTTCGAGCGCTATCTTGCCGCTGGGAGCTTCCAGAATATCGTAGCCCTGCGTGCTCAATCCCATCCGCAGCAGCTTGCGTATCGGCGGCTCGTCGTCGATGACAAGGACCTTGATCGGTGCGGCACTCATGCGGCGGTGTCCAGTGCATCTGATACGGCCGGGACCGGCAAGCGGATCGTCAGTACGGCGCCGCTCCGGTCAATCCGGTTGGCGGCCGAGATCGTGCCGTGCATGGCCTCGACAAAGCCGCGCGAAATCGCCAGGCCAAGGCCGGTGCCCGGGCGGACGTGATCGCCCTTTTGCGCGCGGTGAAACTTGTCGAATATCATGTCCAGCTCCTCGGGCGGTATACCATCGCCTTCGTCAATGATTTGCAGGGACACCCAATCTCTTTCCCGCGAACTCCTGATCGAAATCGTGGTGTTGGCCAGCGCATATTTCGCCGCGTTGTCCAGCACGTTGAAGAGCACCTGCTCGAACAGCACCGCATCAAGCTGCAGCATCGGCAAGTCGGCGGCCAGCTCAAGCGAAACCTTGTGGCCTCCAAGAATCTTGCTGGCGCGCCGAAGCACGCTGCCGACGATCTCGCCGATATCATGCAGCGCCGTGTTCGGCACCACGGCGCCGGATTCCAGCTTTGTCATGTCGAGAAGGTTGGCGATGAAGCGGTTGAGCCGTTCGGACTCGTCGATCACGGTCGCCAGCAGATCCCGCTTTTCGGTATCGCTCAGGCCGCTGTCAAGGTCCCGCATCGCGCTTGCGGCGCCGAGCACCGAGGCCAGCGGCGTCTTGAGATCGTGCGAGATCGACGTCAACAGCGCCGAGCGCAGACGATCCGACTCCACCGTGCGTTTGACGCGGTCCATATCCTCCACCAGCAGCACACGTTCGATCGCGAGCGCGCCCTGATCCATCAAGGCATCGAGCAACCGGCGCTGATCCGGGGTGAGCAGCGGTCCCGTTCTGTCGTCATCAATACCGATGACGCCGATCGGCCCACGTCCGGTTCGCATCGGCAGGAACAGGCGCTTGGCGCCCGGCAGCGTATCGGCGCCGCGCCCGGCAGCGCGATCGTTGCCCCATGCCCAGTTCGCGGCGGCGAGATCCGCCTTGTCCAGTTGATCTTCGGGCGGATAGCCGGCCTTGACGGTAATGATGCCGTCCTCCGGCAACAGCAGCACCACCCGCACCTTCAACATTAAGGCCGTCTGGTAGGCGGTCGCCCACAACACGTCGTCGAGGGTCGCGGTGCCCGCGAGCTTGCGGCTGAAGGCGTAGAGCGATTCCGTGGTGCGGACCCGGCCCATCGCAGTCACGGCCTGCGTTCGTACCCGCGCCGCGACATTGGAAACCAGGATCGCAATCAGCATGAAGAAGAAGAAGGCGGCGACATTGGGCGGATCGGTAATCGTAAAAGTATAGACCGGCGGGAGAAAAAAGAAATTGTAGCAGAGTGACCCAACCACGCTTGCAAACAGCGACGGCAACAGCCCGTAACGGACGGCGGCACCGACCACGGCCGTCAGGAACACGAGATCGACGTTTTCGATGCCCAGCCGCGGATGAACCAGCAGGCCAGCACCGAGCGCAATGGCGACGAACGCCAGGGACACCGCATAGGGCAGCGGATCGAACGGCTCCTGCCGTTCGGCCGTGCGCACCGTTTTCTTCGGAACGGGCTCGGCCGCGAGTTCCTCGCCGGCGATGACGTTGACGGTGATATTGCCGGCACGGCGCACCAGATCGTGCACCACCGAACCGCGCATCAGCTCGAACCACCACGACCGTGCCGACTTTCCGATGATGATCTGCGTCACGTTGTTCGCCTGCGCGAAATGGATGACGTCATCGGCGATGCGGCGGCCGACGCCGGGAATGGTCAGCGCCTCGCCGCCCAGCGCCTCGGCGAGCCGCATCGTGTCGGCGAGCCGGTCGCGCTGCTCGTCGGTCAGTTGCAGGCTGCGCCGCGTCTCGATGCTGATCGCCGTCCATTGCGCGTGCAGCCGATCGGCCAACCGCTTGGTGTAGCGCACCAGCCCCGCCGATCGCGGGTCCTCACTGATGCAAACCAGAACACGCTCGCCTGCGGCCCAGGGCCCGGCGATCGCGTTGGCCTGCATGTGGGTCAGGAGTTGCTCATCGACCCGTTCGGCGGTGCGTCGCAAGGCCAGTTCGCGCAGCGCAGTCAAATTGCCCGGTGAGAAATAGTGTTCGAGCGCGCGTTCGGCCTGCTTGGGGACATAGACCTTGCCCTCTTTCAACCGCTGGATCAAATCATCGGGCGTGAGGTCGATCAGTTCGATGGCGTCGGCGAGGTCGAACACCTTGTCCGGCACGGTTTCGCGCACCCGCACATGCGTGATCTGCGCGACCACGTCGTTGAGGCTCTCGATGTGCTGGATATTGACCGCCGTATAGACGTCGATGCCATGGGACAGCAGCTCCTCGACGTCGAGGTAGCGCTTGGGATGGCGGCTGCCGGGCGCGTTGGTATGGGCGAGTTCGTCGACCAAGGCGATCTGCGGACGCCGCGCGATCAGCGCGTCGAGGTCCATCTCCTCGAGAACCTGGTCCCTGTATTCGAGCCGCTTGCGCGGCAGCACTTCAAGGCCCGTCAGCAGCGCCTCGGTCTCCGCCCGGCCGTGGGTCTCGACCACGCCGACCACGACATCTATCCCGGCCTTCCTCTTGGCATGGGCGCTTTGCAGCATCTCATAGGTCTTGCCGACGCCGGGGGCTGCGCCGACGAAGATCTTGAGCTTCCCGGCACGATCATTCTCGCGGCGCGCAGCCTCCAGCAACGCGTCCGGCGAGGGTCGTTTTTCATGATCCTGGCGCTGATTTGCCATGCGGCAATATAGTCATGTCATCCGGCGCGGCCTAGCTCCCGTCATTTGGCTGCGGCGGCATCCAGCGCCAGATTCAGTGCCAGAACGTTGACCCTGATCTCGCCGAGCAATCCTGCCATGCGGCCCTGGGTGTGCTCCGTGACCAGCTGGCGGACGCGCTCTTCCGGCATCTTCCGCGCCTTGGCCACCCGCGGCACCTGGAATAGCGCTGCTTCCGGCGAAATATCCGGATCGAGGCCGCTGGCAGAGGTCGTGACGAGGTCGATGGGGACGGAAGCGTTGGCGTTCTCCGCCTTCAGCTTGTCGACATCCTCCTTGAGCCGGTCGGCCAAAGCCTTGCTGGTCGGGCCGAGGTTGGAGCCACCCGAATTGGCCGCGTTATAGGGCGCCGACACCGTCTTTGTGGAATCCCCCGGGTCCGGCGCCGACGTCGCCGAGAGCCGGCCATGGAAATATTTGTCGTCCTGGAACTCCTGCCCGATCAGGGCCGAGCCGATCACCTTGCCGTCCTTCTCGATCAGGCTGCCTTGCGCCTGCTTCGGAAAGATCACGCCGGCAATCGCGGTCATCGCGAGCGGATAGGCAAGGCCTGTGATGGCGGTCAGCAACAGCAGCAGGATGATGGCGGGGCGAATTTCGCGAAGCATGGTGTGTCTCCTCAGGCCAGGTTCAAGGCGGTGACCACAAGATCGATAGCCTTGATGCCGATAAAGGGAATGATGATACCGCCGAGGCCGTAGATCAGCAGGTTGCGGCGCAGCAGTGCCCCTGCCCCGACGGCACGGTAGGCGACGCCTTTCAGCGCCAGCGGAATCAGCGCGATGATGACGAGCGCGTTGAAGATGATCGCCGACAGGATCGCGCTTTGCGGGCTTGCCAGATGCATGACGTTGAGCACCTCGAGCTGCGGATAGAATGCCAGGAACATCGCCGGGATGATGGCGAAATATTTTGCGACGTCGTTGGCGATCGAGAACGTGGTCAGTGCACCGCGGGTCATCAGCAATTGCTTGCCGATCTCGACCACCTCGATCAGTTTCGTGGGGTTGGAATCGAGGTCGACCATGTTGCCGGCCTCGCGCGCGGCCTGGGTGCCGGTGTTCATGGCGACGCCGACGTCGGCTTGAGCGAGCGCGGGCGCATCGTTGGTGCCGTCGCCGCACATCGCCACCAGCTTGCCCTTGGCCTGCTCGTCGCGGATCAGCTTCAGCTTGTCCTCAGGCGTTGCCTGCGCCAGGAAATCGTCGACGCCGGCCTCGGCCGCGATCGCGGCTGCCGTCATCGGGTTGTCGCCGGTGATCATCACGGTGCGGATGCCCATGCGGCGCAGTTCGGCAAAGCGCTCACGGATGCCGCCCTTGACGATGTCCTTGAGGTGGATGACGCCGAGCAGGCGGCCGTCCTTGGCGACAGCGAGCGGCGTGCCGCCGGCCTTGGCGATTTCGTCTGCGATGGCCTGGAGTTCGCGGGCCGCTTCCGTACCCACCGTCGGCTGGATCGCACGAACGGCGTTGCCGCTGGCCATGGTCTGAGCGGTGCCGCCGCCGATGTAATTGAGGATCGCATCGACCGCGCCCTTGCGGACGGACGATGAACCGGCGTCGATGCCGCTCATGCGGGTTTGCGCGGTGAAGGGCACGAATGTCGCGGCGAGCTCCTTCATGTCGCGGCTGCGGATGTTGTACTTCTCCTTGGCCAGCACGACGATCGAGCGGCCCTCGGGCGTCTCGTCGGCGAGCGAAGCCAGTTGCGCCGCATCCGCCAGCTCCTGCTCGGTCACGCCGCGGACCGGGCGAAACGCGGTTGCCTGGCGGTTGCCGAGGGTAATGGTGCCGGTCTTGTCGAGCAGCAGCGTATCGACGTCGCCGGCGGCCTCGACCGCGCGGCCGGACATCGCCAGCACGTTGAAGCGCACCAGGCGGTCCATGCCGGCGATGCCGATCGCGGACAGCAATGCGCCGATGGTGGTCGGGATCAGCGTCACGAACAGCGCCACCAGCACGACCACCGAAATCGAGCCGCCGGCGTAGGCCGCATAGCTCGGGATCGTCACGGTCGCGAATACGAAGATGATGGTGAGGCCGGCGAGCAGGATATTGAGCGCGATCTCGTTCGGCGTCTTCTGCCGCTCGGCGCCTTCCACCAGCCTGATCATGCGATCGATGAAGGTCGATCCCTGCGCCGCGGTGATACGGACACGGATCCAGTCCGACAGCACCTGGGTGCCGCCGGTTACCGCCGAACGGTCGCCGCCGGATTCGCGGATCACGGGCGCGGATTCGCCTGTGATCGCCGCCTCGTTGACCGAGGCGACGCCCTCGATCACTTCGCCGTCGGACGGGATGTTGTCGCCGGCCTCGACCAGAACGATATCGCCGACTTTCAGCGCGGTGCCGGGCACCAGGCGAAACGTCTTGTCCGAGCCGGTCAGCAGCTTGGCCTGGCTTTCGGTGCGGGTCTTCTTCAGCGATTCGGCCTGCGCCTTGCCGCGTCCCTCCGCCACCGCTTCCGCGAAATTGGCGAACAGCACCGTGAACCACAGCCACAGGATGATCTGGAAGGTGAATCCGAGATTCGGGCCGCCGGTGACGAGGTCGCGCACAAATATGACGGTGGTCAGCGCCGCGACAATCTCGACCACGAACATCACGGGGCTCTTGATCATCAGCCGCGGGTCGAGCTTGACGAACGACGACCTGATCGCCGGCACCAGGATCTTCGGGTCTGATATCGCCGAGGCCGTCACCTTTTTCTGCAGTTTCATGGCTTCCATGGACGTAACTCCGAAGAGAGATCGATCAGAACAGATTGTTGGCGTTGTCAGCGAGATGCTCGACGATCGGCCCGAGCGCCAGCGCCGGGAAGAAGGTGAGACCGCCGATGATCAGGATCACGCCGACGACGAGGCCGACGAACAGGCCACCGGTGGTCGGCAGCGTGCCAGCCGATGGCGGGATCGACTTCTTGGCCGCCAGCGAGCCCGCAATGGCCATCGCCGGTACGATCATGAAGAAGCGGCCGACGAACATCGAACTGGCGAGCGTCAGATTGTAGAACAAGGTGTTGCCGGTCAGGCCGCCGAACGCCGAACCGTTGTTGCCGGTGGCCGACGTGAAAGCGTAGAGCACCTCGGTGAAACCATGTGGCCCGGCATTGGCCATCGACGCCACCGCCGGCGGAAATACCACGGCAACCGCGGTCCAGCCGAGATACATCAACGGCAGCACAAGGATGGCGAGCATCGCCATCTTGACCTCGCGCGCCTCGATCTTCTTGCCGACATATTCCGGCGTGCGGCCGACCATCAGCCCGGCGACGAAGATCGCCAGCACGACGAACAGCAGCATGCCGTAGAGGCCGGCGCCGACGCCGCCGACGATGATCTCGCCGAGCTGCATGTTGATCAGCGGGATCATGCCGCCAAGCGCGGTGAATGAGTCATGCATGGCGTTGACCGCGCCGCAGGAGGCCGCCGTGGTGACCACGGCGAACAGTGAGGATGCAACGATGCCGAAACGGACTTCCTTGCCTTCCATGTTGCCGCCGGTGAGCCCGAGCGCGTTTAGCGTGGATGTGCCGTTGGCCTCGGCCCAATAGGTGATGGCGACGCCCGCGAGAAACAGCACGCCCATGACGCCGAGGATCGCCCAGCCCTGGCGCTGGTCGCCGACCATGCGGCCGAACACGTTGGTCATGGCGGCGCCGATCACGAAGATCGAAAGCATCTGCACGAAGTTCGACAGCGCGGTGGGATTCTCGAACGGATGCGCGGCGTTGGCGTTGAAGAAGCCGCCGCCATTGGTGCCCAGCATCTTGATCGCGACCTGCGAGGCGACCGGGCCGACCGCAATGGTCTGCTTGGCGCCCTCCAGCGTGGTGGCGTCGACATAGGCGCCCAGCGTCTGCGGCATGCCCTGCCAGACCAGGAACAGCGTGTAGACCATGCAGATCGGCAGCAGCACATAAAGCGTGCAGCGCGTCACGTCGACCCAGAAATTGCCGATGGTCCGCATCGATGAACGCGAAAAACCGCGGATCAGCGCCACCGCCAGCGCGATGCCGGTCGCCGCCGACAGAAAGTTCTGGTGCGTCAGGCCCAGCATCTGCACCAGATAGGACAGCGTGCTTTCGCCGCCGTAGTTCTGCCAGTTGGTGTTGGTGATGAAGGAGATCGCGGTGTTGAACGACAGATCCGGCGCGACCGCGGACTGATCCTGCGGATTGAACGGCAACAGCGCCTGCAGCCGCATCAGGCCATAGATGACGAGGAAGCCGCCGACATGGAACAGCAGCATCGCGACCGTATAGGTCAGCCAATGCTGCTCGCGCTTCGCATCCACGCCGCCGATCCGGTAAAGCCCGGCTTCGACCGGCCGCAGCACGGGCGACAGAAACGTGGACTCGCCGTTGAAGACGCGGGTCATGTACCAGCCGAGCGGTTTGACCAGCGCGACCACGATGGCGCAGTACAGGAAAATTTGAATCCAGCCGATGACGGTCATGGTCAAAACCCTTCAGAATCTCTTTGCGGGCAGCAGCATGTGAATGAGCGCGATCAGCAGCGCCGAGGTAACGACGAACGCCAGGACGACTTGGACCAGCGTGATCATGGCGTCCTCAGAAGCGTTCGGGCCGCAGCAGCGCGTAGGTCAGGTAGAACAAGAGACCCAGCGATACGAGCCCAGCGAGCGAATAATCGAACATCATGGCCTTACCCTCACAACCGTTCGCAGGCGTAGGCGTAGCCGATGCCCGC
Organism: Bradyrhizobium sp. AUGA SZCCT0158; assembly: GCF_018130065.1. Taxonomy (GTDB): domain Bacteria; phylum Pseudomonadota; class Alphaproteobacteria; order Rhizobiales; family Xanthobacteraceae; genus Bradyrhizobium. Next base: position 108,471 of record NZ_JAFCME010000014.1, on the reverse strand, counting down.
CAGAAAGAAGCCTACGCCTAGCGCCAGCACGATAATGTCCAGCATGGGATGTTCCTGTGCGACATGAGCCGCGGGCCGAACGGACGGCCTCGCTTTGATTGGTGGTGAAGTGCCACCGCGCGCATAGGTTTTCGAGATGGGGGCAATGGCGACGTTATAGGAATTCCATAAGTGCCCGTGGTCCCGGGCCACACCAGTCACCTTCCGCCAAATGGGTGACGGTGGCTATGGGTCCCGGCTCAAGGCCGGGACGACGTGGGGAGAGAGCGTGCCCACATCACCCACTTATGAAATCCCTATTTCTCCGCCCTTCGCCGCATCTCGTTTTCAAATGGCGTTTTGACCACCTTGGACCCACGGCTGCGGTTTCAGCCGCCCCACAAGTGAGATCACGCCATGTTTATTCTCGCAGAATCCCAAACCTCCGCTGAACTCGGTGACCGGCTGCGCAACGCCTATGCCGTAACCGCTGAATTCCTGTCCGACATCGTCAGCCAGACCTGCCGGCGCTTTCCGTCCGTGGGCCAGAGCGGCAAGACCGCCCGCATCGAGCGTCTGATTCAATCCGGCGCCTGGACCGATGCCGCGCTGGCACTGATCGATCTGGAATTGCCGCAATGGCAGCTCCGCCGCATCGCCTATGACGAAGGCGAATGGCATTGCGCGCTGTCGCGCGAACGCGAACTGCCGGACTGGCTCGATCAATCCGTCGAGGGCCGTCACGCCGATCTGGCGCTGGCTATCCTGAGTGCGTTCGTCGAGGCGCAGCGCCTCAGCGCGCGGGCAGACCGGACCAGCGTCCCGATGGTGCCGCAAAAGACAGACGTATTTTACCAGCCGGTCCTGACCGAGAACTTCGCCTAAAGCCGCGAGCAAGCCTTGGCGCAGCTCCCGAACATTGAAGCGCCCGACGCGCGATCCTATGCGGCTCCTATGCGATCGGCATCTCGCCACTCTCGAATTCATATCCGGCCGGGAAGATATTGGCGGCATGAGCCATGCGGTCTCGAATCGCGCGGCTCACCACTGGAAGGAATACCAACGTGAAGCTCGTCGAACCTCCATCGTGTAGCTCTGCCTCTGCAATCGTCTTCATCGGCAGGAACCGGCGCGGCCAATGGGTCGCCCAGGAACAGAACGGTCTTTATGGCGGCCTGTTCGTCAGCCGCGCGCAAGCCGTCAAATATGCGCTGTTCGAGAACGGCCATCATCCCGAAAGCATCGTCGAACTGGCGCGCGAGATCGAACTCGGCATGGGCGAGGCGCCCACGATCTCCAGCACTGTTCGGCGCGTCGCATAGCCGGTCGGTCAAATGTCCGTCCTCATGACGTCACTTTCAACTCCCGCCACCTGGCTGGCGGGCTACATACCGGACATTCCCACCCCGTTCGACGAACACGACGCCGTGGATCTGGCAGCCCTTGCGATGCTGTGCGAGCGTCAGATTGAGGCCGGCGTCACCGCCATCCTGGTCAGCGAAACCACTGGCGAAGCCCCGACGCTGACACCTGCGGAACAGGAAGGCATCGTTCGCACCGCCGTCAGAGCGGCGCGGGGCCGCGTCCGTGTCGTAGCCGGCGCCGGATCCAATTCGACCAGTCACGCGATCGAGCTGGCGCAGCGCGCTGAAGCGGCCGGCGCCGATGCGGTGCTTTCGGTGGTGCCTTACTACAACAAGCCGATGCAGGCCGGCATCCAGGCCCATTTCAGGGCGATCGCGATCTCCACCGCGCTGCCGATCATCCTGCACGACGTTCCATCGCGGACCATGCGCGAACTGTCCGACGACACGCTGTTGCGGCTCGCCAATTCAAAACACTTCATCGGGTTGAGGGATGCGACCGGCGACATCGCCCGGCTATGCCGCTTGCGGCAGCTTCTGCCCGCAGGCTTTCGACTGTTGTCCGGCGACGACACGACGGCGCTGCCGTTCATCGCCAACGGCGGGGACGGCTGTATTTCCGTTGTAACGTCGCGCCGGAATTGTGCCAGGCGGTATTCTCCAATTGCCGGCTGGCACGGCCTCAGACCGCGCGATACCTGTACAACCGCCTGTTACCACTGACCGCCTGCCTTGCCAATGAAAGCCCGGCGGCGCTGAAATACGCACTTTTCCTGCTCGGCTTCATGTCCCCGGCCGCTCGCCTGCCCATCGTCGAACTCACCAACGACGCGAAAGCGGAAGTCGCGAGCGCGATCGCAGCAATCGGCGATGAGGATATCGCCTGCCCGATCGAGCACTGGCACGGGCCTCGGCTTCACGAGGATGCCGTGACGGCGTCCCAGGCACGGCGCGGATGACGTCCGAGTTTCATGGCACGGATTGGTTTGCCGCCACGCTGCGCGCCTGGCAACTGGCGATGCTGCGCTATGCCGTGACGCTTGACAACGCCGACCGGCTGGCCGTGCTCCGGATCGCCCGTGAAATCGACGGGCTCCATCCGCGGCAGGACGGCAGCTCCGAGTTCGAATTTTTTCGCCGCACCAGCGCAGAGCTTTGCGCGGCGATCCTGCAACCGAATGAGCGCGCGCCCGCGGTACTGCAACAGTATCTGGTGCGGCTTGACGATGATCGTCTCAAACGGGCCTTTGCAGCGGCGATCGATGCCAGTCCGCAGCTGGTCGTCTCTCCGATCAGCCGGGCCGCTCGACAGCGCAACGAGCTGTGGAGGGGGCTTTCCTCCCGCAGCAATCATTGAGCGCGGGAGTCATCAAGCCTGCAGTGAATGGCTATATCTAAGCCTCGCGTTCAACCGGGCGACGCGCGCCCAGGACTGCCCTTTAGAGGGATTGCTCTTTAGGGAGACTGCGCTTCAAAGGCCGTGCTTCTCCCGCCATTTCGGTCCGGGGCCGCGCACATAGTGGTCCTCCGGTCGATATCTTGCGACCGGGCCGTCCCAGGACGGACCCAGCAACGTAACCACCACGCCGATGACGTGGCGCAGTTGAGAAACAAGAACCGATGCCCGGAAGGGAAGCTGCCGCATGTAGTCCTCCACGCGAACGATTAACATGGAAGCGACAAAGCCGATGCTTTCAGCCCTTGTTGGACCGATCGTAGCCATAACCCCGGAGCTCGATCTCGCGCTCGATACGGCGCATCTTCGAATCGGCGATCGCCTCGATCATGCTTTTCAGGAAACCGTTGACGCGTCCCAACGCGCCGCGCGTGCGTACGCTCTTGTTCTGGATGCGGCCAAACCGGTAATCGCTGGTGGCCAAGTGAGCCATCTCGTATCTCCACGGTCGGCTCGCTGTGCGAGCGTCAGACGCTGAAGATGCGCAGGCCGGCATAGGAAATCGAGGCAGACGTCAGCCCCTTCGCATAGCCGCGGCATAAGCGGCGGCCGGGATCGCGGCGGGCACCTTCCCTTCTCCAGAATTTGCTGCTTTCCGCCTGGAAAAGGCGCACCTAACGATCGCGGTCCAAGAGGCCGAGCATACATTTGACCACAAATTCCCCGGTGCTAGCCTTGCCGAGAACACGGCGTCGGCGCAGGTTTCAGCCGCGATCATTGAGGAATGGAAGCCATGAACGTAGCGCCGCAAGCGGACATGCCGAGCGATCCGGTTGCTTCCGAAGGTGTGGTCGCGGCGGGGGCCTATGTCGACGGCCGGCGGGTCGCCAATATCGCCATCGAGGAAGCTTCGAGTTGGCGCAGCAAGCCCGGCCATGTGGTCTGGATCGGGCTGCACGAACCGGACATGACGCTCCTGACGAGCGTGCAGCAGCAGTTCCAGCTGCATGATCTTGCCATTGAAGATGCGAACAACGCCCATCAGCGGCCGAAGATCGAGCAATATGGCGACGGCCTGTTCATTGTGGCACGCACCGCGCAGCTCGTCGGCGACAGCATCGCATTCGGCGAAACCCATCTGTTCGTCGGCGAAGGATATCTCGTCTCCGTTCGCCACGGCGCCTCGACATCCTATGCGCCGGTGCGCGCGCGCTGCGAAAGCTGCCCGCGGGCGCTGGCCCGCGGCGAGGATTATATCCTCTACGCCATTCTCGATTTTATCGTCGATAACTACTCGCCGGTGCTCGAGACCATCCAGGAGGAGGTCGAAGCGATGGAGGAGCAGGTGCTCGCGAGCGCGATGACACGGGCGCAGATCGAGCGGCTGTATCTGTTGCGGCGCGATCTGTTGCGCCTGCGGAACGCGGTGGGACCCCTGGTGGAGGTCTGCCGCCGGCTCGAACATGACAATCTGCCGATGATCCGCCCCACCATGCAGCCGCTGTTCCGCGACGTCACGGACCACGTCCGCACCGTCCAGGAGCAGATCGACTCGCTTCGCGAGGTTCTCGCTTTTGCCTTCGAGGCGAGCCTTTTGGTGGGCCAGGCCCAGGAGACCGCGGTCTCCAAGAAACTCGCCTCATGGCTTGCCATCATCGCGGTCCCGACCGCGATCGCCGGCATCTACGGCATGAACTTCAAGCACATGCCGGAACTGGAGTGGGAGTATGGTTACTTCGCCATTATCGGCACGATCCTGACCGTTTGCGCGGGTCTGTTCTGGCGCTTCCGGCGTGCCGGATGGCTATAAGCTGACCGGCCTACCCCGTTTTCGCAACGCAAACGAGTACCAACTTTGCCCAAGACGCTATAGAATGCCGTCGAGCCAGTGATTTGGCCGATGGATGAGCATCATGATTGCGACATCGATGAGTCGAATAATCGTACCGTCCATGGTTGCGGCATGTAGCGTGGCGGCCATATTCGCCGTCTATTACGTCCGCCACGAGCCGCGGGTCGATACCAGGGCCGCAACCGCCGCGCCGACGATCTCGAAGCCGGCATTGGACGCCCCAAAGCAGGGTGCGCTCGCAGCGGCGCAAGCGGCGGCAAACGCCGTGACGGCCACGCTGGGCGGACCACCTCCACCGCCGGACAGCGTGCCGTCATTCGACATCGCCCGCATCGAGCCGACGGGCGAAGCTGTCATCGCCGGCCGCGCCATGCCGGGCGCAGCGGTGGAACTGCTGCGCAACGGCGAGATACATGATCGCGTGGTGGCGGATCAATCGGGACAATTCGTCATGGTTCCGCCCCGGCTTCCCTCAGGGACGTATGACCTGACGCTGCGGGCCAAGGAGCCGGACGGCAAGCAGACCTCGTCCAAACAGAGCGTGACGGTGGCGCTTGAGCCGAAATCAACCGACCGGCCGGTCGTAGCGTTGATGGCGCCGGACAAACCCACTGTCGTGCTGTCGCAGCCGGCTGCGCCTAAGCCGATGGCCGGTGCGGTGGTTGCGGAGACGGTTGAGATCGAGCCGGGCGGCAAGCTCCATGTCAGCGGCCGCGCCCGCCCCGGCGCCGCGGTGAAGCTTTATCTCAACGACAGCTTTATTGCGTCGGCAACCGCTGCCGCAGACGGACGTTTTGCGGTCACGATCAAGGAGGGGGTCGCCTCCGGCAGCTACCGCGTGAGGCTGGACGAGTTGGAGCAGAATTCCGGCGCGGTGCGCGCCCGCGCCGAGGTGCCGTTCAACGTTCCCGACACGATGGTCACGGCCTCCGTGCCGGCCACCGCGGCCAAACGGCTGGACGTTGCCTCTGCACAGCAGCCGGAGCTGGCTGGCGCCATGGCCGCCGTTCTGCCAGACAAGGGTTCGCCGCCAGACAAGGGCTCGCCCTCCACCGTGGTCGTGCCGAAGATCGCCACCACCACCGTCTCGCGCGGCGACAGCCTCTGGCGTATCAGCCAACTCTCCTATGGAGCGGGCACGCGCTACGCCGTCATTTACAAGGCGAATCGGGAACAGATCCGCAATCCCAACCTGATTTATCCCGGCCAGGTTTTTGTCGTTCCGATGCCTGAAGCGCGGCCATAGCGTCTGCGCGAGAGATTGCGCGGCTTTTTAGCTCGCGCTCGATTATGTGCGGCGGTTCTGCTGGACGCGCATGACGACCGTCACGTCTCGGGTGAACGACTAGCTCGCTTCACTCCGCCGCGGTCCACAGCCTGGCCTTGGCCCGCACGGCGCGTCGCAGACCTTTCGGCTTTTAATCATTTGTGCCCAGGCGCCTTCGCCTTGGCACGCTTCCCTGCGGGGCTTTGAGGCGGTACAACCCGCCTGTATTCTCGTGTGTAGCGGCTAAATGAAGTGTAGCGGTGCAGACCAGTGACAATACTTGATCGAATTCTCGACGCGGCCGCGGATAATCTCAGGATAGCGAAAATCCTGGTCCAGCTGGGCCTCGACCCCAACAACATCACCTACGACGCGCTGTTCAATCGCCTGCTGGAGATTTTTCTCCACAATATCACGCTGGCCAACATGTTCGCCCTGGTCGGCGCCATCTTCTTTGTCGCCACCTTGCTGACGCAGACCATGGTGCCGCTGCGCGTCGCGAACATGATCGGTTGCGCATTCTTCGCCCTGTTCGGCGCGCTCACGGCATCCGTCACGACCTTCCTGTTGTATCTCCTGATGGTCCCCATCAATGCGTATCGCCTCCGACAGATGCTCGTTCTGGTGAAGAAGGCCCGCAGCGCAACGAAGGGCGATACGTCGCTGGAATGGCTCAAGCCGTTCATGACCGAGCGCAAATATCGCAAGGGCGATATTCTGTTCAAAAAAGACGATGCCGCCCATGAGATGCTGCTGACCGTCACCGGAAAATTCCTGGTCAAGGAAATCAGCGTCGAACTTCCGCCGGGGCGTTTGATGGGCGAATTTGGTTTCCTCACGCCCGATAACCGGCGCACGGCGACGATCGAATGCATCGAGGATGGTCATGTGCTGACCATCACTTATGACAAGCTGCTCGAGATCTACTTTCAGAACCCGCAGTTCGGCTATTACTTCCTGGTCCTGACCAGCCAGCGCCTGCTGGAGAACATTGCGCGACTCGAAGGGATTGTCGCGCAACACAAGTCCTTGCAGCAGGCTGCGGCTGCGAACGGCCCCAACTAGAGCAGCGGCATACGCGCGCCGGGTGCTGGCTAGAGCGAGATGCAGTTGGGTTGAATTGGTCGGGCGGCAGACTCGCTGCACCTCTCCCGCTTGCGGGGTCGAGACGAGCGAAGCTCGCTCTTAGGTCGACGCGCTCAGAGAGCGCGGCGGGTGGGGCTCTCTCCACAATATGACTCGCGGATAGACCCCCACCCATAGCCGATGCTGCTCATCGGCGTTCTTCAACAAGGACGGCGGCCACAGGCCGCCTACGCCTCCCCCAAGCGGGAGAGGGAGTACACCGTCTTCGTGGTAACCAGCGCGGCGTCACCTCTTCAGGCTTAGGCCTACTCCGCCGCGGTCCGCAGCTCGGCCCTTTCGGCGCGCACCGCGCAGAACTTGAACTCGGGGATCTTGCCGAACGGATCGAGCGCCGGGTTGGTCAAGAGGTTCGCCGCCGCCTCGGCGTAGCAGAACGGCATGAACACCATGTTCTCAGGCACGTCGCGGTCCGATCGCACCTTGACCTCGACTGCACCGCGGCGGGTTTCCAGTCTGATGAAATCGCCGGGCCATACGCTGAGGCGCCGCATATCCTTCGGCGACATGAACGCGACCGCCTCCGGCTCGATCTGGTCGAGCACGCTGGAGCGTCGGGTCATCGAGCCGGTGTGCCAATGTTCGAGCACGCGGCCGGTCGACAGCACCATCGGATACTCGTCGTCGGGCACCTCGTCGGGCGCGATCACGTGCGCCGGCACGATCTTGCCGCGACCGCTCTCGGTCGGGAAGCCGGTGGTGAAGATGATCTCGTTGCCGGGCTTGTTCGGGTCATCCGCCGGATAGGTGACGGCGCCTTCACGGACCAGCCGCTCCCAGCTGATGTTCTTGAGCGAGGGCATCAGCTGCGCCATCTCGGTGTAGACGTCGCCGGGGCCCGAATAATTCCACGGCAGCCCCATACGCTTGCCGATCTCCTGGATGATCCAGAGATCCTGTCGCGCCTCGCCCGGCGGCTTGATCACCTGGCGCGCAAGCTGCACGCGGCGGTCGGTGTTGGTGAAGGAGCCGTCCTTTTCGGCAAAGGCCGAGGCCGGCAGGATGACGTCGGCGTGGAATGCGGTCTCGGTGACGAAGAGGTCCTGCACCACGAGATGATCGAGCATGGCGAGCGCTCCGCGCGCATGCTGAAGATCGGGATCGGACATCGCGGGGTTTTCGCCCTCGATATACATGCCGTTGATCTCACCGGCGTGGATCGCGTTCATGATCTCGACCACGGTCAGGCCGCGTACCGGATCGAGCTCCTGGCTCCACAACTTCTCGAAATTTCCGCGCATGTCGTCGCGGGAAACCGGCTGGTAGTCCGGCAGGAACATCGGGATCAGGCCGGCGTCGGACGCGCCCTGCACGTTGTTCTGGCCACGCAGCGGATGCAGGCCGGTGCCGGGACGGCCGACCTGTCCGGTGATCAGCGCCAGCGCGATCAGACAACGCGCATTGTCGGTGCCGTGGACATGCTGGCTGATGCCCATGCCCCAGAAGATGATCGACGATTTGGCGCGCGCATAGGTCCGCGCCACCTCGCGCAGGGTTTCTGCCGGGACGCCGCAGATCGGCTCCATCTTCTCCGGCGTGAACTCCTTGATCTTTTCCTCCAGATCCTGAAAGCCCTCGGTGTAGCCCGCGATGTACTGATCGTCGGTCAGGCCTTCGGTGATGATCGTGTTGATCATCGCATTCAGCATCGCGACGTCGGAACCGGGCTTGAACTGCAGATGCTTGGTGGCGTGGCGTGACAAAGACTGCCGACGCGGATCCAGGACGAACAGCTTTGCGCCCTTCTTCGCCGCGTTCTTGATGTAGGTTGCAGCGACCGGGTGGTTGACGGTCGGATTTGCGCCGATCACGATGATGACTTCGGCATCCATCGCCGCCGCGAACGGGGCCGACACCGCGCCGGAGCTCAAGCCTTCGAACAGCGCCGCCACCGACGAGGCGTGGCACAGCCGCGTGCAGTGATCAACATTGTTGGAGCCGAAGCCGGTGCGCACCAGCTTCTGGAACAGATAGGCCTCTTCGTTGGAGCCTTTGGCGGAGCCGAAACCGGCCAGCGCCTTGACGCCCTTCTCATCACGGATCTTCACGAGGCCGTTGGCGGCGATATCGAGCGCCTCTTCCCACGACGCTTCGCGGAAATGCGTGAACGGATTGGCCGGATCGACCTGGTCGTTGGCATCCTTCTTCGCATTCGGCAGCCGCACCAGCGGCTTGGTCAGTCGATGCGGGTGATGGATGTAGTCAAATCCAAAGCGGCCCTTGACGCAGAGCCGGTTGTGGTTGGCCGGGCCGTCGCGGCCCTCGGCGTAAATGATTTTCTCGTCCTTGACCTGGTAGGTGACCTGGCATCCGACGCCGCAGAACGGACACAGCGAGTCGACTTCCTTGTCCGCATAGGTCACGCGGGTCTGGTTCTCGTCCAGCATCACCGACGGCATCAAGGCACCGGTCGGGCAGGCCTGCACGCATTCGCCGCAGGCCACGCAGGTCGATTCCCCCATGGGATCGTCGAAGTCGAACACGATTTTCGATCCATGGCTGCGGTAGGCCATGCCGATGACGTCGTTGACCTGCACTTCGCGGCAGGCGCGTACGCACAGGCCGCACTGGATGCAGGCATCGAGATTGACGCTCATCGCGGGATGGCTGACGTCGCTTTCCCAGCGCTCGGCGGCCGGGAAGCGGCTCTCGGTGACCTCGACCTTTTCGGCCCAGTGCCAGAATTTTGAGTCAGGATCGTGCGAGGTCTCGCGCGCCGGCTGGTCGGCGACCAGCAGCTCCATCACCATCTTCTGCGCCGCGACAGCGCGCGCGCTTTCGGATTTCACCTTCATGCCGACGGTGGGGGTACGCTTGCAGGACGCCGCCAGCACGCGCTCACCCTCGATCTCCACCATGCAGGCGCGGCAATTGCCGTCGGGCCGATAGTCCGGCGCGGGCGAATAGCACAAATGCGGGATTTCCTGGCCCTGGCGTTTTGCCACCTGCCAGATGGTTTCGCCTGCGTTGGCCTCAACCTGCTTGCCGTCGAGTTCGAACTTGATCCTGGTCATTCCGCGGCTTCTTTCGGCACGAATTCTTCCGGAAAATACTTAATCACTGACGTCAGGGGATTCGAGGCTGCCTGCCCGAGCCCGCAGATCGAGGCATCGCGCATCGCCTGGCTCAACTGGTCGAGCAATTCGCGGTTCCAGACCGGGCGCTCCATCAGGATCGCCGCCTTCTGGGTGCCGACCCGGCACGGCGTGCACTGGCCGCAGCTCTCATCCTCGAAGAAGCGCATCAGGTTCAGCGCCGCCCCCCGCACGCTGTCGTGTTCGGACAGGATCACGACCGCGGCCGAGCCGATGAAGCAGCCGTATTTTTCCAGCGTTCCGAAATCGAGCGGGATGTTGTCCATCGACGCCGGCAGGATGCCGCCGGACGCGCCGCCCGGCAGATAGGCATGGAACGTATGTCCGTCGGCCATGCCGCCGCAGAACTCGTCGATCAGTTCGCGCACGGTGACACCCGCAGGCGCCAGCTTCATGCCGGGATTCTTGACGCGGCCCGATACCGAATAGCTGCGCAGGCCGTGACGGTCGTTGCGGCCGTGGCCCTTCCACCAGTCGGCGCCCTTTTCGACGATGTCGCGCACCCACCACAGCGTCTCGATGTTGTTGATCAGCGTCGGCAGGCCGAACAGGCCGACCTGGAACGGATATGGCGGCTTGTGGCGGGGCAGACCGCGCTTGCCTTCGATGCTTTCGAGCAGCGAGGATTCCTCGCCGCAGATATAGGCGCCGGCGCCGCGGCGCATATGCAGCACCGGTCCGCCCGCCGGCAGTTTTGCGATCTCGCGCTCCAGAATTTCGCGCGAGGCCGGATATTCGTCGCGCAGGTAGATGTAGACGTCGGTCGCCTCGACCACGTGGGCGCCGATCAGCATGCCCTCGAGGAAGCGATGCGGGTCGGTCTCGAGGTAAAAGCGATCCTTAAACGTGCCGGGCTCACCCTCGTCGCCATTGATCGCCATCAGCCGCGGGCCGGGCTCGCCGAGCACCGCACGCCATTTCCGCCCGGTCGGGAAGCCGGCGCCGCCGAGGCCGCGCAGCGAGGCGTCGTCGAGCGATTTGAGCAGGTCTTCCTTGGAAAGCGCACCGGAGCGCAAGCGATTGAGCAGCGCGTAACCGCCGCCGGCGACATAGGCGTCGTAACCAACATACTCAGGCAAATGCGCATGCGTCTCGCCGCCCTTCGCGGCAGCCAGCACGCTTGCAGTGGTTGCATGGTCGACAAAGTGATGGCCGACTTCGGCTGCTGGCGCGGTATCGCAGCGGCCGACGCAGGGCGCGCGCACCACGCGAATGCCGGGGCCGGCTTTGTCCTGCAATTCATGCAACAGTTTTTCCGCGCCCAGCATCGCGCAGGTCAGCGAATCACAGACGCGAATGGTCAGCGGCGCAATATCCGGCTCGCCTTCCTTCACGATGTCGAAATGTGCGTAAAAGGTTGCGGTCTCGAACACTTCGGCAAACGACAGCTTCATCTCGTCGGCGAGTGCGGCGAGATGGCCTGCGGAAATCTGGTGATACGTGTCCTGGATCAGATGCAGATGTTCGATCAAGAGATCGCGCTGCCGCGACCGGTCGCCGAGCAGCTGTTCAATCTCGTACGCGGCGGTCGGATCGACCTGGCGGCCCTTCGGCGTCGCCTTGGCCCGCTTCCGCCCGGCGCCGGGGTGCTCGAACGAGCGCACTTTCTGCACGTCTTGAACCATGGAAAACGTCTCGTTCCTGCCTGTATGTTTCCGCGATCATAAATCGTGGCATGCCAGATGCCAAGAGAATTGTCGCGTTTTGATAAGCATTTAAGGCGACACGCCCGGCGCGGTCATGCCGCTCGCCGCCCGGACGAGGCTTCGCGTCGGAAGCCATTTTTTCGATCAGCGAATGAGAACTGGAATCGATCCAAAGATCAATAAAGCCGTCTCATGTTGCGATAGCGAAAGCGTATCGATCTGGCTTTGCGATCGGTCGATACGAATTCAAAATGGATCCGTCTCTCAGTTTCCGCCGTTCGCCTTCTCGATCAGGAACACGATTCGGGCTTCCGCGCGTTCCGTAATCTCGACCTTGTCGCCGGTTTCGCGGATCAGATTCGGAATATCGATCACCGACAGCGGATCGGTGCAGTGGACTTCAAGCCGCTCGCCGGGCTTGACCGATTTGAGCGCCTTGCGCGTCTTCAGCGCCGGCAGCGGACATTTGAGTCCGGTGAGATCGAGCCTTGTCGTGGTCATCAAGGGAACATGGCGAAGCGGATGCGCATCGTCAATGAGCCTTCAGATCAAGCTTGCATAGGACAGAAAGCCGACGGACTGGCCAGGCTCGACAAGCGTGATCTCTTCGCCGAGTTCGACAAGCCCGTCGGTGTCGACCAGCGAGGACAACAGCCCCGCACCCTCGCGCGGAAACTTCACCGCTTCGAGCACGCCATCGCCGGCCTTGCGCAGGGTGACGCGGACATATTCGCGGCGCGCGATTTTCTTCTTGTAGGCGAAGGCGGCGCGAACCGGCATCGGCACCAGCTTCTGTTGCCGCGCGCCCGACAGGGCAAGAATGGTCGGCCGCACCACGTGGGCGAAGGTGACAAAACTCGCCACCGGGTTGCCCGGCAGGCCGATGAACGGTGTGCCGCCGATGATCCCCATCGCCACGGGACGTCCCGGCTTGATCGCCATTCGCCACAGCACGAGCGAGCCCACGCTTTCGACACTGGCCTTGACGTGATCCTCTTCGCCGGTCGATACACCGCCGGTGGTGAGGATCAGATCATGGGCGCCGGCGACTTTCTTTAGTGCGGCAGCGAGCGCGGTGGGCTCGTCCCTGATAATGCCGAGGTCGCTGACCTCGCAGCCGAGCCGCGCCAGCATCGCCATCAGCATGAAACGGTTTGAATCGAACAGCTGCGCCGCCCCGCGTGGCTCGCCCGGCGAGACCAGCTCATTGCCGGTGGAGAACACCGCAACGCGGATGCGCCTGACGACGCCAAGTTCGGTCAGGCCGAACGCCGCTGCCAGCGCGACATCCTGCGGCCGCAGCCTTTGTCCGGCCGTCAATGCCGCGTGGCCCAACGGGATATCCTCGCCCGCCGGACGCACATTGGCGCCGGGCTTCAGCCCCGCCGGAAGCATGACCTTGCCATCGTCGAGGCGGACGTCTTCCTGCATGAAAACGGTATCGGCGCCGCCAGGCATCGGCGCACCCGTGAAGATGCGCACCGCCTCGCCCGGCCTGATCGGCGCGCCTGCGGAAGCGCCGGCCTGAACGCGGCCGCCCACCGCAAACGCCTGCTCGTTTTCTTTGGGCAGGTCGCGGCTCGACACCGCGTAGCCATCGACGGCGGAATTGGTGAAGGGCGGCAGCGGCAGCGGCGCCGAAACGTCCTGAGCGAGCACGCGTCCATCGGCATTGGCGAGCGCGACGGTCTCGACCTCCTGCACGGCCGTGACGCGCGCTGCGATGATGCCGACGGCCTCATCGACCGACATCATCGGACCGCCGAAGGCAAAGCAATCGTCGGACAATTGCGCCATCGCGAATTAGCTCTCCGCTTCGCTCTTTGCCAGCACCTCTTCGACCGGTATCGCCGAGCGCAGCATCATCGCGGCAATCGCCTCGATATCGTCGAGATGGGCGGTGGGAAGCCGGGTTTCAACCGGTGTATCGGTGGCGATGCCGACCACGCCGGGATCGTCGGGAAACAAAAATGGCTTGCCGTTGGCGGCGCGGAAAACCTCGATCTTGCGGTGCGGCTCGCGCTTGAAACCCTCGATGACGACGAGATCGACCCGCGACATCCGGGCCAGCAGTTCCGGCAGGCGCGGCTCTTCGGCGCCGCGCAATTCATGCATCAGGGCCCATCGCCGCGCGGAGGACACCAGCACCTCGGTGGCGCCGGCCTCGCGATGCCGCCAGGAATCCTTGCCCGGGATATCGACGTCGAAGGCGTGATGGGCGTGCTTGATCACGGAAACCCGCAGGCCGTCTTTCAGCAAATGCGGGATCACCCGCGCCAGCAAGGTGGTCTTGCCGGCGCCGCTCCATCCCGCGAGGCCAATCACTTTCATCGCATTCTCCGCACCCTAGCCGGAACCGGGCTGGGTTTTCTCCAGAGGTGCTTTATATCGGCTGCGAGCCAATGTCATGCTAACCTGCGGAAATGATGAAGATCGACAAAGCCCCCGTCCCCCTGATCGTGCCCAATCCTGATGATCCCAGGCTGACCGAGCGCGTCACCGGGACCGATCAGACCGGCGCCACTGTGGAAATCAGGGTGCCGGTGGAGCGGCCGCTGACGCTGTATCTGAACGCGCAGGAGATCGTCACCATGATGACGATCGGCGACTACCCGGAATATCTCGCGCTCGGCTACCTCCTGAACCAGAACATGCTGAAATACGACGACGTCGTCACCGATGTCGAATATGACGACGACCTGCAGGTGGTGGTCGTGCGCACCGAGCACCACACCAATTTCGAGGCCAAACTGAAGAAGCGGACGCAGACCTCGGGCTGCGCGCAGGGCACCGCATTCGGCGATCTCTTGGAAGCTGTGGAAAGCGTCGCACTGCCGAAGGCGGAGCTGCGCACCTCCTGGCTCTACGAGATGACGCATGCGATCAACACCATGCCTTCACTGTATCTCGAGGCCGGCGCGATCCATGGCTGCGTGCTGTGCAAGCAAGGCACGCCGATCTGCTACACCGAGGATGTCGGCCGCCACAACGCCGTCGACAAGATCGCGGGCTGGATCTATCGCCACGGCGTCGATCCCGGCGACAAGATTCTCTACACCACGGGCCGGCTGACCTCCGAGATGGTGATCAAGACGGTGCGGATGGGGATTCCCATCCTGGTATCGCGCTCGGGTTTTACCGCATGGGGCGTCGAACTGGCGCGGCAGGTCGGCCTGACGCTGGTCGGGCGCACGCGCGGTAAGCGCTTCATCGCGCTATCAGGCCAGGAACGCATCGTGTTCGACCAGAACCTCGCCTTTGTCGAAGAGGAATCGGCGCGGCACAAGCGCAAGGGCGAAGACCGTGACGAGTGAAGCGACGGCAAGAGCCGCGCTGATAGTACCGGGCGTGCTGCTCGCCGGCGGTCTGGCGCGGCGGATGGGCGGCGGCGACAAGCCGATGCGCACCATCGGTGGCCGCACCATACTCGACCGCGTGATCGCGCGGTTGCAGCCGCAATGCGATGGCCTCATTCTCAATGCCAATGGCGATCCCGCACGCTTTGCCGCGTTCGGGCTGCCGGTGATCGCGGACGGCGTCGCCGATTTTCCCGGGCCCCTGGCCGGCATTCTGGCGGCGCTGGATTGGGCCGCGGCCAACCGGCCGGAGGTCAAGTGGGTGCTGAGTGCCGCGGCGGACTGCCCGTTCCTGCCGCGGGACCTGGTTTCGCGTCTCGTCGGGGCAATGTGCGATGAGAACGCAGAGCTTGCGGTCGCCGCTTCCGACGGCCAGTCGCATCCGGTGATCGGATTGTGGAGCGTGGCGTTGCGCGAACAACTCCGTCACGCGCTTGTGGTCGAGGACGTCAGGAAGATCGACCGCTGGACCGCGCGCTACCGCCTTGCCACCGTGGCCTGGCCGGTCGAGCCGATCGACCCGTTCTTCAATGCCAACACCATGGATGACATTGCGGAAGCGGAACGGCTGGCGGCGCTGGATGGCGGCTAGGTGGATCCCCCTGTATGCTTTGAACCGGATCGCCGTTCACGGCGACCACTGAACGCCGAGGGTGCTCAGCGGGCGTTGAGATGTCGTCATGATCGAGGTTTTTGGGGCTGTTCTGGTCTTCATCCTGCGGGCGGTTTATTTCGTCCTGGAGATCGTGGCGTTTTTCTCAAATCTGAAGCAGTTGGCCCGATGGGCAACCGGCAGCGCCACACTTGTGGACGTGCCTGCGGAACCGAAGATTCTGTCCCCCGCGGCTCGGCGCGCGCTCGAGGAGGCCGAACAGCGCCGAGCTCATGCCGCCAGTGGCTCGGTCCAGGCATCGTAGCCATAGACCCAATCGGTATCGGTCTTTCCGCTGAGCCAGGTATTGGTTCGCGAGGTCTGCTGGACCCGCGCGGTTCGCGCCTTGCGGGTTGCCTCGAACCTTCGAAACGCATTCGGCACGCCATCGCGCTCGACGCCGTCGAGACAGCGTGACAGCACCGCGGCGTCCTCGAACGCCATGGCCGCGCCTTGCGCCATATAGGGCGTCATCGGATGGCAGGCATCGCCGAGCAGCGTCACGTTGCCCTCGCCCCAGCGCTCCAGGGCATTGCGATCGACGATCGCCCATTTGTGCACGTCCGGGCACGCGGCCAGCACCTGTTCGACCTGGCGGTCGAAGCCCGAAAAAGCCTTGCGCAATTCCCTGACGTCGCCCTTGGCCGACCACGACTCGATCCGAAACTCCGGCTCCGGCTGGCTGGTGACGAGATAGATTTCGCTGCGGTCAGGCTTGACGTAGTAGATGACGATGTGCCGGTCCTCGCCCCACCATTTGGTGCAATCGTCAATTTTTTGGCCGCCGAGAAGCGATGCAGGATAGGTGGTGCGGTAAGCGATGCGCCCGGTAAAGTGCACCGGCGAAGTGTCGAACAGGATGTCTCGGACGACGGAGTGAATGCCATCGGCGCCGATGACGGCGTCCGCGATCGCGGTCTCACCATTCGCGAAGGAGAGTCGGACGCCGTCGCTGATCTCGTCGAGTCCGACCAGTTTGTGGTTTAACTTGACGCATTCATCGGGAACGTCGCTCGCCAGCGCCGCATGCAAATCGCCGCGATGCGCCAGCAGATAGGGCGCGCCGAATTTCTGTTCGGCGCTCTCGCCAAAAATCATGTCGAACTTGACTTCGCCGGTCTTCCAGTCGCGGTTGTTCCAGGAGCGCGGATAGAACGACTGGCTGCGCAATCGTTGCTCGAGCCCCAGCCCGCGCAGCACCTTCATGGCGTTGCAGCCGATGTGGATGCCGGCG
This sequence comes from Bradyrhizobium sp. AUGA SZCCT0158, assembly GCF_018130065.1. Lineage (GTDB taxonomy): Bacteria > Pseudomonadota > Alphaproteobacteria > Rhizobiales > Xanthobacteraceae > Bradyrhizobium. Next base: position 91,487 of record NZ_JAFCME010000014.1, on the reverse strand, counting down.
CCCAATCGCGCAAATTGCGAGGCCTGCTCATAGACGGTGACGTCGATGCCGACCCGCCGCAGCGCCGCCGCCGACGCGAGCCCGCCCATGCCAGCGCCGATGATTGCAATCGAAAGACGCCGCGTCATGGTCTCCCCGCCATTTCAGGCCGGTCGAAACCCGGCTCTTTCCAGCGCCGCGCGGCCTTCTTCCGACGCCAGCGCGTCGAGAAAAGCCTGTACCGCCGCCCGCTGCTTGCGCGCCGTCAAGAGCGCGAAATCATAATGCTCTTCGGCGAAGGGAATGAAACCCAGGTCGGATGCATGGGCCACCGGCGCGATGGTCATGCCCCAGTCGGCGCGATGCTGCGCCACGGCGGCGGCGACTGCGTTGTGCGAGCGCGGCTGATTCCAGTAACCGTCGGGCTTGGCGCCCGCCAGCAGCCGGTCGATCAGGATACGCGTGCCGGCGCCCTGGTTGCGGTTGACCATGATGCAGGCGGGGTCGGCGAGCGCCGCACGCACCGCGGCCTCGGCGCCCAGGCTCTCGAAGCGCGCATCGCCCTTGCGGAACACGATGCCCTGCATCCGCCGCCAGCCCGGCACCAGTTCAAGTCCGTCGGTGAGATAAGGCGTGTTGTAGGTTTCGGTCTTGTCGTCGAACAGATGGATCGGCGCAAAATCGCATTCGCCGCGCTTGGCCGCCGCCAATCCGCCGAGGCTGCCGACCGCGATCGATCGCACCGAGAGACCTGCATGCGCCAGCGGCGCGGTGACGAGATCGAGCCCGGTGCAGTGGCTGCCGACGATCACGAGATCAGGCACCCGCACATGCGGCGTGAACAGCGTCACTTCGGCATCAGTGCCTGCCGGCATCTGATCGGCCAGCGCATCGATGCGCAAAAAACCATCGGCCTGCGCGAATGAGGTGATCGCGCCCGAGCCCTTGCCGGTGGGATAGGCGATCAGACCGTCCGTTCCCTTGACCAGCGAGACCATGACGAATTCGGTGCGGCCGAGTTCGGAGGCGATCCGCACCGGAATTCTGGCGCTGACCTTGGCGTCCAAACGCGGCGGCAGGCCCGCCATGCGCCGCAACACCGGCACGATCATGTCGTGGAAGGTGAACATCGCCGAGGTCGGAAATCCCGGCAGGATCACCACCGGCTTGCCGTCGCAAACCGCGAGGCAGAGCGGCTTGCCCGGTTTCAGCGCGACGCCATGCGCAATAATGCCGGGCTTGCCGAGCCGCGCGATGATGCGGTGGGTCACATCGCCAGCACCCTTCGAGGTGCCGCCCGAGAGCACCAGCATGTCGCTGATTTGCAGCGCACTGCGCATCGCAGATTCAAGCTGCGCCTCGTCGTCGGGAATGGCGCCCAGGAACATCGCCTCGCCGCCGTTCTCCGACATCGCGGCGGTGACGATCGCGCCATTGGTGTCGTAGATCGCGGCCGGACGCAGCGGCGAACCCGGCTGCACCAGTTCGTCGCCGGTCGAGATAATGGCGACGCGCAGCCGGCGCGCGACGGCAACTTGCGCGATGCCGCAGGCTGCCAGCATCCCGATCTCGCGCGAGCCAATCATGGTGCCGGCGCGCAGCAGCACCTCGCCGCGCGCGATGTCGGAGCCGGCATAGGACACGAACTGACCGGGCGAAGCGGCGCGGCGAATTTCGATCGCGCGGGTTCCCGCCGGCTGCGTGTGCTCGACCATGACGATGGCATCGGCACCGCGTGGCACCGGACCGCCGGTCGCAATCGACGTGGCGGTTCCCGATAGCACCGGCCGCGTCGGCGCGGTGCCGCAGGCGATCACCTCGTCATTCAGCATCATCCGCACCGGCGTTGCTTCGCCGGCTGAAGCGAGATCGGCGGAACGAACCGCAAAACCATCGACGTTGGAACGATCAAACGGCGGCACGTCAATCGGCGCCACGATATCTTCGGCCAACGCGCAGCCGAGTACATCCGCAAGCGCCCACCGCTCGCTGGGCACCGCGCGCGGAAACAGCGCGGCTTCAAACCGCGCCAGCGCTTCCTCACGCGACAGTATGATCAAGAATTGGTCCTGATCGACGGGTTCACGGTCTTTCGGCGAGGGTGTACGGGTCATGCCGGCATTCCATATCATTCCCGCAGCATATAGCCATCGACGCCGCTGCCTGCAGCAAATCCTTCCGCGCCGCCCGGCACGGTTAACCAGGCCTCGGCGCGCGCGATCGCATCGAGCGACAGTTCCCCGACCGCCAGCGTCACCCAGGCTCCCGCTTTTCGCTCCAGCAGCACGACTTCCGCAATGCCGACCCCGGAGGCGATCTTGCGCGCCAGCGGCAGATTGAGCGTCTTGCGCGGCCGCCGCCCCGACAGCCGGTCGAGCGCTGGCAACGCCAGCGTCCACCACGCCGCGAACGCCTGATCAGGCGCGCCCGGCAGCACGACCACGGGCGTGTTGCCGATGCGGCCGACCGCCGAGGTGCGGCCGGGCTGCACGGCGATGCCATGGGCGAGAACCTCGCCACACCCGGCCAATGCCGTCACCGTCACGTCGGTGCGGCCGACGCCGCTACCGCCGACAATCAGCAGCAGATCGCATGCGCCGACTTCGATCACTGCGGCAATCGATGCGGCGTCGCGGCCAACAGCGGTAACGGACACCACATCGGCGCCGGCGGTGCGCGCGCTCTCCGAGATCAGGTCCGACGTCACCGAGCCGCCGGGAATATTGACGATCCGCAGGCGCGGCCGGCGCACCTTCAGCCGCTCTATTCCCGCCGCCCGCGCGATCATGAGGTCACGTGCCAGCACGCGCCGCCCCGCCTCGACCACACTGCTGCCAGCGGCAATGTCACCACCGGCCCGGCGCACGCCCTGCCCCGGGATCGCTTCCGCCAGCACCTGCGGCATCGGGCCGGATAGCTCGACAGCATCGGCATCGAGCACGCAATCGCAGCCATCAGGCATGGCGTCACCGGCTTCGACCCAGACCGGCAACGCCGTCAATGGCAGCGGCGAATAGGACGACGCCCCGACAAGATCACGGGCCGGCAACGCAAAGCCGTCGCTGGCGGCGATGTCGTGCGGCGGCAACGCACCCGATGGCGGCATGTCGGCGGCAATACAACGCAGCGCTTCCGCGAGCGGCAGTTCCGCAGGCGTTACCGGCTCGACGCCGTGCAACAGGGCGGCAAGCGCCACATCGAGCGGCGTAAGCGAAGTCGGAAGGCGCTGTTGCGAAATCATGGCCCGCTATGCCCTGAATCGGGCCGGAAATAAACAGAACCGGATACCGCCGGCGGTCGGCCCCCTCCTTCCGGCCAAGTTGACGACGGTCCAAATTAGTTGCAATCGGGACCAATTGGCTTTAGTTGCAAGTGGGACCAATTGGCGGAAAGCAACCGCCTGAAGACACACACGGCCAACGTGCTGATACACAGGGAGAAGAGGGATGCTCGTCAAAAACCTATCCATGCTTGGCGCGCTTGCGGCCGCGATGCTGGCGTCGCCTGCGGCGCTCGCGCAACTTTCAGATGACATCGTCAAGATCGGCGTTCTCACCGATATGAACGGCCCGGCGGCGACGCCAACCGGTCAGGGCTCGGTCACGGCCGCGCAGATGGCGATCGACGATTTCGGCGGCAAGGTGCTGGGCAAGCCGATCAGCCTGATCGTCGGCGACCATCAGCTGAAACCAGATATCGGCGGCGGCATGGCGCGGCGCTGGTACGATGTCGACCAGGTCGACCTGATCGTCGACGTTCCGGTGTCGGCGGTCGGCCTTGCGGTACAGAACGTCGCCAACGAGAAGAAGAAGCTGTTCATCACGCACTCGACCCTGGCCGCGGATTTCCACGGCAAATTCTGCTCACCTTACGCCATCCAGTGGGTGATCGACACCCGCTCGCTCGCGGCCGGCACCGCGCAGGCGGTGGTGAAGCGCGGCGGCAACAGCTGGTTCTTCATCACCGATGATTATGCGTTCGGCCACGCGCTCGAACGCGACGCCTCCGCCGTGGTCACCGCCAATGGCGGCAAGGTGCTGGGTTCGGTGCGACCGCCGCTTGCGACCCCCGACCTGTCGTCCTTCGTGCTGCAGGCGCAGGCTTCCAAGGCCAAGATCATCGGCATCGCCGCCGGCCCGCCCAACAACATGAACGAGATCAAGACCGCCTCGGAGTTCGGCGTCTTGAAGGGCGGCCAGCAGATGGCGGCATTGCTGGCGCTGATCACCGACATTCATTCGCTCGGATTGCCGGCGGCGCAGGGCCTCTTGCTGACGACCTCGTTCTACTGGGACATGGACGACAAGACCCGCGAATGGTCGAAGCGCTATTTTGCCAAGATGAACCGGATGCCGACGATGTGGCAGGCCGGCGTCTATTCCTCGGTGATGTATTATCTCAACGCCATCAAGGAGGCGGGTACCGACGAGCCGCTGAAAGTGGCGGCGAAGATGCGCGAAAAACCGATCGAGGACTTCTTCTCCCGCAACGGCAAGCTGCGCGAGGACAATCTGATGGTGCATGACCTCTGGCTGGTCGAGGTCAAGAAGCCGGAAGAATCGAAATATCCGTGGGACTATTACAAAATCCTGGCCAAGATCCCCGGCGACGAGGCGTTCGGGCCGATTGATCCGGCATGTGCGATGGCGAAGAAGTAGATTCTCACCATCGTTGCGACACTACACTCCACCGTCGTCCCGGCGAAGGCCGGGACCCATAATCCCGGTCATCTGTTGTTGGAAAAAGCCGTCGACCATTTGTGCTTAACAATAACTGCCGCGGCGTATGGGTCCCGGCTCAAGGCCGGGACGACGTGTTGAGAGAGCAGCGCCCTACTTTACCACGCCAACTTCGCGGAAATATTTCAGCACGCCCGGATGGATCAGCTGCAGATTGGGCGCAGCGGCGGCCGTGTTCACGGCCGTTGTCTCGCAGGCCTGCGGCAGTTTCTTGCACAACGACCCCTCCGCGCCGTGCAGCGTTTTCGCCAGCCGATACGCGACATCATCCGGCAGGCTTTCGCGCGCGAGGACAAAACTCCATGAGCCGATCGAATCGATCGCCGCCGGCTGGTTCGGGTAGCTGTTGGCGGGCACTGTCAGCGGCTTGAGAAAGGTATGCTTGGCGCGGACCCTGGCGATCTCGCCGGCGTCGGGCGCGATGAAGCGGGCGCCGCCGGGGCTTTCCGCCATGCTCTTGAACCCGGGCCAGCCGATGCCCGCGCCCCACAGCGCCGCGGCACGGCCGTCCTGCACCATGGCCGGACCGTCGCCGGCGCGGTCGAGATAGATCGACTTGAAATCCTCGTCCTGCTTCAGCCCGATGCCGTCGAGCATGTATCGCGACAGGATCGGCAGACCCGAGCCCCTGGCGCCGAACGCCACGGGCTGGCCGACGAGATCGCGAATGGTCTTGTAGGGGCTGTCGGCGCGCACCACGAACATGCCCGGGCTGGAATACATCGCGGTCAGGATCTTCAGCTTGGTCGGCGCCCGCCCGATGCCCATGAAGGCCTCGTAGGAAGGCTCCCCGGCCACCAGCGCGATATCGAGTCCGTCCGTCTCGAGCAGCGGAATGTTCTCGCTGCTGCCCTTGGTGTTGCGCGGCTCGATCGACAGCGTCGGATCGGCGGCGTTCATGACTTCCGCGAACGCACTGCCATAGACCGGGAAGCCGCCGCCCGGTGTCGCAGTGCCAAGGCTGATGGTTGTTTTTGGTATGGCCTTGCTTCCATCTTGCGCCGCCGCGCCGCCTGCCAGCAGGAGAACGCCGGCGCAGACGATATGAGCGAGTTTCATGTTTGGCCTCAAGCGTTGCTCCCCGGGGACGTCTAATCAACGCGCAGCGGGGGTTGCAGGCAAGTGTTGACTTTTATGAAGTTCGGCAAGTCACGGGCGAGACCGGGAATTGGCGCAATGTGGTGGAATTGCCTGCGTTTGAGTAGATTAACCCCGGCATTGCGGGATTGCGATCACCACTGTAAACGATGCCCGCACCGTTGCCGGCCGCCTCAAAACGGCCGCTCGCGGCGGGGCCTGTAGCTCAATGGTTAGAGCCGGCCGCTCATAACGGTCTGGTTGCAGGTTCGAGTCCTGCCGGGCCCACCAGCCTTCGCTCGCGAAGCGAGTGAAGGCTGCCGCGCCGAAGCCCACTTGGGCGAAGGCGGGCGCGGCCGCGAGCTACGGCTCGGCAGGCCACAGGCCCTTCGGGCGACGCGTGGCGCAGCCACGCGGGGCCGAGGGGTGAAGCGTGGTGTCCGGCGTAGCTTGAGCGCAGTGAAAGCGAAGACGGACTGGAAGCTTGAACACGCCGAGATTGCGCCCAACCTAGGGCCTTCTAGCCTCAAGCCACAGCGCCCTCGATCGGTGAGAATGGCATGCTGAGACTTCTGGCCACCGGCTCGCAGGTCAGCCGGCCCCGGTAGACGTTCAGGCCGGCGCGCAAATGCGGGTTCTCGAGCACGGCCGCAAACCCCTTGTTGGCGAGCGCCAGACCAAAAGGCAGCGTGGCATTGTTCAGCGCCTGGCTGGAGGTCAGCGGCACAGCACCCGGCATGTTCGCGACGCAGTAGTGGATGACGCCCTCCACCTCAAAGGTTGGATCGGCGTGGGTGGTCGGGTGCGATGTCTCGAAGCAGCCGCCCTGGTCGATCGCGACATCCACGATCACGGCCCCCTTGCGCATCGAACCCAACATATTCCGCGTCACCAGTTTCGGCGCGCTCGCTCCCGGGACGAGCACCGCACCGATGACGACATCGGCGGCGAACACCTCTTCCTCGATGCTGTCGATGGTCGAGAATTTCGTGCGAACGCGCCCCTCGAACAGTTCGTCGAGCTCGCGAAGGCGGCCGATCGAACGGTCGAGAATGGTGACCTCGGCGCCGAGGCCGACCGCCATGCGGGCCGCGTGCGTCCCGACGACTCCGCCTCCAATCACCACGATGCGTGCCGGCTGGACGCCCGGCACGCCCCCGATCAACAGGCCCCGGCCTCCCGCATGCCGTCGCAACGCCGCGCCGGCCGCTTCGATCGCAAGCCTGCCCGCCACTTCGCTCATCGGCGCCAGCAGCGGCAGGCCGCCATGGGCATCCGTCACGGTCTCATAGGCGATTGCGGTGCATCCGGACGCGATGAGGCCCTTGGCCTGGTCGGGATCGGGCGCCAAATGCAGGTATGTGAAGAGAATCTGGTCTTGCCGCAGTTGCGACCATTCCGATGCTTGCGGCTCCTTGACCTTGACGATCATCTGGCTGGACGCAAACACCTCGCGGGCGGAGTCCAGCACAGTAGCACCGGCCTTGCGATAAGCGTCATCCGTCGCGCCGATGCCGGCGCCGGCATTGGTCTCGACAACGACGCTGTGCCCCGCCGCCACATATTCGCGAACGGCCCCCGGCGTCAGACCGACACGGTATTCGTGCGTCTTGATCTCCCTGGGTACACCGATCTTCATGGCAACCTCCGCTGTATGGCACGCCTCCTTTTCTAGGCGGGAACAGCGGTTTATTTCCCGGCGAAACTTGCGCACCTACCGGCAAATAGTGCAGAAATTCAACGAGATTTGGCACTATGGCGCAGGATTTCAAACATATGGACCAGGACAAGATCGACATGACGATTCTCGCCGAACTCAGCGCCAACGCGCGGGTCAGTCAGACCGAACTGGCGGACCGGGTGGGACTTTCGAGCACCGCGATCGCGCGGCGGCAACGCGCTCTGGAAGACGAAGGATATATCAGAGGCTATCAGGCCATCCTCGATCCGAGCCGGTTTGGCCTCAACACGACCGTGCTGGTCCGAATCGCGCTCAACAGCCAAAGCGACGAGGCGCTGAAATCGTTCGAAGCCGCCGTCGTCAACTGCCCGTCGGTGATCCGCACGTTTCTGATGTCGGGAAACGACGACTATCTCCTGATCGTGCTGGCGCGCGATATCGAAGATTTCGAGAGGATTCACCGGACCGAACTGTCGCGCCTGCCGCACGTCTCGCGCATCCAGTCGAATTTCGCCCTTCGCGAGATCATCGATCGCGCGGTTCCCCTGGCGATCTTCGGAAAACCCGGGCGTCCGGCACGAAAGCAGATCAGAAAACGGGCCGGCTAACGCAGGTAGACCCATGCCCGGCGGCCGGCCACCGGCAACGACCCGCCGCCGTTGCGTAAAACCGCTCGCTCGAGGATTGCCGTCTCGTCAGGCCCGGCGCCGTCGAGAAAGACTTTCACCGCGGTGCGGGCCCGCAAATCGATCTCGGAAAGCGTTGGTATCGCGCCGAGCTGAAGCACAGCTTCCAGGTGAATGTTGCCATAGAGCATGCCGAGGAACTGGCGGGCTCCGGCTTCGCAATCCGCAAGATCGATCTCTCCGGCCTGCTTTGCTCTTGCAAGAATATTTGTCAGGACCTCGATCGCCCGCTTAGGGCCATGCTGCGCATAGACCCGCGTCGCATTCGGGTAGCGGTCCGCTTCGAGGATGGCGGTGTAACAAACCTCCAGCAAGGCCGGCGTCATCATCGTTTCGAGAAGATTGCGCCCGATGATGACGAGCAATTCCCTGAGCGGCAGCGAAAGCTGGTCGGCACTGACACTCAGTGCGTTGGACGAGTACTGGCTGACGACCTTGGCGAACTGGTCGACCAGAAGCTGCTCCACGTTCTCGCGCCGCGTTGTTTTCTCGCGGAGCAGTTCCTTGTAGAGACCGTGAGGCGTCCATGTCCAGCTCGGCCGCCCAAGCACGAACGCCGTGATAACAGCGCAATTCGACCAGCCGCGCATCTGGCTCGCTCTACCAGGAACCTGCTCGCGGACGCGAAGGATATCGCCCGTCCCACCCCAGCGAAGAAATTTGACGGCATCGGCCGGCGGCAGGATCGTCACCATCATACGGGTCCACCACGGCTCCACGAGCAGCCAGCTCCCGGTGTTCGTCGGCCGCATGGCAAAGACGTGCTTGTGCTTGTGATGGACGAACCGATGCCACCATTGCCGTTTCAGGCCGGGGACGAAGCAAATGATCCAGTCGACGGGCTCGACCGTCACCAGCGATCCATGCTCGTCGGCGCAGTTGGCCAGATCCGACGGGACATCGTCGACGACCTTCAGGGGTAATGGCCTGTCGCTGCTCCGCGCCAGCAAGGACCGTCCCGCGCTGGCAGTATCAAATGGCGCGTTCATATCTGACGCTCCTCGCGCTTGCACATCCATGCAGGAACCTTTCTACGCCGGCCTTGACGCGGTCGGCGGTTGTCCCGTTCTGGCTGGTCACGGGATTGAGCATCAATGCCTGGTAGAGCGGCTCCCTTAGCAGTCCCATCAATTGCTCCGCGCATACCTGCGCGTCCGATATCGACAGGATTCCTCTTTCATTGGCCTCCGACAGAAACTCCCGCAGCCTCCTTGTGACGATCTCCGACCCTGCCTCGTACAGCCGCTTCTTGAGAGACGGGTTGCGTGCAGCTTCGGCCATCATCATCCGGACGAACCCGACCAGGGTGGTCGAATATTCTCGCGAGGCAACGAGTCCGAAGGCGACAAGGGTATCTCGAACATCGTCAAGGGTATTTGGGCGTACCCTCCTCATCAATGGCTGCGATATGAACAGGGCTTCGTGCTCGGCAACCGCGACGACGAGATCGTCGATACTTTCGAATGCCGACCAGATATCTTTTTGCGAATATCCGCTACGATGAAAAATATTGTCGAGGCCGCCGGGCGCGTCGCCGGGATGAGCGAGGGCCTCGCTGATCGCCGACACGATGTCGGAGCGAGAGTCCTGTCTCGATTCGGTGTCGTCCGCTCGAGCGGACGTGGAACGTCTCATGTTACGGCTCCTCGCTTCGGGATGACTGCGCGGCGTGCGCTTTGGCGTAGCGGTGGAATCCGATCTTGATGGAGACCAGCACGGGCGCGGCGATGACGAAAAGCACCGCGACGGCATTGAACGCGGTGTCGAAGGCGATCACGGTCGACTGACCCATGACGGCCCTGCCCAGCAGGCTCGTCGCCGCCCGGCTGGCGCCCACGGCGTCCATTCCTTGCGCCGCGAGCGTGGTTGTCATCGCCGTCAGCCGCTCGCTCACCGCAGGAACGCCCGCGGTGACGCTGGCGCCGAGCGCCGCAACATTGCCGGCGACGTTATGGTCGATCAGTGTCTGCAGTCCGGCTACCCCCATCAGACCGCCCAGCTGGCGACCCGCATTGAAGAGACCTATGCCGGATGCACGTTTGTGGTCATTGAGATGTCTGAAAGCGATCAGCGTGATGGATAAAAACAGGAAGCCGAGGCCGAGGCCCCGCAACAGGATGGCTGCCATCATGTCGTGCGCGCCGCTTTCGCTGGTCGAGCCTGACAGCATCCACATCGCAATCATGATCATCAGGATCCCAATGGGCACTGTCGCGACCGGAGGAACGCGACGAACCTGGAAGAGGAAAGCGGCTATGAGGAGCGTGCCGATGAAAAATGCGCCGCTCGGCAACAAGAGCAGGCCGGCGTCGGTAGGCCTGAACGCGAGAACGGAAACGGCAAAGGACGGGATCAGGAACGCGCTCCCGAACAGCGCGGCGCCGGCGACAAAGCTGACAATGAAGGCGAAGGAAAAATCCTCCGTTCGGAACAAGGTGAAATCGAGCAGGCCCCGCCCTTTGGCGATCACCTGGTGGCCGAGAAACAGCAGCAGGGCGGCGGCGCCCAGCACCGTCAGCCACAGGATGCGAGGTTCCTCGAACCAGCGCCATCGGTTGCCCTGATTGAGAACATAGGTGAAGCAGAGAAATGCGACTGACATCAGCGAGAAGCCGATCCAATCAAACGGACGGCGCACGGCCGCAGCGGGCTTCGGGGCGTCCGCGATCAACAGTAGGCCGGCCGCTGCCAGGGCCACCGGAACGACGCAGACGAAAATCCATGTCCAGGACTGGCTGTCGAGCAACCATCCCTGGAGCGCCGGGGCGATGGTCCCGGGAGCGACGACCGATCCCATCGCAAACAGGGCTTGAAGGATCGGTTGGTGGGCGCGCGGATAGGCGAGAAAAATGATCGCCTGGCCGCCGATAAGCAAGATGCCTCCGGAGAAGCCCTGTATCATGCGCAGTGCGACCAACAGGTCCAGCCGGGCCGTGATGACGGCAATGCCGCATGCCGCGCCTATCACCAGCGTTGAGCCGATGATCAGTTTGTGCGGATCGACACGGCTCATCAGCCAGGGGGCGGTCATGAACCCGATCAGTTTCAGAGCGGTGTATCCGATGTCCAGCCAGGCGGCCTCGTCGGGAGTTGCATAGGTGTCGCCGATGATATAGCCGCGCCCGAGCGACAGCACGGTACCTGCGATCGCCTCCGTCAGCGTCGCAAGCACGACACCCACGACAAGAAGCGATCCGGTCGCAGATCTGTCGCGGCTCGGCGTATCGGCGACTACAGCGGTCATGATCCGCTCCTCCGGTCGACCTCGACGCGTGCGGACAGCCCAGGCACGAGGCGGCCGGGCAACGGGTTGCTGGCAAACCGGATCTTCACCGGCACGCGTTGCACGACGCGAATGAAGTTGCCTGTCGCATTGTCTGCGGGAAGCAGGCTGAAGGCGGACCCGCTGCCCGGCGCAAAGCTGTCCACCAGGCCTTCGATCGTCTCATTCGGATAGCCGTCGACCCTGATGCGGACGCGCTGGCCGGGCCGGATATGTTCGATCTGGGTTTCCTTGAAGTTCGCCACGACCCAGACGTCCTTGACCGGAACGATGTCGAGCAGGGAGGCGCCCGGCGCGACCAGCCGGCCGATGCGGACCTGGCGGTTGCCGATCACGCCGTCGACCGGCGCATGCACCACCGTGTTGTCGAGATCGATCTGGGCGAGATCGCGTGCGGCCTGTGCCTGCGCCACGGCAGCAACGGCCGCTTCGCGCTGGGTGGCAAGAACGGCAATGCGCTGCTGCTGGGCCTCCACCATCGCCGACGCCGCCGACACGCCCGCCTCGGCCCTCGACAGCGCCGCATCGCTTTCATCGACCGCGGCCTGGCTGACGGCGTTGGTGCGGATCAGTTCGCGGCGGCGGTCGGAGGCCTTGGTCGCCAGATTCTTCTCGGCCACGGTCGAGCGTCGCTGCGCTTCGGCCTGCCGAACCAGCGCGTGCTGAAGCTGGATGTCGGCATCGACATTGGTGAGGCGGGCCTGCGCAGCTTCGACGTTCGCCACGGCTTGCGCCAGTTTTGCGCGATAGTCCCGGTCGTCGATCCGGAACAGGACGTCACCCGCCCGAACGGTCTGGTTATCCTCGACCTCGAGGATCGTGACGTAGCCCGCAACCTTCGGGGCGAGCGAGGTCACGTCACCGCGGATATACGCGTTGTCGGTCGACGTCTCGCCGATCGAACGCGCCCTCCATCCCGTAGCGACGATCACCACTGCGCCGAGGCACAGCAGCAAGCCAATCGTCTTCTTCTTGTTACGCTGCATGACGGCCTCCGGTAATGAGTGTTACCAATTGACGTCTATGGTAATGGGCGTTACCAGTCAAGGGATGGATCGAGATAGATGAATGGCTGTGGCTAAGAAAGGGCGCCCGAACGGTCGCCGGGAGACCCTGCTTCGCGCTGCGGCTGAGGTGTTTTTTGAACAGGGCTACGCGGCGACGAGCATCGACGCGATCATCGAACGCGCCGGTGGTTCGAAACGCAACATCTACAGCGAGTTCGGCAACAAGCAGGGCTTGTTCTCCGCCATCGTCCGGGAAAACGCAGACAGGGTGCTTTCGACGTTGGTCATCGAGCAAACCGAAGGCCACGATCTCAGGGCGACGCTGACGGCGTTTGGTCAGCATCTGATGGGCGTTTACATGTCGCCCACCCTGATCGGCATCTACCGGATTGCCGTCACCGAGGCCAACCGCTTTCCCGATCTTGTGAAGTCGTTTTACGAACAAGGCCCCGGCCGGGCTACGTCCCGGCTCGCGGAGGTCCTTGAAGCCGCCAACAAGCGCGGGGACATCCGGACGGATGATTGCTCGCGCACGGCCGGGCACTTTGTCGGCATGATCCGCGACAACCTTCATCTGCAGGTCGTTCTCGGGCTGCGCGCGGCGCCGTCGGACAAGGAAGTGCAGGCGGCGGTCCGTTCGGCCGTAGAGGTGTTTTTGAACGGTGTTCGGACTGGCCGGAAAAAGTAGACAGCCTGTTGTCGACTTCGGCATCGAGCGGTTTGCTGAACGGCCGGGCCGGGTGCTGATAGCGATCATCATTTTCTCCGTCATGTGAGGAAATGCTCATCGTCCTGCCTACCGTGCAGTCCAGCCGCCATCGACGGAGATCGCCGTGCCTGTGATCTGCTCGGCCGCAACCGAGCACAGGAACGCGACGGTGCCGCCAAGCTGCTCCGGCGAGGCGAAATCCAGCGACGGCTGCTTCTCGGACAACAGCTCTTCGGCGGCTTGCTTCTGGCTGATGCCGCGCTGGGCTGCGATGTCGCTGATCTGCTTTTCCACCAACGGCGTTCGTACCCAGCCGGGACAGACCGCATTGCAGGTGACGCCGGTCCCGGCGGTCTCCAGGCCGACCACCTTGGTCAGGCCGACCATCCCGTGCTTGGCCGCGACGTAGGCGGCCTTGTGCGTCGAAGCGACGAGGCCGTGCGCGGAAGCGATGTTGACGATCCGTCCCCAGCGCTGCTTTTTCATCTGCGGCACCGCCGCCGCAATGCCGTGGAATGCCGCCGACAGGTTGATCGCGAGGATTGCATCCCACTTGGCCGCCGGAAACTCATCCACCGGCGCGGTGAACTGGATGCCGGCATTGTTCACGAGGATGTCGAGGCGCCCGAATTTCGCGATCGTCGCGGCAATCAACCCGCGCACGGCGTCGCCCTTCGACATATCGGCGCCGTCGTAGACGACGCGCACGCCGTGCTCGCGTTCGATCGCGCTGCGGATCGCCTCGATCTCGCTGGCCTCGCCAAAGCCGTTCAACACCAGATCGGCGCCGGCCTTCGCCAGCTCCCTGGCGATGCCAAGGCCGATGCCGCTGGTCGATCCGGTGACGATCGCTACCTTGCCCTTCAACATGAGATTTCCTTTCAGGTGCTTTGAGAAATGAAACCCAGCCGGGGCTCAGTCGCGGCGATGCACGTCGTGCGTGACGATGCCGAGTTCCGGTGCCGGCGGGTCGAGGCGGTGCGGGTCGGCCAGCGTGCGGCGGATGTCTTCGAGCCCGCTCTGCCAATGCGTACGCATCGCGCTCAACCCGAACTCGTAGTCCCTCGAATGGCCTTCGTAGATCTTGGACTGGTAGATCAGGTGAACGATGTTGTAGGAGCGATGGCGCGCCATATCGGCGATGGCGCGGATTTCCGGCTTCGCCTTTGCGCTGGCCGGCAGCTCTTCCATGGTCCGCTGCAACGCCTGACGCATCTTCTGCATCCGCATCACCTGGTCGGTGACGGCGCGTGTGCGGCTCGAATACTGGATGTCCTTCTGCCGGCTCGACACCTCCATCAGATCCTGGGGAACGCGGCCCCTGGCCGACCAGAGGTCGACCTGGAATGTCAGCGTGTCAGATGGCTCGCCGGACAGCACGCGCGATAGCGGCGTATTCGAAACCACACCGCCGTCCCAATAGTGCTCGCCTTCGATTTCGACGGCGGGGAATCCCGGCGGCAGCGCGCCGGAAGCCATGAAATGCTTCGGTCCCAGCCGGCGTTCGGCGGTGTCGAAATAGGTCAGATTGCCGGTGCGGACGTTGGCCGCGCCGACGCTGACGCGCACTTCGCCCGAGTTCAGCCGGTCAAAATCGACGAGCCGTTCCAGCGTCTGTTGCAATGGCGCGGTGTCGTAGAAGCTGGTCGCGGCATCGCCCGTGAACGGCGACCACAGCGGCGACGGGAAGCGCGGCTTGAAGAAGCCGGGCTGACCCTGGACCAGGGCCCGCGTTGCCGCCAACCTGTTGCGCACCGAGTTGATATCGAAGGCAAAGGGCAAGGCGTTGGCCAACCCCTCGCCTGCGGGCCACTCGATCGAGAAGGCACAGATCGTCTCCCAGAACTCGCGCAACCGCTGCACGCGCTCGGCTTCGGGCGAGCCGGCGATGATGGCGGCGTTGAGCGCGCCGATCGAGATGCCGGCCAGCCAGTTCGGCCGGATGCCGGCCTCGTGCAGGCCCTCATAGACGCCGGCCTGATAGGCTCCAAGCGCGCCGCCGCCTTGCAGCACCAGAGCGACGACATCGTACGGCAGCGGCCTTTCTTGCTGCGGCACCGGACTGGATCGTTCACGCATCACGTTCAACATTGCCAAAACTCCCTGCATTGTGGCTGACCCGATCAGCCGGCATTCGCTTCGATCAGGATTTCGGACCCGGTCCCGCGTAGACGTAGCGTCGCGCCAGGCGCCAGATAGTCGTGGACCACGGTGCCAAGCCCGAGCGTGAGGTCGGCAACAACGTGCTTGGCGGACAGCACCTCAAGCACCGGCAGTTCGGCGACGGGAGCGAGCGCATGCGAGCACAGGTCGAGCGCCGCCGGCCCGGTCCACGCACCCTTCACGGTGATGTCCTCGAGGTGGAAGCGCACCAGCTCGCAGATACGTGCCGTGCCGTCGACATGCGGGATGATCTTGAGCAGGAAGTTGGGTGCGGCGAGTTTTCTGGCCTCGACCGATGTGTCGAGCGCGCGGTGCTTGTAGCCCATGGTGCCGGGCGATGCGGACCGAGCCGTAGTTCAGCGTGCCGACCAGCGTGTCGATCTCGACTGCCAGTTTCGGCTGCGCCAGCTTCTTGGGAAAGCCCCACAGCTCGCGCCCGCCTGCAATCGGCGGGTGATCATTGAGGAACATCTGATGCACGAAGCTGCCGGCCTCGCCCCGGCAGGACACCGGGATGACCTGGCCGCTTTCGGTGTAATCGCCGAAGCCGGTCGAGTCAGGCATGCGGATGAACTCGTAATTCACCACCGGCTCGGTCAGTTCGAGCGGTTCCGGCACGACCCGGCGCAGCGCCTCGGGATCGGTCCGGTACTGGATGATGAAGTACTCGCGGTTGATGAACCGGTAGGGGCCGGGTGGAAAGGCCGAGTTCGTCAGCGGCATGGCGAACGCGGTCGCGCGCACGGTCTCGTGTTTCATCGAGGTCGAACTCCAAGAGGATTTTGGGTGAGCGGGCCGCGCTGCTGCGTGGGAAACGCGGCCCGTATCGGATCAAGCGCTTGCGATGCGCCCTCGTTCAGACCGTGCGGTCAGTAGTCCCAGAACACCGGCACCCAACGAAAGGCGTCGCCTTCGACTGCGACATGGCCGACGGACGGGAACGGCAGGTGAGTTGCCACCAACAGGCCGCGGGTCTCAGCCAGTTCGCGCAAAAGACTGATACGAACGCGGGCCGACTCCTCGGGGTCGTGTTCGAAGCCGTTGTACCATTCGGGGTGCTCGAACCCGACCGCGAACACGAGGTCTCCGGCGAACGTCAGCCGGTCGCCGCCGGACACCACGCGGACCACGCTGTGCCCGGGGGTGTGGCCGCCGGTGCGAGTGACGATCACTCCCGGCGCCACCTCGTACTCCTCCTCGAAGGTGCGCAGCTGGCTGCGGTACTCTTTCACGAACCGCTTGGCGGTCGATCGAAGCGCGTCCGGGAATCCCGGCGGCATGGAGACGTGGGAGAAGTCGGGCGCCTCCCAGAACTTGACCTCGGCGGCCGCCACGTGGATCCGCAGGTCCGGACGCAGCCGCTCCTTGACCCCGTCGACGAGCAGCCCGCCAATGTGGTCCATGTGCATGTGCGTCAGCACCACGTCGGTCACGGACGCAAGATCGATGCTGGCCGCTTCCAGTCGCTTGATCAGCTGCCCGGCCCGCGGCAAGTGCAAGTCAGGATCTAACCCAAGCCCGGCGTCGACGAGGATGGTCCGGTCGCCGCTGCTCACCACGACCACGTTGAGCGCCCAATCGTAAGCGTCCGGCGGCAGGAACATGTCCTTCAGCCAGGTCGCCCGGACAGCCGGATCGATGTTGTGCGCCAGCATGGCGGTTGGCAGCGGCAGCACGCCGTCGCTGACCACCAGCACCTCAATGTCGCCGACCTGCACCGCGTAGCGCGACGGAACCAATTCGTTGGGGCCCGGTGCAGCGGGGTGCGAGGTGTTGGCGAGGCTCGTGTCTAAATTCATGTTTGTCTCCCGTTTCAAGGTGAAGGTTACTGGCTGGTCTTGGTTGAGCAGGCCGCGCAGCCAGCGCGGAACGCGGCCCGTTTCGCGTGAAGGGTCTAGAAGAAGCCACTCACATCAGTCACACGCTCCGGATCGGCCGAGGCCAGCGCGGCAGCACGCTCGGCCTTCGGCGGATAGATCCAGACGGTGTTGATCTCCTGCTTGGTCTTCTTGCCGACGTCGCCGACCATCCCGACCTTGCGCTCCCAACCGACCGTGAACAGCGCGCCGGCCTCTCCGAGGTCGAGACAGGTGACGTATCCCTCCTGGTGATAGGGCTTGGTCGGAACGCCGAGCAATTCAGCGGCGGCATTGTTGCCGGCAAAGGCGCCCATCCGCGTGGCGTGCTGGCACGACATCAGCGCGTAATTGCCGACATCGTCGCTGGCTGCTCTGGCGGCATCGCCGGTGGCGAACACGCCGGGCACCGACGGCACGCGCAAATCCCGATCGACAAGCAGCCGGCCAAAATTGTCGCGCTCGGCCGGGATCTGCTGGGTCAACGGGGCGGCACGAATGCCGGCCGCCCAGATCAAGGTCTCGGTTTCGATGTGTTCGCCGTTGGAAAGCGTGACGCCGGATTTGTCCAGCGACGCGACACCGGCGCCGAGCCGGGTCTCCACGCCGACCTTGCGCAGGGCATCTTCAATGACGGGGCGCGGACCCGCGCCCATATCCGGAGCGATCGCGCTGTTCCGATCAACGATGATGACGCGCGTCTTGGTATCCTTGCCGAAGATCGCACGAAGCCGAGTGGGCATCTCCGTCGCCGCCTCGATGCCGGTGAACCCGCCGCCGGCAACGACGACCGTGCTGCGCCCGTTCATTGCCGGCCGATCCGGCAGGCTGTGCAGGTGCCGGTCGAGGGCAATCGCATCGTCGAGTTGGTCGACGCTGAAGCCGTGTTCGGCAAGGCCGGGAATATTCGGGCGGAACAGCCGGCTGCCGGTGGCCACGACCAGCCGATCGTAGGAGAGACTCTTCTTCGCGCCCTTGGCGGCGACGATGTTCACCGTCCGGGCCTTGGTGTCGATGGTCTCCGCGCTGCCTTGCACGTAGACCACATCGACCGCCTTGAGCACATCCAGCAGCGGCGCGGTCAGCGTTTCGGGTTTCGGTTCGTAAAGCCGAGGGCGAACCACCAGCGTCGGCTCTGGCGCAACCAGCGCGATCTCGAGCTGTTCGGGGGAAACGCCCTGGATGTCGCGCAGGCGGGCGGCGGAAAGTGCAGCGTACATGCCGGCGAAGCCGGCGCCTATGATAACCAATCGCATGTGATCTACTCCTGTGGTTGATCTTCCCAGATTTCCACGCGTTACCGCCGCTGCAGCTCATTGGCGGCAGCAATCGACGACGACGCGAAGACGTGAAACGAAGATGACGGGCCCCTATGGAGGGGAGCAGTCCAGCATGAGCGGCATGGGCCGCTCACATACCGCGCGGCAGCTTTTGGAACTGCGTGTCGAGCCGCGTTGAAAGACGATCGATTGAACGGGATTCGGCCAGCTCTTGAAGATTTCGGCGCCGTCGTTGATCACGATGGAGCTCATCGGATTTTTACCTTGGGTCGCTTGCGCCGGATTTTCCACTTCCTCGCCCCTCGGTGAGGTGAAGCGCACCGTCAACGAAAGGCCGTACATGAGGGCGCTCGCGACCACTCTTCGTCGTGACGTGATCGCATTTGGGCCGACGAAATTCTTCCAGGCCATTGTCTATCTCCCTCGTTTTCGGCGTAACCATCGCATGGTCTTTGTTTAGCGGACCAAACCGCTGACTGCCCCAGAGCGATTGACGTACCTGTAGAGAGATTGCTGCTAACGCGTGCGCCTCCGCCAATCGCTCGGGGTCTCGCCGGTCAGCTTCCTAAATGCCGCGGCGAAGGCGTTTTGGGAGGCGTAGCCAAGCGTCGCTGCGATCGAGACGACCGACGTGTCGGTGTCGCGCAGCATGTTCATGGCCTGCTCGAGCCGGTGCTGGCGCAGCCATGCGTGAGGGGAAAGCCCGGTGCTTTCCTTGAAGGCACGGCAAAAGTGGAAGCGCGACAGCCCGGCATCCGAAGCCAGCGCTGCAAGAGATACGTCCGCATCGCTGTCCGAGCGCAGGCGTTCGATGGCGCGGCGCAGTACCGTGGGCGCGAGGCCGCCTATGGTCGGCTGGACCGCGATTGGCGAGCCAATGTGCGCAGCCAGGAGGTGCGTGGCCAGGACGTCTGTCAGCTGATGCCTGAACAGGGTATCCAGTGCGGCACTGCCTCCAATCATATCCGCCGCGCTCAAGAGCAATCGGGACGCGGTGAGATCGGGATGTCCCGTCCGTTCCAGGAGATCGCCGGGAGCGGCGATATCGGCTTCGCCGGCGACGCGTTGGAGCGTCGTGGGCGGAAGATAAAGCTGAACGACATTGACCGGGCCGGGAATATCCCATCGGGCGCTTGAGCCGGCGGGAATGATCGTCACAACCCCGGAACGCGCCGTTCCGATCGCCACTGATCTTCCCGACCGTCGCTCCAGCTGTTGCAGGCCGGTCGGGTAAGTCATGATGACGTGATCAGCCATGGCTCGACGACGTCATGCAGCGCATTGTGCTTCCAATGCGCGATCGCTCCACTGGACGGATCGGAAGCCTGGCGCAGCGGAGCGGTCTTGAGCACGCGCGCCATCTCCACACCGGCAGGACGCCGGTCGGCATTCGGCAAATCGCGTTGGTGTGCCGTGGAAGCGCCTGGTTGATTTTTCTGCGAAGAATCGCGCAAAATTGGCTTGCAGCTCATGACTTGTCCTCGCCATTGAGGGCGGTCGGTTATTCGCAGAGCGTTCGCTGCTATCGCGTACGCCGTCTCCACTCGCCCGGTGTTTCGTTCGTCAGCTTCCGGAATGCGGCGGCGAACGCGGTCTGGGAGGAATAACCGAGCGCGGCTGCGATAGAGACGACGGAATCGTCAGTGTCGCGCAGCATGTTCATGGCCTGCTCGAGCCGGTGCTGGCGCAGCCAGGCATGGGGTGAAAGCCCGGTGCTTTCCTTGAAGGAACGGCAGAAGTGGAAGCGCGACAGCCCGGCATCGGACGCCAGCGCCGCGAGCGAGACGTCCGCATCGCTATCCGAGCGCAGGCGCTCGATGGCGCGGCGCAGCACTGAGGGCGACAGCCCACCCAGGGTCGGTTGGAACGTGGTTGGCGAGCCTGTGTGCGCAGCCAACAGGCGCGTGCCCAGCAGGTCTGTCAGCTGATGCCTGAACAGCGTATCCAGGGGCCCATTGCCCTCCATGGCATCGGCCGCGGTCAGGAGCAATCGGGATGTAATGGGATCGGGATGCGCCGTTCGCTCCAAGAGATCGATTGGTGCGGCCGTGTCGGCTTCGCGGGCAACGCGCTCCAGCATTGTGTGCGGAAGATAGAGCTGAACGACATCAACGGGTTTCGGAATATCCCATCGCGAGCTCGATCCTTCCGGAATGATGATCACGACCCCGGGACGAAACGTTCCAATCGCAACCGATTTTCCGGTCCGCCGCTCCATGCGCTGCATCATGCCGTTGTAGGCCATGATGACGTGATGGGTCATGGGCTCGACGACGTCGTGCAAGGGCTCATGTTTCCAGTGGGCGATCCCGGCACCGGAGGAATCCAGAGCCATGTGAAAGGGCGTGGTCCCGAGCACACGCGCCATCTCCGCATCGGCAGGACGCCCATCGGCATTCGGCAGGTCACTCCGGCGCGCTTCAGACGCGCCCGGCAGATCCTCCGAAGGTTCGCGCAAGTTCGGCTTGCTCATGGTCTCGTGCTCACTTTAACCATTGTCTCTTGGAGACCTACAGGATGATGGCAAACGCCGCATGACGGTATCATGCGGCGCGTCTGATCCCGCTGGCCCGGCGAATAGATCAACCTGTACCTTGGGATAGGGTTGGCGGGGACGTGTGTTAAGCCACAGACAATCGTGTCATGCGACCGCGGTGCTCGGCAATGCTGAGGTTGGGAGGCGCAGTTCGTGGTCGGTGCCGGCATCCGAATCGATCGGAAGTGTGAATTGAAACGCCGCACCTGTTGGGACGTTTGCTGCCGCCCATAATCGTCCTCCGTGATCCTCGACGATCGAACGGCAGATGGAAAGTCCCATCCCCAGGCCGCTCGACTTCGTCGTATAAAATGCCTCGAAAGCTCGATCGATCGCCCCCTCTGACAGCCCCGGGCCAGAGTCACGCACCGCAACGAGAATGGAGTCAGCTTCAGCCTGGGTGCTGATCAGTAACTCACGAGGCTCGTCGCTCATTTGGCTCATCGCCTCGACTGCATTGACGATCAAGTTCAGCATCACCTGTTGGATCTGGACCCGACTGCCCTGAATGAGAGGTAAACCCTCCGCAAATTGAGTCCGCAGCTGAACGCTGCTTTTCGACACTTCACCGCGCGTCAATCCGATAACTTCCGAGATAGTTTCATTGATCTCCAGGCTATCCTTTCGCGTCGGCTCCTTCCTGACCAACGCATGCGTCCGGTCGACAACTTCAGTGACACGCATGCCGTTCAGCACGGCTCGGTCTATCGCCTTCTTCGCCCTCTCGACATCCGGCTGCTCGCGAGCGAGGAAGCGCTGAGCGGTTTGGGTATTCAGGAGCGCGGCCGTGATCGGCTGCTTGACCTCATGCGTAATGGACGCCGTAAGCTGCCCCAAAGTTGCCAGCCGGTTGGCGTGGGCCAATTCCGTCTGCATGTTGCGGAAGCGCCGCTCGCTCTCACGCGCTTCCGCTTCTGCCCGTCTACGCTCGGTCAGATCGAGCACAAACGCGACACCCTGGCTGTCTGTCCCTTCAAGGGTCGCGATGCCGATCAACACTGGAATACGGCTGCCATCCTTCCGGATATACTCCTTTTCAAAGGGCTGCACGGCTCCCTTGTTTTTTACCTCGGACATCATCAATGCATCGCGATCACGCCATTCGGCGGGCGTCATGTCCGCCCAGCTCACGCGGCCGGACAGGAGATCGTGCTGATCATACCCAACGATGCGCAAATACTCGCTATTGGCATCAAGAATCCGCCCCTCGTCATTCCAGATGACGATGCCGATAATGTTGGCATCGACGAGGCGGCGAATTTTCGCTTCACGCTGTTCAATCTCCCGCTGCGTGGTTGCAATGGATCTCAAGTCCGCCTGCAGCACGTCGCGCCACTGCAACAGCAGTCTGAGATAGAGATCGCTGTATCCGTTGCTTTTCCTGTCGAGAACACAAATCGTTCCAAATATCTCGCCATCGGGCCAACTGATCGGCACGCCGAGGTATGAAATCATGCCAAGTTTGATGTCAGGGTTTGATTTCCACGCCTCGTCCTGCAGAGCGTCCGGGACGATCAATGGTCGGCGGGTGTTCATGACAGTCTCGCAATAAAGCCCTGTATTGAGACACGCGAGTTCGTCCGGTTCGTAAGGATTTTCTTTGGACTCGCTGGAAACCAGGACTTTGATATTTGGCGGCTCTACCCTCATGATCAGGGCGGAGGGGACATTTACGATATCGGCCAGAAGGTCTGCGATCTCCTGCCATTTTCGCATGATGTCCGCGGGTACTTGCATGTTGTGGAGCCTGTCCACCTCGACACGCATGTCCGTTGCGCGCAAATCCTCCGAACGCGATGCCACGCTCTCAGATGCGAGATCAGACAACGCCGTTCCCGGCGGGGATGTGAAGGATTGTTCGCGGCCGCCCGGGGCGGCGTTGTGGACAGGACTAGCCATCGGAAGGCCCCTGCCCAACGCCGTCAGGGCCAGAGCCGACGTTCCGCAGGGCGGACTGCAGGTAACGAAAGAGGACGTCGCTGCTTACCGGCTTGGTCAGGTATGCATAGGCCCCACCTCTCATGGCGCGAGATCGGGTCGCCGGATTGGTGTCAGCCGTGACAATGATGACCGGCATCGCGGAACGGAGACTGCGCAAATACCGCAGCAGGTCAAGCCCGCTATGGCCCGGCATGCTCACGTCGGTAATCAGGCAATCGAACCTGTCAGGGACATATTCCGCCATGAAGGCCTCCGCTCGATCGAAAGTGCGACACGATAGATCCAGCACCATAAGGAGGTCGGAAAGGGCCTCCCGAATAGCTTCGTCGTCATCCACGATTGCAACCAGGGGCGCTTTGGACAAGCCGATAACCTTCGCTAGCGTGGCCGACTGACCACACTCTCGTCTCGCCCATTGCTGGCCGGGTCGTAACCATCCTTTGGTCTAGGGTGATTTTCCCTCGCGGATCTCCGCAGGCAGCTGTTCCCAGATGCGAATGAGCTGCCCGACGGACGTGGCCTGCATCTTCTTCGTCACGTTGCCACGGTGGAGCTTGACGGTGATCTCGCTGATGCCGAGATCGAACGCGATCTGTTTGTTGAGGCGGCCCCTTGCCACTTCGCGCATGACCTCGCGTTCGCGCGGCGTCAACTTCGCGTAACGATCGACGTGCAGCTTGATCTGCCGGGCGGCGGTCCGTAGCGAAATGTCCTTCTCGATTCCGGCCGTGACGGCGTCGAGCAGCGTCTGGTCCCGGACGGGCTTTGTAAGGAAGTCAATGGCTCCCGCCTTCATCGCCTGCACGGTCATTGCGATGTCGCCATGGCCGGTGAGGAAAATGATCGGTCGCGTGTGACCGTTCAAGCCGAGATGATGCTGAAGATCGAGGCCACTTGCGCCGGGCATGCGAACATCGAGGATCAGGCAGCCCGGCCGCTCCGGAAGATCGGCCTGCAACAGTTCCTGTGTCGATCCGAAGCAACATGCGTCGATTCCCACCGACAGCAGAAGTTCTCGAATTGCGAACCGGACGTCCTCGTCATCGTCCACGATCAGGACGAGTGGGCGATCCGTCTTGTCGGCAGCCATGCTCATGGGTAATCGGGGTAAGGTTGGTAGGGCGGATGAGCGGGCCAGTGCGGTGGTGGCAAGCATTGCTTAGTCTCCTAATCGCTACTGCCCCATTGCCTGTCGCGGTCGTTCAACTTGAGTCGATCGTTCGGGGCGTGTTGTAAGCCCCGTACAAGTACGGCGTCTTTCCTAAAGCCGCCGTCCTTTGCCGGAACCTGCTCCAAGCGCGCAATCGTGATACTAGGGGCTGAGACGCCGCGAACGCGTGACCAGGTGATCAAGCAGGAAAATCATTGAATTTGCTTCGAAAATCGTCTTCCCGCGATTGAGCCGGTTGATGTCACAACGGCTTCGCGTTTTACGAGCAAGCCTAGACGGTCGCTCGGCGATATCAGATAATCCGCCGCGACCTCGCGACGATGATGACCTGCCTGGTCCAATTCCGCGCATGAGACCGAACCAGATGATACAGACGGGCGCCTTCGGGCAAAAGCTCGGGCAAATCCTGCATTTGAAGGATGCGCCGCCGTCGCTGATGACGCGGTCACTGCGCGGTGTGCAGCTCGCATTCACTGAAACCCGCAATGACAACCCCGTGCCGGGTCTTTCCGGTTCGTTCGCGCTTGAGGATGCTTTTCTCGTCAGCCTGAAACTTCACGATTTCCCGGACTGCGAACTCTGGGAGAATGGCAAGTGCGTGATGAAGGCGGATGTCCCGGCGGGGACGACATATCTGTACGATCTCAAGCGCGATCCCCGCTATGTGATCGACAAGCCATTCCACTCCCTGTTTTTCTATCTGCCGCGCTCCGCGCTCGACGGCCTCACCGAACAGTCCCGCACGCCTCGCGTCGGTGAGCTCGCCTGCGATCTTGGTGTCGCCCATGATGACGCGGTCGTCCGTCACATCGGCGCGTCGCTGCAGGAAGGCTTGCGACGGCCGGGCGAGACCAATCAGCTTTTCGTGGATCACATGATGCTCGCCCTCACCGCACACGTCGCGCAGGCGTATGGCGGACTGCGTCCCGACGCCAAACCGACCCGCGGCGGTCTGGCGCCGTGGCAAATGAGGCGCGCCTGTGAAAGGATCGAGTCCGATCTTGGCGGGAAAATTTCATTGCAACAAATCGCGGCCGAGTTTGATCTGTCAGTCAGCCATTTTTCACGGGCTTTTCGCAGCTCCACCGGCCTGCCGCCGCACCAATGGCTGCTTCGCCAGCGGGTGAAGGCGGCCAAGCAGCTGATGACCGTCCCCGACCTGTCGCTGTCCGAGATTGCGATATCTGCCGGTTTTGCCAATCAGAGCCACTTTACGCGGGTGTTTTCGGCCGCGGTCGGCGTCAGCCCGGGAGCGTGGCGCCGCGAAGCGCAAAATACCCCGGAAAGCGAGAATTGATCCGGGTCAATGCAATGCCGGGCGTAGCGGATCAGCGGCGCTTCCCCAGTGAGATGACGTAGGCGGCGCGGCGCGCCGCAAAGATCTCGTCGGGCGGATGAGCGATGCCTTCCGCGAGAGTTGCCGGATTGAAGATGGAGGCGTCGCACGCCTCGTCCGCTTCAACCCCGGTGATGACGATCGTGCCCAGCCGCACCGTTTCGCGGGCATCCTCGTCCGGCCATCGGCTGGTCACGTCCATGACGGGATCGCCGGGGCGGTCGAGCAGCGCCATCACGTTGAGCCGGACATCGCCTTTGGCGATCCGGTTCTTGAGGTCGTCGTAAAGGAAATCGGCCGACTTCGGCCTCGCCTGATCCCCGGTCGGCGTGACGTCTGCGCCGACTGGCGCGACCTTGAACTTGATGAACCGCGTCTCGCCGTTCGAACTCGTCGCGGGAAAGGCGTGCACGCCCCAATAAGTTGTGCCGGCAAGACTACCGGGCAGCGGAAGCGCGGCGATGTAGTTGGCCTGATGCAGCGTTTCGGGGTTGGCGGCGGAGAATGCCTTGACCTTCTTCATGTTCGGCTTGCCGCCTGGTCCGGGCATGCGCACCTTGAGGTAGGCCAGCATCTGGTCGGGCGTCCTCGCAAAGTGCACCGGAGCGCTTTGCAGGAGCATGTCCGAGCGATGATCTTCGCCGCCGAGCCGGAAGCTGAAGCCGCGCAGCACGCGGTCATCGCCGCCGCCCACCGAGAAGCGCGCCAGCACGCGCGATGGCTTTGTGAAGCTTTGGGATCTCGTTATTTCCGACGCCCGGTCCGACGGAATATAGGTGCCGCGAACGCATCGGCCCTCGGCAAAGCTCGCGCGTGCCTTTGGCGGATGACCGGTTAGCGCGTTCAGGGCGTCGACGATGGACGCGGGTGTGGCCGCGCCGGCTGGGAACTGGACCACGGCGGGACCTTGGTTTTGAGCACTCGGAGCGCATTCTAGGCGCTATGCAAATCGGGCGTCTTTCCCAAAGCGACCATGTATTGTCCGATCCTGCGCCCCATCCCCACTGCACGGGCCAATTCACCCTAGACCAGGGGACTAGAAGCACGCACCCCTCGTAGGGTAGCGCAAACGGCTCCATGCGACGCACCCTCAGCGCCATCGCGTCAAGGAAATGGAGAGGACGATGCCCGTAATCGAGCGGCGGCAAGCAGCGGAGAAGCCTGTTTCATTGCCGGATCGGTGTCGAGATAAAGTCCTTTCACGCGGCTCCCTGCCGACTTCTCCGGCCGCGATCCTGCCCGACTTCATCGGCAAGAACCGTAAGTGCTTGGCCGGGCAGTCTGATGCGATCAACGATGGCAGGCTGGCCTATGCCACCAGCCATGCGACGGAGGCGGAGGACAGCATCTCCGACGAGAGGCTTCTCAAGAGCGTCGCGGAAGGCGACAAGACCGCGATGCACATCATGTTCGCCCGTCACCGCGCCAGAGTGCTTCACTTCATCCAGCGGACGGTCCGTAATCCGGGCATTGCCGAGGATCTCGTCAGCCAGGTATTCCTCGATGTCTGGCGCTCCGCAAACAGGTTCGAATATCGCGCGCGGGTTTCCACATGGCTGCTCTCGATTGCCCGTTTCAAGGCGATCAACTCGCTGCGAGAGCGCATTCATGAGAGCATCGATCAGGATGATGTGCAAGGAATCGCAGATACCGGTGACACGCCGGAAATCGCGCTTGATCGAAAGGAAACCAACGGCATTTTGCGCGCGTGCATCGCCAGACTATCGCCAGCCCATCGCGAAATCATCGACATGGTCTATGCGCGCGAGAATTCGCCCGCTGAAGTGAGCGAAATGCTCGATATTCCTCTTGCCACCGTGAAGAGCCGAATGTTTTACGCGCGCAAGCAACTTGCGAGCATGCTCGTGAACGCCGGTTTCGAGGTCCCAGCAAGGCGGGGAAAGCAAAGTCATCTCGCGGCTTGCATCTAGAGTCCAGGCACAGCTATCGGCAATCGCCCGGCCGGCCCCCTGCGACACGTTAAGGGAGGCAGGTTCGAGCGGCAAACATGACGCGGCGACGCAGCAATTGCGGCCGGGAACGCTGCTATCGCGAGCAACCGCTCGGCAAAGCCGTTGACATTCCAGCGCATTGTCAAAATACTCGGCCATAATAAAGAAAAATCGATGGGAGGACACGATGCCCACTTCACGCAGAACACTGCTGAAGACTTCTGCGGCTGCGGCCGCCGCATTCAGCTTCGATTGGACACGTGCCCAGGCGCAAGCCGAAACGGTGCGCATCGGCCTGATCTACGACTTGACCGGCCCGTTTGCAGCCGGCGGATCGGTCGCCTCCTCGATCGGCGCGCAGATCGCCATCGATCTCGTCAATGAAAAGGGCGGCATCGGCGGCAAGTACAAGGTCGCCGCGGTCGCCGCCGATTCCCAGAGCAAGCCAGAAATCGCGATCAATGAGGCGGTGCGCCTGATCGACCAGGAGAAGATCGACATCATCAACGGCGTCTATGCGAGTTCGCATGCGGTGCCGCTCGCGGCCAAGGTCGAGCAGCAGAAAAAGATCCTCTGGATCACGACCGCGGTCTCGACCGCCGTGTTCAAGGACAAGAACCTGCAATATGTCTTCCGCGCCCAGATACATTCCGATCAGTATGGCCAGGCCTTCGCCGGCTTCATCGCCGAGCATGCGAAAGCAAAGCTTGGAATGGAGCCCAAGGACGTCAAGGTCGCGCTGATCCACGAGGACGGCCCCTATGGCGTCGGTGTCGCGGCCGCCGACGAGGCCTATTCCAAGGAAGCCGGCCTGCAGGTCGTGCTCCGCGAGGGTTATTCGGCGTCCGCCCCCGACCTCTCGGTGCTGGTGACCAAGCTCAAGCGTGCGAGGCCCGATGTGATCTCTCACGCGGGATACAACCCTGATATCACGCTGTTCCTGCGCCAGGCGCGCGAGAACGGCCTCAAGTTCAAGATGCTGTTCGGCGCCGGCGCGGGCTACAGCCAGCTCGACAAGCTGCGCGCCACCTTCGCCGCGGACATCGACAATTTCTGCAATATCGATCCGGTGCCTGCGCAATTGCTCGATCCGACCAAACTGGCGCCCGGCATCGGCGATCTCACCAAGACAATGATCACACGCTACAAAGAGAAGACCAACGCGACCGACGTGCCACCGCACTGCTCGATGGGCTTCAACCAGACCTGGATCCTGCTCAACAGCGTGCTGCCCGCCGCCAAGGACAAATACGGCGGCTTCAATCCCGATGCCATTCGCAAGGCCGCGCTCGACGTCGACATCCCGCCGGGCGGCACGATCCAGGGCTACGGCGTCAAATTCTTTCCGCCGGGCACGCCGCTCGCCGGTCAGAACGAGCGTTCGACCCCGGTCGTGATGCAGAATGCCGGGGAGCACATCTCGGTGGTTTGGCCGACCAATATCAGGACGCAGGACCCGGTGTTCCCGCTGCCGAAATCGTCGGTCTACGCGTCGTAGCGCTTTCACCCCGTCCCCTTGTGGGAGAGGGTGGACGCGATGCGCAGCATCGCGGACGGGTGAGGGTCTCTCTCCGCGCGTGAGCCTCTCGCAACAGAATTTGCGGATCGAACCCCTCATCCGGCGCTTCGCGCCACCTTCTCCCACAAGGGGAGAAGGGAAGAAGCTCGTCGCTACAACGTCACTCTCCGGCCCTCTTCGGCGGCCCAATAGCCGGCGTAGTTGACCTTGATCGTCTCAAACGCCAGCGCGAGATCTGAGAGTGGCTGCCTCCCGGTCGCGACGCATTCCATGAAGTCCTGGATTTCCTGCAGGTAGCCGCGCGTCCATTCTTCCTCGAGGCACACATACTGCCAGCCGGTCTTGCGATCGACCTTTTCGGTGATGTAGACGCTGGCGAGTTTTTCCTCTGATGTCTGGTAGCTCATCATGTGCGTGTTCGGCGTGATGTTGGCGAACAGCGCGCCGCCGCTGGTGTAGGTTTCGATCAGGTTGCGCACGCCGCCGGCGATCATGTCGCCGGAAAAGATCGTCGCCTTGGTTCCGTCGGAGAAAGTCGCGGTGAGCGTGCCCCAATCCTCGACGTCGACCGGATTGGATTTGATGACGCCGCGTTCGTCCGGCCGCAGGCAGGCCGCGACGTTGCCGACGTCGCAGGTCACGCTGGCGACGCTGATCGTCTCACCCCGCGCTTTCGCCTCGACCTGCTTGAGATAAAGCACCGCCGAAAGCGGGTGGCATCCCATCCGGATCAGCGAACCGCCGCCGGTCATCGCCCATTGCGCGGCATGTGCCGCATGCGAGCCGCTGTGGCTCTCCTCGCCTTTCATGAACAGGATCTTGTCTTTGGTGGCACGGAGGATCTCCACGGTCTTGGTCACCGCGGGCGCGTAGATCCAGTCTTCCGCATACATGAAAAGTTTGCCGGTCTTCTCGATCGCCGCACGGGTGATTTCCATCTCTTCCAGCACGCGCCGATACATCAGCGCCTTGGACACGTGCTTACCGATCGGCGCCTTGTCATCTTCTCGCCCGAAATAGCCCGCGAACGGCTTCTCGCAGATCACGTGTTTGCCGGCCTGCATCGCCTCGACGATCATCGAGGCGTGCAAATTCGGCGGCGTGCAGATGTCGATGACATCGAGCTCGCCATCGGCGATCAAATCGCGAAAACTGCGATACGCCGCCGGAATCTGGTGCCGGCGGGCGAACTCAAGGACATGATCGCCCCGCGCCGCGACGGCCCGAACCTCGACATCCAGGCCGTAGACGCGCTTGTACGCATACATATGCAGCTCGGACACAAAACCGCAGCCGGCCAGACCGACCCTGATCTTTGCCATGATACCTCCAGGAGTCATGTCTAGCCGGCAGTAATTCGGCTAGCTACCCTTCTTTGGCTCTTCGAAAGGGCACACCATCGTAAATTTAAGGGTCGGCTCAGCGTTGAGTGTGGTCCATTCTATTTTGACGTCGTGGAGCGTCGGATCCAGATCAGCAGCCTTTTTCACCATCACATCGATGATGATTTGAATCGGTGGCTCCGAATTAAAGCACTTTCGAATCGCGGCATCGGCTAAGTCGCACTTTGTCGCGGGAACCGCGGCATCGCTCGGCGAAAGCGGCAGCTTGTTGGGTTGCTTCGAGAGACTGTCTCGGGCCGCCTGCATCGATTCCTGCCAAAGCTCGTGGGTTTTTCCGGGCCATTTATCTTTTGGCGTCAGGATAGGCTGATAGTCACCCCACTTCATGGTGGCCAGATTAAACCCTGCATGCTCTTTCAGTTTCTTGACGCTGTCCGGCATAGCCTTGGTCGTATAGTTGACGTTCATGGCATAGATAAATTTCGGGTCCTGATAAAACCCGGCAAAAAAACTCTTCTCAGCCATTGTCACCTCCACTTTGTTTCACTGCCTCAAGAGGCCGTTTCACACCAGACGTAAATTGACGATGCTATCAAAGTTGACGCGCAGCTTTCAGTGCCGAACGGACTCGCCGTTCACCTTGGCCAGTAACGCCTCCGCCTTCGCGACGAGAGGCTTATGCTCAAGCCGCTCGGCAATGGCTATACAGTTCAGCAAGCATTGGCTTATTTGTTCCGGATCGGCCTCCGGCCGCATCGCGAACATCCTCCCTTCCGATAACCACGTTTCCGCTTCAAGACCTTCATACCCTTGCTGGCGAGCTCCAGCGCGAACGGATCTGACGTTTTCCAGCGCATCCGCAGACGCGTTCTGTGCAAGCGCCAGATAGTTGGGCGCCCGCAACATGACCGATGAATGACCGACCGCGTGTGCCTGGTCCCGTGCTTCCGTCAAAACGGTTTTGGCCTCGTCGATCAGGCCGAGCTCCAGGTTTGCCATTCCGCAAAGGCAAGCAAGAATTGGGATGTAGAGTTTTGTTTCGTGCTCCTTGGCCAGCTTCAACGCCTTCTCAAGCTCGGCTCTTGCGCCCGCGAAATCACCGCGGTTGAGCAGGATCGAACCCGAGCAATAACCAACCGACACGCGATCGATGGGTCGCCCGGTGCGATCGGCAATCGCGCGCGCATGACCTTGAACGACCTCTGCCTGGTCCCAGTCCCCCAACATACTCAGCACGACAGCCCACATCATGTAGCAAAGGATCGCCAAACCTTGCGGGGTGTTGCCGAGCGGAGCCCTGGGATCCGGCCCCGTCAGTTGCTGGCATGCTCGTGCGAACATTTTCTCCGCTTCACGGCACCGGCCCGCGACAAAATAAGCCTGGCCCAGGCCGAACTCCGCGTAGCTCAGCCATCCGCGATCGCCGAGTTGCTCGGCCCTCCCGACGGCCTCCTCCCCGGCCTCGATCGCTTCGACGGGCGCGCCATAAAAATTGAGCGCTGCTGCGCGCACCGCCATGGTCGCAACCTTGCGCGCGTGGTCCCCGATCGCCGCTGCGCGCGCATCGGCCTCCTTCGCCAGGCTCAGCCATTTGTCGACAACGCCAAAGGAAGAAAACGCCACGCGCGACTCGATCCGCAGATCGATGGCAAGGGTCTCGCGCTCGGCCGATAGCGGCGCCTTGTCGAGTGCGTCGATCGCAATCCCGAAATACTGCGCGCCCTCGGCCAGCGCCGAGCGATCAATGCATTTCCTGGCAATGTTGCGGGCGAACAGGGCGCTCTTTCGCCAGTCCTTTGCGCCTGTTGCGTGGTAGAGAAGAACGTCGGACTGGTCGTCCGGACGACCCGACGCTCCAGCCTCGATACTGGCAAGAATTCGCCGATGCAGTTTTTCGCGCGCCGCTTCCAGCATGGATTCATACGCTTCCTGGCGGATAAGTTCGTGCGGAAATTCGTAGACGTGGCTTGGCAACAAACTGACTTCGATCAGAAGTTCGGCGCGATCGAGCGCGGCCAGTTGAGACTGCAGCTGCTCGTCGGGCAGACCAGTTACCTCCTGCAAAATGCGGGCGGTTGCCTGTGTTCCGACCGCAGCCGCTGTTCGAAGCAGGATCTTTTCATCCCAGCTCAAACGATCAATGCGCGCGGCGATCATGCCTTGAATGGTCGCGGGCATGCCCAATCTATCCGGAGAGATGTCAACGCTGACGCTATCGTGGTGCCCGCCGAGAACGACCTGATCCGAAAGGCCGCGACACACCTCTTCGATAAAGAGCGGTACGTTGCCGGTATGCCGGAGGATCCGGTCCTTCAGGTCCGTCACCGACGGGGAATGCCCAAGGATATCGTCCAGCATCTCGCGACCAGCGTCGTCGTCCAGCGGACGCAACCACAGACTGACCGAGCTTCGTCGGCTGCGCAGCTCCGGCGTTCCGGTGGGCCTGCTGGTGGTCACGATCAGCAATGGATGACGGGCGGTCAGTGATTCCAGGGATTCAATTGGCGCCGCACTCGCACTGTCGATCCAGTGCAAATCCTCGATCAGAAGCAGAACCCGCGAATCCTGGGTTATGCGCTCAATGACGGCACGGCTTGCCTCTGCAATTGCCCGACCACGTTGCCTCGGCTCAAGCTTGCTCCAGTCCGGATCCGAAACCGGGAGATCCAGCACGGCATCAATCGCCGCGTGCCAGATCGGCGGCAGACCGGCGAGTGGATCCTCGCCCGGGATCGGCTTGCCGACCCGCAAATGGGGCGACAGGGCCGATTGCAGAACGTTCTTCAGCACGGCAAAGGGCGAGGCTTGCAAGGGCGGGCTGCATTCGGCCTCGATCACGCGCCATCCGGCCGCCCGCAACTCCTCCACAAACTCGTACACCAGACGCGATTTTCCGATGCCCGGATCACCAAGCACGGAAACCATTTTCCCGTCTTTCGCGATTCCGTCGGCCACCGCTCTAAGAGACCTCATCTCAGAGTCTCTTCCGACGAACCGCCCGATGCTTCGAGCCTTGCGAACCTGCCACGTTGAAAGCTGGTGAACCGCGACCACCCTGTACATCGGAATTGGGTTTGCGAAGCCCTTCAGAAGCCTTGGCTCCATCGTCTCGAAGTCGATGAACCCTTCGGATAGCAGCCGGCACGCTTCCGAGGCCACAATCTGTCCCGGTGGGGCGACAGCCTGCAGTCGTTCCGCCAGGTGCTGTGCTGATCCGCCGAATTCGTAGACGTGGGAGACGTCACTCGAAACGACATAGGCCAGCACGTAGGCGGAGTGCAGCCCCACGCGCACCTGGATGCTCGGGTCGCCAAGTTCTGCAACACGCCGGATCAGTTCGATCGCGGCGTGGCAGGCAAGGCGACTATGGTTATCGTCAGCGCTTGGGGCGCCAAACGCGGCCACCAATCCGTCCCCGAGCTCCTTGCTGACCGTGCCGCGAAATTGTCGAACCGCGGCCCGCATCGCTGACAGTGCGGGTTCGAGACGGGAGACGGCATGTTCGGGATCGAGGTCCGCAACAATAGCCGTCGAGCCGACGATATCCGCGCGCAGGATCGTTACGAATTTGAGTTCGGCCTTGGGTTCGCTAGAGGCCTGGACATCTTCGGCAACTCCACCGCCGCCGTTGATGGTTACGCGTAGCGAGTCTCCGCAATAAGCGCAGAAACTGCTTTCCGGCCGATTGGATTTACCGCAGCTGTCGCATCGCTTTTGCAGCGCCCGAGCCCCGCAGGCCGCGCAGAACTTGTCCCGCTCATCCATTGCCGATCGGCACGCATCACAAAACATAATCGCGTCCTGACGGGATCAGTCGATTATTCAAGTAATTTCTTGTGTTTAGCCTTTTGCTGCCATTCGGAATGGTGACCCATTCCGCCCGCCTCTGCAAGGTTGTTATCCCCGATGAACCACCGGATTAAGACGGCCTTTTGTCTGCCCCGCGTCTGGATGCACCGATCGTCACTTTGCGGGGTCAAGCCTTAACCATGTCGGCTCATCGGAGCAGACCGGATGCTGGCAGCCCCGAAATCTCGGGGTACCCGGCGTCAAGCAGTCATACCGCCCGACGGAAAAAGCCTGACCTTTCATCCTCGCGGATGAGATGGACCGCCTGCTTCAACACCTGAACAGCAGTTGCGCGGCGATGTAGCAATGGACGTTGAGGCGCGACTTTGTTGGCTGCAATCCGACGCTGACAATGGCCTTCGACACCAAGGCAGATGCAAACAATCAGTGAGGAGAAGGCCTGCTCCCCCTAGAGGCCCGCATCGCGGACCACCGCGCTCCAATTGCGCGTCTCGTCGTCGATGAATTTGCCGAACTCCGCGGCCGTGCTGCTGTCCGTCGGCGATCCCCGGCTGCCGTCCGCGGCGGGAATGGGCGATCTCCCATGTCTGCGCCGGCGGCCGGCCAGCGCGGGCCAACGGTCGCGGCAGCGTCACTTCGGATAATCCCCCGAACGTAGGGTGCCAAAGGTTGCATCCGCGTTCCATTGTGGCTTGTGGCCGGGCGGGCTTTAGTTCTAACCTCGCAGCAAAAGCGCCATAGAGCGCGGACTGGGCGACAAGAACCAAACAAAGCGAGATCTTGGGAGGATCAATGAAACGCAGGACGCTTCTCGGCGGAACGATCGGCGCGGCCGTGCTTGGCCTAACTTTTGGGCTCACCTCAGCCGCACTCGCTCAGCAACCCCCGATCAAGATCGGCATGTCGATGGCGCAGACCGGCGGTCTCGCCGGCGGCGGCAAGGCCTCGCAGCTCGGCATCGAGATCTGGCGTGACGACGTCAACGCCAGGGGTGGCCTGCTCGGCCGCAAGGTCGAACTCGTCGTTTATGACGACAAGTCGAGCGCTTCGGAAACGCCGGCGATCTATTCCAAGCTTCTGGACGTCGACAAGGTCGATATCCTGTTCGCGCCCTACGCGACCGTGCCCACCGCGCCGCTAATGCCGCTGGTCAAACAGCGCGGCATGTTGCTGATGGGCAACTTCTCGTTCCAGGTGAACAGCAAGGTTGGCCACGACATGTGGTTCAACAATGCGCCATGGGGACCGGCCGACAGCTGGGCGGCGTCCTTCCTCGAACTCGGCCAGAAGGCCGGGGGCAAGACCATCGCGCTGCTCGCGGCCGACCAGGAATTCGCACAAAACCTGGCGCTGACCGCACGCGACGTCGCCAAGAAGATGAACATGCAGATCGTGTTCGACCAGGCCTATCCGCCGAACACGGTGGAATTCTCCTCGATCCTGCGTGCGCTCAAGGCTGCCAAGCCCGACATCGTCTATGTCGCATCCTATCCGCCGGATTCGGCCGGGATCCTGCGCGCCGTGAACGAAATCGGAATCGGCAACAACGTCAAGATCTTCGGCGGTGGCATGGTCGGACTGCAGTTCGGCGCGGTCATGGAAAACCTCGGCTCCCTGCTCAATGGCGTCGTCAACTACAACACCTGGCTGCCCGAACCGAGCATGCAGAACGAGGGGACCAAGGCGTTCTTCGAGACCTATACCAAGCGCGCCATCGAAGCCAAGGTCGATCCGCTCGGCTACTATCTGGCGCCGTTCGGCTACGCCAGCGGCCAGATGATCGAGCAGGCGATCAAGGCAGTGGGATCGCTCGACCAGAAGGCGCTCGCAAAGTATCTGCGCGAGAACGAGCACAAGACCATCGTCGGTCCGATCGCTTTCGCCGCGGACGGCGAGCGCAAGGAATCCGCAACGCTGCAAGCGCAGTTCCGTGGCGTCGTGGACAAGAATATGGATCAGTTCCGCAAGCCCGGCACCCAGGTGATCCTGTTCCCGGCGAAAATGAAATCCGGCGATCTCATCAGCCCGTTCGAGGCTGCCCGGAAATAACCATCGCGGCTGATCTCCGGACCATGGTGCGCTGACAGCGCCCCGGGTAATTTGAGTGGGACAGGCAGGGCGTGCGCGAACCGGGGAAGCGGCGGCTCAGGAGCGGGTCAAGGGGGACCTTACGTGTTTTCATTTGAACTGCTGCTCGATGCAGTAGTGCTCGGGGTGCTGCTCGGCTGCTTCTACGCGGCGGTCAGCCTTGGGCTGTCAGTCGCGTTCGGCCTGCTCGACGTTCCCCACGTCGCGCACCCGGCCTTTCTTGTGCTCGCGTCCTACGCCGTCTATGTGCTCAATGAGTTTTATGGAATCGACCCGCTGCTGGCGGGACTGCTGATCACACCGTTCCTGTTCGTATTCGGTCTCGCCGCCTACCGCCTGTATTACGAGACATTCGAAAAACGCGGCAGCGACGCCGGCGTGCGCGGCATCGCGTTCTTCTTCGGCATCGCCTTCATCATCGAAGTCCTGATCATCCTGCAATTCGGCGTCGACCAGCGCTCGGTCACCGCGACCTATATCGGCAAGGCCTGGCGGATCGGCGATATGCGGATTCCCTACCGGCTGGTGGTCGCGTTCGCCGTCGCCACTTTGCTGACCACTCTGCTGGCGCTCTATCTGTCCAAGACCTTCATGGGACGCGCGATCCGCGCGGTCGCCCAGGACCAGGAGGCGCTGCGGCTGATGGGCGCCAACCCGATCCGGATCAAGCAATGGGCGTTCGGCATCGCCACCGCCGTGCTCGGCATTGCCGGCGCCCTGCTCATCATCGTAGCCCCCGTCGATCCGACGCTCGACCGCGCCTATATCGGGCGGACCTTCTGCGTCGTCGTCATGGCCGGGCTCGGCAGCATGACCGGCACGCTCGTTGCGGCCATCATCCTTGGCGTCGCCGAATCGATCGTGCTGACCCTGTTCGGCGCCTCCTGGGCGCCGGCCATTTCCTTCGCGATGCTGCTCGGTGTTCTCGCCGTGCGGCCGCAAGGCCTGTTCGGCAGGCGATCATGAAGCGCAACGGCATCTTTTTCTGGGTTGGCGCGGCGGTCTTTCTGATCGCCATTGCGCTGATGACAAAGCTCATCACCAACGAATACCCCTTCTTCGCCGGCTATGTGATCCTGCAATTCATCGTGCTCGCGGTGGCCTGGAGCATCCTCGGCGGCCATGCCGGCTATGTGAATTTCGGCACCAGCGCGTTCTTCGGCATGGGCGTCTACACCGCCGTGTTCCTGTTCAAGGTGGCCGGTGCGCCGCTCCTCGTGCAGATTGCGGCCGCTGCTGCCGTCGGCGCGCTGATGGGCTTTGCACTTGGCCTGCTGACCCTGCGCATGCAGGGCATCTTCTTCTCGATTGCGACGATCGCGCTGACCATCGTCATCGAGACCTCGATCACCAACTGGCGCTATGTCGGCGGCGCGGCCGGCATTCAATTACAGCGCCCGCCGGTGACCTGGCCGTTCTCGGGCTATGTCCAGATGCTGTTCTTTGTCCAGGCGGTGCTCGTGGTGCTGGCGGTTGTGGTCTCGCGCTACATCCAGAATTCGTGGATCGGCCGCGGCCTGCAGGCGCTGCGGGACGACGAACTCGCTGCAGAATGTACGGGTGTGCCGACCCTGCGGCTGAAAGTGCTGGCCTGCGTCGTCTCCGGCGCGCTGATGTGCGCGGCTGGCGCACCCGCCGCGATGTATCTGCAATACGCCGACCCCTCCTCCGCGTTCAATCTCAACTATTCGGTCTCGACGCTGGCGATGTCGTTGATCGGCGGCACCGCGCATTGGGCCGGCCCGATCGTCGGCGCCATCCTGCTGGGCACCACGCAGCAGTTGCTGACCGTGACCATCTCGTCGGAAGTGAACGTGCTGGTGCTCGGCGTCATGCTGGTGCTGTTCGTGGTGGCCGCCCCCGAAGGGCTGATCGGCCTGCTGCGCCGGATTCGCCGCCACCGCAGGGAGGGCAAGCAATGACGCCCCCCGACACCAGCGCACCCCTGCTGCAGATATCGGGGCTTACAAAGCGCTTCGGCGGCTTCACCGCGCTCGACAATGTCAGCGTCGATATCCGCCCCGGCGAGCGGTTCGGCCTGATCGGCCCGAACGGCTCGGGCAAGACCACGCTGATCAACTGCATCTCCGGGGCGTTCCGCACCGAGGCCCGCACGGTGGTGTTCCGCGGCGAGGACATCACGCAATTGCCGGCGCATGTCCGCACCCGCCGCGGCATCGCCCGCAGCTTCCAGATCCCGCGGCCGTTCAAAAGCATGACGGTGGTCGAGAACCTGATGGTGGCGCTTGATTTCGCGGTGGCCACGGATCCGCTGGTGTCGGCGGCGCACCGGCACGACACCGCGATGTCGATCCTTGCCGGCATGGGTCTCGCGTCCAAGGCCGATGCATCTGCCACCACGCTGAGCCAGGTCGAGCTGCGCAAGATGGAGCTTGCCCGCGCGATGGCGACGCGGCCGAAGCTGCTGATATCGGACGAGGCGATGGCCGGGCTTTCGTCTTCGGAAGTCGACGAGGTGCTTGATCTCCTGATGAGCCTTGCGGACCAGGACATCACCGTCATCATGATCGAGCACATCATGCAGGCGGTGATGCGGTTTTCGCAGCGCGTGATGTGCCTCGACGCCGGCAAGATCATCGCGATCGGCGCGCCGAACGAAGTCATGGCCAACCAGCGGGTGCAGGAGGCCTATCTTGGCACTTAGCCTTGCGATCTCCGGCCTCGATGCCGGTTACGGCGCCGTCAAGGCGCTGCGCGGCGTCTCGCTCGATGTCGAGGCCGGTGAAACCGTCGCCCTGCTCGGCACCAACGGCAACGGCAAGAGCACGCTGATGAAGTGCGTCGCCGGGCTGGTGCGGCCGCAGCGCGGAACCATGCAGCTAACGATCGATGGCACCGCGCATGACCTGACCAAATTGTCGCCGGAAGCCATCGTCGATCTCGGCGTCGCGATGGTGCCGGAGGGGCGGCGGCTGTTTCCCAAACTGACGGTGCTGGAAAACCTGATGCTCGGCGCCTTCCGCAAGGCGGCCCGGCGCGACATCGACAAGAATCTGGCGCAGGCCTTCGAAACCTTTCCGGTGCTGAAGGACCTGAAGAAACAGCTCGCCGGCACCATGTCCGGCGGCCAGCAGCAGATGCTTGCAATCGCGCGCGCGCTGATGTCCTCCCCGCGCCTGCTGTTGGTCGACGAGCCGTCCGTCGGATTATCTCCGCTGCTGGTATCGCAAACCATCACCAAGATCGGTGATCTCAATCAGCGCCTCGGCCTCACCGTGCTGATGGCCGAGCAGAACTTCAACCAGGCAATCCGCATCGCCAACCGCGGCTACATCATCGTCCACGGCGAGATCGTCGTCGCGGCCGGTTCCGTCGACGAATTGAAGGGTAACGACATCGTCAAACG
The DNA here is from genome assembly GCF_018130065.1 of Bradyrhizobium sp. AUGA SZCCT0158. Classification (GTDB taxonomy): domain Bacteria; phylum Pseudomonadota; class Alphaproteobacteria; order Rhizobiales; family Xanthobacteraceae; genus Bradyrhizobium. The sequence continues at coordinate 51,964 of NZ_JAFCME010000014.1, read as the reverse complement.
GCTCTATCTCGGCGGCATAGCCTGATGGCGCAAGACGGCGCGCACGCGTCCTTGTAAAGTCGGCGACCTGACCGGAGAATTCAGCCGATGCGTCTCCTGAGCGAAGACTTCCCCTTGGGCCTGCCCGCCGGACCCGTATTCCCCAGAGCCTATCCCGAAGTCGAGCCGGACGCGCTGTCCAATGTCGAACTGTTCCTGCAGGGACAGCCGTTCGACATCTATGCCCGGCTGCGCGCCGAGGCGCCGGTGGCGTGGCAGCGTGAGGGCAGTAACGGCCCGGGCTTCTGGGCGCTGACCCAGTATAACGACGTGATGCGCGTCGATGGCGATCCGAAAACCTTCTCGTCGCAGAAGGGCGGCATCCTGATGGCCTATGGCCCGCCCGAAACGCGGCATCCCCTGCTGTTCCGCGCCTCGGTCGACGCCATGATCAACATGGACGCGCCTTGGCACCTGCAGCTCCGCAAGGAGCACATGCCCTATTTCACACCTAACTATCTCACGGGCATCCGGGAGAAAGTGGCTATCGAGACCACGCGGCTGATCGACGGCATGGCCGGCCTTGGCGAATGCGACCTGGTCGAGACGCTGTCGTCGCGGCTGCCGCTGTTCACGCTATGCGAAATCCTCGGCGTGCCGGAATCCGACCGGCCGAAATTCCTCGACTGGATGCATTATCTCGAAGTGGCCGGCCATGTTTCGGCGCAGCAGCGCAAGAACCCGCAGCCGACGCCCGAGTTCATGGCGTTCGTCAAGGCCTTCAACGAGAACGTCGCCGAGATGTTCGCCTATGGCCAGCACATGCTGCAGAAACGACGCGCCGACCCAAAGCCCGATCTGATGAGCGCGATCGCGCGCGCCACCATCGACGGCGAATTGCTGCGCGACGAATATCTCGACGGCTCCTGGCTGCTGATCGTATTCGCCGGCAACGACACCACGCGCAATTCGATTTCCGGCTCGATGAAGCTGCTGACAGAGTTCCCGGATCAGAAGCGCGCGCTGATGAATGATCTGTCGCTGCTGCCGAACGCCGTCGACGAGCTGATCCGCATGATCAGCCCTGTTATCTACATGCGCCGCACGGCCACGGAAGATACCGAGATCGGGGCACAGAAGATCGCGGCCGGCGAGAAAGTCATCATGTATTACGGCGCCGCCAATCGCGATCCTTCGATCTTTCCGGATCCCGACAAGCTCGACATCCGCCGCGCCAATGCATCGAAGAACATTGCCTTCGGCTTCGGCCCGCATGTCTGCATCGGCAAGCGCGTGGCGCAGCTGCAGCTCGAGGAAGTCTATCGCCAGCTGCTGACGCGGCTGCCTGACATCGAATACGCCGGCGGCATCGAAATGGCGCCGAACAATTTCGTGCATGCCATCCGCAAACTGCCGGTGCGGTTTACTCCGCAGCGCGCGATCTGACACTTGGCCGCATCGAGAGCCGAAGTCGCGAACCAGCGAACCGTCTCGAAACACTTTTTTACCCAAAGTAGGCAATTTTCTGCGGTAGCCGGCCAGACGTGCTAGAGGCGTTGCTATCGACGCGCGGTCTTGGACTGGGTAGCTCTATGCGCAAATTCCTCAGAAGAGCGCTGATCGTCTGCTTGGTGATAGCGGCTGTTCCGGCCGCCCTGTTCGTATCGCTATGGCTTTGGATTTCGTACAAAACCGCTGAAGTTGATAATTTTTATAAACAAAACCGACTTCTTGGCGGAATGCGCTCCGTACAGAGAGACAGCACGAACGACTCGGCGCCGGCACGCGAAGCACTTTTGAAGATAATCCCACTGGGAACGAGCAGAGAGGCCGCAATTGCCACGCTCCGCAAGGAAAAACTTGGCTGCCAGGGCATCGCCGGTCCAATCGCCTGTCAGACGATGTCTCCCAACGTTCTTGGATACAAGCAGTGGATAGTCAGTCTGGAATTCGATACTGATGAACGCCTGAGCGAAGCACGTATCGCCATTTGGAACATCTTTTTCTAACGATCAGATTTTGTTCGATATAGCCCTTGCTGCGGACGGCCTTCCACTTTACTCCGCAGCGCGCGATCTGAGCGCCGGCCGCACCGAGGGCCGCTCGCCGGACGCAAAGACGATGTCCTCATAGCCCCTGGCGACGGCATCGTTGATGGCAGAGACGTATTTCGGCGTGCCGCCGTTGTAGACGAAGTAGCGATACTTGCCGTGCTCGTGGCCCGGCACGTTGGAATTATAGCCGGTGAACCACGACTTGGCCTCTCGCATCAGCATGATGGCGTACATCTTTTTCACATGCGCGCTCCAGCGCTGCTGCGCCATCAAGCTCGGGTCGGCGCTGGTGTAGCCGCGGTCCCACATGTGCTCGAGCAACGCCATGCACCAGTTGACGCCGGTCTCGATGCCGCGCGGAAAATTCGTTGACGCCGAGCCGCTCTGCGGTCCCGTCGGCATCAGCAGGTTCGGAAAGCCATGAACCAGCATGCCGAGGAAGGTCGACGGGCCGTCCTTCCATTTGTCGTACAACTTTTCCCCGCCGATGCCTGTGATGTCGATGTGATCATACGCGCCGGTGATGGCGTCGAAGCCGGTGGAGTAGATGATGATGTCGAAATCATAATCCCGCGCCGAGGTGCGGATGCCGGTTTCGGTGACGCGCTGCAGCGGAGTCTCGCTGATATCGACGAGATGCACATTGTCGCGGTTATACGCCTCATAATAATTCGTCTCCAGCGGCACGCGTTGCACGCCAAAGCCGTGATCTTTCGGGATCAGCTTCTCCGCGATGACGGGATCCTTGACGCGGCGGCGGATACGGTCGGCGATGTAGGCGGAGAATTCGGCGTTCGCCACTTCATCGGTGAATATCTCGCGGAAATTGCTGAGCCAGATCCCGAACCCCGGCTCGTCATAGAGCTTGTCCCACAGCGCCAGGCGCTCCTCGCGCGTTACCTCGTAGAAGCCGCGCCGGTCGGGTTCGTGCTCGAAGCCGCCGGGGCTGCGGGCGCAGGCGGCGAAGATATCGTCATAGCGCGAGCGGATGTCGGCCATCTCCGCCTCCGAGATCGGTCCGTTGTTGAGCGGGGCGGCCCAGTTCGGCCGGCGCTGAAACACGGTCAACTCGCCGACCTTGTCGGCGATCTCGCCGATGATCTGAATGGCTGTCGCGCCGGTGCCGATGATCGCGACCTTCTTGCCCTTCATCTCGACCGGCTCATGCGGCCAGTAGAAGGTGTGAAACGAGGGACCCTTGAACGACTCCACGCCTTCCAGCCGCGGCAGGGTCGGTATCGACAGCAAGCCGATCGCCAGGATGACGAACCGGCAGGTCAGCTCGCGACCGTCGTCGACCGTCAGACGCCAGATGTGCTGCGTCTCATCGAACTGCGCCGCCAAAACCTTTGCGTTGAACTGCATGTATTTGCGCAGATCGAACTTGTCGGCAACATGGTTGAGATAGCGGAGGTTCTCAGGCTGGCCCGAAAACCGTTCCTTCCAGTGCCACTCGTTGAGCAATTCCCGCGAGAAGGAATAACCATAGGTGTAGCTCTCCGAGTCGAAGCGCGCGCCCGGATAGCGGTTCCGGTACCAGGTCCCGCCGAGATCGGGCGAGCCCTCCAGCACCGTGGCATCCACCCCGAGGTCGGCCAGACGCTTGATCTGATAGATGCCGGCCACGCCCGCGCCAATCACGATCACTTCGTAATGCGACTTGTCGCGGAGAACCTTATCGTGGGGAGCGTTGGTCCCTTCGGTCATTTTCCACCCGGTCTTTGTTATTCTTGGCAACGACGGCGCTCTAGTGGGCCACTATAGCAATAACCCAGCCTTTACACTTGCGTCAGCATGCCAGTGTTGCGTCGCAGAAATCTGCCGTGAAACATTGTTTGAAATTGAGCCCCTACCCGCCGTTATCAGGATTTCTCTGCTTTGCAGTTCCCACCCATGCGCGAGCCCTGATTGCACAAGCACAATGCTTCTGGGATGGTTGCACCAGGCGGGAACAGTCGGGGGCGTCGATGAACTACCAGCACATTGCATGCGAGCTCGATGGCGCGTTCATGATCGTCACGCTGAACCGGCCGGACAAGCTCAACGCCTATACCGGCCAGATGGGCGCCGAAATTACTGACGCCTTCAACCGCGCCGACATCGACGATAGCATCCGCGCCGTCATCGTCACCGGCGCCGGCCGCGCGTTCTGCGCCGGCGCCGACGTGTCGGGAGGGGCTGCGAGTTTCGACACCTCCGGCAGCCACGGCGCCGACGTGTTCGCCAGCCCGAATCCGGGCGGCGGCCGCTTTGTCGAGGCGATCTTCAATTGCCGAAAGCCCTCGATCGCCGTCATCAACGGACCGGCGGTGGGTGTAGGCATCACCATGACGTTGCCGATGGATATCAGGATCGCGGCCAGGGGCGCCAAGATCGGTTTCATCTTTGCGCGCCGCGGTCTCGTCCCGGAAGCCGGCAGCGCCTGGTTCCTGCCAAAGCTGGTCGGCCTGCCGCAGGCGTTGCGCTGGTGCCTGTCGGGCCGGACGTTCGGCGCCGATGAAGCGCTGCAAGGCGGCCTCGTCAGTGAAGTGGTCGATCCCGCGGAGCTATTGCAGCGTGCTAAGGAGATCGCGCGCGAGATGACCGAAGGGACATCAGCCGTTTCGGTCGCATTGACGCGGCAGATGTTGTGGCGCTTCTCCGGCGCGCCCGCCCCGTTCGAGCTGCTCGACATCGACAAGCCGATGTCGATCGAGCGCGGCGGCCACGCCGACGTGCGAGAGGGCGTCAAGGCCTTTCTCGAAAAGCGGCCGCCGGAGTTTCCGGGCAAAGTATCCCAGGATATGCCGAGCCAATATCCCTGGTGGAAATAGAAGCCGCGATCTCTGACAATCAACACCAACAAAGAATAACGGGACAACAGCATGCGCGACCAGTTCACCAACACCCAGCAGATCCGCAAACCCGCGGTCACCGCCAAGGGCGGCATCGTCGCCGCGCAATCCGGCAAGGCGGCCAAGGTCGGCGCCGATGTGCTGGCGGCGGGCGGCGATTGCGTCGATGCCGTGATCGCGACCACGTTTGCTCTGGGCGTGCTGGAACCCTGGATGAGCGGGCTCGGCGGCGGCGGCGCGATGGTGCTCTACCGCGCCCGTGAGGACCGTTATGAAGTGATCGACTACGGCATGCGGGCGCCGCTCAGCCTTCGCCTGGAGGATTATCCGCTGAGCGGCGGCGCGGCATCCGATCTGTTTCCGTGGGCGCGGGTCAAGGACGACCGCAACATCCATGGCCCCGGTTCGATCGCGGTGCCCGGCGTGGTCGCCGGCATGGAGGAAGCACATCGTCGCCACGCCAAAATGCCGTGGCAGGAATTGCTCGCGCCCAGCGTCGCGCTCGCCGGTGAGGGCCTTGCGGTGGACTGGTGGACCACGCTGATGATTGCGAGTGCGGCGCTTGATCTCAGGCGCTATCCCGCCAGCGCCGCCGCCTATCTCGTGGATGGATTACCGCCGAATGCACCGTGGGGGATCAAGACCAAGGTCCGCCTGCCGCAGGACAAGCTCAAGGCCACGATGGCGCATCTCGCCGCGCAGGGTCCGCGTGATTTCTACGAAGGCGATCTGGCGCGCAGCCTCGCCGCCGATGTGCGAGCAGCCGGCGGCGCGCTGTCGGTCGAAGATCTCATCCCGTTCAAGGCTTTTCTGCGCGAACCGCTGGCGATCCCCTATCGCGGCGGCAAGGTGTTTGCGACGCCGGAACTCACCGCCGGACCAACGCTGGCGCGCACGCTGCACCTGCTGCAGCAAAATCTGCAGCCCGCGAAAAGCGGACCTGACGCCGCGGCCTACACGGCCTATGCCGAAGCGCTGCAAACGGCCTACCGCGAACGCCTCAAGGACATGGGCGACGCCGACGGCCGCCGCGCGCTCGGCGCCGAAACGCTGGCGCCGGCCTGCACCACGCATTTCTCGGCCGTGGACCGCGACGGCAACATGGCCGCGGTGACGCAAACCCTGCTGTCATCGTTCGGCTCCAAATTCGTCTGCCCGCAAACCGGCATCACCATGAACAACGGCATCATGTGGTTCGACCCGACGCCGGGCACGACGAATTCGCTGGCGCCCGGCAAGCGCTGCCTCACCAATTACACGCCGGTGGTGGCGCAGGCGTCTGACGGCCGCCGCACCGCCATCGGCGCCTCCGGCGGCCGGCGCATCCTGCCCGCGGTGACGCAGCTTCTGTCGTTCGTGATGGACTACGGCATGGACCTGGACGCGGCGATCCACCAGCCGCGCATCGACGCCAGCGAAGGCGCCATCGTGATCGGCGACGTGCGCTTGCCGAAATCAACGCGGGAGAGCCTGCGTGCGCAGTTCGATTACGAGGAAGCGCGGATCCAGACCACGCCGATGAAGTTCGCCTGCCCGAGCGTCGTGCTGCGCGACGGCGCCACCAACAGCGGCGCCACCGAGGTGTTCCAGCCGTGGAGCGAGGCGGTCGCGGAAGCATAAGGCCGGCGGCCGCAGCGGATGCGGCACGTTGCAAGCTGACGCGCGCCCTAGCCGCTCAGGACTCAAGCGAGAGCAAGGGAATATCGAGGAAGTACACGAACCCGCTCGGCTCATAGGTCAATCTGACATTGCCTTTGAGTTGCCGGCCGAGCGTCTCGATCAGGCGCGTGCCGAAACTCTGGCGCGTCGGGGCCGCAACCGCCGGGCCATCCTGTTCCTTCCAGGTGAAATGCAGCCGCGATGCCGGCGCATCGATCGCCCAGCTGATGGCCACGTGACCGGCGGGCACCGACAATGCGCCAAATTTCGTGGTGTTGGTGCAGAGCTCGTTGAGCGTCATCGCGATCGCAATAACCGCGCCTGATGCGATCTGCACATCGGACCCGGCAATCGAAAAACGGGGCTTGTCCGGATTGTCGAACGGCTCGGTCGCCCCCTGGACGATCTTTCGCAGCTCCGCACCGGTCCAGCGCGCCTGCAACAGCAGATCATGGGCCCGCCCGAGCGCCAGCAGACGGCCTTCGATCGCTTGCTGCGCATGCTGCGTGCTCGGCGCGTTGCGAAGACTTTGCGACGCGATGGCGCCCACGGTTGCCAGCGTGTTCTTGATGCGGTGATGAAGCTCCTCGAGGATCAGTTTTTGGAGCTTGTCGGCGGCTTCGCGCTCCTTGGCGTCGATGCCGGCCTGCTCAAGCAGCGTCTCGGCACTGAGCTTGGCCTGTGTCAGCAACAGCCGGAGACTGACGTTTTCAGCCGCCAGCTCCTCCTGCGGTGACGTCGGATCGGACGCATCGAGGGAGGCATACGGATCAGGGACTGTTCTGAACATCGACAACGAATACCACCATCTGTCCGGCTCCGGACATTTCTTTATGCCAATGATTCAGCCGTCTGACCGTTACGGTGCAGAGCCATCGGATGTCCATCTCCTGCCAAGCTCAGGCCGGGCCAAGCATTTCGCGCATTTCCGCGATGATTTCGTCGGATTGCAGCGGTTTGCCGAAAAATCGGCTGTCCAAGGGAATGTCGCTGCCGGACAGTTTGAGCTGTCCGGACGCCAGGATGATCTTGATGGGCGGCCAATTCTCGCGGACCGCGTGTGCCAGTTGCAGCCCGTTCATGCTACCGGGCATCTGAACATCGGTCAGCATCAGCGCGATATCGGACCGGGAGCGGAGGATGGCCATGGCTTCGTCCGCATCCACGGCCTCGACCGGGACGTAGCCGGCGTCTTCCACCATATCGACCACGCGCATGCGCAGCAGCATCTCGTCCTCAACGACGAGCACGACGAGCGGAAGGAGGGAATGATCCAGCGGCATCATATGCGGTTCAACGGCGCGCCGTGACCAGGCGCACCTCACGAACGGCCGCACCCGATTCTGTGTCGCGCAGGCAGGATGATGCGATGTTCGGCCAGTTCTGGCTGGCGCAGTCTCCAGCGACGTGGCCGGCCAGCCGGTCCGCCTTAGCGAGCACAACGACTTGCTCGGCTTTCACCGCTGGCGCGAAGCCCGGCAGAGCGATCACGGCCGCTCCCAAGAGCGCGAGTATCGCGAGGGCAGAAATAGATTTGATCATATTGGACTGCTGACTGTGGCGGATCGCCAATCCCGCTGCGCTTGGGGATCGGTTGGCAACGGCGCTACGGAGGCAGAGTTCCTCAACGACGACTTATATTTGTCATCTCCGCTTGCAATTTGAGGCCGGCCCGCGCAGCGGCGCTGCCAGTTATGGCCCGCGCCGCGGCCCCGGCCATCAGCCGCGAAAATCGATGCTGCGCAGGATGATGCCGGGAGGGGTGCCCTCGAACTCCCGCGCCTGGAACTTGCGCGAGGCGCATTGTTCGATCCGGTCGCGCAGCCGGACGAACTGTTCTTCACGCCGTTCCGGCGCCGTCCGCGACACCCGCTCAAGGTCGTCCATCGCCGACGCACTGACGGCGCAGGGGACTTCCCTGCCGTCGTCCATCATGGAGAACTTCAGCACCATGCGATCATATTCGTAACCCCCGATGCTGCCACGCGCGAGCGTCATCGGGCGGTTCTCAAAGGCCGGAACAACCGTACCATCGATTTCTCCCACTTAACCCACCACCATCTTCTTCTTGGCCGGCGGGGGATTGATTTCGGCAATCCTGCGCAGGCAGTCGGCTTCGGAATCATGCGGGCCCGAAACGAAGGTGCCGCTGACCTTGGTCGAGTACCAGCCGGACACGACACCGAGGCGAAGCGATTCTTCTGTCTTGACGTGACGGGGCGAGAGATTCTTCATCAGATAAGATACTTTCAGTTTGGCCGTTCGATCTTGCATCGAACACGCTGGATAAAGTCTTGGTTGGTCGAAGCCGCTTGTTCGTCTTGTTCAGGCATCATCGCCGGCGAGCCGGGTGAGATCCGCAAGCACCGCGCTCACGAGGTCGCGGTGATGCGTGTCCGATGGCGCGAGGCTGGCCGAATAGAGATTGAGCACGTAACGCGCCTTGGCCACCGCCTCGGGCCACGAGGCGGCCGGTACGGCCAGGAGCTGGATTTCGAGCTCGCCCTGCTTGTCGCGCAGCAGTTTCGCGTTGGCCTCGACGTCGGCCAGCACGCGGCGGATATCGGTTGCCTTCTGCGCCGCCATGCCGCGATGCTTGTCGAGCTCGATCGGGGTTTCAGTCACGAGGCGCGCTCGCGTCGATGCGCTGCGCATCGGACAGATCGACCGAACTGATCGAAATCATTTCCATCGAAGATCGGTGCGGCGCCGCTGCTGGGACCATGATCATGGTGGCGACACGCCGGAAGCACGGGAACGACAGCCCTTCGATCATCTCCTCATCGGTGACGACTTCGTAAGCGCCGGGCGCGAGTTGGCGATCGATTCCCTTGATGCGGAACGGGTGCCTGAAATGAATCGTTTCCCGTCGCGAGCGCATCGTCATGGCAACAGACCTCGTCTGTGCACGGAACCATCGGGTTGTTCGGACATCGGCGCAGCGTGCGCGCTTTTGCGGCAATTAGCTATCGTTTTCTCTGTCGAGAGGCGCATTTGGTCGAATAAAGCAGCAAAAGCCTTGTATTCGGTGGTTTCGTAGCCATTTCGAGCAGGTATTCAGCCAAGAAAGTGTTTCGAATGAAGCTGCGCGTCGGATTCGAAATGCTCTACGATTTCCCGCAGCCGACCCCCATGATCATGGTGCTGGGCACACATTTCACGCGCGCCTCCGATGTCATCGTGCCGGACTTCCTGACCACCACGCCTGCGGTCGAGATCACGCCCTATCGCGACATGTTCGGCAATTGGTGCAGCCGCATGGTGGCACCTGCGGGGCGCCTGCGTCTTGCCGCCGATGGCGTCGTTCGCGACTCCGGCCTGCCCGATCCGGTGTTTTCCTCGGCGGTCCAGCACGCGGTCGAGGATCTGCCTGCGGACACGTTGGTCTATCTGCTCGGCAGCCGCTATTGCGAAACCGACCGGCTTTCTGACATCGCCTGGCAATTGTTCGAGAAGACGCCGCCGGGCTGGGCGCGGGTGCAGGCGATCTGCGATTTCGTGCATCGCCATATCGCGTTCGGTTACGAGCACGCCCGCGCCACCAAGACGGCGTGGGAGGCCTATAGCGAAGGCAAGGGCGTCTGCCGCGACTATGCTCATCTCGCCATCACGTTCTGCCGCTGCATGAACATTCCGGCGCGCTATTGCACCGGCTATCTCAGCGACATCGGCACGCCAAAACCCTGGGCCGTGGGGGATTTCGCCGGCTGGTTCGAGGCCTATATCGGCGGGCGCTGGCACATGTTCGATCCGCGCAACAACGTGCCGCGGATCGGCCGCGTCCTGATTGCGCAGGGCCGCGATGCCTCCGACGTGCCGATCACCCAGACCTTCGGCCCGAACACGCTGGCGAGCTTCAAGGTGTGGACCGACGAGGTCACCGCATGAGCGAACCACACCCTGCCCTCAGCGCCGACGAATTCGCCTCCTTGCGCGAAGTCAGCAAGGGCGATGCGCAGCGTGAAATTCCACAGCTGCACTGGGAGCGGCTGGTCGGTCTCGGATACGCAGTGCGGCGGCTCGGCGAACTCGGTTTGACCGCGTCCGGCCTGCGGCGCCTGGCGAGCGGCCAGTAGCCACTTCAACCCCAGGAGCCGCTTGCACCGCTGGCGAGATGGATGCAACTTTCGGCCGACTTGGCCGTAACTCGCTGCATCAGCCAGGGAATATCCGCATGCGCGCTCTTGCTCTCCTTGTCGTCTTCCTGATCGGAATTGGATCGCCGGCCTTCGCTGACGACGTTGCTACCGCGCAAAGCGTGATCCGCGCGCAGGAGCAGGCTTTTGGCCGCGACGATTCCGCCGCCGCCTATTCTCACGCGGCGCCGTCGATCCAGCAGATTTTTCCGGAAGCCGATATCTTTATGCAGATGGTCCGGCAGGCCTATCCGCCGGTCTATCGCCACAAGAGTTTTGAGTTCGGCGAAGCCCGCGCGGCGGGTGGCCAGATCGCCCAGCGCGTCCACATCGTCGATGCCAATGGCGAGGCATGGGAGGCGCTGTATACGCTGGAGCAGCAGCCCGACGGCAGTTTCAAGATCACGGGCTGCTCGTTGTTGAAGGCGGGCCAGGCGGTGTGAGACATACGTTGCGACAGAGGGCCGCACCAAGCCTCGGCATCAGAATTCGCATGCAGTCCTTTGCCATTGCAACCGCCGGGGGTTTGCGCCTTACTCGCCCCAATGGACGCAACCGCGTCTTGATCCGGGAGGAAACAAAAATGAAAACAGTACAGACGATGCTGGCCGAAGCCGAAGCCGAGGTGCCGCGTATCAGCCCGGATGAAGCGAAGAAACTGGTTGGCCGGGCCGACGTGCTTTTTCTCGACGTCCGTGAACCGGCCGAGGTCGCAACATCGGGCAAGGTGCCGGGCGCGCTCGCCATTCCGCGAGGACTTGTGGAATTTCGTGCCGATCCAGCTTCCGCGCTGCACGACGCGGCGTTCGATCGATCCAAGACGGTGGTCGCCTACTGCGCATCCGGCGGGCGCTCGGCGCTGGTCGGCAAGACCCTGAAGGACATGGGATACGATAACGTCCGCAACCTTGGCGGCTTCAAGGGCTGGCTGGAGGCCGGCGGCGAAGTCGAGAAGGGATAATTGGCGCGAGCATGATCCGGACCCGCAGGGCCGCGTTAGCGCAGCGCGGGTAACGGCTTTCCCTCGCGACAAACGCGGAAAAGCGTTCGGAGATCATGCTCACGCAAGAAGATGGAGCGGGGTGGCGGTTCGAAGAACCGTCACCCCGATCTAGGCCATCGCCATCCGCTGCCGCGCGCGCATCAACAGCAGCACCATGATGGCGATGTTGACCAGGTTCCAGGCGACGCCGTTGGTAAACGCGGCGGCGTAGGAGCCGGTGGCGTCGAAGATGACTCCGGAAATCCACCCCCCGAACGACATGCCGAACACCGAAGCCAGGATCACGAACCCGACGCGTGTCGCAGCCTCCGAAGCCGGCATCGTCTCGCGGACGATGATGGCGTAGCTCGGCACGATGCCGCCCTGGAACAGCCCGAACATCGCGGAAATCAGGTAGAGCGAGGTCAGGCCATCGAAGAACAGGTAGAAAAGAAGCGCGGTGCCTTGCGCGACCGAGCCGATCAGCAGCGTCGGGATGCCGCCGATCTTGTCGGCCAGGAAACCAGAGCCGATGCGGCTGATGATGCCGAGACCCAGCATCAGCGACAGCATTTCGGCGCCGCGCGCCACGCCATAGCCGAGATCGTTGCAATATGCGACGATATGAACCTGCGGCATCGACATCGCCACGCAGCATGAGATGCTGGCGAGCCCCAGGATCACGGTGAGCGCATTGGTTGACAGCTTCAGGTCGAGCCGCGGCGGCAGCGCGTTGGCGTGGCTGCGGCGCACCCCTGCGCCCATCAGCACGCGCAAGCCGATCAGCGCCAGCGTCATCGCCACGGCAGTGAAGATACCGAGCGCGATATGGGTGGTGCGCCAGCCATAGGTCTGCATGCCCCAGTTCACCAGCGACGGCCAGACCGCACCGCCGATGTAGTTGCCGCTGGCGGCGATCGCGACCGCCAGCCCGCGGTAGCGCTCGAACCAGTGCGAGGCTTCCGCCATCAGCGGCCCGAAGGTTGCCGCCGAAGAAAGCCCGATGGCAAAATGCACGAGAATGTACGGCCAGATCGACCATGAGATGCCGGCGACGATATAGCCGAGGCCCAGAATACTGATGCCAAGCCCGATCGCGGTGACGATACCGTAGCGGTCGGATATTTTGCCTGTGATCACCTGGCCCAAACCGAAACCGAGCATCATCATGGTGAAGGCCAGTGACGCCGCGCCTCGCGTGGCGCCAAAATCCTGCTGCACCACCGGCAGCGCGACCACCACCGACCACATGCCGACGCTGCCGAGCGAGCCGATCAGTACGGCCACGGCAAGCCGGGCCCAGGCTCGGCGCGAGTCGGGGACGAACAGTTCGGAATCTCGAATGAATTCAGAAGAAATTACCACGGCGGGCGCAACTTCTAGCGCAATTGCCTAGAGGTCAAGCCACAATGGCGCGATATTGGGCATGCAGATGTGGAGGGGGTGCGCGTCATACGACCAGCACCTCCCCCTCAGAGCATTAGCGCCTACTCTCAGAGCAATGGCACCTGCTCACGCCATCTGCTGCCACAACTTTTGCACCAGCACGCCGGCGCGTTTCTCGATCGACGCCGCGGCATCGAGCGCCAGATCCTCGCGATAACGTCCCGCGATCAGTTGCACGCCGATCGGCTTGCCCTCGTGCAGCGCGACGGGAACCACCGCGGACGGCAGGCCCAGCACGTTGATCGCGGAAATGAACCGCAAATCGTTGAAGAACATCTCGGCCACGCGCTCCAAGCTGGTCGTATCCGCGCGCGGCCCGGGCGTCGGCATGACCGTGGTCGGCGCCAGCACGACCGGATAATCCTCAAAGAAGGCTTGCCAGGCGCGAATATGACCGTTGCGCGCGGCGGTCGCACGCATCCAGCCCGCGAGGTCGAGCGTGTTCGCCTTGAGCTTGATGCCGCCCCAGGCGGTGTGGAAATGCTCCGAGGCCACCGCCAGCATCCCGGCTTCCTGCAGCACGGCAACTTCATTGACGATGATGTCGCACCAGGTCTGCCAGACGCCGTTGATATCGGGGACCTCGACTTCGCTGACGCGATAGCCCCCGCGCTCCAGATGGTCGGCGGCCTGCTTCAGCGCCGCTCGCACCGATGGATCGACGTTCATGTCGGCGGGCAGTTTCGCCAGCGCGACCTTGATCGGCCCCTTCGGTTTCGGACCCGCCAGAGGTGCCGGCACCCACCAGGGATCGCGCGGATCGCGCTGGCACATCACTTCAAGGCCGAGCCTGACGTCGCCGACGCTGCGCGCCAGCGGTCCCTGCGCCGACATCAGGTGCGCGAGCATCGGCCGCTCGGCCGTGGCGCTTTGATTGAAGGCGGGGATACGGCCTTGCGTCGGCTTGATGGTGGCGACACCGTTGCAATGCGCCGGCCAGCGCAGCGAGCCGCCGATGTCGTTGCCATGCGCGATCGTGCCGATGCCGGCCGCCACCGCCGAGCCGGCGCCGCCCGATGACCCGCCGCAGGTGATCTCGGGGTCCCATGGGTTGAGCGTCAGTCCGTGCAGCGGGTTATCCGTGAAGCCGCGGAACGAGAATTCCGGCGTGTTGGTCAGGCCCAACACGATCGCGCCGGCCTTCCTGAGGTTGCGCACCACAGGCGCGTCCGAGGGCGCGATGATGTTCATTTGCGCAGGCACGCCGTTGGGATTGGGCCTGCCTTCGTAATCGACATTTTCCTTGATCGTGATCGGCACGCCATGCAGCAGGCCGAGTTCGCCGCCTTTCGCCCGCGCCCGGTCCGCCGCCCTGGCGGCCTTGAGCGCTTCGTCGGAGAGATCGACCACAATCGCGTTAAGCTTCGGATTGACCGCGCGCATCCGCGCAATGTGGGCCTCGGTCACCTCGACCGAGGAAGTCGCGCCGGACCGGATCGCGGCCGCGGTCTCCAGCGCCGACCATTGCCAGACCGGCCCCTTGGGCACGGCCGGCTTGCGCGATGCGGTCTTTTTCCCGGTCTTGCTGGCCGCCTTCGCGGCGTTGCTGGTGCGGACAGCAGTTTTTTTGGTCGATTTCTTCGCAGGCGCCTTTTTCGAAGCGCGCTGCTTCACAACTCTCTTGGCCAAGTCGGTTCTCCCCAATTGCGCAGCGAAGGTTATGGGCCAAGAGGCCGCGTGTCGAGGCTTACACGCCTGACCAACGAGCTTCTTCAATCGATTGATTCAAAAGCGATCAATGCGAGCAGGCGCGCTCCGATCGCAAAAATGCGCCGTGTCTGAACGGCGATCGAATGGGAAAGGCGCATTTGCCATCGGCATTCCGTGATCCGGGTCACTTTTTCGAAGGCGCGGATCGTTCAGGTTGCGCGCGGGCTCGGGACCACCGCCCGGCCGCTTCTAACGGTTTCGTGAGCAGCAATAGTGAAGCAGCTCACGATCGCCGCCGCGCGTCTCGACTTACAAACGCCAATGCAACGTGGGAGCTGAACATGCCAAGAGACTTAACGAGAGTCCTGCGCCATGATGTCACTCAGCGTACACATAATGACTGGGCGATCGCTATCCCGGTTGGAATGGTGATCGCGGGCCTGCTGGGCTTCGTCGCCTTTTATCCGAAGCCGGCGCATGTATCCAAAGCCGGACAGGCTGAAACCGTGGGCATCGTCGCCGCTAAACCGGAGCCAGTCCCGGCTGCAAGGAAGCCGGTCCGCTACGAAGCGACGATCGAAAACTGGAAGCGCTACCGCGCGGCAACCAAACCTGCCGAGCATCCTCCGGCGGATTGAGCCCTCAAGCCATCTTGCACTGCATCCTTCAGCCCCGGGCTGCACCGAAAGGTGCTCGCAACCGAGGCCGGGCCGGCATAGCCTTGCACCCGCCTGGCTGGATCAACCGGCCGGCGCATATCCTGGGAGGGAGTGATGACACGCGACGTGCAGCGCGATGCGCAGTCCATGATTTCACGACGAACGCTGGTCCACGGCCTGGCGCTCGCCGCCGGGGCCACCGTGGCGGGGGCCGGCACCGCGCTGGCCCAGCAGGGCGCGGTGGGACCGCCATCCGTGGTCACCACCCCGCCGCGCGATTTCAGCCCCCGGGGCGCGCCGACCACCTATTTCTGGGACCCCGATATCATCGCGGTCGATCCGTCGTTCAACGACCTCGCCCAGCCCAACGCGCCAATCCAGCGTCTCCATACCGGACTATTGTGGGCCGAAGGCCCGGCCTGGAGCTCGCAGGGCCGCTATCTCCTGTGGAGCGACATTCCCAATAATCGCCAGATGCGGTGGACCGAGGATGACGGCCGCGTCAGCGTGTTCCGCACCCCGTCCAACAATTCCAACGGCAACTCGTTCGACTTCCAGGGCCGGCAGCTTTCCTGCGAACATCTCACCCGCCGGGTGGTGCGCTACGAGCACGACGGCACCGCGACCGTGCTCGCCGATAATTTCGGCGGCAAGAAGCTCAACTCGCCGAACGACGTCGTCGCCCATCCCGATGGCAGCTACTGGTTCACCGACCCGCCCTATGGCGGCCAGCTCTATGAGGGCGAACCGGACGTTGCGGGCGGCCCCAGCAATCCCGGCGGCAAGCTCAACCCACGGATCGGGCAGCCGGCCGGCTTTGTGCCGGGCAAGCGCGAGCTGCCGACCAATTGCTACCGCATCGATCCCTCGGGCCGCGTCGACCTGGTCGTGACCGAGGAGCAGGTGCCCGACCCCAACGGCCTGTGTTTCTCGCCCGATTACAAGAAGCTCTACGTCGCCAGCACCGGCAAGGGGCCCGGCGATACCGGGCCGGGCGGCAAGGGCGACATGTTCGTGTTCGATGTCGGCACCGACAACAAGCTGTCGAACCACAAGCGGTTCAGCGACTTCATGGTCGACGGCGTCAAATGCGGACCGGACGGCGTGCGCTGTGACGTCAACGGCAATGTCTGGGCTTCCAGCAATGCCGGCCGCGCCGTCGGTTACAGCGGCGTGACGATATGGTCACCGGACGGCAAGCTGATCGGCCGGATCCGCCTGCCCGAAGTGTGCGGCAACGTCTGTTTCGGCGGGCCGAAGCGAAACCGCCTGTTCATGGCCGCGAGCCAATCGCTCTACGCTGTGTACACCGCAACCCAGGGTGCCGGCCCGGGCTGAGCCGCTCGGCACCGCACGAAGAACAAGGCGAAGCCGGCGCAACCCGCCGGCTTCTTCATGCCGCACAGCCCTCGATGCAGTCTGGTCTCGAGAAGTCCTGTCTCGAAAAACTTCGGGCATGCGCACGGTTGTGCGCGACCATGCGCATGCGTGGGGTCTCCGCAGTCATACGGAGCCAAATCGCGGCGCCTGTGTGCTAGATTGAACAGACGCTTTACCACTACTCGATATTAATCTCGGCGTTTCATTACCAAACAATATTTCGACGAGGGCCCGGCCGGTGTGCCGGGCTTTTGTTTTTCGGCCGTGTTCGGATGGCAGGTCAGCGGAGTGTCTCAACGCGCGCAGGACGGATCGAACCCAACGGTCCTCAATAGTCGCGGCGGGGCTTCTTACTGCGTCGCTTTCCGCCCTCGTAATAGGGATTGACGACGCATTGTGCGGCGCGGCCCGATGCCGACATATTGCACTGTGGGATCGAGGTGTAGCCGCATTCGAAGTAAAAATCGTTCCGGCCCGTGTAGACCTGCAGGCAGACGGGATACTTCGGATCATAGGTCTGGGCGTGAGCCGACGGCGCAGCCACCACCGCCGCAATCGCCAATGCAGCCAACGTCAGAATGCGCATCAGAACTCCTTCGACGGCAGAATTGCCCGCTGCCGCCGGGATAACCCCGCGCGGGTGCCGGTAGTTCCTCTCGGACAAACCGCGCATGCCCGATCCGGAAACCCCGACGCTAGGCCGCTCCGTCGATAGCGGCCAGCCTGCAGCCGTTTGAACCCGACGGCTGCGGCCAAGCTTACTCGCGATCACTTGCCGATATTTCCAGCGATTGTGCTGGTCGCGTCGTTCATGGCCCGGAGCATGTTGGTGGTCAGCTGGATGGCCATTTGCCGCTGAGACAGCAGGCTTTGCAGACGGATCATGTACAGTTCGCCACCGCAAACCCGGTCGAGTTCTGTTTCTGCCAATTCGTGCGCAAGGTTATTCATGTCGTTTGTCCCCTGGTGGATGTTTCGCTCGATGCCGAACGTTCGATCAGCGGATCGGGAAAACGACCTTCGGCAGCGGCTGCTTCGGGAACAGCAGCTTCAGGATGTCAAGGATGCAGCCGCCTTCGGTGACGCCGCCGGCCACGATCTCCAGTTCCTCGATCGCCAGTTCACGGTTTTCGGTATTGGGCTTGGTCATGACATTTCTCCATCGGTTGAACATGAGGTGAGGAGCGATTGCTCGTCATGACGCAACACTACGCTTGCCGATTGCGGATCACCGTGACGATCATCACACGATCCGGAATGAACGATACGGATGGGGCCGATGCTACAAACCGTGATCTAGCTCACGGCAGGTCACTCGCACGAACCTAGCCTGCCCTGTTTGACGATGCGGATGGTCCCTTCGTCCCACGACAGGAGACAGATATGGAATCCGGGCAAATCGAACCCAACCCGCTTAGGGAAACCGAACTCGATACCATCTCGGGCGGCCGCACGTGTAACCACGCTCCGCCCAGGATGGAAGTAAGCATACCGTTCGGCGGCCAGGTGCTGGTGATCTGGGCGACCCCCACCTGCTCCGGCACCTATTGGTACGTGAAGTAATGCGCAGGCCGGCCCCTTTGAAGGAGGCGTTGGTGGCTGCAGGTCTGCTCGATGAATCCGGAAAGCGGCGCGAAGCTGCCTGACGTGGCTTACTGTTTGCCGGCGGTTGCGACCGGTTCGACCACCTGCTGATCGACGACGCCCAGGCGCCCCGGCAGCGCTCCCGAACGTACCAGCATCGCGACGTTGTTGGCGTCTTCGATCGTAAAGTTGCCCGAAATGATCGCCGAGCCGCCCGTGACCGGCTCGCTGATAATCGACTCCGACAGCACCTGGTCGTCAACGACGATCGCGAACGGCTTTGTGATATTCTCCTGCGTGATGGTGGCGAAGCGCCGGGCGCCGCGCGCATTCATTGCCTGACCAGTTCGCGAAGGCGCTCGGCGAACCCTGCCTCTGTCGGCATCAGCCGGATCAGCCCGTCACCGCTGTCGGCAATGCTGATCGTCTGTGCGCCGGAAGGCGAGTCTTTCGTGGATGGCATCAGCTTGGCCAGCACGCGCTGCCGGTCCTTGGGTTCGGCAATCCGGACCTCGACGCCGCCGTCGCGCATCGCCAGACCGGAGAACGGAATGCGCCCTTCCCGCACGGTCCGATACACATCATCGCGCAGCTCCGTCACGACGGCTTCGCGCAACGCGGCGCTATCGACCTTGAACAGAATCTTGGAGCCGCCTTGCTTGGCCAGCGCCTGCTCGGCTTTGGCTGCGATCGCCGCGCGCGCCTTGTCGACCGCTTGCGCGTCATCGGACGTGCCGCGCGGGGCGGCTATGGCCGAACACGCGGCAGACGCCAGCATGAAGGCGACGATAAACCCAGCCGTCTTGCCCCGCACGTTCATGGTCACAGCGTCCTCTCATCCGGCGGCACTGATGTGCCAGTCCTTTAGTGCCGGAGGCGCGCGCCGAGGTTCAAAGCCCTTGCCAAAGGCCCAGGGCCAATATGAACTCCCGTAGCACCTCAGACTGGGAGACGTCACGTGAGCCCGATCGATACGCTGTTTACCAACGCAAGATTCGCTGACGGTTCGCTCAATGATGTCGCCGTCGCGAACGGACGCATAAGCTCCGTTTCGAGGGCGGGAACCCATATCTCCGCCGGTGCGCCGACACGCGATCTCGGCGGCGCGCTGATCGTTCCCGGATTTGTCGAAGGACACATCCACCTCGACACCAGCTTCTATGGCGACGACTGGAAGCCCCACAAGCCCTATACCAACGGCTTCAATGTCCATGAACGCGTCGCCCTTCAGGCGCAAAATTTCGCCGAAGCGGCTCCCGTGGAAGTCCGCGCCCGAAATCAGCTCGAGCTTTGCATCGGCCATGGATCGACGCATATGCGCAGCCATGTCACGGTAGACGGCACCATCGGGCTACAATCGCTGGAGAAGATTCTGGCGGTGCGCGAGGCCTACCGGGGTATCATCGATATCCAGCTCGTCGCGTTCCCGCAGAGCGGTATCCTGCAAAGCCCCGGGACAGCTGAACTGCTCGATGCAGCGGTGGCGATGGGCGCTGATCTCGTCGGCGGCATCGATCCCGCGAGCTTTGATCGCGATGTCGAAAAACATCTGGATGTCGTGTTCGGCGTTGCCGAGAAACGTGGCGTCGGCGTCGACATTCATCTGCACGATAGCGGAACGCTTGGAATCTTCGAGATCGAACAGATTGCGGCGCGGTCGCGCGCGCTCGGCATGGGCGGCCTTGTCGCGATCAGCCACGCCTATGCGCTCGGCGATGTCGCCCTCGACATCGCCAAACGCACGGCCGACGCTCTGGCCGAAAGCGACGTTGCGATCATGACCAACGCGCCCGGACGCCGGCCCTTTCCACCTGTTGCCCTTCTGCGCGAGGCCGGCGTCACCGTATTCGGCGGCAGCGACAATATCCGGGACTCCTGGTGGCCATACGGCGATGGCGACATGCTGGGCCGCGCCAACATGATCGGCTACCGCTCCGGCTTCAACACCGACGACGAATTGGGGATTGCCTTTGACGTCGTGACCAGGGCCGGCGCGAAAGCGCTGCGGCTTGAAGGCTACGGGCTTGAGGTCGGCGACAAGGCCGATTTCGTGACTTTGAATGCGCAACATGTGCCGGAGGCGGTGGTGGCGATACCTCGCGGGCGATCGGTCTACAAAAATGGAAAACCCGTGGCGCACGATGGACAGTTGGTCCGATCGTAAGTTTGCCGGGCTCCCGATCTTGACCGACTAGCTACCATTCAACGCTTGTTCAGGCGCCAGCCCATTTCCCAGAAGTCGGCTTCGAGCCGGGTTGCTTCCTTGAAGGTTGCGATCAACTCGGCCTCGCGGGCCGGCGTCGCGTAGCGATCGGCAAGCGATTCCAGATGCGCCCGCGCGTTGGCCGCGACCTCCTGATAGGGTGCGCCGGCATATTCGGCGATCCAGACGCGATAAGGGTTGGTTGCGACTAGCGCGTTCGGGTGCGCGGCGAGCCTAGTTGCGATCTCGGCGTAGCCGATCACGCAAGGCGCCAGCGCCACCTTGAGCGACAACAGGTCACCGCGCATTCCGGCGTCGAGCACGTAGCGGGTATAGGCCAGCATCTCGACCGCCGGAGGGGCTTTTTCGAGATCGCCGGGCGACAGCCCCCAGCCGGCGCAGAGTTTGACGTGCAGGTCCATCTCGACGTCGAGAATGGCCGAGAGGCCGGCCGCCGCCTCGCGCATGTCCGCGAGCTGAGGCGACTTGTAGACCGCGAGCGCGTAGGCGCGCGCAAACTCGATCAGGAACAGATAGTCCTGAACGAGATAGTGACGAAACGCCGCCTCGGCGAGCGAGCCGTCGGCCATGGCGTTCGTAAAGGCATGCCCGGTGTAGGCGCGCCACTCGGCGGATGCCGCGGTCTTCAGTCGCTCGAAGAAACTCATGATCTTTCGCTGGGCTGGCTTTTCAACGGGTGGCCTGTCCGGTGATAACAGACCACTGCGGCACCGGACAATGCCGCTCTGCCCAGAAGCATTTCACAGCCCGACGGAGCACGACGGCAGCGTGAACGCTGCTGCGACGTTTTGCGCCTCGGCCAGCTTTCCGGCGCCGGAACTCCGCGGCACAGGCGGCCGTTGACATGTATGGCAACCGTTCTGCGAAAACCCGTGATTATTGCCGTGATTGTCGCGGCAATCTCGATTACCACCATCATCCTGGTAGATCACACCAACCTGATCGTTGACCGACGGGCGCCCCAGACGCCTCCCGGAACGACATTCAACACGGTGAACGACGCCGGCGCGACGGTCACTCCGACCCGTCCTGAATCGGCGATCAAGCCGACGCCGCCCGGCCCGGCACCGGTTCAGCCGGCCATCCCGGCCAAGTAGCCGACGGCCTCGCTGGCGCTGAATCTCGGATATCGGGCCGCGCCTTGCGCGGGATCCCCGGCCCTACCGGGTCACTTGGCGTAGCCCTGCGATCGGAGCCACGCGACCTTGCGGTTTCCGTTCATCCAGTCGTCGGCATCTGCCTTGCTGGTCAGCCCGGTGATCACGCGTTGTTCGCTGCCCGGATAGTCTGCCTGGATAGTCCAGTCGTCATCTGCGATCCTGACGGTCTTGAAGGTCACTTTTGCTTTTGCCATGAGACCTTATGCACCATCCCGAGGCGACTGTGTGAGGTTTTCTCACGATTGGAACCAGCGCGGAGGCAACGAAAAAGGCCGAACCGGGGCAGCCTTATCGTTCCAGCACATAGCGGACTCGTTATGCTCAGTTCTTCCGCTAATGACCGACCCACAGCGGACTTCGGGCCAGTGCCTGTGTTCCTAGTGGCCTAGTTTAAAATCGTGGCCTGATTTGAGTTGTTAACGATTTCGCGATGTGAGCAATCTTGACCACTATGTCGACCTGCGGACATGCCAGATTATCCCATCACCGCCCCGCCATCGGCTTCCATCGGTGATGAGAACGCGAGTTGCGCTCCCGCCTCCTCAAGAATGGAGCAGCGCCATGCAGCGACGCCACTTCAAACAATCCGCTCCACTAGATCAACGACTAACGCTCGAGGCGGAACGCCTCCGTAAAGAAGCCCAAGGCACCCCGCCGGGGGTTATTCGCGACAAGCTCATTCGCCAAGCCAGACAGGCCGAAACAGCTTCGCACATGCATGAATGGCTCACGTCTCCCGGCCTGCAAGCGCCACTCTGATGCCGGAGTATCGCGCTTACATCGTAGGCGAGGACGGGCACTTCATCGGATACGAGCCGCTGGTCTGCGCCAATGACAGTGAGGCCATGGAAAAGGCCAAACGCCTTTCAAACCGTGGCCCGGTGGAGCTTTGGAGCGGGCCCCACCAAGTCGCTCGGCTGGGGGCGGCAGAGACTAGCGACTATGCCATAACGCACGAAATACGCGATGGCCACAGGGTCCCTAAACCCGCAGAGCACCCTAAGTAGGGCCGCCTCATTTGGCGAAACCCAACTATCCTGTAATCTTCGCCGACATGTCCTACGACGCCGCCAGATTTCGCGGGCAAGCTGGCGATTGCCGAGACCAGGCCGAGCGTGCGGTGACCTTCGCGAAAGGCGTTGCTCTTCTATCGAGGAGGGCAGTGATTAGATAGGAAGGGGGCAACCCAAGGAGTTGCCATGAAAAAGCCTCTGACGATACCGGACGAGCCGCAACCCCGCAACATCACACGCGCTGACCTTGTGATGACCGAGGGCTTTGGCTTGGAAGTCGATGGGCGGATGAAGACAGTATTTCCAACGCTTCAAGCCGCGCAGAAAAGGGCGAGGGATCTCAAAGCCCAGTTTCCGATGCTCCAAGTCAAGGTGTACGACGCTGCGGAAAAGAAGATGCTGGAGTTGTCGCCGACTGAGTGATGCTATGAGACCATGAAAATTGACCAGATTATCCGACCAGCGGAAGCGAACGTCGTCGGCTTTTGGGCTGCGCGACGGTGAGACGAGACCTTGCCGATACGCGTGCTGACTTCCAAAATTGACCCGGAACCTCATAACCATCGTTCGTACTAAGGAACGACGTTCTCATAGGGATTGGTGGCCTGTTGGGTGATGCCCGGATCAAACTATCTGGTGCATTATCGGCGTCATGTCAGACGACGCAGCCAGGCCGTAAGCTAGCTGACGAATGCCGAGAATAAGGCGAGCGGGCCCTTAACCCGCTCGATAAGGAATCGTGGCTGCGGCTCGCGGGCGAATGGACGAAGATGGCGCAAACCGCCGAACTCAGGCTCAAGAGAGAGTAAGGCAGCTCGTAAGTACCCTAGTCGGCGGCATTTTTCTCGGTCTCGCGCGGTAACTCGCCACGATTTTCGGCAGTCTCTTCCGGATCGCCGGGCGTTTTGCCGGCCATATTTCCCGGGTTGTAGTGAAACTTGCCCTCCGGGTTTTCGCCGGGCTGCTTTTTGTTTGGGTTTCTTGCGTTGTCGTCGGCCATCAGGCGTTCCTTTGGAAGGAGGAACGACGTTTAACAGAACTGCGCTGGTTACGTTCCTGTACGAGTGGCCTGCGGTGGCCTAATTTGAGTGTTTAACTAGTTCGCGATGTGAGCTGTATTGACCAGTATCTCGGCTGCCGGATATGCCAGATTGCCCCGGTCACCGCACCGCCCCGTTTGGCCCTTATCGGTGATGAGAACGCCCGGTTGCGCTCCCGCCTTCCTCGATGGAACGGAGCAGCCCTATGCAGCAAAGACAGCACTACACACCACCTGAAATCCTCGAGCAACGTCTTGCCGAAGAAGCACACTGCCTGCGCGAGCAAGCCAAATTGCTTCCACCTGGCGCGGTTCGGGAGGCCACGATCCGCAAGGCCCGACAGGCCGAAACCGGATCGCACCTGAGCGACTGGCTGCGATCTCCCGGCCTGAAGGTTCCGAACTAATGCACGCATTCAGCGATAACTACACCTTGGGCAAGTTCAACCCGCCCTCATACGCGAACTGGCTCGCCGAACTTCGCGCCCTGTTTCCTGTCCCGGATGAATTCCTTCTGGCGGATGCGATCTTCAGCTTCCCAATCGCATTCAAGGAAGGAAAGACGCCGCAACAGGCTTACGAGGCGTTCGATATTTTCGTCAGCGCGGAGGCTTGAACATGAACGGCAACAGCCGTAGGCCGCTGCTGACCGCTCCATCCGCCCCCGCATGCTCTTCGGCTGCTTCAATCTGACGTGCATTTCCCTGAAGGCGCGAGATAGCTCAGGGCGAGGCTGCCTCGTTCATCCCGGCTGTGAAACCTTCATCGTGCGGCACTTTTACTTCAGGACGTCGGCGGCGTGAATGGTATGGTAGGCGTCCCACCGCGGGGAACGGAACCGGACATGCCAAACAATACCGATCAAGCAAAATTTGATCCAAAGGAGTTTCTCGCCAAGGTGGGCGAAGGGAAGACTATCCTTGAGTTTCGCAAGGATGAGGTCGTCTTCGCGCAGGGCGATGCGGCAAACGCGGTGTTCTACATTCAGAAAGGCCGAGTTAAGGTCGTTGTCCTATCCGAGCAAGGCAAGGAAGCCGTGGTCGGCATTTTAGGACCCGGCCAGTTCTTTGGCGAAGGCTGCATGAACGGCCATTCGCTGCGGATCGCGACGACGACAGCGATGGAGGAATGCCTGGTGACCGCGATAACGAAGAGCGCCATGGTCGCGGCACTGCACGATCAACCCAAGTTTTCCGAGCTGTTCATGGCCTATCTGCTGACCCGCAACAGCCGGATAGAAGAGGACCTGATCGACCAGCTCTTCAACTCCAGTGAAAAACGGTTGGCGCGCCTGCTGCTCCTGCTGGCGAATTTCGGCAAGGAGGGAAGCCCTCAACCGATCACTCCGAATATCAGCCAGGAGACATTGGCCGAAATGATTGGAACGACACGATCCCGCGTCAGCTTCTTCATGAACCGATTCCGCAAGCTCGGCTTCATAAGCTACAACGGAAAAATAGAGGTCAACAGTTCATTGCTGAACGCGGTCTTGTACGACAAGCCCGAGATCAAGCGCGAATTGTAAAACGATAAGGAATTGCCCCCAGGCGTCACAAGCCAACTCGCCGGGCGCGTCGCTAGGGCTTCGCCAGCAAATCCGCGATCTGGAAAGCGCTACGCTACTATCAATGCCAATCAATGTTGGTAGTCGAGTGCGGAAGCCGCCAGCCGATCGTTCATCCGGCTGATCGAACGAAACCGCTATTGCGCCGATATGAACTGGAAATGGCCGAGTGCCTGAATACCATGTCGACTGCTCGGAATTGACTCGCTATTGGACCGTTAAAAGGCGCAGGGTGATTTATCACCGTTTCGCGCTTTCGGCTGTTGTCGGTGACTGAGAGTGTTGAGCTCCCGCCTTGGTGAAAGGGAGGTCCCATGCCCAAGAATTCCCCGCCTCCGATCTGCCCGAAGTGCAGCATGCCTATGCGATTTGTGCTCGTGAAGACGGGAGGACGCAAGTTCCGCTGCGTCGATTGCGATGTAACAGGCCTCCTTAAATTGCCGGAGGTCACCCAGCTTCACACGGGCGAATTAAGACATCCGGGCTAAATTACCTCCGTTGGCTTTGATGCCGAAACTTACTGAGAGGCTGGCATTCATCCGACAGGCATCGGTCTTTGGAGGTCATCATGAATGACGCATTCTCGCTCTCAATCTCGGTAGGTATCATTGCCTTTGGATTTTGCATTGCTGCTAGCGCGATCGGCGCTGGCTCGTCTTGGGCCTGGATGCTCATAGGACTACTTCCCGTCATTGTAGGTACGATCAGCCTTTATCTGGCGATTCGCGAAGTCAATGTTGCGCAGCGGAATTGAGATTCAGTGAGTGTGGAGGACGGCAAGCGCCTGCCTCAATGGGGGTGTTCTCAAAGAAGGAGGACTTCCATGAAACTTCGCGCAACATTGTTCTTTGCGGCCGCACTTGGCGGCGTCGCTGCCGTGGTTGCCCCTGCTACAACGGCCGCGGCTGAGCCTAACAGCCAGATCACCATCCTCTATGACGCTTTCGGCACCTGCCGCAATGAAGAAGGATTGGGGCTTCTCCGCGCTCGTGGAGGTCGCCGGTAAACCGATCTTGTTCGACACTGGCAACGATCCAGACATCTTCGCAGCCAACGTCAAGGCGAAGGGTATTGACCTCACCAACATTGGCAAGGGGCTAGGTCAGCATCCCTCACTTGATCTTCCTTGAGCCGCGCCCAGCTTTAAGGAAGGTTAGGTTTGATCGATAGGTTCTCGCACCGGCTAGCACCAACAAGAGACATAAGAGACCCATAGCGGCCACTGTCTGAGGCTAGAGCAAAGTCGAGCGCATCAATCCCAACTGTAAACGAAAGGACCGCCGGTCTCCGGCGGTCCTTTTGTTTGGGTGAGCCGGGGCGATCAAGGTCCTCGTGATATGCTTAAGCCAAAGCAAGGAGGGCTGGCATCATGCCTACCGGATTATTCAAAACACCCGATCAGTCGGCTCAGGTTGAATACGACGGCGTTTCCATCCCGATACCTAGGTCGACATACGAGAAGAACGGCTACAAGCCCGATTTCGACAAACTGCCCCTCGAAGACGAATATAAGGCGGCCCAGGAGAAGTTGCGTAATGCCCCAAGAAGCGGACATCTCGCATTTATGAGTACGCGTCCTAGCGCTCAAGGCGGATGAGCTGGAGCGCCATCCGCCGTTCGAACCCAAGACAGGATGGCGGACTGAGCCGCCGCCTGTTCATCGGGCGCGCCTTGCGCGACACGTCGGGCTCACTCCGCTGCGGCGCTGACCGAAACAGGCCGCGCGCAGATCAGTACCGGTCGTAGTAGCGGCCGCGCGGATAGTAGGCGTGGGCGTGCATGGGGTTGATGCCACAATAGGCGTCGGTCCCGTACGCGGTCGCCATGCACTGCTGATAGCTGGAGAACTGGCAATTGCCGGGATAGCCCCACTGGCGGCCTTGCAGGCAATAGCGATCCTGGATGCGCTCGGCTGCGGGCGCCGGCGACATCGATCCGACGACGGTCAAGGCGGAAACGGCTGCCAGAATGGCAAGGGAAACATTGCGGCGCATGGTCGAAGCTCCTTGAATTGCTATCAATCGCTTTCGATAGATAGACGGGCTAGCCCCTCGAAAAGTTCAACCCGGGCGGATTAATTCCTGGTGATGTTCAGGGGGTTGATGACGTGGCTGGTCGCTGCCGGCGGATGATATCTGTTGTTGGGGTGCATCGCCGCCGCAACGAGCAGGGCGAGAATCACGAAGCCGGCTATCTTGCGCATCGTCCCGCTCGGTGCTTGGCGAGGGCTCGCCGTTGATCCGGAGCGAGTGTGCCGAGGCTGTTCTTGCAGGAATGTGATGGGAATCACAAAAGCCGTCCAACTGAAGCGGCCGTGTTGATGCTGAAGCCTAATAACGAAGCCTTGACCGAGGCGGCTAAATTCGAGGGCGTGCGGCGGGAGAAGGCGCGCTAGTATCAGTGATTGTGTTGCGCGCGTCCGTGCCGAAGCTTTGCGGCAGACGTTACGCTCCAGCAAGCGGCCTCGACAATAAACCCGCGAGGCAGTTCTGGTTGGCGATTTCGAGGGATGTTCCGATGCGCATTTTGGCTTTGACGTTTCTAACGATTAATCTGGTTGCCGCAGCCGAACAAGCTCCGGCGCAGACCTATGACCCGGCGTTTCCAGTTTGTGCGCATGTCGTTCCGTGGGGCGGCGGTTCGTTTGAAGATTGCACCTACTATACGATGGCCCAATGCGCGGCATCGGCTTCCGGCCGCGCTGCGCAGTGCCAGCTCAACCCGTTTTACGCTGGTGCGGCAGCGCCGAGACAAGGCGAGCGGCGTTATCGCCGGGGCTACTGAGCTGTCTAGCAGGCCCCCGTTGGCGGCCCTATTCATCGGCTGCCCGATTTCGAAAGGGCCCGGTCGACCGCCAGTACCACCTGCGTAATGGCCTCGCTGCGCGTTTTCGTTTCACCGCTTTTGGTGGTGTGGTCGTCAAGCGTCACCGCCCATCGCCACGAATTGGGCTGGTCGCCTTCGAAAATCAGGTAATTCTTGCCGCGGTATTCCATCGGAAAAAATCGATACTTGTCTGCAATCAATGCCGGTCGCGCTAATCTCCCAACATACCACGGTTCTGCATCCGGCCGCACGGTGAAATTTGTGCCGCCGCAGCCGAACCGGTCGCCGCGCTGGCAGGCCCGAAGCTTCCAAGGCCATCAGGCTGGCCCCTGCCCTCCCTGGCAATGATGACGGGCCTGACAAGGCTCAATGAAAAGGCCGCAATGAGATACTGGTTCTATTTCTCCTTCAGCCCTCGCGGCAGCGCGTCGCGCAAATGGACGGTATCCAGCACGTTTCCTGCCTCGTCCGCGATCAAAATCCTCATCGGCATGCCGTCGATGGCGAGGACGATCCACTCGGCAAGCATTTCGCGCGCCGCCAGCAGCGCTTCCCGGCGCGCGGCTTCGAGGTCGGGCAGTTCGGTGCCGTCGGGATCGGTGTCCAACTCATCGATGTGAAAGTAATATCGCGGCATGCTGGTTCTCGACTACCAACGCTACTCAACATGCACATTGCAATAAGTTGCTCTGTCAGTCGGCGAAGAGGTGCCAGGGGTCGCCAAGTTTTTCGTCCCGACGTCGCCTAGCGAGCAGACGAATGGCAAAGGGGCGGTTAGCGTGGAACATCATCGCCCGATTCCCCAGGTATTTATCGGTGACAGACAGACTCTACTGCGCTCCCGCCTTCCCCGGAGCACAACCATGGCGCGGCATTATTTCCACCTGGCGAATGGCACGACCGGGTAACGTCGCATCGCCACGCGCCACGCCTGCCGGGCACAGCCGGCCGGGCCGCCCGTCGCCTGCTATGCCGGCGGCTCTGTTACGCTGCATGGGTCGCCGAAGCGCTCCAGCCTGATCACGAGGCGCGTGCCACTCCAAAGCTCGATATCGCAACCGCCGAGCAGTCGCCTGGCCCGGACGATGGCGTCGGCATACCGGGACAGGTAAAGGCGCGTGAGCCGGTCATATGCCGTCCTGGCCGACCGTATACGCGCGGTACTTGATCACTTGCGCGATGCCAGCCCCGACGATGCCAACCCTGGCGGCGACAGCCACCGGTTCATGCGTGAAGCTGTCTCAGCCTGTTGCGCCCGGCGCAAAAGCAGCTCCCGGGCTGTGCTGCCGGCAGGTTGCTCTTCAGCCGCTTCCTTGAACCGCAGGGCCTCTTCCGCCAGCCGCTCCTCGAAAGTGGCCGTGTGCTTGATCCGTCTTCTGGTCTGGACCATGGCCTTGTCCTCACCCAAAACGCCCTTGTCCGATTCTAATCCGCAGTCGACCGGATCGTCTGTCCGCTGCCCGACATTTCAAACCCTCGCCATGCCGGCCCGATGCTGGTGGCATGCGTTCGCCTGCGCGCGAAACTTGCGTCGTGTTACGCTGGCATGGCATCGGGAAAATCGCACGCCCGGGCGGCAGCTTTCAGCCGTCGAAGATGCGCGCGTAGTGAGAATTGACGGCCGCATCGCACTCGCAAGCGCGCTGTTGAATCCTGGCAATGTCGATGATGTGAACCCGGCCTCGCGCATAGGAGATCAATCCGGCGTCCTGCAATTTCCCCGCCACTGCCGTGACGCTGGTTCGGCGCACGCCGATCATCTGGGCGAGAAATTCCTGCGTCAGCGGTATGTCGTCGCCGACGAGTTGCTGCATCCTCAGGAGCCATTTGCAGGTGCGGGAATAGACGTCATGAACCGCGTTGCACGCACAGGTCTGTTGCACCTGCGCGAGGAAGAACTGTTCATAGTGCATCAGCATCTGCCGGAGTTTAGGATTCTCCCGGGTGAGATCGCGCAGCCGGTCGGCATCGACAACCGAAGCGGACCCCGCAACCAGCATCACGACATGGTTCAGGGAGATCTTGTGATCCATCGCGGGGCCTGCGCCGTACTGACCGTCCCTGCCGATCATGCCGGTTTCGATCCGGCCTCCGTTGGACAACTCGACGACACAGGAAATGATGCCGCCATGGGGGAAGTATACCCTCTGGACATGCGCATGGGTTTCCGCGATCGCAAAACCCTGACGCAGTTCTGCGATGATGAGGTGCGGCTCGAGGTGCGCGAAGGTGGCGCGATCGAGCCGGGACAAAAGTTGATTTTCTCGATGACCGCGCATGGCGCTCTCTTTGGAGAAGGCGGGAGCGCGACGAACTCTCAGTCACCGAAAGAAGCCCCGGACGGCGCGGTGATAATGTCATCTAGCAGACATTTGCGGCCTTCGTCTGTCTTGTAGGCAACTTATGGGGGCGACGCTGCCAAGGAGGCTGCCAGGCTGGAATTCGACCACTCAGGCCGAACGAGGCGCGCGGCGCTAGAGCAACGCAAGCGCGATACCAAAGCACGTTATCAGCGTCGCGGTGCTCAGTGACACCACGACCAAAGCCTCTTCCTTGCGCTTTTCCAAATTGTCCATCCGGACTTACGTCGACGGAGCGGCTTTGTTCCGCTACTCGTCGATCTCGCGGAGTTTCATTTCCGGAACTATTGGAGCGGATGGACGAACGCGCAATTCGCCGTCCGCCCCCCGAACACCAAAGGGCGGATGACGCCGGAACCAGGACGACTTCGCAGGACCTGGATCGGCCTAACCGAACGATCTTGCCATCTGAGAAATGACGGCTTTCGCACTGCGCGAATAGTACGAGCCATGGAAATGCTCGTCCACAAAATGGAGCACAAGGAGAGCAACGATCGTGGCCGCCAGCACCCTCATTCGAATATCGTCGCGCCGGGGACTTAACGGCAAGTAAACAGCCAAACCCGCGCGTGGGGGATCAGCGACAGCCCAAACGTCGGTAACGAAAAATTAACCCTGCCCGCGCCACCTTTTCAGCAGATGGAGGGCGCCCAAGAATGCAGGTTTTCAGAATGACGCTGAGTGACGGTGCGAGGACATTCCACATCGCCATTCAGGCACCGGATGCCGCCGCCGCGGAGGCGAAGGCCGCCGATTGCTTCGATACCTCGAAGTGGCAGATTCTGAATATCCGCCGCGCCGGCGTGGTGGCCGCCAGGCCGGAACCGCAATCCGCCGCGGCTTGATCCCTAGGGAATGTGATCCGGCCCTGCCCGCCGCGCTCGTTTTAACCTGCCGCTGCCTTGTCTTCCTTGTCGATACCGCGCGCCACGATCCTGAGCGCGTCATCCGCTAGCGGCCGCTGCAGCCCCTTGGCCTCATCCCATGGCGCGCGCATCCAGACGTCGCGTTCCTCGTCGGTCGTCAGGATCACCGGCATCGCCTTGGGATGAACGGGCTCGACGATCGCATTCGGCGTCGTCGTGAGAAAACCGTAGACGTTGTGCGGACCGGGGATCGGCTTCGACTTGGTGCCGCGATCGCCCTTGAACTCGGTCCAGATGCCGCCGAAGGCGAACAGCGGCCGATCGTCATGGAGGGCGAACCAGACCACGTCCTTCTTTTTCGTCTCCAGATCGGGCTCCGGCGCGTATTCCGCAAAACTGTTCACCGGCACCAGGCAGCGGTTTTCCGGCTTCAGCCAGCCGCGCCAGTGCGGCGAGGAGGTGTTGCGGATGTTGGTGACCGGCGGGCCGCCGGTGCGCGGTGGCGGCGGCATACCCCAGCGCATCGTCACCAACTCAGTGCCGTGATCGGTGTTGCGCACGACCGGCGCGGGATAGTCGGGGAATACGCCGAGCATCGGGGCGAGGTTGCCGACGTATCGGTTGACGACGCGAAACAGCCGGCTGATCGCTTCCTGGTTGGTGGTGATCGAATAGAGATTGCACATGCGATCGACGGTACCGGCCGATTAAGCCACTCGCAATTTCAATATGGGCCGGTGACCGTACGGATGCGCAGATCGATCCGCTTCCGCGGCACATCGCCTATGTCGGCGGCGTTCCGGTATTGAGCAAATTGGAAATGGCGGTCACAAGCTGTGCCGGGGCAAAGGGTTTGGCGAGCAGAACACTGTTGGGGACGCCTTTGGAAGCCCACTCCCCTTCGTGAGTGCCGGTCATATAGATAACGGGCATCGCCGGATCGGTCTCTCTGGCCGCGCGAGCGACTTGCCATCCGTTCAGGCTTCCGAGCAGATTGATGTCGGTCACGACCGCCCGGTATTGCGCTTCATCACCCTGGAGCAGCGCAATGGCTTCCTCGCCGGATGTTGTGATGGCTGATTTGAAGCCGCCGTCTGCAAGCGCATCTTCGACCATGGCCTGGATGAGATGGTCGTCCTCGACGACCAGTATGGTAACCGCATGATCCACTTCAACCGCTCCCTGCAGCAGTGTTGCAGTCCTCCGGGAGAGTAAGTGACGCTGGAAAGATTGGTTCCGAAATAATGTTCAAAAGTGAACATTTGGCGCAGGGTGCTGCGTCAGGCACGCAGGATCGGCGTCGGCTTCTGCGTGACAGGCCGTGGCTTGATCGACGCAGGCTTCGGCGTTACCGCGGGGCCTGCAGGCCCGCTGAGGCCAGCCATTCCTGCATGTGCGAAGCCGTCTCGGCCTGCCGCGCCCGGCGAATGAGCTCGTCGCGCGCAACGCCCGGCGGGGTGCCGCGCGCTTCCTTGCGCAGGCGTTCTGCCTCTTCCGTCAAACGTTGATCTAGCGGGGCGGTCTGTTTGAAAATGCGTCGCTGCATGGCGCTGCTCATTCCCTGGGGGAGGCGGGCCACGACCGGTGGTCCATCACCGATGGAAGCCACTGGCCGGGCGGTGATGCCAGGACAATACGCCACCGGTACTGCCGGTCTGTCCACTTGTGCACACACAGCGCAAATCGCGGCTCGGCTGGCCCTCAAATTCCGTTTCTTGATCTGGCCACAAATTTCTTATGGTCTACCCTACTGCCTGTTGCTCCCTCGGGAGGCTTGGGAAAATGAAGGCTGGAGAACCGGCGCATTGCCCTACCTGTCACAGCGACCTGACCCTCGTTCGTACGCAGCCAGATCAACCCGGATTCGAGTTGCAAACCTTGCACTGCCCGAGGTGCGATATCACGCATCGCTGGATGGTCAGGATTCAAGCATCGCCGCCAAGCGGGTCCAGACTTGTCAGCAAGCGAGCTAGGCCCAAAATCCTCGCGCGGTTCTGGAAGAAAAAATAGCAGCGCGTCGGGCGTATTGGCGACAGCGTCATCCGCCGTCCGGGCTCGCAGCAACATGGCCCCGGCGCTAGTCTAGTTCTTCAGAGCATCGTCGCTTGTCGCTGCGTCAAGCGAGTCGACAGCGGCCATTGCTCCTTCGGCTTCTTCACTTTGAACCTGCCGGAAGAGAGTCGTAAAGCTCTCGGCGATCCGTCGCCAGGCAGCCCTGTCCGTCTCATTCGTGGCCCGTCGCGCTTGGTCGTGGGCCGCTAGCGCCCGCCGCCAATATTCGGCGCTGTTATCCATGTCGGTATCAGCAATCGGGAAAAATAGGTTCGATCAATGCCACCAAACTGTCGCATCGGCGACCGCCGGTCAACCTCGGGAAATTCCGGGGTAGATCAGGACCAAGCGTCCGGTAGACCGAGGACATCAGTCAATCTGAATCAGGACAGTCTTTTTGCAGGGACTTGGGGGACGCTCGGCATGCCCGGTTTTGGTTTGAGCGGTGGCAGGCCGGAGCCGAGTTCGAAAAGCGCCGCGAGAAGGTGGCAGATTGCTTCCAGGACGGGTTCGGCCACCTAACCCTCGCAGAGGGGAATTCGGACGCCTTTGGATAGGTCGGAGGGCCGGGGAAGCAAGTTCAGTCACTTTTGGAGGTGGTCCTGAT
The DNA here is from genome assembly GCF_018130065.1 of Bradyrhizobium sp. AUGA SZCCT0158. Lineage (GTDB taxonomy): Bacteria > Pseudomonadota > Alphaproteobacteria > Rhizobiales > Xanthobacteraceae > Bradyrhizobium. The sequence continues at coordinate 17,890 of NZ_JAFCME010000014.1, read as the reverse complement.
CACGGAATCAGGAAGCGCGACGTGACCCGCAAGGAGCGCGGTCTGTCAGAAATGGAACTTGATCAAAAGAGCGGGCACGACCGGCGTATTGACGACGGGCGGCCTGGGTTCCTTGTGGGGCACCGTCTGCCCCTTGGCGTTCTTGTCACCGCCGCTCACGAAGTCGAGTTCGGCATCGCGCAAGATCGAGGTCTGGCTGTGCATGGTCCCGCTCCGTGTTTGGCTATATGTCGCCGTTGATCTGGAGCGAGTATGCCGCGGCGCTATCCCGCGGACTGTGACCGCTGTCACGCAGCGTCGCGATCCCGGACAAGCCGTTCTGAGTGAGCGGACCGCGACGCTTCGCCAGCGCAGGGCGGATGAGCGACAGCGCAATCCGCCGTTACGGCCCTAGCCGGTGCGATAGGCGTCCAACGCGTGCGCCACGAAAACGCCGATGCTGAGGAAGGCCAACAGGGCTGCTATGAGCTCGGTCATCGCCGCCTCCCCTGGGTCATGGCCATACCAACGATGGCAGCCGTGAGGAAATGGCGGTAAATCGAATTGAGGATGGCGACTAACATGACCGTTCCCCTTGTGTTGAGCTTCCCCTTGTTTGACCTGACATAGGCTACCGGCGCTCTGTTTCAGGACGACTTCGCGATCCGGGAAAACGGTTTCGTCGCGGCCGATCTATTAGGGCGAATTTGCGACAGCGTGATCCGCCGTTCGAACCGACTACAAAATGGCGGTCTTCGCCCCTTGGGCGACAGCGGACAACCGGCTCGATCCGCCCTGCGGACCGACACCTTGGTATGGCTCGCCCTCTTCCTCGGCCCAATCGACCGCAAACACGCCGCAACGTAGCGTCGTCGATGCCGCGGCCGCCAACCCAAGGAGTCCTTTCCATCATGTCGTCGCAACAACAACGCCTGAACTGCGCCCGGCAATCCCCCGAGCTGTTGCTGCCTGAGTATCCACGCAAGAAGGCTTCCGGCTTCACGGACCAAACCACTGCGCACAGCGATGGCGCGTCGAAGCCGCGCGACGGGAGGGTGTGATGAACGTCGTTGTCTTTGGTGCGACGGGGTCGACGGGACGGCTCGTCGCTGAGTCCGCTCTGTCCGCAGGCCACGTCGTCACGGCCTTTGTCCGTGATATCAAGCGCATGCCCTTGACGCATCCGAAACTCAGAATCGTCAAGGGCGATGCAATGGATCCAGCCTCGGTGGCATCTGCGGTTCGGGGTATGGATGCGGTCATCTGCACGTTGGGGGCGATACCTCAGGCGAAGGACGATCGGGGTCGACGCCAGCCCGGCGTCCCGGTTTGCTCGGTGGGCACCATGAACATTCTGGCCGCCATGCCACGAGGCCGCGGCCGGCTCATCGTCGAAAGTTCGGTGAGTGTCGGTGAGAGCTACCGCACCGGCAGTTTCGGCGCAGGCTTCCTGGTCAAGCTCGCACTCAAGGAAGTGATGGCAGACAAGGAGAAGCAGGAGGCCGCCGTCCGGGAGAGTGACTGCGATTGGACGATCGTTCGACCGGCAACGCTGACATTCAAGCCTGCTCGCGGAAACCTGAAGGCCGGCACCGACCTGCGCTGGAACATCACCTCCACAGCCACGCGCGCTGATGTGGCTGAGTATCTGGTCAAGATCCTCGATGACCCCGCGACCTTCAGGAAGGCCATAACGGTGCGCAACTAGGGCACATGCTCATAAATCTTCGGCGCTGTCCGCTTCGCTCCGATGCCGACCGCCCTTGTGCAATAGCAGCAATGTTGCGATGGGCCATTTGCAGACTTTCAGCGTCGTCGGCGGTAGCGCTCCCTGCGAACTATCCGGGCGGCAAATCGAGGCCGTCGGGTAGCCTGATCCAAAGAACGGTTTGCTCGTCTGTAGAGTGACGGGACAGATGGCGCTTTCCGTGTGTGTGTCCTCCACCAGCACGAACTCGCCCGCAGAGACCTGCCGCACCCGCGCCGGAACGGTGTGCCAATCAACCTGTCGCATGCCCGCAGGAATTTGCGTGAACTCCATGCTTGACGCGGGATAGCGCCTGGACACTTGAAACGGCGTGGCACCAGGAGCGACGGTCACCTTTGCCGTCATGGGGATTTCCACTTCACCGAAGTGAGATTCACCGTCCGGGGTTGCGTATATCCGAAGACACTTCATCGGCTGTCCCCTGTTGGCTCGCCAGCGGCTCGATCTGCCCTAAGGCCCTTTTTTCCTCCTCCTCAGCCCCAGCTACCAGATCAGGTTTTTCCTCAACTGTACTCGGGAGATGGGGTTGCTCCGTCGGAGCAGGGAGAACGGCATTTCCACCGCGCGCGTAGCGGATGATGTTTTCAGCCTGCGTAAAAATAATATCCAGAATAAGCCTGGCGATCGGACGCGCAACAAGGCCCAACGCGGCCGCTAAAACGCCACCGACGAACGGAACGTTTTCGATCGGTTTCATCAAACCCTTGATCAGGGCATCCACCGATACATGATGGTAGTTCTGCGCAAGATTTTCCCTGTTCATGAGCATCTGGATGGCAGGGCGGCCTTCCTGCCCTTCGGCCAGCACCGTGGCGCCAAATTTGGGTGACCCGACCAGTGCGTCGGCCTCCGCAGCGGCCAACGGCATCATGCGCAAAATCTCGATATCCGTCGATTTCGGGCCGGTGCAGGTAACGACGAGAGACAGCTCGCCCATTTGAAAGGCAGCCATCATCGTTGCGAGGTAGGCGGCATCCGGCTCTCGTCTTTGGAAATCGACGCCCGGGACTTTATCGAGAATGTCGAGCAGCTTGCCAAGATCGGCGGCCTCTGCCGCGCGCCTGGCCATGCTGTCAGCCAGCGCCTTCAAGGCAGCGGCAGCTTCGGTCACGCCTTTCGTAGCTGCACTGACAGCGCCTCGCGCGCCTTCCTTCAGCCACTCAAACATCGCCGCTGCCTCTTGTCGATTCCGGGGAAGCATATGGTGGGCATTTGCTTCATGTCAAAATGCGCCGGTCGCGCTTTCGTCAGCGCTGGGACGATCTGGAGCGCGTTGCGCGTAGGATGATCGACAGCGTAATCCGTCGTTCGATCGAAAACCAAAGCGGCGGATTACGCCTTCGGCTCACTCACGTTTCCAGCCATGGCGGTTCATGACAACGCACTGCGGCATTTGTATAGCCAGGGGCTGGGCTTCCCAAACCGCGAGTCAATGCCGTCCTTTACGACGATTTTGCCCTCAGTTGTTATGGATTGGAAAAACCGAATGCGGAAAGCCTTTTCGGTCTGAGGATCGTTCTCCTTTAAAAACACAGTCCAGAAGGTCTTCCCATTGAATTCCGCAAATTTCGGATCAGCGTTACGGACAGTAATTTTCAGCATTGAAGATGAGATTATTTCTGCGCCGTCAACAATGGTCGCATAAATCGATTTCGCGCCGAAATCCAGCTCGCGCCTTGCAAGCCCATCAGCATCCCTGGAGAAGATCGTATGAAAGCCGCTGACCGTCGCGGGCTGACCGCAGTTGGCCGACCATGTGCCGGTTAAGCCAAGCGTTCCAGGACGTCCCATGCAGAGTCGGCCGCAATCGCACAGCATGTCGAGAGAAGAAATATGAGGGCTGCCAGTTTCCGTGTCATGCCGCAGCCCGATCTTCCTTAGTCCGCGCGCCAAGCCTATTGGTGAGTGATGGATTTCAACCGCCGAATGGATAGGGTCGGCAAAGGGGAATTCGATGCGATCGTCGAACATATGTTAATAGCAGCAAACTTGGCTCGTGATTAGAGCCGCCAACCGAGGCGGCCCAAAAGTGTGAAAGCATGAAATTCCCGATTGAAAATGGCACCCGCAAGCCACTGACGATATTCGTTGAACTCGAAACGTTGGAAAAAGTCATCCCATCGGGAGGCAAGGCCGTCGTCACGTTGCCCGATAATCCAACATCCTTCCTCGAAGTGCGCGATGGGCTGGTGGTCGTTTGGAACAACGGGCCGGGTGAGGCGACTATTGAGACATGGACGATTGCTAAAGTCGCCGGGTTGGAAACTCCGTTCACGGACGGAGAACTACGGAGCGGATTAGCGACAGCGTAATCCGCCGTCCGAACCACGACAAATGGCGGATTACGCCTTCCGCCTTCGCACTTTGAGCTACGGCGGACAGGTCGGCTCAATTCGCCCTACGGCCCTGATGAAATTGAGCGATTGCAAAATTCGGGTTCCAAGAAAGAGGCCACCAGAGGCGGCCCTACGCTTTGGTCAGAGCCTTCTGGCGGGGTGCCGCAACCCTCTTGCTAGAGGCCGGTTCTGCTAGTGGCGCTTCGCGAGCAAGCCTGTCGCGCTCCACCACACCGGGCAGAGCCATTCGAGCCTCTCTCCAGCGCCGCTCGGCTTCCTTCAACAGGCCTTTGTCGAGCGGGTCGATTTGCTTGAAACGTCGCCCTTCGGTCATAGACCTTCCTTTGCAGGAACGGGTAGTGACCGACATAGGCCACTCGCAGATTCAAAATAGGCCACTAACGCAACAGCGCCCCAAAGCCGAATGATGCTTAGTGGCGCTGTGCTAGCCCCGGAAAGTGCAATCCCCCGGTAGTTATTTGTCTGCAGGGGCGGGCAAAGGTTCAAAGGATTGTTTTGGCGCCGGGCCGGGGGTGCTCGGTCCAGGTGGCAGTTCAACGTCGCGGCCGACGGCACACCAAGTGCCCAGGAAGTTATTTTCTGATTTACGGAAATTCTTCTTGACAGCCACCCCAACTCACCTGGCATATCTCTCCCGTCTCATCCCTCTACGAGGGGCGTATCGCGATCGTCCGGACGCGGGGTGGGATGTGGTGGACGCCGATGTTGCGCTTGACGCGCGCGACAAAGGCGTACGGCAAAGACGTGTGGTCCTGGCGCCCGTAACGGCGTCAAGTCTTTCGGGAGCTAACGCTTCCGAGGGGCGACGGTGGCAATAGAGGCCGTCTCGCCGGGGAGAGCGCGTTATAAGCCGTAAAGCCATTGCGCAGGGAATGTCGGATGCTCTCCGCTGCCCTGTATGCTCGTGTGCGCACTCTTGTTGCACAATTGCACACGAGACCGCGGGTGCAGCGCGCACCCGGCATCCCTGCTCCCTTGTTTTTGGGAGGAACGGATTGAACCACCCGGGCGCTTTGCGTCGCGGGATCGCGGTGGTGTGTCCATCTCTGTCGTCCCGGACAAGCGAAGCGCGATCCGGGACCCATAACCACCGAAGTCAGTGATTGGAAGGAAGTCGTCGAACATCGTCTTTCAAAACGGCCGCCGCGGCGTATGGGTCCCCCGATGCGCAATTGCGCATCTGAGCTCAAGGCCGGGACGACGGAGATAGGGGTGCTCCGGCGGCCAAACGACGGCCAAAGCCCGGAAATTAACCCTTTACTAACCATACACCGGGCAAAATTTGCCCAGTGAAGTCGAGTGTCGTCAGCCGCGTAGAACGGGAGGAACCCCGTGGACGCCAGTGCGGTGCCTCACTTACGGAGCGGCGGCCCTTCGGCCGCCGCGAAGACGTCTGGCGGCCGCGGCCGCCATTCGCGAGGAGCTGCAAGCATGGTCGACGTCACGGCAGGTCAGGGCACAGGGGCAAGCGGCGGCTTCCCCAGCTTCAGTGAAATCGGCACCATGCTCCGGCGCGGCGATCTCGCCCTCGCCTTCGGCGTCCTCACCATCCTGGTGGTGCTGATCCTCCCCCTGCCCGCGATCGTGCTCGACCTGTTCCTGGCGATCTCGATCACGGTGTCGATCCTGATCCTGATGACGGCGCTGTTCATCCAGGCGCCGCTGGAATTCTCGTCGTTTCCGACCGTCCTGTTGATCTCGACCATGCTGCGGCTGTCGCTGAACATGGCCTCGACCCGGCTGATCCTGAGCCACGGCCATGAGGGCACGGCGGCGGCCGGCCACGTCATCGAGGCCTTCGGCAATTTCGTGATGGGCGGTAATTTCGTGATCGGAATTATCGTGTTCGCGATCCTGGTGATCGTGAACTTCATCGTCATCACGAAGGGTTCGGGCCGTATCGCCGAAGTCGCGGCCCGCTTCCAGCTCGACTCGATGCCCGGCAAGCAGATGGCGATCGACGCGGATCTGTCCGCCGGCCTGATCGACGAAGCCACCGCCAAGCGGCGCCGCAAGGAACTGGAAGACGAAAGCGGCTTCTTCGGCGCCATGGACGGCGCCTCGAAATTCGTGCGCGGCGACGCCATCGCCGGCCTCTTGATCGTCTTCATCAACGTCATCGGCGGTATCATCATCGGCGTCGCCCAGCAGGGCATGAGCTTTGGCGATGCCGCCCGCACCTACACCATCCTGACCGTCGGCGACGGCCTGGTCACCCAGGTGCCGGCGCTGATCGTCTCGACCGCGGCGGGCCTGCTCGTCTCCAAGGCCGGCATCACCGGCGCCGCCGACAAGGCGCTGATGAAGCAGCTCTCCGGCTATCCGCAGGCGCTCGGCATGTCGGCCGGCGTGATGCTGGTGCTGGCCTTGCTGCCGGGTATTCCGATGCTGCCATTCGTGGCGCTCGGCGGCGGCGCCGCTTACCTGGCCTGGAAGGCGCGCAACCACAACCGCGTCACCAAGGCCGCTGAAGCTGCCGAACTCGCCGCGCCCGACATTGCCGCGGCGGCTGCCAGCGCGGCGGCGGAAGAGCCGATCGCCAACTCGCTCAAGATCGACGATCTCAAGATCGAGCTCGGCTATGCGCTGCTGCCGCTGGTCAACGGCCCCGACGGCACCGACCGCCTCACCGAACAGATCAAGGCGCTGCGGCGTTCGCTGGCGGTCGAAATGGGCTTCGTGATGCCCGCGGTGCGCATCCTCGACAACGTCCAGCTCGAGGCCAACACCTACATGATCAAGATCAAGGAAGTCGACGCCGGCAGCGGCAAGATCTGGCCGAACCAGTTCATGGTCATGGACCCCGCCGGCAACCAGGTCGGCGTGCCCGGCATCCACACCGTCGAACCGACTTTTGGATTGCCCGCCACCTGGGTCGATGCCAGCCTGAAGGAAGAGGCGTCGCTGAAGGGCTATACCGTCGTCGACGCCGCGACCGTGCTGTCGACGCATCTGACCGAGCTGTTGAAGAACAACATGTCGGACCTGTTGTCCTATGGCGAGGTGCAGAAGCTGATCAAGGACCTGCCGAAGGAACAGGGCGAACTGGTCAAGGACATCGTGCCGAGCCAGGTCACCATGTCGGGCATTCAACGCGTGTTGCAGCTGCTCTTGTCAGAGCGGATCTCGATCCGCGACCTCTCCACCATCCTGGAGGGCATTGCCGACGCGCTGGCGTTCTCGCGCAACCCCGCCACCATGGTCGAGCACGTCCGCGCCCGGCTGGCGCGGCAGATCTGCGCGCAGAACACTTCCTACAACGGCTACCTGCCGCTGATCGCACTGTCGGCGCGCTGGGAGCAGGCGTTCGCCGAATCGATCGTCGGCAGCGGCGAAGACCGCAGCCTCGCCATGCAGCCGTCAAAACTGTCGGAGTTCATGACCGCGGTGCGCGTCAGCTTCGAGCGCGCCGCCCAGGAAGGCGAGGCGCCGGTGCTGGTGACGTCGGCGGCGATCCGCCCGTTCGTGCGTTCGCTGGTGGAGCGGTTCCGCGCCCAGACCACCGTGCTGTCGCAGGCCGAAATCCACCCTCGCGCCCGGCTGAAAACGGTCGGCAGCGTTTAGTTCCGCCGCGAAAATCGACAAGGGGGCCGCGAGGCATTTTCGCCACAGGCAAACGGTTTGTTACAATCCGGCAAGGTGGTCGATTTTGCGTCCCGACAGGCAGTGCACGGCTAACAATCTGTAATTGTTTTGTTATTTGTCATTTTAGGCAGCCATCACCGCTCAGCGATCGCGGCCGTTCAAGTCTTTTCACTGGCTTGTGATCGCATCTGTGGAACGAAACCGCGAATTCCTACGTTTCCTGTGCCGAGACGTTGAACCTGTTTGTCGAGTTGGTTGTCTAATTCGACACAGGGGAAGGCGGGCAGGAGACTTCCATGAACCACTCGATCTACAGCGCAGACCGCACGACCCATCTCAAGATTGTGGTCGTAGCTTTGGTCGTGGGCATCCTGGTCGCCGGCTTCGGCATCTCGGCACGCACCACTTCGGAGGAAGGTTTCCAGCAGACCGCGAGCACCCGCGTGATGAAGGCCGGCAAGCCGGTCGTGGTCACGAGCTCGGGCAATTCGGTCGTACGCTAACAAAAGGAATTCACGAATTCACGCGGCTCTTTACAGCCCCCCAAAGTCGCCACGTGAAGTACTAGAAGACCCCAACTACCCCCAAGTTGACTACGAAAACGCCCGCTCCCCACGGGCGTTTTCTCTTTATGGGGGTCCCCAATTACAGGGGTCCAAAGTCAGCGCGTCGGAGAGGCCGGCACCGTCTCGATCAGCTTGCCGGCGAAGACCGGCGGCAAGTTCGGCTTGCCGTCACGCGATCCGCCGGCCTGCTCGACCGTCACCGCGTAGGTCGCGGCGTTGATCGTGCCGGCGTCGTAGGACGCCAGCACGTTGCGCGCGGTGAACTCGCTGCCGCCGATCACACCGAGCGAGCGCGGCTGCGGCAGCTTGTCGGAGACCAGCCAAAGCTCGAAGCTCTTGCCGGCCTCCGCATCGGCGTTGACCTTGCGGACCGTGAAATTCTTGGTGGCGGCGTCGACCGTGAGGATGAACGCCGGCGAACCGCCGTTCCGCTGCAGGATCGCAACGTACTGCGCCGACGGCGGCGCCGGCAGCGGCGGCGTCTTGACCTCGACCACCTGCGTGCGGATCTTGGGACGCAGCGCGTTGGGCAGCGAGTCCGGCGAATAGACCTGCAGGCCGAGCATCGCGATCAGCGCCGCGGCCGCAGCCGTCGCGAACGACGCCAGATTGCGCCAGCGCTTCACCCGGCCCGACAACTGGACGACGTTGGAATTATCAGCGGCCTGGGTCATTTCGGCCATCAGGGGATCCACCGGCGGCGGAGGCGCGGCGGCTTCCGGCGGCGGAGCAGCGGCGGCTTCCGGCAGCGCCAGCGGCACCTGCGGTCCGGCATGTCCGATCGCGCGTTGAATATTCTCCCAGACGATCGGCCGCGGCTCGACCGAGCCGACCATCTGGTTGAGGACGCCGAGCCTGTACTCCCACGCCTGGACCACGGCGGTGAATTCCGTGTCGACGGCCATCATGGCTTCGACCTGCGCGCGCTCGTCGGCGTCGAGGGTGCCGAGCGCATATTCCGCGGCGAGCGCGATATGGTCTTCGCTATGGGCCATCATCTAACGTCCAGGACACCTTTCAAATAGCTCATTTCAAAACTCAAAGCCCGAGACACTCCCGGATATCCATCATGCTGCGGCGCAGCCACGTCTTCACCGTATTCACCGGCGTCTCGAACTTGGCGGCCAGCTGCTCGCGGCTCCAGCCGTTGTAATAGGCCAGCAGCACCAGCTTCTGCCGATCCGGCTCCAGACGGCCGACGCATTCCAAGAGCCGCTTCAGCTCTTCCGTCATCTCGCGCCGCGCCAGCGGATCGGGTGAATCGGCGGCCACTTCCATCGCGGTCGGCTCCTCCTCGATCGAGGCCTCGGTCTTCTTGCGCACGACATCGATCGCCCGGTTGCGCGCGATCGCCGCCATCCACGTTATCGGTGAAGCAAGCGCCGGATTGAATTGTCCGGCGCTGTTCCAGATCTTGACGTAGGCCTCCTGAATGACCTCCTCGGCGAGATCCTGTCGGCGCAAGATACGGAGGACGACACCGAAGAGTTTCGCGCGCGTGGCGGCGTAAAGCCGCTCGAAAGCAGCTTCATCCCCCTTCGCAACAGCGGCAATCAGCCAAACCAGCTCGGCTGGCGTCAGCATTCAGCGTCCCCCAAAATCGCGATCCCCCATCGCGCTTTACGCCGGGAGCATCGAGAATCTTCCTAGCATACCCTGCAGCAAACCAGCCACCAAGACGCCTTGTCTGTGGACATTATCAAAGAAAAACCCGGACCTTGCGGCCCGGGTTTTCGATCGATCGGATGAGAGAAGGTCAGGCGTCAGGCGATGGCGCCGAGCCGGGCGCGCATCAGACCGATGGAGTCCATGTCGGCCTGCTCGCGGGCGTTCTCCTCGGCGCGTTCGCGCGCCTGGTCACGCTCGTCCAGCAGTTCGACCTTCTTGAGCTCCTCGAAGGCTTCGCCGAGCAGGCTCTTGGCATCCTCGAGCTGGATGCGCAGTTCGTCGGCCGAACGGGTCAGGTTCTCGCGCCGCTGGATCGCCGCCTTGGCATAGGTCGGATAGGCGAAATGGGTCGGATCGTTGATGCCGGCCCGGTCCTGCTCGGTCTGGATTTCGCGCTCGAGGTCGACAGACATGCGCTGGAAATCAGCGATCATGCCTTCGATCTGGGTAACCCTTCGGCGCTTCTCATCGACCTGAAACTTCTTCAGGCGGATCAGCGTTTCACGTGACTTCATCGACTCATACTCCCCAGAAGTCCCAATCTTAACGCGGGACAAAGCCGGCTTCCCCCGGGGGCCCCGCCAGCCAGACTATTCATGTGCCGGGGATGATGGCCTGACAAAGTTAGCGTTCCGTTTCCAAACTAGTCAGGATCTGCGCCAATTGCTGGTAGCCGTCGGCGAGGCTTGCTTTTTCGCCCTTGCCCTGCCGCAAAAACCCTTCCAGTGGCTCGTGCAGCCGGATCGCCTCGTCGACCTCCGGGCTCGACCCCGCCCGGTACGCGCCGAGCCGGATCAGTTCCTCCATATCGGCGTAGGTCGCCATCACCTGGCGCCCCCGCATGATCACGGGCAGATAGGCCGGATCGGCCGATTTCGGCATGGTGCGGGAGACCGATTTGAGGACGTTGATCGCGGGAAAACGCCCGCGCTCGGCGATCGATCGCTGCATCACGACGTGACCGTCGAGGATGCCGCGCACCGCGTCCGCAATCGGCTCGTTATGATCGTCGCCGTCGACCAGCACGGTGAAAATGCCGGTGATGGTACCGGTGCTGGTGCCCGGCCCTGCCCGCTCCAGGAGCTTCGGTAGTTCAGTGAACACCGTCGGCGTATAGCCTTTGGCGGTCGGCGGCTCACCCGCCGACAGCCCGATCTCGCGCTGCGCCATCGCAAAGCGCGTCACCGAATCCATCAGGCACAGCACGTCCTTGCCTTCATCGCGAAAATATTCTGATATCGCGAGCGTCAGATAGGCCGCCTGCCGGCGCATCAAGGCTGGCTCGTCTGAGGTCGCCACCACCACGACCGAACGCGCCAGGCCCTCGTCGCCAAGGTCGTCCTGCAGGAATTCCTGCACCTCGCGGCCGCGTTCGCCGATCAGCCCGATGACCGTGATATCGGCATCGACGTTACGCGCCAGCATCGACAGCAGCACCGATTTGCCGACGCCGGATCCGGCGAAGATGCCGAGCCGTTGGCCGCGGCAGCAGGTCAGGAACGTATTCAAGGCGCGCACGCCAAGATCGAGCGGGGCGCCGACCCGCTGGCGCGAATGCGCTGGCGGCGGCGAGTTCCGATACGGCATCGGCGATGGCCCCTGCGTCAGCGGCCCCTTGCCGTCGATCGGTTCCCCCATCGCGTTGAGCACGCGGCCGAGCCAGGATGGCGAGGGCCGCACCTGCCCCGCGGCATTGGCGATCACGGCGCGGCAGCCGCGCCTGACGCCCTCGAGGCCGGCGAACGGCATCACCACCGCATTGTTCCCGGAGAAGCCGATCACCTCGGCCGGAATGAAGCTGCCGCCGGTCTCGATCACGATCCGGGCGCCGACCGACATCGCATGGATCGGTCCCGCGATCTCGACCATCAGCCCGCGCACGCCGATCACACGGCCATATATATTGACGCCGTCGACGTCGCCGATCTGTTCCGCGAGTGCCTTCATTGCGAAAACCTTAAGTTTCCGCGTGTTTGAAAGGGGCGCTTAACCTCGTGTTTACCCGCATCGTTAATCATTGCGTCACTGTCTTTGGTGACTGAGAGCGCTCGCCCATCAGAAGAAGGATGAGTCGCGGGAGTCGGTTAGGCCCGTCTCTTAATGTGGAACTTGAACGAGAACGGTAAGGAAAAGCTGCTTCGACGCAACATCTTACGGCGATTCGATAAAAATTGCACGGTTAGAGCTTGCGAACACGAATCAGTATTTGTTAACCATATGTCGTCAGGATCCGAATCAGTTGTTCAAAGGCGTTTTGAGTGCCGCAAGTGCGGCCGACCTGACGCCCGGAGCGGCGACTATAGGGGACTGGCATGCGCGTTTTGCTGATAGAAGATGACAGCGCCGTCGCGCAGTCGATCGAGCTGATGCTTAAATCCGAGAGTTTCAACGTCTATACGACGGATCTCGGAGAAGAAGGCGTCGATCTCGGTAAGCTTTACGATTACGACATTATCCTTCTCGACCTCAATTTGCCCGACATGTCCGGTTACGACGTGCTCAAGCAGCTTCGGGTGTCGAAGATCAAGACCCCCATTCTGATCCTCTCCGGCCTCGCCGGCATCGAGGACAAGGTCAAGGGTCTCGGCGTTGGCGCCGACGACTACATGACCAAACCCTTCCACAAGGACGAACTGGTCGCCCGCATCCACGCGATCGTGCGCCGTTCCAAGGGTCATGCGCAATCGGTGATCCAGACCGGCGATCTCGTCGTCAACCTCGACACCAAGACCGTCGAAGTCGGTGGCCAGCGCGTCCATCTGACGGGCAAGGAATACCAGATGCTGGAGCTGCTCTCGCTCCGCAAGGGTACCACGCTCACCAAGGAAATGTTCCTCAACCACCTCTACGGCGGCATGGACGAGCCCGAGCTGAAGATCATCGACGTCTTCATCTGCAAGCTGCGCAAGAAGCTGGCGAACGCTTCCGAAGGCCGCAACTTCATCGAGACCGTGTGGGGCCGCGGCTACGTGCTGCGCGAGCCGCACGAGCAGGAAGAACGCATTCCCGCCTGACCAGGGTTTACGGCGAGCCGCAAGGCTCACTCCTCCCGACTGGACCCCGCCGCGAATGGCGGGGTTTTTGTTTGGGCGGAATGTTGTTTGGCAGATTCTTTGGGATTGAACCGACACCTCCGATGCACCGACCAATGGGTCGTGCGAACGTGGGAATGGGTCGAGTCGGGGCGTCATCAATGATCTTGCAATCCCTCGCCGGGCTGCCGGCGTTTCTGGTCTATTTCTGTACGGCGCTGGTCGCCGTGGCCGCCTACCTCTTCGCCTATACCCGTGTCACGCCGCATGACGAGTTCCTGCTGATCCGCGACAACAATCCGGCAGCGGCGATCGCGTTGGGGCTCAGCCTGCTCGGCTTCGCGCTGCCTTTGGTCAGCGCCATCGCCCATTCCGCCAATGTCTGGGATTGCCTGATCTGGGCTGTCGTCGCGCTGATCGTGCAGATCATCGTCTTTTATCTCGTCAAGATACCGGTGCCGAACCTGTCGCAGCGCATCGCAGGCGGCGAACTTGCCGCCGCCATCTGGCTTGGCCTAGCCTCGCTGGCCGCGGGCGCACTCAACGCTGCCAGCATGATCTACTGACCATGGCGAACAAGCCCCCCAAACGCACAAGCGAATTCGGGACGCGCAAACCATCGGTGCCGCCTGTGCCGCAGTCGTCGGGCCCGCCGGCCAAGCGTTCCGGCCACGTCGCGCTGTTTCTGATGGGCACGCTTGCGGTCGGCAGCGTCGCCTACACGCTGATGCCGCGCAACAAATGCGAGCCTTCGCCGAACACACCGCAGCCGTCGCTGCTGCAAAACAGCGCCGCCGAATGCCAGCAGCGCGGATCTTCATCCAGCAGCTCCGGCGGCTCCGGTGGTGGATGGTCCTCATCCTCACGCAGCAGCTATTACGGCAGCGATTCGTCCACGAGCCATTCATCCTCTTCATCCTCGGGCATCTCCGACTCCGGCTCGCACAGCGCGCAGCGCGGCGGCTTCGGTTCGTTCGGGCACGCCGTCGGCTTCTCGGGTGGCTGAATTCCATGCAGCGCATCTCCTGCCCCGAACGTGACGACTGGCGTGCCACCGCCGAAAGCGCCGGCTTCACTTTTCACACTATCGACGGCGAGCGTTATTGGGACGAACGGGCCTATTACGCGTTCACGCTGAACGAAATTGAACGGCGGATCGAGGCGCCCACCGGCGAGATCGAGGCGATGTGCCTCGAGGTGGTCGGCCGCGCGATCAACGACGAAAGACATCTCCGCCGGCTGAAAATACCAGAAGCCTTCTGGCCGCTGCTGTCGGAGAGCTGGCACCGCCGCGACGCAAGTCTCTATGGCCGGCTGGACCTCAGCTACGACGGCTGGAGCCCGGCGAAACTGCTGGAGTACAACGCGGATACGCCGACCTCGATCTTCGAAGCGGCGGTTTTCCAGTGGACCTGGCTCGAACAGGCGATGGAGCGCAACATCATCCCGAAGCGCGCCGACCAGTTCAACTCGATCCATGAACGGCTGATCGACGCCTGGAGAAAACACGGCGGCGCAAAGCACCTGCATCTGACCGGGATGACCGACAATGCCGAGGACGCCGGCACGCTGGCCTATCTGCAGGACACCGCGAGTCAGGCCGGATTGAAGACCACGCTGATGGACATCAAGGACGTTGGCCTCGGGGGCGATGGCCGGTTCGTCGATCTCGAGGATCGCGGCATTGAGCTTGCCTTCAAGCTCTACCCCTGGGAATGGATGTTTCAAGACACGTTCGGCGCAAATCTGTCGAGCGCGCCGACGCGCTGGCTCGAGCCGCCGTGGAAAGCGATCCTGTCCAACAAGGGCATTCTTCCGCTGCTCTGGGAGATGTTCCCAAAACACCCCAATTTGCTGCCGGCCTATTTCGAGGACGATCCGAAGGCGGCAATGCTCGGCTCCTCCTTCGTGCGCAAGCCGCTTTATTCGCGCGAAGGCGCCAATGTTACGCTCGTCAGCGCCGGCTCGACGCTGATGGAACAGCAAGGCCCGTATGGGGCGGAAGGATTCATCCTGCAGGGTTTCGCGTCGCTGCCGAGCTTTTCCGACCAATACCCGGTGCTCGGAAGCTGGCTGATCGATCACACACCGTGCGGACTATCGATCCGCGAGGACGAGAATCCGATCACCGGCAACACGTCACGGTTCGTGCCGCACGCGATCCTCTAGCTGATGTCGATAGACCGATTAGATCAGCGTGCCGACGCCACCGACCTTGGCGCCTGCGGCACGAGGGTCGCTACCCCGGGGCACACAACAGTTGGTGCGGCATTTGGACGATAGAGCCCACGGCGATCCGGATACGGCTTGAAGGCGTTGGTGATTCCGACCACGGATTCGGCAGCCCCCAGCGCCAGCACGCCATCGGGCTCCAGCATCCGCGAGACGCGTTCGAAGATTTTGGCCTTGGTGTCCTGGTCGAAATAGATCAGGACGTTGCGGCAGAAGATCACGTCGAACGTGCCGAGGTGAGAAAAATCCTGCAGCAGGTTCAACTGACGGTGCTGCACCATACTGCGGATGTCGGCGTTGAGCTGCCACAGCTCGCCATTCTGCGTGAAATATTTCACCAGCATCTGGATCGGCAGGCCGCGCTGCACCTCGAACTGGCTGAAGATGCCGGCCTTGGATTTTTCCAGCACGGCGAGCGAAAGGTCGGTCGCGACAATCTCGGTGCGCCAGCCCGCCAGCATGGCGCCGGCCTCCTTCAGGCACATCGCAATCGAATATGGCTCCTGCCCGGTGGAGGAAGCCGCGCACCAGATGCGCAGGGAACGACGCGCCGCGCGCGCCTGCGCCAGCGCCGGAAGAACCGCCTCTTTCAGATGATCGAACGGAAGCTTGTCCCGAAAGAAGAAGGTCTCGTTGGTGGTCATCGCTTCGACCACCTCGGCCGTCAGCGCCTCGGCGCCGACCTTCATCTTCTGAACGAGCTCGGGGATACCGGCAAGGCTCTCCTTGCGTGCCAGCGGCACCAGACGGCTCTCGACCAGATATTGCTTGTCGGCGGACAGGTCCAGCCCGGAACGCTCTTTCAGAAGCTTACGCAGATACTCATAGTCCTGAGGCGTCACGAACGATCTCCCGAAAACAACCGAACCAGTTTCGGCGCGATCTGATTGAGCGGCAATATCGCGGCGCAAATGCCGGCATTCGCGGCCGCACCCGGCATGCCCCACACCACACTCGTCGCCTCGTCCTGGGCAATCACGCTGCCGCCGGCCGCGACGATATCCTTGCCGCCGCGCATGCCGTCGGAGCCCATGCCGGTCAGGATCACAGACATGATGCCGCCCTGCCAGACATCGATCGCGGAGGTGAACAGCGGATCGACCGCAGGCTTGCAGAAATTCACTGGCGGTCCGTCGTCGAGCGCGATTGCCGCCTCGGCGCCATGACGCACTACTTTCATGTGACGGCCGCCCGGCGCGAGATAGATCTGGCCGGCCTTGACGATTTCGCCATCGACCGCCTCATGCGCCGGCCGCCGGCTCGAACGCGCCAGATGCTCGGCGAGAATCGTGGTGAAGGTCGGCGGCATATGCTGCGTGATCAGAACCGGGAAACGGTCGATCACCGGCCCGATTTCGGTGACCAGCGACATCAGCGCCTGCGGGCCACCGGTCGACGAGCCGATCAGGAGCACGCGCGGCGCCAGCATGCTGAACGGACGGCGTGTCGGCGCCGGATGTGCAGCCGGTGCCGGCGAAGCCAACGGCGCACGGGCTGCGGTTTCCCGCAGCTTGTCGTGGTGAGCCGGCGCCAGCGGCGGACTCGCCGGCGCGTGTGCATGCGCACTGCGGCGGATCTTGGCGCCGAGGTGACGGATCTTCTGAATCAGATCGTGGCGAAAAGTTTCGGCGGCGGAAGCCTCGCGCGTGCTTTCGGGCTTTGGAATGTAGTCGGAGGCGCCAAGCGAGAGCGCCTTGAAGCTGATCTCCGCATTGCGGCGGGTCAGCGTCGAGGCCATGATGATGATGAGATCGCGCTTCTTCGCCAGCAGTTTCGGCAGCGCGGAAATGCCGTCGAGCTCCGGCATTTCGATATCGAGCACGGCGACGTCGGGATTGATGCGTTCGAGCTGGTTGACGGCGTCGAGGCCGGTGCGCAGGGAGGCGACGACCTCCATATCCGGCTCAGCTCCGATCCAGCGCGAGATCATCCCGCGGATGACGACGCTGTCGTCGACCACCATAACACGCAGCTTGTCCTGCCGTGTCGAAGTCGGAGCCGGGGCACTTATCAACGCAGTACTCATTACTTCACCAGGAACGACTCGAACGGCACACTTAGCAAGGAAAGGCCGAGGGCCGTTGAGCCGCCGGATCGAAGCACTTCTTATTTGAGCATGATCTTTTCGAAAAACCGGTTTCCACTTTTCCGGATCATGCTGCGCAGATCAGATCAGGCCGACTTCCTGGAACTTCGCGGTGACGATGTCCTTGTCGAACGGCTTCATGATGTATTCGTTGGCACCGGCGTGCAGCGCGCGTGCGATGTGCGCGACATCATTTTCGGTGGTACAGAACACCACCTTGGGCGCATCACCGCCGGGCATGCGGCGCAGATTGCCGAGGAATTCATAACCGTCCATCACGGGCATGTTCCAGTCGAGCAGGACGGCCTCGGGCATGGCGCGCTTGCAGGCGTCCAGCGCTTTCGCGCCGTCCTCGGCTTCGATAATCTGGAAATCAAGACCTTCCAGGATACGGCGTGCGACCTTTCGAATGACGCTTGAGTCATCGACGACGAGACATGTTCTCATTTTCGGCCTCTACTTCCATTCCCCAAAGGGGGGCGTTTCCAAACGTTACGTACGCTTCGCCTTGCTTCTGCTTCTTATGCCGCCATCAGATCCGGCACGATTTCGAGGACGCGATCGACATCGAGGACGACCATGAGCTGGCCGTCGAGGCGGTGGACGCCGCCGGCGAG
>NZ_JAFCME010000013.1 GCF_018130065.1 Bradyrhizobium sp. AUGA SZCCT0158 | reverse complement strand
ATCCACGCCGTCGTCTCAGCGTAAACAAGCGTCCACCGCAACCCGCCCAACGTCCGTGACGACGGCCGACGCCCTTCTGAGTAGGACGGGATGGCGATAGATGCGCACTGATTTGGGTCGGCCGACAACAGAAATATTTTTGATTTACGGAATTTATCTGCTTGACACGATTTCCGTAAATCGGAAGTGATTTGCCCGTCGGGTTTTTTTGTCGCATACCCATGCATAAACGAAAAAAGGGCCGCTTGAATGAACAAGCGGCCCAAGTCTAGGGAGGAAACGCCCCAAAAGAGGGCAGCGACAGCGCGAGGCGCCGCCGCACAGTGCATGTAGGTACTAAAATGCGCCGATCAAGACGGGGACTCACGCTTCGTGCGGATTGTCCACTCGGTCTCTCAAGAAGAATTATGGTGACGCACAGGCGTCATTGCGAGCGAAGCGAAGCAATCCATACCGCGCCAAGCCGGCCCATGGATTGCTTCCTCCTTCGCTCTTCGAGCTACGGCGGACAAGTCGTCGCTTTCGCTCCTCGCAATGACGGCAAGTGGCGAAGGTCCCCTCACTTCATCACCGCCTGCACCTCGCTGCGAAACGCCTGCCGTGCCGCATCGCGTGAATAGAACATGTGGCCGCCGGGATAGACCACGAGTTTGACACGGTTCGGACTGGCGAAGGCCGGCAACCCGTCGAGGATGATCTTCGAGGCAAAATACGGCGTGGCGAGATCGAACAGGCCGTGCCCGACCAGCAATTTCATCTTCGGGTCGAGCGCGAGAATCTGCCGCAATTGGGAAACCGACTCGGCAGGTCCGCGGCCGAAATCCCAGGAACTGAGGACGCTGCCGTTGAGCAGATGGTACGAGCCGTCCGGCCGCCAGTTCAGCTTGCGCGTGGTGAGATCGACGGCGGCGCTGGTCAACGGCGCCATCAGCGAATCCCCGGACGGATCGCCGAAGTGCGAGGAGTCCGAATCCGGATAGGGATCGAAGCCCGACACCGACGCGTCATAGCGTCCGGTCACCCGGCCGTTGCGGCGGTCGAACTCGCGGCGGAATTCGCCGACCTCGAAGCGTCCGGCAAGCCGGCGGCTCACGGCCTGATCGATGCCGGTCAACGACGCGACCTTGTCGGCGAGCCGGTTGGTGGCCTCGGTGTCCGCCTGCCCCTTGAGCAGGTCGCTGACAAATTCGCTGCGCGCGTAGCGTTCAACATCGGCGAGATCGGCCCATTTCACCGGACTCTTCGCTTCGCGCGCCACCGCGGCCATGGTGGGAAGCCGGTGGACATATTGGAGCTGGCTGGAGCCGGAAAATTCGCGGTAGTCGAGCAAGGGAGAGACGAGGATCAGCCCGCGCACGCCGACGCCCTGCTGGGTCTGCAGGTTGCGGACGATCTTCGGGCCGCGGATGCCGCCATAGCTTTCGCCGGTGACATATTTCGGCGACAGCAGCCGGTCGTATTTTTCGAGCCAGCGCCGGATCACCAGCGCGATCGAACTGACGTCGCCATCCAGGCTGAAGAACCGCTTGCGCGCGTCCTCACCCGTCGCGACGAAGCGGCTATAGCCGGTGCTCACGGGATCGATGAAGACCAAATCAGTAAAGTCGAGCCAGGTCTCGGCATTGGGCACAAGCTCGGGCGAAGCGGAAGCAATCGCGCCATCTCCTGTAATCGACAGCCGCCACGGTCCGGCAGTGCCGAACTGCAGCCACGCCGATGATGCGCCCGGCCCGCCATTGAACAGGAACGTGACTGGCCGCGTGCCGCGATCGGTGCCGTCGAGCTGGTAGGAGGTGTAGGCGATGTCGGCCTGCGGCTCGCCTTTTTCGTCGAACAGCCGGATCGAACCTGCGGTCGCGGTGAAAGCCAGCGTGCGCCCGGGCAGCGCCAGCGTCTGTTTGGTGGTGGAATCCGGCGGTAGCCGGTGCTGATCGGAAACCGGTTGCGGCGTGGCGGCGTCGCCGCGCCGTCCGCCGCCCTTCTGTCCCTGCGGCGGTTGCGGCGGAAGCGTTGGCCCGGGCGTCGGCGTCGCGGCGGGTTGCTGCTGCGCGGCCGTCGGGCTTGCGTCCTGGGCGCGCACGCCGGCCACGCAAGACAGCATGACAAGCGTGATGGCGAGTTGCATATGACGCCGCGCGGTGAAGCGAAAAGCCATGACGTCCAGCTCCCTCTCACTTGCTCCCGGCCACTTGCTCCCTGCGCCGCGCGGTTGCGCCGCGGATTTCAGCCTGGGATGGCGACAGAAGAGCTGTGCTACAACAGGACGAAACCCGCTGGCATCACAATCCCGACAGTATTGCGTGAAAGCAATCCGCATGGGGCTTGATCCGCCGCATCGCCATGGTTGTCCTCGCCAACCGTTAGGTGATATCGGTCGGTTCCGCCCGCGGACCCGGCCAATTATTTTGATTCATCCATGAAACCATTTTGGCGCTGGCGAGACTAAAGAACCTGCGCTTTCCAATGGGGACCAAAATGAAACGTGCGATTGTTGCCTGCCTCGGCCTGCTGACGCTGGCTTCTCCCGCCGCGGCGGATTCACCGGTTGCGGTGGTCGAGGACATCAAGGGCAAGGTGACCGGCGCCGAATTCATGGACTATGTGACGGCCAGGTCCGTCATCAAGATCGCCGACGGCGGCTCCGTCGTGCTCAGCTATTTGAAGTCCTGCCGGCGCGAGACCATCAGCGGCGCCGGCACCGTTGTCGTCGGCAACGAGGAGAGCATGGTCGATCAAGCCGTCCTCAAGGCAGAGAAGACGAACTGCGATTCCAACCAGGCCAACGCCACCACCAAGGACACCAGCGCCGTCGCCGCCACCCTGCTCCGCAGCGCCAAAACCGCTTCGCTGCCCGAGCCGCAGCTGACGATCTACGGCGCCTCACCGTTCGTGCAGGCCAAGGGCCGCGGCACGCTGGTGGTGCGCCGGCTCGACCTCGCCGGCGAGCGTCACCAGATCGCGCTCGGCGGCACCCAGCTCAAGGGCAAGTTCGTCGATTTCGCCGGCGAGAACGTCGCCCTGGTCCCCGGCGGTCTCTACGCCGCCTCGTTCAAATCGTCGGAAATCGTGTTCCGGGTCGACGCGCAGGCAAAGCCCGGCGCGACGCCGATCGTCGGCCGGCTGCTGCGGCTGGAATAGTCGTGCCGGACCTCCGCGCTTGAGAATCAGGCGCAGCACGCGCAACCAGATGGTGATCGCCGCCATCGCGCTGGTCTGCGCGGCGGCCTCGGTTTCTCCGGCGGTCAGGCCGATCCGCGGGCTCTCGCTCGATATCCTCACGGCGCTGCGCTGGGAGGTGTTTGGCCGCAGGCAGGATCCGGCGGCCTCTCCGACGGTCGTCATCGCGATGGACGAGGAAAGCCTGCGCACCGCCCCGTTCAAGGGCTCGCCGATGCTGACCTGGACCGGGGAGATCGGCCGCGTGCTGACCGCGACCCTGGAAGGCGGCGCCAAGGTCGCCGGCTTCGACGTGGTGATCCCGACATCGATCGAGCAGTCGGAGATCCCGTTCGGCGAGAACATGCTGGGCACGAGGGTGCGCGGCTTCGACCGCGATTTCCTGCGCGCGCTGGCCGGCGCGACAGTCAATGGCAAGGTGGTGCTGGGGGAAACGCTCGGCGGCAACCAGCCGGTCAGGCCCTCGGCCGGACAGCGCATCGCGGTGCGGCAGCAGCAGAACATCCGCCCCCTCAACGTTCATACCGACCATGACGACGTGGTGCGGCGCATGCCGCTGACGTTCCCCATCAACGGCGCGAAGGTGCCTTCGATGGCGGTCGAGCTGGCGGCGCGCGCGATGGGCGCGGCTCCCGAATTCGACAAGAATGGCCGGATGACACTCGGTGGTTACCGGATCCCGGGCCGGGTGCCGAATACGCTGACGCTGAATTTCGAGGGCGGCGCGGCCGACATTCCGACGTTCTCGTTCGCCGACCTGCGCAACTGCGCGGTCAAGGACGACAAGGACTATTTTCGGCGCTGGTTCGACGGCAAGGTCGTCATCTTCGGCACCGTTCTCGATATCGAGGACCGGCGCATGACGTCGAAGCGCTTTGCAACCGGCATCGAGGGCGCGCGCACGCCGCGCTGCGCGGAGGGGAGCACGCCGGTCTCCGCCGCCTTCAGGACCAGCACGATCGCCGGCGTCTATATCCACGCCACCGCGGTCAACAACCTGATCTCGCGCAATGCAGTGGTTGAACCGGGGCCGCTGTCGCGCTTCCTGATCGCGGCTGTATTCGCGGCGCTGGCCGCCATTGCCGCGTGGCAGCTCAGACCGCTCGTCGCGGCGACGGCCTGGGCGGTCATGGTCGTGGCCGGCATCACCGGCGCCACCCTCGCCTTCAACCACGCGCTGGCGCTCCCGGTCGCCGAGCCGTTGCTCGCCAGCCTGTTGGCGCTGGCCTCGACGATCGGTTTCCGCTTTGTCGTCGCCGACAAGGATCGCCGCCTGCTGCAAAAGAGCTTTGCGCTGTACCTTGCCCCGCACGTCATCAACCGGATGCTGTCGTCGAACAAACTGCCGGAGCTCGGCGGCGAGACCCGCGAGGTGACGGTGTTCTTTTCCGACATCGAAGGGTTTTCGCTGATCGCCGAGAAGATGTCGCCGGACAGCCTGATGGAGCTGATGAACGAATATCTCTCGGCGATGACCGACGTCATCGAAAGTCATGGCGGCTATGTCGACAAATATATCGGCGATTCCGTCGTGGCCGTGTTTGGCGCGCCGGCCGACGATCCCGACCATGCCGCCAATGCGGCGCGCGCCGCGCTGGACTGCTGCACAAGGTTGGCCGAGCTCAACGCTTCCTCGGCGCTCTTTCACGAACACAGACTGGCGCAGCGGATCGGCATCAATTCCGGCGAGGCGCTGGTCGGCAATTTCGGATCGCGGCGCCGCTTCAATTACTCGGTCATGAGCGATGCGGTGAACCTCGCCTCGCGGCTGGAGGGGGCTAACAAATTCTACGGCACGACCGTCATCGCTTCGGAGACGACGGTTGCCCTTGCCGGCGACGCTTTCGCCTGGCGCGAACTCGACGCTATCAGAGTCAAGGGACGCAACCAGGCGCTGAAAATCTACGAACTGCTGGCGCTCTCGACCGGGCTTGGCGCATCCCGGCAGGCGCTGATCGCCCATTACGCCGACGGACTTGCGCATTGGCGGGCCCGGGAATTCGGGCTTGCCGCAACATGCTTCGAGCGTTCGGCTGAGATCGACCGGCCGGCAGCGCTGTTCAGGCAGCGCGCCCGGGAGTTGGCTGAAAATCCGCCTGACAAGGATTGGGACCCGATCCGAACCCTGCAGGAGAAATAACCGCTCCGGCCCTTCGGTTCAGGTTACCATCCCGGGCGTGGCGCCCTTCCATCTCGACAAGCGCCGCCAAGGTGTATAGACGAGCGCGGCGCAATCCGGCGCCACCATGAGCCCGTAATCCGATGGCCAGCCCCAAGCGATATGACCGCATCGCCTTCGTTGCGAGCGCTTCCGCCGAGGCGCAGGCGGCACTGGCGGAGTTGGTCAGCCTTTACGGCAATCACGACCCGGATACGGCCAATATCCTGGTGGCGATCGGCGGCGACGGATTGATGCTGGAAACGCTGCACCGGTACATGCGGACCGGCAAGCCGATCTACGGCATGCATCGTGGCACCGTCGGTTTTCTGATGAATGAATTCTCCACGCACGATCTGCATGCGCGGCTGGCCGCGGCGCGCGAGTCGCTGATCAACCCGCTGTTGATGCGCGCGACCGATATTCACGATCAGGTGCATCTGCATCACGCCATCAATGAAGTGTACCTGTTTCGCCAGACCTATCAGGCCGCGCATGTGCGCATCCTGATCGACGAGCACGAACGCATGGCCGAACTGATCGCCGACGGCATTCTGGTGGCGACGCCGGCCGGCTCCACCGCCTATAACCTCTCGGCGCAGGGACCGATCCTCCCCATCAATGCGGCGCTGCTGGCGCTGACCCCAATCAGCGCGTTCCGGCCGCGGCGCTGGCGCGGCGCCCTGCTCCCCAATACCGCCTTCGTGGTCATCGAAGTGCTCGAGGGCGGCAAGCGTCCGGTCGCAGCCGTGGCCGACCATGACGAAGTGCGCGACGTCCGCCGCGTCGAGGTGCTGTCCGACAAGTCGATCTCGATGCGCATGCTGTTCGACCCCGGCCACAGCCTGGAAGAGCGCATCCTGCGCGAGCAGTTCGGGCATTAGCTGTCGTCCCGGCCTTGAGCACAGATGCGCAATTGCGTATCGGGGGACCCATACCGCGTTGTGCTATCGGTTGAAGCGAGGTGGCTCACGCCTTCCGCAACAACAACGTTCGGTGGCTATGGGTCCCGGCTCAAGGCCGGGACGACGTGCTGATAGAGCGGTGACTAAGCTGCCGCCAGATCCCCCGCCGCCCCCTTTCGCAACCATTCGTTAACCGGCCCCGCGATATGGTTAACGCCGGGTGTACCGTGTTGCCCGGTATGCGCTTTAGGGCCGGACCATGTATCGCATCGACTTCAACAAGCTGCGGTTTCTGATTTGCGACGACAACCCGCATATGCGCCGCATCCTGCGGACGCTGCTGCACTCGTTCGGCGCGCGCGAGGCTTATGAATCCGAGGACGGCGCCACCGCGCTCGAAATGTACACCCATTACGTCCCCGATATCGTCATCACCGACTGGGCGATGCCGATCTTCGACGGGCTCGAGCTGGCACAGATGATCCGGCAGCCGGACTCCAAGGGCAACCCCTACGCGCCGATCATCATGCTGACCGGCCATTCCGACAAGCGCCGCGTGACGGTCGCGCGCGACGCCGGCGTCACCGAATTCCTGGCCAAGCCGATCTCGGCGAAGGGGCTTTATCAGCGCATCCTCAACGTCGTCGCCAACCCGCGGCCGTTCATCAAGACCAAGACCTATTTCGGACCCGACCGCCGGCGCAACACCAACAATGCCTATATCGGCCCCGAACGCCGCATCGGCGGCGAGATGGAAGTGATGCAGCAGCCGTCGCTGCTCGACAAGGCGCGATCCAGCGTCTAGCGCGCGAAACCGCTAAGGAACCCATCATGGCGAAGGAAAAACCCGGGAAGCTGGAGGTCACGAGCTTCGCCGATCACCACGTGATCACGCAGCCAAATCCCTTGCGCAAGGTGCTGCTGCGCGTTCCCGAATCCGACCTCGACGATCCGGTCGGACGTGCCGAGAAAGCGCTGGCCGGGCTGTCGGGTGAATTCAAGAACTGGATGACGATCGAGGCCGACCGGCTTTCCGCCGCGCACGCCGCCATCCTGCGAAGCGGCTTCACCGACGACGCCCGCGAAGAACTGTTTCGCGCCGCCCACGACATCAAGGGGGATGCTGCGACATTCGGCTTTCCTTCCGCGGGCGCCGCTGCCGAGAGCCTGTGCCGCATCATCGAACACGCACCCGATCTCGACCAGGTGCCGTCGGATCTCATTCGGCATCACATCAACGCCATTCAGGCCATCGTCCGCGAGCGCACCAAGCTCGACACCGCGGCCACCGCCGGCGTGCTCAGCCGTTCGCTGCGCGGCATCGCCGACGAATTCTTGACCCACGCCAACCGCGACCGCCCCGAACATCTCGAAGCGATTTTGGCGCCTAGCATTATTCCGGTGGAGTGAGGCTTCCCGTCATTGCGAGCGAAGCGAAGCAATCCATCGGGCCGCATACGCGGAAAGATGGATTGCTTCGTCGCTTACGCTCCTCGCAATGACGGTGAGGCGCAGCCTACGCCGCAATCAGATCGTGCGTGATCGCGTCCTCGGCAACGAGCTCGTCGCAGAACATGCGGGCTTCCTCGCGCGCCGATTCCGTCGCAAAACGGCGCAGCAGGATCAAGAGCGGTTCGGCGGCCTTGCGGTCGGTCTCGCAATGGGTCAGCACGCGCTCGACCATGCGGCGGCGCAGGCGCGCCGCACCGTCCAACGTGTCGACAAAGCCGGTCTCGTGGCAGACCTCGAGTGCGATCCGGAAGGCGGCGAAGGTGGATTCCGGCAGGCCCGCGCGGATCAGCAGCGCCTGCAGGCTGGCGCCGCCGCGATCGTGCAGCAGCGCGGTGACGCGGGCATGCGGCAGGCCGGACAGTTCGGCCAATGATGCGTCGAACAGTTCGAGATTACCTGACAATAGCGCGCGCAGGATCAGGCCCGCGGTGAGCTGGCCGGTGGCGCGCAGATGCTGCACCAGGCCCTGCATGTCCTCGCCGCGCGAACGCGCCGCGATGTTAACGGTCGAACGTTCGCGCGCTTCAGAGGCGAGCCGCCCTGCCCGGTCCGGGCTCAGCCAGTTCTTGGCGACGACGAATTGCGCCAGCGTGTCGGAAAGCTTGGCGACCAGCGCCATGCGCGTGGCGGAGGGCAGTCCCTCCAGCACCAGCATCGATTCACGTATCGCGGCGAGATGGCCGTGACGCTCGACGATGCGGTCCCAGGAAAAAGGCGCCAGCTCCGCATAGGCGTTCTCGATCAGCTCGAGGGCGGCGGCCGGCGAGCCGACTTCGGCGATCGCGGCGGATACCGATGGCGGCAGATTGACCCGGCGGGCGATCGCGCATTGCGTGTCGCTGTTGCCGGTCGCGACGATGTCGACGAGGTCGGCGTCGATCAGCAGCGGGGAATGTTCGAGCACCGGCAGCGCGATTGAAGCCTGGTCGAGCGCGAGCGCCTGCACGATCGCGGCGGGCGCTTCGGCGCTGCGCGAAAACACCTGCGACATCGCCTGGCGGACCAGCGGGGATGGATCGTCGAGCAGCATCAGCAGCGCGCCTTCAGCGGCGGCGCGGTCGTCCTCGGTGAGATCGGAAATCAACCAGGCCCGCGCCAAAGACCGCGTCGCCTCTGCCCGCTCGCCTGCCGGAGCGGTACGTATCCAACTGATGAACTGCCGAACGATCATGGTCTAGCCGGCCTACGCAACCCGAAACGACACCGTGACGCGGTGCCACTGTCATAGAAAATAAACCATGACGCTTAACAAAGGGTTCACCATAAACGTTTGGGATTATTGACGTTTCGTTAAGGGAACTCGCGCGCGCGGCCGGACTGTAGATGATCGGCCTCGCCGCGCACCGCTGGCGCTACCGCCGAAACCGCCCGGATTTGACGCGTTCTCTTGACGCGAACCATCTCGACACCAGGCGCCAATCCTTGCCTAACTACTCCTTCGTAGGCGCAAATCGACCTCGACAGGTCGGCGTTCGATCGCGCGATCCAGACTTTTGGTAACGAGCTCACCGGCGCCGATGTCGCGCTGTTCTATTACGCCGGCCACGGCGTGCAGGTCCGCAACGTCAATTATCTGGTGCCGATTTCGGCCAATGCGCCGCAAGGACAAGGAGAGATACGTCAAGAACTGGCCGAACCGATCGTACCGGCTGCAGATGGATACGATACGAACCTCGTGCGATCAGGCGAGATCAAGCTGCCAGATCAGCGGCGCGCTGGAATTCAGCCATTCCAATCCATCGAACGGCAAGAAGTCCTCAGGCACCGCATCGTTCGAATACGGCATCAGGTTTGGCCCCGACGGCGGCAAGATATTTTATGAGCAGGGCAAGACGCTGTCGGCGCAGAGGTAGCTCAGCGGTCTGTGTGCTGAGCAGCCTTAGCTGCTGAACGTGCCGTTGCGATCGCTGAACAGATCAAGCCGGCCCGGTGCGCGGACTTCGGGCTTCTGTCCCGATACCGATGGTGTCGCCGAGGCGACTGAGGTCGCTGACGCGACCGAGGTGAGCGCGGATCCCCTGCCCCACAATTCCTGCACCGCCGGCGAAATCGGTTCGCTGCGTGCGCCGGCCTGGAACAGCGAGCGGAAGATCGGCTCGGGCTGCGCGGAGGCGGTCTGCGAGGTCGCGGCGACCGGCGCCACGCTGCGGGTATCCGGGAAGCTCGACAGGTAGGCCGCGTTATCGATCACAGGCGCAGCCGGCATCGCTTGCGAGGCGCTCGCGACGGTGATGCGACGCGGCAGGTCACCGCCGACCGCCGCCATCGCGGTGCGGGTGGCCGGCGAACTGGCGGCGCTGGCGTAGCGCGAGTTCAGCACCGAATAGACCTCGGAGACGCTGCGGCCGCGGCCCGAACGATCGTAGAAGATCGAGCGGTTGGCCTCGGCGGCGGCCGGAAACATCTGCACCGCGGAAGCCTGCGGATTGTCCTCGGCGCTCGAGATCAGTTTTCCCGCGCCGCCGACGCCCATGAAATGCGCCATATAGAGTTCGGCGTCGCTCGGGCGGCGGCCGATCTTGCCGGTGAGCTTGAAGCTGTTCGACTGGGTCAGCACCCCCGCCATCGACGAAGCGGCTTGCGGATCGTCGCGCAGCTTCATGATCGCGGCACGCGCGGTCGGGTCGCTGACCGAATAGCTGCCGGACGGATTGCTGGTAATGGCGTCGGCATATTTGCCGTAGCCGAAATGGCTGCCGGCTTCCTTGACGGTGCCGAGCCAGGTCTGGTCGATGAACTGAAACAGCCCCCGCGCCGACGAGGTGGTCGCCGCCGCCTTCGGGTTGAAGTTGGATTCCATCTTGGCGGTGGTGAGCAGGTATTCGAAGCTCGCACCGGTGGTCGAGGCGGCCTGCTTGATCGAGCCCGCGATCTTCGTGCGCGTGGGATCGACACCTGCCGTGGCGTTCAATGTGTCGACCGACATGTTTCCTGGTGCCCCGCTCCCCGCGAAACGACCGCGCGGCCTAAAGCGAAAATCGCAATCAGCGCCCAATACGGCGCCACACTGGGACAGTTATGGTTAATGGGAGGTTAAGGCGACCTATCCGCTAAATGACACCGCCTTGTCGAAGCGCCGCAATTGCAGCCGGGTCATAGCCGAGCTCGGCCAGGACCAGATCGGTGTGCTCGCCCAGCATCGGCGGGCGCGCCGCGATTTCACCCGGCGTTTCCGACAGCCGGACGGCAGCCCGTACGACCGGCGCGGGTCTCGGCAGGCCCGGATAATCGACATCCTGCATGAAGCCGGCAGCGCGAATATGCGGATGATCGAGCGCCTGTTGCGGGCTGAGCACCGGTCCGGCCGGAATCATCGCTTCCCCCAGCGTGTCGACCGCTTCC
Source organism: Bradyrhizobium sp. AUGA SZCCT0158 (assembly GCF_018130065.1). Lineage (GTDB taxonomy): Bacteria > Pseudomonadota > Alphaproteobacteria > Rhizobiales > Xanthobacteraceae > Bradyrhizobium. The sequence goes on along the minus strand of NZ_JAFCME010000013.1, from coordinate 184,326 downwards.
TGCGTGGTGCGCTCGGCGCACCAGCGCGCCATCCGTTCGCTGATGACAGCGCCGTTGTCGCCGCGCTTGATGTCGTCCGCAAAGCGCGGATCGCTCAGCCATTGGTCCTCTTCGCCCATCAACCTTGCCCAACGAATGAACAGTGGATGACCCGTGACCTGGCACAGCACCCAGCCGTCCCGGGTGCGGTAAATGTCGGCCGGCGCAGCGGTCTGGCCGAGATTGCCGGTCGGAACGCGATTGGCCTTGATCACGGCCTGCTCGATCAACGTTGCGTTGGTGAACGACAACGCGGTTGCAAGCAACGCGCCCTCGACGATCTGCCCGCGCCCGGATTTGCCGCGCTCGATCAGAGCGGCAAGCGTCCCGAACGCACAGTGCAGCGCGGTTCCGAAATCAACCCAATTCACCGCGGCCCGGTAAGGCGGGTCGCCGGCGCCGGTCATGTATACCGAACCCGACATGACCTGCCCGACACCGTCGAAGCCGACGCGGTCGGACCAAGGCCCCGGCCCGCCGAATGCAGTTGCCGTCGTGAGGATGATGTCGGACTTGATCGCTTTCAATGAATCGTAATCGAGCTTCATCGCGCGCAGCGTCTGCGGCGGCAGGTTGGCGACGACCACGTCCGCAGTTGCAACCAGCCGACGCATCACCTCCTGCCCCTCCGGCTTCATCGGATTGAGCGTGATGCACTTCTTGTTCCGGTTGATCTGCAGGAACAGTGCGCCTTCGCCACCTTCGCCGACCGGTGCCACAAAGCGATCTTCGCTGCCGTCACGCTTCTCCACGCGAATGACCTCGGCGCCAAACTCGGCCAGCAGTGTCGCGCAATACGGTCCCGCGATATAGCGACCGAAATCCAGGACGCGCACGCCCTCCAGAACTCCCCTCATCGAACTTTTCCCTTATGTTTGCGCCAGATTACAGGGAATGATTTCCGCGACAAGGCGGCCAGCCGGTACGTCAACTTTTGATTCTAAGCAGACACAATCCACGGTGCGGAATATCAGTGCGACATCCACGACCTTCGCTTGATTTACATCGCCGCTATACTCGGCCGCCAGGCCAAAGCGGGGAGTTCTGTGCTACTTCTCAACCCCGCTTGGTCTTCGCAGTCGAACGATAGAAAAGAAAACAACAGGGCAGGAAAATGAAAAAGCTGACGCGGCGAACGTTGGTGACAGGTTCGGCGGCGATGTTGTGCGCCCCGTCCGTAAAGACCGAGGCGCAAACCGCGTGGCCCGCACGCCAGATTCGTATTCTCGTGCCGTATCCGGCGGGCGGCCAGACGGATGGCATCGCGCGGGCCTTCGGTGACTATCTGGCGCGGCAGGTGGGAAAGACGGTCATCATCGAAAACAAGGCCGGCGCAGGCGGCGTCATTGGCGTGTCGGAAGCGAAACGCGCAGAACCGGACGGCACCACCATCCTGTGCACGATCTCCTCGTCACTCATCCAGAACCGGCTTACGGTGAAGGACCTTCCCTACGATCCCGAGAGAGACTTCATTTATCTGACGATGGTCAGCGGCGCCGGGGGTCCGGTGGTGGCGGCGAAGAAGACGGGAGCAAAAAATCTTCGAGAGTTCATTGAATATGGAAAAAAAGTCGGCAGCCTGAACTGGGGATCGTACGGCGTGGGTTCGACGCCGCACGTCCTCATAGCGACAATGGCGAAGCAATACGGCATTCAATTTCAGGTCGTCCAATACCGCGGCGAGGCGCCGATGTGGAATGACATCGCGGGACAGACGCTGGATGGCGCCGCAGGAAGCTATGCCGCGGCAGCCCCCGTCATACAGGCGGGAACCGGAAACCTGATCGGCGTGGTAGGCAGCCGCCTGCCACCCTATCCGGACACGCCTACAATGACTGAACAGGGCGCCGTCGGCGACTTCTACGACCTTCGCGCATTCACCACTTTTGCCGTACCAACCGGCACACCGCAGGATATCGTCCAGCGGATCTCGGAGCTATTGATCCAGGCCGGATCCGACTCCAAGGTCCAGCAGATGCTGAACAACTTTCTGCTGAGTTCCCCAGCCAATCTCGAAACGACGGCTCGCATTTTCAAGCGCGACAGTGATGTGATGCTCGGTATCCTGCGCGACCTTGGCGTCAAGCCATCGGAGTAAAAACCGAGCGTCCGGCGAGGCCGCCAGCGCAACAACGGATCATTTTCGATACACCGCGTTCGGATCAAACAGCCGGTCCGCATCGACAAACGACAGCTGCGCGCCGCCGTCGCTCGCCGTGACCGCGCGATAGAAGCACGACTGCCGGCCGGTGTGGCACGCCGCGCCGTGCTGCTCGACGCGAATCCAGATCGCGTCCTGATCGCAATCCATCCGCATCTCGACCACGCGCTGGGTGTGTCCGGAGCTCTCTCCCTTGCGCCACAGCGCCTTGCGCGAGCGGCTGAAGTACCAGGCCTCGCCGCTGGCGATGGTCTTGCGCAGCGCCTCGTCGTTCATGTGCGCGACCATCAGCACGTCGCCGGTAGCAGCATCGGTCGCCACGCAGGTCAAAAGACCCGACGCGTCGAATTTGGGCTGGAACGCCAGCCCTTCCTCGCGGTCGTTGATATCTGCGGATGTGGACACGGCGGGCCTCGCGAAGATTCAAGCGAGGTTACCGGGCCGGACCTCGCACCATGGACAGGAAACGCGCCTGCTCCGCCGGATTGTCGCGGAACATGCCGGTATAGCGGCTGGTGAAGGTCATCGCACCGTGCTTGGCGACGCCGCGCACCGACATGCAGGTATGCTCCGCCTCGATCACGACGGCAACTCCGCGGGGCTTGAGCACCTCGTCGATCGCGGCTGCGATCTGCGCGGTGAGATGCTCCTGCGTCTGCAGGCGGCGTGCGAAGATGTCGGTCAGGCGTGCGAGCTTCGACAACCCGACGACCCGTTCGACCGGCGTATAGGCGATATGCGCCTTGCCGTAGAACGGCATCATGTGATGCTCGCATTGCGAGGTGAATTCGATGTCGCGGATCAGGACGAAATCGTCATAGCCCGCGGTTTCACCAAACGTGCGGTCGAGCACTTCGGCCGGGCACTGGTGATAGCCCTGGTAGAGCTCGTCGAAGGCCTCGACGACCCGGCGCGGGGTGTCGAGCAAGCCCTCACGGCCGGGGTTCTCGCCGATATAGCTGAGCAGCGTATGGACGGCCGCTTCGGCCTCGGCGCGCGACGGGCGCGGCTGATCGGCACGGACGGCAGCGGCCAGGAATTCGGCGGGATCGAGTTCGGCGGGGCGGGTGTCCGGCGCCACCTCAGGCGATTTGACCTCAGTCTTGCTGGGGCGAAGGGATTTGATCAATGCGTCCATGTCTTCTCCGTTCGACCGGTCCTTCAGACCGGAGTGTCACCGGGCAGACGGGGCGGGTTTGTTTGCCGCCGGGCGCCTGAGTCCCCTTGTTCCTAACACCACCGGGGTAGAATTGGCTTCCAATCAGGCCGCCGTGGCGACATGGACGGACTGTATTTCCGCCATGACCGTCCATATATAGGACGGTGAAACCCTGCCGCCAAGGGCACTCCCGCCCGCGGGCCCGAGACCTTGCTCCATGCTGAACGACATTTACAACAAGCGCATCATCGAGTTGGCCGGCAATATCCCCCGTCTGGGCCGCCTCCCCGACCCCGACGCCAGCGCCACCGCCCATTCCAAACTGTGCGGTTCCACCGTCAAGATCGACCTCAAGATGGACGGGCCGGTCGTTTCCGACTTCGCCCATGACGTGAAGGCCTGCGCGCTCGGACAGGCCTCCTCCTCAATCATGGCGAGCCATGTCATCGGCTCGACCGCGAGCGAGCTGCGCGAGTTGCGCGAGACCGTGCGCAAGATGCTGAAGGAAAACGGCCAGCCGCCGCAGGGCAAATGGGCCGACATCGCGCTGCTCGAACCGGTGCGCGACTACAAGGCGCGGCATGCCTCGACCATGCTGACCTTCGATGCGGTGGTCGATGCGGTCGGCCAGATCGAGGCCAAGGCGAAGCAGCCGGCGTAGGCGCAGCGGTACGCCGTCCCAAAACACCACTGTCATGCTCCGCGAAAGCGGGGCATCCAGTACGCCGGGAATTCTCGATCAACTACAGACGCCGCGGCCTACTGGATCATCCGCTTTCGCGATGACACCATTTGGCGTGGTTTACTTCGCGGGCTGGCGCCGGCGCGGCGGTGCCCGTGGACGGCTCCAATCGTATTCTGGCTAGAAATTCTAGCTAGTGAGACTGAGGCATGGCCCAGCGCAGTTGGTCGGTACAGGATGCGAAGAACCGCTTCAGCGAGGTCGTCGAGGCCGCGCGGTGCGTGCCGCAGACGGTGACCAAGCACGGCAAGCCCGCCGTAGTCGTGGTGGACGTCGTGGAGTACGAGCGCTTGCGGCACCTCGAACGTGCCCAGGCACCGTCCTTTGCCGATGCGCTGCTTGCCATGCCACAGGACGATGGCGACTTTCCGCGCCGCAACGTGCGCTTGCGCGACCTCGATCTCTGATGTTCCTGATCGATACCGTTACGCTATCCGAGCTGCGCAAGCGCAAGCGCGATCCGATGGGTTGTCAAATGGTTTGAACGACAGCGGACAACCGATCTCTTCCTCAGCGTCATTAGCATTGGCGCAATTGAGCGCGGAATTACGCGACAGCGCACGACCGACCCACGCTTTGCGGGCGCTCTTGCAGAATGGCTGGACCGAATCCTAACCCTCTACGGCGAGCGGGTCGTGCCATTCGACCTGCGAACGGCGCGGCGCTGGGGCGCCCTGAGCGCCGCTCTCGGCAATGACAGCGCCGATCTCATGATCGCGGCGACGGCACTCGAACACGGGCTCACCGTCGTAACGCGCAATGTATCGGATTTCGAGCCTTCCGGCGTCGCCGTTCAAGCGCGCGCAAGGTGCGCGATCCTGACCATGACGGGATAGATTTACTTCTGCGGCTGAGCCGGCGCCGGCGCGGCGGCGCCGCCGGTCGGAACCGCGGCTTCTGTCGCCGCGACGCCACCGGTGGGAACCGAAGCTTCGGCGGTCTTGGTCGACTTCGCCGGCTGTACCGTCGCCCGCTCCTCAACCGAGGAGCTGACAAACCGATCCTGCGTCGGCTTGGACTTCAGTTCGGCAACCGGCGTCGATGAGTCACGCGGCAGCACGTCGGCCACGGCGTCGGTCGTGATGAGATTGGTCAGGCGCAATTCGGCCGCCGACAATTTGTGCAGATCTTCCCACGGCGGCACGCTCAGCGCGAGCGACAACAGATCGCCGGTTCCGCCCATGTCGAAGGTGAACTTGGCGAGCCGGCCGATGTCGCGCTCAACGATCATCAGATCCTGCGCGGTGTAGCTCGCCGCCTTGGCGTCATCGGCGCGATCGCCCATCCAGATCTGATGCACGCGGACATGCGAGGCCGGCGACACATAACGCGTCTTGCCGGACAGCAGCAGGAACACGCACATCGACTCGCAATAGGCTTCCGGAACGACATGGGCGCGTTCGCCCTGCGCCGTCTGCGTGCGCACGGTGGTGCCGACCGTCGTCAGCGCGCCGAGGGCACGGAACCTGCGGCCGAGCGCAATGGAATCATTGACCGACCCGCCGCTGGAATCGAGCACGATGGTGGCGCCGCCAAGCTGGCGATCGCGCGCGAACTCTTCGAATGCCTTGGGACTGTCCGCGGTGACGATGCCGACGGCGGAGACCCAGCCCTTGCAGTCCGGCTGGCATGCGACCCACTTGAAGTGCATCGGCAGTTTGCGTTCTTCGAGGGTCACGCCGGCGTGCGCCGAGTTGACCGGCGTGGTGATCGCGCCAGGCAATGCGATACAGAGGGCGGTGGCACCGAGCATGGCCAAGCCGCGAATTTTAGCCGACGTAACAAACCTCAATTTGGTTCCTTCCCCCAAGCCCTATCGGCGAGCAACGGCAATGGCCCCACTTCAACGCCACATGATTCTGTCATACCGGCGTTATCAAAAAGGTAACCGTGCGCCCTGCGAGCGTCCATAGTACCTTTGCTGCATCGCCAATAAACCATCGGATAGTTTCCAACTGTGGCGTAAATATCTGCGTATGTTCAGTTCCTTACCGTGGAACCCCGCAAGAGTACGGAGATCGTTCGGCAAGCCATATGGAACAGTCATTCATGCCGTCATCACAGTGCACAAGATCACATTGCACAAAATCACAATGCATAGATTGTGCCACGACGGTCCGGCGCTTGCCCCGCAACGCGGGGCGCGGGCTGATCTGGATTTACCGGCGCACGCTGTCGCCGCTGGTCGGCTACAACTGCCGCCACCTGCCGACCTGCTCGGTCTATGGCGACGAGGCCATCGAACGCTTCGGTCTTTGGGGCGGCGGATGGATGACGCTGGCGCGGATCTTACGCTGTCAGCCCTGGGGCACGTCCGGGATCGACAACGTCCCGATCGCAAAACCGCCGGGCGCGCGATGGTATCTGCCGTGGCGCTACGGCCGATGGCGCGGCGTCAACGCGCCGTCGTTGCGCGCCGGCGAACACGACACCTTGTGAATCAACCCGGACGAGCTAGCGCCAGAAGAAGAAGCCGCCTCTCGGCTGCGGTTCGATCGGCGCCGGCGGACGCGGCTTTCTGGGACGCGGTGGCGGCGGCGGTGGCGGCTCGGCCGATGACGTCGTCTCCTGGCTGCCAGTGCCGTCGTCGGGCAACCTGACCGACAGCAGCAAGTTCGATTCATGCGTGCGCCAGCGATAGCCGATACCGAAATCCATCGGCTGCGCGCGCCTGAACAGTTCGGCATAGGATGGCTGATATCGCCCCGGGAACTCGTCGATCGGGCCGGCATAACGGCCGAACGGAAAGAAGCGCCATTTCTTCGGGCTGTAGTAGTGAAGCGGAACGCCGGAATCGTCCTGGATGATGGTGGCGCTGTTGGCGAGGATGTAATCGCGCACCGTGGTGAAATTGCCGGAGTGCAGCAGATAGGACGCGCTCTTGATCAGGCTGTTGCCGGGCGCCAGCGTCGAACAGAATTTCAGGAAGCCCGTGACCTTGACGCCGGAATTGGAAAGATCGGTCGAGAAATAATACAGCGTCTTTTCCGCGCCGTCGCTGCCGGCGAAGACGATGCGCGTGCCGCGCACCGCGTTCGGCCCGGGGTTCTCGTTGCCGAAATACGCCGCGCCCTTGTCGTCCAGCGCCACCGGCGTGACGCTGCGGATGGTCTTGCCCGAGCGCGCAAGAAACACATAGAGGACCGGCAAGGTGCCGTTGATCTGGCCGGCACTCAGATCGGTCTTCATCTGCTTGGTGATGAAGAAGCTGAAGCTCAGGATCGAACTCAGCGAACGCTCCACGCTGTAGAGCGCGGCGCCAACACCGCCGCGCGGCAGTCTCGTCAGATCCGGCACCGAGCCCGTCGGCTCGAGCGCGCTCAGCACGTAGGTCGTCGCCTTCGAATAGAACGCGTCGGCGTAGAGGAAGTCCGGCCCCGAGAACATGTAGAACATGGTCGGCCGCGGCGCCGCCAGGTTGCTATCCGCCCAGGCGCGGATCTTCGACAATTGCCGTTGCTCGAGCTGCGCGAACGCATTGTCGAAGAATTTGGCGTGGCGCTGCCAGGCCGGCTCCCTGGTCAGCGGCATCAGCGGCGAGTCGGCCGAGGGCATCATGCCGGCGAGAAACCTGGCGGTATCGTCGGCGGTTGCCGGATCGGCGGCGCGCGCGGGCAGCACCACCACGAACAACATCGCGGCCACCAGCGCCGCGATTCTCAACGGGGCAATTCTCACCGAAGCAATTTTCAACGAGGCAATTTTCAACGAAGCACGCATCTTCATTCGCTGCCCGCAGACGCGGCCACCGGGCCTTGATCGGCCCGCTTGCGGAAAACGGCGTAAATCAGAAGTCCTGACAGCATGATCAAAACACCAAGGAACACGCGCAGCGGTTGTTCCGTCAAGAGATAGTACATCATGAAGCCGGTCACGAGCAGGAATACCAGCGGGGTGACCGGGTATCCCCAGGCGCGATAGGGCCGCGGCAGGTCGGGGTGCGTGATACGCAGCTTGATGACGCCGAGCACGGTGAAGAACGAACAGAACAACAATGCGAACTGGATGAATTCGAGCACGGCTTCAAAACTGCGCGTGAACAGCATCAGGTTCGCCACCGTCAGCTGAAACAGAATAGCCCAGGCCGGCGCGCCGCCGGTCGACCGGCGCGCGAACGCGCGCAGCACCGGGATGTCCTCGCCCATGGTCATCATCACGCGCGGTCCGATCCACATCATCGCGCTGATCGAGGAGATCAGACCGAAGCAGATCATGGCGCCGACGATGCGGCCGCCGAACTCGCCGAAGATGTAACTGCCGGAGACGCGGGCAACGTCGAGCTGGCCCGCCAGCTTGTCGATCGGCGCCGAGTGCAGGAACACCGCGTTAAGCGCCACATACAGCACCAGCACGATCAGCGTCCCCGCCAGCATCGCGCGCGGCACGTTGCGCTCCGGATCGTGCACCTCGCCAATGATGTAGGTCGCCGCATTCCAGCCCGAGAACGAATACATCACGAATACGAGGCTGATCGCGAACGGCGCGCTGACGATGTGGGAGAAGTCGGACGCCGACGGCGCGAACGACAACGGCTGCGGCGTCGCCATCAGAAACCCAGCGACCAGGAAGGCCACGATCAGCAGCACCTTGAGGATGGTCGCGATCAACTGGAAGGTGCTGGAGTGCCTGACGCCGGTGAGCTGCACCAGCGACACCAGCCAGACAACGCCGACGGCGAGCGCCAGCGGCGGCGCGTCCGGAAAGACCGATTTGCCGTATTCGCCGAACGCCATCGCGGCGAGTGCGACGGGTGCCGCAAAACCAACGGTGGCCGACACCCAGCCCGCCACAAAACCGAAGGCCGGGTGAAAGGCGCGGCCGAGAAAGTTGTACTCGCCGCTCGAGCGCGGAAACATCGCCCCGAGCTCGCTATAGGCAAACACCCCGCACAGCGCGACGATACCGCCGACAGTCCACAGCAACAGGATCGAGAAGCCGGAAGGGATGTCCTTGACCTGAAAGCCCAGGCTGGTGAAGACGCCAACGCCGACCATGTCGGCAACGACGATGGAGATCGCTACCACGACCGAAATGGTCGAGCCGCCGCCGGGACGCGGGCCGGACCATGCCGCGCTGCCCGTTTCTGATGCCGCCATTTCGACCGTACCTTCAGCGCCGCGCGCCTGAACCCTCATGGTGCAGGCTGGAGCTGCCCAATTCAAGCAGCGTTAACAATGATTTAAACCGGGTAACGATTTAGGTATCTAATTACCAAAGGGCGCTGTTTTGACTTTCCCAGTGCACCCTGACATTGCGAAGACAAGATGGCGGGGCTCACAATCAGGACACGATTGGATGGTCTCCTTGCGGACTTCCGGATGTGGGGAGTTTTCTCCGGAAGCTTAACGTCGCCTAAACACGATCGAGGTACGCCGGTTAACGGTGGATCTTGGGTGGTTCTCAGGTGGTCCTTGGGGCACGGGGTGGATGGTCGGAGCGGATCCGAAATTCCAGATACATCATCGCGCAAACCGGGTGATTTCCCCGGCGACGCAGCGCGATGCCCAGCCCCGGCATGCCCATCCTCGTCGTTGGCACTGGATCGCGGCCGCTTCGCTTTTTGTACCCCTGTCGTTCGTGCTGGTTCAATGCGGCAAGGCGCCCAGCGCGGACATGCTGGCCGCGAACGCCCACGCCGCCACCGGCGACAGTTTTGAAGACCGCTTCCCGCAGCCGCAATTCGCCGACCGTTTCCCGACGCCAAGCGAGAGCCTGGTGCAGCAGGTTGCGCTGGCCCCAGCCCCGTCTCAACGCAAGGTGCGGACCGAGCCGGTCAGGGTCGCCTCGCTCAACTCCACGCTGACGCTTCCGCGCCAGAGCGAGCGCGAAGAACTGACCACGCTGGTCAGCATGAAATCCTCCGCCTTCCCCTATTTCGGCACCAATCCGCGCTCCGAGGCGCCGTTCCTCAACATCACCAAGGGCGATCGCAAGGGCCATCGCAGCTATGGCGGCCGGGTCTATTGGCAGGATGAGACCTACAATGACAGCCGCGTGCTGGTGCATGTCCCCGAGACCTTCGACGTCCGCAAGCCCGGCGTGATCGTGGTGTTCTTCCACGGCAACGGCGCGACGCTGGAACGCGATGTCCGCGACCGCCAATTGGTGCCGCAGCAGATTTCGGATTCAGGCGTGAACGCGGTGCTGCTGGCGCCGCAGCTGGCCGTGAACGCCGCCGATTCCAGCGCCGGCAAGTTCTGGCAGCCCGGCGGCTTCAAGCGCTTCATGGATGAATCGGCGACCCACCTCGCCCGCCTCACCGGCGACCCGAAATCGGCACAGGCGTTCGCCAACATGCCGATCGTCATCGTCGGCTATAGCGGCGGCTTCCTGCCGACCGCCTGGAGCCTCGACGTCGGCGGCGCAACCAACCGCGTCCGCGGCGTGTTCCTGCTCGACGCCGTCTATGGTGAACTCGACAAGTTCGCCAGCTGGATCGAGAAGAACCGCACCGGTTTCTTCGTCAGCTCCTACACCCGCTACACCAAGCGACGTGACCAGGAACTGATCGGGATGCTGCGCGACAAGGGCATCACCGTCACCGAGAACATGGACGGGCCGCTGCGTCCCGGCAGCGTCGTGTTCGTGCAGACGCGCGATGGCATTACCCATCGCAACTACGTTACGCAGGCCTGGACCGAGCATCCGGTCAAGGATGTGCTGGTCAAGATGGCGGCTTCGCCGCAGCTGACCCGGATCGCCAGCGCGCCGTCGCCCGCGAACCGGTAATCGGTCGCTTCAGCGAGGCTTCTTCGCAGCTCCTTCATATCATACCGCTGAATTCCACTGATCGAATTGTGATGTTGATGGCCCGACGATTTAGGGCGCGCAGCATTGTTCGACGCAGGCCCGCACCGTAGGGTGCAGCCATTAGGGGATACAACTTTTGGGGATGGTTTTGCAGGACGGCTTATACAAGGTTGAATTTCATACGGTTCACGGAACCGGCACCGGCGTGATTTACGCCATCGGCGGCAAGCTTCGGGGCGGCAATTCGGCTTTCGCGTTCATCGGCAATTACACCGACAAGGGCGACGGCATTCTGGCCAAGGTCACCACAGAGCGTCACAACCCCGATCCGGCTTTCAAGCCGCTGTTCGGCACCGACATGATCACGCTGACGCTGAAGGGGACCGACAACGGCGCCATGGTCGACTTCGAAGGCACCGCGCTGCAATTGCCCGGCGTCACCTTCAAGGCCGTGCTGACGCGGATGGCGGATTAGGGACTCATCGGGCCACGAAGAAAAAGTCTTCGCGTCCGGGCAGCGAGCCATACGTGTAAGGCTCCTGGCGTCCGGCGGTCGCTTCCATCACGTCATCGCGGACGAGGCGGAACAGCTTGTTGATCTCGACGCCTGGCGTCGCGATCCGCTGCACGACCGCGACCGCGAACGGCGAATAGTCCCCCTCGCCGTCCAGCGCGGTCTCGCCATGCTTGGCCGCGTAAACCACCAGCGATGCGCCCTGCACCTTGACCTCGCCAAGCCCGCGGCCGACCGAACGCGTCTTGGCGCCGCGCGTGTCGCCTTCGTTCGAAGCCGGCGCCGGCGCTGCGGTAACCGGCGTCGGGCTCGATGTTGCCGAATTCGCAAACGGGTTGTCCCGGCAGGCATCGAGCATCACGAGCCTGAGTTTCTTTGCGCCGTCGATGGCCGCCATCACCTGATCCAGCGGCATGGCCTCGAACAGGGCGTCGCGGCTGGATGCCAGTTTGGCATCGACCGGTATCAGGTAATTGACGCCATTTACCTCGATGCCGTGGCCGGCATAATAGACCATCGCCCAGTCGGACTTGTCGGCGGCCGCTGCAAACGTGCGCAGCACCTCGGTCATTTTCTCGCGCGTGACATCGATGGCGACCGTTACGCTGTCGAAGCCGATTGCACGCAATGTGCCCGCGATTTTTTCGGCGTCACGGCCTGGGTTCTCGAGCGCCCGTACCGATTTATAGGCGGAGTTACCGATGATCAGTGCGGCCCGGCGGCCTTGCTTTGCAGCCGTAGCCTTGGCCGCTGCGGGTGCCACGACGGGTATCGCAACAGCCGGGGTCGGCACCGAATTCGTCGAGACCGCCCTGATCGGGACCGGAAGGATGGTCGGCTGCGGCACACCAGAGGAAAGCGCCGCAAGACGCGCCTCGGCCGTATCACGCGCGGATTTCGACAGGTCACCCCGGCCGGAATTCTCGCTGATCGACAGCGCCGTTCGGAACTCGGATTTTGCGCGCTCGAGATCGCCGGTGCGCTCGAACGTCAGTCCGCGGCCGGTGAGTGCCGGCGCGAAGTCCGGTTCGATCCGGATCGCCTGGTTGAAGTCGGAAAGCGCCCGGTCATATTCGCCCATGTAACGCAGCGTCTCGCCGCGCAGTGTCAGGCCAAGGGCGATGCCGGGACCGCCGGCGTAAAGCTCGATGGCGCGGTCCTGGTCCTGCAAGGCACGCTCGAGGTTTCCGGTGCGACGCCAGGCGTCGCCGCGGTTGGCATAATATTTGGCGTTCTTGGGCGCGAGCCTGATCGCAACGCCAAAATCGGCTGCCGCCTTTTCATACTCCCCCATCGTCTTCAGGATCAGCGCCCGGTTGTTGTAGGCCGAGGCGCGATAGGGATCGTTGTTGATCAGAGCGATCGAGCGGTTGATGTCGGCAAGTGCCGCCGCGTGATCGCCCTTGTCGCTGAACATGTTGGCCCGCTGGTTATAGACCGCGGGATCACGGGGCAGGATCGCGGCGGCTTCGTTCAGCACCTCGAGGCCGCGATCGAAATCGCCCTTGCAGTGCTGCCAGTAGTACGAGATCCACAAATGCAGATCGTAATAGTCGGAGCTCTTCTTGGACGGCGAGACGTCCTTGGCGCGCATCAGGTCGGCAAACGCGGCGTCGCATTTCTTCTGGTTGAGGAAGCTCTGCGCGCGGTACGACAGCGCCAGCGCCAGTTGCTTTGGCGACCGGCTGGTATCGATCAGGATCGTGCATGCCGCGACGCGGTCGTCCAGTTCGCTGATGCTTTTCAGCGGACCGACCTTGCAACCGTTTGGGCGTTCACGCGCGATTACCTTGTCTGGCGACGCCAGCCCCACGGCCGCGAATTGAAGCGCCACCAACGCGGCGCAGGCCGCGATCTTGCCCTTCCCCACCATCGTCCCCCTCGGATTCCCCACCACGAGAGAAGCACGCGAACCCGGTCTTGTCACGATGGCGCGGTGTGGAACTTTGGCGTTGTGCCCGCTTGCACACGCGTCAGCGCGGCGCGACGCCCTCGCGCGCTCCGATCGCCTGCACGGTGGTTTTCGGCGGCGGACAGGTCGCCAGCGATCTCGCGGGTCGTCGCACCGAGGATGAGATAGGGACACGCCGAGTTGCAGCTCGCGCCGCGGGTCCAGAGATCGCCGTGGTGGACGCGGCCTGATTGCTTCAGCTTGAGGCAGACATCGCCGTTCTGCGCTTCGAAGCCGCACTCCTTGACCACCGTCCGCGCCACCCTGGCGATAGCGGACTTTTCGCCAGCATCGCGCCCATCGCCACCGCCTGGTCCAGATTGCCGCCGGGCGAGGCGAAATAGATCGGCAGGTTGCGATCCCTGACCTGCCGCAGGAATTTCCGGAAGCGCGCCGCCGCGGCCACATCGATCTTGCCCTCGGCCGCAATCCAGGTGTCGCAGCCGGGCCGCATGATCGGGCGCGCCCTTGACGACATAGAACACCATCTGTGCCGCCGGAACTGCGCCCGGCGCAGGCCTCACCGCGGGCACAGGCCGCGCGACAGGAGGAGCCGCCAACGCCGATCCTGCGACCAGGATGAAGGTAACGGCCAGAATTGCGCGCAGCGTCATGGGGCTCAAATCAAGGGAGACGGGCAAACATCTTCGAAACAACCCGCAAGCCATCCCTACCAACTTCATGCGACGGCAACCAGTGGATGCAACAGAATTCTGTCCGATCAGGGCGCCAAACGTCAAATACGTGGCGCGAATGGCCGATCGCCATATGACGTTGGTCATGCGGGCCTCTGGTGGCGTCCCCGACCGTTCATCGCGGGTCCGATCGGGCCGCCGATTTTCTTGATATTGCCCGATTGCAGGAGCCGAATCCCCTGCTATACCGCCTGTTCCCGCTTACCTGCGCTCGTTCGCAGGAGTGAGCTTTAGGAGACGCCAATGCCTGACAGCAATGCACCCGCACCGGGATTCCAATTTGGCCTTGCGAACTTGAAACCGGCCGAACCCGTGCAAAAAATCACCCTCACCTTCCCCGATGGCGCCAGGCGCGAATTTCCTCAAGGTATTACCGGGCTCGAGATCGCCAAGGGCATCTCGCCGTCGCTGGCCAAGCGCACGGTCGCGATGGCGCTCGATGGCGTGGTCGCCGACCTCAACGATCCGATCTCGGGCGATGCCAGGATCGAGTTCGTCAACCGCGACGACCCCCGCGCGCTGGAACTGATCCGGCATGACGCCGCCCACGTGCTCGCCGAAGCCGTGCAGTCGCTGTGGCCGGGCACGCAGGTCACCATCGGCCCGGTGATCGAAAACGGCTTCTATTACGACTTCTTCCGCAACGAGCCGTTCACGCCGGAAGATTTCGCGGCGATCGAAAAGAAGATGCGCGAGATCGTCGCCCGCGACCAACCCTTCACCAAGGAAGTCTGGTCGCGCGAGAAGACCAAACAGGTGTTCCGCGACAAGGGCGAAGCCTTCAAGGTCGAACTGGTCGACGCCATTCCCGGCGACGAGCCGATCAAGATCTATTTCCAGGGCGACTGGTTCGATCTCTGCCGCGGGCCGCACATGACCTCGACCGGCAAGGTCGGCAACGCGTTCAAGCTGATGAAGGTCGCGGGCGCCTATTGGCGCGGCGACAGCAACAACCCGATGCTGACGCGCATCTACGGCACGGCGTTTGCGAAGCAGGAAGACCTCGACCTCTATCTGAAGCAGATCGAGGAGGCCGAGAAGCGCGACCACCGCAAGCTCGGCCGCGAGCTCGACCTGTTCCACTTCCAGGAGGAAGGCCCCGGCGTGGTGTTCTGGCACCCGAAGGGCTGGACGGTGTTTCAGGCGCTGATCGCCTATATGCGCCGCCGCTTGACCGGCGACTACAGCGAGGTCAACGCGCCGCAGATCCTCGACAAGGTGCTGTGGGAGACCTCGGGCCACTGGGACTGGTACCGCGAGAACATGTTCGCGGCGCAATCGGCCGGCGACGAAGCCGAGGACAAGCGCTGGTTTGCGCTCAAACCGATGAACTGCCCCGGCCATGTGCAGATCTTCAAGCACGGCTTGAAGAGCTACCGCGACCTGCCGCTGCGGCTCGCCGAATTCGGCGTGGTGCACCGCTATGAGCCGTCGGGCGCGATGCACGGCCTGATGCGCGTGCGCGGCTTCACGCAGGACGACGCCCATGTGTTCTGCACCGAGGCGCAGCTCGCAGAAGAGTGCCTGAAGATCAACGATCTGATCCTGTCGACCTATGCGGATTTCGGCTTCGAGGGTGAGCTGACGATCAAACTCTCGACCAAGCCGGAGAAGCGCGTCGGCACCGACGAGATGTGGGACCACGCCGAGCGCGTGATGGCCACCGTGCTGTCGGAAATCCAGGCCAGCGGCAGCAACCGCATCAAGACCGCGATCAATCCCGGCGAGGGCGCATTCTACGGGCCGAAGTTCGAATACGTGCTGCGCGACGCCATCGGCCGCGACTGGCAATGCGGCACCACGCAGGTCGACTTCAACCTGCCGGAACGGTTCGGCGCGTTCTACATCGACGCCGACGGCTCCAAGAAGGTGCCGGTCATGGTGCATCGTGCGATCTGCGGTTCGATGGAGCGCTTCATCGGCATCCTGATCGAGCATTTTGCCGGCAACTTCCCGCTCTGGCTGGCGCCGGTGCAGGCCGTCGTCACCACGATTACTTCCGAAGGCGACGAATACGCGAAGGTGGTCGCTGCGGCGGCGCGGCGCGCCGGCCTGCGCGTCGAAATCGACCTGCGCAACGAGAAGATCAACTACAAGGTCCGCGAGCATTCGCTGGCGAAGATCCCGGCCCTTCTCGTCGTCGGCAAGAAGGAAGCCGAGACCCATTCGGTCTCGGTCCGCCGGCTCGGCAGCGAAGGCCAGAAGGTGATGCCGACCGACGAGGCGCTGGCGGCGCTGGTCGAGGAAGCCACCCCGCCGGACGTCAAGCGGGCCAGGCTCGAGACCTGATGACCGACGAGCAGGAGCTTCCGGCCTTTCCGATCCGGGCTTACCAGTTGATCCCGGATCCCAACCGGCCGACGGTGGTGGCGCTGGCGATCGAAACCGAAGAGGGCCACAGCCTGTTCCTGGCGACGCGGGAGATCCTGGAAGACCTCGGGAAGGATCTTCTGGAGCGGGCGGCGAAGATGCCGGCGAAGCGGGCGCCGCCGATTTAGGCAGCCTTGTTCTGCCCGATCTTGATCAGGGATTCGGCGGGAATGCCGAGTCCCTCGTGCAGCCGTCTAATCATGTTGAGCGTGAGTTCGCGCCGACGATTTAGCACTTCGTGCACGCGATTCCGGCTGCCGATAAAAGGGATGAGATCGCGCGGCTGCAAGCCGCTTTGTTCCATGTGATACCTGATCGCCTCCACAGGATCCGGCAGATCGAGCCGGTAATGTTTGCGCTCCCACGCTTCCACCAACGTGACCAGAACATCTAGCCGATCACCCTCGGGTGAATTGCGCCGGGCACTCATCAACCCTTCGATCTCCTTGAGCACGCGGCGATAGTCACGATGGGATTTAATGGGCGCTATATCCATAATCGGAATCCTCAAATGCTTTGCGCATCGATCGAGTCGTGCTGCCGATGCGTGCCGATGAACCTGATATAGACGACGCGATAGGGATAGTTGATCCAGACCACGATACGATATTTGTTACCGGCGATGTTGAAGACAGCGCGGCCATCCTTGAGAATGCTGGCGCTACGGATGTCCCGCTTGACGTCCGCCGGCTTCGCCCAATCCGCCTGCCTCACCTGGCGAAACCACGCCATGACCGGCTCGCGGGCGTCGGCAACATCCGCGCTTCGCCCGAGAAAATTCTTGATCGTGCTGAGCGCTATCACTCTCACCGCCTGAATCTTATCATAGTCCCACCTTGGGACCAAGACTTTTATCGCGAGCCGTCCGGCCGGTCATCCTCGCCATTCTGATCACAATCGGTCTAAAAAGGCCTTCACCAGCCTCGTCGGCTTCCTATCTACGTGATATCCGGTCGCCAACTCTTGCAACGAAAGCCTCATCGTGCCCGACGCCCTTGAACTTCTGAAACTCCGCCGTTCCGTCAAACCGCGCGAGATGAGCGGCCCCGGCCCTTCGGCCGCCGAACTCGAGACCATCCTGACTATCGGTTCGCGCGTGCCGGATCACGGCAAGCTGACGCCGTGGCGCTTCATCGTGTTCGAAGGCGATGCCCGCGCCCGCGCCGGCGACGTCATCGCAGCCGTGTTCGCGCGGAAGAATCCGGGCGCACCGGCGGCCGATGTCGAAATGGAGAAGCGCCGGCTGATGGATGCGCCGCTGGTCATCGCGGTGGTGAGTTTTGTCAAACCGCACCCCAAGGTGCCGGCGTGGGAGCAGGAATTGTCGGCCGGCGCCAGCGCCATGAACATCGTCACTGCGGCCACCGCGCTCGGCTACGGCGCCAACTGGCTGACCGGCTGGTTCGCATTCGACCGCGACGTGCTCGAAGGGCTCGGCGTGAAGCCGGACGAGAAGCTTGCCGGCTTCATCCATATCGGTACGCCGTCAAAGCCCGCCGAGGACCGCCCTCGCCCGGCACTGTCGGATATCGTGACGCGGTTCTGATCGCTCACGCCGCCTTCGAGGCCCGCCGACCGAATCCGGATAACAGCGCTGCAACCTCGGAGGCCGGTCTCGCCGCGCTGAACAAAAAGCCCTGCACCTCGTTGCAGCCTTCGGCGCGCAGCCAGTCGAGCTGGTCGGTGGTCTCGACGCCTTCGGCAGTCGTGGTGATGTTGAGGCTGCGGCCAAGGCCCGAGATCGCCCGCACGATCGCGACGCAGTCGGACCGCTGCGCCAAATCCTTCACGAAGGAGCGGTCGATCTTGATCTTGTCGAACGGAAAGCTCCGCAAATAGCTCAGGCTGGAATAGCCGGTGCCGAAATCGTCCATCGAGATGCTGACGCCGAGTTCGCGCAGCTGGTGCAGGATCGCCAGATTGGCTTCGGTCTCGGCGAGGAACACCGACTCGGTGATTTCGAGCTCGAGCCGCCGCGGCGACAGTCCGGAATGCGCCAGCGCCGAAATCACCGCCTGAACCAGATGGCGGCTGCGGAACTGCACCGGCGACAGGTTGACGGCGACCTTGATATCCGCCGGCCAGTTCATCGCCTCCGAACACGCCTCCCGCAACACCCATTCGCCCAAAGCCACGATCAAGCCGATGTCCTCGGCGACCGGAATGAACTCGGCCGGGGAGACCATGCCCTTGTCCGGATGGCGCCAGCGCAGCAGCGATTCAAAGCCGCTGATCCGATTGGCGGCGATGTCCACCAGCGGCTGGTAATTCAGTTCGAACTCGCCATGGGCAAAGGCCCGCCGCAGGTCGCGCTCCATGTCGCGGCGCTTCTGCGCCTGCTGGTTCATCTCGCGCTCGAAGAAACGGTGAACGCCGCCGCCGTCGGACTTGGCCCGGTACAGCGCCATGTCGGCGTTGCGCATCAATTCCTCGCAGCTCGCCCCATCACCGGGTGATAGCGCAATGCCGATGCTGGCGCCGACGATGACCTCGATCCCGTCGATATCATAGCCGGCACTCAGCACGCCGATCAGCCGGTCGGCAAAATCGCTGGCCTCGTTCGGCGAGACGTCTGAAGGCAGCACGATGACGAACTCGTCGCCGCCAAGCCGGGCGACGAAATTGTCGCCGCGCACCTCGGACCGCAGCCGCTCGGCCACCGCCTTCAGCAGGCGGTCGCCGATCGGATGGCCAAAACTGTCGTTGACGTTCTTGAACAGGTCGAGATCGACGCACAGCACCGCCACCCGCTTGCCCGCGGGCTGGCTCCGCTCCAGTGCGAGGCGAAGGCGATCCTGGAAGAAATCCCGGTTGGACAGATTGGTCAGGCCGTCATGATGCGCCATGTGGGCGATCCGCGCCTCCGCCTTGCGGCGCTCGGTGATGTCCACCACGGCGACCAGATAGCCGTCGCGGCCGTCGAATGCGACCCGCCGTCCGAATGTCAGAACATGGATTTCGCTGCCGTCGGCCTTGAGATGCCGCCAGTCGCGGCCTGAATCGTAGACATCGCCGACCTGCTGCAGCGCCTGGCTGTGGGTGGCCCATTCGTCCTGCGGCCAGATCTGGCGCAGCTGCATTTGCAGGAACGTTTCACGGCTATAGCCGTAATGCTGCACGGCCGCGTCATTGACGCTGATGAACCGGGTCGTCTCGGCGTCGAATACCCACATCGGCATCGGATTGTTGTCGAACAAGAGACGGAACGAGACCTCGCTTCGCTTGAGCGCCGTCACGTCGGAGAGCGTCAGCGAGAGCATGTCGCCGAACGCCGTGACGCCCAGTCGCAGGCTGCGATCGTCGCGGTCGATCTCGATCTGGCCGCCGTTGCCGTGACTGACGATGTCGCGCAACTGGCGGATCACGTCAGGCGCGCATAACAGGTTTCCACCGGCGCCGAGCCTATGCCACAACAGCGCGGCCAGCGGCTGCTCGAGCAGCCGGGCCGCGCCCTGATTGAGATGGACGATCTGGAAGTCGGCCGGCTGGCCGGCGGCATCGCGAATGGCTGCCAGCGACAGCACGCCCTGGTCGGTCGCGGAGAAGATCGTATCCAGCAGATTGTACCGGGCGTCACGTTCGTTGACATAGGCCCCGACCAGCGTGCCGCCCCAGCGCGACGAGGTCGGCAACGCCAGCACGTCATAGGTCCGCACCAGCCCGTCGCGCACGCAATGTGCCGACGCGAGATACGGACGGCCATTTTGAAGCGCACTCGACGCCGCTTCGCCGAGCGCGGTCGCGCAATCCGGCGGCAAGTCGCTCAACGGAATGTCCCAGCGGTCGTCGTTGAGCCATTGCTGAATGTAGCGGCCGCTGCGCGACAAACCGAGCGCGTCGTCATCTTTCCTGAGCAAGACGATGTGATCTGCCAGCCGGCCGAGACTGCCGAGCATGACATCTTCATATCGCGGCAGTGCTTCGCCCGGCCGCAACGCGGCCTGCCATTTGCGCTGCAGCACCGGAACGTCGTCGAACATCTCGGTGTTGAATTTCCCGGGCTTTCCCGCCGACTTCTTTTTGTTGGTCGCAACCATGACCGCCCCCGCTCGCCAAAATTCACCCCGTCGCATCCCAATGCCGTCGGGTTTAATGCCGTGTAAAAATTGCGGAAGCGATGCACCGATCCGGCGATTATGACAGTTTTAAGTTGTGCGATGGTTAGTGCGCGTTAGAGACTATGACAGTTGAGAGACGCGCCGAGCGGTCAGGCATCCAAGTGCGCCGCGCCCTATCCGCGTCATTGCGAGCGCAGCGAAGCAATCCACCTATCCACTCGCTGAGGCATGGATTGCTTCGCTCGCAATGACGGGATGATAGTGCGACTCCACACAATGCTGTCGTCCTCCGCGAAAGCGGGGGACCCAGTACGCCGCGGCTTTTCGGTTCTATCATCGGCACCTCTGGAATACTGGGTCGCCCGGTCAAGCCGGGCGATGACAACTGAATGTGTGTTTGCATTCCCGCGACGCATTGCGCCCGAGGTTTGCCAGAAACTTCCCGCCCTCTCAAAACAGAGGGCGCAGGGAATGCCGGATGCGCGCTGCACCCGCGGTCTCGTGTGCGAATTGTGCTAAGTAGGCTGCACACGAGCATACAGGGCAGCGGAGAACATCCGACATTCCCTGCGCAATGGCTTTACGGCTTATAACGCGCTCTCCCCGGTGAGACGGCCTCTATTGCCACCGTCGCCCCTCGGAATCGTTGGCTCCCAAAGGACTTGACGCCGTTACGGGCGCCAGGACCACACGCTTTCGCCGTACGCTTCAGCCGCGACCGTCAATCGCAACTGTCACGTCCACCGCAACCCGCCCCTCGTCGTGACGACGGCCGACGCCCCTCTGAGTGGGACGGGATGGGTGAGAATGTGCCGGTGATTTGGGTCGAAGGAAAGAGAAATATTTTTGATTTTCGTAAATTTCAGACTTGACATTATTTCCGTAAATCGGAAGTGATTTGCCCGTCGGGTTGATTTGTCGCACGCCGGCCGCAAGATTGCGCTTGCAAGCAAGGCGACGCAGCTCGCAGTGATGCGGGTTGAACTCATAGAACCGAGCAATCAGCGGACGTCCGCTTTATGAACCTACCGATGAAGGACGCCGGGCCAACTGTGGCGGCCTTTGTTCGGCGATCAGAGCAAAATTGATCGTGCGGGATCGGTGAAGCCGTCCATACTCAAACCATGGCATTAGAAGCAACACCGCTCACCCGTGAAGAGTTGCCTCCTGCTTACGGTCGGTAACGCGGCTGTAGCTCTGCGCCGACTATGCCCGCCGCACATGGCTCCCGGTTGATTGCACTGGGTTACATGGTTGATCTTACCGGTCGGCTGCATATGGGCCTGAAGCCGCGACTTCTCAAGCGGTTGAGGAACGATCCGTGCTGCGGGCGGTTTAACGCACACTGCAACATTTGTCGGGTAGCCGACGTTTCGTGCAGGCACCCATGGTGTGAGCATGACCCCGATGAACCGATTAAGCCGGCTTCCGACCTCCGTCAGGCGAAACCGGAACGTTGCAGCGGGCCATTCCTATGCGGTCGCCGCAGTAGTCGCAGCAGGAGCGCTGGCAGCGACGGCACTTCTGAACCGTCATCTCGCGAAAAAGGCCGAGCACGACAATCCGCCAGCGGGCCGGTTCCTTGATGTGGACGGTGTCCGTCTGCACTACGTGGAAAGAGGCTCGGGTGAGCCGCTGGTGCTTCTGCATGGCAACGGCAGCATGATCCAGGATTTCGAATCCAGTGGGCTAGTCGACCTAGCCGCCGAGAGCTACAGGGTCATTATCATCGACCGTCCCGGGTTCGGCCATAGCAGCCGACCGCGCAATGTCGTGTGGACGCCCGATGCCCAGGCTCAATTGATCGAGCGCGCGCTGAAGCGGCTCGGCGTTTCACAGGCGATCTTACTCGGGCACTCCTGGGGCGCATCGGTGGCGGTCGCCCTGGCTCTCAAGTTTCCCGACATGGTGCGCGGCTTGGTTCTCGCCTCGGGCTACTACTATCCCACCCTGCGTCCCGACGTCGTGGCCCTGTCCGCCCCGGCTGTCCCCGTTGTGGGCGATATCATGGGCCACACGCTGTCGCCCATGATCAGCAGGTTGATGTGGCCGCTCATGATGGCGAAGATCTTCGGACCCAAGTCGGCGCCTGCCAAGTTCCGGCGGTTCCCGAAGGAGATGGCGCTTCGTCCTTCGCAGATCCGCGCTTCGGCCGCCGAGTCGGCGCTCATGATTCCCGATGCCTTCCATTTCGAGGACAAGTATGCCGAGCTCAAAATGCCTGTCGTCATCATCGCCGGCGAAAACGACCGGCTGATCGACATCGACAAGCAATCGGCCCGGTTGCATTCCGACGTTTCGCAGAGCGCGTTTCACCGCGTTCCTCGAACCGGCCACATGATTCACCAGACAGCGACGGGCGAGGTGATGGCGGCGATAAACGAAGTTGCCGGCAACGGCCCCTAGGCCACAATCAACCCAAGATGGCGGATTACGCCTTCGGCTCAATCCGCCTTACGCGCTATGCAAGCAGCAAGACGATTTCGCACGTAAGCCCTTGGTCGCGCCAATCAAAACGTACTTCACCCCTGAGTTGGCCAATCATGTTTTCCATAATGCGTGTGCCGAACCCGCGGTGCGTGGGCGGCGTGGCGGTCGGCCCACCCGACTCGATCCAGCGCAAGCTGAGCCTTCCGCCTGCTGAAACGGACCATGAGATTTCAACGTGCCCCCCCGCTGCTGACAGCGATCCGTATTTTGCCGCGTTGGTCGCCAACTCGTGCAAGGAAATTGCAGCCGTTTGAGCCGTACTCGGCTCCAGCATAACGGTTGGTCCCTCAATTCGCACGCGCGCCTTTTGTCCCCCGCTGTAAGCCATGAGTTCCTGCGTGGCCAGACGGTGAAGCTCGGCTCCCGCCCAGCGGGATTCCACGAACAGCGTATGGACCTTTGCGAGGGCGTCGATACGCCCTTCGATCAGATGCTTCAGATCATCAGACGTATCGGAATTGGAAAGACGCACCGTCGCCAGCACAGTGGCCAGGATGTTCTTTGTTCGATGCTCGGCCTCACGCGCGAGATTGACCATCTGAGCTTCGCTGCGCTTGTGCTCGGTTATGTCGCGAGCGATTTTCGATGCGCCGATGACCTTGCCTTGGGTGTTTCTGACCGGTGAGATGGTCAGCGAAACGTCAATCAAACTCCCATGCTTGCGCTGCCGAACGGTTTGGTAGTGTTCGACGCGCTGGCCGCGCCGAATTCGTCCCATGATCGTTTCTTCCTCTTTTTGATGATCGGGCGGAATCAGAAGCGTAATCGGCTTGCCTATTATTTCCTCGGCGAGGTAGCCGAAAATTCGCTCCGCCCCGCCGTTCCAACTCGTGATGATGCCATCGAGGTCCTTGCTGACGATTGCATCGTCGCTGGATTCGATGATGGCGGCGAGCCGTAGCGCGGTCTCCTCACTACGTTTGCGCTCCGTTACATCCTGAAAGCAGTTGACGGCGCCGACAACGTTTCCACCGCTATCCTTGATTGCCTCGATGTCGACGAGCGCGATGCCGCGCGAGCCGTCCGGTCGCTCGATGTGGACTTCCTGTTCGCGCACGGAAATGCCGGTGCGCAGCACATCAGCCATGGGACATTCGTGGTGCGGGAGCAGACTGCCGTCGGGGCGGAACATTCGATAGGATCCGCAAAACCTTTCATTGGGATCGCTGAGTTTGGGCGACCGGCCCCACAGTTCGGCAGCGCGGCGATTGTACCGCAGAACCAGACCGTCCCGGTCACAAACATAAACGGCAAACGGCAATTGTTCGAACAGTCGCCCGGGCAATTCGAAGGCTTGTTCCGCATCGCGCATATCAAGGACGACGCCGGCTGCGTTCGCAACCGCATCCACCTCGACGGAGGTTCTCGCGGGCTTGCGCCGGAAGAAACGTAGCGCATCGGAAGGTGCATCGCTCATTGTGCTATGACTCGCTCCGAATTCAGGATCTGGATCATCTCGGGTCAAAATCCGACATTCTGCGACTCTCCTGATCCGCGTTATTTCGACTTGGCGGTTTGTGGTGTGAGTGCGCGCTTCATGGTGGCGTACATCCTCAACTGTGCGGCGTTACGAAGCGCATTCTGTCTCGCTTCTCCTTCGGGCAATTGCGTCGCCTCACTGACGCGCGCGTCTGCCTGCTCATCCAGATGGTCGGCCGTCAAGAATGTAACCTTGGTCCTGTTACGCATGCCGGTCCTCATTTCGGGGAGTACAAATTGCTCTCAAACCAAGCGAGAGGGTCGGATTGCGAGGGGCTGGAGATAACTTGCCTTTGGTGGACATGGCCGCAGCTTGTGCAGCGCAGCGTCCATTGCTCGTACCCCGGTTGCGAAGGCGTGATCCGCTGCACCGTGGGTGCGCCCTGGCAACGGTCGCATCGTGAACGCGACCGGACCCGGGGTGGTGAGGGGGCGATTTGAGCGTTCATATTTAATCTCCCAGGCGATTGCCAAAATCTAGTCCGGGGATTTAAGCTCGCCGCTAAGCCACCCTGTCGCGTCGCCGCTCATGGGATCGCTCACCACGAGGGTTCGTTGGGCGCGATCACATTTAGGGCACTCGAATGTGCGGAGTTCGTATCCCGCTGGGCCGGGCGCAATGCCAGCCAGGATCGTGCGGGTCTGGCAGTGCTGACAGCGCGGGCGCTCTAAAACGCTAAGCGGCGGGCCGGTTGGTAACGCATGAAAGCCGGGCATGCGGGCAGCCCTTTCGGATCAGGCGGGTGCACAACACGCTGCCGGACACCGGCTACTGACCGGGAGATTTTCTCACCTGGAAAACGGGTCCGCTGGTCAATATTGACCACAACACCCCATTTTTAATATTTAGGCATCGCTGGTCCAAAGGAGGGGCTTGTGAAGTCAGCAAAGCGACCGTTCGATCCTCAGGCTTTTCTAGCCAAAGTCGGGACCGGCAAAACGATACTGAAGTACCGTAAAGGCCGGATCATCTTCGCCCAGGGCGAAGAGGCTGATAGGATTTTTTACGTCCAATCGGGCAAGGTCAAGGTCACCGTTGTTTCCGAGCAGGGCAAAGAAGCCGTCGTCGGCATATTGGAGACTGCGCAGTTTTTCGGCGAGGGGTGTTTGAATGGCCAGGCAGTCCGCGTTGGAACCGCGAGGTCAATGGAGGAGTGCGTTATCACCTCGATAACGCGGAAGGCGATGCTGGCGGCACTCCGCAAGGAGCCAAAGTTTTCAGAACTATTCGTGACTTATCTGGTGACCCGGAGCAATCGCATTGAAGAAGATTTGATCGACCAGCTATTCAATTCGAGCGAGAAACGGCTCGCGCGCCTTCTGCTGCTGCTGGCCAATTTCGGGAAAACTGGAAAGCCAACGCCAATCGATGCTTCGATCAATCAAGCAACCTTGGCGGAGATGATCGGCACGACCCGATCCCGGACGAGCTTTTTCCTGAACAAATTTCGCAAGCTGGGATTTATCAGCTACAACGGAAAGATCGAGGTGCATCGTTCCTTGCTGAACCCAGTCTTGTATGAAAAACCTCACCTGGAAAGAGCTGACGAGCCAAACCAATAGCCCGCAAGGCGGATTACGCCTTCGGCTCAATCCGCCCTACACGCTGCGCTCTGAGCGATGCACGTACCCCTTCGAGGTAACCCTTCCGAGTGAGGTGACGGCGGCTCGATGCTGCGATAATCCAATCTAACCAACCCCACTTGGCCCCGCCCTCACAGGTGGGGCTTTTCGTTTCCTTGATGGGAACTGGCCGGATCGATCAGCGCGCCACGACCTCGACCTCGCCGTCAACACCGTTGACAACGTTGAACGGGCGCTCGAACACCTTGCCTTCGTTCTTGGCGATGGCGCGGTATTCACCTTCGGACAGCACGACGCGGGGGAACGCGCCGATCGATTCCTTGATGACGTCGCCGCCCGGCGTGATGACCGACCAGGCGGTGTTGGCGAGCGCCTCGCCGCCCCTGTCGCTGACCAGCTTCAGCGTGATGACGGCGGCGCGGTGGGTGACGATCACGTCGGTCAGCTTGCCGGCCTGCACGCGGATGTCGGAGCGGACCACCGAATTGGCGTCGCCGTAGTTGGAGATGATGTAGTAGGTCCCCTCCGGCAACAGCGCGACGTCGCCGCCGGCGACGTTGGGCAACAGCGAGGTCCGCTCGGCGCCGTCGAACTGGCTGCCTTTATAAATCGCGAACGAAATCTGGTTCGGCGGAATCTTGGAGGTGCCGACGCGGCCTTCGATGCGCAGGCCGCCGGCCGGAAGCACGAAGGATTCGCGATCGGTCTCCGACTTCAGGCTCACCGCCCGCACCGCGCTGACGAGGCCGAGCGCGACGTGCACGACATAATTGCCCGGCGGCAGCACGATGTTCGGGGTCGCACCGCGGTCCTCGCGGATCAGGCGGAACGTGCCGTTATCGTCGGGCTTGTCGGCGAACACCCGCCACACCAGTCCGCTGTTGATGACCGGCAAATCCTTGCCGTAGCGCGCCGTCAAGGACAGCACGGCCTGGCCGGGCGGCGAGGCGCCCGACGGTGGCGCCGGCGGCGGGACGGTGGCGATCGACGGCGGCACTAGGGTCGGCTGCGTCAACGTTGGCGGCAGGGTGGGAATCGAGCCGGGCGGCGCCAGGTTCATCGCGGGGCCGGACGGCGCATCTGGAATCGAACCCGGCGGCACCGGCGGTGGGCGATCGGAGAACATCTGGGCTGAAACCGGGCCAGGTGCCAGCAACACCAAGGCAAGCATTGGGGCAAGCAGAAGCCGCGGGAAAAGCCGCCACGCGCCCCCGTCCCCGCCGATGCCATTGCCTCGCCAAGTCATGGCCATGCTTTTCACTGAAAACGCGGCAAATTCAAGCCTGCAGAACAGACCGACTACCCCCTTTGGGCGAGGAACGGGCAGTTGATCCCGCGGTCGTGGTCCAGTCATAATCCCCGCCTAGGCCGCCTCGGCCGGGGCATAAACCATGCGTGGGGAATTGATCAGGGTGATTCTGGCACGGCCGCGCCGCGGCGAATATGCTTGAGCCGCAGGAGAGTTCTTGGTGTTGGATAATTGGATGGGCCGCGGCCAAAAGGGCTCCGACGGCCATGACGAGGTAGGGCTCGGCAGTATCCGCCGGCCGGTGATCGGGCTGGCGCTGGGCGGCGGCGCCGCGCGCGGCTTTGCCCATCTCGGCATCATCAAGACCCTGGTCGCGCACGGCATCCATCCCAATGTCGTGGTGGGAACCTCGATGGGTGCGGTGGTCGGCGGCGCCTATGCCTCCGGACAACTCGACAAGGTGGAGGGCTGGGCGCGCAGCCTGCAGCCGCGCAACATCTTCGGCTATCTCGATATCCGCCTCAACGGCTCCGGCCTGATCGGCGGCGCCAAGCTCGCCGCCGAACTGGAGACGACGCTGGGCCAGAGCCTGATCGAGGATCTGCCGGTGAAATTCGCCACCGTCGCCACTGAAGTCCGCACCGGCCACGAAATCTGGCTGACCCATGGCCGCATGATCGACGCGATGCGCGCCTCCTATGCGCTGCCCGGTATCTTCTCGCCGGTCCTGATCGGCGATCGCTGGCTGGTCGACGGCGCCCTGGTCAACCCGGTTCCGGTGTCAGCGGCGCGCGCCCTCGGCGCCGAGATCGTCATCGCGGCCAATCTCTCCAGCGACATCTTCACCCACGCGACGACGATCTATTCCCACGGCGCGGCAACCGACCTGACGGTTTCGGTCGCACCGGAAGCAATACCTGAAGCCGAGCCGGCAAAGCGCGGCTTCGGCAGGTTTTTCTCGGCCGAACGCACTATGAAGCGCGAATTCTTCGGCGGCGGCGGCCGGCCGGGAATCTCCACCGTCATGGTGGACGCCTTCAACATCATGCAGGACCGCATCACCCGCGCGCGGCTGGCCGGCGATCCGCCGGATCTGTTGATCTCACCCCGCGTCGGCAAGATCGGCTGGTTCGATTTTCACCGCGCCGACGAACTGATCGCCCATGGCGTGCGCGCCGCCGAGCGCGCCATCGATTCCATCCAGGAAGCGATCCACATTCTGGCGCCGCCAGCGGCCGGTACCGCCGCGGCCGCCGAAAAGGCCGGACCAGAGAAAGAATAGCGCTCAGGCGGTCTTGATGTAGTCGCGCAGCGCTTCCTGCTCGGCTTCATATTCATGGACCCGGCGCTTGACGATGTCGCCGATCGAGATCAGGCCGACCACCTTGCCGTCCTCGACGACAGGCAAATGCCTGAACTTGCCCAGCGTCATCATTTCCATGATGCCACTGACCGTGTCCTGCTCCCGGCAACTGACCACCTTGCGCGTCATCACGGCGCTGACCGGTTCATCCAGCACCTTGGCGCCGCGCTCGCCGAGCACACGAACGATGTCGCGTTCCGACAGGATGCCTTCGAGATGTCCCTGGTTCATGACCAGCACGGCGCCGATCTTGCGCTCGCCAAGCAGTTTGACCGCGGCCGAAAGTTTGACGTCCGGCTCGACGCTCAGGATGTGATGGCCTTTGGAATCGAGAATTGCACGTACCGTCATCGCCGCCTCCTGAATCGGTGCGCACCCCTTTTGGGGGTTCGACTTGTTCGCGAGTGTTCAATCAACAGTTTTGCGCCGTCTTCGTTTCAAGAGCGTCCGTTTCAGGCGCGGTTACGTAGCTCGGCTGTCTTGCACGGCAGCGGGCTTTGTCTTGCATCACGACATATGACGATGATGAATGAAATCGCGGTGCGCCGCAAGCGACGATCAGACGCGGTCGGCCTCGTCTTGCGATGACGCATCTGCAGCATGCGTTGCCATCCGCGGCACCGGATCGAACAGCGAAAACAGCATCAGGCCGGCGAGAAATCCGCCGATATGCGCTTGCCAGGCCACGGTGCCGCCGTCGACGCCGATCGCAATCGATCCGACGCCAAAGATGATGTTGACGCCGAACCACACCGCCAGGAATCCCAGCACGCGCGTGTCGCGAAAGGCCTGTCCGAGCGACAGCGCCGGCACCTTCGCCGCTTCATCCGCGTCGCCGCGGCTGAACGACAGAAAGCTCCCCTTCACAAAGGCAAAGCGAATGGCGGCCGCCATGGTGCCGGACACCGACGCCGACGCGCCGATCATCGGCGCGATCGCGTGTTCATGCGTGAGCAGATGCGCAAGCGCGCCGGCCGCCGCCGTCACCGCCATGAACACGTAAAACCTGACCGCGCCGAACCGGCGCGCCAGCGCGCTGCCGAACGGCAACAGCCACAGCACGTTGAAGCCGATATGGGTGAGATTGGCGTGCAGCAGCGAATAGGTGACGAAGGTCCAGACCTTGGCGCCCGCGCCGCCGGGAAAATCGATGTTGAGCAGCGTCGAATCGTAGCGTTTCGGAATGAAACCGAAGACGTCGATGGTCCAGTTCTCGAGTTCCGGCGGCAGCAGCACCCGCAGATGGATGACCGCGATCAGCGCGATATAGGCCGTCAGCGCACCCGGCAGGGTCAGGATCGGCTCTCGCGGACCGTCCGGGGCGTCAAGCTGGGTTTCAGGCTGGGATTCCAAGGGGCCAGGGACCTTTAGAGACACCTTTAGAGGCGGCTTTGGGGAATGATCGGCCCAGATAGGCGGCTTTGCCCGCGCTGTGCAAGTGCACAAAATGGCCGTGGTGGACATCACCCTCGTGTCCCGGACGCGGTGCAGCGTGCAACGCTGCTCCGCAGAGCCGGGACCCACAATTTGCGGTATACTATATCAAACAATGCCCGCCGAAGACCTCTTCGGGTTCAAGTTACGCGTGGACGCCCCCTTCTTCGTCTACATCCTCGAAAACAAGCGAAATGGAACGCTGTACATCGGCGTAATAATCTCGCCCGCCGCATCGCCGAGCACAAAGCCAAGCTGGTGCCCGGTTTCACCCGAATACGGCGTCGATCTGCTCGTCTATTTCGAAGCGTTCGATTCCGTCCTTGAAGCTCGCGCGAGGGAACACGCGATGAAGCGGTGGCGGCGCGCCTGGAAGATCGAATTGATCGAGAAACTCAATCCGGACTGGCGGGATCTGGCGAACGAGCTGAACGCGTAGCGGCTTAGATGGGTACCGGCTCTGCAGTGCACCGCAAGGGCGCTGCACTGCGTCCGGGACACGAAACTGCTGTGCCAAAAAAAGAAAAAGGGAGGATGCTGAGAACATCCTCCCTCATCGTGTGCCGATCTTTTCGCGCCCCTGGAGTTTAGGGAACATCCCCACCCCTCCCCGCGCGACGACCAAACTGTTTGACGCCACCTGTGTACCAACCGAGCCGAGCCGGTAAGTCGGAGATAAGCCGGCCGGGTCCGATGCGTTCCACTCTACGCAGGCCGCATCGGGATCGCCAATCGCATAGTTAATTTAACGTTAACAACGCAAAGCCGCCGCCAAAGCGGCCAAACCGCGTCCACGGCATGGACGCTGCACAGCCTGTCCTGCACAACACAGAAGGGACAGCACGTGAGCAAAATCGGGACAGATATGTGCCGCCAGGCCACGGGCGGGGGCAAGGCCAACGTATGAAACATCCATCGAGCCGTCAGTTTTTTGCCTATTGGGACGCAAAACGCGGCCACGCGCGGGCACCTGACCGCAGCGAGATCGAACCATCAGCGGTACGCGAACTGCTCGGCGACATCTTCGTGCTGGGTTACGAAAACGAGGCCGGCTTCCCCTTCCGCGTCGCCGGAACCCGGGTCTGCGCCCTGCTCGGCCGCGGCGCAAAGGACAGCAGCTTCTCGGCGCTGTTTGCCGAAGAGAGCCGCCGCGAAATCGAAGACATCGTGACGTACGTCGCCGAGGAAATGCTGGCCGCCGTCGCCGGCATCACCGCGACCTCGGAAGACGGGCGGACGGCGCATCTGGAATTGCTGCTGCTGCCGTTCAACAACCGCGCGCACGCGCCGATCAGCATCACCGGCCTGCTGGCGCCGTTCGAGGACGATCTCGGCACGCTGAAGGATTTCAGGCTGACGTCGTGGCGCTATCTGCACCGGCCGGAGAAACTCGTTCCCCGCGCCTTGCGCAAGCTCGCCATCGCGCGCGGCTTTATGGTCTATGAAGGGATTACCGGCCGCTGAACCGCGCCGCGCGCTTTTCCAGAAACGCGTTGCGCCCCTCCAGCGCATCCGCGCTCTTGCGGATCTCGGCCTGCGTCTCGATTTCGCGCCGGAACTGATCGGCATAGCTTGAGTGTTCGCTCTCCTCGATCAGGCGGCGTGTCGCAACCAGCGCCCGCGTCGGACCGCTTGCAAGCTTGCGCGCCAGCGCCAGCGCGCCGCCCTGAAGCGCGGCATCATCGAACACTTCCCGGACCAGTCCCCATTCCCGGGCCGTCTCGGCCGATAGCGGCTCGTTCATCAGCATCAGTTCGAGCGCACGCTGCCGGCCGACCAGGCGCGGCAACAGCCAGGTCGAGCCGAGATCAGGCACCAGCGCGATCCGGCTGAAAACCTGAATGAAGCTCGCCGAGCGCGCCGCGACAATCACGTCTCCCGCCATCGCGAGGCTGAAGCCGCCGCCGGCCGCAACACCATTGACCGCCACCACGACCGGCACTTTGCATTCACGCAGCGCCTTGAAGGCCGGCCAGTAATACCGCATCACGCCATCGACGATGTCGTCGCCGAGGATGGCGGCGGCCTTGAGGTTCTGGCCGGAGCAAAAGCCGCGGCCGGCGCCGGTCAGGACCAGCGCCCGTACCCCGGGATCCTCGGTCATCTCAGCGATCGCGAGGGCCAGATCGCCCAGCAGATCGGGTGTCATCGCATTCAGCGTCGCAGGCTCGTCCAGTGTCAGCACGCCGACGGCATCGTCGCGGTCTCGCTTCACTCCAGCCATCTCATCCCTCCCCGAAATTTGGCCGGCCCTGGCGGGCCCGACATTAAGCATCATGGTACCGAAACAACGCACGGACAAACAATCGCTTTCAGCGGTCTTGACCGAAAACGGCCTTTACCGGGATACTGACCGGATTGGACGTGAGCGATGTTTGAGATCATTATTTTTTGCGTGATTTTGCTGGCGGTTTGTTATTGGGCGGTCCTGTGGCTGATGGGACGGCGCGAGGATGTTTTGCACGGCGAGTTCGTCGAAGCCGGTGCGCAGGCCGAAGAGCCCGTTCGATCGGTATTTCCGAAGCGGCCTGTCCGTAAAGTTCAAGCGGTTCGGCAGAATTTCCCCGAAAAACCCGTCTTCCCCGCAAAACCCGTCATCACCGGGAAGCCCGGCATCACCGAGACGCGCGTTCAAACTGCAATCGCGGAGCCGGCCGTTCAAGCTGTCGTGTCGGAGCAACCCGCATTCAGGCAGGAACGGCTGGAGTCGCTGCTGAACTCGATCAAGCAGGATCTCAATCAGTTGGTCCAGAAGTAGCTGCACGGCATCGGTGGGCACCGGGCACGTGAGAATACGTGCGCGCGTTGACACAGGCCGTGCGCGGTCTGAGGCTTCACGACAACTCTTGGGAGTGAGGCGTTGCACAATCGCTGGGGAATCCTTGCCGTCCTGTTCGTGGTTCGCGGCACCATGGCGTTCCAGTTTCAAAGCGTCGCCGCCGTGGCGCCGCTGCTCGGCAACCAGTTCGGCGTCAGCATCGCCGACATCGGCCTCTTGATCGGACTCTATTTCGCACCCGGCATCCTGCTCGCCCTGCCCGGCGGCGCGATCGGCCAGAAATTCGGCGACAAGCAAACGGCATTGGGCGCGCTGCTGCTGATGCTGTCAGGCAGCCTCGCCATGGCCCTTGCCACTTCCTGGGGCGTACAGATCTGCGGACGATTGGTTGCCGGCGCCGGCGGCGTGGTCCTCAGCGTTCAACTGACAAAAATGCTCACCGACTGGTTCGCAGGTCGCGAGATCGCCACCGCAATGGCGATCCTGGTCAACTCCTGGCCCGCCGGCATCGCCGTCTCATTGCTGACATTGCCCGTGATCGGAACGCGCTGGGGCGTCGATGCCGTGCATCTCGCCGTCGCCGCCTTCACCGCCTGCGGCATCGCACTGATCGCCCTGTTATATCGTGCGCCGATTGATCATGCCGCGGCGTCCACAACCGCCGCCCGCCTTGATCGCAATACCGTTCTCGCCGTCATCACCGCGGGTCTGATCTGGGGTCTATTCAACATCGGCTTTGCGATCATTTTCAGTTTCGGACCATCGATGCTGGTCGAACGCGGCTGGACGATCGCCGCCGCGGGATCGGCCATCAGCATCGTGTTGTGGATCGCGGTATTCTCGGTCCCCTTCGGCGGCTTCCTGGCCGATCGAACCGGCCGTCCGCAAACCATCCTCGTCGCCGCCGCTCTCGTCTTTGCGATGCTGATGATCCTGCTGCCGCGGACGAGCGCCGTGGTTCTGACGGTTGCAGCCCTCGGATTGATCTGCGGTCAGCCGGCCGGCCCGATCATGAGCTTGCCTGCGCGGGTCTTGCAGCCGGCGACGCGGGCGATCGGCATGGGCCTGTTTTTCACGGTGTTCTATGCCGCCATGATGCTGGGGCCGTTTGTCGGCGGCAGCCTCGCCAAATGGACGGGGACCGCCGCCACCGCATTCGACTTCGGCGCGGCAATGGTTTTGCTGTGTCCGCTGCTGCTGTGGATGTTCAACCGGATGGCGGCGGCACGGACACACACAGCTTGATGCACATACTTGATGCAACCGGCGATAACACATCATTAACCCTGTCGGCCTTAGGGTCTTCCTGACGCCGAAGGACCGGACGTCGGGTGGCGAAGAATGTCGTTTGCGCAAAAAAAATCCACTGTACCGGTCGCCCAGGAGCGACGGCGCTTCCAGCGCGTGAAAGTCCACCTGCTCGGCCGCTACATGCTGCCGGACCGGCGTGAGTTTCCCTGCCAGATCATCAATATGTCGCCGGGCGGATTGGCCCTGCTTGCGCCTGGCATCGGCAATGTCGGCGACCGCGTCATCGCCTATCTCGACCATATCGGCCGGGTTGAGGGCAAGATCACCCGCATCATCGACAACGGTTTTGCCATGACCGTGGGCGCGACCGCGCGCAAACGCGACAAGCTCGCCGCCCAGCTGACCTGGCTCGCCAACCGCGATATTCTCAATCTGCCGGAAGACCGCCGCCACGACCGTATCGTGCCGCGCAACCCGATCGCGCTGCTCACGCTCGAGGACGGCAGCAAGATGACCTGCCGGATCATCGACCTCTCGGCGTCGGGTGCGGCGATTGCCGCGGAAAACCGCCCGCCGCTGAAATCGCTGGTCATGCTGGGCAAGGTCCAGTCCCGGGTGGTGCGAAATCTCGAGGAAGGCTTCGCGCTCGAGTTCGTCCACGAGCAAATTGCCGAGACGCTCGAAGACGCGGTTAGCGCGCGGTAAAGCGCCAGCCGCTCAAAATCCCGATTTATCGACCTCAAAAGGCGGTATCCGCGTTGCCGGATGCCGTCTTTGTGCGCTCTGGCGCCTGCCGGAGCCGGTTAACGCCGGCAGCTTTTGCAACCACAAATGTCGCTGCGGCAGCGCCTGGCGCGTTAATGCGTAAAATTTGAATCAATTGCAGTTGTTTCAAATTTTAGTCGAATTCTATTCAAGTATAGATCGAATTCGATGCGGTTTTTACTTGTATTCACGTCAAATGTACTTGGCCGACTTAGCGGCGGCGCAAATCCTTTGTGCGAAACATGGTCCCAACAAGAAACGGGGGCCACAATGTTGTTCAGGGGACAGGGGAAGGGATTGGCGATTGCCGCCATCCTGCTGGGGATGAGCGTCTCTACGGGTTTCTCGGCGAAAGCCGGTGACGCGATCTATGCCAGCCTCGGCGATACCACGCGTTCGCCGATCGGCTGGGTCGAATTCTGCGCCGAGAATCCCGGCGACTGCCGCGGCGGCGCGTCACAGCCGCGAGACATCGTGCTGTCGCAGACGGCATGGCGAGATTTGCTGAGGGTCAACAAGTGGGTCAACGAGACCATCAAGCCGATCACCGACATAGATCATTGGGGTGTGATCGAGAAATGGTCGTTGCCGACTGACGGCTACGGCGACTGCGAGGACTACGTGCTGTTGAAGCGCAAGATGCTGATCGACGCCGGCTGGCCGCGCGAGGCGCTGCTGATCACTGTGGTGCGCGACAAGAAGGGCGAAGGTCACGCGGTGCTCACGGTCAAGACCGACAAGGGCGAATTCGTGCTCGACAACCAGAACGAAAACGTCCTCGCCTGGACGGAGACCGGCTACCGCTTCGTCAAGCGTCAGTCGCAGAGCGATCCCAATCTGTGGGTGTCGCTCGGTGACAACCGCCCTGCGGTCGCCACCGCCAGTTCTCGCGATCGCTAACGACAAAGGAATTCACGAACCCGCGACCCGGTCACATCCCCACCCCTCCCCGTCCCAGACCGGTTCGCGCGCGGCCAGCCATCCCCCAATGGCTGGCCGCAACCTTTTTTGGGATCAAAGCGCAGCCGGCGTGCGGACAGATAGACCGGGTGCGCTGCGCTGATCCAGGACGTGGACTCATTAACACGCAGCCACAGTCTAATCGACGCAAGTTGAACGAAGGCAAGATAGTTCGCGGCGAGCCTGTCGTAGCGTCGCCACCCGACGACATTGTTTGATCCTGTTGAAGAACGGCTCGACCTGGTTGCGAGCGCGTAGAGATAGGGGCTGAAGCAGATCGGATCGCTGCGATTGCTTTTCGGCGGGATGTTGGCCCACGCGCCCTTCTTCATGGCAAGCTCTCTGATCCAGTCGGCGTCATAGCCACGGTCGGCCAGCAGCATTGACCCGACTTTCAGACGAGACAGCAGTTTTCCGGCAAGTCGAACGTCGTGGGCCTCACCGGGGCTCAGCGCCAGCCGTACCGGCAGACCATTGCTATCGACCACCGCATGAATTTTACTCGTCAAGCCGCCGCGTGACCTCCCCAACGCTTGGCGCTGGTTTCGTGTGATGCAGGCTCCATACTTATGCACGCGGACAATGGATGTATCGATCATCTGGACAGCGGCATCATGGGCAGCGGCGATCGCGTCGATGATGCGGTCCCATACACCAGCCCGCCGCCACCTAACGAAGCGGTTACAGCAAGTGGTGTACGGACCAAACGCCTCGGGCAGATCACGCCAAGGTGCTCCGGATCGCAAGACCCAGAAAATGCCATTGAGAACACGGCGGTCGTTTTACCCGAGGAACGCCACGCATCTAGTGTGCTAGACTTGATCGGTATGATGCCTTGTCCAGCGTGGGAGCGGTCTTGAGGCGGCGCGATTTCATAGCTCTTGCCGGCGGCGCGGCTGCGGGT
Organism: Bradyrhizobium sp. AUGA SZCCT0158; assembly: GCF_018130065.1. Lineage (GTDB taxonomy): Bacteria > Pseudomonadota > Alphaproteobacteria > Rhizobiales > Xanthobacteraceae > Bradyrhizobium. The sequence continues at coordinate 147,629 of NZ_JAFCME010000013.1, read as the reverse complement.
TGGCCGCTAACAGCACGCGCGCAGCAGCCGATGCGGCGGATCGGCGTGCTGATGGGTTATGCCGAAAACGACCGGGAGGGACAGGCCTTCGTCGCGGCGTTCCGGGAAGGACTCCAGAAGCTCGGGTGGGCCGAGGGCCGCAACATCCGGATCGACACGCGTTGGGCAGCGGCCGACGTGAAGACGATGCAACGATTCGCCAAGGAACTCGTCGCGCTGCAGCCCGACCTCATTCTTACGCAAAACACACCCACCACAGCGGCGATGCTGCAACAAACGCGCACCATCCCCATCATTTTCGCGAACGTTGCCGATCCGGTCGGCAGCGGCTTCGTCGCGAACTTTCCGCGGCCGGGCGGCAACGCCACCGGGTTCACCTTGTACGAGCCGACGATGGCCGGCAAGTGGCCGGGGCTGCTCAAGGAGATAGCGCCGCGCGTCGCCCGGGTCGCATTCCTGTTTAACCCGGCAACCGCGCCCTATGTCGAATATTACATGACCCCTTTCAAAGCCGCCGTTGCGTCCTTCGGCGTGGAGGCGATCGCCGCACCTGTTCGCGACCCGTCCGAGCTTGAATCCGTCGTTGCCGCATTGGCACGCGAGCCGAATGGTGGCCTCATCGTGATGCCGGACATTTTCTTGACCGCTTATCGCGTAGAGATCACATCGCTGGTTGCTCGCTACCGTGTACCTGCCGTCTATCCGTTCCGTCTCTTCGCTGAAGTCGGCGGCCTGCTGTCGTACGGAAATGACCAGGTCGATAATTATCGGCGCGCGGCGACCTATGCCGATCGCATCCTCAAGGGCGCCAAGCCGAGCGAGCTTCCGGTCCAGGCCCCGGTCAAGTTCGAGTTGGTGATCAATCTCAAGACTGCCAAAGCGCTCGGCCTGAATGTGCCGCTGAGCCTTCAGCAACGCGCCGACGAGGTGATTGAGTAGCGCTTCTGTTTGCCGCATCTGCTCTCGGCAGAAAGTGGCCCATCGCGACATTTTGCGCTGCCGCACAACTCCGGCCGCTATAAGGGCAAAGCGGACATTGCCTTAGCATCACGCCGCTGGGTTTATGGGTTCACGGCCTAGCCTTCCGGCAGCCAGAACGCGAGCATGCGTTTGGTTTCGCCGGTCCTTCGACGCCGTTGCCAATTCGGGTTGCGCGAGAGGAATTGAAACGGGTCCCTGCGCTCTCTTGCGGCCTCTTCGAGATAGGCCCGCCTCTCGGCTTTTCCGCTGCCCGGCCGACGTGCGATGATGGCCGGCCTCATCGGGAGAACGCACCTTGGCCGCCACTGAGATCGATGCCATCCGCGCGTTGCTGGGCTCGAAGCCGCGGCCGGTCGGCTGGTCGGAACGGCGCCAGCGGCTCGACGAAGTCGGATCGACCTGGCCGATCGCTTCCGATGTGAAATGTGACGCCGTCGATTGCGATGGCGTGCCCGGCGAGTGGTCGCTTGTATCAGGCAGCGACCCGTCGCGCGTGCTGCTGTATTTTCACGGCGGCGGTTATTGCTCCGGTTCGATACTGAGCCATCGCCGGATGGTGACGGAAGCGGGCCGCGCCGCACAAGCGCGCACGCTCGCGATCGATTATCGGCGCGCGCCCGAGCACCCCTACCCAACTGCCCATGAGGACGCGCTGACGGCGTGGCGCTTCCTGCGCAAGCAAGGCATACCGGCGGCAAGCATCGCCGTCGGCGGCGACAGCGCCGGCGGCAATCTCGCGCTCGGATTGATCAGCCGGTTGCGCGCGGCCGGCGAGGACCTACCGGCCTGCGCCTGGCTGGTCTCGCCCTGGACCGACCTGACAATGTCGGGCACCACGCTCGACACCAAGGATGCCATCGACCCGTTGATCCACCGGACTTATCTCGCCGAACTTGCGGACGCCTATGCGCCGTCGCCGCTCGATCGCCGAGATCCGCTGATCTCGCCGTTATTTGCGGATCTTGCGGGCTTTCCACCGTTCCTGATCCAGGTCGGCTCGGCGGAAACACTGCTGGCGGACGCCACACGGCTGGCCGCCGCCGCCGGATCTAATGACGTCGAGGTGAGCCTCGAAATCTGGCCGCACATGATCCATGCATGGCCGGTCTGGAATGCGAGATTGGACGACGGACGCCGCGCATTGGCGAAGGCAGGGCAATTTATCCGCGCGCATCTGCAAGGGCCGCCGTAGAGCGTGTGAGGCCGTCCGAGACCATCTTGCGGCGCAAAACCCCGGAAATATTGAAGTTTTACCCGGAATCCCGCCTCGATTCGGTTAATCCCGGGTTTCGGGGCCGCCAAGCCTGTGGTAAGCGAGGGTATTGAAATTACGTCCGGATTTGGAATCTCATGATCGAGCCCGCCCCCGGGAATACCAGTGCGCTTGCGCGTATCGGCGGTCAGCCAATTGCAATCGGCGCCGTTGCCCTCGTCATCGTCGTACTGGGAATAGGCTCGATTACGCTGTGGCGGGCCTATACCGGCACCGCACCCGAAACCGACCGCGTTGTTGCGGTCAGGCAATTGCAGGCGCGTACCGCGCAGGCGTCCGAACAGCTGGTCGAGAAAACCAAGGGCCTCGAAGCCACCCAGCAGGAATCGATCGACCAGCTCCAGGTGGTGCAGGATCAATTGCTGACGGTGCGCCGTCTGCTCGCCGCGCAGCAGGCCGATACCAGAAAGCTCTCCGAACAGGTCGGCACCCTGACGGAATCGATCGACGGCTTGCGGCAATCGTTCGCGAGCGCGCAGGCGGCCGAACCGGCCGCCCCGCCCTCTACCCGCAAACGGTCGGTCAGGAAATCCAGCGCGGCAAAGCCGCGCTCGAGCAAGAGCGCCCTCAAGCGCGGCAGGTCGAACGGCTGACGCCCGTTCCGGACGCGGTCCGGGACCGCCCCTCAAAGCGAGAGCAACGGACCGCGCGCTTCCGCGATGTGCCCCGCACGATCAGCGCCCTTTGGCCTAGCTAATCGTGACGCATTCAGCGCAGGTTCGCCGTGCCCGGCTGCAGACCCCAGCGGCAATTCTCCACCACATGCCACCAAAAACCCGCTTTCCTGCCAATTTTGTGTTCCGAGTGTGAACTGCTTCACATATGGCCGTGGGAATCTCCTGCATGGTGCAGTTCACCGGATGGCGTGAGCCGATTTCAATATCCGGGGCTGGCAAGGTCGTTGACGGTATACTGCGTCGACGGCCTTGTTTTTTTGCCCGCGTTCATCCCTCGCCCCGGCGCTTCCGGAATCCACGATCAAATTGGACCTCGCAGGCAGGTGATTTGCCTGTGGCCGGCATTGTTTGCTGAATGCACCTCCCTTGAGCCCGTGCGGTCCTGATGCATGAGGACCGCACGCTACTCGTTTGTTTTTGATGCGTTTTCGGCGCAGATAAGTCTACGCAATCTGCGTAAACTTGATCGCTATGCGGAGAGATCCCCTTGCCCATAGTCCCACGCTGAAGGCAGGCGCCGCGTTTTACGGCCCGCCGGTCGATCCGCCCAACCCGCTGTGGCCGAAGAGCCCGACGCAGCTCGCGCCCGAGATGAAGGCGCCGGTGCTGGGCCTCTATGGTGAAGCCGATAGCGGCATTCCCGTCGCCACCGTGGAAGCCCTGAAGGCCGCCCTGGCGGCGAACAAGAAGACCGCCGAGTTCAAGATATATATCCGGGCGCCCCGCATGGCTTCCACGCCGACTACCGTGCCAGCTATCGCAAGGAAGCGGCCGACGACGCGTGGGCGCAGCGGTAGAAAACGCGTCAAAACTCTAAGAATACCTGCGGGCAAACCACAGACGTGAAAAATGACGCGCAGCAAATGGCTGCGCGCTGTTTCGAGAGACGGCCTATCCGGCGCGATCGCTGTTGCGATGCGGCCTGGATACCGTCTGCTCGATTTCCCAGAGCATCCAGACGACGGCCGCTCCCAGACCGACAACGACACCCAGGAGCACCAACGTCAAAGCCGGGACTGTGAGCATGTCCAGCATCCCCGATGCGATGCAAGCGGCGTACCAGCAAACCAAGCAAACCAAACGCGGCCTCGGTGATTAAACACCGGGGCCGCCGAAATCATCCCGATAACCCGCCAGGCCGGGATTAGTTGCAACCTGAACCGGCGCAATCGCGCGGCTTGTGTTCGCACCGCTGCGCGCCGGGCAACGTGCAGCCGCTGTAGCTAGCAGCCGCGGCAGATGCTCTTCACCTTGCGGTCGATGGTCCTGTTTTCCTGTTGGATGGCGGCATCAACATCGGCATGCGGTTGCGCCGTCGACCCTGTGCCCGCAGCGCCGGTCGTTACCCCGGCCCCGGTGTTCACGGCCCGGCCCGACGATTGGGCGGTGCCGGCGCTGTTGGTGCCGGGCGCAGCGGGAAGCCTGGCCGCGTTGCCTGTGCCGCTCGGATCGTTGCCCGAATTGTTCGGACCGGCCGCGTTTGCCGGGCCGGGTGGCACGCCATGGATGGAAGTCGGGCCGGCGCCCGCCGATCCCGCATTGGGCGTGCCCACCGCGCTGCTGCTTCCTGTTGTCGAGCCGCTTGCGGCGCCGCCGGCACTTGTGCCGCCAGCACTTCCGCTGCCGCCGCCTGCGCTTTGCGCCAACGAAATGCCAGGCACGGTCAGGATGGCGAGCGCTATCATTGCTGCAAATGCGGTTGGTTTGGTCATCGAGAACTCCTTTCCTGGTTCAACGACGGCGAAACCGGCTTGTTCCGGCCGGAACGATTTCGGGCGCGGACCATTATGCAATCATATCCGCCACGTTGCCGGAGCCGAGGCCGCTTGCGTAAACTGATTGCCTTCGACGACGACACGTTCGACAAGCTGAAACAGCTTGGACGCGACCGGATGGCGACGATTCAGGAACTGGCCGATGAGGCCTTTGCCGACGTTTTAAAGAAGCACGGCATCCCGATAGATCTCAAGGACGCCCTTCGCAAAAGCGCAAGACTTTCCGGCGCCAAAACAGAAAAAGTTGCACAACCGAAGAAGTCAAAAGCCCGGAAGGCAACATCATGACGACCGATCCCGATCCGTTCGAGCAGGGCCAGCGCGCGGCACGCGAGAATATCCCGGCTGAAGCCAATCCCTATCAGGACGGCAGCGAGCAGCATGCGCTCTGGGCCGCCGGGCACGAGCAAATTGCCGGCGCGGCCGAGGCCAGCGAGTCCGAAGATACCTGACGCGGTGTTCAGCCGATCTTCTTCAGACCGTTTTTGAACCGCGGTCCGTTGATGGCGTAGGACTTCGCCGCTCGTCCCATCGCCGTCGCCTGTTCGGGCGAAAGCGTGCGGATCACGCGCGCCGGCGCGCCGATGATCAGCGAGAGCTCGGGAAATTCCTTGCCCTCGGTGATGACGGATCCCGCGCCGACGACACTGCCGCGGCCGATCTTCGCGCCGTTCATCACGATCGAGCCCATCCCGACCAGCGCGTCGTCCTCGAGCGTGCAGCCGTGCAGGATGACGTTGTGGCCGACGGTGCAGTTCTTGCCGATCGTCAGCGGAAAGCCGGGGTCGGTGTGGCAGGTCGAATTGTCCTGCACGTTGGAGCCTTCGCCGATCTCGATCCACTCATTGTCGCCGCGGAGCACCGCGCCGAACCACACGCTGGCCCCATTCTTCAGGCGCACCTTGCCGATGACGGTGGCGGTATCCGCAATGAAATAGTTTCCGTCCGCGGGAAGATCGGGCCCCTGCCCGTCGAGTTCGTAGATCGCCATGATGATCAGGTCTCCGTTTGTGGAGACCTTGGCACAGCCGCCAGCGCATGATCAAGCAAAGGGCGGATACGCCTCAGGCGAACAGGCTCCAGGGGAACAGACTTTAAGCGAACAGACCTGCGGCCCGCAGCGTCATCAGGAAGAACGTGCCGGACATCAGACTCCAGAAGCCCGCGAGCACGGTCGCCATCATCACGAATTCGAAGCGGCGGCGCTCGATCCTGGCACCGCGCAGCGTATTGCGCATGATGATGAAGGGGGCGGCAAAAACCAGGAACGGAACCGCCGCAAACGTTTTCGGCGCCACGCCATTCCCGAGCAGCCCGAAACCGGCGGGCCGCGCCGCCATGGCCTGGTAGCCGCTGGTCAACGCGCCGGCGAGCGCAAAACCGATGCAAAGGGAAAACAGGGAATTCAACGCATCGGGCGACATCGAACACATCCGCTACAGAACAAACCGCGCCCTGCTTTCGCAAAATCGGGGACCCGCCGCCACAGCATCCTTAAGGAAGGGTTAACAGCTGAAGGCCACAATCCCGTTCGCGCATGGCTCGCGCTTGCCCGATGCCGGTGAAATCATACGGAAATCCCGCCGCCCGTGGCATATTCGCCGGGTGATTCGGCCTCAGCCTCGAACTCGACCGATATTTCTTTCATGACATTGCTTTCGACGGCCCAACACATCGCCCGCGACACGCGAAAAAACCCGCGCTCGCACATGGTGCTGATCGTGGTGGCAGCGACCATCGCCGCAGGCGCAATCGGGCTCGTGGCCTATCTGTTATGGCCGACCTGGGGCAATGGCGTAGCCAACGCGCCGTCGCGGTTACCGGTCAGCGTGGGCGGCACCCTCTTCAACGTGCCGACGTCGGCGATCCGCAGGAAAATCCAGCGCCATTCCGGTCCACAGGAACGCGTCGATCTCAACTTCACATTCCCTTCACTCGAAGCGCCCGAGTTGCCCCGGCACGTCAGCGCCGATACGGTCGAAGAAAAGGTGCAGCCGATCGACCGGATCTTCCTGTCGATCTCGGCGCACCACGACACGCTGGCGCCCGACGTCCGGGTCCGCACCATCTATCCACGCTATCTGGAGCCACCCGCAACGCCGATCGACGACGGACTGGCGATGCGCGCGTTTCGCGACGGCTCGCCCTATGCCAACGAAGATCTGTTCACCGCGAGCGCGCCCGTCCTCAACGCGCGCTGCACGCGCGACGGGGTGACGCCCGGAATGTGCCTGAGCGAGCGCCGGGTCGACGGCGCCGACCTGACATTCAGATTTCCGCGGAGCTGGCTATCGCAATGGCGCGACGTCGCCAATGCGATGAACCGTTTGACAGCGCAATTGCACGGGCTGCAAAAATAGCGGCGCCTTGTCTTGACGCGTTTTCTTTGCGCGAACCGGTACCCACTTCGCTCGAAACGCTATGGCCGCGCGCTTCGCCTCAACCCTGGTCGACCAGGTCTTCCTCGAGGATCGCCATCTGGAACTGGAAGGAACGGTCGTCGTCTTCGTCGTCGACGAACAGGACGCCGATGAACTCCTCACCGATATAGACCTCGGCGGAATCATCCTTTTTCGGGCGCGGCACCACGCGAATTTTCTGGTTGCCGAATACGCGCTTGAGATAGGCGTCGAGCTTCCTGACTTCCTGAACGTCCACGGCGGTCTCCAATCGGATATTATTGCGGTTTCCGGGGAGTTTTAGGCCGAGACGGCGCGAACCGCCAGCCGTATCTTCACGAGATCGACAGGTCAGAAAGCCCTTGAAAATCAGATCCCGATCGCGTTGAGCATCTGGTCCATGGTGCGCGATGGCTCGGCGCAGCCGGCTTCGCCAACGATCTTGGCCGGAACACCCGCCACGGTGACATTATGCGGCACCGGTTTGACCACCACCGAGCCTGCAGCGATGCGCGCGCAGTGACCGATCTCGATATTGCCGAGAATTTTCGCGCCGGCCCCGATCAGCACGCCGTGGCGAATCTTGGGATGGCGATCCTCGTTCTCCTTGCCAGTGCCGCCGAGCGTGACACCGTGCAGGATCGAAACGTCATCCTCGATGACAGCCGTCTCACCGCAGACGAAACCGGTCGCATGATCGAGAAAGATTCCGCGGCCGATGGTCGCCGCCGGGTTGATGTCAGTCTGGAACACCGCGGACGCCCGGCTCTGCAGGTAGTAGGCGAAATCCTTGCGCCCTCGCTTGTACAACCAGTGCGCCAGCCGATGAGTCTGCAGGGCGTGGAAGCCCTTGAAGTAAAGCAAGGGATCGATGAAGCGCGACGTCGCAGGATCGCGGTCATAGACCGCGACCAGATCGGCGCGGAACGCATTGCCGAAATCGGGTTCGTCGCGCAGCGCCTCGTCATAGGTCTGGCGGATCAGATCGCCCGACAGCGCCGAATGATCGAGCCGCTCGGCCAGGCGGTGGATCACCGCATCTTCCAGTCGCTCGTGATGCAGCACGGTCGAGTAGATGAAGGACGCCAGTTCCGGCTCGCGGCGAACGATGTCTTCCGCCTCGTTCCGCACGCGATCCCAGATCGGATCGAGCGCGGCCAGCTTCGAACCCTGCGGACTGACCTGATGCACTGCCATGGGATTATCTCGGCTTGTTCTCGGGGCTTGTTTCGCCCGGCGTTATAGCATGGCGGACGGATGGCTGTCCCGGGGCAGGCGGCGGCAGAGTAAATCCCCGCCGAACGCCCCAGGAACGGTTAGGGTCAATTCAAGGTGGTTGGCGATTTCAGGAAATCAAGCCGGGAAAGCTCCGACTATTGGTGAATTTCGGCCCCCCGGCCATTCCGGGCAAGCTGGCCGAAACCGGGGGGAAACCACATCAACACGCAGATTTTGCGCGCGCGGACGGGCGACTCGCGGCTGGCCTGGATCGCCGCCATCGCCATCCCCCTGATGTTGCTCGCCCCTGCCCTGTGGAACGGCTACCCGCTGCTCCAATGGGATACCGGCGGCTATCTGGCACGCTGGTATGAAGGCTACCTCGTGCCAAGCCGCTCCACGGTGTTCGGCCTCTATCTGCATTTCGGCGAAGACTCCGCGTTCTGGATCAATCTCGGAATCCAGGCGCTGGCAACGTTGTGGATCCTGCAGCTGACGCTGCGCGCATTCGAAATCGCCCAACCCTTGCGGCTGCTCGCAATGGGCCTGGTGCTGGCCCTGGCCACCGCACTGCCGTGGCTCGCGAGCACGCTTCTGACCGACCTCTACGCCGGCCTGTCGGTGCTGTCGCTCTTCATTCTGGTCGTGCTGGGCGAGCGCACTTCGACAATCGAAAAATGTTCGCTGTTCGCGCTGACGGCGTTCGCCGCGGCCTCGCACAGCGCCACGCTGGCAGTGCTGCTCGGGCTCTGTTGTGTGGGGTGGATCGTGCGTCCGTTTTCGCGCCGACGGATAACGGTTTCCGGTCTGCTGCAGGGCAGCCTCACCCTCGTCGCCGGCGCGGCGATGCTACTGGCGGCGAATTTCGCACTGTCAGGGAAAGTGGCGTGGACGCCCGGCGGCTATGGCGTCGCCTTCGGACGCATGCTGCAGGACGGCATCGTCGCGCGTTACCTGAAGGAGCATTGTCCGCAGCAGCAGTTGAAGCTCTGTCCCTATCGCGACCAGTTGCCTGCAACGGCCGATCAGTTTCTGTGGGGCAGCAGCGTGTTCAATACGCTTGGTCGCTTCAAGGGCCTGGGCGACGAGATGGGCTTCATCGTGCTGCGTTCGCTGGTCGAATATCCGGCACGGCAGATCGAGGCGGCGATCACAGGAACCACGCGGCAACTGGTCCATGTCGCGACCGGCGAAGGCACCAATGAATGGATCGGCCACACCTACGGGATCATCGAGCGTTATATCCCGACGCAGGTCAAGGCGATGCGCGCCGCGAACCAGCAGCGCTGGCGGCTCGACTTTGCCGCCATCAACCGTCTCCACGTTCCGGTGGCGCTCGTCTCGATGCTGCTGGCCGTAATCGTGTTCGGTCGCGGCCTGTGGCGGCGTCCGTTCGATGATCTCACGCTTCTCGCAGGAACCGTTACATTCGCCGTGCTCGGCAACGCGTTTATCTGCGCCGTGATATCAGGCCCGCATGACCGCTATGGCGCGCGCATGGCGTGGGTCGCGACCTTCGTGGTGCTGATCGCGGCGGCGCGGCAATTCTTCGGCGAGGACCCACGCGAAGGCTCAGCTTCGCCGTGACAGGAAATCGATGACGCCGGCCTTGTAGACCTTGTCGCCGACCGCGCGCATGTGATCGCGGTTCGGAATATCCAGCACCTCGGCGTCCGGAATGATCTCGCCCAGCGCCTGCGCCGAGCCTGCGATTTCGTCTGACGTGCCGACCGCGATCAGCACGGGCACATGGATAGCGGCGGCTTCATCCCGCGTCATCAGGCGCCGCGAGCCGCGCAGGCAGGCCGCCAGCGCGCGGCGGTCGGAACGGGTCTGGTCGGCAAAAGCGCGAAACGTCCGCCCAACCGGATCGGTCACGTCGTCCAGCGACGGCGCCTCGAGTGCGAGGGCTACGTTTTCGCCGGGGCCACCGCCCGTGATCATCCCGATCCCGATGCCGCCCAGGATGGCCGAGCGCAGCCGCTGCGGCTGGCCCAGCGCCATCACCGCCGTCATCCGCGATCCCAGCGAATAGCCCATCACGTCGGCCCGCTCGATTTCCAAATGATCCAGCAGCGCGATGACGTCGCCGGCCATGATCGCGATCTCATACTGCGCGGCGTCGTACAGCTTGCCGGAATCGCCATGCCCGCGGTTGTCGAGCGCGATCACGCGGCGCCCGGCTTTCTTCAGGTCGGACACCCAGGTCGGATAGACCCAGTTCACGTTCTTGCTCGAGGCAAAGCCGTGTACGAGAACGATCGGATCGCCCTCGCCTTCGTCGAGATAGGCAATTTCGATATCGCCGTTGTGAAAACTCGGCATCGCTCGTTCCATTTTTTGGGGAGTTCAAAATGCGCGATCGGAAAACGATCGCAACTCTAGCCGCAGGTTGCGGCACCCGCCAGAGCCGGGCCGGGAAGCAACGCCGCGGCCGCCGCCTGCTCACGCTGCCGCCTCGCCTTCTTGCGGCGCAGATACGCCATGGTGGCGCGCTCGGTGATCGCCTTGATCGACGACAAGAAGCCGAACAGCGCCAGCAGCGCACTGAATAGCCACAGCGACAGATTGAATGCGCCGGCCGCCAGCAGCAGAGCGCCGCGGCCGAACAGTTTCAGGATCGCCCGGGTCTGGCCACCCTTGGATTCCGCGAGCCGTGCGGCGCGCGCGATATCCTTCGGGCCCTCGGCGATGCGCAGCGTGTCGAGTGCACCGCGCGTACCGGCCTTTTGCCCGACGCGGCCGACGTCCTTAGCCAGCCGAACCAGTGCACCGGCCTTCTCGGCGCGGAACGCCGCCTTGATCGCGCTGACGGTCGCGCCGGGCCGCAGCACCGAGCCGGAGGCGACCGCCTTCTGCAGCATCGGCCCATCGACGACCTCGCGCGCCGAGCGGCCGGCCCATAGCGTCAGCCCCTCGCCCAGACGTCCGACCTTGCGGGCATCCTTGACCATGGTCAGTCCGGCACGCACCGGTAGCGCGCCACCGACCGACACATAGGTCGCCGCCGTCACCGCCAGGCCTACCGTCGCAAGCCCAAGTATCAGATGATCGGTATCCTCGCCCATCGCCAGATGCTTGCCTTCGCGCACCACGTCGCGGATATCGCCGAACACAAAGAGATCGCCGGCCACCGTGCCCGACAGGCTCGCGACATCCTCGGCGTTGCCGGTGACGAGACCGATCGCGAAACGTTTAGCAAAATGCGAGGTTGAGTTCGCGTCCGTGACGGCCTCGTTCACGCGCTGCGACAGTTCTTCGCTGATGACAATGTTCTTGTCGCGCGCAAGTTCGGCAAAGCTGCCGGCAAGATCGACATCGCCTGCCGCCAGCGCGGACTCGATATTTTCTGTAATCAGCGCCGGGTTGTTCCGCAGGGCAGAATTGATCCTCAGATCGGCCAATTCGGTCGGTTCGTCCTGCGCCGCCAGGATCGCAAAAGCGTCGCGCGCGTGTGGCCATAGCGCCGCACCCACGGCGATAGTTGCCGCCATGCCCGCCACCGCCAAACTGAGCCCTGCCCGCTTCATCCTGCAAAACCTGGGTTTTCGCTGCCCTCAACATAATGTGCCGCATTTGCGACACAACGTCCCCGACGAAAGAAGGGCTTCTCTGGGACGACAAGATTGTGTCGAATTTGCATGAGCAAATGTGCGGCGGCGACCTTCAAGAATCTGGGCTCTAGGAATCAACGGAACCCGTCAGTATGGTGCGCGGCATTTCGGGCCGGGCGCCGTGTTGGTTGCGTCCGCCCGTCATTGCTATCCAAGGTGAAACAAGATGTCCGATCATGTCGTCCCGCACTTTCACAACGACGCCGGCGTCTCGGTAATCGAGATCGGCTCGCAGGAATTCATGTGCGTGGGCGCCAATCCGCCGTTCGACCATCCGCATGTCTTCCTGGATCTCGGCAACGACAACGAGATCATCTGCCCGTATTGCTCGACGCTCTACCGGTTTGCCGCCGATCTCAAGGCCGGCGAAGCGCGCCCCCCGGAATGCGTGCTGAAAGATAAAGTCGCCTGACAGGTCCGCCGTGGCGGTTACGCGCACCATCGTTGTCGCTGGTGCCGGGATCGGAGGACTGACCGCGGCGCTGGCGCTCGCAAAGCAAGGCTTTCGCGTCGTCGTTCTGGAAAAGGCCGAGCGGCTGGAGGAAGCCGGCGCCGGCCTGCAGCTTTCGCCCAACGCCAGCCGCATCCTGGTCGAACTCGGTCTGCAGCCGCGGCTCGCGCCGCGCGCCGTGACGCCCGAATCCATCAACATCATGAGTGCCCGGGAGGGCGGCGAGATCGCCCGCCTGCCGCTCGGTGAGGCCGCGAATTTTCGCGCCGGCGCACCCTATTGGGTGGTGCATCGCGCCGATCTGCAGGCGGCGTTGCAGGCCCAGATCGATCACAGTCCCGACATCGAATTGCGGCTTGGCTGCCAGTTTGAGGACGTCGCCGCGCACGCCAAGGGACTGACGGTCGTGGGGCGCCGCGGCAACGCGCGGCAACAGGAACTGGCGGTGGCGCTGATCGGCGCCGACGGCATCTGGTCGGCGGTCCGGCATCATTTATTCCCGGAGGTCCAGCCGCAATTCTCCGGTCTGATCGCCTGGCGCGGCACGCTCGATGCGACGGCGCTGCCGCGCGAATATACTTCGCCCCGGGTGCAGCTCTGGATGGGACCAAGAGCGCATCTCGTCGCCTATCCGATCTCGGGCGGGCGGCGCATCAACGTTGTCGCGATCGTGCCGGGAACGTGGAACAGGCCGGGCTGGAGCGCACCGGGCGAGGCTAACGAAATCAAGGCGGCGTTCTCGCAACAATGGCCGGCGACCGCGCGAATGCTGATCGGCGCCGTCGATGAATGGCGGCGATGGGCGCTGTTCACGGTACCCGATATTCGCGAATGGAGCGACGGCGCGATCGCGCTGCTCGGCGATGCCGCGCACGCCATGCTGCCCTTCGCAGCCCAAGGTGCGGGAATGGCGATCGAGGACGCCGCGGTACTGGCGAAAGCCTTGAGCGAATGCGCCGGCGACAATACCGCCGGCATCCCGGCGGCCTTCAAGCGCTACGGACGGCTGCGCCGCGCCCGCGTGTTAAGGGTTCAGCGCGCCGCAAGGCGGTCCGGACAAATCTATCATCTGACCGGACCGTTGGCGCTCGCGCGCGATCTCGCCATCAAGTCGCTCGGTCCAAGGCGAATGCTGGCGCGGCAGGACTGGATTTACGACTGGCGGGCGTGAACATCCGATGCGAGCGCATGGCGCGGGAGGACTTCCGCAGGACGCGTTATCGCGACGATGGACGGGATCCCCTGACGCCTGCAGGTGGCGCAGGCGGCGTCGCCGCCGCGCTCGCGGCAGGTTTGGATTCCGGCGGCGCCTCCTGGCATTTGTTGCGCCGCCACGCCTCTTCGGCGAATTTCGATTGTCCCTGGGTCGCAATGAGTTCGTTGCGATAGGCAAGCTCCGACACCACCGAGCCGCCGACGCCGGTTTCAGCCTTCGCCATCAGGCCCTGCAGTTCCGCCTTGCGCCCGGCAATCCGGGCGCGTTCCGTCTCGAGATGCTTGCATTCGTAGAGATCGTATTTGGCGGGATCGGCGAAAGCCGTCGACATGTTGTCGCCCACGCTAGCACAGGCGGAGAGCCCTGCCCCTGCCGCGAGCAGCGCCAACACGCCTGCGGCACACGAAATTCGCCGGCGATGGGACGTGGATTCGGACATCGGACCTTCATAAGCCTACAACGTTGAGATTGCCTAAAGCAGGACCAGATGTCCGCATTGAGGCTTTGCGTCCGGCCCCGCGTTCCCTTAAACGAAAGGCGCGGTTTCCGGGGGCGGATTATCCCATTTCCACTTCGCCGGCAAACGCGCTAAGTACCTGATCTTCTGACTAAAGCGGGCGTGGCGAAATGGTAGACGCAAGGGACTTAAGTCTTTGAGTGCCCTTAGGGAAACCTAAGGAGTAGAACTGCTCAAATTCGGGGAAACCTTTTAACTGGCAACCCCGAGCCAAGCGCTCCCGCCGAGAGGCTGGCGCGAAGGTGTAGAGACTAGACGGGCAGCACCTAACGCGCGAAAGCACCACGGTGAAGGTATAGTCCAGACCACAAACGAGCTGGTATGCGTGAACACGCAGAAGCAAGGCGGCGAAAGCCGTAGCTGGTATGAAAATCCCTCGGTTCGAAAGGACTGTGCCGGTTCGAGTCCGGCCGCCCGCACCAATTGAGGTGCCGCAGATTTCTTCCTCGAAAGACCGAAAATTGTTTCGAATGCTGCTCGCCATTCCAGCGTTAAAGCTTCACACGGTTATAATTCGCTTGGACAGCATGAATTGATGGCGGTCGGGGGAGCGGCATTGCAGCAAACAAGCCTTTTCGAAATGCGCCGGCTGGAGATGCTGAGCAACACGATCTTCGGCGTTGCCATGACGCTGCTCGCCTACGACCTGCCGAAGGCCGGCAGTTTCGCGAGCGCGCCGGCCTGGATCGACCTCGTTCGCGTCTATGCGCAACCGGTCATCGCGCTGACGATCAGCTTCGTGGTCGCCGGCCTGTTCTGGTTCAGCCATCACCGGCGGCTCGCCGTGGCGCCGGAAGCCAGCCGCGGCGTGGTATTCCTCAATCTGCTGTTTCTTCTGTCGATCATCATCCTACCGGTGACGAACGGCCTTTACGGCAGCTGGCGGCTCGACGGCGTGGTCGCCGTGATCTACGGAATGCATCTCGCTACGATCGCCACGTTGAACGGGCTGCTGTGGGTTATCGCCCTCAGGGGCCGCCGCGACATGCCATTGCGGGTGACGGTATTATTTCCGATTTTGGTGTTCGTCATCGGAACAGCCATCGCCACATTCTCCCCAAAGGTGGCGCAATTCATCTGGTGCCTGGCCTTTTTCTCGCCGATCGCAGGCTGGCTCGCCGAACGATGGTCGCGCTAACGAACGACCTTCGCGTCGGCCGCCTTGATCAATCGGCTCGCCTCTTCGGAAATTTGCCGCTCGACCTTCGCCTGAAACTCTTTCCGATCTAACCCCGGCGGAATCGGCGGCAGGTAGGACAGAGAAATGTTGCCGCTGTGAATCATCAGCGTCTTCTTGCCCCAGAACAATCCGGAATTATGCGCCGTCGGCAACACCGGGATATCGAGATTGGTGTACAGCGCGGCGATGCCGGCCGCATGGAATGTCATGGGCTCGTCGACCGCCTGGCGCGTGCCTTGCGGAAATATCAAGACTTTGCGGCCTTCGCCGATCGCGGCCCTTGCTTCCGCGATCATTTGCTTGAGCGCCTGCCGGCCCGCCGACCGGTCGACCAGGATCATCGGATAGCGGTGAAGGAACCAGCCGACCACCGGGATATTGAGCAGTTCTTTCTTGGCGACGATGCTGGCATCGGGAAAAATCACGCAGAGCGCAACCGTCTCCCACAGCGATTGGTGATTACAGGCGATGATGCACGGGCCAATTGGAATGTTGTCGCGGCCTAGCTCCCTGTAATCCAGCCCCACCACGTATTTCAGAAGAAACACGATGCCGTGCGACCACAATTGTGACACCGCGCGAACCTTTGCGCTGCTCGCATCGAAAACCCACAACAGGGGTATCGCCGGCGACAGCACCAGCGTCCACAGCACCACCAACGCATCGAATGCGACCGATCTCAGATAATGCAACGATAATGTCCCTTGAGGCTTCTGCGATTGACGGGCCCCGAATACAGTACTTTTCGACCCTTGCATAATTCCGGACGGGCCCAGACGGCCGCCTGCCCCAAAGAAAATCCGTTTCGCCGTGGACCGGCCGGCATTGTCTATCTAGGATTGTCACGTGCCGGCCCTGGAACAGATCACCATCTCCCCGCGCCTCACCTTCGACGCCCTCGTCGCGGGCGAGGCCGGCGCGCCGCTGGTGTTGCTGCTGCACGGCTTTGCCGAATCGATGCATTGCTGGCGCGCCCAGGTTACGGCGCTCGGCGATATGGGATACCGCGCGATTGCGCCGAGCCAGCGCGGTTACTCTCCGGGCGCGCGGCCTAACCCGCGCGAGTTCTCGCACTACCTGATCGACCGCCTGATCGACGACGCGCTGGCCATCGCCGCGGCCTCGGGCTATGGCGAGGCGCGCTTTCACCTGGTCGGCCATGACTGGGGCGGCAGCATCGCCTGGGGATTGGCCGACCGTTGCCACGAGCGGCTGGCCTCCCTCAGCATTCTTTCGCGGCCCCATCCGAACGCGTTCAATCGCGCGCTGCACATGGCCGACGGCGAACAGGCTAGTCGCTCGCGGCACCACAAGGCGTTCCTCGAACCTGACGCCGCCGACATAGTGCTCGCCGACAACGCCAAATGGCTGCGCGATCGGCTCATTGCCAACGGCGTTCCCGCTGAGGCGATCGAACGGCATCTGGCCGTGCTCGGCAACAAGGACGTGATGGAAGCGGCGCTGGCCTGGTACCGCGCGCGCGGCGCGGTCCGCGGGCCGCTCGGTCCGATCCGTGTGCCCACGCTCTACATCTGGGGCGACGCCGACGACACCGTCGGCCGTATCGCCGCCGAAGGCACCCGCGATTTCGTCGCCGCGCCCTATCAATTCGAAGTCCTGCCCGGCGTCGGGCATTTCGCGGCCGATCAGGCGCCGGAACGGGTCAGCGAATTATTGCTGGCGCATATCGCAGCGCACCCGGATTGATGGAACCTGATGCGCGCTAAAATGTTGTCCTGCAGCAATTGGAGCATGACGACATGGCCAGCGAACAACCTACCGAAAAATCTGATGCCACGGGATGCAAGCCGGCCAGGGATCCGCACTCGCCTTCGCCACGGCCGCAAATCCCGTCTCCGCTCTCGAACGACGGGCCAGAACTGCTGCGCGACAGCAACTGCTAGGAGAGCCATCAAGCGCTGGCGGCGAATTCCTGATGCCGGCCGGGCGCGGCGTCGAACAATGCCCTTGTATATTCGTGCTGGGGCGCGGCGAAGACCTCCGCCGTGGTGCCCTGTTCGACGATTACCCCGCGCTGCATGACCGCGATCCGGTCACAGACCTGGGCTGCAACGCGCAAATCATGGGTGATGAACAGCACCGCCAGATTGAACTTGCGACGCACCTCGTCCAGCAGCTTCAGCACCTGGTCCTGTACGGAGACGTCGAGCGCCGACACCGGCTCGTCACCAATCAGCAATTCAGGCTCCATCGCCAGCGCCCGCGCAATGCAGATCCTTTGGCGCTGGCCGCCGGAGAACTGGTGCGGGAAACGATCGATCGCGGCCGGAGGCAGGTGCACGATCGCCATCAGGTCGCGCGCACGCTGCAGCGCCTCCTTGCGGCTGACGCCAAAATTCATCGGCCCCTCGATGATCGCCTCACCGACCGTGCGGCGCGGATTGAGCGATCGATATGGGTCCTGGAAAATGAACTGGATGCGCCGGCGCATGGGGCGAAATTTCGTCTCGCGCATGGCCGCGATATCGACCCCGTCAATCTTGATGCCGCCACCGGAGGTTTCGACCAGCCGCGCGACGCAACGCGCCACCGTCGACTTGCCCGAACCGGACTCGCCGACAATGCCCAGCGTTTCGCCGCGACGGATCGTCAGCGAGACGTCCTTGACCGCGGCCACGACGCGCGCCTTCGGATTGAACAGCGATCGCTTGCCGTAGGTCTTGAACAGATTCTCGGTCTGCAAGACCACCGGACCGGTCACCGGAGATCGCTTCGGCGGCGTCATGCTCGGCACCGCGCGCAGCAGCATCCTGGTGTAGTCCTCGCGCGGATTGCGCAGCACCTCCTCGCAAGGGCCCTGCTCCACGATCCGGCCCATCTGCATCACCACGACGCGGTCGGCGATCTCGGAAACGACGCCGAAATCATGGGTGATGAACAGCACGCCGGTTTTGGTGCGCCCCTGCATCTCCCGCACGAGCTTGAGGATCTGCGCCTGCGTGGTGACGTCGAGCGCCGTCGTCGGCTCGTCCGCAATCAACAGAGCCGGGTCGAGCACCAATGCCGCCGCGATCATGATCCGCTGGCGCTGGCCGCCGGAGAGCTGGTGCGGATAGGCGTCGATCATCTGTTCGGGATCAGGCAGATGCACGGAACGCATGATCTCGAGCACGCGCGCACGCTGCTGCTTCGGATCGAGATCGGTGTGGATTTCCAGCACCTCGCGGATCTGATCCCCGACCCGCTCGACGGGGTTGAGCGCGGTCATCGGCTCCTGGAACACCATCGCCATGCGGGTGCCGCGGATCGCGCGCAGTTCGGCATCTGACTTGGCAAGCAGTTGATCGCCCTGCAGCCGGATCGAGCCGGTTTCGACCTGCATCGCGCCTTTCGGCAACAGGCCCATGACGGCCTGCGCAGTCACGGATTTGCCGGAGCCGGATTCGCCGACCACGCAAACGATCTCGTCGGCGTTGACGGCCAGGTTGATGCCCTGCACGGCGTGGGTCCGGTCGCCGCCCCTGATGACGACGGAAAGATCGGAAACTTCAAGGACCGTGTTGCTCACATCACACCCGCTTCGCCATCTTGGGATCGAGCGTGTCGCGCAGACCGTCACCGAGAACGTTGACGGCCAGAATGGTCAAGGCAAGGCACACGCCGGGATAGATGATGTTGTGCGGGAAGAGGCTGAACACCTCTCGCCCCGCGGCCATGATGTTGCCCCAGGTCGGCACTTCCGGCGGCACGCCGATGCCAAGGAAGGACAGGATGGCTTCGATGAGGATGGCGGAGGCGCAGATGAAGGTGCCCTGCACGATCATGGGCGCGATCGTGTTCGGCAGCACATGCCGCCACAGCAGTTTCGGGGTCGAAGTGCCGAGCGTCACCGCCGCCTCGACATAGGGCTCCTCGCGCACGCTGAGCACGATGGACCGCACGAGCCGGACCACGCCTGGAATCTGCGGAACCGTGATGGCGATGATGACCGTCCACACGCTGGAACGGAACAGCGACACCATGGCGATCGCCAGCAGAATGGCCGGGATCGCCATCAGGCCGTCCATGATCCGCATGATGATGGCGTCGAGAATGCGGAAGAAGCCGGCAAGCAGGCCGATGAACAGGCCGCAGGCGACGCTGATCAGCGCCACCGTGACGCCGACAAAGAGCGAAACGCGCGCGCCATAGACCACGCGGCTGTAGACGTCACGTCCGAGGCTGTCCGTGCCTAACTTGGCGATCATCTTGATGCGTTCGCCGGTGTCCGTGCGTATCGTGATTTCGGCGCCGGGAACCTTGTTTCGCGCGATCGGGCTGATCGCCGTCGGATCGATGGTTCCGAGCCAGGGTGCCAATAGCCCCATCAGCAATACGATCATGATGACGGTGCTGCCGAACATCACGCCCGGGTTGCGCAGCAATTTGCGATACGCGGCTGGCTTGGCCGGGCTCGCCGGCAGCACGGGTTCGAGGATGGTTGCGTCGGCCATCAGTAGCGAATCCTGGGATCGAGGATGGTGTAGAGCATGTCGACCGACAGGTTGATCATGACGTAGACGAATGAGAACAGCAGGATCACGGCCTGGATCGTCGGGTAGTCGCGCGCCAGCACCGCGTCAACCGTGAGCCGGCCGAGACCTGGAATCGTGAACACGCTTTCGGTAACGACCACGCCGCCGATCAGGAGCGCCACGCCAAGTCCGATCACCGTGACGATCGGGACGGCGGCATTGCGCAGCGCATGACGGAACAGCACCTTTCGCTCGGATTGTCCCTTGGCCCGCGCGGTGCGGATATAGTCTTCCGACAGCACTTCCAGCACGCTGGTGCGCGTCATGCGCGCGATCAGGGCGATATAAATCACCGACAAGGTCACCGACGGCAGGATCAGCCGCTGCACCCAGCCGCCGACCCCCTCCGAGATGCGCTGATAGCCCTGCACCGGCAGCCAGTTCAAATAGACCGCGAACAAATAGATCAGGAGGTAGCCGATCACGAACACGGGCACGGAAAATCCGAGCACCGAAAAGCCCATCACGATGCGGTCGATCCACGACCCGTGCCGGTGCGCGGCCAGCACGCCGAGCGGAACGGCGACAAACACCGCGATCAGGATCGTGAACAGCGCAAGCGACAAGGTCGGCTCGATCCGCTCGCCGATCAGCGCAGCCACCGTCTTCTTGAAGAAGAAGCTTTCGCCGAGATTGCCGGTCAACACCCGGCCCGACCAGATCACGAACTGCTCGATCATCGGCCGGTCGAGGCCGAGCTGGCTGCGGATCTGCGCCACCTGTTCGGTGGTGGCGTTGTCGCCGGCGATGATCGCCGCAGGATCCGAGGGGGTCAGCCGCAGCATCAGGAAGATGAAGACCGCAACCACCAGCATCACGGGGATCGTGCCGAGCAGACGCCGAAAGAGATAGCCGTACATCGACATGGAAGCGCGATCCTATAACCGAACGGGCGGCGGCGAACCGCCGCCCGTTGTCAACTTACTTCGTGATTTCCACGTTCCAGAGCACCGGCACCGGTGAAATCAGATACCCCTTGACGTTCTTGCGCATGGCAACGGGTTGAACGTACTCGCCGACCGGAATCTCCGGCGTGAACTCGATGACGCGTTGCTGTACCGCTTCGGCGATCGCTTTCTGCTTGGCCGGGTCGGTCTCGCGGGCAAAGTCGTCGCGCAGCTTCTCCAGCTTTTCGTCGCAGGGCCAGCCGAACGACGCCTTGTCGCAAGCCGCGTTCACATAGGCCGTGGAGATCGGGTTCATCACGTCGGCAGCGACCCAGGCCGTGAGGAAGGCGTTCCAGCCGCCCGCCTCCGGCGGGTCCTTCTTGGCACGGCGGGCGACCAGGGTCTGCCAATCCATCGACTGCATGTCGACCTTGAAGCCCGCCTTTTCCATCAGCGATTTCGCCACCGGAGCAAGGTTGGTCAGGGTCTTGAGGTCGGTGGAGTGCATCAGCATCACCGGCGTGCCGTCGTAGCCCGCCTCCTTCAGAAGCTCCTGGGCCTTCTTGGCGTTGGAGGTCAGCAGCCCGTCCATTCCCTTGGTGCTGGCGAAAGGCGTGTCGCAGATGAACAGCGCCTTGCACGGCCTGATGTAGTTCTCGTCACCGATGGTCGCCATCAGGAAATCTTCCTGATTGAAGGCGTACCACAACGCATGGCGGACTTTCGGATTGTCGAACGGCTTGTGCAGCGTGTTCGGCCTGAAGACGTATTGCAGCTTCGCCAACGGCGACACGACAATATTTACGTTCGGATCCTTCTTCAGGGTTGGAAGCAGGTCGTGGCTGGGCGCCTCGATGAAGTCGATCTCGCCCTTCGACAGCGCGTTGACCGTTTGCTGCGCGTCGGAAATGGCGCGCCACTCGACGCGATCGACCTTGGCGATCTTGCCGCCGGCAAGGCCCGAGGCCGGCTCGGAGCGCGGCTTGTACTTGTCGAACTTGACGTAAACCGTCTTGTCGCCGGGCTTCCACTCATCCTTGACCAAAACAAAGGGGCCGGATCCCGTAAAATCCTCGATCTGCTTGTTGGCGTCCGTTTCGGCGACGCGTTTGGGCATCATGAACGGCACGTTGGACGATGGTTTTGACAGGCCGAGCAGAACGAGGCCAGTCGGTTCCTTGAGCTTGATGGTGAAAGTTTTGGCATCGACGGCGTTAATGGAGTCGACGAAGGTCATCATTTTCTGACCGAGCGAGTCCTTGATCGCCCAGCGCTTGATCGAAGCGATGCAGTCTTCCGACGTCACCGGCTTGCCGTCGTGCCACAGCAGTCCGTCGCGCAGCGTGAAGGTATAGCCCTTGCCGTCCGCCGCGGCTTCGTACTTCTCGACCATCTGCGGCTTTACCTCACCCTTCTCGTCCTGGGCGAGAAGCGTGTCGTAAATCATGTAGCCGTGGTTACGGACGATGTAGGCCGTGGTCCAGATCGGATCCAGAATCTTCAGATCCGAGTGCATGACGACGCGCAAGGTAGTTTGGGCCGTCGCCGGCGACGCCACCGCTGTCAGGCTGCCAACGCAAGTCGCAGCAAGAATTACTTTTTTGAACGCATTCATTCCTTCACCTCCATTGTCGCTCGGCGCCCGAACGCTTTTCTTGTTCGGGCCCCCTGCCCGGTTTCTGACCGGACTATAGGGTCGATCTTGAGCTTCACAACACCCTTTTGGTCCGACGACAGGGATGACGCCGGCGTTCAGGTGGAAGTCGGGATAGCCCTCATCCGCATCTGGCTTGCGCTGGCCGCTGGGTGGCCCCTATCCGGCTACGCCAACACGCCTCCACAAAAATCTACAATCAAGAATGATGCCAGAATTGCCATTCCCCCGATCCGATACGGCGAAAGTCTGACGGCGGCATGTTTTCCCTTTACAAAATCGCCGCCGCTCCCTCTCGTACGGACCCATCGGCACCGAGCCCAAACATTCCGGCCGAACCGGGAGAACCCAGATGAATCCTGCCAACCTTCCCTTTGATTCCGAGACCATGCTGCAGGGGCTGCGGAGCTGGGTCGAATGCGAAAGCCCCACCTGGGACGCCGGCGCGGTCGACCGCATGCTCGATCTTGCAGCGCGGGAGATGGCCATCATGGGTGCGACCATCGAACGCATCGCCGGGCGGCAGGGCTTTGCCGGCTGCGTCCGAGCGCGCTTTCCCCACCCGAAACAGGGCGACCCCGGCATCCTGATCGCCGGCCATCTCGATACCGTCCATCCCGTCGGCACGCTGCAAAAGCTGGCGTGGCGGCGCGAGGGCAACAAGTGCTACGGCCCGGGCATCTTCGACATGAAGGGCGGCAACTACCTCAGCCTGGAGGCGATCCGGCAACTGGCGCGCGCCTCGTTCACGACGCCGCTGCCGATCACGGTACTGTTCACCCCGGACGAAGAGGTCGGCACGCCGTCGACCCGCGACATCATCGAGGCCGAAGCCGCCCGCAACAAGTATGTGCTGGTGCCCGAGCCGGGTCGCGCCAACAACGGCATCGTCACCGGACGTTATGCGATTGCCCGGTTCAATCTCGAAGCGATCGGCAAGCCGGGCCATGCCGGCGCCACGCTCTCATCCGGCCGTTCCGCGATCCGCGAGATGGCACGCCAGATTATCGCCATCGACGGCATGACGACTGAAGATTGCACTTTTTCGGTCGGCATTGTGCATGGCGGCCAGTGGGTGAACTGCGTCGCTACCACCTGTACCGGCGAGGCGCTCAGCATGGCCAAGCGGCAAGCAGATCTCGATCGCGGCGTCGAGCGGATGCTCGCGCTTTCCGGGACCAGCAATGACGTCACGTTCAAGGTCACCCGTGGTGTGACCCGGCCGGTGTGGGAGCCCGACGCCGGCACGATGGCGCTCTACGAACAGGCGCGCGGCATTGCACAAGGCCTTGGTCTCGAACTCTCGCACGCCAGCGCCGGCGGCGGCTCCGACGGCAACTTTACCGGCGCGATGGGTATCCCAACCCTTGACGGCCTGGGAGTTCGCGGTGCCGACGCGCATACGCTCAACGAACATATCGAGATCGACAGTCTGGCCGAGCGCGGCCGGTTGATGGCGGGTCTGCTGGCGACATTGACGTAAGTTGTGTTTGGTCATTCCGGGGCGCGCAGCGAACTATGGTGCGCCCTTGCGCACCTGGGAATCTCGAGATTCCCCAATGCGCCATTGCGCATCTGAGGTTCGATGCTTCGCATCGCCCCGGAATGACGGAGCAAGCTAAGGCGTTTTAACTCGCTCGCAATGGCGGATGGGGCGGCATGCAAAACGGAATTGCTCCACGGCTTGCGCTTGGCGCAGTGACACGCTTAACGTCCCTCACGAATGCACCGGTTGGGAAAACTTGATGACCCGCATCGCCGTTGGCGCCTTTCTGCACGAGACCAACACGTTCGCGCCGACCAAGGCGACCTATGACGATTTCGTTCATGGTGGCGGATGGCCGTCGATGGCGCATGGCGCCGACGTGCTCAAGGTGATGCGCAAGGTCAATATCGGCCTTGCCGGCTTTGTCGAAGCCGCCGAGGCCAATGGCTGGGAGCTGGTGCCGACGATCTCGGCGGCCGCTGTTCCATCGGCCCATGTCACCAAAGATGCCTTCGAACGCATCATGAAGGAAATGGTCGATGGCATCGCGGGCGCGGGGCCGATCGATGCCGTCTATCTCGACCTGCACGGCGCCATGGTCACTGAGCATTACGACGACGGCGAAGGCGAAACGCTTGCCCGGGTGCGCAAGGTGATCGGCAAGGACCTGCCGCTGGTCGTCAGCCTCGACCTCCATGCCAACGTCTCGCCCCAGATGATGGAACATGCGGATGCGCTCATCGCCTACCGCACCTACCCTCACGTCGACATGGCCGACACCGGCCGGGCCTGCGCAAAGCATCTGGCGTTGATGCTCAAGACAAAGGCGCGCTACGCAAAAGCCTTCCGGCAATTGCCGTTCCTGATCCCGATCAGCTGGCAATGCACGAGCGACCAGCCGACCAAAGGCATATATGAAAGGCTGGCGGCGCTGGAGAGCGCTTCAGTTCCGACGCTGTCATTCGCGCCCGGTTTTCCGGCCGCCGATTTCAGGGATTGTGGCCCCAGCGTATTCGCCTATGGCGCGACGCAGGCCGATGCGGATGCAGCCGCCGACAAACTGGTAGCGCTGGTCGAGAGTCACGAGGACGATTTCGACGGCCGCATCTATTCGCCCGACGACGGCGTGCGCCACGCCATGGAATTGGCCAAAAGCGCCAGCAAGCCGATCGTCATCGCCGACACCCAGGACAATCCCGGCGCCGGCGGCGATTCCGATACGACAGGCATGCTGCGTGCGCTGGTCCGCAACAAGGCGACCCGCGCCGCCACCGGCGTAATCTATGATCCGGAGTCAGCCAAGGCCGCGCATGCTGCGGGCGTCGGCGCCACCGTGACGCTTTCGCTCGGCGGCAAATCCGGCATCGCGGGCGACGCGCCGTATCAGGAAACGTTCGTCGTCGAAAAACTGTCGGACGGCAAATTCGTGGCGTCCGGCCCCTATTATGGCGGCCGCGACATGGACATGGGACCGTCGGCGTGCCTGCGCATCGGCGATGTCAGAGTGGTCGTGAGTTCCTACAAGGCGCAACTCGCCGACCAGGC
The DNA here is from genome assembly GCF_018130065.1 of Bradyrhizobium sp. AUGA SZCCT0158. Taxonomy (GTDB): domain Bacteria; phylum Pseudomonadota; class Alphaproteobacteria; order Rhizobiales; family Xanthobacteraceae; genus Bradyrhizobium. The sequence goes on along the minus strand of NZ_JAFCME010000013.1, from coordinate 122,221 downwards.
GATGTACCGCTATGTCGGGATCGAGCCGACCGAACAGGCGATCCTGGTCAACAAGAGCTCGGTGCATTTCCGCGCTGATTTCGAGCCGATCGCCGAAAAACTGCTGATCTGCGCCGCGCCCGGTGCGATGCCGGCCGATACCGCCACCCTGCCCTGGACGCGGCTGCGTCCGGGTATCCGCATCAAGCCGAACGGCCCTGCTTTTGCGACTCCAGCCAAATCTCGTTCAACCGTAACCGGATAAACAGACATGCCCACCATCGAACGCATCGACGGCTATGCCGAAGAACTCACCGCGATCAGGCGCGATCTTCATGCGCATCCCGAGATCGGCTTCGAGGAGGTCCGCACGTCGGGCATCGTCGCCGACAAGCTGACGCAATGGGGCATCGAGGTGCATCGCGGCCTAGGCGGCACCGGCGTCGTCGGCGTGCTCAAGGGCAAGGGCAACAGCGGCATGAGGATCGGCCTGCGCGCCGACATGGATGCGCTGCCGATGGAAGAGAACACCAATCTGCGCTGGCGCTCGACCATTCCCGGCCGCTTCCACGGCTGCGGCCATGACGGGCACACCACCATGCTGCTCGGCACCGCGCGCTATCTCGCCGAGACCAAAAACTTCGACGGCACCGTGCATTTCATCTTCCAGCCCGCCGAAGAAGGCCTCGGCGGCGCCCGCGCCATGATCAAGGACGGCCTGTTCCAGAAGTTTCCCTGCGACGAGGTTTACGGCCTGCACAACGCGCCTGATCTGAACCATGGCGAGATCGCGATCCTGCCGGGCCCGGCGATGGCCGGCGCCGATTTCTTCGACATCACGATCGACGGCTACGGTGCCCATGGCGCGATGCCGGAGCGCTCCAAGGATGCCGTGATCATCGCCACCACGCTGGCACAGGCGCTGCAGACCGTCGTCAGCCGCAATGTTCCCCCGCATCATCCGGCGGTGCTGTCGATCACGCAGATCCATGCCGGCTCGGCCTATAACGTCATTCCCGGCCAGGCCAAGCTGTGCGGCACGGTCCGCGCCTTCGATGACGGCGTGCGCGCGCTGATCCGCGAGCGCATGCGCGCGATCTGCGCCGGCATCGCCGCGGCGTTCCAGTGCGAGATCACTGCCGACATCCGCGACACCTTCAGCGTGCTGGTGAACCAGGAAGAGCAGTCGCGGATCGTTGAGGCGGTGGCGCGTACCGTGGTCGATCCGGACAAGGTGATCACCCGCACCGAGCCGAAGATGGGCAGCGAGGATTTCGCCGACATGATGCAGGCGGTGCCTGGCGCCTATTTCTGGGTCGGTCATGAAGGCTCGGTGCCCGTCCACAACCCTGGTTTCGTCCTCGACGACAAGATCCTGCCGATCGGCGCCAGCATGTTCGCGCGCATCGTCGAGACCCGCATGCCAGTAGGTTAGGTGCCCATGCATAAAACCAAAAAAGAAGAAGAGGTCACGTCGCTGCACGATCTCAGCGCCGTCGACCTTCTCGCCGGCTACCGCGCCAAGCAATTCTCGCCGTCCGAAGTGCTGGAGGAAGTGCTTGATCATGTCGCGGCCTGGGAGCCGCACATCAAGGCGCTCTATCTGCTCGATCCCGAGGGCGCCCGCGCCGTCGCCAAAGCATCGACCGAACGCTGGCAGAAGGGCGAGCCTGTCGGCACGCTCGACGGTGTGCCGGTGACCATCAAGGACAATATCGCTACCAAGGACCAGCCGGTGCCGCTCGGCGCCGCCAGCGTCAAGCTGGTGCCTTCACCGAAGGACGCGCCGCCCGCCGCACGGCTACGCGAAGCCGGCTCCATCATCTTCTCCAAAACGACGATGCCGGATTACGGCATGCTGTCGTCGGGCCTTTCGAGTTTCCATCCCCTCACCCGCAATCCCTGGGACCTCAGCAAGAACCCCGGCGGATCCTCTTCCGGCGCCGGTGCTGCGGGTGCTGCCGGTTACGGCCCGCTGCATCTTGGAACTGACATCGGCGGCTCGGTGCGGTTGCCGGCCTGCTGGTGCGGCCTGGTCGGGCTGAAGCCGAGCCTCGGACGCGTTCCGGTCGATCCCTTCTATGTCGGACGCGTCGCCGGGCCGATGACCCGCATCGTCGACGATGCGGCGTTGATGATGAGCGTGTTGTCGCGTCCCGACCGGCGCGACGGCATGAGCCTGCCCGCGCATGAAATCGCCTGGAAGGCGCTCGACAAGTCGCCGCGCAAAGTGCGCATCGGGTTGATGCTCGATGCCGGCACCGGCCTGCCGCTGGAGAAGGAAGTACGCGAGGTCGCCGTCAAGGCCGCCAAGGCGTTCGAATCCGCCGGCGCGGTCGTTACTGAAATCGACGGCATATTGACGCGCGAGATGCTCGACGGGATCGACAATTTCTTTCGCGCGCGAAGCTGGGACGATATGTCCAGGCTGACGCCGGAGGAGCGCAGCAAGACGCTGCCTTACATCCTTCAATGGGCGGAGGCCGGCGCGAAGCTGTCAGGTCTTGATGTCATCAGGGGCTTCAACGCCACCATGGCGATCCGCACCGCCGCGGCAAAGCTGTTCTGCGATCTCGATTATGTGGTCTCCCCGGTTTCGCCGGTGGTGAACTTCCCGGCCGAGTTCGCTTCCCCGGTCAACGATCCCGAAAAACCGTTCGAGCACATCGCCTATACCGTGCCGTGGAATATGTCGGAGAACCCGGCCATCTCGATCAATGGCGGCTACGACAAAAAGGGCTTTCCGATCGGTGTGCAGATCGTGGGCCGGCGGTTCGACGATCTCGGCGTGCTCGGCATGGCCAAGGCGTTCGAAGGCCTGCGCGGCCCGCAAAAGCCGTGGCCGGCCCCGCCGAAGAAGTAATTATCCCTCAATGCCGTCATGGCCGGGCTTGACCCGGCCATCCACGTCTTGGCTACTGCCAAGGAAAGACTTGGATGCCCGGCACATAGGCGAGCAAAGCGACGCCGTCCTTCAGACGGCTATGGCCGGGCATGACGATGCGGATGAGCTAGACGAAAAAAACAATCTAGAGAGAGGACACCCCATGGCGTATGAGACCATCAAGTACGAGGTCGCCGAGCAGATTCTCACCATCACCCTGAACCGGCCCGACAAGCTCAACGCCTTCAACGGCACCATGCAGCAGGAATTGATCGACGCGTTCGACGCGGCCGACAAGGACGACAATGTCAGGGCCATCATCGTCACCGGCGCCGGCCGCGGCTTTTGCGCCGGCGCTGACCTTTCCTCCGGCGCCAACACGTTCGATCGCGACGCGCGGCGCGGGCCGGTGAAGCGGCTTGCGGATGGCACGGTCGATTACAGCGATCCGCAGGTGCGCGACGGCGGCGGACAGGTGACGCTGCGCATCTTCAAGTGCCTAAAACCCGTTATCGCGGCGGTGAATGGTCCCGCGGTCAGCATCGGCGTCACCATGCAGCTCGCGATGGATATCCGCATCGCTTCTGAAGCCGCGCGCTTCGGTTTTGTGTTCTCCCAGCGCGGCATCGTGCCGGAGGCCGCCTCGAGCTGGTTCCTGCCGCGCCTCGTCGGCATCGCCCAGGCACTGGAGTGGTGCTACACCGGCCGCGTCTTCCCGGCGCAGGAGGCCCTCGCCGGCCGCCTCGTCAGCAAGGTGGTGCCGCCGGACGATCTGCTGCCGACCGCCCGCGCACTCGCCAAGGAAATCGCCGCCAAGACCGCGCCGGTCTCGGTGGCGCTGATCCGCCAGATGATGTGGCGCATGATGGGCGCCGACGATCCGATGGAAGCCCACAAGGTCGACAGCCGCGGCATTTATGCCCGTGGACGCTCCGATGACGTCAGGGAGGGCGTGGTCTCGTTCCTGGAAAAGCGCCCGGCGCAATTCAAGAACAAGGTTTCATCTGATATGCCCGACTATTACCCGTGGTGGGACGAGCGGGAGTATAAGTGACCGCGCAGCGGTCATCCCGGGGCGCGAAGCGAACCCGGGATCTCGAGATTCCGGGTCTGGTCCTTCGGACCATCCCGGAATGACGGATCGCGAAATGACGGATGTTCAAGACTGCGTCGTCCTGTTGCATGGCATCAGCAGGACGGCCCTGTCATTCCGTAAAATGCAGACCGCGCTCGAGGCCGCCGATTTCGCCACGCTGAACATCGACTATCCCAGCCGCCATCACGCGCTGGAAGCGCTGGCTGAGCACATCCATCCCGCCGTCACACACTTAGCCGCTGGGATCGCAGGCCAACTTCATTTCGTCGGCCATTCGATGGGCGGCCTGCTGGCCCGCGTCTACCTTTCCAGATACCGGCCGGAGCGCCTCGGCCGCGTGGTGATGCTCGGCACGCCCAATGGCGGCAGCGAGATCGCCGATCGCCTGAAGAACGTATCGCTCTACCGCGCCTGGTTTGGACCCGCCGGCGAGCAACTCGTGACCCGGCGCGATGCCGCAACCGGCGCATTGTTTCCGCCGGTCGATTATCCCGTCGGCATCATCGCGGGAAACAAGTCGATCGATCCGACATCCTCATTGTTCCTGCCGAAGCCGCATGACGGCAGGGTATCGGTGGAGAACACCAAGCTTGACGGGATGGCGGATCATGTTGTGATCGCCACGGCGCATCCTTGGCTGCCGGGGAATCGTGTGGCGATTGCGCAGACGATTGCGTTTCTGAGGGATGGAAGGTTCGACAGGCAAGAGAGCGGATGAGAAGGAGCCAACTCTCCTCGCGTCGTCCCGGCCTTGAGCCGGGACCCATAGCCACCGGCTTTGGTTTTGCGAAGAGCGTCTACCACTTTGCTTCCTCGCTACATCACGCGGTATGGGTCCCGGCTCAAGGCCGGGACGACGTAATCACCCCATCGTCAGCGCCACGCGGCCGATCGCCTTGCGGTCGATCAACAGCCGCATCGCGCGCGCGTAGTCTTCCAGCGGCAGCCGGTGCGAAATGTTGGGGCGGATTTTTCCGGCTTCCGCCCACTCCGTGAGCGCCTTGATCCTGACCTCGCCGAGAACAGGATTTTTCCGCACCGCTTCACCGGCGCGCACACCGAGCACGCTGGCGCCCTTGATCATCAACAGATTGGTCTTTGCAAGACCGATGCCGCCGGTAAAGCCGATGATCAAGAGCCGGGCGCCCCAGTTGATGCAGCGCATCGAGTTCTCGAACACCTCGCCGCCGACGGGGTCAAACACGACATCCGCGCCGCGCCCGTCGGTGATGCGCTTGACCGCGTCGCGAAACGGCTCCTGGTCGTAGCGCACCAGATGATCGGCGCCCCGCGCTTTGGCGATCGCAAGTTTTTCGTCACTCGACGCGGTCGCGATCACGGTGGCCCCCAACATCTTGCCGATCTCGACCGCCGCTAGTCCCACGCCGCCACCGGCACCATGCACGAGCAGCACTTCACCCGGCTGCACCTGCCCGCGATCGATCAGCGCATGATAGGCGGTGCCGTGACCGGCCAGGAACGTCGCGCCCTCCGCATAGTCGAAGGTCGAAGGTAACCGCACCAGGTGGGCAGGCGTGGTTACGGCCTCGTCGCAATAAGCGCCATGGCGCATCTTCACGATCACCTTGTCACCGACCTTGACACCCGTTGCATCATTCACCTCGACGACATCGCCGGCGGCTTCAACGCCGGGCGTGAACGGCAATGGCGGCTTGAGCTGGTATTGACCCGCCGCCATCAGGATATCAGGAAAATTGATCCCGGCGGCGCGGATCGCGACACGCACCTGCCCCGGCGCCAACGGTGCCGAGTCGAACGTTTCCAGGCGCAGGCTTTCGGGCGGGCCGAGTTCGCGGCAGACGACGGCTTTCGGCATCAGGCAGCCTTCTCTTGCAGCCGCAGCACGGCTTCGCGGATCAGCGGCATGCGGTCGTTGCCAAAGTACATGTCTGATTTGCCAACGAAGATGGTCGGCGAACCAAAGCCGCCGCGCGCCATTACTTCGTCGGTGTTGGTCTTGAGCTGGTCCTTGATTGCCTGCTCACCAATGCCGGCAAAGAACTTGACGTGGTCGACGCCGACGCTCTTGCAGACTTCCGTCAATACCGAGTCCTGCGAAATATCCTTGTCGCCGCCCCAATAGGTCTCGAACACGGCGCGCGCGAACGGCACCATGTGCTTTTCAGATTCGTTGCCCAGCCAGATGCAGCCGCGCATCGCCTTGACGCTGTTCACCGGAAACACCGTCGGCGGCATCTTGATCGCAAGCCCCGCGGAGCGCGCCCAGTCGGCAAGGTCCTTTTTCATGTAGCGCGCCTTCAGCGGCACCGGCGTCTCGCGCTGGGCGTAAACGCTGGGATTGACCGTGTTGAAGATGCCGCCGACCAGGATCGGCCGCCACGAAATCTCGACACCGAGCTCTTTTGCAAGTGGCTGGATGTTGTGGAAGGCGAGATAGGTCCAGGGACTGGAGCAGTCGAAGAAAAATTCGATCATGGCGTTTCCTTATTATTTATCGTGTTTGCCGCGTTATACATTCCCGTCACCCTGAGGTGCCGTCGCGCAGCGGCCGCCTCGAAGGGTGGAGGGCCCGTGCCTTCGCATCCTTCGAGGCTCGCAAGGGCTCGCACCTCCAGCGATAACGGCGAAGCCGTTACGCGGGATGACGTTATCTACTTCCGTCCAACCATCTCCTTCGCCTTCTGGCCGAACATGTTCTTCCGCGCTTCCTCGTCGAACGGTTCTTTCACGAACTTGCCGATCGCCAATCCCGCCTGCACCTGCGGCCGGGCCCGTACGACGGCGTACCAGCGCTTGATGTTCGGATAATCGTCGAGCGTAAAGCCCTGTGCCTTGTGGGTCATGGTCCAGGGAAAGCAGGCGATGTCGGCGATCGAATAATCGCCCGCGATATAGGCCCCGGTCTTGCCCAATTGCGTATCGAGTACCCGGTACAGCCGCGCCGCCTCATCCCGGTAGCGCTCGATCGCGTATGGGATCTTTTCCTGCGCATAGAGCGCGAAATGGCCGTGCTGGCCGAGCATCGGCCCGAGCCCACTCATCTGCCACATCACCCACTGCACCGCGTGGGAGCGGCCGCGCATGTCCGCAGGGAGAAAACGGCCGGTCTTTTCCGCGAGATAGATCAGGATCGCGCCGGTCTCGAACACCGAGAACGGCGCGCCGCCGTCGGCCGGCGCATGGTCGACGATGGCCGGAATGCGGTTGTTGGGACTGATCGCGAGGAACTCCGGCTTGAATTGCTCGCCGGCGCGGATGTTGACCGGGATCACGGTATAGGGGAGCCCGAGTTCCTCCAGCATGATCGAGATTTTCCAGCCATTGGGCGTCGGCGCGTAATGCAGGTCGATCATGGTTTCCCCAGCTGCCGGACCTGCCGGATTATTCCCGGCGAGAACGACTTTGTTGTTCTGTACGGCGATCATAAGACATGGCAGACAGGCGCTCAATCAGAACCACCCGGGAGGCTCCCATGCTGTTTCCAACGACGATCGCCGGCTCGCTGCCGAAGCCGGAATGGCTGGCCGAGCCCAACACGCTGTGGGCGCCCTGGAAATCCAAGGGCGACGAGCTCGCCCGCGCCAAGCGCGACGCTACCATGCTGGCCGTAAAACTGCAGGAGGATTGCGGCGTCGATATCGTCACCGAGGGCGAACAGGCCCGCCAGCATTTCGTCCACGGCTTTCTGGAAAAAGTCGACGGCATCGATTTCGCCCATAAGGTCGAGATGGGCATCCGCAAAGACCGCTACAAGGCGATGGTGCCGCAGGTGGTGGCGCCGCTGACGCTGAGGGGCCGGGTCCATGCCGATGAGGCCCGCGTCGCCCGTGCCCATACCGGACGCAAGCTGAAATTCACCTTGCCCGGCCCGATGACCATCATCGACACCGTGGCGGACGGCCATTACGGCGACCGCGTCAAGATGGCGTTCGCCTTTGCCGAACTGCTGAACGAGGAAGCCAGGGCGTTGCAGGCCGACGGCGTCGACATCATCCAGTTCGACGAGCCCGCCTTCAACGTGTTCATGGACGAGGTTTCGGACTGGGGCATCAAGGCGCTGGAGCGCGCCGCTCAGGGCCTGACCTGCGCCACCGCCGTGCACATCTGCTACGGCTACGGCATCAAGGCCAACACCGACTGGAAGGAAACCCTGGGCAAGGAGTGGCGACAGTACGAGGAGATTTTCCCGGCGATCGCCAAAAGCTCGATCCAGCAGGTCGCGATCGAATGCCGCAATTCCAAGGTGCCGCTCGACTTGCTGGCGCTGCTCTCCGGCAAGATCGTCCAGGCCGGCGTGATCGATGTCGCCAGCGACACGGTCGAGACCGCCGAAGACGTCGTCAAGGTGATCGACGCGGTGTCGAAATTCGTGCCGAAGGCCAACATCGTCGCGACCACCAATTGCGGCATGGCGCCGATGCGCCGGGATATCGCGGAGGCGAAGCTGGCGGCGCTCGGGGCCGGAGCGAAACTGGCGCGGCAGCAATTGGGGTGAGCAGCGGTCCCAACCACCGTCATGGCCGGGCTTGACCCGGCCATCCATGTCTTTCTTCGATGAGCAAAGTAAGGCGTGGATGCCCGGCACAAGGCCGGGCATGACGAAGAATAGAGTCCGGCTCAATCCTTCAATTCACCCGCGCTGGGATGCAGCACCGGCCGATATCCGGCACCCATCGCACGCAGCGTCGACGGCGGCGTCAGCAGCATCGCGTCCTCGATCGCATGGCCCGCCTGTCGATATCCTGCCATCGACCATTGCAGCGCCCTGCCTTGCAGGACCAGAAAACTCTCCGCCCCCGCCTGCACCATCGCCCCATCAGGCAGCTTCTCAACCGACATCGGCAGCGCGTGCAGCCGCTTCTTGCCTTTCTCCAGCCGCTCCCGATGCAGCACGGCATCGATATCGCGCGCGAGGACGTTGGCGACGCCATTGCCCTCTTGCCACGCCGCACGAAACCGGTTGGCGTCATCGCGGCGGCAGAAGAAGCAGGGACGGTGGCCGGCCGCGAACGCGGTCGCTTCATCGAGGAAGAACAGTTCGGTCCAGCTGCGCGCCCCCATCACCTGGCGCCGCCATCCCCTGAACTCGCAGACACAGGTGATCCACGCCGGGCTCGCCCAGCGCTTGTTCAGCAGCGTCTTCGTCAGGGGATCATGGATGATGCCCCGATTGCCGGTGAACAGGCCGCGATGCGGATCGGCGATGATGTCGCCTGAGGGCGTGACGCGGTTTTGCAGCGGCATTGTGCGACCGCGAATGGCGAATAGCGAATGGCGAATGGTATGTCCCTATTCGCTACTCGCCATTCGCTATTCGCTCCCTACTACGCGCCGTCGCGGATCGGCGGCTGGAACGACAGCGCGGTGTCCCAGGGAAAGTGAATCCAGGTGTCCTGCGACACTTCGGTAATGAAGGTATCGACCAGCGGCTTGCCCTGTGGCTTGGCGTAAACAGCCGCGAAATGCGCCTCCGGCATCATCGAGCGCACCAGCCGCCCGGTCTTGCCGGTATCGACGAGGTCGTCGACGATCAACAGCCCCTTGCCGGTACCGCCGCCGAGTTTTGCCACATCAGCCGAAACGCCCTTGAGAGCCTTCAGGTCGCCCTGCCTGGTGTGGTCATAGCTCGCAATGCACACGGTATCGATGATGCGAATGCCGAGTTCGCGCGCCACGATCGCGGCCGGCACCAGCCCACCACGGGTAATCGCAATGATGGCATGAAACGGCCCGACCTCATTGAGCCGCCAGGTCAGCGCCCGGCAATCCCGGTGAAACTGATCCCACGAGACCGGAAAGGCCTTCTCCAGCGGCGGAGTGACTTTTTCACTCATGACTTCGCTCCAAAACGATCGGCCACCTTTGATCTCCTCAACTATAGCGACTTTGCCATCTCGCTGGTCGCCGACCAGCCCAGTTGCGCGTACAGCGGCCGTCCCATCCTGGTGGCGTGCAATATCGCGAAAGCCACGCCTCGCCTGACGAATTCCTGATCCGCCCGGTCCATCAGCGCCTTGGCAATTCCTTGTTTGCGATGCGACGGCTCGACAAACAAATTGAGCACATAGCCCCGCTTGTCCAGCGTCGGATGGGAGGGGCCCGGCGGCCACTCGATAACCATCAGCCCGATTCCCGCGATGGGCTTGCCGTGCTCCTCGACAATATAGCCGAAATACGATCCGTCGCCGAGGTGCTTGGCCAGCCAGGGTCGAAAATGCGCGGTCTGACTCTCCAAAATCGCTTCGGTCCTGCCCGGCGCGTCGGATTCGCGGAACATCTGTTCGCGGTGCCGGCACACCAGTTCGAGATCGTCGGCGCGGATCGGCCTGGTCGAAATCATCGGTGCTATCGCGGCGTATTCAAACCCGCCAGCATCTCCTTCACCGCAGCCATCGCGGCGGCGAGTTTTTCCGGATCGCGCGAGCGGACCACCAGATTGGTGTTCGGCTTCTTGTCTTCGTCCTGGAACGGATAACTGCCGATGATGGTGTCGGGATGGGCGTTGGCGATCGCCCGCAGGGGGCCGCCAATGTCGCCTTCCCGCGCGTTCGCCCGGACTGAATCCGACAGCATCCGCACGCCCGATTTCAGCTTCGGTGCGACGATGTCCATCATCGCCTGCATGATCGTGGGAATGCCGGCCATCACGATGACATTGCCGAGCTTGAACCCGGGCGCCAGGATGGTCGCGCTCTGGATCAGTTCGGCGCCGTCGGGGACGCGGGCCATGCGCAAGCGCGCCTCGTTCAGATCCTGCTCGGTCCAGCGCTCGCGGAATCGGGCCACCACCTCGGGGTGATGATCGATGCCGACGCCGAACGCCTTGGCGACGCTGTCGGCGGTGATGTCGTCATGGGTCGGCCCGATGCCACCGGTGGTGAAGACGTAATCGTAGCGCTTTCGCAGTGCATCAAGGGCGGCGATGATGTCGGCCTCCTCGTCGGCAACGACGCGGACTTCCTTGAGGTCGATCCCGATATTGGTCAGGTACTCGGCGATAAAGCCGATGTTCTTGTCCTTGGTCCGGCCGGACAGGATCTCGTCACCAATGACCAGAATACCCGCTGTGACGATCTCACTCATTTCCAATCCTCGTCTTATCCCGCTCGTATTCCGCAAAAGTGGTTACCCGGTTTTGCGACCAGAATACGAGCCATTTATCAGTGGCGCGCATTATCGGGCGGCTAACCGGTCCCCACTTAGCCGGAAAATGCGCGCTTGCCATGCGCATCCAACGCATTGAAGTCACGGGGCTTTGCTGCCGAAATAAGCACCCGGCAGCCGGTTTTTCAGGCAGCACGGGAAACAACCCCATACCAAATGCCCCAGCCCATGCATATCGCGCTGGCCCGGCCCTTGCTACCATCCCGTGAAGTCATGCACTGTGTCGCATGGCTTCGAAAGATAGTCAGGATTTATGGCAGTCGCGTTTGATGAAATGAACGGTCCCGGCGGGGATCTCCGCCCCGCCTACCAGGAACTCTCCCGGTGGTTGAAGGAGACCCCTCCGGACGCCCTTGAATATCGCCGCCAGGAAGCGGAGCTGTTGTTCCGCCGGATCGGCATCACGTTTGCCGTTTATGGCGACGCCGAGGCCCAGGAGCGGCTGATCCCGTTCGACGTGATCCCCCGGATCATGTCGGCCAAGGAATGGACGCTGCTGGAGAAGGGCCTGAAGCAGCGGGTCCGCGCGCTCAACATGTTCCTGCGCGACATCTATCACGGCCGCGACATCCTCCGCGCCAATATCATCCCCGACGACCTGATCTTCCAGAACCCGGTCTTCCGCCCCGAGATGAACGGCCAGGACGTCCCGCACGACGTTTACGTCCATATCGCCGGGATCGACATCGTCCGGGTCGACGCCGACAATTTCATCGTGCTGGAAGACAACGCGCGCACCCCGTCCGGCGTGTCCTACATGCTGGAAAACCGCGAAATCATGATGCGGCTGTTTCCGGACCTGTTCGCCCGCCACCGCGTCGCACCGGTGGAAAAATACCCCGACGAGTTGCTGTCGGCGCTGCGCTCGGTGGCGCCGCTCTCCGCTTCCGCCGAGCCTGTGGTCGCGCTGATGACGCCCGGCGTCTACAATTCAGCCTACTACGAGCACTCGTTCCTGGCCGACAAGCTCGGCATTGAGCTGGTCGAGGGCCGCGACCTCATCGTCAAGAACGACGAGGTGTTCATGCGCACCACCGAGGGGCTCAAACGCGTCGACGTGATCTACCGCCGCGTCGACGACGACTTTCTCGATCCCCTGACCTTCCGCCCGGATTCGGCGCTCGGCGTGCCCGGGCTGATGTCGGCCTATGCGGCCGGCAACGTCACGCTGGCCAACGCGGTCGGCACCGGCATCGCCGATGACAAGGCGGTCTATTCCTACATGCCGGACATCGTGAAATTCTATCTCGGCGAAGAGCCGATCCTGAAGAACGTGCCGACCTGGCGCTGCCGCGAGCCGAAGGACCTCGCCTACGTGCTCGACAACCTCGGGGATCTCGTGGTCAAGGAAGTGCACGGCTCGGGCGGCTACGGCATGCTGATCGGCCCCGCCGCCACCAAGGCGACCATCGAGGCGTTCCGCGACAAGCTCAAGCGCGAGCCGGAGGGTTTTATCGCGCAGCCGACGCTGGCGCTGTCGACCTGCCCGACCTGCACCGCATCGGGCCTCGCGCCGCGCCATGTCGATCTCAGGCCGTTCGTGCTGACCGGGCGCGATCACGTCACCATCGTGCCGGGCGGGCTGACCCGCGTGGCGCTGAAGGAAGGCTCGCTCGTGGTCAATTCGAGCCAGGGCGGCGGCACCAAGGACACCTGGATTCTGGACGAATAGAGATGCTGTCGCGCACCGCCGAAAACCTGTACTGGCTGGCCCGCTATGTCGAGCGCGCGGAATATCTCGCGCGCACCATCGATGCGACGTTGCGCGTGACCGCCCTTCCCGCCGCCTACATCGGCAAGACCAATGAATGGGATTCGGCGCTGTTGACCGCCGGCGTCAGCGCCAGCTTCTATGAGGCGTATCAGGAAGCCAACGAGCAGAACGTCGTCGAATATCTGGCGTTCTCACCATCGAACCCCTCCTCGATCAAGAACTGCATCGAGGCAGCGCGGCTTAACTCCCGCTCGGTACGCACCGCGCTGACGAGCGAGATGTGGGACACCATCAATTCGGCCTGGATTGAGCTGCAGGAGGTGTGGGGCAAAGGCACGTCGAGCCGCGAGGAACTCGCAAAATTCCTCCGCTTCGTGCAGGAGACATCGCTCCGCTTCGACGGCTCGGCCTACCGGACCATGCTGCGCAACGACGCCTACTGGTTCTCGCGGCTCGGGCTGCATCTGGAGCGCGCCGACAACACCGCCCGCATTCTCGACGTGAAATATCACGTGCTGCTGCCCGAGGAGGAGCATGTCGGCGGTCCGCTCGACTACTATCAGTGGACCTCGATCCTGCGCTCGGTGTCGGCGCTGACGGCCTATCACTGGGTCTATCGCGAGACGCTAAAGCCCTGGCTGATCGCTGATTTGCTGATCCTCAACGATACGCTGCCGCGCTCGCTGGCAAGCTGCTACAGCAATCTGGTGCGGAACCTCGACCAGATCGGCGTCGCCTATGGCCGCCAGGGCGCCTCTCAGCGCCACGCCCGCGGCGTCCGCAACCGGCTTGAACACAGCCATATGGACGATATCTTCCAGCATGGCGTCCATGAATTCATCCAGGAATTCATTGCTGATAACGCAAGGCTGGGTGAGATCATCACGAAGCAGTATCTGATTTGATACATTGTTCGTCATGCCCGGGCTTGACCCGGGCATCCATCAGGAATTGATGGTCCTCCTGAGAAGATGGATGGCCGGGTCAAGCCCGGCCATGACGAGCAAACAACTCCAGCTACGTTTTCGGTACCACCATGCGCCTGCGAATTGCCCACACCACCAGCTATCGTTATGAGCCCCCCGCCTCGGGCGTGATCCAGATCCTGCGGATGACGCCCGGCAGCCATGACGGGCAGTACGTCGCCGAGTGGCAGATCGACGTCTCCACCGATTCCCGGCTCGACATGCACCAGGACGCGTTCGGCAATGTCACGCATGTTCTGACCCACGGGCCGCTCGCCGACCTCACCATCAATGTCGAGGGCCTGATCGAGACCCACGACACCGGCGGCGTGCTGCGCGGCACCGACGAGCGTTTCCCGCCGAGCCTGTTCCTGCGCTCGACGTCGCTCACCGAAGTCAACCCGGCGATGGCGACCTTTGCCCGCGAGATGCGTTCGGAATCCGGCGACGATGTGCTCGGCTTCCTGCATGCGCTGATGGTGCAGATCAACGAGCACATGACGTTCGACGAGGACCCGACCAACAGCGGCACCTCGGCGGCGGAAGCCTTCGCGCTCAAGCGCGGCGTGTGCCAGGACTACGCGCATATCTTCATCGCCTGCGCGCGTTCGGGCGGCGTGCCGGCACGGTTTGTCTCCGGGCATTTCCTGCGCTCCGACGGCACCGTCAACCAGCAGGCCGGCCACGCCTGGGCCGAGGCCTTCGTGCCTGATTTGGGCTGGGTCGGTTTCGATGCGGCCAACGGCATCTGCACCACAGACGCCCACGCCCGCATTGCGATCGGCCTCGATTATCTCGGAGCGGCCCCCGTCCGCGGCACCCGCTATGGCGGCGGCAACGAGACGCTGACGGTCGCGGTCAAGGTCGAGCAGGCCGGGCGATCAGGGCAATGGCAGAGCCAGTCGTAGGGAACGACGCCCTCACCGTCATTGCCTGCGACAAACGCGAAGCGTTTGCGCAAGGAGCGCTTGCGACGAAGCAATCCATACTTGCTTTGCCGCACGATGGATTGCTTCGCTTCGCTCGCAATGACGTGGATAGTCCCCGCCCCGGATATTTTATTTATCCAGCCACACATCCTCAAACCGCAGATTGTTGTACTGGCTGTTGTCGTGCGGCTTGAAGTTCTTCACATGCGGCTGCCAGCAATTGCCGGCCGATGAGTGCAGGATGATCGGGCGCGCGGCGTCGTCGACCAGGATGCGCTCGATATCCCAGACGATCTTCCTGCGCTTCTCCTTGTCGAGTTCGCGCGATTGCGCCGCCAGCAGCTTGTCGACTTCGGCGTTGCAGTACTGGGTATAGTTGCGTTCGGACTTGCATGAATAGTTCTCGACGATGTTGCCGTCGGGATCGTCGACGCTGACGCCGGTGACGTTCAATCCGATTGTAAAATCCTTCTTCGCCAGCCGCGCATACCATCGCGGCGTATCGAGGATGTCGAGTTCGCCTGTTATGTAAATCTTCTTGAGCTGGTCGGCCAGGATGACCGCGGGGTCACGGTAGGTCGGCAGGTTCCGGGTCTGGATCTTGATCGGCAGCGGCTTGGCGTCGCTGTAGCCGAGCTTCTGCATGATCGCCTGCGCTTCGGAGATGTTCCTGGCGGTGTCAGGGCCGTAACCCATCAGCGACGACACCATTTCCGGCGACATGCCCCATTCGCCCTCGGGCTTTGCCAGCATCGCGCCGCCGAGCCGCGCGTTGCCTTCCATCAGGATGGTATTGAAGGCCTTGCGATCGAGCGCCAGCGACATCGCCTTGCGAATGTCGGGATTGTCGAACGGCGGGTTGACACGATTGACCAGCAGATTGATTTGCGTGCCGGTGCCGGTCATCTCGCAGATCGCGTTCGGTGCCCGCGCCTTGATGTCCTTCAGCAGGGGAACGCTGACGTCGGAGGGAAAGGTGATGTCGTAGTCGCCGGTCGAGAAGGCCAGCATCCGCGTGGCGCGGTTGTCGATCGTGCGCACCGTGATCTCGTCGAGATAGGGACGGTCCTTCTTGAAGTAATCCGGATTGCGCACGACGTGCATGGACTCGCCGCGCTTGAATTCGACGAACTTGAATGGCCCGGTGCCGATGGGCTTGCTTCGCATCACCGCCTGCGGCACGTGACAGGGATAGACGGCTGAAAACGCGCTCGCCAGCAGCACCGGCAGGCTCGGCTGCGGCTCGCTCAATTCGAACGTCGCCTCATGGTCGCCATTGATGCTGACGTCCTGCAGCTTGGTGTACCAGACCTTGCGCGGGTTGCGCCTGAAATCCTGCGTCTCGGTTTTGCCGATCAGCATTCGCCATGTGCACTGCACGTCTTTCGCCGTGAAAGGTTGGCCGTCGTGCCACTTCACGCCCTGCCGCAGCCTGAAGGTCAGTTTTGTGTTGGTGGCGTCCCAGGACCAGCTTTCGGCCAGATCAGGGATCACGGTCTCCATGCTCTCGTGCGGCTTGGCCGGATCGAACACGACCAGATTGTTGAACACCGCCGCAAACGGCAGCACCGAGGCGATGGTCGCCTCTTCAAGCAGTGACGTCGAGGGCGGATTGTCGTTGTGATAGAGCCGGAGCGTGCCGCCCTTCTTCTGCGCGGCGGCGGGACCTGCGGCGCATAGCGCAATGCACAAGAGCACTGGGAAAGCGAATTTCAACCTGCCGGAGCAAATGGCGCGCAATTTCCGCCTCCCAGAATGTTTTCTTTTTTCTTTAGAGCTGCCAAAATCTATAGGGCCGCGAGACAAGACTGCAAGCAAAACCACCATGCGCAACGCAGGAGACCGCGATGTCGGAAACCGACAAGCTGTTCGCAGGCTCGATTCCGGAAAACTATGATCGCCATATGGTTCCGTTGATCTTCGAGAGCTACGCGCAGGACATTTCACGGCGCGCAAGCGCATTGGCGCCGAAGTCCGTGCTGGAAACCGCTGCCGGCAGCGGCGTGGTCACGCGCGCGCTGGCGCCACTGCTGTCGCCCGATGCCAGGTACGTCGTCACCGACCTCAATCAGCCGATGCTGGATTATGCGAAATCAAGACAAGGCGCGGACAGCCGCATCATCTGGCAAAAGGCGGATGCGCAGGCGCTGCCGTTCGAGGACGCCGCGTTCGATCTCGTCTGCTGCCAGTTCGGCGTCATGTTTCTTCCCGATCGCCCGTCCGGCTACCGCGAAGCCCGCCGGGTTCTGAGGCCCGGCGGCTGTTTCCTCTTCAACGCCTGGGATCGCATCGAAGAGAACGTCTTCGCCAGCGACGTCACCGACGCCCTCGCGACGTTCTTTCCAAACGACCCTCCCCGCTTCATGGCCCGAACGCCCCACGGCTATCACGACACCGCGCTGATCCGCAGCGATCTGGCGAAAGCCGGCTTTACCGACGTGACGATCGAAACAAGGGAAGCGCAAAGCCGCGCTCCCTCTGCCCGCCATGTCGCGCTGGCCTATTGCCAGGGAACCCCGCTGCGCAACGAGATCGAAGCGCGGGGTCCGGACCGGCTGGAAGCCGCAACCGACCATGCGGCCTCTGTCATTGCCGTCAAGCATGGCAGCGGCGAGATATCGGCCAAGATCCAGGCCCATGTCATCTTCGCCCGGATCTAGCCTTCGCGATCCGGATTCAAGGCCGTCGTTTCACTTGCCCGGTGCATGCCACCCCTTGGTAATTGGGATTGGATGCCTGCTCTGAATTTCGCTACTAGTTGCCCGCCGGTAATGAGCCTAGCAGGCGTCGCATGAAGTTCGCGGTCGGAATCATTGCAGTGGTGCTGCTGGCAGCTGCTGTCAGGCAGGCAACCGCAGTGTTCGCGCCTTTGGCGCTGGCGCTTTTCATCATCGCGATCGTCTGGCCGCTGCAGAGCCGGCTGCAGGCGAAAATGCCGAAACTGCTGGCATTGGCGCTCACCATCGTCGTCACGATCGTGGTCTGTCTCGCTTTCGCCTCGCTCGCGGCCTGGGGCTTTGGGCGGGTGGGACGATCACTCATGGCCGATACGGTGCGCTATCAGGCGCTTTATGGCGCCATGGTGACGTGGCTCGACGGCCATGGCGTCTCCGTCGCCGGCTTGTGGGCCGAGCATTTCAACGTCACGTGGCTGATGCGCACAACGCAGTTCGTCACCGGCCGCGTCAATACCACACTCAGCTTCTGGGTGATCGCACTTGTCTATGTCGTGCTGGGACTTCTGGAAGTAGAGGATGCAAGACGAAGGATCGAGACGCTCGGCAAGCCCGAGGTTGCGCGCGTGCTGCTGGACGGCAGCGCGGCGACCGCGGCCAAATTCCGTAAATACCTCCTGGTTCGGACGCAGATGAGCGCCATCACCGGCCTGCTCGTGGGTGTGTTCGCCTGGATCACCGGATTGCCGTTCGCGCTGGAGTGGGGCGTGATCGCCTTCGCGCTGAACTACATCCCCTTTATCGGCCCCTTCATCGCAACGCTGTTTCCCACTTTGCTGGCGATGACGCAATTTGAGAGCTGGCAAGCCGTTCTTGCCCTCTTCGCGTGCCTCAACATCATCCAGTTCGTGGTCGGCAGCTATGTCGAGCCGCGCGTTGCCGGCAGCATGCTTGCGATATCGCCTTTGGTGGTGTTGTTCGCGATCTTTTTCTGGACTTTTCAGTGGGGCCTGTTCGGAACCTTTATCGGCGTGCCGATCGCACTCGCGATCCTCACCTTCTGCGCCCAGCATCCGTCAAGCCGCTGGATAGCCGATCTGCTCGGCGGATCGAAGCAATTAAGTGTCGAAAAAAGCTAACCGCCGGTCTCGCCGGCGATCTCGACGCGCTGCGGCGGGAGCAGACAGAGCTGCCCGCTTGCACCAGCGGCCAGCGTATGGATCAGAAAATGCGTCGGTTTGGCGTCAGGGCCGCCCATGACAGGCGACGGTGCAGAGATGATCTTCAGCGCACCGCAGGCGCCGATCCAATCGATATGACGATGGCCGTGCATGACTACGGCCCGCTTCGCGAAAGGCCTGAGTTTGCGAACGAACCAGCTGCCATTGACAAGCGCGGTTCCAATGCGTTCGGAAAAATTCGCAACCGGCATCGGATATTCTATCAGATGATGATGCAGCGCGACGATCCATTGCGCACGGGGAAAACGACCCAGCACCGCCGCGAGCCGGCGCATCTGTTCTACGGAAACCAATCCGAGCGCATTGGTGAAAGAAAAATGCGTATCGGCGTTGGAGTTCAGGATCAGGACGCCTAATCCGTCTTCCCGATCGGGTGGCAACAGCATCGGAAACAGGTCGTCGAACAGCCCGACCAGCCCGGCGGCGCGGCGCAAGCCACCGCGTTCGGCAAAGGCGGCGATCCGCTTTCGATGCGACGCCAGCGCCTCGTTGAGGGTGGCTGCCGGCTTTCCTGCGTCGTCGACGACATGCACGCGCTCCCCCTGCACCGCTGCGATTGCCGACAACGTTCGCATCTGTCGCAGCCGCTTGCCGGGGCTGAACGGCAAATCGAGCCGGGCCGGATTGGCGCGGTCGACGATGTTCACATCGTGATTGCCGGGCAGCATGACCATGAGAGCCGCGAGTTCACGATGCTGCGCCACCACGTCGAGGAATTCGGCCCATTCCGTTGCGCGGCCGGCGTCGGTCATGTCTCCGGTCACAAGGATGAGGTCGAGCGGGTCAGCGGCGTGGATCGCCGCAAGACGGACCATCAGCCGCGCAAGGCGCTGGTTACCACGCGGGCCGCCACGTCCGCTCTCGATGCGGAAGCCATATCGCTCGCCGATCACGTGAAGGTCCGACAGATGCGCGACACGCCAGGTCCGGCAACCGGACGGCGCGTCGTCGAATCCGGGAAGATCCAGCGGCTGATCCATGCTGGCATCCGCAAAGCCCCAGACCAGCGACGCGAATGCGAGATAACCCGATACCAATATGACCGCATTGGCCAACGTCGGAACGATCAGGCGGTGCAGAAGCACAAGGTCGGACACCGAACCGATCCACCGCGAGAAAGGCCAAACGAGAATCGCGACTGCCGCCGCACATAGGCAGAGCATAATGCCGGCGCCGGCGGAGCTCGCCGCACGCAACCGTGCCCGCCCCGCCGCGTCGGCGTTCCTGCCGAACATCAGTTCCGCCAAGTGCCGCAGCGCTTCGCGGCCAAACGCGTAACCGGGCTGGACGGCGAGCGCATTGAGCGACCAGAAATTCGTCTCAGCGGCCCGGAATAGCGGCCGCCATCCGAACCATCCGAGCGCGATGACCGTGACGAGCACCAGCGCAGCGCCTATCCCGGTCAGTTCCAGAACGTGTTCGGATAAGGATGAGAACCAGGCCGTCGCGATCAATGGCGCGAGACCGAGCAGCACCGCCGGCAACAGCAGCGAGACGGTCCAGGCGAACAGCAGTTTCGGCAGACTGATTTCAACCAGCAGACTGCCGGCGATCGCAAGCAGCGATCTCTGTCCGGGGCTGGAGGCGTCGTCCTCGATATCGCCCTGGCGCGGATCGACCAGCGAGCCGTCCTGAGAAGGAGTTGAATCAGGTTCCGCGGTCAGCCGCGTCATGATCGGAGCGCGCATCTTGCATCCGCGATAGGAGTGCCTGCTGCTTAACCGACGCTACCAGCCTCTCGACGGAATACCAACGCGCATCCGCTCCCCCCGGCGCCGCTCCTCCGCCTCGCGACACACATTCTAAGTTTCGACGAATATGCAGTTAGCGCCACCGGATCCCGTAATTTGTCACAAACTTTTGTAGCAAAGCACACAAGCCGCAAACCCTTCCATTCGATAGCACCGCTAACATTGAGCGCTAGTGATCAAGTCCCGCATTACAAACGGCAAGGGAGACTTGCTATGCGCACAAAGCTTATCGGCACGGCAGTTGCTTCGACCGCTTGTCTGGTCACGTTGAGCGGAAATGCCCAGGCGGAAATCTTGATCACGACCGCCACCATATCGCGAGGCGAGTTGGTTGTCGCCGGACGGGTCAGGCGACCGCGCGAACCCAATGTGGAGATCAAAATCAACCCAACTAAAACGGTGCAGGTGGAGAGCACATCGACGGGTGGTTTCAGGGGATCGGAGCAGAATTCCCCTCTACTTGTATCGTGAAGATCACGTCCGGGCCGGATACGAGAGACGTGGTGATACAGAACTGCGGCCTTCCCGGACCTGCTGGGCCGCCCGGTCCGGCAGGTCCTCCAGGCCCCGCAGGACCTATGGGCCCAGCCGGGCCGAAGGGAAACTAGCGGCTTCGGTGCCTGCCGCCGGCATGGACGTGGCGCGACTTAGTTCCCGGCATGTGCAGTTTGAGCCATCGCGTTGGGCGGATTTGCTACAACTTTTTATGACGAAGCACACGATGCGCAAACTACTGCGTCAGGTTGTATGCTTGACTCCGTGCACTTACGAGCGCTTGTTTGTCGGGCCGAATAAGAAGAGCTGAAAAGATCCCACGTGATCGCTTGCTCAATGAGCAGCCAACGTTGCCGACGTCCCGGCACCCACGAGCGGGATCGTATAAACAGGATTGAGGAGGAGTCCCATGGACTCGCCATCGATCACGCAACAAGCCGAGCGGCCATATGTTTCGACAGGGCATCTGCCTGAGCCAGAGACGGTTCAGGCACTCGTGTCCGAAGCGCAGCGGCGCTTCAAATCGAACAGCGACGGCGAAAACTCGCAAGTCTATCCCGCGCTGGCCAGGATCCCCAGTGATCTGTTTGGGGTCTGCGTCGTCGGCACCAGCGGACGCGTCTATGCCGCCGGGGACACCGACTACGAATTCTCGATCATGAGCGTGTCGAAACCGTTCGTGTTCGCGCTGATCTGCGAGACGATCGGACCGGAAGAAGCGCGCGACAAGCTTGGAGCAAACGCCACTGGCCTTGCTTTCAACTCCCTCGCCGCCATCGAGCACGGCAGCGGCCGGACCAACCCGATGGTCAATGCGGGCGCCATTGCAACGACGAGCCTTGCGCCCGGTTCGACCGCGGAAGAACGATGGCAATTCATCCACGACGGATTGTCGCGTTTCGCAGGGCGAACGCTACCGCTGAATAAAGAGGTTTACGCCTCGGCGTCGGATACCAACTTCCGCAACCGCAGCATTGCCCGCCTGCTGCAGAGTTTTGATCGGATCTATTGCGACGCAAAGGAAGCGACCGACCTCTACACGAGGCAGTGCTCGCTCAACGTCAGCGCCCGGGACCTCGCGGTCATGGGCGCGACGCTGGCTGACGGCGGCGTCAATCCGATCACCAGAGAACGCGTGGTCGATCCTGCTGTCTGCCATTACGCGCTGGCGGTGATGATCACCGCCGGACTGTACGAGACTTCTGGCGATTGGCTTTACGACATCGGCCTGCCCGGAAAGAGCGGAATCGGTGGCGGCATCGTCGCCGTTTCCCCGGGTAAAGGCGGCTTCGGAACCTTTGCTCCCCCGCTCGACGCTGCAGGCAACAGCGTCAAGGGACAGCTCGCCGCAAAATTCCTGTCACAGCGGCTGGGAATGGATCTGTTCGTGTCGCAACCGGAAGAATGAATCAGATGCCAAAGGGATTGGGGCGGGCCGTAAGACCCGACCGATCCGGAACCGAGCAAGCCGGAGGACGCCATGGCAACGCACTCGATTTCAATCGGCGACATCCGCGACGACGCGCAGGCGTCATGGGTGCCGATGATCGCCATTGCGTTCGGCCAGATGATCATGTCCTTCAACGTCGCTTCGCTGCCGGTCGCGATGGGAGGCATGGTGCAGAGCTTCGGCGTCCCGCCGACGACGGTGGCGACCGGCATCGTGGCCTACTCCATGCTGGTGGCCGGCTTCGTGATGCTGGGCGCGAAACTCGCCCAGCGGTTCGGCGCCGCCCAGGTCTTCCGCGCCGCCGTCGTCCTGTTCTGTGCCGCGCAGATACTGATGACATTCAGCCCCACCGCGCCCCTGATGATCACGGCCCAGGCGCTTTGCGGCGCGGCAGGGGCCGTGATCGTGCCATCGCTGGTGGCGCTGATCGCCGAGAATTATACCGGGCGCCAGCAGGCGACCGCCGTGGGTGCGCCTGGTTCGGCGCGGGCCGCTGCCGGCGTGCTGGCATTCATCATTGGCGGCGTCCTCGGCACATATATCGGCTGGCGTCCGGCGTTCGGAATCCTGATCGCCGCCTCCGCCATTGTTTTCGTTTTGAGCTTCCGCCTCAGGCCCGACCGCGGACGGCCGGACGTGCAGATCGATGTCACAGGCGTTGTGCTGGCGGCAACAGCCATCATCCTCATCAGTTTCGGCTTCAATAACCTGAACGGCTGGGGTCTGGCGCTCGCAACATCCAATGCGCCGTTCGACCTGCTCGGCCTTTCGCCTGCGCCGGTCATGATCGTTCTGGGTATCGTACTCGGCCAGGCCTTTCTGATCTGGACGCATCGGCGCCAGGCGGCCGGGAAGACGCCGCTGCTTGCCCTCGAGGTGATCGACTCGCCGCAGGAACGCGCGGCGGTCTACGGGCTGTTTGCCGTGGTCGCACTGGAGGCGGCGCTTAACTTTTCCGTGCCGTTGTACATTCAAATCGTACAGGGCCGCTCCCCTCTCGCGACCGCGATCGCGATGATGCCGTTCAATCTCACGGTGTTCTTCACGGCGATGCTGATCGTCAACGTCTACGACAAACTGACACCCCGCCAGATCGGCCGCTATGGCTTCGCCCTTTGCACGATTGCACTGGTGTGGCTCGCGTTCGTGGTGCGGAACGACTGGAGCGAGATTCCCGTGCTGTTCGGCCTCGTCCTGTTCGGTATCGGCCAGGGTTCGCTGGTCACGCTGCTGTTTAACGTATTGGTCACCGCCTCGCCCAAGGCACTGGCAGGCGACGTCGGATCGGCGCGCGGCACCACGCAAAATCTTGCCGCGGCCGTCGGAACGGCCATCGCCGGCGCGCTTCTTGTCGGCCTCCTGAGCACGATCGCCGTCAGCAGCATCGCCGCAAATCCGGATCTGCCGAAAGAACTGCAGAGCCAGGTCGATCTCAACAACATCACGTTCGTCAGCAACGAGCGCCTGCGGACCGTGATGGAGAACACTACCGCCACGCCGCAGCAGGTGCAGGAAGCGGTGCGCGTGAACACGGAGGCGCGGCTGCGCGCGTTGAAGATCGGCCTGCTCATCATGGCCGGCCTCGCCTTGCTCGCGGTGTTTCCGGCCGGACAGCTCCCGAATTACCTGCCGGGAGAAATCCCAAGTGACGACCCCGCGGTCGAAGGCGCGAAATCGACCTGATCACCGATTGCGAGACGTGTGTTTCTCCGCGGAGAAAAAATAACAAGGCGCCGGTCAAAGGAGTGAGCCCAATGGATGCAATCGAGCGTCGCAGCGTATTACGGGGCATTTTGTGTGTGGCCGCAGCCGCGGGTTTGGCCGCAAGTTCGCTGCCGGCCGTGGTCGAGGCCATGCCCCTCGCGCCACAGAAGGACCTCGGCAAAGATCTCGGCAGCAAGGATCCTGCCGGCGAGACGGATGATCTCACGGTACGTGTTCAGGCCGCCACCCGCCGGCCGCCCCCGCGCCCTGAGGCACGTCCGCCGCGACGGCGCCCAATCCACCGTCACCGCCGGCGCCGTTGGGTCTGTTATTGGCACCGCGGGCGCCGCGTTTGCGGCTGGCGATGGATATAGCCGATTTCAGGATGCTGATGAGACCCGAGCGGCCGATGCTGCGCCGCTCATTTGATCGCACAGGCTCCGATCCGAGGAGGACAACATGACCACTTATGACGGTAGTTCACGACTGCGCGCCGATGGTTTGTCCGCGCCACCATTTTGGATCTGCATCCTCCTTGGACTGGTGATGATCGCCGCGGGAATCCTGGTGTTGGGTGACGTCGTTCTGGTGACCGTCATCAGCACGATGTTCATCGGCTGGATCTCGATCATCGCGGGCGCCTTCGAAGTGATTCACGCGTTCTGGACCAAGGGATGGGGCGGCTTCGTATGGCAGGTGCTGCTCGGCATTTTGTACATCGCGTTCGGCGCGGTGCTGGTGAGCCAGCCGGTCGCCAGCGCCTTGATCCTCACCTATGTCCTCGGCCTGTTGCTGCTGATATCCGGCATCGTTCGAATTCTGCTGGGCTTCGGCCACTGGAAAGATGCGGGCTGGATCATGCTGCTGTCCGGCGCCTTCGGCGTCCTGGCCGGCCTCGTCATTCTGACGGGATTCCCGGTGACCGGTCTCTGGGTGCTTGGATTTGTCCTCGGCGTCGATCTGATATCTCACGGCATCGCGTGGCTGGCTTATGCGTGGTGGCCGTCGGCGAAAACGGCATAAGGGAGTGGTCGCTATGGTTGCACGTGCTGACGAAGGGTCCGTTTTTCTCGCGAAAAAGCTCGGCGGTCTGGTTCTGATCGTCCTGGGATGCGTGTTGCTGGTCGCAGGCATGAACCTCGAGTCAACGGCGTTATCGTTTCTTGGCGTCCTGTCCCTGATTGCCGGCGTGATCTTCTGGGTTCTCAAGATCATCAGGCGCAATGAGAACGGTCAGATTCGCTAACCAGATCAGATAACGGGGGCACACGGCTATGAGAATGTCTTGCTTGAGAATATTCCCCGGCAGTTCCGTGCTGGTAGTTCTGGCTGCAATCGGAATGAGCTTCTCCGCCCCGCCCTCCGCGCAAGCCCAGCAAGCTGCATTATTTCAGAACGTCAGGATCTTCGACGGAAAGAGTGGCGCGGTTTCAGCGCCGTCCAACGTCCTGATCCGAGGCAACACGATAGAGAAGGTTTCGACGGCGCCGATCGCGGTCGACGCTCAAACCGCAACGATCAATGGTGCCGGCCGCGTCCTGATGCCGGGCCTGATCGATGCGCATTGGCACGCGATGCTGATCCGCACGAACCCGGTAGAGGCGTTCGGTGACGTCGGTTTCAACAATCTGGTGGCTGGCGACGAAGCGACAGATACTCTGATGCGCGGCTTCACCACCATTCGCGACGTGGGCGGGCCGGTGTTCGGCCTCAAGCGCGCCATCGATGAAGGCATCGTCAAGGGCCCGCGTATCTATCCGTCCGGCGCCATGATCACTGTCACGAGCGGGCATGGGGATTTCCGGCAGCTGACTGATCTGCCGCGAACGATCGGCGGCATGCTTACCCGCATGGAGCAGATTGGCGGCGCCATCGTTGCCGATAGCCCTGACGAGCTGCGCGTGCGCGTACGCGAACAGCTCATGCAGGGCGCCTCACAAGTCAAGTTGACGGCGGGCGGCGGGGTGTCGTCCCCCTTCAGTCCGATCGACGTTAAGACCTTCACGGAGGCCGAAATGCGCGCCGCGGTCGAAGCGGCCGAAAATTGGGGGACATACGTCGCCGCGCACGCCTTTACGTCGACTGCGATCCGGAGCGCTATTGCGGCCGGCGCGAGGTGTATCGAGCACGGTTTCCTGATGGACGACGCAACCGCAAAATTGATCGCGGACAAGGGTGTTTGGCTGAGCATGCAGCCACTGCCGGAGGGGATGAGGCTGGGCCTTCCTGAGGGTTCTGTCCAGCGAGCCAAAGCGGAAGAGGTCTGGCCCGGGATAGCCCGCGCCTATCAGATGGCTAAGAAATACAAGATCAAGACGGCGTGGGGCACGGATGTGCTGTTCTCCCGCGAACTGGCGCAACAACAAGGAGCAATTCTGGCCTCGCTTACCCGTTGGTACACCCCCGCTGAAGCGCTGGTCATGGCGACATCGACAAACGCAGAACTGCTTGCCATGTCCGGGCTTCGCAATCCTTATCCCGGCAAGCTCGGTGTAGTGGAAGAAGGCGCGCTGGCCGACCTGCTGCTGGTGGATGGCAACCCCGTCGATAACATCAAGCTGATCGAAGACCCGGCAAAGAATTTCGTCGTCATCATGAAGGACGGGAAAATCTACAAGAACCTCCTTGTCGGTGGCAAATAGAACGACGGAGGCGTGTCGTAGGGTTCGGTCCGCAGCGCCGATCGAGCCCTCATTCCGCGCAATGCGTCTTTTTACCCATCCAGCGCATGCCACGGCCTGGGGAATTGGGGTTGGATGCCCCCGAAAAATTGGCTACTAGTGCCCCGCCGGTAGTTCGGACGGTTTCGGGGACGTGGAATGACCTATTGTTGCGGAGTGCTGGTACGGGACGGTCTGGTCATGATCGCGGATACCCGCACCAATGCCGGCCTCGACAACGTCTCGACCTTTCGCAAGCTGCACATTTTCTCAAAGCCGGGCGAGCGCATCATGGCGATCGCCAGCGCCGGCAATTTGGCGATCAGCCAGTCGGTGCTGTCAACCCTGACCGAGGGCATCGAAGACCCGCACAACGGCGAGGTCGAAACGCTGATGAACGCGCCGACCATGTTCCAGGCCGCCCAGCGCATCGGCCGCGCCATTCGCAGCGTCCACGCCACCGAGGGCGACGCGCTGCGCTCCGAAGACGTCAGTTTCGACGTCTCGTTCCTGTTCGGCGGCCAGATCAAGGGCTCGCGGATGCGGCTGTTCATGGTCTACACCGCCGGCAATTTCATCGAATGCACGACCGACACGCCGTACCTGCAGATCGGCGAGCATAAATACGGCAAGCCGGTGCTCGACCGCGCCATGCATTACGATGTCGAACTGTACGAGGCGCTGAAGACCAGCCTGATCTCGATGGATTCGACGATGCGCTCCAATCTCGGCGTCGGCCTGCCGATCGACGTATTGGTGGTGCGCGCGGATGCCTGCGAGGCCGATCTCAATCACCGCATCGAGGCCGGCGAGCCCTATTTCCACGATCTGCGTTCACGCTGGTCGGCGGCGCTGCGCGCAGCGCATCAGAATATTCCAAGACCACCCTACAAATCAGAAACAGAAACAAAGAAGTAAAGGCGAGGAAACAATGGCCGAAGCAGCAAACAAGATCGCAGTCGTCACCGGCGCGGGCACCGGCGTCGGACGCGCGGCATCGCTAGCGCTGATGAATGCCGGCTTCACCGTGGTGCTCGCCGGGCGCCGCATGGAGATGCTGGAGGAGACCAAGAAGCTCGGCGACAATGTCGGCAAGAGCCTGTGCGTTTCCGCCGACATGACGAGCCCAGCCTCGATCGCCGCCCTGTTCGACAAGGTCAAGGAAACCTACGGCCGGCTCGACGTGCTCTTCAACAACGCCGGCATGGGCGCGCCGCCGGTGAACTTTGAGGACCTCAGCCTCGAACAGTGGCAGGCAGTGGTGAACACCAACCTCACCGGCCCGTTCCTGTGCACCCAGCATGCCTTCCGCATCATGAAGGACCAGAACCCGCGCGGCGGCCGCATCATCAACAACGGCTCGATCTCGGCGCATGCGCCACGGCCGTTCTCGTCGGCCTACACCTCGACCAAGCACGCCATCACGGGCCTGACCAAGGCCACCAACCTCGACGGCCGCATTTACGACATCGCGGTCGGCCAGGTCGACATCGGCAACGCGGCAACCCCGATGACCGACCGCATGGTCGCCGGGCCCGGCGTGATGCAGCCCGACGGCACGATGAAACACGAGCCACGCATGGACGCAAAAGCGGTCGGCGACGCGGTGGCTTACATGGCCGGCCTGCCGCTCGATGCCAACGTGCTGTTCATGACGGTGATGGCGACCAAGATGCCGTTCGTCGGGCGGGGGTAGCCAAATCCACCGATGTCGTCCCGGCCTTGAGCTCAGATGCGCAATTGCGCATCGGGGGACCCATACTCCGCGGCGGTGATTGGGTTACGAGGCCTCTACCATTTGCGTTCTCATCGAGAATGCACGGCGTATGGGTCCCGGCTCAAGGCCGGGACGACGTGGTGAGGGTCGTCGCCCTACTCCAGCTTCTCCACATCCCGCAGCGTCGGAAACAGCTTCATCCACAATAGCGCGATCGCAATCGTGCCGACGCCGCCGAGCACGGCGGCCGGCATCGCGCCGAACAAGGCGGCGGTAACGCCGCTTTCGAACTGACCGAGCTGGTTTGACGCGTTGATGAACAGGAAATTGACCGCGCCGACCCGGCCGCGCATGTCGTCGGGCGTTGCGAGCTGCACCAGCGAGAAGCGGATCACGACGCTCACGACGTCGGCGGCGCCCAGCACCACCAGCGCCAGCACCGACAGCCACATCCAGTGCGACAGCGCAAACACCACCGTCACCACGCCGAACACGATCACGGCCTGAAACATCCGTATTCCGACGCGGTGGTTGATGGTGTGGTGGGCGAGGAACACCGTCATCAGCAGCGCGCCGATCGCGGGCGCGGCGCGCAGGATGCCGAGGCCGAGCGGGCCGGTCTGCAGGATGTCACGGGCATAGATCGGCAGCAGCGCGGTGGCGCCGCCGAGCAGCACCGCGAACAGATCAAGCGAAATCGTTCCGAGAATCGCCGGGTTGTTGCGGACGAATTTGACGCCGGCAAAGATATCATCCGGTGTCGCGGCATCCCGTACCACAGCCGGCTGCGTCAGCCGGATCGCCCCCATGATTGCTGCCCCGAATAGGAAAAACGCAGTCATGACCCCAAAGGCTGCGCTGGGGGCGATGGCATAGGCCAAGCCGCCGAGTGCAGGACCGGCGATGGTGGCGATTTGCGCCGCGCCGCTCGAGACCGCGGTGGCACGCTGCAGCGCGCCTTTCGGCGCGATCAGCGGCAGCAGCGCGGCCAATGCCGGGCTTTCGAAGGCGCCGGCTATACCGAGCACGAAGGATGCAATGAATATCTGCGTGACGCTAAGAAAGCCCGCATAGGCGCCCCAGGCCAGAAACAGCGCCGTCAGCCCCTCGGCGATCTGGCAGAGTTGCACCACCCGTTTGCGTTCGTAGCGGTCGGCGGCATGGCCGGCCACGAACAGAAACAACGCCGTGGGGAGGAATTGAACCAGCCCGATCATGCCGAGATCGAAGGCGCTGCCGGTCATGTCATAGACCTGCCAGCCGATGGCAACGGCCCCGATCTGGCTGGCGAAACGCGACAGGCTGCGCGACAGCAGAAACGACAGGAAGGAGGGATGCCTGAGCAGATCGCCGGCGCCGACAGGCATCAGGGAAGACATTTGAGGCCGGTATCCTGCTTTTCGAAGCGTGCGTCCGCTCGCATTGTTGTTGGTTACGCCGTGAACGACCCTGATCCCCCTGTCAATGCCCACGGGCTGTCAATGCCAGGCGGCGAAGGGCTGCCCGGCATTGCGCTTGCAAGTCCCCCGCTGCCATAATCGACCGGGGGACTTCGAGATCATGCTGCAACTGCAATCGGCTTTCGGCGTGCTGGCGTTGCTGGGAATCGCGTGGGCGCTCGGCGAGAACCGCCGCGCGGTGTCATGGCGGCAGATGGCGGTCGGGCTTGCGGTCACCGTGCTTACCGCGCTGGTGCTGCTCAAGCTGCCGCTGGTCGCAAAGGCGTTCGGCGCCATCAATGACGCGGTCAATATCATCGCGGCAGCGTCCCGCGCCGGCACCTCCTTCGTGTTCGGCTATCTCGGCGGCGGCACGCTTCCCTTCGACCTCAAGGCGCCGGGCGCCGATTTCATCCTGGCGTTTCAGGCGCTGCCGATCATCCTGGTCATGAGCGTGCTGACCACGCTGCTGTTCTACTGGCGGGTGCTGCCGCCGATCGTGCGCGGCATGGCCTGGCTTCTGGAACGCACGCTCGGCGTCGGCGGCGCGGTCGGGCTGTCCGCCGCCGCCAACATCTTCCTCGGCATGGTCGAGGCGCCCCTGTTCATCCGCCCATACCTTTCGCAACTCACCCGCAGCGAATTGTTCATGGTGATGACCGGCGGCATGGCCGGGATCGCCGGTACCGTGCTGGTGCTGTACGCCACGTTTCTCGCGCCATTGATCCCGGATGCGGCGGCGCATTTCGTCATTGCCTCGGTGCTCGGCGCACCCGCGGCGATTCTGATCAGCCTGATCATGGTGCCGGAGACGTCTGACAAGCGGACTGGCGGAATGCTGGCCGCTGCTGACACCGACATGGAAGTGAAGAGCACCATGGATGCGATCGTCAAGGGCACCACGTCCGGACTGGAGCTGCTGCTCAACATCGTCGCCATGCTGCTGGTGCTGGTGGCATTGGTCTATCTCGCCAACGCCATCCTCGGCCTGTTGCCCGAGATCGGCGGCGCGAAGATTTCGCTGCAGCGGCTGCTCGGCTATCTGATGGCGCCGGTATGCTGGCTGTTGGGCCTGCCGTGGTCGCAGGCGATCACGGCGGGAAGCCTTATGGGCACCAAGACGGTGCTCAACGAGTTGATCGCCTATGTCGATCTATCGAAGCTCGGTCCCGACGCGCTCGATCCGCGCTCGCGGCTGATCATGCTGTATGCGATGTGCGGCTTTGCCAACTTCGCGAGCCTCGGCATCATGATCGGCGGCCTCGGCACCATGGCACCCGGGCGCCGCGAGGAGATCAACGCGCTCGGGCTGAAGTCGATCGTCTCGGGCACGCTGGCCACCTGCCTGATGGGCGCGATCGTGGGAACGATCAGCTAGCGGCCGAGCCAGCCCTGAGTGATTTGGCTCACACACCAATCAGGGCGAGCGAGGTAATGTCCGCTCGGCGACGGCGCCGTGCCCGCCTCACCAAGGGAAACAACCATGACCCATTCAGTTCCTGCCAAAGACGAAGCATTGACATCAGCTGAACTCGACCGTGTTGCGGGCGGCATCATCATCGTCAGCGGACTGCAGCACCGGTTTACCTCCGCGCTCGAGCGGGTCGCTCTCAATCCGCAGCCGCTTCCGCCGGGGTTTGTCGCATTCGGCTACCGATAACAGCGTAGGCAAGCAGCGGCAGACGGCCTTTGTTTTAGAGCCGCCTGCTATCCAATCCTACGATCAGACCGCCGATGAGCCGCCGCAATTGGCGGCCGCGTGATGCCAGCCGTAGCAGATTTCGCGAACGGAGGAGCAGGCGCCATGGAACACACCATTCGGCTTTACCGCACGCTGTTTGGCACGCGCGCGTATGTCCGCTCGCTGTGCGAGGGCGCCGCTTTCCTCTCTGCCAGCAGCATCGCGATCTTCGCCGCTGTCACCTATGCTACGGTCCATGCCAGCAACCACGTCACGGATTTTGTGCTGAGCCGCGTCGGGCCCTACAACGTCCGCTTTCTGTTCATCTACGGTACGTTCACGGCCTTCGTCATCACGGCGGGACTGCTGGCCTGGCGGCCGAACCGGTTGCCGTTCGCGCTGAAGGCCACGGCGCTGTTCCTGGTGGTCCGCGCCGTATTCGTGGCGCTCACCCACATGGCGCCGTCCCCGATCGATCCGCAGCAGCCGGCGCCGTTCTTCAACTCCATTTTTTACGGCAGCGATCTCTTCTTTTCCGGTCACACCGGAATGCCGTTCCTGGCGGCGCTGGCGTTCTGGCACATCTTGCAATGGCGGGTATTCTTTCTCGCGCTGACCGCGTTCTTCGGCGCGGTCGTGCTGCTCGGCCACTACCACTATTCGATCGACGTGCTCGCCGCTCTGTTCATCACCCACGGCGTCTTTCAAACATCGCGCTGGCTATTCAGCCGCGACTACGCGTTGTTTCGCTCCACCGAAAATCAGACCGCACCACGGCCAAAGCGCGCAAGTCGCAGATCGTCCATTCCTGTCGCCGAACCTGGGCGTGTCGCCAGACCATTCGTGCTGCACGCCGTCGGCGACGACCCGGTGTCGAACGGTCAATCGAACACCGCGTCCTGACGCGCGAGCGCGTCCCGTCGATGACGCACGCCATCGACGGGTTTAAGAATCGAGCGCCCTGCTCCGGCAACGTTATTCGGCGCTGCTGACCAGTTTCATCCGCGGCTTCACCGCCTCGATCATGCCCTGATAGGTGTTGACATAGTCGAGCGCCATACGGCGAGCCGTAAAGCGCGTCTCGAAATGCGTGCGAATGGCCTGGCGATCCAGTTCCCCCAGCCGCCCGACATCGGCGACCGCGCTGATTTCATCCTCGACGATGAAGCCGGTCTTTCCGTCGTCGATGATTTCAGGAACCGATCCACGGTTGTAGGCGATCACGGGCGTGCCGCAGGCCATGGCCTCGATCATGACGAGGCCGAACGGCTCCGGCCAGTCGATCGGCAGCAGCAACCCGATCGCCCCGCTCAGGAACTCGGCTTTCTCGTGGTCCCCGATTTCGCCGATAAACTCGACCAGCGGATGATCCATCATCGGCTTGATGATCGCATCGTAATATTCCTGGTCGGCGCGATCGACCTTCGCCGCAATCTTGAGCGGGATGCCGCAGCGTATCGCGATCCTGATCGCCCGGTCCACGCCCTTCTCCGGCGCGATACGGCCGAGGACGGCCAGATAGCTCGGCTTCACCGCCTGGGGCGTCAGCAACTTCTCCGGCAGGCCGTGGTAGATGGTGTTGATGAAGTTTGCTTTCGGCACCGGCCGCCGCTGCGCATTTGAGATCGAAACAAGCGGAATCTTCGAGAATGTCGCGAACACCGGCTGATGCTCGGGAAGATCCAGCCGGCCATGAAGCGTGGTCACGAACGGCGTCGGCTGCCGCGCGAACAGCGAGAACGGATAGTAGTCGAGATGGAAATGAAGAAAGTCGAATTCTTCATCGTCACATTTTTGCCGTACGCGCTCGAGCATCAGCATGTGAAGTGCGTTCGGATCCCGCACCGACCCGTCCAGCCTCAGCGCCTTCGGCCACGTCGCATCCAGTTTGCCGGAGGTTCGGGAATCGCCGCTGGCGAATAGCGTGACCTCGTGTCCCAGAGCGACCAGTTCCTCGGTCAGCCAATAGACGACGCGTTCGGTGCCGCCATACAGCCTGGGCGGAACAGCCTCCGTCAACGGAGCAACCTGCGCGATGCGCATCCTAACAACCTCCTGATCGTGATTTTACCTTGAAAGCCCTCAACCCTCGTGGCGCGGCATCGCCAGAGTGGGAACGTTTACGCAGATGCGAAGTTCCCACATTGGTGCGCTCACTTCTCTCACACTGTCGTCTTGCTGATGCCATCACACGTGATCAGACTTCTTGAACGACCTTTGCTGCGAAATTGTTGTGCAGTTGAGGCGTTGCCGCGCCACTCGAATGACGCCCGTCGACAGGGTCGGGGTTCCGCCAGGATTTCCCGTTAATCTCCAACAGGTTTAGCAGACACATGGACAATCTATCGGGATACGCGAACCGACCATTCCCCTTTGTAATGCGCTATCTGCGCCGGCGGCCCGCGTCGCATCTGGTGATACTGTTCACGGTGGTGGCAGCCGTTGCCTGCTCGGTCGGCACACAATACGGCGTGAAGTATCTGGTCGACGCCCTCGCCGCCGGACCTGCGCATAGCGGCGGTGTATGGCTGGCATTCGTTTTTCTCATAGCGCTGATTGGTTCCGACGTCCTGCTGTGGCGCATCGCGAGCTGGACAGCGAGCTTCACGTTTGTCGGCGTCACCGGCGATCTGCGCCGCGACATGTTCCGCCATTTGACCGGACACGCCCCGAGCTATTTCATCGACCGGCTCCCGGGCATGCTGACAAGCCGGATCACGGCCACCTCCAATGCCGTATTCACGGTGGAGAACATGTTCGTATGGAACGTGTTGCCGCCCTGCATCGCCACAATTGTGGCAATCGCGCTGATCGGAACCGTCAGCCTGCCGATGGCCGCCGGCATGATCGTGATCGCAAGCGTGGTCCTCATCGCCATGTTCCGGATCGCGGCCGCGGGCAAGCCGCTACATGACGACTACGCCGACAAGGCCGCCGCCGTTGACGGCGAAATGGTCGACGTCATCAACAACATGCCACTGGTGCGGGCGTTCTGCGGGCTCGACCATGAGCACAACCGCTTCGACAACACCGTCGACCGCGAATTGACCGCACGGGGCCGCAGCCTGCGCTATCTGGAAAAGCTTCGGCTCACGCATGCCGTGATCACGCTGGCACTGACGGTGGCCCTGTTGTACTGGGCGGTCACGCTGTGGCAGAGCGGCAAGGCCACCACCGGCGACGTGGTGCTGGTCTGCACGCTCGGTCTTTCCATCCTGCACGCGACCCGCGATCTGGCGGTCGCACTTGTGGATGTCACCCAGCACACCGCCCGGCTCTCGGAGGCGATCGCAACGCTGCTGCAGCCGCATGAACTGCGCGACCATCCCGAGGCCGAACCGCTGATCAAGAGCGGTGCCGCCATCACCTTCAGGAACATCTCGTTCGGATATCCTGGCGGCGTCCAGGTGTTCGACAAATTCAACCTGAACCTCAAACCCGGGCAGCGCGTCGGCCTGGTCGGCCAATCCGGCGGCGGCAAATCCAGCCTGTTTGTGCTGTTGCAGCGCTTCTATGACGTCGACAATGGCAGTATCACCGTCGACGGCCAGGATATTTCGCGCGTCACCCAGCAAAGCCTCCGCGAAGCCATTTCGGTCGTGCCGCAGGACATCTCGATGTTCCACCGCACGATCCTGGAGAACATCCGCTATGGCCGTCCGACGGCAAGCGACGACGAGGTCCTGCGCGCGGCGATCGCGGCGCGGTGTGACTTCGTCGAAAATCTGCCCGACGGCCTTGCCACCATGGTCGGCGATCGCGGCGTCAAGCTCTCCGGCGGCCAGCGGCAACGCATCGCAATCGCGCGCGCGTTCCTGAAGGACGCGCCGATCCTGCTGCTCGACGAGGCGACGGCCGCGCTTGACGGCGAGTCCGAAGAAGCGATCCGCGAGGCGCTCGGCCGCCTGATGCGCGGCCGCACCGTGATCGCGATCGCCCACCGGCTCGCCACGCTGCGGAACTTCGATCGCGTCGTGGTTCTCAGGGAAGGCAAGATCATCGAGGATGGTCCACCGGACCGCCTGATGCGCGAAACCGGTCCGTACCGGCAGCTCGTGACGCAGGAAATGAACCGTCTCGCGATCCACGCAGCCTGAAATCGCGGAAACGAATGTAGAGCACAGTCAGATCGGCGTCGCGGCGTGCGGAGCGGTATCCGCCAGAGTGCTTTCCAGCGAATTGGATACCGGTTGGCGTCAATGAAACGCGTCAAATCAGGAATCTAGAGCCCGTTCCGTTTAATCGGAACGGAAAAGGCTCTAGAGTTACAGGACAGAGGTTACGCATGGCCACCAAAGCCAACGTCCAGCGGGCGGATACTCCTCTCGCCGAGCAGATCACGGAATCGCCGTTCTACATTCCCATGACCGGCCAGGCCGCACGGCCGCGCCGCACCCTCAAGCATGACGATACGTTCATCGTCCTCGACAGCCACGGCGACATCGGTGCTTCGGCCGGTGGACCCGATGGATTGTTCAATGCCGATACCCGCTATCTGGCGCGGCTCGAGCTCCTGCTGAACCAGACCCAGCCATTGCTGCTCGGCTCCAACCTGCGCGACGATAATTCCGCGCTGACGATCGACCTCACCAATCCCGACATCTATGACGGCGACCGGATCGTCCTGCAGAAGGATCTGATCCACATCGTGCGCACCATCTTCCTGTGGCGCGGCACCGCCTATCAGCGGATCGCCGTCCAGAACCATGGCGACCGGGCCGCACACATCGATCTGACCTTCCTGTTCGACAATGATTTCGCCGATCTGTTCGAGGTGCGCGGCGCCAGGCGCCCGCGCCGCGGCACCGGCACCAGCGAACTGCTCAGCCCCGCCGATGTCAGGTTCGAGTATCGCGGCCTCGACGGCGAGGCGCGAACGACCAATCTGCATTTCGACCCGCGCCCGACCCTGCTGGCGGTGAACAGCGGCAGCTATCATTTCGCGCTCGAGCCGCAGCAGCTTACCTCGGTGTTCGTTGCGGTGACCTGCAACTATGCCGCGGAGCATCGGCCGGCGCCGTTCATGCATGGCCTGCTCGCACATCGCCGCGAAATGCGCCGTTCGACCGCGGGCGCCGCCAGCGTCGAAACCTCGAACAGCATCTTCAATGAGGTGCTGTGCCAGTCGATGGCCGATCTCAATATGCTGATGACCGACACCGCGCATGGCCGCTATCCCTATGCCGGCATTCCCTGGTATTCAACCACGTTCGGCCGCGACGGCCTGATATCCGCGCTGCAGATGCTGTGGATTGACCCGCGTGTGGCCTGCGGCGTGCTCAAACGGCTGGCTGCCTATCAGGCCACGACCGTCGATGCCCTGAACGATGCCGAACCCGGCAAGATCCTGCATGAAATGCGCGGCGGCGAAATGGCGGCGCTGCGCGAAGTGCCGTTCGCGCAATATTACGGCAGCGTCGATTCCACGCCGCTGTTCGTGTTGCTAGCGGGATTCTATTTCGAGC
Organism: Bradyrhizobium sp. AUGA SZCCT0158; assembly: GCF_018130065.1. GTDB lineage: Bacteria > Pseudomonadota > Alphaproteobacteria > Rhizobiales > Xanthobacteraceae > Bradyrhizobium. Next base: position 85,230 of record NZ_JAFCME010000013.1, on the reverse strand, counting down.
GCACCGGCGACGAGGACACGCTGCGCGAACTGTGGCCCGCGATCGAGGCCGCGCTGGCCTGGATCGACGGTCCCGGCGACCCTGATCGTGACGGCTTTGTCGAATATCAGCGCGCATCCGACCAGGGCCTCGCCAATCAGGGCTGGAAAGATTCCTTCGACGCGATCTTTCATGCCGATGGCCAGTTGGCCGAAGGCCACATCGCCCTGTGCGAGGTTCAGGGTTACGTCTTCGCCGGCAAACGGCTGGCGGCACGTTGCGCGCGCCAGCTTGGCTTTGCGGAGAAGGCGCGCAGGCTCGATGAGGAGGCAACGGAGCTTGCCGCACGCTTTGAGGAGGCGTTCTGGTGCTCTGATATGGGCACCTACGCGCTCGCGCTCGACGGCGCCAAGCGGCCGTGCAAGGTGCGGACATCCAATGCCGGCCAGCTCTTGTTCACGGGCATCATTGGCGAGGACCGCGCGCGCATGGTCGCCGCCGACCTGATGCGGCCGCGCTTCTTCACCGGCTGGGGCATTCGTACCGTGGCATTGGGCGAGTCGCGCTACAATCCGATGTCCTACCACAACGGTTCGATCTGGCCGCACGACAACGCGCTGATCGCGCTGGGCCTTGCGCGCTACGGCCTGAAACATTCCGTCGAACACCTGTTCAAGGGATTGTTCGGCGCTGCGAGTTACATGGACCTGCGGCGATTGCCGGAATTGTTCTGCGGCTTCCATCGGGAGCGGCGGTTTGGCCCGACGCTCTATCCCGTGGCATGCTCGCCGCAGGCATGGGCGAGCGCGACGCCGTTCACGCTGCTGGAAGCTTCGCTGGGCCTGGAATTCGATGCGCGGGCCGGCGAAATCCGCCTGCGGAATCCCCGTCTGCCGGAATTCCTGAACGAGGTCGTGCTGCGTGACTTGCGGCTTGGCGATTCCAGCGTGGACCTTCGCCTGCGCCGTCACGGCGACGACGTATCGCTCGAAATGATGCGAACGCGGGGCCGGGTTCAGGTCTCGATCGTGTTGTCGCGCTGACCGCGACCGTACTTGGGGAAATGGTGACGAACCAGCTGCGGCCGGTTCGTCACCTCTGCGCAACCGTGAAGAGGTTCAGGAGACCGCATGCGTTCAGGGCAAAAAATCACGGCAGCCGTTCTGGTGTGGAGCGCGATATCCCTCGGCGCACTGGCGGTCGCGCAGGAACCAGACAAGGGTCCGCCGGCTCTCGCCGCACCAAGTCCGGCGGCAAAGGCCTCGCCGGATGCGCCGAAAGAGCCGGCGCCCCCGCCTTCCGTCACGGTCATCCGGGCGGCGGACGCACGCGGGATTCTCGGACGCGATGTCCGCAGCACGGCGGGCGAGAACATGGGGCGCATCGTCGACGTGATCGTCGATCGCTCCGGAACCGTGCGCGCCGCGGTGATCGATTTCGGCGGCTTTCTCGGCGTCGGCAGCCGAAAGATCGTCGTCGACTGGAACGCACTCCACTTCGGACAAGTTACCAACAAGAAGGAAAGCATGACGCTCGAATTGACGTTGGAACAGGTCAAGGCCGCACCCGAATACAAGGAAGATACGCCGATCGTGGTGCTCGGCGCCACCGGCAGTCTGCAACCCCTGCAATTCGATCACTGACCGCGGAGGAGAATGCCACTGTCCGCGCGCCCGAACCCATATCCCAAAGATTCTGCCAAAGATCTTGGCAAGGATTTTGCCGGTGAGACGCGGGGCGCGCCGTCCATCGATGAACGCGGCGACACGTCACCGCCGCCGCCGGCATCGCCCGAGCCGCACCCTTCGGCGCAAAGCCAGCGCGGCCTCGACTGGTTCATCTTCTTTCTCGCCGACGTCCAGACCGGCTTTGGTCCGTTCGTCGCGGTGTACCTCACGACGCAGAAATGGACCCAGGTCGAGATCGGGCTGGTGCTGTCGATCGGCGGTATCGTCGGGCTGATCGGCCAGATGCCGGGCGGCGCCATCATCGACGCTGCCCGGAGAGAACGGCTGGTCGCCGGTTTCGCGGTCGCAGCGATCGGAGTCGCAGCGCTGGCCTATGCGGCATGGCCGATCTTTCCCGTCATCGCGGCAGCGGCGACATTGCACGCCTTGGCGAGTTGCGTGCTCGGCCCGGCGATCGCCGCGATCAGCCTTGGATTGGTCGGACCGGCCGCGATCGGCGAACGGCTCGGGCGCAATGCGCGGTTCGCGTCAATCGGCAACGGCGTTGCCGCGGCGCTGATGGGGGCCTGCGGCTATTTCATCTCCAGCCGCTCGGTGTTTCTCGCCACCTTCGTTCTGGTGATCTTCACCATCATAGCGCTATCCCGGATCAAAGATCGCGAAATCGATCCGGAACAGGCCCATGGCGCGATCGTCCGCGCCAAGCCGGACCCCGAAGCCACCAGCGTGCTGCATCTGCTGCGCCAGCGCCCGCTGCTGATCTTTGCCGGCGCCGTGATGTTGCTGCAGCTCGCCAACGCCGCGATGCTGCCCTTGATGGCCGGTATCGTGACGACTCGTTCGACCCAGTGGGCGCCGGTACTGATCGCGGCGTGCATCATCCTGCCCCAGGCGATCGTGGCGCTGACGTCGCCATCGGTCGGCCGCAAGGCCCAGCAATGGGGCCGCCGGCCGCTGCTGCTGATCGGCTTCACCGCGCTCGCCATCCGCGGCGTGCTGTTCGCAACCGTCACCGATCCCTATCTGCTGGTCGCCGTGCAATTCTTTGACGGCGTTACCGCCGCCGTGTTCGGCGTTCTCATCCCGTTGACCGTCGCCGACATCGCCTTCGGCAGCGGCCATTTCAACCTCGCCCAGGGCGTGGTGGGGACGGCGGTCGGCATCGGCGCTTCCTGCAGCAATGTCCTGGCAGGCTATGTCAGCGACCATTTCGGACATAGCGTGGCCTTCCTCGGCCTGTCCGCGATCGGATGTTTAGGGCTTTGCCTGATCGCGTTCGTGATGCCGGAAACGAAACGGGCGTGAGGCCCCTTCGTCATTCCGGGGCGTGCAAGCACGAGCCCGGAATCTCGAGATTCTCAGGTGCGCAATTGCGCACCATAGTTCGACGCTACGCGTCGCCCCGGAATGACGGCGTCTTACGTCCCCAATTCCACCGTCTTGAATTCTGCCGGCAAAATCACTTCCAGCAATTCGACGTCGTCCGAATAGTCCAGGATCAGATGCCGGATGCGCGGCGGTTGGGTCCAGCAGCCGCCCTCCTTCATCAAGGTCTCGCCCTGGCCTTCCATGTAGGTCTTCACCCAACCCTTGAGCACATAGACCATCTGGAATTCGACGTCGTGATAATGCAGTTTTGAAACTTCCTCGGGGTTGCAGGGTCCGATCAGCCGGATCACATGCGCCTGCGCCAGGCCATGGGTCGCCGCGGCAATGCCGAGATCGCGGTACTGTGCATAGGTGCGCAGGCCGTCGGCCTTGAAATCCTCATCGCGGTGATGGCTGATGGCGATGTGCTGTTTCGGCCGAGCCTTCGGCTTTGCTACGGCCTTCGCCGCTGATTTGGCTGCCGCCTTCGATTTGGCCGTGGCGACGCGGCCTTTTGATGCGATGGTCTTGCGGGCTGTGGATTTGGCTGCCGTGCCGAGGCCCATCCATTTCTTTTTCACCGCGGTTTTGGCTGCGGCTTTCGATGTCGCTTTTTGCTTGGCCATTTTTCTTGCCTCCCCTGATCGTTTGGTGGGGAGAGGCTAGCACAAAATGCGTTTCGTAGGGTGGGTTCGCCGAAGGCGTAACCCACCGTTGAGGCAGCGACCGATGATGGTGGGTTACGGCTTCGCCTAACCCACCCTACAAACTACAATCCTTTCCGCTCAATGCAGCCTGAACACGCCGTCCACGGCGCGAAGCTCGGCCGGCTTGATCAGCTTGGAATGCGCGACCGTGACCGAATACAGCGGGCCGTCGAGCTTTTCCTGCCAGAAGGCCAGAAAATCTTTCAGCGCCGGAAATTTCGGAAACAGATCGTAGTTCTGCCAGACGTAGGTTTGCAGCAGTGAGGGATGATCCGGCAGCCGATAGAGAATTTCCGCCGTCGTCAGTCCATAACCCAGCACCTGCTTCCGGAAATCGTCGGAAACAACCCCAACCCGCGAGACCATGCCAACCTCCATTGTCGGAAGCGCATTTCACGTGGTGGCCACACCGAGCCACCCCGGCGGAGATGCGCTCACATGAGAGAAATGTGACGCACGATACCAACCCATCACAAGCCTAAATGTTTAATGAACTGTTGAAAATTCATGCGTTAGCAGCAGCTTACCGCAGGTGCTAATACGGGGTCGGCGGGCGTTTACCTCGATTAATCATGATGAATGAAATTGGCAGCCGTCATATTTGAGTGCCAATTTTTCTGCTAGAAGCCCTTGTCCCCCGAACAAGACTGGCCTAAATCACCCGCAGCCGGGTTGGCACTCGCCTGCTCGGACTGCCAAGACGCCAAAATCGACAACATTTGCAAAAGTTTAGGAGGACTGCATGAAATTCCGTCCGCTTCACGACCGCGTCGTGGTCAAGCGCATCGACGCCGAAGAGAAGACTGCTGGCGGCATCATCATTCCGGACAGTGCCAAGGAAAAGCCCTCGCAAGGCGAAATCGTCGCCGTGGGCCCCGGTGGCCGTGACGAAGCTGGCAAGCTGATCCCGATCGACCTCAAGGTCGGCGACCGCGTCCTGTTCGGCAAGTGGTCCGGCACCGAGGTCAAGATCGACGGCCAGGAGCTGCTGATCATGAAGGAAAGCGACATCATGGGCGTCCTCACCGACGTTCCCGCGACCAAGAAGAAGGCCGCCTAAGCCAAGTCCGCACACGCTCACCCCTGAGGAGCGCCTGCGCGGCGCCCCTCGAAGAGGGTGAGACACCAAGTTCAACTCAGGGAAATCAAATATGTCAGCTAAAGAAGTCAAATTCGGCGTTGATGCCCGCGACCGCATGCTGCGCGGCGTCGACATTCTCGCCAATGCCGTGAAGGTCACGCTCGGCCCCAAGGGCCGCAACGTCGTGCTCGACAAGTCGTTCGGCGCTCCCCGCATCACCAAGGACGGCGTCACCGTCGCCAAGGAAATCGAGCTCGACGACAAGTTCGAGAACATGGGCGCGCAGATGGTGCGCGAAGTCGCTTCCAAGTCCGCAGATGCTGCCGGCGACGGCACCACCACCGCAACCGTGCTCGCGGCTGCGATCGTCCGTGAAGGCGCCAAGTCGGTTGCCGCCGGCATGAACCCGATGGATCTGAAGCGCGGTATCGACCTGGCGGTGGAAGCCGTGGTCGCCGACCTCGTCAAGAACTCCAAGAAGGTCACCTCGAACGAGGAAATCGCCCAGGTCGGCACCATCTCCGCCAACGGCGACGCCGAAATCGGCAAGTTCCTCGCCGACGCCATGAAGAAGGTCGGCAACGAGGGCGTCATCACGGTTGAAGAAGCCAAGTCGCTCGAAACCGAACTCGACGTCGTCGAAGGCATGCAGTTCGACCGCGGCTATATCTCGCCCTACTTCGTCACCAACGCCGACAAGATGCGCGTTGAAATGGACGACGCCTACATCCTGATCAACGAGAAGAAGCTCTCCTCGCTGAACGAGCTGCTGCCGCTGCTCGAAGCCGTGGTACAGACCGGTAAGCCGCTGGTCATCGTCGCGGAAGACGTCGAAGGCGAAGCTCTCGCCACCCTCGTCGTCAACCGTCTGCGTGGCGGCCTCAAGGTCGCGGCCGTCAAGGCTCCGGGCTTCGGCGATCGCCGCAAGGCCATGCTGCAGGACATCGCGGTGCTGACCGGTGGTCAGGCGATCTCGGAAGATCTCGGCATCAAGCTCGAGAACGTCACGCTGCAGATGCTCGGTCGCGCCAAGAAGGTGATGATCGACAAGGAAAACACCACCATCGTCAACGGCGCCGGCAAGAAGGCCGACATCGAAGCGCGCGTGCAGCAGATCAAGGCGCAGATCGAGGAAACCACCTCGGACTACGACCGTGAGAAGCTGCAGGAGCGCCTGGCCAAGCTCGCAGGCGGCGTCGCGGTGATCCGCGTCGGCGGCGCGACCGAAGTCGAAGTCAAGGAGCGCAAGGATCGCGTGGATGACGCGATGCATGCGACCCGTGCGGCGGTTGAAGAAGGCATCGTGCCGGGCGGCGGCGTCGCCCTGCTGCGCGCCTCCGAGCAGCTCAAGCGCATCAAGACCGCGAACGACGACCAGAAGACCGGTGTCGAGATCGTGCGCAAGGCGCTGTCCGCGCCGGCCCGCCAGATCGCGATCAACGCAGGCGAAGACGGCTCCGTCATCGTCGGCAAGATCCTCGAGAAGGACCAGTACAACTACGGCTTCGACTCGCAGACCGGCGAATACGGCAACCTGGTCTCCAAGGGCATCATCGACCCGACCAAGGTGGTTCGTGCGGCGATCCAGAACGCAGCGTCGGTTGCGGCTCTGCTGATCACCACCGAAGCCATGATCGCCGAACTGCCGAAGAAGAACGCCGGCGGCGGCGCAGGCGGCATGCCCCCGGGCGGCGGCATGGGCGGCATGGACTTCTGATCCAGCCATCCAGGCGAACGTCAAAAGAATGCAAAACCCCGGCAGCGATGCCGGGGTTTTTGTTTGTGGGGGCCGAGGACGCCCCGCGCTGAATGCCTCTTGACCGTTACGCGATACGTATCGGATACTATTATCCATGATCCGCAGCTTTGCTGACAGGGCACCGAACAATTGTTTCGTGATGGCGCCTGTCCGGCGCGCTGGCGGAGCATCGAGGCCGTCGCGTTGCGCAAGCTCGATATGATGGACGCAGCGACCGCTTGGATGATTTGCTCTCGCCGCCGGGCAACCGGCTGGAAGCACTGAAAGGCGACCGCCGCGGACAGCATTCCATCCGTATCAACCGGCAGTGACGCGTCTGCTTCCGTTGGACATCAGACGGTCCGGGGCGGTGGAGATCGTGGACTATCATTAGGAGACGGCGATGGCGCGGTTACGAACCCATCCAGGCGAAGTGTTGAAAGAAGAATATCTGGTGCCACTGGGTCTCTCTGCACGAGCCTTGGCGAAGGAGCTGGATGTTCCGGCCAACCGCCTGACAGAGATCATGCGCGGCACGCGCGATGTCACGGCTGACACCGCGATCAGGCTCGGGCGTTATTTTCGTACCGACCCCCGCTTTTGGCTGAACCTGCAAGCGGCATACGATCTTTCCAAGGCCGAGAAGACTCACAGCTACAAGAAAATCGTGCCACGCTCGGCGGCCTGACGAGTTTACGAATAGCGCACAACTGACGGCCTACCCCGCCCGCCCCGCAGGCGAAGGGCCGCCCGTAGGCGACCCTTCTTTACTTACGCGCTTTCCGCGGGCTTCAGGCGAACCAGCTTGGTGAGCAGGGCATCAAAGCCCTGCCCGTCACCCGCGTGGAGGTCGATGCGGCCGACCTTCTCCACCAGCCGCTCGAGGGACTCCAGTTCCTTGAGCCGCAGCAGCAGCGGGTTCTCTTCCATCAGCTTGGCGGTGTTCAGAAGCGACCGCGTCGCCGCGGTCTCTTCCTGCCGGCGGATCAAATTGGCCTTCGCCACCCGCTCCGCCTCCACCACCTTGTTCACCAGCTCACGGATCTCGCCGGGCAGGATCACGTCCTTGACGCCGAGCTCGGTCACCTCGACACCGCTGTCTGCGATACGCGCGCGGACATAGTCGCGAAGCTCCGCATCGAGCGCTGCCTTTGCCGACAGCACCTCGTCGAGCGTGCGGCCTGCAACCGCTTCGCGGATCGCGAACTGCACCAGCCGGTACAGCCACGCATCCACGTCAGGCACCACGGCGACGACCCGCTCGGGATCGACGATCCGGCGAAACGCCGTCAGGGTCACCCGCAGCGCGATGCGGTCCCTGGTCAGCATTTCCTGCGCGGTGATCTCGACCGCCTGGGGCCGCAGATCGAGACGCTTGACCTCGACCTTGCGGCCGACGATCCAGAACGCGTGCCGGCCGGGCGCAAGCCGCTCCACCAGCCGGCCCTCGACATAGAGCAGACCGGCTTCGTGGTTCTCGACCACGGCCTCCGTCACGACCACCGAACGGTTACGATCAATCATCGCCAGATGACGCGCCGTCACCCTGACATCGCCGGTCAGGTCGATGCGTTCGACATCGACCGATGTCGCGACCTTCCAGTAGACGCGCGCCTGCCAGGGCGTCATCAGCTGCATCGGACGGCCGTCGAGGTTGACGATGGCAACTTCGTCTGCCTTGGTCTCGACAAGCTCGAACAGCTCGGCCGCCAGATCAGGCCGCGCAGCCTTCAGCACCAGGTAACGCTCCGCCGGAAATTCGGCGCGAACCACCTTGAATACTTCTGCCGTCAGTTCGTTGCGCGGATCGAACAGCCGATGCCGGCCGGGACCAAGCACGCGCTCGAGCCTGCCGTTCCGCGTCAGCAACGCGCGCTCACCATCCTTCACCGTCACATGCGTCATCAGGAAATGCCAGTTCATGGCACGCCTCCATCATGGGCTTTCCGGCCAGAGGTCGGAAAGCTGGTTTCGTCGAGAAGGAACGGAGGACGCGAACGGCGCTTCCTGAAAGCCCGGCGGGCCGTGGTTTGAGCTTGCATGACGACGGGCGCACGCGCGCAATCGCCCGACGAAGGTCGGGCGTTCGAACGGTATTCCCGGCGTCAGCGCAAGCGGTATCCACCGCGGCGCAGAGCCGTTCGTACAGTGTCTAGGTTCGGACGAAGAGCCTTGCGGCAATGCGGCCGGACTGCGACTGAAGCGCGCGTCCGGTCCCCTTCAATGGGAAATTCAGTTTTTTAGACTGAACCGGAGCGTTGGAACGGGATTCGAACCCGCGTCACGATGATTAGCAGTCATCTGCTCTACCACTGAGCTATCCTTCGGTTGTGCAAGAGACCGGAATCGAACCGATGCCTTCGGGTATCACCCCGATGCTCTCCATGAGCTACACCTCGCGTCTTCATTCGGCGGAACACGAAACCGGACACCGGCTCGCGCCAGTCGGGATCTCAGAGAGCCCGAACCCATGGCCTAGCGAAGGAGCGGGCTAATAAACGAAACATCTTTCAGTTGCAAGCGTGTTTTTCAAATTTCGGATGTGCTGTGACTCCCCGTCACAGCCATTCAGCGAACCAACGTGCCCATTCGGCGCACTTCGATGACGTGGTGCCGTCCGCTCGGCTGTCCGCGCCGTGACGCTGATGCACTCGCGAAGCCTACCCGCGTCGTGTCGCGCCTTGTCGATGCGCGCGACGGCCGGCGGTGTGGTCGCCGTCACTTCGCGACGAGAGGGTTGACGCTAAACGTGGCCGCACCAGCGTTGGATGATCGCGCCGGCTAAATCAAAGGAGAACTGTGATGACTGGAAATGCAATCAATGCGAAGAGCGCGCGCGAGCTATCCGCCGAAGCGCTCGATGCGGTGGCTGGCGGCTGGCTCCCGCTCCCCTTGCGCGCCTTCACCCAAATCAAAGCAGGAGCGGGTGGCCAGAACGATCCGGCCCAAATGTTTCAACAGATTATGCAGCAACTCACTCAGGGCTAAGCAAGAAGAACTGTGACGACCTGTAGGCGCGGGACCGTCGAACGATGGCGCTCGTCCGTAATCCGAAGCAGGCTCCTGGGGGCGCGGCTTTGTGCGGGGACCTGTGGCGCCTGTTATCCGGAAAGAGTGATCTTCGTGGGATGGAACGCCCGGAGCCCTTACGAGGTTAGATAGAATGCGCACCATCGCGGCGGCGCTGATCGGTGGCCTTGGATTGGAGGCGGCAGATGAAAATCATCGTGGACGAAGACGGAGAAATCATCGCCAAAGCAACGGATGACCATGTTCTGATCGGCGGCCACCACCGCCTCGCGGTGGCGGCCAGCCTCAATCGAAAACTGTTTTGGCGAGATAGCGGCGAACCTGTAAAGCTTGACCTATTCTTCAAGCATCATGGAAGTTCTCTTCGACATACAGCCTAAGGAGGCTGTACATCGCAGGGACGAGCCTCTGTTACGTTGTAGCCCGGAGCGCAGAAAGCCCCGCAAGTGGGACGGGGCCTCCATTCGTTTCTTTCAGACGGACTGCGTTATTTCGACATGTCCTGTGCAAACCTGACCGCCCCGTAGCCGGCGAAAAAGCCGGTGCTGAACGCCGCCGCACCCACCAATATGAAGATAAAGCCGCCATTGACCTCATCGAGTTCCGCATCAGTCACGGTATCCGACGCAGCGATTTCGATTTCATCCATAGTTACGCCTCCTACCTTGGGTTGAATGATACCGATGCACCAGTGCCTCGGTGATAGGAACGATGATCGATCGGCGGCGGTCGCACTGTTACGAAAATCACATTCTTCGGTGGGCCTAAGGCCGCGCCCGGAGACCCATCCACGGCCGATCGGTTAGGATCGCCAGCGTTGGATACCTTCTGCAACAATGATCGCTGCGGGGTATGGGCCCCTGCGTTCGGAGGGACGACGAGCGACGTCACTGAATCCTGGCAAGCACCGCAAGACGCCGGATGCCCTGGTTCCGGTACGCGTTCAGGAACGCGTAATAGTCCTTGAAGGAAACGCAGCCATTGGAATCGCCGCGGGCGCCGAGCATGTAGGTGTGTGCCAGGAGGCCGTCACGGTTGAAGATCTTGTCCTGCCCGCCGATCGGCGTCAGTCGCAACGCCGGCACGCCATGGAACAACGCCTCGCGCGGCTTCAGGTCATAGATATGCGGCGGCGTCACGCCCTGCATCCGCACATGCGCATAGCGCACATCGTCCATCTTGGCGCCGAGGCCCGAATGCGCCTCGAGAACGGTGCCATCCGGCAGATAGACCTTCTTCGCCGCGATGTCGTAGACCGCGGTCTGCTTGTCGTAGGGCGGCGAACCGCCCAGCATCGGATTCTGCGAACGGGTATCGGGGATGCTTCCGGTGACGCTGGCGTCGGCGGAAGCGTAGGCCAACAACCCGCCATGTGCGGGCTGCTTGCCCCACAATTTCTCGACCATGCTCGGCTTGTCGTTGGACGCAATCGACATCACCGCCGCCTTGGCGCGCTGCGCCATGTCGCGGACCGAAGCCCCGGATTCCTTCGCGGCGGGTTTGGCTTCAGCCTGCTTGGTCGCCGGAGCCGGAACGTTCAACGCGACCTGGGTCGGCGCCTGCGGAGCGGCTTCCTTCGGCTTCGGCGCTTCGGCAAGTTTGGGCGCTTCAGTCTTCTTCACATCGACCGGCGGCGAGACCTCCACCACTTGCGTGGCTTCGATCGCCCTGGACGCCTGGCCTTGCGGCGCCGAGGCTGCAAACCTTTCGTTAAACATAATCGAAGGAGAGACGGTCTCGGGCGCGGAAACTTTCGGGGCTGGCTGCGGCAGCGACGCGAACACGTCGTTGAAGGCGGGCCGCGCCGGACGCGACGCGACAATCGTGGAGCTTTTGACGACGGGCGGATCGAACGCCGCGCTGTTGACCGAGGGATAGATGCTGGAGGCGAAAATATTGCTGTAAACGGTCCAGGCGCAGCCGAGCACCACGGCTGCGATCGCGACGCCGCCGAGGAAATGCTGAGGAATGGCTTTCCGGGAAGATTTCTTGCGGTTGTGGGCCGCAAGGCCAAACGCGCCGGTACTCGTACTCATTCGCCTTGCGTCCAGAACAACTCTACTAAGTCCCTGTTTGGTGCCGCGCCCGAAAGGTTCCCAGGCAGCATCTCGCAAAGACACGGAGCGTCATTAAGGCGAGTTTTAGTTAAATGCAGATTAAACGCGGGCAGATCTAAGGCATGCGCAAATCATTGGAAGTTATGCGCAAATCAGCCCGTAAACATGCGGGGTTGCCCTGCGATCGGGACATCCGGCCGTCGGCCAGGTGTCCCATTTTGGCAATCAATCCTTGAACGGATCGAATTCGTTCTCGCCCGCCATGACGACGGCGAACGGACGCAGCGTGTGCTGCACCTTGATCGAGCCGGCATGCTCTGCAAGCACCTCCGGCAACCTTCGATACGCCATCGGGCTTTCGTCGAGATCGGCGCCGATCAATGTCACGCCGCGCGACTGCAGCCACGCATCCATCTCGACGCGCGTGAACCTGCGCTTGGCTTCCCTGCGGCCGAACATCCGGCCCGCGCCGTGAACCGTCGAGTAGAGCGACGCCTTCGCTTCGGGGCCATCGACGCCTTCGACGATGACGGCGTCATCTCCCATCGATCCGCCGATGAAGCCGCGCTGTCCCGGAAAGGCCGGCGTCGCGCCCTTGCGCACAACCCACAAATCCTTGCCTCCGTGATTTTCACGCCAGGCATAATTGTGATGGTTATGAACCATGTCGGTGACGTTGCCGCCGATGATCTTGCGCACGCGCTCAATCACCCACTCCCGGCCGGCGTAGGAATAGCGCCCGGCCAGTTGCATGGCCGCAATGTAGCGTCGCCCGATCTCGCTGTCCTCGTCGATAACAGCCGGCGGCACATTCATGCCATCCTTGCCGCCCGCAGCCTTGAGGTAGCGGGTCGCACTGGTGTGGCCGAGACCGCGGCTGCCGAAGTGAACGCCGATCCAGACAAAACCGGCTTCGTCGCGCATCAGGTCGACATAGTGGTTGCCGGATCCGACGGTGCCGAGCTGCGACACCGCCTTCTGCCGATACGCGCCCATGTCGGATTCGCGCCAGGCATCGCCGTCGTCGAACAGCTCGTGCTCGACGCGCTCCTCGTTGGTCCGCCCGACGCCAAAGGAAATCGTCCTGTGCACGTCCTTGATGATCGTGCCGACATGGCTTTCGATCCGGCTGAACGGCGTATCGAGACGCACCGCCATGTTGCCGCAGCCGATGTCGAAGCCGACGCCGGAGATGCTGATCTGCTTTTCATAGGCGATGACGCCGCCGACCGGCTGGGCATATCCCAGGTGACCGTCCGCGCAGATCACACCGGCCACGGCATTGCCGACCGCCATGCAGTTTCGCATCTGCGCGATCGTGGCATCCTCGTGCCGGCCGAAGATCTTGAGCGGGCTGTTCTGGTATTGCGCGGCCTGCGCCGTGAATTGTGCCTTGCGGGCAGCGTCGCGGAACGTGCACCAGACCGGGATCGGCCGCTGACCGGGGCGATCGATCTTCGCATCGGGATCGAGCCCGGCTTCGACCGCCAGGGCCCTTGCACGCTCCTGATAGGGATCGAGCCGCATTGCATCTTCCTCTTCCACGGTTGCCGGACGTCGCCGACCATACCTTACACCGAGCATAGGTCGTCGCACCAAAACCCGCTTAGGTTCATCGGCAGCGATGCTTTGATAGGACGCGGCCCGCCGTCAGCATCGCGTTCACTTCGGCTCGCAAAGCGAGCCTTCAATAGCTCAAGCTTGGATACCAGTCCTTGTCGCGGCCTTCAGGCGTGGTGTCCAGAAGGGCCCACAGCGGATCGAGGTCGGGTGCCCCACGCGGATCCTGGCCGGGGTCGGCGGTACCCTGCCCCATTTCGCCGGACAAGAAATGACGGATCGAACCGTCGCGGCGCGTGAACACGTTATAGCCGGGCATATCGGCATCTGCGGCGCTGACGTAATCGCGGGTGTAATCGCCGGACGGATCGGAATAGACTTTATGCCGCGTCCAGCCGCGCGCCTTCTTGGCTTCCACCAATCGCGCGATCGGCGAACGCGCCACGAATACGAATGCGATGCGCTGCTCGACATCGGGCAGCTTTCCTTCCCACGTACTCATGAACGAGGTGCACATCGGACACGGCTTTTCACGCTGCGGGCCGAACATGTAGCTGTAGATCACGAGCGTCTGCTTGTTGCCGAACAGGCCCGACAGCGTGGTAGGGCCGCCCTCGCCTTCGAACGAATAGGGCTTCGTCACCTCACCGCCGGGCGGCAATGCGCGGCGCATTTCGGCGACGCGCTCGATGTGGCGACGGAGTTCGATTTCCTCAGCGAGCAATTGCTCGCGGGCACGGCGATATTCAGCGCTTTCGTTGGGAATGCGCGCGGTATTGCCGCGGGCGAGTTCAGCGGCGGGTTTCAGGCTGGAACCGGACATGGACATGACCTCACGGTTGGACGGCGTGCTGGGTTCCCTACAAGACGATCCCAATGCGGCCGTTCCGACATGACCGTCGGACTATTTTCGGCGCAACCAAGCCGGCAAAATGCTGGTTTCCAACGCCAGCTCCGGCGGCGGGGAACGGTCGAGCACACCCCCCTTCGGTCCCTCCAGCAGATCGAGCGCGTAGGTCTCGACCACGAGCGGGCCGCGCTTGCGAGTGACCTCGCCAACCCTTTCGACGCGGGCGAACTCGTCCTTCAACGGATGAACGCCGGGCAAGGCCTCGCGAACATACAGCTGCCTGCCGCCGAGCTGCGCCGCCGTCGGCTCGGGCATGTTGACCCAGCGGATGCGCTGGCTTTGCTGCGCAACGCAAGTTCCCTTCGGCAGATAGAACGCAAGCCAGCCGGTGGTGCCGTAATCCGGCGCGAGCACGCAGGATGCGCCCGCGCGCGCCCGCACGGCCTCGATCTGGCTGGCGATTTCGCGCCAGCCGACGCCTACGCTGCGCACGGTGGCGTCGCGGCGATAACCCGAGAGCGCGCCGGTGTTGGCCTGCACGATCAGCAGCGCAAACATTACGATGCCTGTCGGCGCCGCCCAGCGCAGGCAGAAACTGACGGTGCGCTGCTCGCGCTTTTCCCATGGCACCAGATGGGCTGCATACGCCGCCGCGACCACAAACGCCGGATAGACCGGCGCGAACCAGTTGGCCTCGACGCGGGCGTGCAGCGAATGCCAGACGAAATAGGCGACGATGGTCCAGAACATGGTGCTGACCAGCACGCGCGCCGGCAGCGCGCCGGCGCGGCGCTGAAACAGTGCATACAGACCCATCGCGCCGAGAATCCATACCAGCGGCGTCGCGAACGCGATCTGCGTCGGAATCAGTTCGGCGATGAAGGCCGGCCTGAAATCCTCGATCCGCGCCCGGCCCATCTGCTTGATGAAAGACACCCAGTGATGATCGGCGTTCCACAGAATGACCGGCGAGAACATCAGGAGCGCGACGAGGCCGCCGAGATAGGGCCATGGCGAGATCAGCCAGCGCCGCAGTTTCGGAACCACCACCAGCCAGATCAGGATCGCCGGGCCGAAGAACAGCGCGGTGTATTTCGACAACAGCGCGGCGCCCGTGGCGAGGCCGACCGCCAGCCACCACGTACCGCGTCCGGTCTGAAGCACCTTGGCCAGCGAAAACAGCACGAAGCTCGAGGCGACCAGGAGCGGCGCATCCGGCGTGACGATCATGGTGCCGACCGCGGCCATCAGCGTGACGTTGAGCAGGATCGCCGACGTCGTCGCCACCCGCCTGCCGCCGAACAACACGGCCGCGGTCTGGTACACCGCCCAGCTCATCGGCAATGCCAAGAGGATCGAGACCAGACGGACGCCGAGTTCGGTGTCGCCCGCAATCATGGTGCCGAGGCGGATCACCAATGCCACCATCGGCGGATGGTCGTAATAGCCGCCGGCCAGATGCTTCGACCACATCCAGTAATAGGCTTCGTCGAAGGTGATCGGCGTGTAGGCGGCGGCTACCAGCCGTACCGCGACCAGCGCCAGGATCGTCAGAACCGTGTTGAGGACAAGCCGCGCCTCGTTCGGATTCATTTTTGGATCATCGCTTGCGCCAGACGAACAGTCCGGACATCGCGTAGTTCCAGACCACGCCCATCAGCGCGCCCGCCGCTCCCGCCAGCCACCAGATCGGCTCCTGGTCGTAGACCGAGAACGCGACGCCGACATTGGCGAACAGGCCGACGCTGCAGACGAGGTAAAACAGCAGCAGGCCGCGCAGGATGGCAAAGCCCTTCAGGCGTTGATCGCGATAGGTGAGAAAATTGTTCAGGATGAAATTGCTGGTCATCGCCACCAGTGCGCCGACGGCCTGCGACTCCGCAAACGGCATGTTGAAGAGCTGGTTCGCGATGAAGAGCGCCGCGAGATGCACGATGAGGCCGATCGAGCCGACCATCGCAAACAACAGAAAGCGCAGCGAGACCACGTCGTGAGTGAACTTGGCCAGCACCAGACCCAGGAAATCCAGCGCCACCATCGAATCGAGCTTGCTCTCGCCGTGCTGGCGCGAGCCGAAGGTAAAGGGAACCTCGACCGTGCGCAGCTTGCCCTGCGCGGTCGCGACGATATCGAGCAGGATCTTGAAGCCCTGGATCGAAAGCTGTGGCGCCAGTTGCTCGAAGCGGTCGCGGCGGATCATGAAGAAGCCGCTCATGGGATCGGCGATCTCGACCTTGAGCACGCGCCTTGCAACTTCGGTCGCGAGCGCGCTTATGCCGGCGCGTCCCTTGTTGAAACTGTCGGCGCTGCCGCCCTCGACGTAGCGGCTGCCGACCACAAGCTCGGCCTCGCCACGTTGCAAGAGGCCCACCATCTTCGGCAGCTGGGCCTCGTCGTGCTGCAGATCGGCGTCGATGACAGCCGCATAGGGCGCGCTGGCGGCGAGAATGCCCTCGATGCACGCCCCCGACAGGCCGCGCCGCCCGATCCGGCGGATGCAGCGGACGCGGGGATCCTTCTGCGCCAGGCCGCGCACCACTTCCCAGGTGCCGTCAGGGGAATTGTCGTCGACGAACACGACTTCCCAGGGGATGTCCTTGAGGGTCGCGTCCAGCCGCCGGTAGAGGACGGTGACGTTGTCGCGCTCGTTAAAGGTAGGGACGACCACCGAAAGCTGAGGCAAACCGGCGGCCTGCGACGGGTTTTCGGGGCCCGGTTTGATGGCTTGATTCATGGGGCCAGCGTATATCCGCAGCCGCTGGGGATGCCAAGACGCCGCCAGCACTAGTAATGGCGCCGCCAGCACCACCAACGGCGCCGCCAGCGCCACGAAAGACGGCGCCAGCAATCGAATCCGCCGCCAAAGCAGGGGCGCGGGACCGGGTTTCTGGACGGGGAAAACGGGCCAAAAAGACCCCCAAAATGCCAACGACCACGAACAGAGGGCGCGCGTACATCCGGCGCAGCCAAACTATTCATGGTCGTCCCAGCGCCGGAGCTTCTTAAGGCTCAACGTCGCCGTTACGAGCAAGATAGGGATGCCAGGGGCCTTCCGCAAGGGGTGGCCTAACCCCTCGCCCTGCGTCAGTTAATTCGGCACTTCCCGGATCACCGGTCCCCGTGGTGCGGGCGCCGCGGGCGCCATCTGGGACGGTTGCTGGACGGCGGCGGGCTTCGGCGCCGGCTTGCCAAACTGCCCGATCGGCCCATAGGCGATCGCAACCACCAAAACGATCGAGGCGACAATGGCACCCAAGATACCGGCTATCGACTCAGAATTCATACCCGACAATCCCCCGTCTGATCGGGAATCAATATCACGGAAGGCCGGAATGGTGGAATAGGCTGGCGAAAGCCGCCTTGGCTACTTCGACGCGGCTTTGCGCCTTGCGAACGCCGTCACGATGTCCTTCTGGGCGAAGGCGATGGCATCGTTGGCCGTCGTCAGGTTCGCGCCCGCATCCTTGTCCGGGGACTGGATCGCGAGAAAGCCGACCAGCGCCACCCGGAAATTCTGCCGCTCTGATGCACAGGCGGCTGCGATCAAGGCGCCAAATTCCTGTTCCGGCATGTTCTTGTTGCTCTCCCGCGGATACTCGCGGGCCAGGCAGTTCCAGTAGGCGTCGCGCCCCGAAACCGCCAATTTGCGCGCCTCACCAACTTCGTCGGCGAGAACAGGGAAACTCGTCATCACGACCAATGCGGCGATCAGGATGCGCATCCTTTTCTCCATTCTTGTTTTGCGTAGCCCGATCCCTGATCGAGACAAGCGTGCACAGCACGGATTCAGCGAGTTGGCCAATCACGATTGATTTGGCTGGTCGGAGTACGAGCTGTCGGAAAAGGTGCCGGATCCGCGATCAACGCATATCAGGAGCTTGTGCCGTGGCGCGCGCTTCGCTTTGACGCCGGCCCGGCCCCGCGCATGTAATGCCGCTCCGGCCGATAGCGGCCGGACCAGTTTCGCATCATCCTGCGGACGAATGTCGACAGCCATTGGAAGATCGCCATCGGAAGCTCCTTCTCGTTCCGCGTTCTGAAATTCAGGCGCCGAGCTGGCCGGTCAGCCGCTCGTGGAACAAGGAGCTGCGCTGGTCGAGTCCAACGAACGTGACTGACGCGCCATGGTCGCGGTATTTGGTTTCAATCGAATCCAGCGCCGCGACGCTCGAAGCGTCCCAGATCTGGGAATAAGTGAGATCGATCATGACGTGCTTGGGATCCGCGCCGTAGGAGAAGCGCTCGACGAGGTCGTTGCTGCTGCCGAAGAACAGCGGCCCATGGACGTGATAGCGAACCGAAAGGCCGTCTTCGCTGAGCGTGCGGTCGGCCCGGATGACATGGGCGACCCGGCGCGCGAACAACACCATCGCCAGCAACACCCCGACAGCGATCCCGATCGCGAGATTGCCGGTGGCAACCGTGACGGCAACGGTCAGGACCATCACCAGCGTTTCCGGGATCGGCATGCGCCTCAGCGTCGTAGGCCGGATGCTGTGCCAATCGATGGTCTTGAGGGCGGCGATCATCATGACGGCGGCGAGCGCCACCATCGGAATTTGCGCCATCAGGTCGCTCAGCGCGGTGACCAGCACCAGCAGCACGAGTGCCGCGACTGCCGTCGATATCCTGGTGCGGCCCTGCCCGATCTTCACGTTGACCACGGTCTGGGCGATCATCGCGCATCCGCCGATGCCGCCATAGAACCCGGCCGCGATATTGGCGACGCCGAGCGCCCAGGACTCCTTGCCCTTGTGCGAGCGGGTGTCGGTCAGGTCGTCGACCAGCTTGGCCGTCAGCAGCGTCTCCAGCAGGCCGACAAAGGCGACGCTGAGCGCGGTCGGCCAGATGATGCTGAGCGTCTGAAGGTTGAGTGGCACGATAAACACCGTAAGGCCCGGCAGTCCCGGCGCCATGGCGCCCTCGCCGCCGACATTGGGCACGGTCAGATGCCCCACCATCACGATCGCGCTCACGACGATGATGGCGACCAGCGGCGCCGGCACGGCCGTAGTGAAGCGGGGCATGATGAGGACAACGGCGATCGTCAGCGCGAACAGCGGATAGACCAGCCATGGCACATTGAAGATGTGAGGCACCTGTGCGGCGAAGATCAAAATGCCGAGCGCATTCACAAAACCGATCATCACCGAACGCGGAACGAAGCGCATCACCCGTGCCAGTCCGGCAAGCCCGAAGACGATCTGGATGATGCCGGCAAAAAGGATGGTCGGCAGGATGTAGCCGACGCCATGCACCTTCACCATCGGACCGATCACCAGCGCGATCGAGCCTGCCGCCGCCGTGACCATCGCAGGTCGGCCACCGAGCGCCGACATCACCAGGCACAGCACGATGGAAGAGACCAGCGCCACCTTGGGATCGACGCCGGAGACAAAGGAGAACGAGATCACCTCCGGTATCAGCGCCAGCGCGGTGACTATTCCGGCCAGCGACTCGCGGACGAAAAGATTGGGGGCACGAAGCACCGCGCCGATCGACGGCGAGTCTTCAAACTGGAGTTGCGCGTTGGTCGTGGTGCTGGCGGCTTGCATGGGAAACTTCCGAAAGATGTTTGGCGGTGCTCCGGCCTTGCCGGTCGCGAAAGGGATTCTCGTCAGGTGCCCGGTGGTTGACGCACGACGCAGCGGAAGCCGATATGACAGGTGGAGGAATCGACGGTTTCGCCTTGGCGCGCCGACGGCCGGTAGCGCAGGCAATAATTCGGCGCGCACAGATGCGAACCGCCCTTCACCACGCGGCGCACGGATTTGTCGTCACCGGGCTTCGCATGGCAGCACGATTGCTGTTGCTGCTCCTGCTCGGCGCCATACGGGCTCGACGTCCACTCCCAGGTGTTGCCGACCATGTCAAACAGGCCGTAGCCGTTGGCCGGAAACGCATCGACCGGCGACGTGCCCTCGTAGCCGTCGTCGGCCGAATTCTGGTAAGGGAAATGGCCCTGCCAGGTATTGGCCATGAACTGCCCGTCCGGATTGGAGGCATCGCCCCAGGGATAGACCTTGCCTTCCAGACCGCCGCGCGCGGCGAATTCCCACTCCGCCTCGGTCGGAAGCTCCTTGCCGGCCCACGCCGCATAAGCGAACGCATCTTCATAGGCGACATGCACGACCGGATGATTTTCGCAGCCTGCGATCGAACTCTCCGGCCCCTGCGGATGCCGCCAGTCGGCCCCGGGTTTGTATTCCCACCAGGCGAGGTTGTTGCGCAGGTTAACCGGACGATCGGGCTTCTTGAACACCAGCGAGCCCGGCACCAGCATTTGCGGATCGGCGTCGGGATACATCGAAGGGTTCGGCGGGCGTTCGGAATAGGTGACGTATCCGGTCGCTTCGACGAATTTTTGAAACTCGGCATTGGTGACGGGATAGGTGTCAATCCAGAAGCCATCGACGGAAGCGGGACGCACCGGGCGTTCTTCCCGATAGAAGCTGTTGGAGCCCATCAGGAAAGAGCCGCCCGGGATCCAGATCATGGAATCGCGGTTGATTGTGTCAGGCGTTACGCCCGTGTTTGGTTGGCCAGGGAGCGAGCAACAGCCCGCTCCCCGGCGATTGCCGGCTGCACCCTGCGCGACGTCGGCCGCTATCGTCGGTGCAGACATCGTCCTCAAGCCTTCTGGCGCTGCTTCGGCACGAAATCGAGAGCCGCGCCTGGCGGAATCAGCTCCTCCTTCTTGGCGCTCTCCTCGAAGTCGCGGATGATGCGCTGTGCGTGCTGCATCACCCACCAGCGAACGTAGCGCTGGTTGACGGCGTCACGCTCCTTCGGGTCTTCCTTCAGATGCGTGATGCGGGCAAATCCGAGCGCCAGCTCCGGATCATGGAAGTGCTGCTGCCGCTTGAAGTTGATCTTGAAGTCCTTCCACTTCACGGCGTGCAGTTCGTCCTTGAGCCAGACGATGCAGGACTCGCGGTTCGACGTTTCCTTCTTGCCGAGGAAGAACTCGCTCTGGTCGACGCCGTCGATCAGCCGATCCTTGGGTGCCTCGCAGCCGGTCATGGACAGCAGCGTCGTGAACATGTCGGTGACATGAACCATCTCGTTGCTTTCGGTGCCCGGCTTGATGTGGCCCGGCCAGCGGATCAACAGCGGCGTACGAATGCCGCCTTCCGCCGAACTGAAGTACGAGCCGTCGAAGAAGCCGCCGGTGCCGCGGCCGGCGAGATGGTCCTCGGCGCCGTTGTCACCGCACATCACGACGATGGTGTTGTCGCGAACGCCGAGTTCGTCGAGCTTGTCGAGCAGCACGCCGAAATCATGGTCCAGCATCAGCAGGCAATCGCCCCAGTCGCCATTGGTGCTCTTGCCGACGAATTCGTCGCGCGGGCTCATCGGGAAGTGCATCAGCGAGTGGTTGAAGTAGCAGTAGAACGGCTTGTCCGCCTTGACGGACTTTTCCATGAACTTGATGGCACGCTTCTGGTACTCGAGGTCGCAGGTCTTCTTGGTGTCCATGGTGAGCTGCTCGTCGAGCAGCGGCCAGGCACCCTTGCCCTTGACGCCTTCATGCATGTGCGAGAAGCCGTCGCGCTCCGCGACATAATGCGGGTCGGTCAGCCACATGCATTCGTCATAGGTGCGCAACGGGCCGTACCATTCGTCAAAGCCGTGGTCGGTCGGGAAGCGGCCGTCCTCGGCGCCGATGTGCCATTTGCCGTAGATCGAGGTCGCATAGCCGGCATCCGACAGGATGGTGCCGATGGTGCGTTCCCACTTGACGATGCCGCCGCCATTGCCGCCGAGCGCGATGGTGTGGTTGCCCGAGCGGATCGGGAAACGGCCGGTCATCAGCGCCGAACGCGTCGGCGTGCACTGCGGCTCGACGACGTAGTGCGTCAGCTTCGCGCCTTCCTTTGCGAACTGATCCATGCGCTTGGTATCGGCGCCGCGCAGAATGCCGCCGCCGTAGCAACCGAGTTCGCCCATGCCCAGATTGTCGACATGGAAAAACAGAATGTTTGGTTTCTTTGCCATTGAATGCTCCGATTTGATGGACGCCAGGCGTGAGTCATCGTTGACGCGCGCGCCTGTTTGCGGCCGTGCTTGATTGCTGTGATCGATTTTTAGGGTTCGCGCCTGTCAGGCCGCGACGTTCAAGTTACTTCAGAAGATTTCGCCTACTCCTTTCGGTCCCACTTTCATTCCAAAGCCAGATAGGCCTCGATCCTTGATCTCCGGCGCCATAGCGGCGAGCGACTCTTCGCGGATCAGGCCCTTGAGCTCCTGAACCAGGTTCATGAACTCCGGCGTGTCGGTCATCTCGGCCGTTCGTGGCCGCGGCAGCGGCACCTTGATGACAGCCTTGATGCGGCCCGGCCGCGCGGTCATGACGTAGATGCGGTCGGAGAGGAAAATCGATTCCTCGATGTCGTGCGTGATGAACAGCACCGAGATGCGGAACTGCTGCCAGATGTTGGTGAGGATCTCCTGCATCACGACCCGCGTCTGCGTGTCGAGTGCGCCGAACGGCTCGTCCATCAGCAGAACCTGCGGGCTGGTCGCCAGCGCGCGGACGATGCCGATACGCTGCTTCATGCCGCCGGACAGCTGGTCCGGATAATGGTTTTCGAACGAGAGCAGCCCGGCCAGATCGAGCAGCGCCCGCGCCGTGGTGTTGCGCTTGCTTTGCTCCACCCCGGCCATCTTGAGGCCGAACTCGACATTCTTGCGGACCGACAGCCACGGAAACAGCGAGTATTGCTGGAACACGACGCCGCGGTCTGAACCGGGCTTGGTGATCGCCTTGCCATCGAGCAACGCCTCGCCGCGGGTCGGCTTGACGAAGCCGGCGACGATGCTGAGCAAGGTGGACTTGCCGCAGCCGGAAGGCCCGATCAGCGAGACGAACTCGCCCGGCTGCACGTTGAGCGAGACATTATCGACGGCGACGACCTTGTTGTCGTTGGCACCGAACGTCACGCCCATATCGCGAACGTCGATGAAGCCCTTGTGGGTTTCGGCTTCAGTCATGGTCATGCTCATCGCCGGCCTCCGGGTGCGAATGCGAGCCAGGGCATCAGGAGGACGCCAACCATCCGGATGATGCCGCTGCACGCCAGTCCAAGGACACCGATCGTGATCATGCCGAGCACGATCGCGGGATAGTCCACCAGTGAGTAGGCTTCCCAGGTGAAGTAGCCGACGCCGAACTGGCCCGAGATCATCTCGGCGGCGATCAGCGAGACCCAGGCCACGCCCATCCCGACGGCAAGACCGGTGAAGATGTGCGGCAGCGAGCCAGGCAAGATCACGTTCATGAACAGCCGGATCTCGCTGGCGCCGAGACAGCGCGCCGCCCGTACCAGCACGCCATCCAGTGAATGGACCCCGTGAATGGTGTTGAGCAGGATCGGAAAGAACGCGCCGATAAAGGTAATGAAGACGATGCTGGCCTCGTTGTTCGGCCACAGCATGATCGACATCGGCACCCAGGCGATCGCCGGAATCGGCCGCATGATCTCGACGACAGGCATGAAGAAGTCACGCACGCGCTGGTACTTGCCGATCGCCAGCCCGAGCGGCACGCCGATGATCGTCGCGATCATGAAGCCGAGCAGAATGCGTCGCACGCTCATGGCGATATTGAAGAGGTATTTGTTCGACAGCCCGACCTGCGTCAGCTGCTGATACACCTCATAGGGCGTCGGAACGTTCTTGAAGCGGATGTAGAATTCCAGCCTGTACTTGGTGCCGAGATACCAGAACAGGAACAGGGCCCCGATCGAGATGCAGGCAAGCAATGCCGTGACCATCCGCTCGCGAGTCACGTATCCGAGCAGGCCCAGAAACACCTTGGTCAGCGAGACCGTGGGGATCGGCTCCGGTTCCGGCACCGGAATTTCCGCTGCGGGCATTTGGGCTGCTGAGGCTTTCACCTCCGCTGCCACCGGCTCAGGATCGGCGTGCTTGTCGACCATAGGGAGCGCCACAATCTTGGCTGTTGCCGTGCTGCCCATCGGATTCCCCTACTGCCCCAGGTTGATGGCGCCGAGGACTTCGGCATAGGTGGCAAGCTTGCCGCCATTCTTGGCCGCATAGGCTTCCGCATCCTTCTTGAGCAGGAACGGCACGACATCCGGCTTCTTCGGATCCTGGCCGCCGACCGAATAGAACGCGGCGTCGGCGAACACCTTGATGCCGAGCTCGCGGTCGACCAGATAGACGGCGTTGAACTTCTTGCCTTCGGAGCCGTACTTCTTCACGCCGAGCAGCGTGCAGACCGGTGAGCTGAACGGCACGATGTCGCCGCCCTGGATCCAGATCTCGCCGGTTTGCAGGGGATTGTTGACCGGCGCGTTGCAGACCGGATCGGTGCCGGTGACGTTATAGGTGTCATACGAAGCGAGCTGCTTGTCGTAGTCGAGCCCTAGTTCCTTGTAGGTCGTCCGTACATAGCTGTCGTTGACCCAGGCGCCGATGTTCAGTTCCTTGATCATGTTGAGCTTCTGCAGGATCGCGTAGTTGGCGCCGACAGCTTCGACCCATTTCGGCTTTATGGTCGCATCGAGCGTGTGCACCCCGCCGGGACCCAGGAAGATGTAGATCACTTCCTTGTTGATCTTAGTCCACTCCTCGATCTTCTCGGCCGCAAACTTCGGGTTCTTGCGCATCCAGTCGTTCGCCTCCATCAACGCCTTGATGTAGGCCACCACGATCTCCGGATATTTCTCGCCGAAATCCTTGCGCACGACGACGCCGTGGAAGGTCGGCACCTTGGTTTCGGCGCCGTCATAGATCTTGCGGGCAAAGCCTTTGAACGGCAGCAGTTCGGCGAACGGCACGAAGTCGCCATGCGCGTCGATACGCTTTTCCTGCAGATTGGTGGTGCCGACTTCCGGCGATTGCGAAACCAGGCTCCAGAAATCGGGCGGCAGGCCGCGCTTCTGCAGCGAGGTGAGCATCATGCCGTGCGCGGCGGAGCCGAACGGCACCGACACGTTCTTGCCCTTGAGATCGGCGAGTTCGTAGAACGGCGAGTCCTTGTGGACGACGATGCCATTGCCGCCGCCATAGGCGTTATAGGCGATGATCGCGACGAGCTGCGTTTCGTTCTTGGTCGCCTGCCCGGTGGCGCCATTCACCATCAACGGGTAGTCACCCATCATGCCGATCTGGATGTTGTTGGCCATCATGCCGTTGGTGATCGGCGGACCGGAAGTAGCGTTCTGCCAGCTCAGCTTGTACTGGATGTCCTTGTACTTGCCGGTCTTCGGCAGGTGCTTCTCCAGGAGTCCAAGCTCCTTCAGCACGACGCCGCCGGTCACGGTGTTGGTCGTCGTATTCTGTGTGCCGATCCCGATCTCGAGCGTCTGCGCGCTCGCCTGTCCGGGCGCCAATGCGATGGC
This sequence comes from Bradyrhizobium sp. AUGA SZCCT0158, assembly GCF_018130065.1. Taxonomy (GTDB): domain Bacteria; phylum Pseudomonadota; class Alphaproteobacteria; order Rhizobiales; family Xanthobacteraceae; genus Bradyrhizobium. The sequence continues at coordinate 59,803 of NZ_JAFCME010000013.1, read as the reverse complement.
TGCCGCAGCGATCAAGGGAAGGAGGCCAGAGAGTTTAGACGCAGGGCCGATGCTCATGAGACAAATCCTTTCGAACCAAACTGTGCGGTGTGACTTGCATGGCCCATGCTGAATCCCCCGGCCGCAGCGAAGGGCGGCAGGGTTACTCGGCGCTGAGCAGACTGACTGGCTTGATGACCTTGATGGTGCAAACGACATGCCATCAGACCAATCCTGACGGCGCGGACGGCTTTCGGTTCGCGAAGGCCCGGTTCGCGAAAAGCGTGGCTAACGAAGGGAGTGGTAGGCGTCATTTGCCGCTAACTCGCTTGCATCCATCACGGACGTGATTACGTCCGGTCAGCAAGTTCTGAACGGCCTCCCCAGAATCCGAAACGACGAACGCTTCGAACCAGCAACCTATTGCTAAGAAATTTGCGGATGCTCAATTAATGAACAGAATTTGCGCCCGTCTTGGTTATCCGGCGGGCTAAATGTCTATTAATTAGTCATTGCAACCAGACGGGACTCAGCCCGCCAGGCGTCTGGAGGCCCGCCGATATCAGCGGCGGTTTGACGCGGGACTCGCTTGGTCCCTCGCCTCAGATGTCGTCAGAGACCGCGGCCTTGGCGAGCTTGCCGTCGCGGATATCGCTCAGCCTATCCGCGTCCTTGATGACGAGGTTTGAGCCGTGCGCGTGCAGGATTCCCAGCTCGGTAAATCGCTTCAGGCTGATGGTGACGGATTGGCGCGTCACACCGGTCATGTGCGCGAGATCGGCATGCGTGAATGACGCCGCAATCAACGACCCCTCGCGCTCCTCAACGCCGTACAGGTTCATCAGATGCAGCAGCAGTTGCGCCAGCCTTTCGGTCGGCGAGCGCGTCCCGAGCATCTGGGCGAGTGCCGAATAGCACTGGCCCTTGAAAGTCAGGCCCTCGATGATTCCGATCGCGAGCGCGGGGATCGTGAGCACCATCCGGCGCAGGATATCGCCCGGCAAATGCAGCACGGTACTGTTGACGGCGGCGACCCCCGACCAGATGTGCAGGCCTTGCTTGAAGACCTCGGGGCCGCCGACGAAATTGCCGGAGTGCCAATAGGCGAGCGTGATCTCGCGGCCCGACGGGGCGATGTAGAACACCTTGATGCGGCCGCTCTCGATCAGGAAGATGCCGTCCTGCGGACTGCCCTGGCTGAACAGCTGGGCGCCGCGGTAGAGCACTTTTCGTTTTCCGGAGCCCAACACCTGCGCGATTTCAGACTCGGTGAGGCCGTGGAACAGCGACGGCGGCCCGCTCCGTTGCGTTCCACCATCGGTCATCAGCAAGGCCCCGAACTGGGCTTGCCCGCCGCCCTTGGTCTCTCGTTGCGATGGTTGATGCTTGCTTGTCATGTATCCGCTCGTAGCCAACTCCGAACCTGCGTCGATATGAACGGAAAAGTTCCTGGGCCTGCGGCCTGCTACGTTGCAAAGGTCTGCAATTGGCGCGCCAAGTTCTGCGTGATTGTCGGCCGAACCGGCGTCTGTGTCCATATATCGCGCCGCAGCGCCCGGCTTCTATCCCGCACTTCCGACGCATCTTTGCCTGCGGCAATCTGGCCAATTAGGGCCGATCTGGATTAAGATCGGCCCGCAATCATCCCTCCTTCGTAACGAGCCCCCGGTGAGCAAACCTGCAAAATCGTCCGCAAAAACCAGCGGCAACATTTTTATCGGCATCGGCGGCTGGACCTTCGAGCCGTGGCGCGGTGTGTTTTACCCAGAGAAGCTGACGCAGGCGAAGGAGTTGTCCTACGCTGCGTCGAAGCTGACCTCGATCGAGATCAACGGCACCTACTACGGCTCGCAGAAGCCGGAGAGTTTTCGCAAATGGGCGCGTGAGGTGCCCGACGGTTTCGTGTTCTCGTTGAAGGGACCGCGCTTCGCCACCAACAGGCGGGTGCTGGCGGAAGCCGGCGACTCCGTGAAGCGGTTCTATGATTCAGGCGTGCTTGAGCTCGGCGACCGGCTAGGCCCCGTGCTGTGGCAATTCGCGCCGACCAAGAAATTCGACGAAGCCGATTTCGGCAAGTTCCTCGAACTCTTGCCGCGCAAACTCGAGGGCCGCGCGCTGCGTCACGTGGTCGAGGTCCGCCACGACAGTTTTTGCGTGCCCGATTTCATCGCGCTGCTGCGAAAGTTCGAAACGCCCGTCGTGTTCGCCGAGCACGGTAAATATCCTGGTATTGCCGACATCGCGAGCGATTTCGTCTATGCGCGGCTGCAGAAGGGCAATGACGAACTAAAGACCTGCTACCCGCCAAAACAGCTCGACGCCTGGGCGAAACGGTTTCAAGCCTGGGCTTCGGGCAGTGAACCCGACGACCTGCCACGCGTCGATGCAGCCAAGCCGAAGAAGACGCCGCGCGACGTCTTCGCCTATGTGATCCACGAGGGCAAGGTGCGCGCGCCCGCGGGCGCGATGGAGTTGATCGAGCGGGTGAAGTAACCTCCTCGTCAGTCGAGCTTGATGCCGGCCTCGCGGATCAGCTTGGTCCAGGTCTCGTATTCGGACGCGACAAAGGCATTGAGCTTGTCGTCGGGCAGGTCCCAGACTTCGCCGCCGCTCTTCTCGAAGCGCTCCTTGAGATCGGGCAACGAGGCGCGGATATCGCGGCGCAGTTTTGCGATCACCTCCGGCGGCGTTTTGGCGGGCGCAAAGATTCCGAGCCAGGAATCGACGTCGAGCCCGGGAACGCCGGCTTCCGACATCGTCGGCACGTCAGGCGCCAGCGGGCTGCGTTTGGACGCCAGCACGGCGATGCCCTTCGCCTGCCCGGACTGCACATGGGGGAGGCCTGCCGCCATCGAGTCGAAGAACAGATCGATGCGGCCCGCCAGCAGATCGGTGAACGCCGGCGGCGACCCTTTGTAGGGCACTTCCAGCAGCTTCACGCCCGCAGCTTTCATGAAGGCCGCCGCTACCAGTTGCTGACCGGTGCCGACGCCGGCGGTCGCCACCGAGATCGAGCCCGGACTGGCTTTCGCCGCCGCGACGATGTCCGCCAGCTTGGGCTGCGGCAGATCCTTGCGGCCGACCATCACATAGCCGAACTTGTAGACCAGCGCGACCGGCACAAAATCCTTCAGTGGGTCGTAGCCGAGCTTGGAATACAGCGCCGAATTAAAGGCCATGTTGGAGAGCCCGCCGACGACAAGCGTATAGCCGTCCGGCTCGCTCTGGCTCGCGGCCTGTGTCCCGACGACGGTGCCGGCGCCGGGCTTGTTCTCGACCACGAAGCCCTGCCCCATGCGTTTCACAAGCACGTCGGCAATCTGCCGCCCGACCAGATCGTAGCTGCCGCCGGGACCGATCGGGACGATGATTTTCACGGGCCGGTCGGGATAGGTGCCCTGCGCCCGCGCCGCGCCGCCGCAAACCAGCAGCGCGACTGCGGCCATCCACGCCAGCGAGCGGCAAAATCCATGCATCGTATTTCCCCCGATATAACCGGCCATCAACAGGCGCTGTTTTCGCGACTATGCGATATGGCGCCCCCGGCGGCAACGCATCTGGCAGCCGGGCAGCTGCGGCATAACCTCCGCGGTTATGGAAATCCGTTGCGGGGTGACTTAGCCTGACGTCGGGACGTAACGGCGCCGGGACACCGACATGGCACGCAAGAATCGCCTCTTCACCATCGGTTATGAGCAGACGCCGGCGAAGGCCGTGCTCGATGAGCTGGAGAGCGCCGGCGTCAAGCTGCTGGTCGACGTGCGCGCGGTGGCCGCGTCGCGGCGGCCCGGCTTTTCCAAGAACCAGCTCGCGGCCGGCCTTGACGAGCGTGGCATTTCCTATCTGCATCTGAAGGGGCTGGGTACGCCGAAGACCGGCCGCGAGGCGGCGCGCAGCGGCAAGTTCGATCTATTGCACAAAATCTATTCCGCGCATCTGAAGACCACGCAGGCCAAGGAAGAACTCGACGAATTGTCGGCGCTGGTGAAGAAGTCCGGTCCGGTATGCATTCTCTGCTACGAGCGCGACCATCAGCAGTGCCACCGGCAATGGATCGCCGAGATCATCGAAGATCGCGACGGCGTGAAGGTGGAGAATCTGGCGGCCAAACAAGTATGACCTTAGCCGTCATTGCGAGGAGCGAAGCGACGAAGCAATCCATCCATCCGCATATGCCGCACTATGGATTGCTTCGCTCCGCTCGCAATGACGAAGCGATGCCCAATCTCTCACCCCTCGCCCGCCAGCCGGAACGTGCCTTCCATCATCTGCACGCTGGCGCCGCCGACATGGATCGACGAAATTGCGCCGTTTTGCTTGCGCACGCGCGTCAGCAACAGGCTCGGCCGCCCCATGTCGACGCCCTGGCCGATCGTTAGTTTCAATTCGCCATCTTTCAACGGATCGATGTCCGCGAGCAGCGCCGCGCAAGCGGCGGTGGCGCTGCCGGTGGCGGGATCCTCGGAAAGCCCGCTGGCGCCGGGATGAAACATCCGCGCCTGCAACTCGCAGGGTTTTTCGCCAGGCGGCACGTCGCGCGTATAGAAATAGACCGCATCGCTGCCATCGCACGGGAAGGTCTTTGCGAATCCCTCCGCATTCGGCCTCGCGCGGCGCAGCGCCTCGCGTGAGGTGAGTTCGACGGCGAGGAACGCCAGCCCGACCGAGATGATCTGCGGCGGATGCCGATCAACCTTCACGTCGCTCGCCGACAGCGACAGACAGGAAGCCGCCTGTTCGGCGCCAAGATGCGACATCCGCTTCAGCGGCTGCGGTGCCGTGAATTCGGTGCTGACGACCCTACCCTGCTCGGTCGCAATTTCGACCGGGACGAGGCCTGCCCCTTCCTCGAACAGCAGTCGCGCCGGCGGTTTTGCGGCCTGCGTCGCCAGCACGTAGGCGGTTCCGACATTGGGATGGCCGGCAAACGGAAGCTCGCGGTTCACGGTGAAGATACGAACCTGCGCGTCATTGGCGCCGTCGGCCGGCGGCAGCACGAAGGTGGTCTCGGAATAATTGAACTCGGTGGCGATCGCCTGCATCTGCGCCGTCGAAAGCCCGCCGGCGTCGAGCACCACGGCAAGCGGATTGCCACCGAAGGCGCGATCAGTAAACACGTCGACGGTGATGTAACGCCGTTGCATTGATATTCTCCTATGCCACTTTCCAGACCGTCACTGGCCGCTCATAGCCTCTGACCGGCACCTCGCCGAGCGCGACGGCATCGCGACATTCCTCTCCGAGCGCGTCGTGAACCGCCGCCGAGATCAGGAACTGCGAATTGAAATCCTTGTTCAGCGCCTCGAGCCGGCTTGCGAAATTCACAGTGTCGCCGATCACGGTGTATTCCTTGCGCCGCGGCGAGCCGATATTGCCGGCGACGACCTCGCCGACGTGAATGCCGATGCCGATGCGCAGCGGCCAGCTGGACGCCTGGTTGGCGCGTTCGTTCGCCTCAAGCATTTCGCGCGCGGCGGCCACGGCGCGGTGCGCGGCGTTACCCGCGTCGAACGGGGCGCCGAACAGGGCCAGGAAGCCGTCGCCCAGAAACTTGTTCACGATCCCGCCGTGGCGGTCGAGGATGTCGACCAGCACGGCAAACGCACCATCGAGGCGGTCCACCACTTCCTGCGGGGTGCGGGTGCTGGCGCCCGCGGTAAAACTGCGAAAATCGACGAACATGACCGCGACACGCCGGACTTCGCTGCCGGTCGCCGCACCCTCGGCCATCAACCGCTCGACCACCTGCGGCGAGACGTGCCGACCGAACAGGTTGGTGATGCGGTCGCGCGCGGTCGCGGCGAGAATGCTGGCTTCGAACTGCCGGCGCAATTGAACGCCGACTGCGCCCGCCAGCATCCCGCAAATCAGGATGATGACGCTGCGCACCGAGTGATAATACAGGTCCGGCGGCGGATCGGCGCTGCCGGCGCGATGGTAGAGCATCGCCATGGCCAGCAACTGGGCTGCGGCAACGAATCCGGTGAAGGTCGAAAGCCAGAAATCCAGCCGCAGCGTCGAGAGAATGACGAAGATGAAATAGGTCAGCGGCACCGCGAAGCCGAGCGCGTCCACCGGACCCATGCTGTCGATATGCATCGCCAAAGCAAGCGTCGGCATCGAGGTTTCGACCAGCGCACCGATATAGCGCCGGTACACCGGCAGGTCATGGTCCGTGCCAAGGTGCCGGGTGATGACAAAGTGGACCCAGAGTTCAAACAGAACGAACGGGACCAGGACGATGAAGAGCTCGCTCGGATCGAAGCGACCATGCCAGAGCTTCTGTATCGCATCGGGATCGAGGGCATGGACAATGAGAATCAGTACCCCGATCAGGACGGTGGTCCCGATCAGCGCCTTGATCCGGATCAGCTCGGTGCGCAGGATCTGCTGCGTCAGCGCGCGCTGAAAATCAGCCGACACCACCGGCTTCTCGCTTGTGTTGCCCCAGAAACCAAACATTTCCCCACCCTGTCATTCCGGGGCGATGCGCAGCATCGAACCCGGAATCTCGAGATTCCGGGTCTGGTGCTGGCGCACCATCCCGGAATGACGTCGCGTATCACATTCTGCATCAATCGAGCGTGCGACGGAAGCGGGTCACGGCGATCGTCATCGCCAAAAGCATCAGTGCAATGAGGGCAATGGTGTCGTACTGCAAATTCTGGATGGTCGCGCCCTTCAGCATGATGGCGCGGACGATGCGAACGAAATGCGTCAACGGCAGGCACTCGCCGATATATTGCGCCCATCTCGGCATGCCGGCGAACGGAAACATGAAGCCGGACAAGAGAATGCTGGGCAGGAAGAACATCATCGACAGCTGCATCGCCTGCAACTGGTTCTGCACGATGGTCGAGAAGGTGTAGCCGATCGCAAGATTGGTGGTGATGAACAGCGTCGTCAGCAGCGCAAGCGTGGCCAGGCTGCCGAGAATGGGTACGCCGAACAACAACACGCCGATGCCGATGATCAGCGTTGCCTGAACGAAGCCGACGATCACGTAAGGGATGATCTTTCCGAACATCACCTCGACCGGCTTGATCGGCATCGACAGCAGGCTCTCCATCGTGCCGCGCTCGATCTCACGGGTCACCGAAAGCGCCGTGAAGATCAGCATGGTCATGGTCAGGATGGTGCCGACCAGGCCCGGCACGATGTTGAGCCGCGAGGACGCCGCCGGGTTGTAGCGCGAATGGGCGCGGATCTCGAACGGCGTCGATGGCGGGTCGCCCGCCTGCAGATCGTGCGCCAAGGCGGTCTGCACGATGCCGTTGAGCGTGCCCAGCGCCGAGCCCGCCGCCACCGGATCGGTCGCATCGGCGGCGACCAGCAATGCCGGGTGATCGCCGCGCCGCACCGCGCGCTCAAAGCCGCGCGGGATTTCGACGCCGAACAGCACCTTGCCCGATTGCAGGAGATCGTCGAACTCGGCGACGCTGTGGACCTCATGCGTAAAGCGGAAATAGGCAGTGTTCTCCATCGCCTTGAGAATCGAGCGCGCCAGGTCGCTGTCTTCCTGCAGCAACACCGCGGTCGGGAGATGGCGCGGCGTGGTGTTGATCGCAAAGCCGAACAGCACGAGCTGCATCACCGGCAGCATCACGATCATCGCGAACGAAACGCGGTCGCGGCGGAGCTGGATGAATTCCTTCACCAGCATCGCATAGCTGCGCCACCAGAAACCGAATGACGGCTCCCGGACATTGCGGCGTGCGCTGTTTGTGTCGGTCGTAGTCATTGGAAATTGTCCTTTGAGCGGCTCATCAGATCGATGAACACGTCTTCCAGCGACGGATCTCCATGCTGCCAGTTCCACCCCCTGTTGTCCCTGTAGGGCGCGACGCTGGATTCGAGTGCGGCCTGGTCGCGGCCGGAAACGTGCAGGCTGGTGCCGAACGGCGCCACCATGTCGACGCCGGGCTTGCCTGACAGTTCAGCGGCAAGACCATTGAGATCGTCGCCCGTGACCGTCCAGGTCGACAGCGCCGATTGCGCGATCACCTCGTCGACCGTGCCATGCGCCAACAGATTGCCGTAGGCGATATAGGCGATCTCGTGACAGCGCTCGGCCTCGTCCATGTAGTGGGTGGAGACCAGCACCGTCAGGCCGTCGGCTGCGAGCGCATGGATCTCGTTCCAGAAATCGCGCCGCGCCTTGGGATCGACACCGGCGGTCGGCTCGTCCAGCAGCAGCAATTGCGGGTTGGGCAGCGTGCAGGCGCCGAGCGCCAGCCGCTGCTTCCAGCCGCCGGAAAGCTCGCCGGCAAGCTGTTCCTCGCGGCCGCTCAGGCCGATGCGCTGGATCATGTCGCGCGCCGCTTGCCGCGCGTTGGGCAGGCCATAGAGCCGCGCCACGAACTCCAGGTTTTCGCGTACCGAGAGATCCTGATACAGGCTGAAGCGCTGCGTCATGTAGCCGACCTGGCGCTTGATCTTGTCCGCCTCGCGGCGGATGTCGTAGCCGAGGCAGGTGCCCTCGCCGGAATCCGGCGTCAGCAGGCCGCAGAGCATGCGGATGGTCGTGGTCTTGCCGGAGCCGTTGGGGCCGAGGAAGCCATAGATCGAGCCGCGCTTGACCTGCATCGAGAGGTTTTGCACGACCGCTCGGCCGCCAAACGATTTCGACAGACCCTCGACATTGATGGCAACATCCGGCGCGGTCGATGGGGCTGAATTCATCGCTTGTCCGCCACCGGTATCGGCGCATTGACGAACACGCTGATCGGCTGGCCGACGCGCAGACTGGCCGGCTTGTTCGGTCGCGCCTGGATCAAATAGACGAGCTTGTTGCGTTCATCGAGGCTGTAGATGACCGGCGGGGTATATTCCGCCGTCGTCGCGATGAAGTAGATCTTTGCGGTGAGATCCGCCGCGCAATTGTCGCAGGTCACCTTGACCTCGTCGCCGATCGCAAGCTTCGGCAATTGCGTCTCCGGCACGAAGAAACGCAGCTTCATGTTGCCGGGCGGCATGATCGACAGCACCGGCCGCTGCGCCGGCACCATCTCGCCTTCGCGGAAATATATCTGCTGAACGGTGCCGGAGACCGGCGCGAAACCGTTGCGCCGGGCCAGCCGCGTCTGCGAAGTGTTGACGCGCGCCTCCGCCACGCGCAGCGCCGAGACCGCGGAGTCGAGATTGGCCTGGGTGCCCGAACCGGTCTTGCTTAGCGATGCCGCGCGGTCATAGGTCTGCTGAGCATTGGCCAGCGTCGCATTGTTCTGGTTGAGATCGGCCTTCTGCAGATCGTCATCGACCGAATAAATCTGCATGCCGGGTTTCACCTCGTCGCCCTCCCGCACGCTGAGCTTGGTCACGCGCCCGGATTCGTCGGGGCTGACGAAGATCATGTCGGCTTCGACCCAACCCTGAAAGCCGGGATCCTTGCGCTCCTTGCAGCCGGCCAGCACGGCGGCCAGCACGAGCGCGGCGAAAAGGCTCGTTATCCGCGACGAGGTCATGTCGTCCTCCGCTCGCCAAAAATCAGATCGAGATGAACGCGAAACATCTCGTTCGCATCGAGTGGCGCGTGTTTGCTGAACAGGCTTTGCCAGATGATCGCGACGATGGCGGGCGCTACCAGGATCTGCGGAAAGCGCGCCAAATCCTTCTGCTGGATTTCGCCCCTGATGACGCCGAGTTCGATCAGCGCGCGCATGCCGGCGATCCCCTTCGAGACCACTTCGCGGTAGTAGAAATCGGCGATTTCGGGGAATCGCGGCCCTTCGGCAACGATCAGGCGCACGATGTCGCCGCGCCGCGTCGTCACCACGTCATGGATGAACGCCCGGGCGAAATTCTCCACCATGTCGCGGATCGAGGCACCGGCCGGCGGCGGCCCCGCCGTAGCAAGACGGTTGACCACCGGAACGATCGCCGTCCTGATCAATTCCTCGAACAGCGCTTCCTTGTCCTTGAAGTGCAGATAGATCGTGCCCTTGGCGACGCCTGCCCGCTTGGCGACGTCGTCGAGCCTTGTGGCCGCAAAGCCTCGCGCGATGAATTCATCCATCGCCGCCTCGATAATGGCCTCGCGGCGCTCGGCGGCGCGTTCGGCCCGGTTCGAAGCGGGCTTTGAGGGCTCAACCTTCGCCGAGACCACCTTTGGCGTCCTGGCGTCGGCAGCCCGGCTCACAACCCGCTTTTTGGCGGGCTTGGTCGGGCGTGGGGTGTTGGGGCGTATTTTGCTCATGATTTATATATGACTGACTGGTCAGTCATTGTCAATCCCGCATTGAAGCCGTCATTTTCACGTCGCCGTGAGTCCCCCTCCGCCGTCATACCCCGCGCATGCGGGGTATCCAGTACGCCGCGGCTCCTCGGTTCTATCGCTGACGTCTCTGGAATACTGGATCACCCGCCTTCGCGGGTGACGACAACTGGATGTGCGTCCGCCTTCTCGCGGCACGACATGTCCGAATTTTTGGCAATCGATCATCCTCGATGAGAGCGCAGGGGATACCGGGTGCACGCTGCACCCGCAGGCTCGTGCGCTAATCACGCAAAGAAGCACACCACTACGCCGCTGCGCCAATCTGTCCCGCCTTTCGCGCATGGCGGAAGCCCGACGATGCGATACCCTCTCCGCCAATTCAGGGAGGAATCATGTCAACGAAATTCAATCGCCGCCACTTCATCGCTGCCGGTACCGCCGCCGCCGCGGCGCCGTTCCTGTTGCGCGGGGCGTCGGCGCAGGGCGCGTGGCCGTCGCGGCAAATCCGGATGGTCTGCAGCTACCCGGCGGGCGGGCAGACCGACCTGTTGGCGCGCGGCTTCGGCGATTACATCTCGAGGCAAGTGGGCAAGACCGTCGTCATCGAAAACAAGGCAGGCGCCTCCGGTTCGATCGGCGCCCAGGAAGTCGCGCGCGCGGAGCCGGATGGCCACACCATCCTGTGCTCGATCTCGACGACCTTCGTGATGAACCGGGTCATGATGAAGAACCCCGGCTATGACATGGACAAGGACCTGGCGCTCGTCAGCATCATCCCGGGCGCCGGGCTGCTGCTGGTCGCGAGCACGAAATCCGGCATCAAGACATTCGACGACTTCGTCGCTTTCGCGCGCAAGAGCGGCAAGATGAACTTCGGCACCTACAGCGCCGGCTCATCCCCGCACATCACCATCAATGAACTCAACAAGCAGTATGGTCTCAACATCGAGCCGATCCACTACCGGGGTGAAGCGCCGATGTGGACGGGCATCGCGGACGGCACCCTCGACGTCGCGATGGGCAGCTACACGGCCGCGCAATCCGTGCTGCAAAGCAACGCCGGCGTCGTGTTCGCGGTGCATTCTAAGAAGGTCGATGCGATCCCGCACGTCAAGACGCTGCCTGAACTCGGCGCGACCTCGAAATTCTTCACCGTGAGCGGCTTCTCGGGCTGGGCGGTGCCGAAGGCGACGCCGCAGCCGATCGTCGATCGGTTGTCCGAACTCTGCGTGGCGGCCAATAATGATCCGAAGGTGAAGGAAATTCTGTCTACCTTCGTGCTCGAACCGGCGATCGGCTTCAAGGAAAGCAACGCCTTGTATCAGCGCGAATTGCCGGTCTGGATCGAGGCCGGACAGGCGCTCGGTTTGCCGCCGGCCTGAATTGGCCGCAGCCATCTTGCCGGAACCGTGAAATCCGGCACAGATGGTCGGCCTCGTTTGGCGTACCCTAGCGGCCTGAGGTGAGGATGATCCTCTCCAAAGGACGCATGGGGCGGCGCCGGCGATTCCGCCTGGCAGCAACGCTCCAAGTTCGACGCTTCCTAGCTGTGAAACTTCAGCCCGTCGACGATCTTGTCGATCACCTTGCGCTCGGCGCGCATGGCGAGCCCCACGAGATTGAGTTCGGCGCGGATCACCGCTTTCACCACTTCGCGGTTGGCGGCGTCATGCGTGGTCTTGAACATGTCCTCGGTATAGACCGCAGGCGTCACGTCCCGTGCCAGCGCGCGTTCGAGCGCGCGCGACAGCGCGGCGCGATCGGCGCCATAGATCAGGATCGGCTGGCCGATCAGCGACAGATATTTGGTGCCAGAGCCGTCGCCATAGGGCTCACCGATGCATTCGGGAAACGAAGCGGCAATGCCGCCAGCCAGGAACGAGGCCACGTTGAGCTTCTGCCACGGTTCAAGATCGGTCCGGATCACGACCGCGATTTTAGTGTCGAATTGCATGACTACTCCGAGGTCATTCCGAGGCGTGCCGAAGACACGAACCCGGAATCTCGAGATTAATAATAACGGGATAGCAATATCGAGATTCTCCGATGTGCAATAGCACATCGTAGTTCGATGCTAACGCATCGCCCCGGAATGACGATGGTGAAAAACTACCCCTTGGCGTCGCAGGCCCAGGCGCGGATCACGCATTCCTTGCCGCCGAATTCGTAGCACTTCTTGGTCGCGGCGTTGAGCGAGCTCGAAATCTTCGGTTTCACGGCATAGCCATGGGCGCCGCAGGGCTTGGCCATGTCGATGGCGAACGCGGCGCAGGCGCGCTTCATGGTCACGGCGGTGCAGTCGCCCTTGCATTGCTTCAGCGCGGCGGCACGCGCGGTCTCTTCGGCGGGATAGTCATAGGCCTGGCCATAGGCGCCGCATTTGCCGACCGCCAACGCGCCGGCCGCCCAGCTTTCAGTGACGAAACGCGACGCGCCGATCACCAAAGTGAGCGCGAGAATAAACAGCGCGCGGCGCTGCGCGGCAGCGGTCGAAACGATCAAGATCCCCATCCCCAAGACAGCGGGCGGAATCTAGCCGGGAGGGAGTTGAGACTTGGTGAACGGAAGGTTGAATTCGGGGGGTGGGATAACAACCGATCTATCGGTTTGTCGTCCCGGCCTTGAGCCGGGACCCATACGCCGCGGCGGTTGTGATTGTAGGAGGTGTCGGCCACCTTGCTTCAGCCGATAGCACAACGCGGTATGGGTCCCGGCTCAAAGCCGGGACGACGTGGATAGGGTTCGGCTAGGACCTGCGCGCCGCTTCCAGCGCCTGAGGGGTGTCGATATCGAGAAACGCGCTTTCGCCCTCGACCGGGACTTCGGCCACAGCCTCGGCGTGCTTGGCGATGAGGTGGCGGGCGCCGACGTCGCCATCCAGCGTCATCAATTCGCGGAAGAAACGCCGCGACCACAGCACCGGATTGCCGCGCCGGCCGTCGCTGACCGGGACTGCGATCAGATGCCCCCGATCCGGCTCGAACGCCTCGATCAGCCGGTCGATCAGTTTGGCATCGATCAGCGGCATGTCGCCGAGGCACACCAGCGCGCCGTCGGCATTCGCGGGCACCGCCGCGATACCCGCTTTGACCGAGCTTGCAAGACCGCCGGCGAAATCCGGATTGCGCACGAATTTCACTCTCAAACCGGCCAGTGCCTGCTCGACCAGATCGGCCTGATGGCCGGTGACGACGATCACCTCCATCGCCTTCGAGGCCAGCGCGTGCTCGGTCACGGTCCGCACCAGCTTGTTGCCGTCGAGTTCGGCGAGTAGCTTGTTGGGTCCGCCCATCCGCGTCGAACGTCCCGCCGCCAGCACGATGGCCGCGACGTTGCGGCTGGCTTCGGTGTCGGCAACGGTGCGCGGCTGCGGTCTTGTGACGATTTCCATCAACAGGCCACCGACGCCCATGCCGGTGAGTTCGGCGCGCGTCACCTTCAGGCCTGCGAGCAGGCGCATGAGCACCCAGTCGAATCCGTTCTCGACCGGCGAGCGCGCGCAGCCCGGCGCGCCCAATACCGGCACGCCGCCGGCGCTGCCGATCAGCAGCAGATTGCCGGGATCGACCGGCATGCCGAAATGCTCGATCGCGCCGCCGATTTCAGTGATCGCGGCCGGGATCACGTCGCGGCGGTCCGCGATCGCGGATGCGCCGAAAACGATCACGAGTTCGGCGCCGAGACCGAGCAACTCCTTGATCGAGGCGGCGAGCACGGTCTCGTCATGCGGTACGCGCCGCTCGGCGATGATGCTGGCGCCCGCCGGCGCCAGGCGCTCGGCGGTGACGCGCAGCGTTTTCTCGATCACCTTCGGCGCCAGCCCCGGCAGCAGGGTCGAGACCACGCCGACGCGCTTGATGCTATAGGGCGCAATCCGCAGCGCGCCCTTGCCTGCGACGGCAACGGCGGCGTCGCGCAGTTTCGCTTCGACGCCGAATGGAATGAGCTTGACGGTCGCGATCATCTCGCCTTCGACCACCGGCTTGAAGGCGGCAAGGGTTGCAAAGGTAATGGCTTCATCGACGCCGTTGATGCGGTCGACCGCGGCGCGGTCGACCACCAGCACGCCGGCCTGGGCGGCGAACAGATTGGAACGGCCGGTAAAGGCACGCTCGACATTGACGCCCTCGCCCGCCACCGCCTGCGCGATGCTGGCGGCCGCGACGTCTTCGGAGACGTCACCGTCTTCCAACCGCACTACGACGATTTCCTTGACGCCGGCCCTGGCCAGCGCATCGACTTCGCCGGGACCAATGGTCGTGCCTTTCTTGAGCACCAAGGCGCCCTGGCGCAGCGTATGCACGGTGACGCCGCCAATCGCGTCGGCCGGACTGGCGGGGCCGAACTTCATGCCGCCTGCTCTTTTGCAGCTTCCTTCGGCAGCCGCAGCTCGGCGGTGATCTCGGCCATGATCGACACCGCGATCTCGGACGGCGACACTGCGCCGATGTTGAGCCCGATCGGCGCATGGATGCGCGCGATGTCGGTATCGGAGGCGCCCTGCGCCTTCAGCCGCTCGGCACGCTTGGCATGGGTCTTTCGCGAGCCGAGCGCGCCGATATAGAAGCAGTCGCGCGCAAAGGCGTGCAGCAGCGCCGGGTCGTCGATCTTGGGATCGTGCGTGACCGCGACGAACGCGGTGTAGTGATCGACATTGAGCGGCGGCAGCGCCACGTCCGGCCATTCGGCGATCAGCGGCACATCCGGAAAACGCTCGGGGCTGGCGAACGCCGTGCGCGGATCCACCACTGTGACGTCGTAATCCAGCGAGCGCGCCAGCGGCGCCAGCGCCTGGCTGATATGAACAGCGCCGACGATCACGAGCCGCGCGGTCGGCGCGTAGACGTTGAGGAACAGTTTCTTGCCGGCGGCCTCGATCATGCCGCTCTTGCCCATGCGCAATTGCTTTGAAAGCTCGCCGCGCAGGGGATCGGATGCGATGTCTTTTGCCTTGACGAGGCGCTGGTCGCCATTGGCGGTATCGGTGATCACGATCACCGGCCGCCGCGCGGCGCGCTCGATGTTCACTTCGGAAAGAGTTTGGAGCTTCACGACTGCGCTACCTTCTCGACGAAGACACGGATGGTGCCGCCGCAGCTTAGCCCGACATTCCAGGCGGTCTCGTCGGCCACGCCGAATTCCAGCATTTTAGGCTGGCCGCTCGCGATCACGTCGAGCGCCTCGGTGACGACAGCGCCTTCGACGCAGCCGCCTGACACCGAGCCCAGGAACGTGCCGTCGTCATTGATGACCAGGCTGGAGCCGGCCGGGCGCGGCGCCGAGCCCCAGGTTTCGACCACGGTCGCCAGCGCAACCCCATGACCGGCCTTTTGCCAGGCCTCGGCGGCCTGCAGGATGTCTTCGTCGCGATTGAGCATAGCGGGCCTCGTTTCAAGCTGCCGATCGGATCACGCTGCGATGATGGGGCGGAGGCGGCGCCGAAAGCGCCTCGATCAGCCCTTCCATTGAACTCAAATTATGCACCGGGCGGAATTCGTCAACGTGCGGCAGCATCATTTTGATGCCCTGCGCCTTGGCCTCGAACCCGCCATAGCGCAATAGCGGATTGAGCCAGATCAGGCGGCGGCAAGATCTATGCAGCCGGTCCATCTCGAACGCCAGCTTGTCGTCGGCCTCGCGCTCCAGCCCGTCCGAGATCAAGAGCACGATGGCGCCCTGCCCGAGCACGCGGCGACCCCACAATTTGTTGAACGAGTGCAGCGAGGTGGCAATGCGGGTGCCGCCGGCCCAGTCCTCGACCGAGGACGAGCAGCGCGCCAGCGCCTCGTCGGGATCGCGTGCCCGTAAGCTGCGCGTCACATTGGTCAGGCGGGTGCCGAACAGGAACACCGAGACGCGCTTGCGCGCATCCGTGATGGCATGGAGGAAATGCAGGAACAGGCGGGTGTATTCGCTCATCGACCCGGAGATATCGAGCAGCGCCACGATCGGCGCGGGCTTGTCGATCCGCCCGAGCTTTCGGATGTCGATGATCTCGCCGCCGGTGCGCAAGGAGCCGCGCAGCGTCCGGCGCATGTCGAGCTTGAGCCCGCGCGCGTCCGGCTGATAGCGGCGGGTGCGCAGCTCGGCTTGCGGCAATCGCATGTCCGCAATCGCGCGCGTCACTTCGGCGATCTCGGCCGCGCTCATCTGCGCAAAATCTTTCTTCTGCAGGATCTCCTTGTCGGAGACGGAGAGCCGCAGCTCCTGCTCCTGGGCCTGCGGGGCCTCCTCGCGCATCGAGGGTTGCGCCAAAGCCTCCTGCACACGCCGCGAGGCCGGCGGCGGCTTTTTCTTGGCATGGTCCGGCAGCGGCACCGAATCCAGCATCGACTTCCACTCTTCGGCGGCGCGGAAGAACAGGTCGAAGGCCTGCTTGAAAATCAGCGCATGTTCGTGACGCTTGACGAAGATCGCTTCCAGCGTGGCGTAGACATCGGCGCGATTGCCGATCTCGATCACCTGCAGCGCGTTGAGCGCATCGATGACCGCACCCGGCCCGACCGGAACCCCGGCCGCGCGCAGCGCGCGGGCAAAGCCGACGACGTTGTCGGCCATTTGGCCGGTGGGCGGGTTGAGGTGATCGATGGTTGTCATGGAACCAATCTCTATCGTCATTCCGGGGCGTGCCCCTTGGCGCGAGCCCGGAATCCATTGAGCAGCGTGCGTGCTGGCGAATGGATTGCGGGTTCACGCTTTGCGTGCCCCGGAATGACGGCTAGTCGCTCGTCGCTTCCTTCAAAACCTTTTGCAGCGTGTCGCCCTGCATCCGCGCGATGTCGTCCTGGTATTTCAGGAGCGCGCCCAGCGTGTCGCCGACGACTTGCGGCGTCAGCGAGCGGGCGTCGAGTTCGGTCAGCGCGGTGGCCCAGTCGATGGTCTCGGCGACGCCGGGCGACTTGTAGAAATCCTGATCGCGCAGCGCCTGCACGAAGCGCACCACCTGCTGCGAGAGCTTTGCGGAGATATCCGGCACGCGCGATTTGACGATCGCCAGCTCGCGCTCGGCATTGGGATAATCCACCCAATGATAGAGGCAGCGGCGCTTCAGCGCGTCGTGGATTTCGCGGGTGCGGTTCGAGGTGATGATCACGATCGGCGCTTGCGGCGCCTTCACGGTGCCGAATTCGGGAATCGTCACCTGGAAGTCCGAGAGGATTTCCAGAAGGTACGCCTCGAACGCCTCGTCGGCGCGGTCGAGTTCGTCGATCAACAACACCGGCGCGCCGGCCACATCGGGCTCCAGCGCCTGCAGCAGCGGCCGCTTGATCAGGAAGCGCTCGGCGAAAATATCGCTGGAAAGCTGGTCGCGGTCAGTGTCGCCGCCGGCTTCCGCGAGCCGGATCGCGATCATCTGCGCTGCGCTGTTCCACTCGTAGACCGCGGAGGCAACGTCGAGGCCTTCGTAGCACTGCAGACGGATCAGCTTGCGGCCAAGGGCGGCCGACAGCACCTTTGCGATTTCGGTCTTGCCGACGCCGGCCTCGCCTTCGAGGAACAGCGGTCGGCCCATCCGCAGCGACAGATAGGTCACCGTCGCCAGCGACCGCTCGGCGAGATAGCCGCGCGAGGTCAGCAACTCCTGCATCGCATCGACGGATTTCGGTAGCGCCGATGCACTCATGACAAAGCCAATCTTGCTGAGCCGGGAAACGGCAAACTTACTTCGCCGTCGCGGCTTCGACGGCGCGGCGCGTCAGTACGCCGATCAGATGCGCGCGATACTCGGCGCTGCCGTGCAGGTCGCTGTTCAGCCCTTCGGCCGGAACGGAAACGCCATCGAGCACCTTGTGCGAGAAGCGCTTCTTCAACGCCTCTTCGAACGATTCGGCGCGGAATACGCCGTCCGAACCGGCACCGGTGACGGCGACGCGGACATCCGACGGACGCTTGGCGACGAACACACCGACCAACGCGTAGCGCGAGGCCTGGTTGCGGAATTTGATATAGGCCGCCTTCTTCGGCACCGGGAACATCACCTTGGTGATGATCTCGTCGCTCTCGAGCGCCGTCGTGAACAGGCCCTGGAAGAATTCTTCGGCCTTCAGCCGGCGCTTGTTGGTGACGATGGTGGCGCCGAGCGCCAGAACGGCTGCGGGATAATCCGCGGTCGGATCGTTGTTGGCGAGTGAGCCGCCGATGGTGCCTTTGTGGCGCACCGCAGGATCGCCGATCATACCGGCGAGTTCGGCCAGCGCCGGAATGGCTTCGCCGACGACGGCCGATGTGGCGACCGCGGCGTGCCTGGCGGTGGCGCCGATCACCAGCGAACGGCCCTTCATCTCGATGCCGTCGAGGCCATCGATATGGGAGAGATCGACCAGATGCGGCGGGCTCGCGAGCCGCTGCTTCATGACCGGCACCAGCGTGTGGCCGCCGGCGATCACCTTGGCGTCTTCGTTCTTCACCAGGAGATTGGCGGCCTGACGCACGGTCGCGGGGCGATGATATTTGAATTCGTACATGAGGACTTCCTGATCGCGGTCGCGATGAATTCGATGATGCGAGGCGGACTTAAGCCAGGTCGGATTTAAGCAAGGTCGGATTTGGCCATCGCCTTGGCGCCGGCGGCGATCGAGGTCACGATGTTCTGATAGCCGGTGCAGCGGCACAGATTGCCTTCGAGCTCTTCGCGAATGACGTGGTCCGAAAGGTCGTTGCCTTTGCGGTGCACCAAATCGACCGCGGTCATGATCATGCCGGGGGTGCAGAAGCCGCATTGCAGCCCGTGGTGCTCGCGGAAGGCTTCCTGCATCGGATGCAACGGTGCGCCGTCGGCGGCCAGGCCCTCGATGGTCCGCACTTCATGGCCGTCGGCCATGACCGCCAGCGTGGTGCAGGATTTGACCGCCTTGCCGTCGAGATGGACGACGCAGGCGCCGCACTGCGAGGTATCGCAGCCGACATGGGTGCCCGTCAGCCGCAGGTTTTCGCGGAGAAACTGGACCAGGAGGGTACGGGGGTCGACATTGGCGTTTACGGGATTGCCGTTCACGATCAGGGAAATCTTGGCCATCAGCACTCTCTTGAGCTGCACTGCCGCATATCGGCTGCGCAGGCGTTTAAAATCGTTCCAAGGCCATAATATGGGCCATCCCGGCAATGAGCAACCTTGGCAGTCACTCACTTCCGGCATGGCCAGATGCGGCTTAGCGGGACTCTTGACGGGATATTCGGGCTGGACTTGAGGCGGGAATCTTGGACGGGGCCAGGAGGCTGCCAAGCCTCAATCCGGGATCAACCCTGCACCGCCTTGGCGAAATTGGCGAAGAATTCGTCGGCCAGTTTCTTGGCCGAACCATTGATCAGGCGCTGTCCGAGCTGGGCCAGCTTGCCGCCGATCTGGGCCTCGACATTATAGCTCAGCAAGGTGCCGCCATCCTTTTCGGCCAGCGCCACCGTGGCGCCGCCCTTGGCGAAACCGGCCACGCCACCCTCGCCCTCGCCCGAGATCTTGTAGCCGTTGGGCGGGTCGAGATCGCTCAGCGTGACCTTGCCCTTGAAGCGGGCGGAGACCGGCCCGACCTTCATTTTCGCGGTGGCGCGGAAGCCATGCTCGTCGGTCTTTTCCAGCTCCTCGCAGCCGGGGATGCAGACCTTCAGCACTTCCGGATCGTTCAATTTGGCCCACACGGCCTCGCGCGACGCCGCAAGCTGGACTTCGCCGTTCATCGTCATGGCCATGGTGGTGTCTCCCGTAACGCTTCAAAACTGTTCTCCCAAGTAATGCACGGCCGCGCAGAAGGAAAGGCCGCCCTGGGACAATGAGCGATGCATATTCGCAAAGCCCAACCGGGATCGCCGCAATGCCGCAAATTTTGGCGGCCGGTGTTGTGACCGGGATACCGCCAACCGGGTTGCATTTGCCAACCCAGGTTGGTGTGACCAACCGGGTTGGCAACGCCAACTTGGGATGGTTAGGTCCGCACAGATGAGCACATCCCTGTCCCCACTGCTTGCCCCGATGCTGTCGAGCGCCGCGATGCGCGCGGTGTGCGACGATGCCGCATGCCTGCAGAACATGCTGGATTTCGAGGCCGCGCTGGCCCGCGCCGAAGCCGTGATCGGCGTTATTCCGAACCAAGCGGCGGGCCCGATCGCGAACGCGTGCCGGGCCGAATCATTCGACCTTGCCGCATTGGCCGAGGCCGCGACGCGGTCCGGCAATCTCGCGATCCCGCTGGTCAAGGCGCTGACGGCTGATGTGGCGAAGCTGGACGCCGACGCCGCGCGCTACGTGCATTGGGGTGCGACCAGTCAGGACGTGATCGATACCGGCGCCATGCTCGGCCTGCGCGCCGGCATCGATGCGCTGCTCACTGACATCGCCCGCGCCATCGCCGGCTTTGCCAAACTGGCGCGCCAGCACCGCAACACCGCGGTGGTCGGCCGCACCTGGCTGCAGCATGCACTGCCGATGCCGTTCGGCCTCAAGCTTGCCGAATATGCCGCGGCTCTGCACCGCTCGGAGAAGCGGCTGCGGCGATTGCGCAGCGAGACGCTGGCGCTGCAGTTCGGCGGCGCCGCCGGCACGCTCGCCGCGCTCGGCGACCAGGGATTGCTGGTCGCCGAAAAACTGGCGCAGGAGCTGAAACTCCCGCTGCCCGAGGCGCCCTGGCACACCCACCGCGACCGTATCGCGGAGGCCGCATCCGTGCTCGCCATTCTCGCCGGCACTTGCGGCAAAATCGCCCGCGATGTGTCCCTGATGATGCAGACCGACGTCGGCGAAGCCTTTGAGCCGTCGGGCGAAGGCCGCGGCGGCTCCTCCACCATGCCGCACAAGCGCAACCCCGTGGCGGCCGCGACCGCGCTCGCCGCCGCCACCATGGCGCCCAATCTGGCGGCGACGATTTTTGCCGCCCAGGTCCAGGACCACGAACGCAGCGCCGGCCCCTGGCACGCGGAATGGCCGACCCTGCCGACCTTGCTGCTGGTCACCTCGGGAGCTCTTGCAGCCATCGTCGACATCGCCGAGGGGCTGGAAGTCGATGCCGTCAGGATGCGCGCCAATCTCGACGCAACCGATGGGCTGATCATGGCCGAAGCGGTGACGTTCGCGCTGGCCGAGAAAATCGGCAAGAGCGACGCACATCATGTGATCGAGGCGGCCAGCAAGAAAGCGGTCGCCGAAAAGAAGCATCTGCGCGACGTAATTGGCGCGGACTCAAATGTCACCGCGCAGCTCAGCACGGACACAATCGCAAAACTGTTCGAGCCGATGGCCTATCAGGGCGACTCGCAAGCCCTGATCGACCGCCTGCTCGCTTCACTGGACATTCAATAGATGTCATTGCCGGGCTTGACCCGGCAATCCATCTTCTTGAATAGAATCTTTTTTGATGGATGCGCGGGTCGAGCCCGCGCATGACGAGGGAAAACACCATGCCGATGATCGACGCCGACGGGTGCCTGCTCAACGTTTCCGTCGAAGGCCGCGACGGCGGGCCGACGCTGATGCTGTCGAATTCGCTGGGCTCGACCATGCAGATGTGGGAGCCGCAGATGAAGGCGCTCACGGAGGTGTTTCGCGTCATCCGCTACGACCGGCGTGGCCACGGCAAATCCAGCGTGCCGCCCGGCCCCTATTCGATGGAGCGGTTCGGCCGCGACGTGCTGGCGATCCTCGACGATCTGAATATTGCCAAGACGCATTGGTGCGGGCTGTCGATGGGCGGCATGGTCGGGCAATGGCTGGGCGCCAATGCGCCGGAGAGATTCGGCAAACTCATTCTCGCCAACACCGCCTGCCACTATCCGGACCCGACCAACTGGCACAACCGCATCAAGGCGGTGAAGGAAGGCGGCATCGCCGCGGTCGCGGACACCGTGATCGGCGGCTGGCTGACGGCGGATTTTCGCGAACGCGAGCCGCAGATCACCGCCAACATGAAGGCGATGATGCTGTCGACGCCGGTCGAGGGCTACCTCGCCTGCTGCGAGGCGCTGTCGACGCTGGATAACCGCGAGATGCTGCCGAAGATCAAGAGCCCGACCCTGGTGATTGCCGGACGCCACGACATGTCGACGCCGGTTGCGGCGGGTGAATTCATCCGCAGCCAGATTCCCGGCGCCAGCATGACGATTTTGGACGCCGCGCATATTTCCAATGTCGAGCAGCCGCACGCCTTCACCGACGCGGTGGTCGGCTTCCTGACGCAACGCTAACGATCGTCATTGCGAGCGCAGCGAAGCAATCCATACTTCCTTGGTTGCACGATGGATTGCTTCGCTGCGCTCGCAATGACGGAAGGAGACAGCAATGGACGACGACAAGCGCCGCGAGAACGGCATGACCCAGCGCCGAAAAGTGCTCGGCAATGAATGGGTCGACAAATCGATCGCGGGCCGCAATGCGTTCAACAGCGATTTCCAGGACCTGATCACCCGCTATGCCTGGGGCGATATCTGGACCCGGCCGCATTTCGACCATCGCACCCGCCGCGTGCTGGTGATCGGCACGATGGTCGCGCTCGGGCAGTGGGATGAATTCCGCCTGCATGTGCGCGCGGCCCTCGCCGAAGGCGGCTTCACGCCTGACGATATCAAGGAGATCATCCTGCAGCAGGCGATCTATTGCGGCGTGCCCGCGGCCAACCACGCCGTCAAGGAAGCCGCAGGGATCGTCGCCGAACTAGGTCTGCTGAAGGGATAGCTCGCCGGATGTAACGCCGGCATCCGCCGGCTTTTGCGCCGGCGCCTCGACCAGCATCACGATCACGGTGCCGAGCATCATCAACAGTTCGGCCGCATGCATCCGAAGGGCGGCGGTCTCACCGGCCTGCGACGCCATCAGCACGCCCGCAAAGCTGATAACGCTGCCGATCGCCAGCGCCATGCCGAGCGCCTCATTGCAGCCGCCACTCTTGCGGATCGCAGCGCGGGTCACGAACACCAGGAAGACCGCAAAGAACGCCACCACCGTCATCCGCCCGAGCGCCAACAGCCAGGCGAAACGCACGGTCGCCGCGCCCGCCAGTTGCAGATGATCGCTGACGAACAGCGCCAGCGAAATGTTGGGCCGGTCGTAGAGGCCGTGGATCGGCGAAACCATGATCTTGAACGCGATCAGGGTCCAGGCCGGAATGAAATACGCCGCCAGCAGCACGCCGCTGAGTGAACTGAGCCGCCAGTGTTTGGCCATGTCGCTTCCCGTTGGTCCCGCCGCGCTTCGAGGCGGCGGGCTGACGGCGACGTAACTCCCTTAAACGGCGAGCGGCAATTTAAACCCTTTGTTTACCTTAATTGCCCCGGCAGCCGGCCGGAGTACACATGTCATTGCCGGGCTTGACCCGACAATCCATCGCCCTTGAAAAAAGATGGACCCCCGGGTCACCTAGCGCGAAGACGCGCTTCGCGCTTCTGCCCGGGGGTGACAAGTAGCACAAGGCCTCCCCGCATACGGGAAAAGCCCCGCCTTTCGGCGGGGCCTTCCTTCGTTTTCGCTTATGTTCGAACCAGCGGTCCTGAGAACTAGTCTAGCGGTCCTGATCCGGCATCTCGCCGGGTCGCTCGCCCTGACGGCGGCTCGGATCCTGCTGCTGCTGACCGGGCTTTTGACCACCGCCCTGCTGCTGCTGGCCGGGCTTCTGACCCGGGTTCTGGTTCTGCTGGCCCGGCTTTTGGGTCGGGTTGTTCATATGGGAATCTCCCTTGTTGAACGTCGTCGCAGTCAACGAGAAGTCGGGAGTTTGGTTGCGGGGGAACACCGGTTCCAGCGGGATGATTGCGCGGCAAAGCCGTGTTGGCATTGTGACCCAAGGAACTCCCTGGGAACCGGCAGTTCAAAACTAGCTCTGTACAAGCCCTTTAAGCCGCAGCCGCCACTGTTGCCGCCCCCGGTTCCAAACTGTAAGAAAACGATACGACGCGTCGATCAAGGCTGCCGGTGGCCTCGGCGCGTTGACCTCTAGATACGGCAGCGCATGGATTATTTCGCCCAGCAACTGATCAACGGCCTCGTGCTCGGCTCGATCTACGGCCTGATCGCCATCGGCTACACCATGGTCTATGGCATTGTCGGCATGATCAATTTCGCCCATGGCGATATTTTCATGATCGGCGGCTTCATTGCCCTGATCACGTTCCTGATCCTGGTTTCGTTCGGCCTGACCGCGATCCCCCTGATCCTGCTGGTCGTACTGTTGGTATCGATGGCGATCACCGCGCTGTATGGCTGGACGGTGGAGCGCATCGCCTACCGGCCGCTGCGGCATTCGTTCCGCCTCGCCCCGATGCTGTCAGCCATCGGTATGTCATTCGTGCTGACCAATTATTCCCAAGTCGCGCAGGGCGCGCGTGTCAAACCGGTGCCGCCGATCATCACCGGCGGCTACACGCTGCATGAGGGCGCCGGCGGCTTCGTGGTGCAATTGTCCAACATCCAGATCATCGTCGTGATCACGACCGTCGTCTTGCTCGCGCTGTTCACCTGGCTGGTATCGAGCACGCGGCTCGGCCGCGACATGCGCGCCTGCGAGCAGGACCAGACCATGGCCTCGCTGCTCGGCGTCGACGTCGACCGCACCATCTCCATGACCTTCGTGATCGGCGCGGCGCTCGCCGCGGTCGCCGGCATGATGTACCTGCTCTATTACGGCCTGGTCGATTTCTTCATGGGCTTCGTCGCCGGCATCAAGGCGTTCACCGCCGCCGTGCTCGGCGGCATCGGCTCGCTGCCCGGCGCGATGCTGGGCGGACTCCTGATCGGGCTGATCGAGACGCTATGGTCGGCCTACTTCTCGGTCGAATACAAGGACGTCGCGGCGTTTTCGATCCTGATCGTCGTCCTGATCTTCCTTCCGACCGGCCTGCTCGGCCGGCCTGAAGTCGAAAAAGTCTGACGGGCCGCCGCGTGAGCGCAAACCCCGCCGCCGCCATGCAAACCTCACGCGCACCGGGCGTCGCCTTCATCTTCAAGAAGGCCCTGATCAGCGCGCTGGTAGCATTGGTGCTGTTCTCGCTGATGATCGGCGTGCGCACCGAAGCAGGATCAGACGGCCAACTGACCTACTGGACCCGCTTCGGCGACCTCGCCATGATGGTCGCAACCGTGTTCGGCGGCAGCATCGTCGTCGAGTTGCTGCGGCAATGGTGGGGACCGGTCGGCACCGTGCGCGTCGTGCCGCCACAGGTGACATCGGCGCTCTCGCTCGGGGCTCGCCTCGTCGCGCCGGTGCTCTTGATCTTCACCTTTCTGGTGCCGGTGATCTTCTACAATGAGCGCTACATTCTGGATCTCGGCATCCTGGTGCTGACCTATGTGATGTTGGGATGGGGGCTGAACGTCGTGGTCGGCCTCGCCGGCCTGCTCGACCTCGGCTATGTCGCGTTCTATGCGGTGGGCGCCTATTCCTACGCGCTGCTGGCGACCAATTTCGGGCTGTCGTTCTGGATCTGTCTGCCGCTGGCCGGCATCCTCGCCGCCTTCTGGGGTGTGCTGCTCGGCTTTCCCGTGCTGCGACTGCGCGGCGACTATCTCGCCATCGTCACCCTCGCCTTCGGCGAGATCATCCGCCTCGTCCTGCTCAACTGGCAAAGCGTAACCGGCGGTCCGAACGGCGTCACTGGCATTCCCCGGCCGACCATGTTCGGCATTCCGCTCTCGCCCGGCGACGACGGGCTCGCGGCCATGCTCCGCATCGAATTCTCGCCGACCCACCGCATCGTGTTTCTGTTCTATTTGATCCTGGCGCTGGCGCTGCTCACCAACTGGGTGACGATCCGGCTGCGCCGCCTGCCGATCGGCCGCGCCTGGGAAGCCCTGCGCGAGGACGAAGTCGCCTGCCGCGCGCTCGGCATCAACACGACAACGACAAAACTGACGGCGTTTGCGACCGGTGCGATGTTCGGCGGGCTCGCCGGCGCGTTCTTCGCGACCAGACAAGGCTTCATCAGCCCGGAATCCTTCACCTTCCATGAATCGGCGCTGGTGCTGGCGATCGTGGTGCTGGGCGGCATGGGCTCGCAGCTGGGCGTGGCGCTGGCGGCGCTTGCCATGATCGGCGGCTTCGAACTGTTCCGCGGGCTCGACCAGTATCGCATGCTGGTGTTCGGCATGGCGATGGTGCTGTTGATGATCTGGCGCCCGCGCGGCCTGATCGGTCACCGTGCGCCGACCGTGTTCCTGGAACGCAACCAGGCGATCTCGTCCGACCTTGTCAAGGAGGGGCACGGATGAGCGCCGACCACATCCTTTCCGTCGATCATTTGTCGATGCGCTTCGGCGGCATCGTCGCGGTCAACGACCTCTCCTTCGGCGCCGAACGGCGCAAGATCACGGCGCTGATCGGACCGAACGGCGCCGGCAAGACCACCGTCTTCAACTGCATCACCGGCTTCTACAAGCCGACCAGCGGCAGCATGCGGCTGGCGCATGATGACGGCCGCAACATCCAGCTCGAGCGGCTGAACGATTTCCGGATTTCCAAGCAGGCGAAAGTCGCGCGCACCTTCCAGAACATCCGGCTCTTTCCCGGCATGACGGCGCTGGAGAATTTGATGGTGGCACAGCACAATGCGCTCATGCGCGCCTCCGGCCTCACCCTGCTCGGACTGATCGGCGCGCCGTCGTGGCGCGTCGCGGAGAAAGCGGCGATCGATCTGGCGCGAACGTGGCTGGAGCGCATTGGCCTGCTCGACCGCGCCGACGATGCCGCCGGCAACCTGCCCTACGGCGACCAGCGCCGCCTCGAAATCGCGCGCGCGATGTGCACTGAACCGGCGCTGCTCTGCCTCGACGAGCCGGCCGCCGGGCTGAATGCGCGGGAGAGCGCAAGCCTGAGCGAGCTGCTGCTCGCTATCCGCGCGAATCAGGGCACCTCGATCCTCCTGATCGAGCACGACATGTCGGTGGTGATGGAAATCTCCGACCACGTCGTCGTGATGGACTACGGCGTCAAGATCGCCGAGGGCACGCCGCAACACGTCCGCGACGACCCCAAGGTGATCGCCGCCTATCTCGGCGCCGACGAGGAGGAAGCCATCGCGGTGATGGAGAGCGGAACGTGACCGCATCGTCCCCGACAACGCCCCTGCTCGCGATCCGCGGCTTGCGCGCGGCCTATGGCAAGATCGAGGCGCTGAAAGGCGTCGATATCGAGGTCGGCGCCGGCGAGATCGTCGCCCTGATCGGCGCCAACGGCGCCGGCAAATCGACCCTGATGATGACGGTGTTCGGCAGGCCCCGCGCCCGCGCCGGCCGGATCGAATATGACGGCCAGGACATCACCGGCGTGCCGACGCACGAGATCGCGCGGCTGCGCATCGCCCAGTCCCCGGAAGGCCGCCGGATTTTCCCACGCATGAGCGTGGCGGAAAACCTGCAAATGGGCGCCGACGCGACCAATTCCAGCGAGGCCGACCGCGCCAGCGGCCTGGAGCGCATTTTCAACCTGTTCCCGCGGCTCAAGGAACGCATGACCCAGCGCGGCGGAACCTTGTCGGGCGGCGAGCAGCAGATGCTGGCGATCGGCCGAGCCCTGATGAGCCGGCCGCGCCTGCTGATGCTCGATGAGCCGTCGCTCGGCCTCGCCCCCCTGATCGCGCGGCAGATTTTCGACGCCATCCGGACCCTGAACCGGCAGGACGGCCTGACCGTGCTGATCGTCGAGCAAAACGCCAATCACGCGCTGAAACTCGCCCATCGCGGCTATGTCATGGTCAACGGCCTGATCACGCTCTCCGGCACCGGCAGCGAATTGCTGCAGCGCCCCGAAATCCGCGCCGCCTATCTGGAGGGCGGCCGGCGGGGCTAGCCTCCCGCGTCGTCCCGGCCTAGTGCGCAATTGCGCACGGGGGGCCGGGACCCATACCGCGTGATCTCACGATTTGCGCTGAAGTTAGACGTTTCACCCCAACTAAAGCCTGTGGTTATGGGTCCCGGCCCCCCGTGCGCAATTTGCGCACTAGGCCGGGACGACATAGGTCTGCGGCAAGATGCTGCGAACGGACCGTGGACTTGCCCGAATTTTGCCGATGACTTCGCCGCAAAATCAGCGGACAATGGCCCCGGTTTGCGTACCCGGTTCGCCGGGTGCGTCCCGTAGCGATTATCCCCGCGAGGACACTCATGAAATCACTGAAACTCATCGGCCTGGCATTGGGCGCATCATTCGCGCTATCGGCGAGCGCGCTGGCGCAGGACATCAATATTGCAGTGGCGGGCCCGATGACGGGCGGCGAATCCGCATTCGGCCGGCAGATGAAAAACGGTGCCGAACAGGCGGTGGCCGACATCAACGCCGCCGGCGGCGTCGCAGGCAAGAAGCTGGCGCTGCAGGTCGGTGACGATGCCTGCGATCCCAAGCAGGCGCGCTCGGTGGCGGAAAAGTTCGCCAGCGCGAAGATCCCGTTCGTCGCCGGTCACTTCTGCTCGTCCTCGTCGATCCCGGCGTCGGAAGCCTATGCCGACGGCAACGTGCTGCAGATTACGCCGGCCTCGACCAACCCGCTGTTCACCGAGCGCAAGCTCTGGAACGTGGCGCGCGTCTGCGGCCGCGACGATCAGCAGGGCCTGGTCGCCGCCGATTACATCGTCAAGAACTACAAGGGCAAGAACGTCGCCATCCTCAACGACAAGACCACCTATGGCAAAGGCCTCGCCGACGAAACCAAGAAGGCGCTCAACAAGGCCGGCGTCACCGAGAAGATGTTCGAATCCTACAACAAGGGCGATAAGGATTTTAACGCGATCGTGTCGCGGCTGAAGCGCGACAATATCGATCTGGTCTTTGTCGGTGGTTATCATCAGGAATCCGGCCTGATCCTGCGCCAGATGCGCGACCAGGGCCTGAAGACGGTGTTGATGGCGGGCGACGCATTGAACGACAAGGAGTTCGCCTCGATCGCAGGTCCCGCCGCCGAAGGCACGCTGTTCACCTTCGGTCCCGACCCGCGCAACAAGGCGACCGCCAAGGAGATCGTCGCCAAGTTCAAGGCCAAGAACATCGATCCCGAAGGCTACACCCTCTACACCTACGCCACGATTCAGGTCTGGTCGAAGGCGGTGGCAAAGGCCGGTACGACCGACCCGAAGAAGGTGATGGAAACCATCAAGGCCGGTGAGTGGGATACCGTGCTCGGCAAGATGGGCTTCGATGCCAAGGGCGACATCAAGGCGATCGACTATGTCGTCTACAAGTGGGATGCCAAGGGCAACTACACCGAGATCAATCCGAAGGGTTCTTAAGACCCCTCCCAAGCTTTGTCAGCAACCAACGCCCCGGCTTTGCCGGGGCGTTTTTTGTTTGCGGCGCGTTCATCAAGGAAAGCCCGAAGCCCGCAATGGTTAACGGCCTTTCACAATATGGAACTTTTTTCCCGGGGCGGTGGAACCAAAAGCATCCGAGCGGTTTTAAACAGTTCGGGCTGGGTTCCATGTCATTGAT
Organism: Bradyrhizobium sp. AUGA SZCCT0158; assembly: GCF_018130065.1. Lineage (GTDB taxonomy): Bacteria > Pseudomonadota > Alphaproteobacteria > Rhizobiales > Xanthobacteraceae > Bradyrhizobium. The sequence continues at coordinate 30,220 of NZ_JAFCME010000013.1, read as the reverse complement.
TTTGCTGCATCACCTGCTGTTCCACCTTGATCTCCGATCGGGCGGCACGTCTTATGGCGCAATCGCATGCCAGCGGCCAGATTCGCGCGAAATCGCCTCGAGGAGACACCATGAGTGATCTTTCCCCTGGAGCATCACCTCCGGTCCGCCGCGTCTCCAAAGCCAAGGCGCAAGCCAACGGCACGCCCGACCCGATGCAGGACCTGCTGCACGCGCTGCAGGCGATGCGCTCCGGCGATTTCTCGGTGCGGATGACCGGTGATCATCTCGGCATCGAGGGCAAGATCGCCGATACATTCAACGAGATCGTCGCCGCCAATCAACGAATGGCGCAGCAGCTGGAGCGTGTCGGACAGGTCGTCGGCCGCGAGGGCAAAACCCGCCAGCGCGTCAAATTCGATCTTTCGAGCGGCTCGTGGGCGGACATGGAAGGGTCGGTCAATACGCTGATCGACGACCTGCTATGGCCGACCCGCGAGGTGACCCGGGCGGTCGCCGCCGTGGCGCAGGGAGACCTGCTGCAGACCGTGCAACTTGATGTCGATGGCCGCCCGCTGGGCGGCGAATTTTTGCAGTCCGCCAACATCGTCAACACGATGATCAAGCAGCTCAGCGTGTTCACCTCGGAAGTGACGCGCGTGGCGCGCGAGGTGGGCACCGAGGGCAAGCTCGGCGGCCAGGCGCAGGTGCCGGAAGTGACCGGCGTGTGGAAGGATTTGACCGAGAGCGTCAACTCCATGGCCAACAACCTCACCGGCCAGGTCCGCAACATCGCCGAAGTCACCATCGCGGTCGCCAATGGCGACTTGTCGAAAAAGATCACGGTCGACGTCCGCGGCGAGATCCTGCAGCTGAAGGAAGCCATCAATACGATGGTGGACCAGTTGCGCTCGTTCGCTTCCGAAGTGACGCGTGTGGCCCGCGAAGTCGGCACCGACGGCAAGCTCGGCGGTCAGGCGATCGTGCCCGGCGTCGCCGGCACCTGGAAGGATCTCACCGACTCCGTCAACGCGATGTGCGGCAACCTCACCGCGCAGGTCCGCAACATCGCCAACGTCACCACCGCGGTGGCCCGCGGCGACCTCTCGCGAAAAATCACGGTGGACGTCCGCGGCGAAATTCTGGAATTGAAAGACACCATCAACACGATGGTGGACCAGCTCAACTCGTTTGCCTCCGAAGTGACGCGCGTCGCGCGCGAGGTCGGCACCGAGGGCAAATTGGGCGGTCAGGCCCAGGTGCCCGGCGTCGCCGGTACCTGGAAGGACCTCACCGACAACGTCAACTTCATGGCCTCCAACCTGACCGCGCAGGTCCGTAACATTGCCGACGTCGCGACCGCGATCGCGGGCGGCGACCTTTCCAAGAAGATCACCGTCAACGTATCCGGTGAAATCCTTCAGCTGAAGGAAACCCTCAATACGATGGTCGACCAGCTCAACGCGTTTGCCGGCGAAGTCACGCGCGTCGCGCGCGAAGTCGGTACCGACGGGCGGCTCGGCGGTCAGGCCAACGTGCTCGGCGTCGCCGGCACCTGGAAGGATCTCACCGAGAGCGTCAACTCGATGGCGAGCAACCTGACGGCTCAGGTCCGCAACATCGCCGAAGTGACGACGGCGGTCGCCAATGGCGACTTGTCGAAGAAGATCACGGTGGACGTGCGCGGCGAAATTCTGGAGCTGAAGGACACCGTCAACACGATGGTCGACCAGCTCAATGCGTTTGCCGGCGAAGTCACCCGCGTAGCGCGCGAGGTCGGCACCGAAGGCAAGCTCGGCGGCCAGGCCCTGGTGCGCGGCGTCGCCGGCACCTGGAAGGACTTGACCGACAGCGTCAACTCGATGGCCAGCAACCTCACCGGCCAGGTCCGAAACATCGCCGAAGTCGCCACCGCCGTCGCCAAGGGCGACTTGTCCAAGAAGATCACCGTCAACGTGTCAGGCGAAATCCTTCAGCTGAAGGAAACGCTGAACACGATGGTCGACCAGCTCAACGCCTTTGCCGGCGAAGTGACCCGCGTGGCGCGCGAGGTCGGTACCGACGGCAAGCTCGGCGGCCAGGCCGAAGTGCCCGGCGTCGCCGGCACCTGGAAGGACTTGACGGACAGCGTGAACTCGATGGCCGGCAATCTGACCGCGCAGGTCCGCAACATCGCCGAAGTCGCGACCGCGATCGCCGGCGGCGACCTGTCGCGCAAGATCACCGTGGACGTGCGCGGCGAGATCCTGCAGCTCAAGGAAACGCTCAACACGATGGTCGACCAGCTCAACCGTTTCGCGGGCGAAGTGACCCGCGTGGCGCGCGAGGTCGGCACCGAAGGCCGGCTCGGCGGTCAGGCCAACGTGCCCGGCGTCGCCGGCACCTGGAAAGATCTTACCGACAACGTCAACTCGATGGCCGGCAACCTCACCGGCCAGGTCCGCAACATCGCCGAAGTGACCACGGCGGTGGCGAAGGGCGACCTGTCCAAGAAGATCACCGTGGACGTCAAGGGCGAGATTCTCGAGCTGAAGAACACCGTCAACACGATGGTCGATCAGCTCAACGCCTTCGCCTCCGAGGTGACGCGCGTGGCGCGCGAGGTCGGCACCGAAGGCAAGCTCGGCGGCCAGGCGCAAGTGCCCGAAGTCGCCGGCACCTGGAAGGACCTCACCGACAACGTCAACTTCATGGCCTCCAACCTGACGGCGCAGGTCCGCAACATCGCCGAGGTCGCGACCGCGATCGCCGGCGGCGACCTGTCCAAGAAGATCACCGTGGACGTGCGCGGCGAAATCCTGCTGCTCAAGGACACCTTGAACACGATGGTCGAACAGCTGCGCTCGTTCGCGGCCGAAGTGACCCGCGTCGCGCGCGAAGTCGGCACCGAGGGACGCCTCGGCGGCCAGGCGGTGGTGCCCGGCGTCGGCGGAACGTTCAAGGACCTGACCGACAACGTCAACCTGCTGGCAGCCAACCTGACGACGCAAGTCCGCAACATCGCCGAGGTCACCACGGCGGTGGCGCGCGGCGACTTGTCGCGCAAGATCACGGTCGACGTGAAGGGCGAAATCCTCGAACTCAAGAACACCATCAACACGATGGTCGATCAGCTGAACGCGTTCGCCGGCGAAGTAACCCGCGTCGCGCGCGAGGTCGGCACCGAGGGCAAGCTCGGCGGCCAGGCGCAGGTGCCCGGCGTCGCCGGCACCTGGAAGGACCTCACCGACACCGTCAACTTCATGGCGGCCAATTTGACCGAACAGGTCCGCGGCATCGTCAAGGTGGTGACCGCGGTCGCCAACGGCGATTTGAAGCAGGACCTGACGGTGAAATCGAAGGGCGAAGTCGCCGCGCTCGCCGATACCATCAACAACATGACCGAGACGCTGGCGACCTTCGCCGATCAGGTCACCTCGGTGGCGCGCGAAGTCGGCGTCGAAGGAAGGCTCGGCGGCCAGGCCAACGTGCCCGGCGCTGCCGGCACCTGGAAGGACCTTACCGGCAACGTCAACCTGCTCGCCGCCAATCTGACCTCGCAGGTGCGCGCCATCGCCGAGGTCGCGACCGCGGTGACAAAAGGCGACCTTACCCGCTCGATCCAGGTCGACGCACGCGGCGAACTCGCCGAACTCAAAGACAACATCAACACCATGATCGGCACTCTCCGCCTGACCACGGACGTGAACTCGGAACAGGACTGGCTGAAGACCAACCTCGCCAAATTCACCAACATGCTGCAGGGCCAGCGCGATCTCACCACGGTCGGCCGGCTGCTGCTTACCGAACTGACGCCGCTGGTGAACGCCCATATGGGCGTCATCTACCAGGTCGAGAACGAGGAAAATCCGCAGCTGCGCCTGCTCTCGGCCTATGCCGGCGACGGCGCCAGCCCGCACAAGGAGGTCGTGCAGTTCGGCCAAGGGCTGGTCGGGCAAGCTGCGATGGACAAGCGCCAGCGCATTCTTTCCGACATTCCCGCCGACGCCACCCCGATCAACTCCGCCCTTCTTCGCGTGGTCCCGCGAAATCTCGTCGTGCTTCCGGTGCTGTTCGAAAGCCAGGTGAAGGCCGTCATCGAACTCGGATCGATCAGCTCGTTCACGACCTCGCAGATGACCTTCCTCGAACAGCTCACCGACTCCATCGGCATCGTGCTCAATTCGATCGAGGCCACGATGCAGACCGAAGGCCTGTTGAAGCAGTCGCAGCAGCTCGCCGGCGAATTGCAGACCCAACAGAAGGAACTGCAGCAGACCAACGAACAGCTCGAGCAGAAGGCCCAGCAGCTCGCCGAACGCAACGTCGAGGTGGAAAGAAAGAACCAGGAAATCGAACAGGCGCGGCGCGCGCTCGAGGAGAAGGCGACCGAGCTTTCGCTGACCTCGAAGTACAAGTCCGAATTCCTCGCCAACATGTCGCACGAGCTGCGCACGCCGCTCAACAGCATCCTGATCCTCGGCCAGCAGCTCACCGAAAACCCCGACGGCAATCTGTCGGCCAAGCAGGTCGAGTTCGCCCGCACCATCCACGGCGCCGGCACCGACCTGCTCAACCTGATCAGCGACATCCTCGACCTGTCCAAGATCGAATCCGGAACGGTGACGGTCGATGCCGAGGAAATCCTGACCTCGAACCTTTTGGAAACCGTCGGCCGGCCGTTCAGGCACGAAGCCGACAACCGACAGCTCTCGTTCAACATCAGCGTCGACGAGAACCTCGCCCGCAGCATGGTGACCGACTCCAAACGCCTGCAGCAGGTGCTAAAGAACCTGCTGTCGAACGCGTTCAAGTTCACCGCCGAAGGCGGTGTGCGGCTGACCGTGTCGGCCGCGCTCGGCGGATGGAGCACCGAACACCCCATCCTCAACCATGCCCCCGCCGTCGTGGCCTTCGAGGTCACCGATACCGGCATCGGCATTCCGCCGGAAAAACAGAAGCTGATCTTCGAAGCGTTCCAGCAGGCCGATGCCGGCACCAGCCGGAAATATGGCGGCACGGGTCTCGGCCTCGCCATCAGCCGCGAACTTGCGAGCCTGCTCGGCGGCGAGATCCATCTGCGCAGCGCGCCGGGCAAGGGCAGCACCTTCATCCTGTATCTGCCCTTGAAATATTCCGGGCCCACCGTCGCGCCGCGCACCCCTGCCCCGTCGCCCTATCTGACCGCGCCGGCGCTGCAGGTTGCCGCGACCCAGGAGCGGGTGATCGAGCAGCTGCCGGATGACCGGCTCAATCTCGAGGCCGGCGACACCATCCTCCTGATCGTCGAGGACGATCCGCACTACGCGCGGGTGCTGATCGATCTCGCCCGCGACAAGGGCTTCAAGGTCCTGGTCGCCAATCGCGGCGCCGAGGCGCTTGAACTCGCCAAGCAGTTCCAGCCCACGGCGGTGTCGCTCGACGTGTTCCTGCCGGACATGCTGGGCTGGACCGTGCTGAGCCAGCTCAAGCATAATCCGCTGACCCGGCACATTCCGGTGCAGATCATCACGCTCGACGAGGATCGCCAGCACGCGCTGGCACGCGGCGCGTTTTCCTTCGTCAACAAGCCGACCACCACCGAAGGCGTCAGCGCCGCACTGTCCCAGATCAAGGAATACGCCAAGCCGCGGCGCAAGCGTCTTCTGATTGTGGAAGACAACGCCGCCGAGCAGATGAGCATCAAGGCCCTGCTCGATCACGTAGATATCGAGATCCTCACCAGCGATACCGGCGCCGGCGCCCTCTCGACCCTGCGCGACAACCCCTGCGACTGCGTCGTGCTGGATCTGCGGCTACCGGACATGAGCGGTTTCGAGGTACTCGACCAGATCCGCAACGACGAGGCGCTGTCGAACGTGCCGGTGGTCGTGTTCACAGGGCGGGAACTTTCCGCCGAGGAAGACGCGGAACTCCACACCATGGCCCGCAGCATCGTGGTCAAGGGCGTGGAATCGCCGGAACGCCTGCTCGACGAAACGTCGCTGTTTTTGCACCGTGTGATCACGGAATTGCCGGTCGAAAAGCAGAGGATGCTGGAGAAACTCAATAGTTCCGATGAGGATCTCGTTGGCAAGACCGCGCTTCTGGTGGACGACGACGCCCGGAACATCTTCGCGCTGTCGAGCGTGCTGGAACGGCGCGGCATGAAGGTGCTGACGGCGACCACCGGCCATGAGGCCATTGCGCTGGTCGAATCCAATCCCAAGATAGCGATCGTGCTGATGGATATCATGATGCCGCAGATGGACGGCTACCAGACCATCGGGGTGATCAGGCAAAACCCGTCGTTTGGCCGCCTGCCCATCATCGCGCTGACCGCCAAAGCGATGAAGGGCGACCGCGAGAAATGCCTCGAGGCCGGAGCCTCGGATTATCTGGCAAAACCAGTCAACACCGAGCAGTTGCTCCTTGCCATCCGTATGTGGCTCCACCGTTGATCGGCGCGCAGATGATGGACCAAGAGAAAGTAAACATACTTCTGGTGGACGATCAGCCGGCAAAGCTGCTCGCCTATGAGGTCATTCTGAAGGAGCTTGGAGAGAACCTGGTCTCGGCGGCCTCGGGGCGCGAGGCGCTCGAGTTCCTGCTGAAGAACGACGTCGCCATCATCCTGGTCGACGTTTGCATGCCGGAACTGGACGGTTTCGAGCTCGCCGCGATGATCCGCGAACATCCCCGTTTCCAGAAGACCGCGATGATCTTTATCTCCGCGATCCAGGTCAGCGATCTGGACCGCCTGCGCGGCTACGAGATGGGCGCGGTCGACTACGTTCCGGTGCCGGTGGTGCCTGAAGTGTTGCGCGCCAAGATCAAGGTGTTCGCCGAACTCTATCGCAAGACCCGTCAGCTGGAGCGGCTCAACGTCGAGCTCGAGGACCGGGTTCGGGCCCGCACCGCCGAACTGGAAGAATCCCATGCGCGGCTGTTGGAAAGCGAGCAGCGCCGGAGCCTGGCGATCGCCGCGGGAAAGATGGGGTCGTGGGACTGGGACTGGGTCAATGGCGACTGGATGTGGGACGAGGGCCAATATCAAATTCTCGGCGTCGATCCCGGCAGCATTGAGCTGACACCGGCCAATATTCAGGCCCTGATCCATCCGGACGACGTCCTGGAACTGCACGATGCGTGGGCGAGTTTCGCCCGAGGCGCGAAATCCTACGAAGCGGAATTTCGCATCATCCGCCCCGATGGCGAAGTGCGCTGGTGCGCGGGAACAGCCGCAGCGAGCACCGACAAGGACGGCCGTGTCATCCGCGTCAGCGGCGTGACGGTCGACATCACCGAACGCAAGCAGGCCGAAGAGCGCCAGACCCTGCTCGCCCGCGAAGTCGACCACCGCGCCAAGAACGCGCTGGCGCTGGCTCAGTCGATCGTTCGGCTGACGCGCGGCGAAAACGTCAAGAGCTACATCCGCTCGGTCGAAGGGCGCATCACCGCGCTCGCACGGGTTCACACCGTGCTTTCACTGTCGAGCTGGCAAGGCGCCGAAATAGGCAAGCTGATCGACGAAGAGCTGGCGCCATATTCGATGGGCGATCAGATCGCATTGCGCGGCGCCGAGGTGCAGCTGCAACCGGCGACCGCACAGACAGTGGCCTTGGCGCTGCACGAGCTCGTCACCAATTCGGCCAAATATGGCGCGCTGTCGGCGTTGACGGGCCGGCTATCGGTGAAGTGGGAACTCGAGTCGGGGCTCCTCGACCTCGTCTGGATGGAGACCGGCGGGCCTGTGGTTGAAAAACCGATATCAAGGGGATTTGGCACACGGAGCGTTATCGCCAGCATCGAGTCGCAGCTCGGCGGAAAGGCCGAATTCGATTGGCGCCCGGAAGGTCTCGTTTGCCGGCTCCTGGTTCCGCTGGCGCGCCAGACCGCGCCCGATCCGGCTCCGCCTCGGGAAACCGTGGCGGGTGATGCCGGCAGCCGGCGCGTTGGACAGTCAGCCCGGCCGTGACGGCTGACGGGCGGATTACCGCGCCGCCGCCCCGGCAACGGCGCCCGCCGATGGCCGCATCGCTTCCCCGGCCGCTTCGATCGCGCGGATCAGGTCGGTCGGACGAAACGGCTTTTGCAGGCAGACCACGCCAGCCAGTTCAGGTGATTTCGACAGGAAGTCGAGCGCCGTCATGCCGGATATCGCGACGACAGGCAGGTCGGGCACCCGCTCGCGCATCGTCGCGATCACATCGGAGCCGTTCGAACCTTGCAGGAAGATATCGACGATCGCGAGGTCGAAATCCTCAGCTTCGAATGCCTTCAATCCCGCTTCGGCGGTGGCGGCCTCGACGATTTCGAATTGGTTGATCCGCAGCACGATCGAGATCATCGTGCGCACGTCGGACTGGTCGTCGATCACAAGAACACGGGGCATGAAAAAAATTCCCGAACGGCCGCGCAGATAGCCTATGATAAAAGTACCCGACGAAGACGCAGTGCCGCGTAGAATATTCAGCGTTTGGGTAAAGGGCCGGTTACCCGGGACCTGTCTTTCCGGCCATGAATTGAATGGGTAGTATGTAGCCTGGGGTTGATTCCATCCGGCCCGACCTCATTGTAGACTTGGCGTGCCCATTTCGGCCCCTGAGCAGCTCCGCGTCGCCTGCTGTTTTTAGTCTGTTAGTCCTCCCGATCGATATCCGCCTATCGGCTAGATACGCCACTTCAGTGGATAGGTTAATGTTCGCGCATTTGGTACTGGTCCGATGGCGCGTTCGATGCCAGTTTGCCAGGGACAACGATGCTGACGGCTGACGAACGCAACATCTTTCTATCGACCCTGCCGGCGAGCAGCCGTGATCGCGCGCGGGCTCTCGCCGTCGTCGCGGTCTCGTCGATTCTGTTCGTCATCGCTGCGGTTTATGCCACGGTGCCACTGACCCCGGTGCCGGCTTTCATTGCCAGTTATCAATCCGCGCTCGCGATCAACGATCTCATCACGGCCATCCTGCTGTTTTCGCAGTTCACTATTCTGCGCTCGCGGGCGCTGCTGCTGCTCGCAAGTGGATATTTGTTCACCGCGGCCGCTGCGATCGTCCACGGCCTGAGCTTTCCAGGTGTCTTTGCTCCGACCGGGCTGCTCAATGCCGGCCCGCAGACAACCGCCTGGCTTTACCAGATCTGGCACATCGTATTTCCGGCTCTCGTGCTCGGCTATGCGTTCCTGAAGGACAAGGATGGCGGCCCGAAAATCCCGGGATCCGAGGTACGGGCGATCCTGGGCAGCATCATCGCGGTCGCGGCGGCGATATCCTTTGCTGCCTGGTTCGTCACCGCCAGACATGACCTGCTGCCTGTCATGATCCGTGGCGGACATTTCACCTACACGCTGATCGGTACCCTGTCGGCGGAAGTGCTTCTCAGCTTCGCGGCGCTGCTGATCCTGTGGCACCGGCGACCGCATTCCGTGCTCGACGTCTGGCTGATGGTCGTGATGTGTGCCTGGATGTACGACATCGCACTGTCCGGAATTCTCAACGCGGCCAGGTTCGATCTGGGCTTTTATGCCGGCCGGCTCTACGGACTTTGTGCGGCCAGTTTCGTCCTCGCAGTGCTGTTGATCGACAATATGTCCCTGCAAGGCCAGTTGGCGCGGCTGCTCGAAAAGCTGCGTCGCCAGGCCGCTTCCGAGCGCAGCCTCCACACCGAGCGCGAACGCCTTTTCAGCGCGGTCGTGGAATCCTCCAACGACGCCATCATCACCAAATCGCTCGACGGCATCATCACCGCCTGGAATCGCGCTGCCGAACGCTTGTTCGGCTTCACTTCAATCGAAGCCGTCGGCAGGCGCATCGACATCATTGTTCCACCGGATCGCCGCGCCGAGGTTGGCAACATCCTCGAACAGGTCGGCCGCGGCGAGAGGATGGAAGACTACGAAACGGTGCGCTTGCACAAGGACGGCCGCAACGTGGATGTCCTGCTGAGCATCTCGCCGATCCGGTCGGCCTCGGGCGAAATTGTCGGCGCCTCCATGATCGCGCGCGACATCACCGAAAACAAGCGAACAGAGAAGGCGCTCAATCAGGAGATCGAAGAGCGGCAGCGCATCTTCGAGACCTCGCATGACCTCATCCTGGTATCCGATAGCAAAGGGAATCTCATCCAGGTCAGTCCGAGCGCCAAAGTCATCCTTGGTTATGACCCTTCGGAAATGGCCGGCCAGAGCGCCCTGCTATTCATTCATCCCGACGATCTCGAGAGCACGCGCGCAGAGATGCGTGCCGCGCGCCGCGGAAATGAAATGCGAAACTTCGAGACCCGTTACGTCCACAAGGACGGACAGTCCGTCACATTGAACTGGACCGGCACCTGGTCGGAGCCGGTGAGACGGCATTTCTTCATCGGCCGCGACCTCACCGAGAAGCAGGCGGCGGAAGCCCAGTTGCGGCACATCCAGAAGATGGACGCGATCGGCCAGCTGACCGGCGGCGTCGCGCACGACTTCAACAACATCCTGACCGTGATCACCGGGACCATCGGAATCCTGGAGGAATCGGTTGCCGACAAGCCCGAACTCGTCGCCATTACCAAATTGATCGACGAAGCCGCCGAACGCGGCGCCAACCTGACCAAGCATCTGCTTGCCTTTGCCCGCAAGCAGCCGCTGCAGCCCGTCGAAGTCGACGTCAATGGGCTGGTGCTGGAGGCCGCCAAACTGCTGCATCCGACGCTCGGCGAGAACGTCGAGATCACGCCGCTGCTGGCCGAGGATGCATGGACGGCCCTGGTCGATCCGAACCAGCTCTCGACGGCGGTGCTCAACCTTGCCCTCAACGCGCGCGACGCCATGCCCAATGGCGGCAAGCTCGCGCTCGAGACCGGCAACATCTATCTCGACGAGAACTACGCCGGTATGCACAGCGACGTCGTGCCCGGCCATTATGTGATGGTCGCGGTGAGCGATACCGGCACCGGAATCCCCGCAGCGCTGATCGAGCGGGTGTTCGATCCCTTCTTCACCACCAAGGAGGTCGGCAAGGGCACTGGCCTCGGGCTCAGCATGGTGTTCGGTTTCGTCAAGCAGTCGGGCGGCCATATCAAGATCTACAGCGAGGAAGGCCACGGCACGTCTGTCAAGATGTACCTGCCGCGCGCCACGGGATTGAACCAGACCGCCGCCGAAGCCGCGATATCAGCCAATGTCGAGGGCGGCACCGAGACCGTTCTCGTCGTCGAAGACGATTCGCTGGTGCGCCGTTACGTGATGACGCAGATCGAAAGCCTCGGCTACACCACGCTGGAGGCGGCCAATGCCAGCGAGGCCCTGCAGATCATCGATACCGCCCCGACCCTGCATTTGCTCTTCACCGACGTCATCATGCCCGGCATGATGAATGGCCGCCAGCTGGTCGACGAAGCGCTGAAACGGCGCCCGTCGCTGAAGACGCTGTACACCTCAGGGTATACCGAGAACGCCATCGTTCACCACGGCCGCCTCGATTCCGGCGTGCTGCTGCTCGCCAAGCCGTACCGCAAGTCCGAACTCGCCAGGATGTTCAGATTGGCGCTTGGCAGTTGAGCCTTGTTGACGGCCGATATATCGGCGAGGATGAAAAGATATCGATGGCCGCAATCGGCGCGGACTTGAACGGACCGGCATCTTGAAAAACCTTCTCACCGACATCTCCGGCGTCCGCGTCGGCCACGCCGAAGACGCTTCCGTCGCATCCGGCGTTACCGCGATCATTTTCGATACCCCCGCGACCGCGTCGATCGATGTCCGCGGCGGCGGCCCCGGCACCCGCGATGAAGCCCTGCTCAAGCCTGAAGCCACGGTCGAGGCCGTCGACGCGATTACGCTCTCCGGCGGTTCGGCGCTTGGGCTGGATGCCGCGGGCGGCGTACAGGCCTGGCTCGCCGAACAGGGGCGCGGCCTGCGGATCCGTGAAGCGGTTATTCCGATCGTGCCCGGTGCGATCTGCTTCGATCTTCTCAACGGCGGCAACAAGGCCTGGGGACGTTTCCCGCCCTATCGCGATCTCGGCTATGCCGCCGCCTGCGCGGCGGGCACCGATTTCGCGCTCGGCAGCGTCGGCGCCGGCCTTGGCGCCACCACCGCCAATTTCAAGGGCGGCCTTGGTTCGGCCTCCGCGCAAACCGAAGATGGCGTCATGGTGGCGGCGCTTGCGGTGGTCAACGCCGTCGGCAGCGTGACGGTCGGCGACGGGCCGTGGTTCTGGGCGGCGCCGTTCGAAATCGGCGACGAGTATGGCGGACGCGGACTGCCGCCGTCATTCACGAAAGACATGCTGAAGGCGCGGCTCAAGGGTGCCCCGGAACCGATCTCCGGCGAAAACACCACGCTGGTCGTCGTCGTCACCGATGCGGTGCTGACGAAGGCGCAGGCCAAGCGCCTAGCGATGATCGCGCAGACCGGCATGGCACGCGCGATCTATCCCGTGCATGCGCCAACCGACGGCGACGTGGTGTTTGCGGCGGCGACCGGCAAGAAGCCGGTCGATCCGCGGCATGGCCTCACCGAACTCGGGATGGTGGCGGCCAATGTGGTTGCCCGCGCGATTGCGCGCGGCGTCCATCAGGCGACCGCGCTGCCCTTTCTGGGCGCGCTACCGGCGTGGGGGGATCGCTTCGGCTAGGTCGCGACTACCGAAGCGTCGCCGGGTCTCTTAGAGCGTTTTCAAGCGAAGTGGAGCCCGTTCGCGTGAAGAAAACGCGTCAAACAAAAAAGATCAGGCGCTCAGCGACAGCGATGCCGTGGCCGAAGCTGAAATCGCCTGGGCCTGACGCTGGATCATCTTCTCGATGATATTATACGACGATGTTGCGGCGCTCGAAGCGCTTGCCGATGCGGCCGACGTCATCGTGACCTTGGAACCGTCCGCATAGGTCAGCGATGTCGTGACTGACCCATCGCTGTTGGTGACGGACGTGCTGGAGGCGCCCTGCAGCGCCTGCATCAGGGGATCGGAATTCGATCCGTTCTCGCCGGAACCGCTGGCTTCGTGATGGTGGTGGCGGCCCTTGCCGCCCTTCAGCGCCGATGCCAGTTCGCCAAGACTGACCGAGCCGTCGCCGTCCTTGTCGAGCTTGCCGAAGACGCTGCCGGCCTGATCCAGATTGGTGCCGCCCGCGCCAAGCGCATCGTTGAATTCCGATTTGGTGATCTTGCCGTCGCCGTTGCCGTCGATCTGCGAGAACAGGCTCTTGAGCGAGTCCGAGCGGCTCGTCGACGCCTGTGACGTCGATCCTGTCGAGGACTGGCTTTGCGCAGCCAGCAGCGCGCTCATGGTTGCCGGCGAGATCTGCGAACCGCCGTTACCTCCGGCGCTGCTGCTCGAACCGGTCGAGGCCGAGGCACTCGCGAAAGAGTCGAACAGGCTTGCCTTGCTCGTTCCGGTGGCTTTTGCGGACGACGACTTCGAGGACGTCAGCGCCTGCAGGGCATCGATCGCCGATGACGCGGCACCAAGAGCAAGCAACATGACAGAACCCCAACAACGCCGCTCAGAGCGGCCCCTCGTTCATGCCGGTTCCTCAGCAAGCGCCGTGCCACGGCGAGAAACCCAACAAAACCGCGGCTTTCCTGATCCTGTCCGGGCCGCCAAGTCGGGAACATGCCCGGCAATAGCTGCCCGCGACGGCAGATTTTTCCGCCCGACCGGAGCCATTCGCAGCCGCATTGCCCCCGGCCGCCCTGCATGATACGCGGGGAAATCCGTCCCTTGTGCACCGGAGCGCACATGTCCCAGCAATTTGCGTCGCGTCCGCTCATCATTGCCCCGTCGATCCTCGCTTCGGATTTCTCCAAGCTGGGCGAGGAAGTCCGCGCGGTGGACACCGCTGGCGCCGACTGGATCCATCTCGACGTGATGGACGGGCACTTCGTGCCGAACATTTCCTACGGCCCCGACGTCATCAAGGCGATGCGCCCGCATACCAAGAAAATCTTCGACGCGCATTTGATGATCGCACCGTGCGATCCCTATCTCGAAGCCTTCGCCAAGGCCGGCTGCGACCAGATCACCGTCCACGCCGAAGCCGGTCCGCATCTGCATCGCTCGCTGCAGGCGATCCGCGCGCTCGGCAAGAAGGCCGGCGTCTCGCTCAATCCGGGCACGCCGGTAAGCGCACTCGAATACGGGATCGACCTGATCGACCTCGTGCTCGTGATGTCGGTCAATCCCGGCTTCGGCGGCCAGGCCTTCATCCGCTCGGCGCTCGGCAAGGTGCGCGACATCAGGGCGATGACCGCGGGCCGTCCGATCGATATCGAGGTAGACGGCGGCGTCGGCCCCGACGTCGCGGGCGAACTCGCCGCCGCCGGCGCCAACGCGCTGGTGGCGGGCTCCGCGGTGTTCAAGGGCGGCACCGTGGAGGCCTACAAGACCAACATATCAGCGATCCGCAATGCGGCAGCATTGGCGCGCGGCGAAGCCGTGTAAATTTGTCAGGCCGGCGTCGACGACGCCTTGCGGATGATGTCGTACACCACTCGCACATCGGGCACGGCCTCCATTTTGGTCGCCGTGTAGCTCACCCCGTCCCCGGAATGGTCGGCTTTGGTTTCACCAAACTGGATCGTCCCGCTCGCGTCCGATTTTTCCGTCAAGGTGAGCGTCGGGATCTTGCGATACTCAATCGATTTGGTCGTCGTGCTGAAGATGCCGGAACGCACGATCACGCGCTGGTTCGTGACCGCGTATTCGGTATGTTTCCGGCAAAGCGCGCTCCAGAAGAAATGTCCGACGAGCAAATAAAATCCGACCAGCACGAACGGGACACCGAATAAGGGGAAGAGCGTATTCTGCGCCGAACTGGAGGCGGACGATTGGCTCCAGGCTCCATGAACCCAGAAGACGGAAAAGCTGAAAAAGATCAGCCCGAACCCCGACTTTGAGAGGTCCGCGCTTTCAAAGCGCAGGCCCCGCACGGGTAATCCGCTCCACAGCACACGTTCCCCCGGCGCAAGCTCTTTCTTGATAGCCTCAGTCGGAATTTTCATTGGACCACTTGAGATTGAACGAATGCCGGATCATGCCAAATGGCAAAGCAATATTCCAGCCGATCGCGCTGAAACGGCGACCGGACGCGGCCGGGTTGATGCAAGCCCGATGAAGGCGCGGTTTTTGAACACGCCCTGGAGCGTTCTCGTCCTTGAAAGCGGCCAATCCTCAAGCCAGCGTATGAACAATCACCGGGCCGGCAACCGCCGTCGCCGGTCCCGTGAGCAACGGCGTCAGGTTCTGCTCGATCCAGGCGATCCCGCGCCGGTTCGACTCCTCGGCGCCTGCGTAATTGTTGAAGATGCTGATCGCGGTCACGGTGTCGTCGGGCGCATAGACCACGTAGTAGGCCATGAAACCTTCGACATCGCTGATGATCGGAATCGCACCTTCCTTGATCCTGCGTGCCAGTTCTTCGGCCATGCCGGTCTTAGCCTTGCCCTGACGAATGGCGGCATACATGGAAATCCTCCTTCACCGGTAGCAGAAGCCCCACGCGGCATATTACGCCATCCCCAACAACCGCGCCATCCAACGTTGCGATCCGAACCATTCCTGCACCGCAAGCGACCAACAGACATGAGCTTGGATGAAATTCGATCGACGCTGTTTTCCGCGAAGCTGCGGCGGCTGCTGGCCGAGGCGCTGCAGCACGGCGAGCGCGTGCTCTGGCAGGAACAGCCCGACGCTGTCGCCAACATGCTGATGTGGCGGTTTCTGTGGTGGATCGGATTTCCCTGGCTGGCTCTCACCGCGATTGCGATCTCCAGAGGCTGGATCGATCAGGCAGCGATGTTTCTTCTGCTGTTCGGCGCCATGATGATCGCAGCACCCTTGGTGATGCTGCTGTACGATTCGCAGACGCTATGCGTGATC
Source organism: Bradyrhizobium sp. AUGA SZCCT0158 (assembly GCF_018130065.1). Classification (GTDB taxonomy): domain Bacteria; phylum Pseudomonadota; class Alphaproteobacteria; order Rhizobiales; family Xanthobacteraceae; genus Bradyrhizobium. The sequence goes on along the minus strand of NZ_JAFCME010000013.1, from coordinate 14,420 downwards.
ACCAATCGCCGCGCGCTGATTTTGCGCACGGCCTGGGGCAAACCGACCGTCAGGGGCACTTCGTTCGAGGACATGGACGCGACGTTCGAAATCCTCGACATTGGCCGCGGCGCAGGCCACCTGAATTTCGCATCAGGTATTTCGACCCGGTCGCCCGATACCGACTACACCGGCCGCTTCGGGTTTCGTTGCATTCGAAATCCCGCGGCGGTGCGCGATATCCTCGAGCGCGCGCGCGCCGGGACTACGCAGCGCGACTAGCGAGTTTCCGTCAGGGTTCCGCTCGCGGCTGATGGAACCCGAGGTGTCATCGTCTTGACCTTTAAGCTTCATCGTCTGGCCACGAAGCTTCATGGTCTGGCCATAAAGCCGTAACACCGTCGAACCCTGATATTCGACGGAACCACGCCATGACCAAAGCCCTCACCGCAGCTGCCATCATCCTGATGCTTGCGCCGTCCGTAGCCTTTGCGCAGCACCGGGCCAGTGACGCCGCACTGGGTGCGGTATCGGGCGCGGTGGTGCTGGGACCGATCGGCGCCGTGGCCGGGGCCTTCATCGGCTATTCCGCCGGGCCCGCGATCGCGCGGTCTTGGGGAATTGAAAGGTCAGGCCCGCCGCGACAGCGCCGGCAGGCCTCGAAAGAGCGCGTGCGTGGCGCGAGAGCGGAAGCTGTCGGTAGCGCTGGAACCAGACCGGCCGCCGCTCGCGTCGAAAAAGACGCGCGTGTCGCGACGACCAGGAACGATGTAAGTCCTGCGACGCCAAGCAGGCCATCGCCACCTGCGGCAACGACATCGGCGCCTGCGGCAACGGCACCAGCGCCTGTGGCAACGACACCGCCGCCTGTGCAGACACTCGAGTGAATCAGGCGCGTAGACTGACGTCGACAATCCGAGGCCCGCGAATGATGCCGCCACGCAGGTAAGCACCGCATCTGCAACAATTCATGTTGCGCCGCCGCATGCACAGACTTCGTGCGACCTACCGTAGAAGTCCGGTCTTCACGGAGAACGGCAAATCGAGCACAACGCGCTTCCCGGATTTTTGGGAGTGCGGCACGATGACGATGACATGGGTCTGGACTGGTGTGGCGCTGTGGCTTGCGTTCAATGCAGCCGTCACCGTTTGCCTGCTGGCGGCGGAACCAGGAACCAGGAAGAGAGCATACGCTCGCGCTCGCGCCCGCAAGTGAGTTGATGGAAAGCGGTCGCGAGGCGATCGATGAGGCGCAAGCGCCTCGCGCGGTGTGTTCGTCCTGATCTCGAATTCTTCTTCAGCCGATACGAGTGGCGCCGGCCGACGATGAACCGGCTCGATAGCGGTTCCCGGTCCGATCTTTACGAATTGGAAAGCCGGACGCGGTTACAGGATCGCCGCTAAACACCGTTCCCCAAATTGAAGCCGGCCTGTTCGCATTTTATTGCGCCGTGCGTGGGAACTGTCGCTGCCGCCGAATATTACAGCATCAGAATTTCGAGACCGCTATGAATCCGCTTTGCCCGAACTGTCTGAATGAGATGTCGAAGTCGGCGTCGTCGCGCAACATGTTCCGTTGCGAACCCTGCCGCGAAATCATCCAGTTCTTCGACGTCTGGCAGGATCGCGACACCAAGCCGCCACGTGACGCGAAGCGCCCGATCGATCAGGTTCGCGCCGCCTGACGCAAGGCTGCTTGTGCGTCGGGCGCGGCTATTCCTTCCGACGCAAGATCATGCCGCCGTGATACAGCACGCCGTCGATGAAGTCGCCATCGGCGGTGAAACCGGTGTCATCCCAATAGTCGATGTGATTGCCGCGGATCTCATAGCGTCCCTGGTAGGCGCTCTCGCGATTGCCGCGCGCTTCGTCGTAGCGGCCGTTCGGGAGCAGGTTGTGGCGGATGGTGCCGTCGGCCGTGACCCACATGCCGGCGTAGGAATGGTTTTGTGCCGGCTGGGCGGCAGATTTCCGATCGGAGTTCATCTGAGCGAGACCTTTCTTTACGGGCAAGGCAGCCGCGCCCGCGAGAAGCGTGACAGCCGCAAATATCAATGGATGCTTCATGGGCTGGCCTCCTCAGGGTTGCCTGCCTGGCGTTGCACGACGCGCGGCGAACAGCTCGGACAGCGCTTGCGACGCCGAAATTGCCCGAGGGAAGCCAGCCGGAACTGTCACCATGTAGATGACTTCCTTCAACTCATCCTCGGATACGCCGACATTGAGCGCATAGCCGGCATGGACCTTCATGAAGACCACCTCTCCGATTGCCGCAAATGCGGCGACGGCGGCAAGCTGGCGCGTTCGGTTGTCGAGGCCCGGTCGGGACCAGACATCGCCCAGCGCATAGCCCTGGGTGGCTTCGGCCAGGAATGGAAACTCGAGCCGCATGCGCTCCAGGGTGGGCTGCGGCTGCCCGTTGTTGAGGCTTCGCACGACAGCGTCCCCGCGTTGCAGGCGCTCTTCGGTTGTCTGCGAGTTGGCCGCCGCCGGAATCCCACCGAGCATAACCGCTACAGCGATTGCTCTGTACGAACGGTGAAAACGAAAACCCATTTCTGCCTCCTTATTTGCAGGCTGTCGGCCGGATGACGATCTCGTTCACGTCGACGTCGTCGGGCTGTTCGATGGCGAAGCGGACGGCGCGAGCGATCGCATCGGGTTGCAGCGCAATGGCGCGGTAGGTCTTCATCGCTTCCGCCGCTATCTGATCGGTGATTGTGTCGGCAAGCTCGCTCTCGACCACACCGGGATGGATGCAGGTGATGCGAATGTTGTCGTGTTCCTGCCGCAATCCATCCGAGATCGCGCGCACCGCATATTTGGTCGCGCAATAGACTGCAGCGGTTGGGACAACCGAAAGCGCGCCGATCGAAGCGATGTTGACGACATGGCCGGAGCCGCGGGCCGTCATCTCCGGCAGCACCGCGGCAATGCCGTGCAGCACGCCCTTGATGTTGACGTCGACCATGCGGTCCCACTCATCGACCTTCATCGAGGCCATCAACGAAAGCGGCATCACGCCGGCATTGTTGACGATGACGTCGACGCGGCCCCAGGCCTGCCGCGCGCCTTCCGCAAACGCCGCGACGTCGGCGCGGTCGGTGACGTCGACGCGGCGCGGCATCGCCTCTCCTCCGCTGGCCCTGATTTCATCCGCGAGCGCGTCCAGCCGGTCGAGGCGGCGCGCACCGAGCATGACCTTGGCGCCGGCGGCGCCGAGTTCCCGGGCGATGGCGGCGCCGATGCCGCTCGAAGCGCCCGTGACGAGGATGACTTTGTTGAGCGACATATCTGGTCTCTTTCCTGGCTGGTTTGCGAACCGCCTTTGAGCGGTTGCCAGCAAGTTAGATCTGGCCCATTGTCGCCGGAAGGCGACCATTTCTTCCCAATATGGAAAGAAAATCTAACCAATGGAACCGGACCTCAATGCGCTGGCCGTCTTCGCCCTCGTGGCCGAGGAGCGGAGTTTTCGCGCGGCGGCCGACCGCCTGGGGGTCACGCGCTCGGCGGTCAGCCAGACCATCCGGCGGCTGGAAGAGACGCTTGGCATTGCACTGGTGCAGCGCACGACGCGCAGCGTCAGCCTGACCGAGGCCGGCGAACGCCTCTTTGCCGAGACGGCGCCCGCGATTGCAGAGATGCGCGCGGCCATCGAGACCACCGGGAACCTGCGCGGGCTGCCGCGCGGGCAGCTGCGGCTGGCCGTCTCATCGATCGCGGAGCGCTTTCTCGCAGGCCCGTTCCTGGCGACGTTTGCCGAGGCCAATCCGGAAATCCAGATCGACATCACCGTGACCGACGAGGAATTCGATATCGTCGCCGAGGGATATGACGCCGGCGTCAGACTCGGCGAAGTGATCGAGCAGGACATGATCGCGGTGTCCGTCGCGGGCGACGAGCGCCAGCTTGCGGTTTGCGCCCCGGCCTACCGCGACCGGTTCGGAGTGCCGTCACATCCAAGCGAGCTTGCAGGTCATCGCTGCATCGGCTGGCGCCCCGCGCCCAGGGTCGCACCCTATCGCTGGGAATTCGCCGAGCACGGCAAGGAGTTCAGCGTCGCCGTCGCGCCCGAGATCACGACCAACGACATGGCGCTGATGATCAAGCTCGCCGTCGCCGGCTATGGCATCACCTTTGGCATGGAAGCGAGCTTTCGCCCCTCGATCGAGCGCGGCGAACTCGTGTCTATCCTGGAAGAATATTGCCCGCGCTTCGCCGGCTTCTATTTGTATTATCCAAGCCGGCGCAACACGGCCCCGAAACTGCGCGCGCTGATCGATCACGTCCAGCGCTTCAGATGAACCCTTAAGCCTCGATCGCCTTCGGCTTGCCGCCGCTTTTTTCTTCCTGCTCGGCCGCCTCGGTCGCCACCTTGGCCGAGACGCTGCCCAGAAACGTCCGCATCATCGAATTCTGCCGCGCGCCGATGACGATATGGTCGACCTGATTGACTGCGGTAAATTCCAGAATCGCGGATGCCGGATCGATCGCTTCCAGCACATGCACGGTGAGCCGGCTCTCGTCGAGTTTTAATGGCGAGGCCCAGTGCCGCAGCGCGACCAGCCGGTCGATGTGTTTGTTGTTGCCCTGTTCGTCGAGCGTCCGGTCGATGGTCCTACCGTCGAGTTCGGCGCCCGGCTCGATCGAAGGCTTCGCCATTGCTCACCGCCCCTCAAGCAGGCGATCGGCCAGCCAGCGCGGCAAGCCGTTGGCGCGGATCCGGTCCGCCGCAGTCTCGACGTCGTAGGGCACCCGGCAATAGGTGATCTCGCGCGTCGCGGTATCGAGCATCGCAAACGCCGCCGCCGGATTGCCGTCGCGCGGCTGCCCGACCGAGCCGACAACGGCCAGCCAGCGCCGGCCCCCCAGCAGTTGCACCGGGACATCAGAGGTCGGGACGAAGCTCGTCATCTTCGCCGCCGAGGACATCGAATAGAGCGCGGGCTGGTGGATGTGCCCGCAGAAGGTAACGTGAGCCTCGGTGGCCTCGATACTTCGGGCGGCTTCCGAGGTGCCCTCGACGTAGCGCCATCGCGCCGGATGACTGGCTTCGGAATGCACGTAGAGGCGATCGTCTTCCTGCTGCGTCAGCGGCAATTCGGCGAGGAACCGCCGCTGCGGTGCGCTCAGCCGCCCGCGCGTCCACTCGATCGCGGCCTGAGCCGCGGCATTCATGGTCTCGGACGGCGTGCCGATCGCGTTGTCGTGATTGCCGCGCACGGCGATAGCGCCGCCATGGACGAGGTCCATCACGGTCTCGACCGCCCATTCGGGGTCGGCGCCATAGCCGACGATGTCGCCGAGGCAGATGATCCGCTCGGCGCCCCGCGCGCGCGCCGCCGCAAGACAGGCGCTGAACGCCTGCCGGTTGGCATGGATATCCGCAAACATCGCAAGACGCACATCTCCCTCCGCGCCGTCGTCAGGCACATGGTTTGAAAGATATCAAACTACGGGAGGCTTGCGCCCCGCAATGATGCGGAAGGCGGAACAAGGTAACGATGCGCGCGGGATCAGCGCTTCTTTGGCGCTTCCAGGCCCCTGAGCAGCAGAGCCAGCAGCGCGTCGATGCGGGCCGGCGTCTCCGGATCGCGCCATTCGTCGGCATGCGCGGGATGATGGTAGCGCGTGGTGGCGTCGAACAGCGCACGCGCCGTCACCTTGACGTCGGCGATCTGGAAGACGCCCTGCTTGACGCCTTCGGACATGATATCCGTGACCTGGCCGATCAGGCGCTCCCGGTGCGCATGCACCGCCTCGCAGGCCTCGCGTGCCAGCGTCAAATAGGTCTGGAACATCTCGGGATCTTCCGAAACCTTCTTGTATTTGATCTCGAACATCGTGCGCAGCCACTTCTCGAGCCTGGCAGGCGCCGGTCCGGAGGATTCCGCGATCTTCTGCAGCGGCGCGTTGGCGCGGTCGAGCCAGCGTTTGGCAACCGCCTGGCGTAGCGACGCCTTGCTGGGGAAATGGCGGTAGACGCTGCCGTGGCTGACATCCAGCGCACGGGCAACGTCGACCACCGTGGCCTTGGCCAGCCCGTAGCGGCGCAATACGTCCTCGGTCACCTCCAAAATTCGCTCAGGGGTCAAAACCACGACTTCGTTCATGCGCGCACCTGCGGAATGATGGAATGGGTGGTCATTTGATCCCTTTGTAACCCCTGGAGCCTTGGTAACCCCTGGAGCCTTGCAAGGTTCAGCTCTTCAACGGTCCCAAACGGGTGGCCTGGGCTTCCAGATGGCGGGCCACCTGGGCGTTCAGCCAGCGGGAGATTTGTGTCGTCAGATTAATGATTTCGATTGTCATGGCTTAAGTCCTCTCAAGTACCCAGGCTCAGTGCCAGCGAACCCGGATGACGCCCCTATCCGTGGCGTCGAAGAAGGATATAGCATGTCTCGCTGACAGATTTCAATATCTGTCATTCAGTTTTCCGTGATTGGGGCCCTTCCGTCCGCCCGCATCCGCCGGGCACTCGGCCCAAGCCTGCCCGAGGCTATTCCAGCCGTTTTTCCCGGGCGTTTGTCTCGCTTTGTTTGTCTCATTTGGGCGGCCCTGCTAAAGCACGGCGTAAAAAACAATTCGCCGGAGTCGTCGATGATCCCCCGCTACACCCGCCCGGAAATGGCCTCCATCTGGGAGCCGCAGACCCGTTTCAAGATCTGGTTCGAGATCGAGGCGCATGCGGCCGACGCGCAGGCGGAACTCGGCGTCATCCCGAAGGAAGCCGCCAAAACCGTCTGGGACAAGGCGCGTAACGTCACCTTCGACATCGCTCGCATCGACGAGATCGAACGCGAGACCAAGCACGACGTCCTCGCCTTCACGACCCATCTGGCCGAGATCGTCGGCCCCGAGGCGCGCTTCATTCATCAGGGCATGACCTCCTCCGACGTGCTCGACACCTGCTTCAACGTCCAGCTCACCCGCGCCGCCGACCTGCTACTCGCCGACATCGACAAGGTGCTGGCAGCGCTGAAGAAGCGCGCTTTCGAACACAAGATGACGCCGACCATCGGCCGCTCCCACGGCATCCACGCCGAACCCGTGACGTTCGGCCTCAAGCTCGCTTACGCCTATGCGGAATTTTCCCGCGCCCGCGAGCGCCTGGTCGCCGCCCGCAAGGAAGTCTCGACCTGCGCGATCTCGGGCGCCGTCGGCACCTTTGCGCAGATCGATCCGCGTGTCGAAGAACATGTCGCGAAGGCGATGGGACTGACGCCGGAGCCGATCTCGACGCAAGTGATCCCGCGCGACCGCCACGCGATGTATTTTGCAACGCTTGGGATCATCGCCTCCTCGGTCGAGCGTCTCGCCACCGAAATCCGACACCTGCAGCGCACCGAAGTACTGGAAGCCGAAGAGTTCTTCTCCGAGGGCCAGAAGGGTTCTTCGGCGATGCCGCACAAGCGCAACCCGGTGCTGTCGGAAAACCTCACCGGCCTGTCGCGCATGGTGCGCGCCTATGCGATGCCGGCGATGGAGAACATCGTGCTCTGGCACGAGCGCGACATCTCGCACTCGTCCGCCGAACGCATGATCGGGCCGGACGCCACCGTGACGCTCGACTTCGCGCTGATGCGCCTCGCCGGCCTGGTCGAAAAACTGCTGGTCTACCCCGAGAACATGCAGAAGAATCTCGACCGCCTCGGCGGCCTCGTGCATTCGCAGCGGATTTTGATGGCGCTGACGCAAAAGGGCGCCAGCCGCGAGGACGCCTACAAATACGTGCAGCGCAACGCCATGCCGGTATGGCGCGGCGAAGGGGATTTCCTGACGCTGCTGAAGAAAGACCCCGACGTGAAGAAGCACCTGAGCGACGCCGAAATCGAAGAACGCTTCGACCTCGGCTATCACTTCAAGCACGTCGACACGATCTTCAGGCGCGTGTTTGGGGCAGCGTAGAATTACAGCCGCAAACGAACAACGCAAGAAACGGATCTCCCATGCCCATCGTCAACCGCATCGCCGCTTTGTCAGATGAAATGGCCGCCTGGCGCCATGACTTCCACGAGAATCCGGAATTGCTCTACGAAGTCCACCGTACCGCCGGCATCGTAGCCGACCGCTTGCGCGAATTCGGCTGCGACGAGGTGGTGACGGGCATCGGCCGCACCGGCGTCGTCGGCGTGATCCGCGGCCGCAAGAGCACGTCCGGCAAGACCATCGGCCTGCGCGCCGACATGGATGCGCTGCCGATCGAGGAGACTTCGGGTGTACCCTACGCCTCCAAGATTCCCGGCAAGATGCACGCCTGCGGCCATGACGGGCACACCGCGATGCTGCTTGGCGCGGCCAAATATCTCGCCGAGACGCGCAATTTCGACGGTACGGCTGTGGTCATCTTCCAGCCGGCCGAAGAAGGCGGCGCCGGCGGCAAGGCGATGGTCGACGATGGATTGATGACCCGCTGGGGCATTCAGGAGGTCTATGGCCTGCACAACATGCCGGGCTTGCCCGAAGGGCACTTCCACACCACGCCGGGCGCAATGCTCGCTTCAGCGGATAAGATCGAGATTACGGTGCACGGCAAGGGCGGCCATGCGGGCTCCGGTCCGCACAACGCGGTCGACAGCGTGTTGGTCGGCTCGCAGATCGTCAACGCGTTGCAGTCGATCGTATCGCGCAACGTCGATCCGCTCAAATCGGCCGTGATCTCGATCACCATGTTCCAGGCCGGCACCGCCTTCAACATCATCCCGGAGACCGCCAGGCTCGGTGGAACGGTGCGCACGCTCGATCCTGCAATCCGCGATCTCGTCGAGCGCCGCATCAGCGAGGTTGCCGACAGCGTGGCGCGGGCTTACGGCGGATCTGCCGAGGTCAAATACACACGTTCGTATCCGGTGACGGTCAATCACGCGCGAGAGGCCGGCATCGCCGCAGAAGTGGCCCGCGATGTCGTCGGCGCCGACCGCGTCAACGAGCGCGCGTTGCCACTGATGGGTTCGGAAGATTTCGCATTCATGCTGGAAGCGCGCCCCGGCGCTTTCATCTTCCTCGGCATGGGCGACGGCAATGAATGCCACCACCCCGGCTACACGTTCAACGACAATATCCTCGGCCACGGCGCATCGTACTGGGTGCGGCTGATCGAGAAGTCGATGCCGGCGGGTTGACGACGCGCCACGGCGTTCGGCGGGGAAAAAGGATCAGTCTGCAGCGGTTCTGGCGGCAGCTGAGACGGCGCGCTCTGAGGGCTCTCCGCCCTTGCCAAAGCGATTTGAATCACTCCAAATTGCCCTCAGCTGGCGATGGCCCGATGGACGGGCTGCCGCGGCCCTCACGTCAACCCAACGCTAACCGCGGATCGGCTAAAGTCGCAGCGTGGCAGGTCCTCCAACGATTCTCGTCTTCGATTCCGGCCTTGGCGGTCTCACGGTCCTGCGCGAGATCGTGGGCGCGCGGCCCGACGCCCACTACGTCTATGTCGCCGACGACGCGTTCTTCCCCTATGGCCACCATACCGAAGAGCAGATCATCGCCCGCGTGGTGCCGCTGGTCGGCGAACTGATCGCGGCCCACGCCCCCGATCTGGTGGTGATCGCCTGCAATACCGCCTCCACGCTGGTTATGTCGCATCTGCGCGGCGCCTATTCCGTGCCGTTCGTCGGCACCGTGCCCGCGATCAAGCCGGCCTGCGCCAGTTCCAGAACAAAACGCGTGTCGGTGCTCGGCACCAAGGGCACGGTGAAGCGCGAATACACGCGAAAACTGATCGACGATTTCGCGCAGGGCTGCGAGGTGACGCTGGTCGGCTCGGGTGAACTGGCCTCGCTGGCCGAACGCGCGCTCAACGGCTTTTACGTCAGCGACAAGGACATCTCGGCCGAACTCGCGCCCTGCTTCGTCGATCGCGGCAACGCCCGCACCGACACCGTCGTGCTGGCCTGCACCCACTATCCGCTGTTGCTGGACCGCCTGGTGAAGTTGGCGCCATGGCCGGTCGACTGGATCGACCCCGCGCCCGCGATCGCGCGTCGCGTCTCCGACCTGCTCGGCGGCCCCGGCCGCGAATCCGACACCGCCGGCGCCGAGATGGTGTTCACCTCAAAGCGACCGCACACGCTGAGCCAGGCCTTGATGCCGTTTTTCGGCGGGCGGGTGCCGGCGTAGCGGATAGCCTGTAGGATGGGTAGAGCGCAGCGAAACCCATCACCTTCCTTCAATGACAAAAATCGATGGGTATCGCTGCGCTCCACCCATCCTACGGGATACGGCTCAACCTTTCGATGCCGTAAAAACCGCCAATTGAGCATCGAAGGCGCGCCTGAACGCCGGCCGCGCTTCGCCGCGGGCTACATAGGCGGAGAGGTTTGGATATTCGTCCAGCATATCCGATCCATCCAACCGGCGCAGCACGGTGACCATCATCAGGTCACCGGCGCTGAACGCGCCATCGAGCCAGTCGGCATTGCCAAGGCGCCGGGAAAGCTGGCCCAGCCGATCGCGGACGGGAGCCTCGACCATCGGCAGGCGCTGCTCGTACCAGGCTTCGTCGCGCTCCAGGAGAAAAGCAATTTCCAGATCAACGATTGGCGGCTCCATCGTGTTCAGCGCGGCGAACATCCATGTGATCGCGCGCGCCCGGGCATTCGCATTCTCCGGCAGCAGTCCAGCATGGCGCTGCGCGATATGGAACACGATCGCCCCCGTCTCGAACAGGGCAAGATCGCCTTCTTCATAAGTCGGAATCTGCCCGAACGGATGAAGCGCACAATGCGCGGGTTCCTTCATCGCGCGGAACGACACCAGACGAACGTCGTAAGGTTGGCCCACTTCTTCGAGCGCCCAGCGAACGCGCATGTCACGTGCCTGTCCCTCGCCGCGATCGGGCGAATTCTCAAAGGCCGTGATGGTGGGGATCATCGGGAAGCTCCGGTTGATTGCATGACGCCGTCAAGATTTGCATCCGTAGGACGAACGACCAACGCGGCTCCCGACAACCGGCCTCGCTTTTTTTAACGCGAAGCCCGTAGCCCGTAGGGCGGATTGGAGCCGAAGGCGTAATCCGCCATTTGAGCCAATCGCACCGGATCATCGCTCATCGCCACACAGGTGCGCGAGCTACACAATTCGACATGTGGCGCCGGATTGCACAAACCCTCGTTCGCGACCTAGCCGAAATAGCGGATTACGCCTTCGGCTCCAATTCGCCCTACACGCTAGGCGCTGATATGATATTGCTCACCGACATGGGACGGAAAATTCTGCCCTCCAGAGGTCACCTGGGCGGATTGCATTTTGAAGCCGGGAAAAGGGCTTTCGAAAAGGAGTATCGATGCCTCCTCCGTTCAAGGTCGAGTTGAAATCTCACGATCCCAAGTGGGCCAGCAAAGCTGAAGATGAAGGTCAGGCGCTTGCAGCCAGGATGGGGGCATGCCTGCTGAACGTTCATCATATCGGCTCAACCGCCATCCCCGACATTCATGCTAAGCCCATCCTCGACCTCATGCCGGTTGTGACGAGCCTGGCGGAGCTGGACGAGCGCAAGCCGCACATCGAGACGCTGGGTTATGAATGGTGGGGAGAGTTTGGCCTTCCCGGCCGGCGCTACTATACGAAATCCGATCCTGATACAGGGCGCAGGCTCGTGCAGCTTCATTGTTATGCCCGGGGTTCGCCGGAGATCACGCGGCACCTTGCATTCCGGGAGTATCTACGAGGGCACCCTGAGGTCGCGCGTACGATCGCGAGAAGATCCGATGCCAGGCACGGCATCCTGATGATTCCCACGCTTACGGCGACTGCAAAGGCCGATGGATCGAAACAGTCGAAGCCGAAGCGCTCAAATGGTTTCCCGGCAAGTAGCCGTATAGGCGAACGCCCTCACTCTCGACCCTCGTCAATCAGCCTATCCGCCGTCCATCCGGGCCGCAATAACTAAACTTCCCGTAGCCTGGTCTTCAGGGTGTGATCCCGTAACCACTAACCGCGCCCCCCATCCCGCCCTGATCGACGCGCCTGCAGTATCAACGAATACGCGGGTCTTCGTCGGCGGCCAACTCGTCCGCCGTGGCTCAAAGAGCGACCTGTCCGCCGTAGCTCGAAGGTAGAAGGCGTTGTCCGCCGTTACAGGCTCACAGAGCCCGTTCCTACTCGTCTATCTCCTGCAGCTTCCGCTCGACCAGCTTCAACTCTGCCTGAATTTCCTTGATGGTATCGTCGTCCGAAGCCGCCTGTCGCAACTTGCGTCGCAATTCCAGAATTTGCATTGCGAGTTCTACGCGCTCGTTCGGATGAGACATCAAGTCTAACCGCCGTATCTCACTAATGTTGCACGAGATTGACGTTTGAAACCTCCAAAGATTCCGGCTTGGCTTGATCTGTCCGGTCTCCGACATTAGCACGCGACCCGGCAGGGATCGTATTTTGCAGGGTGGGCCGTGAACAAGGCGCGAGAGTTCATAGATCTCTGGATTGAGAACACAGCGTTCATGCGGTAGAGCAATTCCGGACCCCCGGAGCGTCGCAGAACGTCAGCGAACTGGCTGCGCGCTGCATCGAGAATGCGAAAGCCCAAGGCATCTCGGATGCCGATATGGAGGCCGAGATTGGCGACGTTGCCGAGTACATCAGGGACAAGCTCAGAGAGGCCAACAAGGCCGAGAGCGACCGCCAGTAAAATAGCCGCTAGTTATTCTGCCGCCTTGATCAGTCCGACTTTCCTCTCCAACTGCCAGATCTCTACATCATGGCCGTCGACGAGCCGCCTCGCCTTCTGGAGAGCCTCTTCATCATCAGCGGCGTTGAAGCCTTCGGCACCGGATATGTGCCCGTCCTGACCGATGGTGAAGGCGCGGTAGTCTTTCACGTCGGCGCACGGAGACCTGGAGACCGCAGCCAGTCGCTCATGTGAGCGCCTGTCTCCGCCTGACGTGCCCTGCGAATGGTTTCGTCGCGCACCTTGCCGGGCGGAAGCAGTGCGGCTTCCTTGCGGAGGCGCTTCGCCTCTTGCGCGAGACGTTCTTCTAGGGAGAGTGTTTGCTCGAAACGGCGTCGCTGCTGCTGCATGGCGCTGCTCCCTGTTTTGAATGGGGCGGGAGCGCAACCGGCGTTCTCATCACAGATATAGGCCACGAACCGCGCTGTGATGGTTGAGTGTCCGATACCGGACAAAGAAATGCCAGCAGAAAATATTAGTTTTTCCCGGGAACGTAATCGGTCCGCAGATTTTGGCTTATGAGGGGGCTTTTCCATCGGAAGCCCGACTTGATCTGCACCGGCTTTGGCGCGGTTGTGACGGAAACCGGAGCGACAGGCCCACCTATAAGTTCCATATAAGCTATTCCCCTTTGGTGCGTGCTCTCGGAGCGCACCCCTTCCCGCGGAGATGCGGCCCGACCGACCGGGCGGGAACCGCAGTGCCAGAACGCAACGCTTCGGCGGAACAAGCTAACAATCTCCTCGCGTCTTTGCCTCATGCCCAGTTCAGCTTGCTTTCGCCTTACATGGCCGTTGAGCAATTGGCGCAGGGTGCCGTTCTGACCGAGGCCGGCGAAGAGACCGAAAACGTCTACTTCCCACACCGGGGTATGCTGTCACTGCTGGCTGTGTTGAAGGACGGCAGGGCCATCGAAACCGCCACCGTTGGACGCGAAGGCGTTGTTGGCGCGATGGCCGGGCTTGGCGTGCACATTTCGCACGTCAGGGTGGTTGTGCAGCTTCAAGCCGAGGTTACAAGAATTCCGGCAAGCCGATTTCGGAAGGCGACGGGAGATAGCATCCCCCTTCGAAACCTCTGCGTGGGCTACAACGAAATCCTGCTGTCCCAGGCTCGAATTAACGCAGCTTGCAACGCCGTTCACCTCATCGAGGCCCGCTTTTGCCGGTGGCTCCTGCAAACGGCTGATACGGCTGGAAGCAATACCATCAATCTGACACAGCAATACTTGGCGGAAATGCTGGGCGTGCGGCGCACTTCGGTAACCGAAGTCGCGAAAAAGATCCAGGATAGCGGCGCAATTCATTACTCTCGCGGAGAAATACAGATTCTCGATCGCCATGTTTTGGAGCGTCTATCTTGTGAATGCTATGCGACCCTGCTGGAGCAGTCGAAGCGCATTCGGTAGACCGACGCTTACCCCTCCTTCAGCCCCTTGAACGAGCTTTGCCGAGCGTCGTGGATCACGCTTCCTTGTCGCGAAACTCCCACCTTGATTGCTCGAAGCAGGTATCGCTAAACGCCAACTGCGGTCGCCCCCCACGCAAGCGCAATCTTGCGACCCGCATGTGACAAATCAACCCGACGGGCAAATCAGTTCTGATTTGCGGAAATAGTGTCAAGCCCCAAAATAAAAAATATTTCTGTTTACCGGAAGGACAATCAGGTGCATATGTTTGGCCATCCCGTCCTACTCAGAAGGGCGTCGGCCGTCGTCACGGACGTTGGGCGGGTTGCGGTGGACGCTGGTTTACGCTGAGACGACGGCGTGGAT
>NZ_JAFCME010000012.1 GCF_018130065.1 Bradyrhizobium sp. AUGA SZCCT0158 | reverse complement strand
GGCACACGAGCATACAGGGCAGCGGAGAACACCCGGCCTTCCCTGCGCAATGGCTTTACGGCTTATGCCGTGATCTCCCCGGAGACGAGTTCTTGGTTGACTCCGTCGCTGCCGTTCCCGCTTGCGCTTCTCCGACAGCTTGACGCCTGCAACGGGCGCCAGGACCACACGGTTTTGCCGTACGCCTCTGTCGCGTTACGTCTTCGCAACATCAGCGTCCACCGCAACCCGCCCAACGTCCGTGACGACGGCCGACGCCCTCTGAGTGGGACGGGATGGCGAAAGATATGCACCTGATTTTCATTCTGGTAAACAGAAATATTTTTTACTTTGGGGCTTGACACGATTTCCGTAAATCGGAAGTGATTTGCCCGTCGGGTCGGAATGTCGCACCCAGCCGTCATTGCGAGCGGAGCGAAGCAATCCATTCCTCGGCTGGGCGCGCCATGGATTGCCTCGCTTCGCTCGCAATGACGAGGAGAGGGCAGCGTCAAATTTGGCTGTCATTCCGTGGCTCGCGCCAAGTGGCGCGCCCTCAGATGCGCAATTCCGCATCGGGGAATGACCGCGGGACGAGCCTCAAAATGTCACAGGGAAGCCACTGGACAGTATTTATCCAACGGGTTAATTTCTCTCCGACAAAACCTGATCAGGGAGCGAGACGTGGCCGAACCGAAGGGCCCCAGCGGCGTGACCAAAGCGCTTAACGCGGCGTGGGTGCGGCCGTTTTTGTTCCTGATTTTCATCGTCGTGATCTGGGACCTGACCATCCGCGTGTTCCGGATTCCCGCCTACCAGATCCCGGCGCCCGGCGATGTCGTCGCCGTGCTGTGGACCGACTGGCCGGAACTGCTGCGGCAGGCCTGGCCCACCACCTACGCCACCATTTGCGGGTTCCTGCTCTCGGCCGTGTTCGGCATTCCCGTCGCCATGCTGATCGCGGGATCGAAGACGGTGGAAAGCTACGTCTATCCGCTGCTGGTGTTCTCCCAGTCCGTGCCGAAGATCGCGATCGCGCCGCTGTTCGTGGTCTGGTTCGGGTTCGGCATCATCCCGAAAGTGATCTCGGCGTTTCTGTTGGGATTCTTTCCGGTGGTGGTGTCGGCGGTGCAGGGCTTCAAATCGGTCGACCCTGATATGGTCGATCTGGCGCGCGCGATGCAGGGCAGCCGCTTCAGGGTATTCTGCGCCGTTAACCTGCCGCATGCGATGCCGGCGATTTTCTCCGGCCTGAAAGTGTCGATTACGCTGGCCGTGGTCGGCGCCGTGGTCGGTGAGTTCGTCGGCTCCAATTCCGGGATCGGCTATGTGCTGCAGCGCTCGATCGGTACCTTCGATCTGCCGACGATGTTCGCTGCGCTGGTGATTCTCGCGCTGATGGGCGTGATCCTGTTCTGGATCGTCGACCGGATCGAAAGCCTCGTCATTCCCTGGCATGTCAGCCAGCGCGAGGACATCATCTTTGCTTCGTAAACTGTAACCCAAAAAGAAGCGACCCATCCAAGGGCCGCAAGCCAACACCAACGGGAGGACGACAATGATACGAGCTATGACTGCGGTTTCGGCCGCGTTGATCTGGACCGCGCTTTCAGTGCTTCCCGCATCCGCCGCCGACAAGGTGGTGCTGATGCTGAACTGGTACGTCTATGGCGAGCACGCGCCGTTCTATTACGGCAAGGCCAAGGGCATCTATGCCACCGAGGGCATCGATCTCGAAATCCAGGAAGGCCGCGGTTCGGCGGCGACCACGCAGGCCGTTGCGGCCAAGACCGCCAATTTCGGCTATGTCGACGTGCCGACAATGATGCGCGCGGCGGTCAAGGGCGCGCCGATCGTCGCTACCGGCGTGCTGCTGCAGACCAGCCCGATGTCGGCGATGGGTTTCGTCGAGAAGAACATCAAGAAGCCCGAGGACATCAAGGGCAAGACGGTGGCGATCACGCCCGCCGATTCCATGACCCAGATCTGGCCGCTGTTCCTGAAGAAGACCGGCCTGAAGGAAAGCGATTTCCAGACGGTCGCCGGCGACGGCCAGACCAAGCTCAACGCCGTCATCAACGGCCAGGCTGATTTGCTGCTCGGCTACGTCATGGACCAGTCGATGAAGATCAAGGACGCCACCGGCAAGGACGTCAACGCGATCAAGTTCGCCGACTACGGCATCAACATGGTCTGCTCGGGCGTCGTCGCCAACACCGAGTTCGTCAAGTCCAATCCCGACCTCGTCAAGCGTTTCATGTCGGCGACCACCAAGGCCGTCGAAGCCGCCGAGAAGGATGCCAAGGGTGCAGCACAATCGATCCTCGACGCCAACCCCAAGGGCGGCAAGATCGAAACGCTGACGCAGGGCTTTGAACTGACGATCCCGCTCTATCGCACGGCGGAAACCAAGGGCAAGCGGCCGTTCGAGGTGACCGACCAGAACATGACCGACACGGTCAATCTGATGGTCGAGTATGGCGGCCTCGAAGCCAAGGCCAAGGACAATCCGAAGGCGTTTTATACCAATGATTATCTGCCGAAGGGTGGGTCCTGATCTCGTCATGGCGAGCGAAGCGAAGCAATCCATGGTGCCGCAAAGCAAGTATGGATTGCTTCGTCGCTTTGCTCCTCGCAATGACGAACGGCTACCACTGCATTCGAACGGAATTAACTGAATGAGCGCAGCGACCAAAGCAACGGAGACCGATCAGCCCGCCGCGCATCTGCGGCTGGTGTCCGATCGGGCGGGCGCGGGCACGCCGGGGATCACGCTATCGGGCGTGTCGAAGACCTACCGCTCGCGCGACGGCGATGTGCCGTCGCTGAAGCCGCTGGATTTTCATATCAACGAGGGTGAGTTCTTTGTCGTGGTCGGTCCGTCCGGCTGCGGCAAGTCCACGCTGCTGAAGATGATCTCGGGCCTGCTGGCGCCGTCGACCGGGGAAATCCTGGTCGAAGGCGAACAGGTGACAAAACCGCACGGCAATGTTGGCATCGTGTTCCAGAACGCGCTGCTGCTGCCATGGCGCAACATCCTCGGCAACGTGATGCTGCCGATTGACATGAAGCAGCTGCCGCGCGAGGAATATCTCGTGCGCGCCAAGGCGCTGCTCAAGATGGTCGGGCTCGAAGGCTTTGAGAAGAAGCTGCCCTGGCAGCTTTCGGGCGGCATGCAGCAGCGCGCCTCGATCTGCCGGGCGCTGGTGCACGATCCAAAAATCATGCTGATGGACGAGCCGTTCGGCGCGCTCGATGCCATGACGCGCGAGAAGATGAATGTCGAACTGATGCGGATCCAGCGCGAGACCGGCAAGACCGTGCTGCTGATCACGCATTCGATACCGGAAGCGGTGTTCCTGGCCGACCGTGTGCTGGTCATGACCGAACGCCCCGGCGCGATCGCGGCGATCTACGACGTGCCGCTGCCGCGCCCGCGTTCGCTGGATTCGATGGCCGATCCCGCCTTCACCGAACTGGTGCAGCGGATCCGCAAGCACTTCTTCACCCAAAGCGCGCTGGACTAAGGGGGTACCGCCATGCCTCCTCGCATCGCCGTGCGGGATATTTCGTTCTTCGAGCGGCCGATCCCGTTCGCGAAGCCGTTCCGGTTCGGCAGCGTGGTGATCACGTCGTCGGTGCAGGTTTTCGTGCGCGCCGAAATCGAGATCGAAGGCAAGGGCGCTTCGATCGGCGCCAGCGCCGAAATGATGGCCTCGAAATGGTTCGACAAGCGCGCGCATCTTTCGCCGCAACAAACCATCGACGGATTGCGCCGCGCGCTTGCGATCGCACGCGAGCTTTATCTGGCGCGATCCGGCCTTGACACCGCGTTCGGACACCACGCCGCCATCATCGCCGCGCAGGTCGAAGCCTGTGCGAATGAGGATATCCCGCCGCTCGCTGCTGGCTTTGGGCCGGCCGAGATCGACAAGGCGATCCTGGATGCGCTGCTGCGCGGGCTGGGCGCCAATTTCTTTGACGGCATGGCCGCAAATGTGGCCGGGATCGATGCGCGGCTGGCGCCCGATCTGGGAGATGACGCCATCGCGCAATTCCTGGCAGGACGCCGGCGGCTGGAGCGCGTCGCGATCCGGCACACGGTCGGCATGGACGACACGGTCGAAGGCGAGGGCGGCGTCGCCGACGCACACGAAAACGCCGGCGCGCGTTATTTCAAGCTCAAGCTGAACGGCGATCCCGCGGCGGATGCGGCGCGCCTGATCCGGATCGGCAATGAACTTGCGAAGCTGCCGTATGCGTACAAGGTGACGCTGGACGCCAACGAGCAATATGCCGATCTCGACGCGCTGGGCGCGCTGGTCGAGCGCCTCGACCGTGACAGCGCGTTGAAGCCGATCGCGGAAAAACTTCTGTATATCGAGCAGCCGATGCCGCGCGACATCACGCGGCAGTCGCCGCTCGGTGCGCTCACCGGCCGCGATTTCATCATCGACGAAGCCGACGATTCCTACGATGCCTTCCCGGCCGCCCGCGCGCTGGGCTATCGCGGTATCTCCTCGAAGTCCTGCAAGGGCATCTACAAGTCGGTCATCAACGCCGCTCGCGCGGCCAGATGGAGCGCCGACGGCGGACGGTATTTCATCTCGGGCGAGGACCTGACCTGTCAGGCCGGGCTCGGTGTCCAGCAGGATCTGGCGCTGGGCGCGCTGATCGGCGTCACCCATGCCGAGCGCAACGGCCACCATTATGTCGATGGATTTGCCGAGACGCCCGCTGCCGAGGCCGACGCGTTTCTGGTCGCGCATCCCGATCTCTACATCCGCGACGGCAATATCATCCGCCTGTCGATTCACGACGGCGACCTGTTGACGGGATCGCTGGCAGCGCCGGGCTTCGCGACATCAGTACATCCGGAGTGGTCGGAGTTGCCGCCGCTCCAACAACCAAAAGCAAGAACCTTGCAGGAGCAAGCGATATGACGACCAAACGCCTCGGCCTGATCATGAACGGTGTGACCGGCCGCATGGGGCTCAACCAGCATCTGATCCGCTCGATCGTCGCGATCCGCGACCAGGGCGGCGTGGTGCTTGGCAATGGCGACCGCATGATGCCGGACCCGATCCTGATCGGCCGTGATGCAGATAAAGTGGAACGTCTCGCCAGGCGCTTCAACATCGAGCGCTGGTCGACCGACCTCGACAAGGCGCTGGCCGACAAGAACGACACCATCTTCTTCGACGCCGCGACCACGCAGGCGCGGCCCACGCTGCTGACCAAGGCGATCAATGCCGGCAAGCACGTCTATTGCGAAAAGCCGATCGCGACCAATCTCGATGAGGCCGTTGCGGTGCTGCGCCTCGCTGCTGCAAAAGGCGTCAAGCACGGCACGGTGCAGGACAAGCTGTTCCTGCCGGGCCTCAAGAAACTCGCCTTCCTGCGCGACTCCGGCTTCTTCGGCCGGATGCTCTCGGTGCGCGGCGAGTTCGGCTATTGGGTGTTCGAAGGCGGCTGGCAGGAGGCGCAGCGGCCGTCCTGGAATTACCGCAGCGAGGATGGCGGCGGCATCATCCTCGACATGGTCTGCCACTGGCGTTACGTGCTCGACAATCTCTTCGGCGAGGTCGAGAGCGTGAGCTGCACCGGCACCACTGATATCCCCGAACGTTTCGACGAGAAGGGCAAGCAGTACAAGGCGACCGCCGACGACTCCGCCTACGCCACCTTCCGCCTCAAGGGCGGGGTGATTGCGCATATCAATATGAGCTGGGTGACGCGGGTCTATCGCGATGACCTCGTCACCTTCCAGGTCGACGGCACCCATGGCTCGGCGGTGGCGGGGCTGACCGATTGCGTCATCCAGGCGCGGCAGGCGACGCCACGACCGGTGTGGAATCCGGACGAGAAGCGCACGCATGATTTCTACGCCGACTGGCAGACGCTCCCCGAGAACGTCGTCTACGACAACGGCTTCAAGGAGCAGTGGGAAATGTTCATTCGCCACGTTTGCGAGGACGCGCCCTACAAGTATACGCTGCTGGAAGGCGCCAAGGGCGTGCAGCTTGCCGAATGCGCACTTCAGAGCTGGCGCGAACGGCGCTGGATCGACGTCGCTCCGATCAAGGTGTGAGGTTAAGGCCATGAACAAGCCGGTAATGCCTGTCTCGTCTTTGTCCGTGAGGTTGCCGACCGCGAACCGCAGCATCGAGAATTATCGCCTCGCCGCGTCGCGGGTCTTCCCGGCGAAGCTGGAAGGCACGCTGAACCGCGTGGCGTTCTCGGCGGCGCATGTGGTGGCCGATCCCTTTGCCGACAATGATCCGTGGCTGACGGCGGCGATCGACTGGGACAAGACCATCGCGTTCCGCGAACATATCTGGGACCTCGGTCTCGGCGTTGCCGAGTCGATGGACACCGCGCAGCGCGGCATGGGACTGGACTGGCCGACCTCGCTGGAATTGATCCAGCGCTCGGTGAAGGCTGCCAGGGCGAGGGGCAATGCGCTGGTGTTCTCCGGTGCCGGCACCGACCACCTCGCGGTCGAGGATGCCAAGAGCATCGACGACGTGATCCGCGCTTACGAAGAGCAGATCGCGGCGGTCGAGAAGGCCGGCGGGCGCATCATCCTGATGGCCTCGCGCGCGCTCGCAAAGATCGGCCGCAATGCCGACGATTACGCCAGGGTGTACAACCGCGTGCTGTCGCAGGTCCGCGAGCCCGTGATCATCCACTGGCTCGGCGACATGTTCGATCCGGCGCTGGCGAATTACTGGGGCACATCCAGCCTCGATGAAGCCATGGACATTGCGGTCGGCATCATCAATGCCAACGCCGCCAAGGTTGACGGCGTCAAGGTCTCGCTGCTCGACAAGCAGCGCGAGATCGACATGCGCCGCCGGCTCGACAAGAATGTGAAGATGTATACCGGCGACGACTTCAACTATGCCGAACTGATCGCCGGCGACGACAAGGGGTTTTCGCACGCGCTGCTCGGCATCTTCGATGCGATTGCGCCGGCGGCGTCCTACGCGCTGTCGCGGCTGGCGGCCGGGGATGAGGCCGGCTTCCACGACGTGCTGGGGCCGACGGTGCCGCTGTCGCGGCATATCTTCAAGGCGCCGACGCGGTTCTACAAAACGGGAATCGTGTTCATGGCCTATCTCAACGGCCACCAGGATCATTTCACCATGGTGGGCGGGCAGGAGAGTACGCGCTCGACGCTGCACCTGGCTGAATTGTTCCGGCTGGCCGATCAGGCAGGGCTGCTCGCCAATCCGGAACTGGCGACCCGGCGCATGAAGACGGTGCTGGCGACACGGGGTGTCGAGCCCTGATGCGGGATTTTTCGAAGGATCACCGCTGGCTGTCGCTGAACACCGCAACGGTCCGCAAGCAGGGCGACCTCGTTGCGATCATCGAGGCCTGCGCGCGGCATGGCATCCGCGCCATCGACCCGTGGCGCGATCAGGTCGCCGCCGTCGGCCTCGAGCGTGCCGCGCGTGCGGTGCGCGATGCCGGGCTGGAACTGACAGGCTATTGCCGCGGCGGCATGTTCACGTCGGATGCCGCGCATCGCATCGAGGCGCGCGACGATAACCGCCGCGCCGTCGATGAAGCCAAGGCGTTGGGCGCGCCCTGCATCGTGCTGGTCGTCGGCGGACTGCCGCAATACTCGCGGCCGGGCAGCGCGGTCTCAAAGGATATTTTGGCGGCCCGCAGCCAGGTTCACGACGGCATCGCCGAGATGATGGAATATGCTGATAGCGCCAACATGCCGCTGGCGATCGAGCCGCTGCATCCCGCCTATGCCGGCGACCGCGCCTGCGTCAACACTACCAAACAGGCGCTCGATATCTGCGATGCGCTCGATCCGAAACGATCAGGCGCGCTTGGCGTCGCGCTCGACGTCTATCACATCTGGTGGGATCCGGAATTGCTGCCACAGATCGCGCGCGCCGGCAAAGATCGGCTATTGGCGTTCCACGTCTGCGACTGGTTGGTGCCGACCAAAGACATCCTCAACGACCGCGGCATGATGGGTGACGGTGTGATCGACATCAAGTCGGTGCGATCAGCCGTCGAGGCGCAGGGCTTTGCGGGCTATTCCGAGATCGAGATTTTTTCGGAGGAGTGGTGGAGCAAGCCGATGGACGAGGTGCTGCGGACCTGTATCGAACGGCACCGGTCGGTGGTTTAAGCGGGCAACCTCTATCCACGTCGTCGTCCCGGCCTGGAGCCGGGACCCATAGCCACCGATGCTGATTGTTAAGAAAGGCTGGAGCGCCAGCTTGGTCTAACGCAAGCCTGTGGTTATGGGTCCCGGCCTTCGCCGGGACGACAGCAGTATCTCAAACCAGCCGCTTGCGGATCATGTCCTCGATGGCGGCGAGTTCGCGGTTGGCTTGGTGAAGCTGGGCCTCGGCGGCCTGTGCGCGGAACTCGGCGGCGATCGCATGATCCTCGGCGCTGACGATACGCTTTTCGGCCCGCTGCATGGCCTTCGCCATTTCCTCGAGCCGGGCATTGAAATCATTGATCAGTTCGCGGCGCGAGCGCTCGGAAGTGTCGCGCTGCTTTTCGGCCAGCCGCAGCCGCTCGGTGGCGCTCTTGCACAGCGACTGGGCGCGGGCTTCGGTCTCGCGGGCCTGGTTTTCGATGCCCTCGAACATCTCGGTGGCCTGCTGCATCAGGCTGAGCGCTGTCGTGCCGGGTCCTTTCGCGGGTTGCCGGGCAAAACTGACGACTTTCTCTTCTTCGTCGGGCAGCGGGGCGGGCGCGGTGGGATAGCGGTAATCCCAGATGTCCTCACGAAGCTGCTGATTTGCGCGGTACGCCATACGGGAGGCCCTTTTTCGAAACGCCGGTTGCGAAAAAAGGTACGCAAACATGGTAAACCGCGGGTTAATTACCGGCCAAGCTTGGCGACAGGGAGCAAGCGACAGGCGGGAACCCGAGCGGCGAACAGAGCCGCCCCCTTATCCCGTTCAGGATGACCCGCTTGGTCAGACGGATCGGAAAGCTATTTCTTTTTGCCCGAGGCAAAGCCCGATTGCAGGTTGCCGACGCCCTTCTGGCTCGGCGCCGCGGCGATGGTCTTGATCTTTTCCTTCTTCGGCTTCTTGGTTTCGCGATTGCTGCGTTGCTCACCCTTGGCCATGCCGGTCTCCCGTCGATTTGATGATGTTAAGCGGCTCTGAGGGTAGCGATTTGCCGAAGGATAGATACAGGGCCGCTTCGGCCAAACCCGATTTATTTCACGGAAGCGGGCTCGCCATGCCGTAAGGTCACGCAGCGATTCCCGGCAAAGCCTGATACCCCAACAGCAAAGCGAGCCCGCATGAGCGACCGACTGGACAATTTGAAGAAGGCGAGGGATCGCATGCTCGAAGACCGCGATGCGCACGCCAAGGTGCTCGCGGCGCCGTTCGACCGCGACAAGGCCGAGCGGGCGCGCGCCAAATTCCTGGAGATGCAGGTGTTGATCGATGCGATCGACCGCGCGATCGCAGGCGAACCGGCGACGGCATAAGCAGGCTGCCGCCTACGACGCCCGCGTGGTTTCGCCGACCAGACACGGCACGCTCAGAAATCCGCGGAAGCGCACCCGGCCGCCGCGCACCGGCTCGCCGTTCAGCGCATAGTCCGGAAACCGCGCCAGGAAGCGCGAGATCGCGATCGCGCCTTCTAATCGCGCCAGCGCCATCCCGGCGCATTGATGCGCCCCGGTACCGAAGGCGAGATGCCGGTTCGGCGTGCGGCCGATATCGAGGTTTTCGGGATCGGCAAACTGGGCAGGATCGCGGTTGGCGGCGCCGATGCACAGCGTCACCGGCGTGCCTGACGGCATGGCTACGCCGCCGAGCTCGACCGGCTCGACCGTCATGCGGTTGCCGAGCTGGTTCGAACTTTCGAACCGCAGCATCTCCTCGACCGCGGTCTTGATCATAGCGGGATTTTCGATCAGCCGCGTCTTCTGGTGCGGGTAATGCGACAGCGCCACCAGCCCGTTGCCGATCAGATTGGTGGTGGTCTCATGGCCGGCGTTGAGAAGGAAGATGCAATTGTGCAGCAGTTCCTTCGAGGTCAGCCGCTCGCCATTGTCCTCGCCAAAAATCAGCCGCGTCAGCACGTCGCGTTCGGGGTTGCCGGGGTTCGCGCGCCGCCGCTCGACCAGGATTTCGAGATAGCCAAGAAAATCCTTCACCGCCTCGTTGCCGCGCGCAAACGCTTCCCTGCTGATCACGGGCTCCAGCGCGCCGAGAATGGCGAGCGACCAGTCGCGCAGCGGCTCGCGTTCCTCGTGCGGGACGTCGAGCAGGTTGCCGATCACTTCAATCGGGATGGCGGCGGCAAAGTCGTCGATCAGGTCGACCCTTTCCTTGGCGGCGAGACCGTCGAGCAGCCCGTCGACCAGCCCGATCAGGTCGCTCTCCATCGCGGCGATCGCGCGCGGTGACAGCGCGCCCATGATCAGCCGCCGCACCCTGGTGTGGGCGGGCGGATCGTTGAAGACGAGGCTGGTGGTGTGGTGCTCGTAGAGCAGGCTGTCGCCATATTTCGGAAGAAACTCCTTCTTCTTGTCGGACGAAAACACCTTGGTCGCCTTGTAGGCCGCGACCAGATCGTCATAGCGGGTCAGGAAGTAGGAGCCGTTGCGCAGCCGCTTGACCGGCTCGTTCTCGCGCAGGGCACGATAGGTCGGATAAGGGTTGGCATAGAAGTCCGGCGTCAGCTTCTCCAGGTCGAAATCCGCCGACAGCTCCCGTGCATCACAATTCATGGCGCGTCATGCTCTTTGCGAAGGTGGACAAGACTGGCGCGGTCGCGTCAGTTTAAATTAGTCGCAGTTGCAACTAATTTAAACTCCGTCCCCGGGCCGGGGTCAACTCCAATTGAAGCCGTTGCACGGTTTTCGCGCCTTTGGCAGGCGGCGTGCCGTGTACCGTCCAGCCCAAAGCGCTCCCGCGCCCCGAGTGAATGCGAACGCCGCGCTGAGCGACGGCTCCAATCTGGAGCGGTAGCTCCAGCCGGGATGCCGATTTCATTATCGCCTTCGCGGCGCGTTGGAATTGCAGCCGATCTGGGCCGAAATGTCCGGTTTGCGCTGCAATAAAACCTTGACTTGGTCAAGGTGAGTGATTACTCACACGCCCATGTCCAGCCTTCGCATGACGAGTGATTTGCGGCGTCAATTGATATTGAGCGCTGCCAAGCGGTGCTTCGCCCGCAATGGCTTTGCCGGCACCACGACCAAGAGCGTGGCGGCGGCGGCTGCCATTTCGGAAGGGCTGCTGTTCAAGCATTTCCCCTCCAAGGCGGCGCTCTATGCGGAAATCCTGGCGGAAGAGTGCGAGGCCGACCCGGATCTGGTGCATCTGCTGGGCCAGGCGCCGTCGACCGCGACCTTGGTCGAACTGATCAAGGGCATGGTCGGGCACTTCATGCAGGTCTCTGACGGCCCCGACGAGGAAGAGGCGCAGCGGCTGCGGCTGATGACGACGAGCCATCTCGACGACGGCGAATTCGCCCGGCTGCTTTACGCCAAGGTCAGCGAGCTGATCGGCTCGGTGTTCACCGCCTCGCTCGAAAGCGCGATTGCCGCGGGGGACGCGTCGAAGATCGGCAGCGAGCCGCTCAACCTGTTCTGGTTTGCGCATCACACCGTGCTGATGGCCGCGCTGTCGCGGCTTCCTGCGGTGCCCTGTCTCACCTACGGCAACGCCGCCGATGTCGAACGGCAGCTTTGCCAATTCATCCTTCGCGGCATCGGACTAAACGAGGCTGCAATCACCAGGCATTTGGACCACGAGCCGTCGCCGAATTCGGGACAATCGGTAACTGCAGAAAGTGCATGAAATGAACATCGTAACCGAAAGCCACCTCAAGGGTCAGCCGATCGGCGACAAGGCGCGCAAGCGTCCGGTCCGGATGGTGCGCTGGTTCATCGTCGTCGGGCTGTTGCTGAGCCTGCTGGTCGGCGGCCTGGTCTGGTTCAACTATTTCCGCGGCAAGATGATCGCGCAGTTCTTTGCCAACAACAAACCGCCGCCGACCAGCGTCAGCGTTGCCGACGCGAAGTCCGAAGTCATACCCAACCTGTTGACCGCGGTCGGCGATCTGGCCGCCGTGCATCAGGTCAATGTCACCTCGGATTTGAACGGCCGTATCACCGAGATCATGTTCACCGCGGGCAGCACCGTGAAGGAAGGCACCCCGCTGGTGCAGTTGTTCGATGGTCCCGAGCAGGCCGACCTCGCCAGCTTCAAGGCGCAGGCGACGATGGCGCAGCTCTCGCTCGAGCGCGCCAAGCAACTGGCAAGCCGCCAGTTCGGGCCGCAGGCAACCGTCGACCAGGCGCAATCGGCGTTCGACCAGGCCAATGCCGGCATCGCCAAGACCCAGGCCATCATCTCGCAAAAGCAGGTGCGGGCTCCGTTCGACGGCGAACTCGGCGTTCGCAGGGTCGAGGTCGGTCAGTACCTGACGGCGGGAACGCAGATCGTTTCGTTGACCGATCTGTCGCGGCTGTTTGCCAACTTCACCGTGACGGAGAAGGACTCAGGCGCGCTCAAGGTCGGACAGATCGTTCGTATCGGGGTCGACGCCTATCCGGGCCGCAAGTTCGAGGGCAAGATCACGACCATCGAGCCGCAGATCGCTACCGACACGCGCAACATTCGCGTGCAGGCGACGATCGACAACCCCGAACGCATCCTCAAGCCGGGCATGTTCGCGACCACCACGGTGGTGCTGCCGGACAAGCCGCCGGTCATCACCATTCCCGAGACCGCGGTCGATTACACGCTGTATGGCGACTCCGTCTATCTCCTGACCGAGAAGAAAGAGGATGACGGCAAGACCAGCCTGACGGCGGTGCGCACCTTCGTGCAGACCGGCAACCGCATCGACGGGCGTGCCGAGATCCTGAAGGGGCTGAAGCCCGGCGATCGTGTCGTTGCGGTCGGACAGCTCAAGCTGCAATCGGGTGCGGCGGTGACGGTTTCGGCCGATCCGGCGCCTGTGATTCCGGCGAAGCCGCCGCGCTATTGAACGTGACGCGGCCGCAGGGCCGCGTTTGCAACATCAGGATTCAGGCATCGGTCTCGTGGAGGGACCGTGCCCATACGTTTGAACTGGATAACCAGCGATGGCCTTAACTGATATCTTCATCAAGCGCCCGGTTTTGTCGGTCGTCGTTAGTTTGCTGATTCTCTTGCTCGGTCTGCGGG
This sequence comes from Bradyrhizobium sp. AUGA SZCCT0158, assembly GCF_018130065.1. Lineage (GTDB taxonomy): Bacteria > Pseudomonadota > Alphaproteobacteria > Rhizobiales > Xanthobacteraceae > Bradyrhizobium. Next base: position 203,748 of record NZ_JAFCME010000012.1, on the reverse strand, counting down.
CCGCCAGCGTCTTGCCGATCCGGCAGTATCCGAAGCTGTCGAACACGGTGATCAACGTCACCACCGTCTATCCGGGCGCGTCGGCGAATTTGATTCAGGGCTTCATCACGACGCCGATCGAGCAGGCGATCGCCTCCGCCGAAGGTGTCGACTACATCACGTCGTCGTCGGTGCAGGGCACGAGCACGATCCAGGTCTACATCAAGCTGAATTTCGATCCGAACCAGGCGCTGACCGAAGTTCTCGCCAAGACGAACTCGGTCAAATATCTGATCCCGAAAGAATCCAACGATCCGATCGTGACCAAGACAACCGGTCAGACAACGGCCGTGATGTATCTCGGCTTCTCCAGCGAGGAGTTGTCCGGTTCGGCGATCTCGGACTACCTGACGCGCGTGGTCCAGCCGGTGCTGTCGACCGTCGACGGCGTGGCGTCGGCCGACATTCTGGGCGGCCAGACGTTTGCGATGCGGCTGTGGCTTGATCCGGTCAAGATGGCCGGGCGCGGCGTATCGCCGAGCGATGTCCAGGCGGCGATCCAGGCCAACAACTTCCAGGCCGCCGCCGGCCAGGCCAAGGGCTACTTCATCGTCTCCAACATTACGACCAATACCGACCTGCGGAGCCTCGATCAGTTCAAGCGGATGATCGTCAAGTCCAAGGACGGCGGCTTTGTTCGGGTCGAGGATATCGCGACCGTCGAGCTGGCGGCGCAAAGCACCGACGCGAGTGTCGCGTTCAGCGGCGAGCGCGCGATCTTCATCGGCGTGCAGGCGACCCCGCAAGGCAATCCGTTGACGCTGGTCAAGGGCGTGCGTGCGCTGTTTCCGGAACTGGAACGCAACTTGCCGCCTTCGATGAAGATGAAGGTGGCCTACGATTCTACCAAGTTCATTCAGTCATCGATCGACGAGGTGCAGAACACGCTGATCGAGGCGATGCTGATCGTCGTGGTCGTGATCTTCCTGTTCCTGGCATCGTTCCGTTCGGTCATCATTCCCGTCGTCACAATTCCGCTGTCGCTGATCGGCGTCTGCAGCCTGATGCTGGCGCTGGGCTTCAGCTTCAACCTGCTGACGCTGCTGGCGATGGTGCTCGCCATCGGGCTCGTGGTCGACGACGCCATCGTGGTGGTCGAGAATATCCATCGCCATCTGGAAGAGGGAAAAACACCGGTACAGGCGTCACTGCAGGGTGCGCGTGAGATCGTCGGTCCCGTGATCTCGATGACGATCACGCTGGCGGCCGTGTATGCCCCGATCGGATTCCTCGGCGGCTTGACCGGCTCGCTGTTCCGCGAATTCGCCTTCACGCTCGCGGGCTCGGTGATCGTGTCCGGCGTGATTGCGCTGACGCTGTCGCCGATGATGTGCTCGGTGCTGCTCAAGAGCGCCGAAGAGGGGCGTTTCGCCAGGATCGTCAACCGGGTGTTCGGCGCGATGACGCGCTGGTACGGAAGGCAACTCGATCGCTCGCTCGACTATCGTCCGATCACCGGCGTGTTCGCGCTGACGATCCTCGGTCTGGTCGGGTTCCTGTATATGAACACGGCCAAGGAACTTGCGCCCGAAGAGGATCAGGGCATCGTGTTCTCGGTGACCAAGGCGCCGAAATACGCCAACATCGACTATGTCGACTTCTACGGCGACAAGCTCGACAAGGCGTTCGCCAAGTTTCCTGAAACCGACCTGCGCTTCGTCCTGAATGGCATCAATGGGCCGCAGGGCGGCATCGCCGGCATGCTGCTCAAGCCGTGGGACGAGCGTGAACGTTCCTCGATCAAGCTGAAGCCGCTGGTACAGGCGGAGATCAGCAAGATCGAGGGTGTCCAGGCGTTCGCGTTCAACCTGCCGCCGCTCCCGGGCGGGCCCGGCGGCCTGCCGGTGCAGATGGTGATCAATTCGACCGCCGGCTTCCAGGCCGTCTATGAGGAGATGAACAAGCTAAAGGACGCGGCGCGCAAGAGCGGCCTGTTCATCGTCTCCGACAGCGACCTCGACTTCAATCAGCCGGTGGTGCGGGTCAACATCGACCGTTCCAAGGCAAGCGACCTCGGCATCAACATGGCGCAGGTCGGCGCCACGCTGCAGACTCTGCTGGGCGGCAATTACGTCAATCGCTTCAACCTCGAGGGGCGCTCGTATCAGGTGATCCCGCAGGTGCCCCGCGGCATGCGGCTGTCGCCGGAATCGCTCGGCGGTTACTACGTCCCGACCAACACCGGGCAATTGGTGCCGCTGTCGACCATCGTGTCGATCGAGACCGCGACCGATCCGAATTCGCTGACGCATTACAACCAGCTGAACTCCGCGACATTCCAGGCGGTGCCGATGCCGGGTGTGACGGTTGGGCAGGCGGTGGACTTCCTCGAAGGTGAAGCCAAGAAGCTGCCCGCCGGCTTCGGTCACGACTATCTGGCCGATTCCCGCCAATATGTGCAGGAAGGCAACCAGCTCGCGATCACCTTCGGTTTCGCGCTGATCATCATCTTCCTGGTGCTGGCGGCGCAATTCGAAAGCCTGCGCGATCCGCTGGTGATCATGATCAGCGTTCCCATGGCGATCGTCGGCGCGCTGATCCCGCTGTTCTTCGGCGTGGCGACGATCAACATCTATACCCAGGTCGGATTGCTGACCCTGGTCGGCCTGATCACCAAGCACGGCATCCTGATGGTGGAGTTCGCCAACGAACTGCAGCTCAAGGAAGGCCTCGACAAGCGTTCGGCGATCGAGATGGCGGCCCGGATCCGGCTGCGTCCGATCCTGATGACGACGGCGGCGATGGTCACCGGCCTGATCCCGCTGCTGACCGCAACGGGCGCAGGTGCGGCGAGCCGCTTCTCGATTGGTCTCGTCGTGGTCTCCGGCATGTCGATCGGTACGCTGTTCACGCTGTTCGTGCTGCCGGCGGTCTATGTCTGGATGGCGACCGACCACCAGGCCAAGGCTGGCTCGCAGCGGACGAAGGAAATCGCGGATTTCGATCTGGGAACGCCTGGGCTCAAACCGACCTGAGCACAGCAGGCGGATAAACTTGCAACGGCGGCGGTCCTGATCGCCGCCGTGTCGTTATGAACTCCGGCTTGCCGCAGTGCGGCAAGAGACAAGCTCAAGGCTTCTTGATAGCTTGGCCGGCATGAGCATTTCCCTGCATCCCGGCACCCCAGAGGGGCGCACGCTGGCGGCTGCTTCGCCCGCGGAGAATGCTGTGCCCGCGCAGGGGGCGCCCGGGACCAGAACCCGCAACCGGCTGTTCACCAAATACGTCGCGCTGTTCGTTGCCGTGGTGGGCGTGGCGCTGCTTTCCAACGGGATTTTCGAGGTTTTCTTCTATTATCGGGAGCACAAGACCTCCCTGATCCGGATCCAGCACGAGCAGGCCGAAGCCGCCGCGGCCAAGATCGGCCAGTTCATCAAGGAAATCGAAAGCCAGCTGGGCTGGACCACCCAGTTGCCCTGGTCGGCCGGATCGCTGCAGGATCGCCGGTTCGACGCGCTCCGCCTGTTGCGGCAGGTGCCGGCGATCACCGAACTGTCGCAGATCGATTCTACCGGCAAGGAACGCCTGCGGGTGTCGCGGCTGGCAATGGATGTCGTCGACTCCGGCCTCGACCTTTCCCAAGACCCGAAATTCACGGAAGCCGTCGCCAACAAGGTGTTTTACGGGCCGGTGTATTTTCGCCGGGAGTCCGAGCCCTACATGACGCTATCGCTGGCCGGCACCCGCAAGGATGCCGGTGTCAGCATCGCCGAGGTCAATCTGAAGCTGATCTGGGATGTGGTCTCGCAGATCAAGGTCGGCGAACGCGGCCACGCCTATGTCGTCGGCCCGACGGGACGCCTGATTGCCCATCCCGACATCAGCTTGGTGCTGCGCAACACCGACATGTCGAAGCTCAGCCAAGTGCAGGCCGCCCGCACCGGCAGAACCAGCGAAGCCGTTGAATTGCAGGGCGCGCTGAACATCCAGGGGCAGGAGGTGCTGACGGCATCCGCGCCGATCGCCCCGCTGGGATGGACTATGTTCGTCGAACTGCCGGTCAACGAAGCCTACGCGTCGCTGTATCAGGCGCTGCAGCGGCTTGCCTTGCTGCTCGCGGCGGCATCGATCCTTGCGGTGCTCGCCGGAATTTTCCTGGCACGTCGCATGGTCGGCCCGATCCAGGCATTGCGAGCCGGCGCCGAACGCATCGGCGGCGGCGATTTCGCCCAGCGCATCAACATCAAGACCGGCGACGAACTCGAAGGCCTCGCCAATCAGTTCAACGACATGGGCGCGCGGCTGCAGGAGTCCTATGCCGACCTGGAGAAGAAGGTCGAGACACGGACTGCGGAGCTGAGAGAAACGCTCGATCAGCAAACCGCGACATCGGAAGTATTGGAAGTCATCAGCTCATCTCCGGGCGAACTGGATCCGGTGTTCCAGAAGATGCTCGAAAACGCCACCCATATCTGCGGCGCGCATTTTGGCACGATGAATCAGTACGACGGCAACTGCTTCCGCAACGTTGCACTCTTCAACGTACCGCAAGCATATGTCGCGCAGGCGGATGAGCCGATCTATCCGCACCCGAAGAGCGGTCTTGGCATGATTGTAAGAACGCATCAGGCGGTCCAGATCGAGGATCTTCGGACACAACAGCCCTATCTCGAAGGCCATCCAGCCGTTGTTGCGATGTCCGATCTTGCGGGGGCCCGAACGATTGTCATCGTTCCGCTGCTCAAGGAAAACGAACTGATCGGCACGATCGCGATCTATCGCCAGGAGGTCCGGCCATTTACCGACAAGCAGATCGCGCTTGTCAGCAGTTTCGCCAACCAGGCCGTGATCGCCATCGAGAATACGCGGCTGCTCCGAGAATTGCGCGAACGTACCAAGGATCTGAGCGAGTCTCTCGACGATCTCCGCACCGCGCAGGACCGCCTGATACAGACCGAGAAACTGGCTTCGCTCGGCCAGCTCACCGCGGGGATCGCCCACGAGATCAAGAACCCGCTCAATTTCGTCAACAATTTCTCGGCGCTGTCGTCTGAACTGATCGACGAGCTGAACGATGTGCTGAAGCCCGCCGCGCTCGACGGCAAGACCCGCGAGGAGATCGACGAACTCACCCATATGCTGAAGGGCAATCTCGAAAAGGTCGTGCAGCACGGCAAGCGCGCCGACTCGATCGTCAAGAACATGCTGCTGCATTCGCGCGAGGGATCAGGCGAAGTCCGGTCCGCCGACATCAATGCGATCATCGAGGAAAGCCTCAACCTCGCCTATCACGGCGCGCGGGCGGAAAAATCCGGATTCAACATCACGCTCAAGCGCGATCTGGATCCCGAGGCCGGCATGATCGATCTCTATCCGCAGGAAATCACGCGGGTATTCCTCAACCTGATCTCGAACGGCTTTTACGCCGCGACCAAGCGCAAGGAGAAGGGCGAGGAGGGCTTCGAGCCTGTTCTGACGGCGACGACGAAAAACCTCGGCAACAAGGTGGAAATCCGGATTCGCGACAACGGCACCGGTATCCCCTTGGAAGTGAAGGAAAAAATGTTCAATCCCTTCTTCACGACGAAACCCGCTGGCGAGGGAACCGGGCTCGGATTGTCGATGAGTCACGACATCGTGGTGAAACAGCATGGCGGCAAGATCGACGTACGGACGGAGCCTGATGTATTCACCGAATTCATTATTACGCTGCCGCGAAAAGGCGTAGCGCTGGCATGATCCCGAAAACTGGAGACCGATTTTCGGATAAGATCATGCCCAACGATACTGGAGGCAAAAATTGAGCGTTTACATCCTCGTTGTGGATGACGAGCCCGATGTCGAAGCGCTGTTTCGGCAGCAGTTCCGACGCGATCTCAAGTCCGGTCGCTTTACCATGGAATTTGCGCCGTCGGCGCCTGCGGCACTGGAGCGTGCTGCGGAAGTTCGTGACCCGTCGCTGATCCTGATCCTGTCCGACATCAACATGCCCGGCATGAGCGGGCTTGAAATGCTGCCGAAGGTGCGCGCGGCGCGGCCTGATGTGCCCGTCATCATGATCACCGCCTATGGCGATGCCGAAACCCGCCGCAAGGCGATCGAGCGCGGCGCGATCGGCCTCTTGACCAAGCCGATCGATTTTGCGCTGCTGCGCCACGAGATCGATACCCGGCTCGGGCAAGCCGCATGACCGCAACGATCCTCGTCGTCGACGACGAGCCCGATCTCGAGGCTCTGGTGCTGCAGAAATTCCGTCGCCAGATCCGCGACGGCAGCGTGACCTTTGTGTTCGCCCATGACGGAATCGAAGCGCTGGCCTCGATCGAGCAGAACCCGCATGTCGACATGGTGGTATCCGACATCAACATGCCGCGCATGGACGGCCTGTCGCTGCTCGCCAAGCTGCAGGAGGCCGAAGACAAGAAATCCACCATCATCGTGTCCGCCTATGGCGACATGAGCAACATCCGTACCGCGATGAACCGCGGCGCGTTCGATTTCCTGACCAAGCCGATCGATTTCGGCGATCTGGAAATGACGATCGACAAGACCATCCGCCATGTCGAGATGATGCGCGAGGCGCGCCGCCGCCAGGCCGAGGCCGAGCGCGCGCACGCTTCGCTGTCGCGCTATTTCTCGCCGCAGATTGCGAGCCGTCTTGCCGCCATCGGCGACAGCGACGGCATGGAGGTGCATTGGCGCGAGGTCGCGGCGATCTTCACCGACATCACCGGTTTCACCTCGCTGGTCGAAACCGCCGCACCCGACGTGCTGGGGACGCTGCTCGGCGACTATGTGGGCGGCATGACCGATGTGGTGTTCGCGCATGAGGGGACGGTTGCCAAGATCATCGGCGATGCGATCCAGGTTCTGTTCAACGCGCCGGGGGATCAGCCTGATTACGCCAGGCGCGCGATCGCCTGCGCCCACGATCTCGATAGCTGGGCGCAGGAATTCCGTCTGCGCTGGAAGAAAAAGGGTGTGAGTTTCGGGGCCACGCGCGTCGGTGTCCACGCCGGTTCCGCGCTGGTCGGCAATTTCGGTGGCAGCAGGTTTTTCGATTACACCGCCTATGGTGACACCATCAACACCGCGGCGCGGCTGGAGGCCGCCAACAAGCACCTGGGCACGCGGATTTGCGTCAGCGCCGTCGTCGCTGATGGCGCCGGAGATTTCCGCGGCCGGCCGGTCGGCGACCTCGTGCTGCGCGGGCGCAGCGAGCCGCTGCGCGCCTATGAGCCGTTGACGGCAGCAGTGTTTGAGAGCCCCGCGACGTCGCAATATTCCGAAGCCTTCGCCAAGCTCGAGGCCGGTGACCCGGCGGCAATGCCGGCCTTTGCCGCGCTGGTCGGCGCGCATGCCGACGATGCGCTCGCCGGCTTTCATTTGAAGCGGCTGCTCAACGGCGCCAAGGGCGTCCGCATGCAATTGGAATAACGGGAAACGGAGAGCGGATATGACGACCGACTTTGTCGCAGGCAATTACCGGTTCATCCCGGCGGTGTTTCAGTATTCGGCTGGGGCTGCGGCCAACCCCGGTTTCGAGATCGAGCGGGTGCGGTTCGACAAACCGGTGGCGCTGGCCGAAGGCTTTGCCCAGATTGCCAAATACATTCAGGCCGAGGGCAGGCCGTTGACGTCGTTCTGCGCCTGCGAGCTGCGTTCGCCGGCCGCCTTCACCGATGAAGGATTCCGGAATTTCAACCTGCACTACGTCAAGACGCTCGCCGAATGGGATATCTATGACGGCACCACGAACCCGGTGGCGCGCAGCAATGTCTGTCCCGAGATCGACCCGCCCGCCGAGCCGTCGTTCTACGCCTTCTCGTTCACGCGCCCGAGCGGCAACATGACGCCGAGTTTCGTGATTGCGGGTAGCGGCGAATCGCTGGAAGGTGGCGCAACCTATGCCGAGCGCACCGTGCGTTACCGCGACCTCAGCCCCGACGGGTTGAAGGAGAAAGTGAGCTACGTGGTCGGCGCCATGGAAAAGCGCATGGCCGAATTCGGCTTCGGCTGGAAGGACGCGACGGCGGCGCAGACCTACACGATCCACGACTTCCATCCGATGTTTGCCGAAGAGCTGGTCCGCCGCGGCGCCGCGCGTTCGGGCCTGACCTGGCATTTTGCAAGGCCGCCGGTGATTGATCTCGAGTATGAGATGGATTGCCGGAGGGTGTTGCGGGAGCTGGTGATTTAGGGGTCGAGTTCTGCCGTCATTGCGAGGAGCTCTTGCGACGAAGCAATCCATCCATCCGTTACGCCGCGAGATGGATTGCTTCGCTACGCTCGCAATGACGGGGTTAGAGCGGTGTACCTACCGCTCCCTTGGATCAAGCGCGTCGCGCAGGCCGTCGCCGACCAGGTTGAACGACAGCACCACGAGGAAGATCGCCAGTCCCGGCCAGATCGCCATCCAGGGCGCGTTGGTCAGGAAGCGCTGCGCGGCGTTGAGCATGCTGCCCCAGGACGGCGAGGGCGGCTGCTGGCCGAGGCCGAGGAACGACAGTGCCGCTTCGGCAATGATGGCGGCCGCGATCGACAGCGTTGCCTGCACCAAAAGCGCCGGCATGATGTTCGGCAGGATATGGAACAGTGCGATGCGCCAGCGCGGATTGCCCATCGCGCGCGCCGCCTCGACATAATCCTCGACCTTGACGCTCATCACCTGGCCGCGAGTCAGCCGCACGAAGATCGGCGTCGCCGAGATGCCGATCGCGATCATGGCGTTGCCGAGGCTCGGGCCGAGAAACGCCGCCAGCGCAATGGCGAGGATCAGGAACGGGCAGGCCAGCATCGCATCGGTGATGCGGCTGATCAGGCTGTCGATGAAGCCGCCGCGATAGCCGGACAGCAAGCCGAGCGGTACGCCGATGCCGAGCGCAATCCCGACCGAGATCGCGCCGGCCATCAGCGAGGCCCGCGCGCCATAGACCACGCGGGCCAGGATATCGCGCCCGAGATCGTCGGTACCGAACCAGTGCTGCCACGTCGGCGGCTTGCGTACCAGCGACCAGCTGGTTGCGATCGGGTCATAGGGCACGATCAGCGGCGCGAACAGCGAGAGCACCACGAACAGCGCGATGACGACGAGGCCGACCACGGCGCCCTTGCGCTTGAACAGCCGACGCAGCGCGCGCCGCGCCGGACTCTCCAGTTCATCGGAGGCGACTTTTGGAAGGGGGCCGAGGGCGACGTCGGTCATCGGTTACGCCCTCAGCCGCGGATTGACGAGGACATAGGCGATATCGGCGACAAGGTTTAGCGTGATGTAGATCGTTGCGGTCGTCAGCACGACGCCCTGCACGACGGCGTAGTCACGGTTGAACACGGCGTCGACGATCAGCTTGCCGAAGCCGGGAATCGAAAAAATCTGCTCGGTCAGCACCGCACCCGACAGCAGCGTGCCGAGTTCGAGCGCACCCAGCGTGATCACCGGCGTCAGCGCGTTGCGCATCGCATGCTTGAGGATCACCGAGCGTTCGGAAAGGCCCTTCGCGCGCGCCGTCCGCACGTAATCGCTCTCCAGCACCTGCAGCATGGCGCTGCGGGTATGCCGCATCAGGATCGCGGCGATGGCGTTGCCGAGCACGAAAGCGGGCATGATGGTGGAGGCGAGGCTGGCGCGCCAGTTTTCCGACAGCGGCACATAGCCGGAGGCCGGAAGCCAGCCGAGCTCGATCGAGAACAGGAAGATCAGCATGATGCCGAGCCAGAAATTCGGCGTCGAGATGCCCCACAGCGCGAACAGGTTGGCACCGTAGTCCCACGCCGTGCCTTTCTTTACAGCCGATCCGATGCCGGCGGGAATGCCGATCAGGATGGCGATCACGATCGCCATCGAGCCGAGCTGGATCGTCACCGGCAGTTTCTGCGCGATCAGGCTCAGCACCGGCACCTTGATGCGCAGCGACTCGCCGAAATCGCCCGACAGCACGCCCTTGACCCAGTAGACGTACTGGATCGGGATCGGCTGATCGAGCCGGTATTGCGCGCGGATCTGCGCGATCACCTCGGGATCGCGCTCCTCGCCGGCCATGACCAGCGCGGGATCGCCGGGCAACAGGTGCTGCAGCGAAAAGATCAGGACCGACACGAAGAACAGCGTCGGGATCAGCTGCAGGATACGCTGGCCGAGGAAGTTCAGCATGGCAGCCGTGTTGTCTGGAGTAAGGGCAGTTTGGATTGTGCTGACGGTGCCAGCCGCACGGTTCCCTCCCCCCTTGCGGGGGAGGGACAGGGAGAGGGGTGGCTCCGGGCGAGCGGGTCATGATCGGCCAACGGTGCTCGCAACTCACCGGCACCACCGCTGTGGCACCCCTCTCCCCAACCCTCCCCCGCAAGGGGGGAGGGAGCAGAGCGGTGCGCTCGGCTAAACATCCTCACTTCAGCGTCAACCCGGTCACCCGCACCAGCCCGTCCGGCATCTGCTTGTAGCCCTCGAGTTTCGTACTGTGCGCGATCAGGATCTTGCGGTGATAGATGTAGAGCAGCGGCTTTTCTTCCAGCACGAGCTTGGCCAGCTTCTCATAGATGGCCTTGCGCTGCGCCTGATCCGTCACCAGACGCCCGTCGTCGAGCGCCTTGTCGGCATCGGCATTGGACCACGCGCTGTAGTTCTGCGGCGCGTTGGATTTCTGGAACACGTAGGAATTGCCGTCGGGATCGATCCGTCCGCTCCAGGCCAGCATGAAGGCCTGGTATTCGCCTGATTCAGCCAGCTTCAGCGAGGTTGCGAATTCGGTGACCCTGATCTTCATGTCGAAGCCGGCTTCGGAAGCCATCGACTGGATCACCTGTGCGACTGCTTCGGTTTCCGCGCCCTTCGGCACCATGAAATCGACGCTGACGGGCGCCGTGACGCCGGCTTCCTTCAACAGCGCCTTGGCCTTGGCGATATCCCGCCCACGGACCGGAAAGGCCTTCTGGTAATAGGGGTGATCGGGATTGACCCATTGGTTGCCGGGCTTGAATTCGCCGTTGAACACCACCTGGTTGATCGCCTCGCGGTCGAGCGACAGATCGAGCGCCTGCCGGACCTTGGCGGACTGGCTGAGCGGACCCTTGGCCTTGTCCTTGCCGACGTTCAGCGTCACGCCCTGATAGCCGAGCTCGATGGCGCTGGATAATTTCAGTTTGGGGTCGCTCACCACCGCCTTGATGTCGGTGGCGAGCAGGCGTTCGATCAGATCGAGGCCGCCGGATTTGAGATTGGCAAGGCGCACGGTGGCGTCGACCAGCGGCAGATAGACGATGCGGTCGATCTTGATCGCGTCCTTGTTCCAGTAGTCGGCGAATTTCTCGAACACGATGCGGTCCTGCTGCACGCGCTCGACGAATTTGTAGGGACCCGCGCATACCGGCTTCAGGCCGAACTTGTCGCCTTCGGCCTTCGCCGCCTTCGGCGAAACCATCATGCCGGCGCGGTCGGTGAGCTGGGCGATCAGCGGCGAGAACGGCGTCTTCAACACCAGCTTGATGGTGAGGGGATCGACCACCTCGACACGGTCGAGTTGCGCCAGCTCCGGCTTGCGGAACGAGGTCGCCATCGTCATGTGGCGGTCGAGCGAAAATTTCGCGGCCTCGGCGTCCAGCGGCTCGCCGTCGTGGAATTTCACGCCCGGCCGCAGCTTGATGATGACCTCCTTGCCGTCGGCCGAGGTCTGGTGCGACAGCGCGAGCTGCGGCACGATGTTGATCTTCTCGTCGATGTCGAACAGCTTGTCGCAGAAGCTGGCGAACACGATGCGGCCGACATAGGTACGCGCCAGGGTCGGATCGAGAATATCCGGATCCTCGGCCAAGCCGATGCGCAGCGTGGTCTGGGCCTGAACACTCGCCTCGAACGACAGCAACAGAGCCGCCGCAGTCACCGCCAAACGCAAGATTTTCATCGCACCCATCCTCTGATTACACTGCTGTTGGTCGTGTTCCTGATATATCAACCCCGTTGCGGCCCGCGCCTTCCGCCCGTCCAAAGGCGGCGACCAGTTTTTCCAGCACCGGCGAGAAGCCACCATCCGAGGGAACGATGCTGTCAGGCGCCGGCAGTTCCGCCATCCGGTGGCAGGCGGTGGCGTGACCGGTGTGGTCGGCAAGCAATTGAGGCTCTTCGGTGCGGCAGCGCTCGACCACATAGGGGCAGCGGGTATGAAAGCGGCAGCCGGACGGCGGGTCGAGCGCGCTCGGCATCTCGCCCTGCAGCACGATGCGGCTGCGTTTGGCTTGCGGCTTGGGTACGGGAATAGCTGACAACAGAGCGCGGCTATAGGGATGCCGCGGGGCGGCGAACAATGCCTGCGCCTCCGCGGTTTCGACGATGACGCCGAGATTCATCACCGCGACGCGGTCGGCGATGTGTTTTACGACGGCAAGATCGTGTGAGACGAAGATGTAGGCAAGGCCGAGCCGGTTCTGCAAATCGCGCAGCAGGTTCAGGATTTGCGAGCGGATCGAGACGTCGAGCGCCGACACCGGCTCGTCGCAGATGATCAATTTCGGTTCCACCGCCAGCGCCCGCGCGATGGCGATACGCTGGCGCTGGCCGCCGGAAAATTCATGCGGATAGCGCCGCGCAAAGCGCGGCTCCAGCCCGACCAGCCGCAGCAATTCCTCGACCCGCTCGCGGCGGCGCGGCGCCGGCACCAGGTCGTGCAGCGCCAGCGGCTCCGTCAGGATCTGGCTGACGGTCATGCGTGGATTGAGCGAGGCGTAGGGATCCTGAAAGATGATCTGCGCGTCGCGTCGGAAGTTGCGCAGCTCATTGGCGCCCAGCGCGAGGAGATCGCGGCCCTCGAAGCGAACGCTGCCGGCGTCCGGCTCGATCAGCCGCAGCACCAGCCGGCTCACGGTGGATTTGCCGCAGCCGGATTCGCCGACCAGCGCCAGCGTCTTGCCGGCCTCGACACGGAAGCTGACACCGTCGACGGCCTTGACGAAGGCAGTGGCGCGGCCGAACACCGAACGTCCCGCGACGAAATGCTTGACCAGGCCGTCGACCTCCAGAAGGGCCGTCATGACACCAGCCGCTCCAGCGGCGCCCTGATGCAGCGCGAGGCGTGGCCGGGGCTGAGGATCGCCAGCGGCGGCGGCGCCGCGACGCAGATGTCGGCGACAAAAGGACAGCGCGCCGAGAAGCGGCAGCCGGGCGGCGGGTTGGCCATGTTCGGCACCATGCCCTCGATGGTGGCCAGATGCGAGGCACGGCGACCCAGCCGCGGGATCGAGCCGAGCAGGCCGACGGTGTAGGGATGCTGCGGATTGGCGAACAGCTCATCAACCGGCGCGCGCTCGACGATCTCGCCGGCATACATGACAGCGACTTCGTCGCAGACTTCGGCAACCACGCCGAGATCGTGCGTGATCAGAATGATAGCGGCGCCGCTCGCAGCTTTCAGCTCGCGCATCAGATCGAGGATCTGCGCCTGCAGGGTGACATCGAGCGCGGTGGTCGGTTCGTCCGCGATCAAGAGGCGGGGATCGCAGGCCAGCGCCATCGCGATCATCACGCGCTGGCGCATGCCGCCTGAAAGCTTGTGCGGATATTCGTCGATTCGCTTGTCGGGTGAGGGGATGTGGACGCGGCGCAGCAGTTCGATGGCGCGCTCGCGCGCCTGGCGCTTCGATCCGCCGCGATGGCGCAGGATGGTCTCGATGATCTGGTCGCCGATCGTGAAGCTCGGGTTGAGCGAGGTCATCGGTTCCTGAAAAATCATTGCCAGCCGGTTGCCGCGCAGGTCGCGCAGGGTCTCGTCGGGGACGTCGAGCAGATCAAAACCATCGAAGCGGATCGAGCCGGAGACTACCGCCGAATGCTTTGACAGCAGTCCCATGATGGCCAGCGAGGTCACGCTCTTGCCGCAGCCGGATTCGCCGACCAGTCCAAGTGTCGCGCCATTGGCCACGCTGAGATCGACGGCATCGACCGCATGGGTCGCGCGGCCATCGTCGCCATGGAAGACGACGCGGAGTCCCTCGATTTCGATCAGCGGGCTTGAAGTCATGCCTTGCCTGCAGCCGCCGCTTTGATGCTGGCCTCGATGCCGGCGTCGATGGTCGCGCGATCGGTAATCCCTGCAGGATTCTTGCGCGTCGGCATGAAGGCGCGGAAATGCACCCAGCGCTCGCGGCTCACTTCTTCAAGCCGCTCGAGCTCGCGCAGCGGATCGGTATGGTCGTCGACGCGCAGATTGAGCTCGGACCATTCCTCGTCGCCGTGGATCAGCAGTGCCGCGGATTGCTTGCCGCGCTTGTCGCCGCCCACGGCTTCGCCCGCATGCATTGCCGCGATCAGCCGGCGGGGAAAGGGCAGGCCGGCATTGGCGACATAGGCATTTGCGGTGTCGTCGAGCACGGCGGCGCCCGCCAGCATGTTGCCCGCGATCGAAAAGCCGTCGCCCTGGATGTGTCCGCACCAGTCGACGCAATCGCGGCCGGTATGCGCGGCAATGCGGCCCCTCGCATCCATGATGTGCAATTGCCGGCTTTCTCGGCCGTCGTCGGTGGCGATCAGGGTCTTGAGGATGTCGTCCGGTTCACGACCCTCTCTCAACAGCTTGACGCCGTCGATGCCGTAATAGGGATTGACCAGTGCCTGGGTCGCGATGCCGCCGATGCCGGCCACGATATGTGGCACGCGCGCGCCGACCGCGAAGAATTTGGTCGCGACCGCGATGCCGAACTGGCCGGTCGCGGGATCGCGCGCGATGATCGACCAGGTCATCTCAAGCCTTACAAGTCATCTTGGTGCGCTCCTACCGTCCGGCCGCGTAGCCTTGCATGCCCCGCGGATTGGCCGCTGCACGACGGCGGCGCCCGACCTTGGAGGCGGCAGTGAGGCGGCCTTCCGACCAGTCGGGGCCGATCTCGACGACATGGCCGCGGCTCTTCAAGGTGTCGATGGTTGCCTTCGGTACGCGGTTTTCAACCACCAGCACGCCGGGCCGGGCGGTGCGCGGCCAGAACGAGATCGGGAAATGTTCGGAGTGCCATGCCGGCGCGTCGATCGCTTCCTGCAGGTTCAGATTGGCGTGAACGTGGCGCAGGAAGAATTGCGTGGTCCATTGATCCTGCTGGTCGCCGCCGGGCGAACCCCAGGCCATGTACGGCTCGCCGTCGCGGTAGCATAGGGTCGGCGACAGCGTGGTGCGCGGACGCTTACCCGGCGCCAGTGCAGCGGGATGGTCTTCTTCGAGCCAGAACATCTGGGCGCGGCTGCCGAGACAGAAGCCGAGTTCGGGAATCACCGGCGAGGATTGCAGCCAGCCGCCGGACGGCGTCGCCGAGATCATGTTGCCGGCCTGGTCGATGATGTCGAAATGCACGGTGTCGCCGCGCACCTCGCCGAAGCGGCCGACGGTCGGCTCGCCCGCGCCCATGGCGCCGACCGCCTCGCGATGACCTTCGGCGCGGCGCATCTTGACGACCGAACCAAAACCTTCCACCGAGCCGGGGAGAAAATCGAGCGAGGCTTTGTCCCTCGAGATCAGCTTGCGGCGTTCGTCATTGTAAGCGTCCGACAGCAAGGTCGCGATCGGGATGTCGGTAAACTTTGGATCGCCGTAGAATTTCTCGCGGTCGGCAAAGGCAAGCTTGGCGCATTCGATCTGCAGATGGATGAATTCCGGCCCAGCTGGATCGAGCCCGTCGAGTTCGAATCCCTTGAGCAGCGCCAGCTGCTGCAGCATGACTGGGCCCTGGCTCCAGACACCGGGCTTGCACACGGTATAGCGGCCGTAATCATAGGTCAGCGGCGCCTCGACGGTCGGCTGCCAGCGTGCCATGTCGTCGGCCCGAAGCACGCCGCGATGCGGCGAGCCGCTGACGTCCATGACGTCTTGCGTCCGGCAGAACTTGTCGATCGCCTCCGCGACAAAACCGTGCGACCACGCCTTTCGCGCGGCCTCGATTTGCGCCACGCGGTCACCGCCGGCGCTCTCGGCTTCTTTCAGGATGCGGGCGTAGGTTTCCGACAGCTGCTTGTTGGTGAACAGCGTGCCGGGCTTTGGCACTTCGTTGTTCGGCAGATAGACCGCGGCCGACGTCTTCCAGTGATTGCGGAACAGCTTTTCGACGATCTGGATCGTCGCCGCCGCGCGCTCCACCAGGGGATAGCCGTCGCGGGCATAGGCGATCGCGGGTTCGAGCACGTCGCGCAGCCGCATCGTGCCGTAATCGCGCAAGAGCAACATCCAGGATTCGAACGTGCCGGGCACGCAGGCCGCGAGCAGCCCGGTGCCGGGCACCATCTCCAGCCCCTCGCTGCGGTAATGCGCGATGGTCGCGCCGGCCGGCGCCGGGCCCTGGCCGCAAATCACCTCGGTGCGGCCGCGCTTGGTGTCATGCACAATGATCGGTACGTCGCCGCCGGGGCCGTTGAGATGCGGCTCGACCACCTGCAGCGTGAAGGCGGTGGCAACACCCGCATCGAACGCGTTACCGCCCTTTTCCAGGATTCCCATCCCGACCGCGGTGGCGATCCAGTGCGTCGAGGTCACGACCCCGAACGTGCCTTCGATTTCCGGCCTGGTCGTGAACGGATCGGGATTGATGTTGCTCATGGGAATCCGGTGCTGCGCTGGTATTTGGTGCGCCACTTGACCACAGGCGAGGCCTGCTGCCAACCGTTTGGTTGACCCATCCCTGTGATCAGGCTGGCACGGCTTCGGCCGGCGAATTGACCGCGTGGCAGGCGACACCGTTGATCAGCGCGGGCGCCTGTTGACGGCAGAGATCATAGGCCAGCGGGCAGCGCGGGTTGAAGGCGCAGCCGGGCGGCGGATTGATCGGATTGGGGATCTCGCCCTTGACCGGAATCCGCTGGCGGCCGGACATCGCCAAATCAGGAACCGCTCCCAGCAGCATCTTGGTGTAGGGCATCCGCGGATTGTTGAAAAGTTCGCGCCCCTCCGCGATTTCGACGATGCGGCCGAGATACATCACGCCGATGCGGCTCGCCATGTGGCGCACCACGGCAAGGTTATGGCTGATGAAGAGATAAGTCAGGCCAAACTTGTCCTGCAAATCGCGCATCAGATTGAGGATCTGCGCCTGCACGGAAACATCGAGCGCCGAGGTCGGCTCGTCGCAGACGATGAATTCGGCTTCCGAGGCCAGCGCGCGGGCGATCGCGATGCGCTGGCGCTGGCCGCCGGAAAACTCATGTGGAAACTTCAGGCCGTCGTCGGCATGCAGGCCGACGAGGCTCAGCAATTCACCGACGCGCGCAGCGATGTCGCGCTCGCCCGCGATCAGGTCGAAGGCTCGGATCGGCTCGGAGACGATGGCATCGACCCGGAAGCGCGGATTGAGGCTCGCATAGGGGTCCTGGAAGATCATCTGGATGCGGCGGCGCAGTTTTTGCCGCACCTGCGCCTGCCTCGCATCGGTCATCGAGACGCCGTCGATGACGACTTCGCCCGAGCTCGGTGGCAGCAATCCGACCACCATCCGTGCCACGGTGGTCTTGCCCGAACCGGATTCGCCGACGAGGGCGAACGTCTCGCCCTTCTTGATGCCGAAGGTGACGCCGTCGACCGCTTTCAGGAATTCGAGGTGGCCACCTTCGAGCACGCGGTTGAGCCACGGTTTGGAAACGTCGAACTCGCGGCGTAAATTCCTGACGTCGATGAAGGGTGCCGCGCTCATGCCGCGGTCTCCTTGATCGTTGCCTTGGCCGCGGCATCATAGAGATGACAGGCCACGGCCTGCGTACCGTGCGCTATCGGCTCCGGACGCTCGACGCGGCAACGGTCGAAGACGAAGCCGCAGCGCGGGTTGAACGAGCAGCCCTTCGGGATCGCCGACAGCCGCGGCATCGAACCGGGTATCTGCACCAGCCGCTTGTCTTCGCCCGCCAAAGTCGGGATCGCGCCCATCAGGCCCTTGGCGTAGGGATGCAGCGGGTTCTGCACGACGTCCTGAACCGGGCCGATCTCGGCAATCCGGCCCGAATACATCACCGCGACGCGGTCGGAGGTTTCGGCGATCACGCCCATGTCGTGCGTCACCAGCATCACGGCGGTGCCATGGTCGCGGCCAAGGCGTTTGATCAGCGAGATGATCTGCGCCTGCACGGAGACGTCAAGGGCCGTGGTCGGCTCGTCGGCGATGATCAGATCCGGTTCGGCACAGATCGCAAGCGCGATCACGACGCGCTGGCGCATGCCGCCGGAGAATTCATGCGGATAGGCGTCGATGCGTTTTTCCGGCGCGGGAATACCGACTTCCGCCAGAAGATCGATGGCGCGCTTGCGCGCCGCGGTCTCCGACAGATTGAGATGGGTCCGGATGGTTTCGACGATCTGGTCGCCGATCTTGTAGAGCGGATTGAGGCTTGTGAGAGGATCCTGGAAGATCATCCCGATGCGTTTGCCGCGGATGCGGCGGATTTCTTCCGGCGGCAGATGATCGATCCGCATCCCCGACAGATGGATCTCGCCGCCTGCGATCCGCCCCGGCGGATCGATCAGGCCGATCACGGCAAGGCCCGTCACGGATTTTCCCGCGCCGGATTCGCCGACCACGCCGAGCACCTCGCCCTTGGCGATGTCGAAGGAGATGCCGTTGATGGCGTGCAGGACGCTGCGGCGGGTGTGGAACTCCACCTCGAGGTTACGCACGGAAAGGACAGGACTGGTCATCGGAGTTTCGGGTTGAGCGCGTCGCGCAGCCAGTCGCCGAGCAGATTGATGGAAAGGATCAGCCCGGCCAGCGCAAAGCCCGGGAAGGCCACGATCCACCATTCGCCAGCGAACAGATAATTGTTGCCGATCCGGATCAGCGTGCCCAGCGACGGCATGGTATCGGGCATCCCGGCGCCGAGGAACGACAGCGTGGCTTCCGTAATGACGGCGAGCGCCAGGTTGATGGTGGCGATCACCAGGATCGGACCCATCGTGTTCGGCAGCACGTGACGCAGCATGATGATGGGGGCGGGGAGCCCGATCAACTGGGCGGCCGCGACATAATCCTTGTTCTTCTCGACCATGACGGAGCCGCGCACGGTTCGGGCATACTGCACCCAGAAACTCAGTCCGATCGCGACCACCAGCACCACCAGCGTACTCATGGCGTCCAGCCGGTTGCCGAACACCGACTTGGCGACGCCGTTGACGAGGAGCGCGATCAGGATGGCGGGGAAGGTGAGTTGCACGTCGGCGATACGCATGATCAGGCCATCGAGCGCGCCGCCGACATAGCCCGCAATCAGCCCGAGCGTAATTCCGAGCGCGCCGGCGAAGACGACGCCGAGCACGCCGACGACGAGCGAGATCCGAAGCCCGTAGAGGATAGCGGAGAACACGTCGCGGCCCTGCTCGTCGGTGCCGAGCAGGAACGGGCTCTGGCCGTCGGCGGTCCATAGCGGCGAAATGCGCGAATTCATCAGCTGCAGCTGCGCCGGATCGAACGGGTTCTGCACCGAAAGCACCGAAGCAAAGATCGCCAGCAGGAAAAACAGGATGGTGACGGCTGCCGCCACCATCGTCAGCTTGGAACGGCGGAACGAATAGAAGATGTCGCTGTCGAGCGCGCGCCTGAACCAGCTCGTGCCGGCGCGCGCCACTGCTGCGCTCGGCTCGGCTCGGTGGGGAACGACGGCGTCGGACATCTCTGATCCTTCTTTCAAGCCGGACGGCGGATGGTCGAGCGCAGGCGCGGATCGACGACGGTATAGAGGATATCGACCACCAAATTGATGGTGACGAAGATCAGCGACACCATCAACAGGTAGGCCGCCATGATCGGGATATCGACGTTTTGCACTGCCTGCACGAACAGCAACCCCATGCCCGGCCACTGGAAGACGGTTTCGGTGATGATGGCGAAAGCAATAACCGAGCCAAATTGCAGCCCGGCCACGGTGATGACGGGGACCAGCGTGTTCTTGAGCGCGTGGCCGAAATGGATCGCGCGGGTGGTCAGGCCGCGGGCACGCGCGAAGCGGATGTAGTCGGTGCGCAGGACTTCCAGCATTTCAGCGCGCACCAGCCGCATGATCAATGTCAACTGGAACAGGCCGAGCGTGATGGACGGCAGGATCAGCGCCTTGAGGCCGGAGAGGGTCAGGAGTCCGGTGGTCCACCAACCGACCCGCACGACCTCGCCGCGGCCGAACGAGGGCAGCCAGCCCAGGGTCACCGAAAACAGGTAGATCAGCAGAATACCGATCAGGAAGGTCGGCAGCGAGATTCCGATCAGCGATACGGCCTGGAATATCTTGGCAAGCACGGTGTCGCGTTTGAGCGCCGAATAGACCCCCATCAGGATGCCGAACACCATTGCGAAGATGGTGGCGCAGATCGCGAGCTCGAGTGTTGCGGGCATCCGCTCTGCGAGCAGGCTCGAGACCGGCTGGCGGAACTGATAGGACACGCCGAATTTGAACTGGGCGGCATTGCCGAAATAACGCGCGAACTGCACCGCGACGGGATCGTCCAGACCGAGCGATTTGCGAACCGCCTCGCGTTCGGCGGCGGGCGTGTCCAGCGAGACGATCTGGTTGACCGGGTCACCTGCGAAGCGGAACATCGAGAACGAGATGACCCCGACCGCAATCATGACGCCGATAGCCTGGATCGCCCGGCGAAGAGTGAAAGCGAGCATGTATTCCTTTCACTTTCTTCTGTGTGACTTCTTGGTTGACGTCGCTGTCAGCCGGAAATGAAAGGTCCCGGAAGCGCCTGGCTGCCGGGACCATGATAACTGAGCGTCTTAGTCCTGCTTGGTCGCCCAGTACAGCAGAACCTGATTGTCGGCGCGCTGCGTCAGCTTCACTTTTTTCGAAACGCCCCAGGCCAGCGCCTGCTGATGCAGCGGGATATAACCGAAATCCTTGTTGAGGATCTGGTAAGCGCTCTTGATCAACTGATCGCGCTTGGTGGTGTCGGCCTCCTGCAAGATCTTGTCGGTGAGGGCGTCAATTTCCTTGTTGCAATAGCCGCTGAGATTGTTCTCTCCACGCGAACTCTTGGGATCGTCGCGACAACCGATAACGTCGTAGAGCACGTTATGGGAATCGAGAGTTCCGGGAGTCCAGCCCAACAGAAAGAACGATGTCTGATAGCCGCCCGCCTTGAGAACCTTAGCGAAGTACTGGGCCTTGGGTTGCGCGAGGAGGTCAACCTTGACGCCGATCCGGGCCAGCATGCTGACCACCGCCTGGCAGATCGGGGCGTCATTGACATAACGGTCGTTGGGGCAGTCCAGGCTGACTTCGAAACCGTCGGGGTAACCAGCCTCCACCAGCAGCTTCTTGGCGGCATCCGGATCGGCTTTCGGCCGCGTGAAATCCTTTGACGGCGCAAATAATTCCGGTGCGATCATCAGCGCCGATGGCGTGGAAAGGCCGCGCATCACGCGGGTCTTGATCAACTCGACATCGATTGCCTTATAGAATGCCTCGCGAACGCGAACGTCCTTGAAGGGGTTCTTGCCCTTGATGTTGGAATACAGCAATTCATCGCGAAGCGTGTCCATGCCGAGAAAGATGGTGCGAAGTTCCGGTCCCTTCAGCACTTGGGCGTTGGGGCTGGAATCCACGCGTGTGATATCCTGGATCGGAACCGGCTCGATGACGTCGACTTCGCCCGACAGCAGGGCGGCCACGCGCGTGGCGGCGGAGCCGATCGGCGTGAAGACGATCTCTTTCAGATTGTGCTCGGGCTTGCGCCACCAGTTCGGGTTCGCCTTGAACACCGTTTTCACCCCGGGCTGGTGACTCTCGATGATGAAGGGACCGGTACCATTGGCGTTAAGCGAGGCAAAACTGGGCGAGGTTGCCGCCACCGGAGTCGGGGCGACCGAGTTGTTCGCCTCGGCCCATTTCTTGCTCATGATGTACCAAGTATCCCATTGCGAATTGAGAATGGGATTGGGCGAGGTCAGGACGAAGTCCACGGTGTAGTCGTCGACCTTGACGACCTTGGCATCGGATGGAAGGCGGGTGGGAAGGTTGGAGCCCTTGGCACGAACGCGCTCTGCCGAGAAAACGACATCGTCGGCAGTGAAGGGGTCGCCGTTGTGGAATTTCACGCCCTTGCGCAAATGGAACCGCCAGCGTGTCGGCTCCGGCGTTTCCCAGCTCTCCGCCAGCGCCGGGATGATCTTCAGGTCCTTGTCGCGGGCGGTAAGGCCTTCGAAGACATGCCCGAGATGGGCGTGGGTCGTGCTTTCGTTCAGCGTATACGGATCCAGCGATTTGAGGTCGCCCTGGTTGGCGTAGCGCAGGGTCTGGGCCGATGCCGGCGCAACCGCAAAGCCGAGCATTGTAACCGTAGCCGCTGCAAGCAAACTCCGACGTAAAGACATTTGTTCGATTTCCCCGCTTTGATCAGCCTAATTCCGCAATAACGGCGGATATTGCCGATCCCTGTTGCCAAAGTCCAGCCGCCGCGCAGGCGCGATCCCTCTCTGTGGATCGGTTTGCACCGCGATGCGGCAATGGCTAGCTTTACCTTAGGCTGTGGGCGCGAATTCGTTACATTAAACTTTTGGAGCGCCGGTGGCGGAACTGAGGGCCGACGTTCTGGTGTTGGGGGCGGGCATGGTCGGCGTTGGCGCTGCGCTGCACCTGCCCGGCCGTGGAAGGGGGCGCGGCCCTGTTTGCCGGACATGCTGCCGGTGATCGGGAAGGCGCCCCGCCATCCCGGTTTGTGGTTCGATTTCGGCCACCAGCACCACGGCCTGACGCTCGGACCTGCAACCGGCCGGCTGCTGGCGGAAATGATGACCGGCGAGACCCCGTTTGCCGATACTACCCCTTTTGCTGTCGAACGTTTTGGTTGACCATAGGGGGCGAACGGGGGCCCGGAAGGCGGTCTTGTCCTTGCGTGACTCAGCCAGTCACGGTGATACTGCGGCAAGCCATTAATGAAGGAGCGGCCATGAAGGTAAACGTCGAAATTGATTGCACGCCGCTCGAGGCCCGGCAGTTCTTCGGACTTCCGGACGTTCAGCCGATGCAGACCGCGGTCATGGACAAGTTGCAGCAGCAGATGATGGCCAACATCGACAAGGTCTCGCCGGAATCGCTGATGCAGTCCTGGTTCACCTTCGACCCCAAGATCGCTGAACGCTTTCAGGACATGTTCGTGACCATGGCCGGTCTCGGCGGCATGGCCAAGAAGGACAAGAAATAGTGGCCGTCGCGGAGGGCGCGCCGGCGGCAGAACGCAAGCTTCGTCCGCCGAGCCTGTTCCTGATGCTCGCCGAAGCCAGAAGCGTGTTCGAACTGAATTCGAGCCTGCTGCTGTCGCCGCTGTTGATGCGCGCCCCGAAGGGCGACGGTCATCCGGTGCTGACGCTGCCGGGATTTCTCGCCAGCGATTTGTCGATGGCGCCGATGCGGCGCTACCTGAAGGAGCTTGGCTACGACAGCTATGCCTGGAACATGGGCCGCAATTTCGGCGGCGTCGCCAGCAAGCGCGGTGCGTTGCGCGACCTCGTCAAGCGAATCCACGAGACCACGGGACGAAAGGTCAGCATCATTGGCTGGAGTCTCGGTGGCGTCTACGCACGCGATCTCGCGCTGCAACTGCCGGACATGGTGCGATCGGTGATCACGCTCGGCAGCCCGTTCGCCAACGACATCACAGCGACCAATGCGACGCGATTGTACGAAGCGCTGTCGGGGGAAAGCATCCACGACAACCCGGAGATCAGGGAGGCGATCGCCGGCGACCTGCCGGTGCCCGCGACCTCGATCTATTCTCGCACCGATGGCATCGTGAACTGGCGTACCAGCCTGCTGCGCCCCTCCAGCACGGCCGAAAATATCGAGGTGCATCTCGCAAGCCATATCGGCCTCGGCGTCAACCCGGCCGCCTTGTGGGCGGTGGCCGACCGGCTGGCGCAAAGGGAAGGCGAATTTAAGCAATTTGACCGTTCGGGCCCGTTTGCCATTGCATATGGGACCCCGGAAAATGCACTATCCTGACCAATGTCGTTGAAGACCGGGGACCACCCAACCCCCGTCTTCAGGACCATCTGAACGCCAGAAGCGCCATCAAGGCGTCGCGTGATCTCTGCGGGAGGAAAACATGACTGACGCCAAGAAACTGTCTTCGATGGACGCGTCGTTTCTGTACCTGGAAACGCCTGAGATGCCGATGCATGTCGGAAGCATGGCGATCTTCCGCCTGCCCGAGAACTACAACGGCAACTTCTTCGAGGATTTCAAGGCGATGATCGGCTCGCGGCTGCATCTTGCGCCGATCCTGAAAGCGCGCCTGGAAAAGGCGCCGCTCGACATCGATCATCCGTCCTGGGTCGAGGACGACCAGTTCGACATCGACCGCCACATTTTCCGCGGCAGCCTGCCGGCCCCCTACGACCGCGCGACGCTGGAGCGCATCGTCGGCTGGATGCATGCCAAGCTGCTCAACCGCGCCCGTCCGCTCTGGGAGTTCTATGTCTTCGAGGGCATGAAGGACAACGAGATCGGGCTTTATTCCAAGATGCACCACGCCTGCATCGACGGCGGCGCCGGTGCGGCGCTCACCAACATGATCTACGATCTGACTCCGGTGCCGCGCCAGGTCGAACCGCCGACGGCGCGCAAGGTCGCGCAGGAGCCGCGCGACATCGCCGCCAATTTGATCGATTCCTATCAGCAGCTCTGGCGCCAGCCGTTCGATTCATCGTCGGCGCCGAAGAGCCTGGAATTGCCGCGCTCGGGCAAGAGCGATCTCGGATCGATTCTGTTCGACAACGCCATGTTCCAGATCGAGAGCGCGGTGAAATTCGCCGCCAGCGTGCCGACGATGCTCAAGAGCGTTTCCGAAGTGGTCGGCAAGATTTCCGATCCGAAGTCGCGCGACAGCATCGCCAGCATGGTTTCGCCGCCGACCATCCTGAACAAGGCGATCTCGTCGGAGCGCAGCTTTGCCGGCACCTCGATCTCGCTGTCGCGGGCCAAGGCGGTGGCGAAAGCCTCCGGCGGCAAGCTCAACGACGTCGTGCTGGCGCTGTCCTCCGGCGTGGTGCGGCGCTATCTGCTGCAGCAGGGCGCGCTGCCGACCAAGTCGCTGACCGCGGCGGTGCCGATTTCGCTGCGCGAGGAAGGCAACACCGAGGCCAACAACCAGGTGTTCGGCATGATCTGCTCGATCGCCACCAACCTCGAGGATCCCAAGGGGCGGCTGGAGGCGATCATCGCGCAATCCACCAAGTCCAAGGAGATGTCGCATCCGCTGCGAGCCTTGATGCCGCAGGTCTCCAACATCTCGATGCTGGGCGCGCCGATCCTGGTTCAGATCCTGGCGCTGCTCTACAGCCGTTCCGACCTCTCGAACGTGCTGCCGCCGGCGGCCAACATCACGGTGTCCAACGTGCCGGGACCGCGACAGACTTTGTACGCCGCCGGCGCGGAGTTGCTGCATATCTTCCCGGTGTCGATCTCGACCCACGGGCTCGCGCTCAACATCACCGTGCAGAGCTATCGCGATCAGCTCGATTTCGGCTTCATCGCCGGCGCCAACATCATTCCGCATGTCCAGGTCTTGTGCGATATGCTTCCGCTGGAGTTTGAAGCGCTGGAGGCGGCCTATGCGCCGCCGCCGAAGATGACCAGCGCGGCTGAATAGGGTGTTGCGATGATTGAAATGCCGCCGCTGCAGTTCGCCGAGACGAACGGCATTCGCATGGGTTACTACGAGGCCGGGCCGAAGACCGACAAGCCGCCGGTGATACTGTGCCACGGCTGGCCGGAGATCGCGTTCTCCTGGCGTCACCAGATCAAGGCGCTGAGCGAGGCCGGGATCCGGGTGATCGCGCCGGATCAGCGCGGCTATGGTTCGACCGACCGGCCTGAGCCGGTCGAGGCCTATGACATCGAGCACCTCACCGGCGATCTCGTCGGCCTGATGGACCATCTGAAGATCGACAAGGCGATCTTCGTCGGCCACGACTGGGGCGGCTTCATCATCTGGCAGATGCCGCTCCGCCACATTGACCGCGTTGCCGGCGTGGTCGGCATCAACACGCCGCATCACGATCGCGCGCCGGCCGATCCGATCGAGCTGTTCCGCAAGCGGTTCGGCGACAGCATGTACATCGTGCAGTTCCAGGATCCGGCCCGCGAGCCCGACCGGATCTTCGGCAGCCGGGTCGAGCAGACGTTTGACGCCTTCATGCGCAAGCCTGTGCCGCGGCCCGCCGACACACCTGCCGACCAGGTGGTTGCCGGCGTCGGTGCTTCCCCGCGACTCAATTTGGCGTTTCCGCAGATGATCGCGGGTTACGACGCCAAGCATGATCCGCGCACACCGATCCTGTCACCGGAAGAGAAAAAGGTGTTCGTCGATACGTTCACGAAGTCAGGTTTTACCGGCGGCATCAACTGGTACCGCAACATGTCGCGCAACTGGCAGCGTTCGGCGCAGATCGATCACACCGTGAAAGTACCGGCGCTGATGATCATGGCCGAGAACGACCACGTGCTGCCGCCGTCGTCGGCTGATGGCATGGAAAAGATCGTTCCCGATCTCGAAAAATATCTGGTGCGCGACAGCGGCCATTGGACGCAACAGGAAAAGCCGGACGAGGTCAGCGCCAAACTGATTGAATGGCGCAGAAAGCGGTTTGGCTAGAGCGAGTGATGCTGCGGCTCTCTTCGGTCGTCATTGCATGCAACAAACGCGAAGCGTTTGTGCAAGGGAGCGAAGCGACGAAGCAATCCATTCTTTCTTTTCGTCGTGAGATGGATTGCTTCGCTTCGCTTCGCTCGCAATGACGCGGTGAGAGCGCGGTTGTTCAAGGCAATTTGAGGCAGGGGTAATATCGACAATGGCGTCACCGAACAAACTCAGTCCGATCCCGCATCCGCCGAAAAAGCCCGTTGTCGGCAACATGCTGTCGCTGGATCCGAACGCGCCCGTTCAGCATCTGGTGCGGCTGACCAAGGAGCTCGGGCCGATCTTCTGGCTCGACATGATGGGCGCGCCGCTGGTGATCGTGTCGGGCCACGATCTGATCGACGAACTCTCCGACGAGAAGCGTTTCGACAAGGCGGTGCGCGGCTCGCTGCGCCGGGTGCGCGCGGTCGGCGGCGACGGGCTTTTCACCGCCGACACGTCGGAGCCGAACTGGAGCAAGGCGCACAACATCCTGCTGCAGCCGTTCGGCAACCGCGCGATGACGTCCTATCATCCGAGCATGGTCGACATCGCCGAGCAGCTGGTCAAGAAGTGGGAGCGGCTGAACGGCGACGAGGAAATCGACGTCGTCCATGACATGACCGCATTGACGCTCGACACCATCGGCCTTTGCGGCTTCGACTACCGCTTCAATTCGTTCTACCGCCGCGACTATCATCCATTCGTGGAATCGCTGGTGCGCTCGCTCGAGACCATCATGATGACCCGCGGCATCCCGCTCGAAGGCCTGTGGCTGCAGAAGCGCCGCAAGGATCTGGCGCTGGACGTCGCCTTCATGAACAAGATGGTCGACGAGATCATCGCCGAGCGCCGCGGTAACGCGGAAGCCGCCGAGGGCAAGAAGGATATGCTCGGCGCCATGATGACCGGCGTCGACCGCGCCACCGGCGAGCAGCTCGACGACGTCAACATCCGCTACCAGATCAACACCTTCCTGATCGCGGGCCATGAGACCACCAGCGGCCTCTTGTCCTGCACGCTCTATGCGCTGCTCAAGCATCCCGACGTGCTGAAGAAGGCCTATGAGGAAGTCGACCGCGTGCTCGGCCCCGATATCGACGCGCGCCCGACCTATCAGCAGGTCACGCAGCTGACCTACATCACGCAGATACTGAAGGAGGCGCTGCGGCTGTGGCCGCCGGCGCCGGCCTACGGCATCGCCCCGCTCCAGGACGAGACCATCGGCGGCAAATACAAGCTGAAGAAAAACACCTTCGTCACCGTGCTCGTGATGGCGCTGCACCGCGATCCCAGCGTGTGGGGACCGAACCCGGACGCGTTCGATCCGGAGAATTTCAGCCGCGAGGCCGAGGCCAAGCGCCCGGTCAACGCCTGGAAACCGTTCGGCAATGGCCAGCGCGCCTGTATCGGGCGTGGATTTGCGATGCACGAGGCGGCGCTGGCGATCGGCATGATCCTGCAGCGCTTCAAGCTGATCGACGTCAACCGCTACCAGATGCATTTGAAAGAGACGCTGACGATCAAGCCGGACGGATTCAAGATCAAGGTGCGCCCGCGCGCCGACAAGGAGCGCGGCGCGTTCGCCGGTCGCGCGGCTGCCGCGGTGGCGGCCTCGAACACGGCCGCAGCGCCGGCCCGGACCCGCCCCGGCCACAACACGCCGCTGCTGGTGCTCTACGGCTCCAACCTCGGCACCGCCGAAGAACTCGCCACCCGCGTCGCCGACCTTGCCGAGGTCAACGGATTTGCGACCAAACTCGGCGCGCTCGATGACTACGTCGGCAAGCTGCCGGAGCAGGGCGGCGTCCTGATCTTCTGCGCCTCCTATAATGGCGCAGCCCCCGACAACGCCACGCAATTCGTCAAATGGCTGGACAGCGGCTTGCCCAAGGACGCGCTGGCCAAAGTCCGTTACGCGGTGTTCGGCTGCGGCAACAGCGACTGGGCGGCGACCTATCAGTCGGTGCCGCGCATGATCGACGAACAAATGACCGCGCATGGCGCGCGCAGCGTCCATGGGCGGGGCGAGGGCGATGCCCGCAGCGATCTCGACGGCCAGTTCGAAAAATGGTTTGCCGCCGCCGCCGCCGCGGCCACCAAGGAGTTCGGCCTCGCGTCGACCTTCACCCGCAGCGCCGACGATGCGCCGCTGTACACGATCGAGCCGGTGGCGCCGACCGCCGTCAACGTGATCGTGACGCAGGGCGGCGTTTCGCCGATGAAGGTGCAGCTCAATTCCGAGCTGCAGAACAAGGCCGGCGCCAATCCGTCCGACCGCTCGACGCGGCATATCGAAGTGCAACTGCCGCCGGGCGTTTCCTACCGCGTCGGCGATCACCTCAGCGTGGTACCGCGCAACGATCCGGCGCTGGTCGATTCCGTCGCGCGCCGTTTCGGCTTCCTGCCCGCCGACCAGATCAGGCTCGCGGTCGCCGAAGGCCGCCGCGCGCAACTGCCGACTGGCGACGCCGTGTCGGTCGGACGTTTGCTGACCGAGTTTGTCGAGTTGCAGCAGATCGCGACCCGCAAGCAGATCCAGATCATGTCGGAAAACACGCGTTGTCCGATGACCAAACCGAAGCTGCTGGCCTATATCGGCGACGATGCCACCTCCACTGAGCTCTATCGCACCGACGTTCTGGCGAAGCGCAAATCGGTGTTCGACCTGATGGAAGAGTATCCGGCCTGCGAGCTGCCGTTCCATGCTTATCTCGAAATGCTGTCGCTGCTGGCGCCGCGCTATTACTCGATCTCGTCGTCACCGGCGGGCGATGCCTCGCGTTGCAGCGTCACCGTCGGCGTGGTCGAAGCGCCCGCAAGTTCGGGCCGCGGCGTCTACAAGGGCGTCTGCTCGAACTATCTCGCCGGCCGCCGCGCCGGCGACACCATCCATGCCACGGTACGCGAGACCAAGGCGGGCTTCCGCCTGCCGGACGATGCGTCGGTGCCGATCATCATGATCGGCCCCGGCACGGGGCTGGCGCCGTTCCGCGGCTTCCTGCAGGAGCGCGCCGACCGCAAGGCCAAGGGCGCGAGCCTAGGCCCGGCGATGCTGTTTTTCGGCTGTCGCCATCCCGAGCAGGATTTCCTCTATGCGGATGAATTGAAAGCGTTCGCCGCCAACGGCATCACCGATCTGCACACCGCGTTCTCGCGCGCCGACGGGCCGAAGACCTATGTGCAGCACCTGGTCGCGGCGCAGAAGGACCAAGTGTGGAACCTGATCGAGAAGGGCGCGATCGTCTATGTCTGCGGCGACGGCGGCAAGATGGAGCCGGACGTCAAGGCAGCGCTGGTGTCGATCTATCGCGAACGCACGGGCGCGGACGAAGCAGCAGGCCTGCGCTGGATCGACGATCTCGGCGCCAGGAACCGCTACGTGCTGGATGTGTGGGCGGGGGGATAGTCTTCATCCGTCGTCCCGGCGAACGCCGAGACCCATACCGCGTGATCTATCGGTCTAAAAAAGCTGTTCGACGAGTCTTCGTAACCACCAGCATTTGTGGTTATGGGTCCCGGCCTTCGCCGGGACGACGAAAAAATCATGCTAGAACCCCCTCATGATTCCCTGGGAAAAGCTCGACACCGCACATATTCCCGGCACCGATGCGGAACTCCGCCTGATGAAGCGCGGCAAAGAGTTCTCCATCATGCTCGGCACCAACGAGCTGATGAACAGCCGCCTCAGTGGTTCCGAAGCCGCGCTCGCCACCCTTGCGGTCAAGAAGCTGGAAGCGAACAAGAAGCCGCATCTGCTGATCGGCGGACTGGGCATGGGCTTTACGCTGCGGGCCGCGCTTGCGGTGCTCGGTGCTGGGGCGCGGATCGTGGTGGCTGAACTGGTACCGGCCGTCGTCGCCTGGGGGCGGGGCCCGATGGCGGAGATTTTTGGCGGCAGCCTGAACGATACGCGCGTCAGCATTCAGGAAGTGGACGTCACCGAAATCATCCGGTCTTCCCGATCGAAATTCGATGCCATTCTGCTCGACGTCGACAACGGCCCCGAAGGTCTGACCCGCAAGGCCAATGATGGGCTCTACAGTTCAGCCGGATTGGGCGCGGCACATACGGCGCTGCGGCCCGGCGGCGTCCTCGCGGTCTGGTCGTCGGGTCCGAATCCGCCGTTCTCAAAACGGCTGCGTACCGCCGGCTTCGATGTGAACGAGGTTGCCGTGCGCGCCACCGGAAGAGGCGGCGGCGCGCGTCACATCATCTGGATCGCAACGAAGAGCTGAGTTTCGATTCGTAGGGTGGGCAAAGCGCAAGCGTGCCCACCATCTCTCCAGGTGATCCAAATAGCGAGGTGAGCACGGCGCAAGCGCGCCTTTGCCCACCCTGCAGCCCGCCCTCAGAACATCGTGTTGTTGTTTGCCGGATTCTCGGGGATCGGCTGGACCACGTCCCAATGCTCGACGATCTTGCCGTTCTCGAGCTTGAAGATGTCGATGATCGCGTTCCCTCTCGTGCCCGGCTCGCGAACGGCGTGAACATGCAGGATGACGTAATCGCCGTCCACGAACGAACGCTTGATCTCGCTGCGGGAGTTCGGGAATTTCTCGCGCAGGAATCCGATGAACTTGCGAAAACCCTCGGGACCGTCAGCGGCATTCGGATTGTGCTGGACATAGCGGTCGCCCATATAGGCGATCGCACCGTCGGCGTCTTTTTGGTTCAGGCCCTTCTCATAGAATTCGAGCACGGCTTTTCTGTTGGCTTCCTGTTGCGGCGAGGCGGCGTAGGCGGCGGGAGCGGCAAGGGCCAACAGAATGACGGCGGCTAACGCTGCGCGCGGCCGGAAAGCAAGATCCATGTTCGGGCTCCATGTGGCGATATCGGTGCGCCGTCTATAGGCCTCGGCCCTGTTCTGCGGAAGAGGGCACCCCGCGCTCACGAAGTTACCCGGAAGTAACCTGATCAAGCCGCCTTCGCCGCCGCGCCATGTGCGTGCTTGTCGATGGCATCGATGATCTGCGGCCACATCGGGATCGGCAGCGCGTGGCCCATGCCGTCGATCATGACAAGCTTTGCGCCGGGAATGGAGGCCGCGGTGTCCTTGCCGCCTTCAATCCGCACCAGCGGATCGACGGTGCCGTGGATGACCAGCGTCGGCGCTTTCACGGCACCAAGCCGCTCCTTGCGGCTGCCGGAGGCAAGCACCGCGCGCAGCTGCCGGCCGACGCCGGCGGGATTGAGGCCGCGTTCATAGGTGCGTTCGGCGCGCGAGCGGTCGGCCGCTTCGTCTTCCGGGAACGAGCCGACGCGCAGGATTTTCCAGGTTTTCGCAAACCGCTCGAAATACTCTTCCTTGGTCGCGGGCGGTGGCGCCATCAGCATGGCGGCGGCTTCGCGCGTCGGCCCCGGCACTTTTGGACTGCCCGTCGTCGACATGATCGAGGTCAGCGAGCGCACCCGCGCCGGAAACGAGATCGCGACTTCCTGCGCGATCATGCCGCCCATCGATGCGCCGACCAGATGCGCCGACTTGATGCCGAGCACATCCATCAGGCCGACCGTGTCCTTGGCCATGTCGATCAGTTTGTAGGGCGCGGCGACCGGGATCCTCAGGAATTTCAGCTTGAGCAGTTCGAGCGCGGTCAGTCGCTTGCCGCCGGTCATCCTTGAGGATTTGCCGATATCGCGGTTGTCGAAACGGATGACGCGAAAACCGCGCGCGGCAAGCTGGCGGCAGAAATCATCGTCCCAATGGATCATTTGGGCACCGAGACCCATGATCAGCAGCAGCGGTTCCGCGCCGGAATCGCCGAAGACTTCGTAGCAAATGTCGATGCCATTGGCGTGGGCGATCTGCGGCGGCTGATGGGCAAGCGTCACGGCGGCGGTCCTTTGTATCAGTCCTGCGATGGTACCTTGTTGGGGTCTTGTATGGCACGGTTTACCGCATCGCAGAAGGCTTTGCAGCTCACTGTTAACCAGTCCCTTGTTTTGGGCGCGTTTCCAGACGCGAACCGCTATCCACTTCGCTTCAAAACGCCATGTCGCCCGGTTGACCGCCACGCCGCAACGGTGTGGTATGGCGGAATAATATCCGAGGCGTGGCAAAGCGCTCGTAACCAAGGGAGGGCGCCTATGGCCGACAAGGGCAACGATCCTGCCGTGATCTGGCAGACGATGATCGGAGAGATGGAGAAGGGGTTCAACTCCTTTGCCAACCAGGCGATGGCTTCGCCCGAATTTTCCAAGGTGATGAACCAGGTCGGCGGCGCCACGGCGGGCGCGCAGAAGCAGCTCGGCGAGCTGATGGAGAAATATCTCGTCAGCATGAATTTGCCGAGCCGGGCGCAAATGGTCGGCATGGCCGAGCGTATCCAGGGCATCGAAGGCCAACTCAACGAGATCAAGGCGATGCTGCACCAGATCCATCACAATTCGCTGGCGCCCGAGGGCGGCTATGGCGCGGCGCGGCCACCGCGCACCAAGCGTCCCCCGTCGGAGGGAGAGCAAAAATGAACGCGCCCGCCGCAGCCCTCGATCTGGCGTCGATACCCGAGCGGATCCAGTCCGAGGTACAGCGCGCGATCCAGCGCAGCATCAAGGGCGTCGAATACATCTCCTCGTCGGGCCCCGCGCTGGGTTCGACGCCGAAGGACGTGTTGCTCAGCCGCGGCACGCTGAACCTCTATCACTATCGCCCGATCGCGGACGAAATCTACCGCGTGCCGATCCTGATCGTGATGGCAACCACCAACCGCGGCTACATCCTCGACATGGTGCCCGGCCAGAGCTTCATCGAATTCCTGCTCAAGCGCGGCTACGACGTCTACATGATGGACTGGACCGCGCCGAAGCCGGAGGAAAAATCGCTGCGGATGGAGGATTACGTCCTCGACTTCATCCCGGATTGCGTCCGCCGCGTGCAGCAGGATTCCGGCGAAACGGACGTCACCGTGATCGGCTATTGCTTCGGCGGCGTGCTGTCGCTGCTGTACGGCTCGATCTTCAACGATGGACCGATGAAGAATCTGATCTGCTTCACCACGCCGATCGACTTCCGCGAGATGAAGCTGTTCTCGAATTTCTCGGACCGACGCTATTTCGACGTCGATCGCCTCGTCGACAGCATCGGCAATGTGCCGCCGGAAATGATCCTGTCGTCGTTCGAAATGCTGCGGCCGGCGTCGCGCGCCCTCAGTCAGGTGAATTTGTGGGAGAACATCTGGAACGACGAATACGTCAAGGCCTACCGGATGATGGATCGCTGGGGCACGGACACCTTGCCGCTGGCCGGCGAATATTTTCGCGCCATTACCAAGGACCTGATGTGGGACAACAAGCTGTTCAACGACACCATGAGCGTCGGCGGCCGTGCGGCCAAAATTGCCGACATCAAGGTGCCGATCCTGCATGCGGTCGCCGAGCACGATCACATCGTGCCCTATGACGCGGCCAAGCACCTGATCGCCAAGGTCGGCTCGTCCGACAAGGAAGAGGTGATCCTGAAGGGCGGCCATGTCAGCGTCGTCGCCGGCGCCAACGCAATCAAGCGGCTGTGGCCGAAATTGGACAACTGGTTAGGTAAGAGATCAACATGAGCGAAACACGTTCCTATCCGCGCCACGCCCAAACCGACGCCGGCGAGATCGAATTCCGCCTGATGTCCCGCGCCGACGAAGCTGCGGTGCTTGCCTTCGCGCAAAAACTGCCGACCCACGATCTCTTGTTCCTGCCGCGCAACATCAGCCAGCCCAAGGTGCTGTCGGCCTGGATCAACGAGATCGAGCGCGGGCAGATCACGAGCCTCCTGGCGGTGAAAGGCGACGCGGTGGTCGGTTGCGGCACGCTGGTGCGCGACCCGCATTCCTGGTCGCCGCATGTCGGCGAGATCCGGATGGTGGTGTCCCAGGACGTGCGCGGGCAGGGCGTCGGCCGGGCGCTGTCGCAGGAGACCTTCGCGCTGGCGCTGGGTGCCGGGCTGGAAAAGCTCTCGGTGCAGATGACCGTCGACCAGCAGGCGGCGATCGCTCTGTTCGAGAGCCTCGGCTTCAAGGCCGAGGCCCTGCTGCGGGACCACGTCCGCGACGTCGGCGGCAAGAAGCACGACATCGTCGTGCTCGGGCACAATGTGGCGCAGGTCCGGGCGCAGCTGGAAGCCTTCGGGCTCCCAGGCGCCGTCCAGCACTAAGCGCGCCGTCCAGCACTAGAACCGGCCGTCAAGCACTAAGCCCGCCGTCCAGCCCGGACTCAAAATCGCGAAACAACCCCATGCAAAGTAGGCGTGGGGCCTCGGCTATTCGTCCGAGGCTAAGACTAAAGTGGAACTTTTGCCGGTTCCCTAGGCAAACCGCCTATCATTGAGGCCGATCACGTATTCGTGATATCGCGATGCAACATTGATGTTGCGTTGCACCATTAACTATGGCACAACGATCTCGCCCCGGGCCACTCCGGACGGGGTGAGCCCATAGCTCAAACCTGAGGATGGAGAGACCCCAATGACCACCGAAACCAATTCCGTGCTGAACACCGTCAAGGAAGCCTTCGCGCCCGTCACCGAGGCGTTCACCAAGCTCCAGAACCTGGAAGTTCCGGAAGCTGCCCGTGAGTTCGTGAAGAAGCAGGCCGAGACCGCGAAGGTTCGCGCCGCCGACATGCATGCCGGTTCCGAGAAGGTGACCGCTGCCATCGAGACCGCCGTTGCCGGTTCGGTTTCCGAGGCAGCCAAGATCAGCCGTAACATCCAGCAGGCGTTTTATCAGGACGCGGAAGCGTTCTTCGCCGGCATCGACAAGCTCGCTTCGGCCAAGTCGCTGAGCGAAGCCGCCCAGATCCAGTCGGACATGGTCCGTGCGCGTGGCGAAGTGTTCGTCTCGCGGGCGAAGGCCACCACCGAGTATCTCGGCAAGCTCGTCGCCGACAGCGCCAAGACCGCTCAGGACAACTTCTCCAAGGTCTACAGCAAGACCGCCTGATAGCGATCTGCCAACTGCCCTTTTGGAAGGCCCGCTTAGGCGGGCCTTCTTTTTGTCTCCCACAGTTTGCGTTCCCCGGACGCAGTGCAGCGCGCACCGGTGCACTGCAGAGCCGGGGTCCATCGCCTGTGCATGGGTCCCGGCTCTGCGGAGCAGCGTGAAGAACGCTGCACCGCGTCCGGGACACGCAACTGCCGATGTGCGCAGCAGTTGAAAACGCTAAGCTTCGATTTCATTTGGAAGCTGTGATGACTGTCCCCGCCAAATTTTCATTCGACACGCCTGCCGACGCGCTGCGGGCTGCCGAACTGCGCCGTGTAAAGCTGCTGGCGACGCTGGTGCTGGCGGCGACGTTTGCGATCTTCATTGCGGCGAGGGCGCTGCTGCCGATCCATCCGGCGTTCGGCTTCGTCGCAGCCTTTGCGGAGGCCGCCACCATTGGCGGGCTGGCCGACTGGTACGCGGTCGTGGCCTTGTTTCGCAGGCCTTTGGGGCTGCCGATCCCGCACACCGCGATCATCCAGAGCAACCAGCACCGCATCGCCGACAAGCTCGGCGAATTCATCGAGCAGCATTTTCTGGAAGCGGCCCCGGTCGAAGCAAAACTCCGGCAGATCGATTTCGGTTCGTTCATCGCCGACTGGCTGCGCGACCGCAAGCGCAGCGAGGATCTCGCGCGCTTCGCACTGCGGCTGTTGCCCGAGGCGGTCGCGGCCACGGAGAATTCCGGCCTGATGACCTTCGTCAGCCGCCGCATCACCTCGCAATTGATGTCGATCGATCTTGCGCCGCTCGCGGCTGGCACGCTGCGCACCTTCGTGAAGGAAGGCCGGCACCAGGGCCTGCTCGACGACATCATGCGCGCGGTGCATCAATCGCTGACGCAGGCCGAGACCATGGCCATGATCCGCGAGAAGATCCGCGACGAATTGCCGACACTGCTGAAACTCTATCGCGCCGACAGGTTTCTGGTGAACAAGATCGTGGCGTCGGCGACCGCCTTCTTCGAGGAAGTGCGCAACGATCCCAAGCATCCGTTCCGCGACGAGTTCGACCGCATGGTGCTCACCTTCGTCGACCGGCTCGGCAGCGATCCGGCCTATGCCGAGCGCATCCAGGGGCTGAAGCGCGATCTCCTGGCGCGCCCCGAACTGAACAGCCTCGCGCGCCACATCTGGGAGAATGCGCGATCGTTCTTCGAGCGCAGCGCCTCAGGCGAGACGCAGGTGCTGGAGCAATATCTCGTGCGCATGTTCGTAACGGCCGGCGAGGCGCTGGCCGCCGACGCCGAGATGCGCGCCGAAATCAATCAGGGTCTGGTTGCGGTGCTTCGAAGTGTGGTCGCCGAACAAAAGAGCGGCGTTTCCACCTTCATCTCCGACCAGGTCAAATCCTGGGACATGGGGCAGTTGATTTCGCTGATCGAAATCAACATCGGCCGCGACCTGCAATACATCCGCTTCAACGGCTCGCTGATCGGCGGGCTTGCAGGATTGGTGCTTTACACCCTCGAGTACCTGCTGCGGCTCGTGTGACTATTTGATCACGTCTGCGCTTTTAATTGTCACAAGTGTGAAGTGGGCCGTTGAAAGAAGAATTCCGGTTCCTTAGCTTTTTACGAAATAATGTTGCGTTGCGGAACGATTCTACCAGGTGAACATCTTCCCACTGAACCCTGGCCGGCTGCCGAGACGTAAGGGGCCAGGCCCGAGAAGGAGATATGATGTCCGTTGCTACGCAGACGCTTCGTCCGCCGTCCAGAACCCTGATGTTTCTGGAGGGGCGGGCGATTTCCGAATTGGGCGCTTTCCTTGGTGCCTTGCCGCTCCTGAGTCTGGCGCCGAGAGGCGACGGGCATCCGGTGCTGGTATTGCCCGGCCTCGTTGCCTCCGACACCTCGACGCGTCCGCTGCGCAGCTTCCTCAGGAGCCGCGGCTACGCCGTCAGCGGCTGGCGCCAGGGCCGCAATCTCGGTCTGCGCCAGGGCGTGCAGCACGCGATGGTCGATCTCGTCCACGAATTGAACGACACCCACGGCCGCAAGGTCAGCCTGGTCGGCTGGAGCCTTGGCGGTCTTTACGCGCGTCAACTCGCCAAGATGATGCCGGAGCGCGTGCGCTCGGTGATCACACTCGGCAGCCCGTTCGCGGCCGGCCCGAAGGCGACCAACGCCTGGCGCGTCTATGAGATGGCGAGCGGCCGCCGCGCCGACGAAGAGGACGCCCGGTTCGGCGGATCGCTGGCGGGCACGCCGCCGGTGCCGACCACCGCGATCTTCAGCCGTACCGACGGCATCTGCGCCTGGCAGGGCTGCATGGAGCAGACCACCGCGACCTCGGAGAGCATCGAGGTCGAGAGCAGCCATTGCGGCATGGGTCATCACCCCGCCGTGGTCTATGCCGTCGCCGACCGTCTGGCGCAGCCCGAAGGCAAATGGGCCCCGTTCGACCGCAGCGGCTGGCGCAGCATGGTTTATCCGAACCCGGATAGGTAATCGGGTTACCGATAGCTAATTCAGAACGCCGGCCGCGCGCCGGCGTTTTCGTGAATCTGCAAAACGCGGTATGCGTTGAGGCATGCCGCAGCCGCTTGCCCGCATTGTCGAACAGCTCAAGCGCGAACCGTCGCGCACCGGCTCGATCGTCATCACCGTGTTCGGCGATGCCATCGTGCCGCGCGGCGGCTCGGTCTGGCTCGGCACGCTGCTCGAATTCTTTGCCGCAATCGACATCGACAGCGGCGTCGTCCGCACCGCGATGTCGCGGCTGGCGAGCGACGGCTGGCTCGAGCGCAACAAGGTCGGTCGCAACAGTTTTTACCGGCTCGACAAGAAGGGGCGGCAGACCTTCGATACCGCCACCAGGCACATCTACGATCCGCCACCATCCGACTGGACCGGGCGGTTTGAGCTGCTGCTGATCGGCAATGGCGGGGACCGCGACGCATCGCGCGATGCCTTGAAGAACGCCGGCTTCGGCAGTCCGCTGCCGGGCGTGTGGGTTGCGCCGTCAGGCGTGCCGGTTCCGGAAGAGGCCGCGGGTGCCATACGTCTGGAAGTCTCCGCCGAGGATGAGAGCGGCCGGCGTCTGCTCAGCGAAAGCTGGCCGCTTGAGCGCACCGCCGACGCCTATCTGAAATTCATGAAGACGTTCGAGCCGCTGCGCGCTTCGCTCGGCCGCGGCGAAGTCCTCTCCGACACCGATGCCTTCACCGCGCGGATCCTGCTGATCCACCATTACCGCCGCGTCGTGCTGCGCGATCCCCTGTTGCCGGCGCCGCTGTTGCCCAGGGACTGGCCGGGCAGGGCGGCAAGACGGCTCTGCGGCGAGATCTATCGCGGGCTGCTTTCGGCGTCGGAACAATGGCTTGACGACCATGCGACCAACGAAAACGGGCCGTTGCCGAAGCCGGGCGGGGCGCTGGCGCGCCGGTTCGACGGGAGGTAAACATGTTACAAAAATAACTTGCATTTTGTTTTTTATGTTATATGTTGGAGGAAAGAACATACGGGGAGGTCGGCCATGTACACGCAGGCGCTCAATACGTCCGATGGCGATATCAGCCACATCGAGGACGCCGCACGTTCCGCAAACTTCCAGGCGCGCATCGATGCCGACGAGCGAATCGAGCCGAACGACTGGATGCCGGCGGCCTATCGCAAGACGTTGACGCGGCAGATTTCCCAACACGCGCATTCCGAAATCGTCGGCATGCTTCCCGAAGGCAACTGGATCACCCGCGCGCCGTCGCTGCGCCGCAAGGCCGCGCTTCTCGCCAAGGTCCAGGACGAATGCGGCCACGGGCTTTATCTTTATGCCGCCGCCGAGACGCTCGGCACTTCCCGTGAAGAGCTGGTCGATCTGATGCTGGCGGGGAAAGCAAAGTATTCCTCGATCTTCAATTATCCGACGCTGACCTGGGCCGACATCGGCGCAATCGGCTGGCTGGTCGATGGTGCTGCGATCATGAACCAGATTCCGCTGTGCCGCTGTTCCTACGGACCCTATGCGCGCGCGATGATCCGCGTCTGCAAGGAAGAATCCTTCCACCAGCGCCAGGGCTTTGAGATCATGGTGACGCTGTCGAAGGGCAGCGAAGAGCAGAAGGCGATGGCGCAGAGCGCGCTCGATCGCTGGTGGTGGCCGGTGCTGATGATGTTCGGCCCGCCCGACAAGGCAAGCCAGCACAGCGACACTTCCACCAAGTGGAAGATCAAGCGTTTCTCCAACGACGAGCTGCGGCAGAAATTCGTCGACGCCACGGTGCCGCAGGCGCAGTTTCTGGGTTTAACGATTCCCGATCCCGGCATGAAGCAGAATGCCAACGGCAACTGGGAATACAGCGCGATCGACTGGGAAGAGTTCAATCAGGTGCTCGCCGGCAACGGCCCCTGCAACCGCGACCGGCTGGCGGCGCGGCGCAAGGCGCATGACGACGGCGCCTGGGTGCGCGAGGCGGCACTGGCCTATGCCGAAAAGCGCAAGCAGCGCACGCACGCGCAAGCCGCGGAATAGGGAGAGCGCCATGGCCACGCCGAATACGCCGCTCTGGGAAGTCTTCATCCGCAGCCGCAACGGGCTCGCGCACAAGCATGTCGGCTCGCTGCACGCCGCCGACACCACGCTGGCGTTGCAGGCCGCGCGCGACATCTACACCCGCCGCGGCGAAGGCCTCTCGATCTGGGTGGTGCCGTCGAACGCGATCACGGCATCCGATCCCTCCGAGAAGGGCATGATGTTCGAGCCCGCAGAATCCAAGATCTATCGGCACCCGACGTTTTACGACGTGCCTGACGAAGTCGGGCATATGTGATTGTCATCCGTCATTGCGAGCGCAGCGAAGCAATCCACCGCGCCGCAAAGGGATAGAATGGATTGCTTCGCTGCGCTCGCAATGACGACGAGAGTATCGCGCAAGCAGGATAGGCAAAATGGCAGTCGCATCCATCTCAGTCTCCGAAACCCCGCTGGTGCTCTACACCCTGCGCCGCGCCGACGATGCGCTGATTTTGGGCCATCGGCTGTCGGAATGGTGCGGCCACGCCCCTGCCATGGAAGAGGACATGGCGCTCGCCAATATGGGTCTCGACCTGCTCGGCCAGGCCCGCGAGCTTTATGCTTACGCCGCCAAGGTCGAGGGCCGGGATAACGACGAGGACAAATTCGCCTATCTGCGCGATGTCAGGCAGTACCGCAATCTGCTGCTGCTGGAACAGCCGAACGGCGATTTCGCGCGCACCATGGCGCGGCAGTTCTTCTATGCGGCCTTCGCCGATCTCTATTGGCGCGCGATGATGCAATCCAGCGATCCGACGCTGGCGGCGATCGCGGCGAAGTCCGAAAAGGAAAGCGCCTATCACGTCAGGCATTCGTCCGAATGGATGGTGCGGCTCGGTGACGGCACCGAGGAAAGCCACCGCCGCGCGCAGAGCGCGATCGACGATCTCTGGGCCTATACCGGCGAGATGTTCCATCTCGACGACAGCGAGCGCGGTCTGATCGACGCCGGCATCGCGATTGAGCCCGCCAAATTGCACGCGCCATGGCTCAAGACCGTGTCCGGCGTCGTCAATGAGGCGACATTGGCGTTGCCGCAGAACAACTGGATGCAGCGTGGCGGCCGCGACGGCCGGCACAGCGAACATCTCGGCCATCTGCTCAGCGAATTGCAGTCGCTGCCGCGAACCTTCCCGGGGGCGAGATGGTGACCGTCATGCTCCGCGATGCCGATTTGCGCCGGCGCGCCTGGGATGCCGCCGCGCAAGTGGTCGATCCCGAGATTCCGGTGCTGACCATCGCCGATCTCGGCGTGCTGCGAGAGGTTGCGGTCAGCGACGGCTGTGTCGAGGTCGCGATCACGCCGACCTATTCCGGCTGCCCCGCCATGAACATGATCGCGCTCGAAATCGAACTGGCGCTGGAGCGCGCCGGCAT
Organism: Bradyrhizobium sp. AUGA SZCCT0158; assembly: GCF_018130065.1. Lineage (GTDB taxonomy): Bacteria > Pseudomonadota > Alphaproteobacteria > Rhizobiales > Xanthobacteraceae > Bradyrhizobium. The sequence goes on along the minus strand of NZ_JAFCME010000012.1, from coordinate 162,294 downwards.
CGCGCGGCCCAAAATCCGCACCGTGCTGTCACCGGCCTGGACCACCGACTGGATGAGCGAGGAGGGCCGGCGCAAGCTCCGGGAATACGGCATCGCACCGCCGCAGGCGTCAAGCTCCCGCCGCGCGCTGTTCGGTGAGCAACAGGTGTCGTGCCCGCAATGCGGCTCGGGAAATACGGAGTTGTTGTCCGAGTTCGGTTCGACCTCCTGCAAAGCGCTGTGGCGCTGCAAGAGCTGCCGCGAACCGTTCGATTATTTCAAGTGTCATTGATCATGTCCCTCACACCCCGTTTCCATCGTCTCGCCGTCAACGACCTGCGCCGCGAAGCGCCGGATGCGATATCGCTGACCTTTGCGATCCCCGCGGAGCTGACCAACGACTACACCTTCTCGCCCGGTCAATATCTGACCCTGCGCACGACCATGGACGGCGAGGAAGTCCGCCGTTCCTATTCGATCTGTTCCGGCCCCGACGACGGTGAATTGCGCATCGCGGTGAAGAAGGTCGATGGCGGTGCGTTTTCGAATTGGGCTGCGGATGAATTGAAAGCCGGCGACGAGCTCGACGTGATGACGCCGACCGGCCGCTTCGGCGTCGCGCATGCGCCCGATCAAGCGCGAGTCTATGTCGGCTTTGCCGCGGGAAGTGGCATCACGCCGATCCTTTCGATCGTCAAGGGCGTGCTGGCGCGCGAGCCGAACAGCCGCTTCTTCCTGTTCTACGGCAACCGCTCGACCTCGAGCATGCTGTTCCGCGAGGCACTGGAGGAACTGAAGGACCGCTTCATGCAGCGGTTCTCCGTCTTTCACGTCATCTCCGGCGAGGAGCAGGACATCCCGATCCTGCACGGCCGGCTCGACGGCGAAAAGGTTCGCGTGCTGCTGCGCTCGCTGGTGCCGGCGTCGAGTGTCGATCACGTCTTCGTCTGCGGCCCCCTCGGCATGAGCGAGGACATCGAAAACACCTGCCGCGAGATCGGCATTGCCGAGGATCGCATTCACGTCGAGCGCTTCGTCTCCGAGTTTGGCGGCAAGCCGCGCGCCAAAAAGATCGTCGAAACAACAGCGCCGCCGAAGGCGCTGGCCTCGCTCGTGATCGACGGCAAGCGCCGCGAGGTGCCGGTGGCCGAGGACGAATCCATTCTCGACGCCGCATTGCGCGCCGGCATGGACCTGCCGTTTGCCTGCAAGGGCGGCATGTGCTCGACTTGCCGCGCCAAGCTGGTCGAGGGCGATGCACAGATGGAAGTGAACTATTCGCTGGAGCCGTGGGAGCTGAAGGCGGGGTTCGTCCTCACCTGCCAGGCGCGGCCGGTGTCGGATAGGGTCGTGGTGGATTACGATCATGTGTGAACAACGCCGTCGCGTTTGACGGTGCGACGGCTAGACTACCCGAATGAAAGAGGCCTGTTGCAACAGGCCCGACGACAGGGAGACCGCAGTGAACGTCAATGCCACGCTTTCGCCCGACGACCTCGCGCGCGCCTGTGCGGACGCGATGTGGAAGGAGGACGACGCCAGCAAGGGCCTCGGCATGCAGATCGTCGAGATCGGGCCCGGCCGGGCGACGCTGTCGATGACGGTCAGGCCTGACATGGTCAACGGCCAGCGCATCGCCCATGGCGGTTTCATCTTTACGCTGGCGGATTCCAGTTTTGCCTTTGCCTGCAACACCCATAACGAGCGCGCGGTCGCGGCGCAGTGCCATGTCACCTTCATCCGGCCCGGCAAGCTCGGCGATGTGCTGGTGGCGAGCGCGCGCGAGATCTCGCGCAGCGGCAGATCGGGCATCTACGATGTGCAGGTCACCGCTGGTGACGTTGTGATCGCGGAATTCCGCGGTCATTCCCGCACCATCGGTGGTGCGTGGCTGCCCGGTACCACGATAAAATAAACAAAACGATCTTTGAGGAAACACGCGATGGCTTCGACCAAGCTTCATTCCAGTGCAGGCGGCTACCGCGCCGAGTTGGACGCTGCGGAGCGCGCCTCCCGCGACGAGATCATGGCGCTGCAGACAAAACGCCTCGCCTGGTCGCTGGCGCATGCCTATGACAATGTCGCGCATTACAAGAGGGCCTTCGACAAGGCCGGCGTGCATCCCGGCGATTTCAAACAGCTCGCCGACCTTGCGAAGTTTCCGTTCACGGTGAAAACCGATCTGCGCGACAATTACCCGTTCAACATGTTCGCGGTGCCGCGCGAGAAAATGGTCCGCGTCCATGCCTCATCGGGCACGACCGGCAAGCCGATCGTGGTCGGCTACACGCAGGCCGATATCGACGTGTGGTCGGACGTGATGGCGCGTTCGATCCGCGCCGCCGGCGGCCGCACCGGCATGATCATGCACAACGCCTATGGCTACGGCCTGTTCACCGGCGGCCTTGGCGCGCATTACGGCGCCGAGAAACTCGGCTGCACCGTGGTGCCGGTGTCCGGCGGCATGACCGAACGGCAGGTGCAACTGATCAACGATTTCAAACCCGACATCATCACGGTGACGCCGAGCTACATGCTGGCGATCCTGGACGAGTTCAAGAAGCAGAAGCTCGACCCTCGCGCATCCTCGCTCAAGTTCGGCATCTTCGGCGCCGAGCCCTGGACCAACGCGATGCGCGTGGAGATAGAGCAGGCCTTCGACATGGACGCGACCGACATTTACGGCCTGTCGGAAGTGATCGGCCCCGGCGTCGCGCAGGAATGTGTGGAGACCAAGGACGGCCTGCATATCTGGGAAGACCATTTCTACCCCGAAGTGATCGACCCCGAGACCGGTGCGGTGCTGCCGGATGGCGAAAAGGGCGAGCTGGTGTTCACCTCGCTGACCAAGGAAGCCTTTCCGATCATCCGCTACCGCACCCGCGACCTGACGCGGCTGCTGCCGGGCACGGCGCGCCCTAGCATGCGGCGGATGGAAAAGGTCACGGGTCGCTCCGACGACATGATCATCCTGCGCGGGGTCAACGTGTTTCCGACCCAGATCGAAGAGGCTCTGCTCGCGACCGACTGGTGCGGCGGACATTTCATCATCGAACTGACGCGCGAGGGCCGCATGGACGAAATGACTGTGCTGGCGGAAGCCCGTCCCGAACATTGGGACGGCAGCGGTCTGCCCACGCATACGGAGAAAGTCGCAACCTTCATCAAGAACACCATCGGCATCACCGCCCGCATCAAAGCCGTCGCCCCCGAGACCCTGGAGCGATCGCTGGGAAAGGCGAAACGTGTTTACGACAAGCGCCCGAAGGGGTAACTGCTGATCCGCGCGAGGTCGCGCGAGATCAGGAATTCGATACATGCTTGCCGAGAAGCCAGTTGTTCAAGCCCGCTGCGTCCGCCTGCCAGCGAAAGTCGCCGACGCGGCCTCGCTCGCGCCCGTCGTCGAGACCCACACGCTGTCGCGCGGCGCCAATGATCTGCTGATCGAAGTCAAGGCTGCCGCCGTCAATCCGTCCGACGTGAAGGCCGCCACTGGCCTGATGCCCTATGCGGTGTTTCCGCGGACGCCGGGCCGCGACTATGCCGGCGTCGTGATCGACGGACCCGTGGGATCGATCGGGCGGGACGTGTTCGGCTCGTCCGGCGATCTCGGCATTCGCCGTGACGGCACCCATGCCACGCATCTCGTGGTCGAAGCCGATGCCGTGGTGGAGAAGCCCAAAAGCATTTCGTGGGAGGAGGCCGCCGGTATCGGCGTTCCCTTTGTGACCGCGATGGAAGGGCTGCGTCGCGCCGGCATTCCCAAAGCCGGCGAGACCGTGCTGGTCATGGGCGTCAACGGCAAGGTCGGGCAGGCCGCGGTGCAGATCGCAAGCTGGCACGGCGCGCGCGTGATCGGCGTGGTGCGCAAGGACGAACTTTATGAAGGCCACGCCAATTCGAAGGTCGAAATCATCAACGCTTCCGTGACTGACGTCGCGGCGCGTGTGCGCGAACTCACCGACGGCAAGGGCGCCGACATCGTGTTCAACACCGTCGGCGATCCCTATTTTCAGGCGGCGCATCAATCGCTGGCGCTGCGCGGGCGGCAGATCCTGATCGCAGCCGTCGACCGCATCGTGCAGTTCAACATTCTGGAGTTCTATCGCGGCCAGCACACCTATGTCGGCATCGATACGCTCGGCCTGTCGTCGGTCGCAACCGGCGCGGTGCTCAGGGAAATCGGACCCGGCTTCGCCAGCGGGCATTTAAAACCGTTCCCGATCAAGCCGGCGGCGATCTTTTCTCTGGAACATGCCAGGGCCGCCTTCATCGCGGTGGCGGGTTCGTCGCGCGACCGCGTGATCCTGCGGCCGGTGTAAATCCTTTCGGCCAGATATTTTTCCTCTTTATCGCGGGAACGAAACCAATCGCATTCCAGTTGGAATCGATTGTTTTATTCTCTCATTGTCGCACCGCGCGGAAGCTTCATTCTTTGTTGTCCCCCGCCGTGGACGCGCCCATGCATGCGCCGCTATAGCAGGGTGAAATCTGTAGCATATTTATGCTGTTGCGGCTGATATCGCCGAACGCTCCAAGGGAAAATGCCGTGGAAGGCCCTGCCAATATTGTCGTGCTGAGCGGATTACTGATCGGCCTCGTCTATGGCGCGGTCGCTCTGTTGAGCGGCTTTTGCATGCTCTCCAGCCTGCGCGGCTGGTGGGCGGAAGGCGATGGCCGCCTGGTCCGTACCTATGCGCTCGCCATCGGCGTGAGTGTTGCAGCAACGCAGTTGCTGGCGGCCGCGGGCCTCGTCGATCTCGGCAAGTCGATCTATCTGCAACCGTCATTCTCGGCGCCGCTGATGTTTGTCGGCGGGCTGTTGTTCGGCTACGGCATGGTGATGTCGAACGGTTGTGGTTCGCGCGCGCTGGTGCTGCTCGGGCGCGGCAACCTCCGCTCCTTCGTGGTGGTGATGGTGCTCGGCATTTTTGCAATGATGACGCTGAAGGGCCTGATCGCGCCGGCGCGTATCGCGATGGTGCAGGCCTCGCAGACCACGACGACAGTGAATTCGGTGCCGGCGCTGTTGTCGGCGCTCGGCCTCAGCGAAATCACGGCGCGCATGCTGGCGGCGTCCGCCGTCAGCGCGGCGCTGATCATCTTCGCGTTCGGGCACGCGCCATTCCGGAAATCGCCGGGCCAGGTGGCTGCCGGTTTTGTGATCGGCATTCTGGTGGCGAGCGGCTGGTTCGCGAGCGGCTATCTCGGCGCCGATGATTTCAATCCGACGCCGGTGGTGTCGCTGACCTTCATCGCGCCGATCGCGGATGCCTTGCAATATGTCATGCTGTCGACGGGATCGACGCTGAACTTCGGCATTGCCACGGTCGGCGGCGTGCTCGCCGGCAGCCTGATCACGGCACTGGCGACCGGACGTTTCCACCTGGAAGGTTATCAATCGCCGCGCCACATGCTGCGCTCGGGCGGCGGCGCCGCGCTGATGGGCGCCGGCGGCGTGATGGCGTTCGGCTGCTCGATCGGGCAGGGACTGACAGGGTTTTCGACGCTGGCGCTGGCCTCGTTCATCGCGGTCGCCGGCATCCTGGTCGGCACCGCGCTAGGCTTGCGCGGCGCGCTCCGTGTACGTCCGCTGGCAACGGCTTGAAAATCGATGTCGTCCCGGGATTGACCCGGGACCCATACGCCGTGTCCTTTCGGTGAGAGCACCGGCGTTAAATACCTTCTTAATCAACTAAAGCCACGGCGTATGGGTCCCCCGATGCGCAATTGCGCATCTGAGCTCAAGGCCGGGACGACGACTTCGCTTTTTACTCCGCAGCCTTGGTCACGATCTGGATTTCCGATGTCAGCGTCCGGTGCACCGGGCACTTGTCGGCAATTTCCATCAATCGCTTGCGCTGATCGGCGTCGAGCGCGCCCTCGATCGAGATCACCCGGTCGATCTGGTCGAGCATGCCGACGCGGGTTTCGCATTCGGCGCAGTCTTCCGCATGGATCTTCTTGTGCTGCAGCGTCACCGTGACGCGATCGAGCGGCAGCGATTTGCGGTCGGCATACATCCGCATCGTCATTGAGGTGCAGGCGCCAAGGCCCGCGAGCACGAAATCATACGGCCCGGGCCCGGAGTCCTCGCCGCCGGCGGCGACGGGTTCGTCGGCCAGCATCTGGTGCGACCCCGACGTGACGGTCTGCTGGAATTTGCCGGCGCGGGTCTCGCGCACCACGACATTGCGCGGTACCTCGCCGCGTTCGGCGGCCGGTTGAGCTGGAAGCGGTTCGACATAGCGTTCGGCCCAGGCGGCAATGACGTCGGCGACATACGCGGCATCGCGCTTGTTGCTGAGCAGATGATCGGCGCCGAACAGCGACACGAAACTTTTCGGATGTTTTGCAGCGACAAAAATATTGGTCGCGTTATCGATCCCGACCGTGTCATCGGTCGGCGAATGCATGATCAACAGCGCCTTGTGCAATTTGGCGACATGCGCCATCAGGCCATGTTCGGCGATATCGTCGAGGAATTCACGTTTGATGTGAAAGGGGCGTCCGGCGAGCTGAACCTCGATCTTGCCCTGGGTGCGAATGTCCTCGACGCGATCCTTGAAGAAATGGGTGACGTGTGCGGGATCGGAGGGCGCGGCAATGGTGACGACCGCCCTGGCATCGGGGATTTGTCCGGCGGCGGCGAGGATTGCGGCACCGCCGAGGCTGTGGCCGATCAGGATCGCCGGAGCCTGCCGGGTGTCGCGCAGATGATCGGCGGCGTGGACGAGATCGGCGACGTTCGAGGTAAAGGTCGAGTTGGCGAAATCGCCTTCGCTGGAGCCCAAGCCTGTGAAGTCGAACCGCAGCACGGCGATGCCGCGAGCGGTGAGCGCAGTCGCGATGCGTTTGGCCGCCAGCACATCCTTGCCGCAGGTAAAACAATGCGCGAACAACGCGTAGGCGCTGATGGCGCCGTCGGGTTTGTCCAGCGCCGCGGCAAGCTGATGGCCGCCTTCACCGGTGAATTGAAAGCGTTCGGTCGGCACGGGCATTCTCCCTTGGCTCTAAGGCGTCAATCGCTGGAATAACGCTGCTCCGCCCACGGGTCGCCGCGGTTGTGATAGCCGCGGACTTCCCAATAGCCCGGCGCATCCTTATCGAGGAATTCGATGCTCTGCAGCCATTTGGCGCTCTTCCAGAAATAGAGATGCGGCACCACCAGCCGCACCGGGCCGCCATGGTCCTGCTCCAGCGGCTGGCCGGACCAGCTGTGGGCGAGCAGGGCATCCTCGGCGGCGAAATCTTCCAGTGCAAGGTTGGTGGTGTAGCCGTCATGCGAATGCAGCACCACGAAACGCGCCTCGTCGCGCGGCCGGCACGCCATCAGCAGGTCGCGGGTCGAAAGCCCCTCCCATAGATTGTCGTAGCGCGACCAGGTGGTGACACAATGAATGTCGGACAGGAATTGCGTCTGCGGTTGCGCGCTGAACTCGGCAAAATTCCAGAAGATCGGGTTTTCGACCGCGCCGTAAACGTCGAGCCGCCAGCGCTCGCGCGAAATGCTCGGCGTCAGGCCGAGGTCGAGCACCGGCCAGTCGCGCGTCAGATGCTGGCCCGGCGGCAGGCGCTGGTCCTCGGGACGGGTGATCTTTCCGGTAAGGAACTTTCCTTCGCGCGCCCAGCGTTCCTTGCTGCGTGTCAGCTTGCTCTCCGGCGGCGGCTCGGGGTCGTCGGTCATATCGGAACCTCATTCGTGACGATGCATCGACGATTTGAGGGAGAAATACATTACCTCGGCGCGCGCGGCTCGATCGGCGTGGTGCCGCGCACGCCCAGAATGTCTTCCAGCACCTTCGCGCCGGCGAGAAGTTTTGCTTCGGCCCGTGGCTTGGCCACCATCTGCAGTCCGACCGGCAGGCCCGAGGCCGTAAAGCCGCACGGCAGCGACAGCGCGGGGCAACACACCAGCGTGATCGCGTAGACGATGCCGAGCCATTCGACATAATTGTCGAACTTTTTGCCGGCGCATTCGGCGACGTAGCGGTTCTCGACCGGGAACGGCGCCACGATGGTGGCAGGCGCCAGCAGCAGATCGTACTTGTCAAAAAACTCCAGCGTGCGCGCGGTCATCGCGACGCGCTGCGCTTCGGCGCGCTCGAGCTGCTCGACGGTCAGCTTGAGGCCTTCCTCGATGTTCCAGATCACTTCGGGCTTGAGCTGGTCGCGCTTGGTGCGCAGCAGCTGCGCCTTGCTCAGCGCAAAGTCGAACGCGCGCAGCACGTGGAAACATTCATGGGCCTCGCGGAGGTCCGGATGCGCTTCCTCGACGATGACCCCGGCTTCCGCGAAACGCTGCGCCGCCTTGCGGGTGACCGCGGCAACTTCGGGATCGACCGGCGTGATGCCGAGATCAGGCGAATAGGCGATGCGCTTCGGCTTGCTGCCCGCGCGCACCGCGGACAGGAACGAATTTGGTAGCACCGGCAGCGACAAGGGATCGCCGGGATGTTCGCCGCTCATCGCATCGAGCAGCAGGGCTACGTCCTCGACATTGCGCGCCATCGGGCCGTTGACCCCGAGATTGCGATCGACGGCGGCCGCAAGCGTATGCGCGACGCGGCCGATGCTCGGCCGCAGCCCGACGATGCCGCAGAAGCTGGCGGGGTTGCGTAAGCTGCCGCCCATGTCGGAGCCGTGGGCGAGCCAGGCTGTTCCGGTGGCGAGCGCCACCGCCGCACCGCCCGAGGAGCCGGCGGCGGAGCGGGAAGTATCCCAGGGATTGCGCGTCGCGCCGAACACTTCGTTGAACGTGTTGGCGCCGGCGCCGAATTCCGGCGTGTTTGATTTGGCGTAGATCACGCCGCCGTTGTTTTCGAGATGCTCGACCAGAATGTCCGATTTCGCCGGGATGTTATCCTTGTAGATCGGCGAGCCCTGCGTGGTCAGCACACCCTCGACCGCTGTGAGGTCCTTGATCGGGATCGGCAGGCCTGCGAGCAGGCCGCGCTCGCCGACCGGCTTTTTCATCAGCGCCCGGGCACGGTCGCGGGCGCGGTCGAAGCACAGCGTCGGCAGTGCGTTGACGGGCCCGTCGACTTCAGCGATCCGCTTTTCCAGCACGTCGAGCAGATCGAGTGGCGTGACTTCACCCGCTCTCAGCTTGCCAACGATGGCACACGCCGTCTCTCTCACCAGCCCCTGATCAGCCACTTTGCCCTCCGCGGTTTCTTGGTCGTGAATGGTGCTGTAGAACATTTTTTGGCAAAGTGGAAACCCGCCCACGTCGTGGCTGCACTGGAGATTTGGAATGCCGGTATTGTTTTCTGCGCTGGACTGGCGCGCCATGAGCCAGCAAGACCGCGATCTCGGCTTCAATAATGGCGTCGCCGTGCCCGGCAGCGTCGAGCTGGTCGCGGGCTGGGAGCAGCGCTCCGCCGATATGCGCAAGCGCTTCCCCGACCAACTCGACCTCCGCTATGGCCCGCGCGAGCGCAACCGGATCGATTTCCTGAAAGCCGCCGACAAGGCGCCGACGCTGCTGTTCATCCACGGCGGCTATTGGCAGACCCGCGCCAAGGAGGCCTTTACGGTGTTCGCCGAAGGCCCGATGGCGCATGGCATCAATGTGGCGCTGATCGGCTACACGCTGGCGCCCGATGCGACGCTCGACGAAATCGTCGCCGAAATCCATTCCGGCATCGATTATCTTACCGGACAATTGCCGGCGCTCGGTGCGGCCGGTGACGACATCGTGGTGTCCGGCTGGTCCGCCGGCGGCCATCTCACCTCGATGGCGCTGTCGCATCCGAGGGTGAGGGGCGGGATGGCGATATCAGGCATCTTTGACCTCGAGCCGATCAGGCACGGCTATCTCAACGAGAAACTGAAGGCCGACGAGGCGACGTCGCGCCGCAACTCGCCGATGGTGATGGCAGGCGGTCCGCTCAAGCCGCTGTCGCTGGTAGCCGGCAGCGCCGAGCTGCCGCTGCTGCGCAAGCAAACCGCCGACTTCGCCGGCCACCGCGCCAGGCATGGATTGCCGGTGACCTATGAGGAGATTCCCGGCGCCGACCATTTTACGATCATGCACGAGATGCTGTCGCCGACGGGGAGGATCACGACGCTGATAAGGCAGTTGTTTGAAAGGACGGCGGGCTGACGTCATCGTGAGGTGCGAGCCTCTTCGGCGCGCCTCGAAGGATGACAGGAACAGGTGCCCGCTGCCCATCCTTCGAGGCGCGCAAGAGCGCGCACCTACGGGTGAACGCAATTGCGTTCATCCCGGGGATGACGGCGGAGTATCGGGTGGCGTTGACGTGTTGATCGCCTCTACCCCCACCCCGCACTGATCCCGCCGTCCACCGTATAGATCACGCCCGATGTATACCCTGATCGATCCGACGCCAGAAACGCCATCAAGTCGCCGATCTCGCGGGCATGGGCGGGGCGGCCGAGCGGCAGGCCTTTCTGGAATTCCTTGTAGCGGTTCTCGTCGCCGAACTGGTTTTTGGCGCGGGTCTTCAGCAGCGTGACGTGGCGGTCGGTGCCGACGGGGCCGGGGTTGATGCCGACCACGCGGATGTTGTCGGCGAGGCTCTTGCCGCCTAATGCACGCGTGAAGGCCATCAAGGCCGCATTGCCCGCGCTGCCGCAGATATAATTCGCGTCGAATTTTTCACCGGCCGCACCGATGTCGTTGACGATGACGCCGTGGCCGCGCGCCTTCATCTGCGCATAGGCCGCGCGGGTGAGGTTGATGTAGCCGAACACTTTCAGTTCCCAGGCGTGACGCCAGGTCGCCTCGTCGATCTTGTCGATCGAGCCGCCCGGGATATCGCCGGCATTGTTGACGAGGATGTCGATATCCGACGTATCCTTCACCAGCTTCTCGATGTCGGCCGGGTTGCGCAGGTCGACGACATGCACCGAGGCGTCGATCTGGTGGGCCGAGCGCAGTCGATCGGCGAGCGCCTTCAGTTGCGCGCCGTTGCGGGCGGCCAGCCTGATGTCGCAGCCTTCCTCGGCGAAGGCCTCGGCCGCGGCGGCGCCAATGCCCTTGGAGGCGCCGGTGATCAGGACGCGCTTGCCGCGCAAATGCAGATCCATGGGAATTCTCGCTTGTTGGGATGGTATCTCGGGAAGGCCAGCGAAATTGGTAGGCGGTCGGCACGTCGGCGGTCAACATTGCACTGCAGCGTTGCACCCGCGCGCCGTTTGGTCCATTGCAAGGCCATCAACAGGCCGTGTCTGGGGCATGGCACACGACCCAAAGAGCAAGCCACCCAAGGATTTCAAGAATGAGCAAAAAAACCTATCGGATCGCGGTCATTCCCGGCGACGGCATCGGCAAGGAAGTGGTGCCGGAGGGCCTGCGCGTTCTTGAGGCGGCCGCGAAGAAGCACGGCGTGGCCGTGCATTTCGACCATTTCGACTTCGCCTCCTGGGACTATTACGAAAAGCACGGCGAGATGATGCCGGAGGACTGGAAGGCCAAGATCGGCAAGCACGACGCGATCTACTTCGGCGCGGTGGGCTGGCCGGCCAAAATCCCCGATCACATTTCCTTGTGGGGCTCGCTGATCAAGTTCCGCAGGGAGTTCGACCAGTACGTCAATCTGCGCCCGGTGCGCCTGATGCCCGGCGTGCCGTCGCCGCTCGCGAACCGCAAGCCCGGCGATATCGATTTCTGGGTGGTGCGTGAAAACACCGAAGGCGAATATTCTTCCGTCGGCGGACGCATGTTCCCGGATACCGACCGTGAATTCGTCACCCAGCAGACGGTGATGACGCGCGTCGGCGTCGATCGCATTCTCAAATTCGCATTCGATCTTGCAGCGTCACGCCCGAAGCAGCATCTGACCTCGGCGACCAAATCCAACGGCATCTCGATCACGATGCCCTATTGGGACGAGCGCGTGGAGGCGATGGCGAAGGACTATCCCAAGGTGAAGTGGGACAAGTACCACATCGACATCCTCACCGCGAATTTCGTGCTGCATCCGGACTGGTTCGACGTCGTGGTCGGCTCCAATCTGTTCGGCGATATTCTCTCCGATCTCGGTCCGGCCTGCACCGGCACCATCGGCATCGCGCCATCAGGCAACATCAATCCGGAAGGCAATTTCCCGTCGGTGTTCGAGCCGGTGCACGGCTCGGCGCCCGATATCGCAGGGCAGGGCATCGCCAACCCGATCGGCATGATCTGGTCGGGCGCGATGATGCTGGAGCATCTCGGCGAGAAGGAAGCGGCGGCCTCGATCGTCGGCGCCATCGAGCGCACGCTCGGCGAACGCACGCTGCGCACCAGGGATCTCGGCGGCAACGCGGACACGACCGCGTGCGGCAAGGCGGTCGCGGATATGGTGGATTGATTTTTCTTCCTTCTCCCCTTGTGGGAGAAGGTGCCTTCGCGAAGCGAAGGCGGATGAGGGGTTCTCTCCTCACCGCACATATCGGGATGAGGATAGAGACCCCTCATCCGGCGCTTCACGCCACCTTCTCCCACAAGGGGAGAAGGAAGTAAGAAGGCGCCTACTTCCCCTTCGCGATCCGCCGGCAGTGTTCCAGCGCCGCTCCGATCAGATTCTCGCTGGCCTCGGGCGTGCGGAAGGCCGAATGCGCCGACAGCGTGACGTTGGGCAGCTTGGTTAGCGGATGATCCGCCGGAAGCGGTTCGATGTTGAAGACGTCGAGGCCGGCATGACGGATCTGGCCTGATTTCAGGGCCTCGATCATCGCTTCCTCGTCGACGATGGCGCCGCGCGCAGTGTTGACGAGGATGACGCCGGGCTTCATCGCCTCGATGCAGGCGGCCGAGACCAGCCCGCGGGTCTCGTCGTTGAGCAACAGGTGAATCGAGATCACGTCGCTCTCGGTCAAGAGCTCATCGAGTTCGACGAATTCGACCTTCGGATGCTTCTTGGGCGACCGGTTCCAGGCGATCACGCGCATGCCGCTGCCGAGCGCGATCCGCGCGACTTCGGCGGCGATGCCGCCGAAGCCGATCAGCCCCAGCGTCTTGCCGGTCAGTTGCATGGCGTCATCGCGCAGCCAGTTGCCGGCGCGGATCCCGCGATCCATGCTGGCGAGGCCGCGCGCGCCTTCCCACATCAGCGCGATGGCGCATTCGGCCACCGCGGTGTCGCCATAGCCCTTGATCAGGTGCACCTCGATGCCGAGCTGGCTAAGCTCTTCCGGGTTCATGTAGCTGCGCGCGCCGGTGCCGAGGAACACCACGTGCTTCAGCCCGGTACACTTCTTCGCAATCTCGGTCGGCAGCGCGGTGTGGTCGACGACGGCGATTTCGGCGCCATCGAGGATCTTTGGATATTGCTCCGAGGTGATGTCGGGATCCCGGTGGATAAGCACCTCGGGATCACCGGGCTTTTGCAGCCGCTCGAAGATCACGGCCAGGGATTCATTGGCATCGACAAAAACACCGCGCACGGCAGTCCCTCCGGTTTTGATTATTTTATGACGCCACGCCGGCAAGCGCCAGCACGGTATGCATCAGGACGTTGGCGCCGGCGGTGCAATCGGCCTGCGTGGCGTCTTCCAGTTCGTTGTGGCTGATACCGTCCTTGCAGGGCACGAACACCATCGCCGCCGGCATCACGGTGTTGAGGTTGCAGGCGTCGTGGCCGGCGCCGGAGGTGATGCGGCGATGCGAGTAGCCGAGCGCCGTGGCGGCGTTTTCGACCGCGTCGACCAGCTTCGGATCGAAATGGGTCGGCGGCTTGCGCCAGACCAGATCGAGCTTGACGTCGACCTTGCGGCGGGCCGCGATCTCCGCAATCGCCGCGCGCAAATCCCTGTCCAGCGCGTCCATGATCGCGGCGTCCGCGCTGCGGCAATCCATCGTAAAGGCGATTTCGCCGGGAATGACGTTGCGCGAGGGATTGGCGATCACGGCCTCGCCGATGGTGCCGACCGCCTTCGGGCCGTGTTTTTTTGCGGTTGCTTCCATCGCCAGCACGATTTCCGACAGCGTCGCCAGTGCGTCGCGCCGCAGCGGCATCGGCGTCGAACCGGCATGGCTTTCGAAGCCGGTGATCTTGCCGTCGTACCACAGCACGCCCTGGCCGGAATCGACCACGCCGATGGTCTTGTTCTCGGCTTCGAGGATCGGGCCTTGCTCGATATGCAGTTCGACGAAGCTGGAGAATTTCTGGCGGCCGACCGGGCTCTCGCCGCGATAGCCGATGCTGTCCAGCGCCTGCGCCACCGTCACGCCCTCGGCATCCTTGCGCGACAGAATGTCGTCGGTGGTGAAATCACCGACATAGGCGGCGGACGCCATCATCGCCGGCGCAAAACGCGAGCCTTCTTCATTGGTCCAGTTGCAGATGCAGATCGGCGTCTCGGTCTCGATCCCGGCATCGTTGAGGGTGCGAACCATCTCCAGCGCAGCGAGCGTGCCGAGTATGCCGTCGAACTTTCCGCCGGTGGGCTGGGTATCGAGATGGGAACCGACGCCGATCGGCGCCTTCGACATGTCGCGCCCCTTGCGCAGGCCGAACATCGAGCCGAGCGCGTCGACGTGAACCTCGAGGCCAGCGGATTCGCAGGCTTTCCGGAACCAGTCGCGGACCAGCTTGTCCTCAGGTCCCAGCGTCAGTCGCCGCACGCCGCCTTTCGGCGTTGCACCGAATTTGGCGGTTTCATGAATGGTGTCCCACAGCCGGGCGGAATCGATTTGCAGGTTGGATGCGATCTTGGTCATTGAGCCATTCCGGTCTTGATTGATGCTCACCCGATCCGCTTCAATGACGCGCCTGCAGCGGCGCGTCAACAACGACGCCGCCCTGCGCGAGCGAGGCCGCCAATTCAGCCACCCGTTCGACCGCGACCGTGTCGGGGGAGGTCAGCCAGCTCGCCGAAAACGTCAATAGCGGCATCTGCAGGTTGGTCGACAGCAAGTGCAGCCTTCCATCGGCGATTTCGTTTTCGACAATCGCCGTCGGAACGACGGCAATGCCGAGGCCTTCGATCGCCATATGCTTGACCGTACCCAGCGAGGCGCTGGCGTGCAGGCGCATCGGCGGCAGGTCGGGCCGGTTGAACAGCGAGCGGACGATTTCGTAAGGCGGCGTCTTGCGTGGAAAGGTGATGATGGGAAATTTGGCGAGGTCATGCACCGTCAGCCGCTCCTTGCCCAGCCCGAGCGAAGGACTGGCAAGAAATCCGACCGAATAGTCGCACAGCACCCGGTTGCTGATGGTCGGCCCCGTCACCGGCCCGAGCAGGAACGCGAGTTCGATCTCCTGCGCCAGCAGCCGGTTGCGCAAATTCGAGGTGATGTCGACCTCGATCTCGAGCGAAAGGTTGGGGTAGGTGTGATTGACGCGCTTGATCAGCTGCGTGAGGAACGTGTGCACGATGGTCTCGGCGACGCCGAGCCGGAGCACGCCGCGCATCGCCGAATGGTCGCCGACAACCGCCAGCATTTCCGAGCGTAGTCCGATCAGTTTCTCGGCATAGACCATCAATTGCCGGCCGTTCGGTGTCGGCATCACCATGCGGCGCTCGCGCTGTAACAATCTGACGCCCACCTCCCGTTCGAGCTGGGCGATCCGCTGCGAGATGGCGGGTTGCGTGGTGTTGAGCTTCTGCGCGGCACCACGGAAGCTCCCGAGCGTTACCACCCACATGAAGGTCTCAATTGCCTTGAAATCAACCATGCACCCTCTGCCCGCAGATTGATAAATTGAATTTATCCATCTTGATTAAAAATCACGATTAGACATTATCATAGCCATATGCGGGAGTGGATGTCGACCTGATTGGAGCTGTTGCAACGATGACCAGCTTGGCAAGAACGGAACGACCCGGTCTCGATACGGCGAATTTATCGGCCAGCGTCGCCGCCCGGCATGCCTGCCGTACCGGCATGGCCGCCACCACGGCCGGCGTCGCCAACGGCTTCGTGCAGGGCAATCTGGTGATCCTGCCGGAAAAGCTGGCGGCGTCGTTTCACCGGTTCTGCCAGCTCAATCCCAAACCGTGCCCGATCATCGGCATGTCCGATGTCGGTGATTTCAGAATTCCCTCGCTCGGCCTCGATCTCGACATCCGCACCGACCTGCCGCGCTATCGCGTCTGGCGCGACGGCGAAGTGGTGGAAGAGCCGACCGACATTACCGCGCATTGGCGCGACGACCTGGTGGCGTTCGTGATCGGATGCTCCTATTCATTCGAGGAAGCGTTGCTGGCGGACGGGCTGCCGATCCGCCACATCGAGCGCAAGCTGCGCGTGCCGATGTACCGCACCAGTATCGCCTGCGGCGCGGCGGGCCCGTTCGCGGGGCCGATGGTGGTGTCGATGCGGCCGTTCAAACCGGCCGATGCGATCCGCGCCGTACAGATCACCTCGCGCTTTCCTTCGGTGCACGGTGCGCCGGTTCATCTCGGTCATCCGCATGCGATCGGGATTGCCGATATCAACAAGCCCGACTACGGCGATGCGGTGCCGGTCGGGGACGACGAGATTCCGGTGTTCTGGGCCTGCGGTGTGACGCCGCAATCGGTGATCGCGGCCGCCAGGCTGCCGTTTGCGATCACGCACGCGCCCGGATTGATGCTGGTGACCGATCTGCAGAACAAGGCGCTTGCCGTGCTTTGATGCAGATGGTGCCGATCATTGAGGCTTTACCGTAACCGCTAACCGCTTCATCGAAGTCAGCCGTTCAAAAGGGGGATTTGCAATGACGATCACGCGCCGCAATGTATTGCTTGGAGCCACCGCTGCCGCCGCTCTCGCGCCGATCGCGGCCCGCGCGCAAACGTCCGAAGTGGTGATCGGCGTCACTTACCCGATGTCCGGCGCCAACGCGCAGATCGGCGTCGACGCGCAGCACGCCTATGTGACCGCCACCGACATCATCAACAACAAGCATGATTTCGAGCTGCCGCTGGCAAAGGATGCCGGACTGCCTGGCCTCGGCGGCGCCAAGATCCGCCTCGTGTTCGCCGACCATCAGGGCGATCCCCAGAAGGGCCGCGCCGAAGCCGAGCGCCTGATCACGCAGGAGAAAGTCTGCGCCATCATCGGTAGCTACCAGAGCTCGGTGGCGGTCACCATCAGCCAGATCTGCGAGCGCTATCAGACCCCGTTTGTCTCGGCTGACAACTCGTCGCCGAGCCTGCATACCCGTGGCCTGAAATTCTTCTTCCGCGCCGCGCCCCATGATGAAATGTTCACCAAGGCGATGTTCGACTTTTACGAGGCCATGAAGAAGAAGGGCACCAAGATCGAGACGCTGGCCCTGTTCCACGAGGACACGATCTTCGGAACCGACTCCGCGAACGCACAGATCAAGCTTGCCAAGGAGCTCGGCTACAAGATCGTTGCCGATATCAAGTACCGTTCCAATTCGCCGTCGCTGTCGGCGGAGGTCCAGCAGCTCAAGTCGGCGAATGCCGACGTGCTGATGCCCTCGAGCTACACCACCGACGGTATCATGCTGGTCAAGACCATGGCCGAACTCGGCTACAAACCGAAGGCGATCGTGGCGCAGGCCGCGGGCTTTTCCGAGAAGGCGCTGTACGACGCGGTCGGCGACAAGCTCGAGGGCGTCATCACCCGCGGCAGCTTCTCGCTCGATCTCGCCGTCAAGCGGCCGATGGTCGGCAAGATCAACGATTTGTTCAAGGCGAAGTCGGGCAAGGATCTGAACGACAACACCTCGCGCGAGTTCATGGGCCTGATCGTGCTGGCGGACGCCATCAATCGCGCCAAGTCGACCGACGGTGAAAAGATCCGCGCGGCGCTGGCCGCGACCGAAATCCCGGGCGAGCAGACCATCATGCCGTGGAAGCGCGTGAAGTTCGACGAACTGGGCCAGAACAACGACGCCGATCCGGTGCTGCTGCAGTATATCGGCGGCAAGTTCGTCACCATCTCCCCGCCGCAAGGCGCGGTCGCCGAGGCCGTCTGGCCGATGAAGTAACGGGCGGACACGGGGGCGGGGACATGACAGCCGAGACCATTATCCAGAGTCTGGCGAGCGGCCTTTTGATGGGGCTGCTCTACGGGCTGATTGCGGTCGGCCTCGCGCTGATCTTCGGCCTGATGGACGTCGTGAATTTCGCCCACGGCGAATTCCTGATGATCGCGATGTACGCGTCGTTCTTCCTGTTTGCGTTCTTTGCGATCGATCCATTGTTGGCGGCGCCGCTGGTCGCGGCGGCGTTGTTCGTCTTTGGCGCCGTGGTCTATCTCCTGATCGTACGTTTCGCGGTCAGGGCAAAGGCCAATGCCGGCATGGTGCAGATCTTCTCCACCTTCGGGCTTGCGATCGTGATGCGCGGCGTGGCGCAGTTCTTCTTCACGCCGGATTACCGCAGCGTCACCCATTCCTGGTTCGGCGGCAAAACCGTCTCGATCGGCGGCATCTTCCTGCCGCAGCCGCAACTGATCGGCGCGGCGGTGGCGATGCTGGCCTTTGGCGGGCTCTATTACTTTATTCACCGCACCGATTTTGGCCGCGCGCTCGAAGCCACCCGCGAGGATGCCGGCGCCGTGGCGCTGGTCGGTATCGACAAGAACCGCGTGTTCGCGCTGGGCTGGGGGCTCGGTGCGGCGATGGTGGGTCTCGCCGGCGCCATCATGTCGATCTTCTTCTACATTTATCCCGACGTCGGTGCGTCGTTTGCGCTGATTGCCTACGTCACGGTGGCGCTGGGCGGCTTCGGCAGCGTGTTTGGCGCCTTTGCCGGCGGCATCATCGTCGGCCTGGTTGAAGCCACCACCGCATTGATCCTGCCGCCGTCACTGAAGTCGGTCGGCATCTATGCGGTTTATCTCCTGGTCGTGTTCGTGCGGCCGCGCGGTCTGTTCGGGTCGATGTGATGGATACGGATTTTGCAAAACGCCGCCGCCGCGACCTGATCCTCGCATTCTGCCTCGCCGCCATCGCCGCGATCGTGCCGCTGTTCGTCAAGGACTCCTACGTCCAGAACATCATGGTGCTGACGCTGATGTGGGCGGCGCTGTCGCAAAGCTGGAATATCCTCTCCGGCTATTGCGGACAGATCTCGCTCGGCCACGCGCTGTATTTCGGGATTGGCGCCTATACCACGACGCTGCTGTTCACCAAGTTCGGCGTCCTGCCGTGGTTCGGTATGCTCGGCGGCGGCCTGATATCGGCTGTCATCGCGATGGGCCTGGGCTATCCCTGCTTCCGCCTGCGCGGGCATTATTTCGCGATCGCCACCATCGTCATTGCCGAGATCGGGCTCTTGCTGTTCCACAACTGGGATTGGGCGGGCGCGGCACTCGGCATCGAGATTCCCGTGCGCGGCGACAGCTGGCTTAAATTTCAGTTCGCGCGCAGCAAGCTGCCGTATTTCTACTTTGCGCTGGCGCTGGCCTGCGTCGCCTGGTTCGTCACCTGGTGGCTGGAGGATTCCAAATGGGGCTATTGGTGGCGCGCGGTGAAGGACAATCCGGACGCCGCTGAAAGCCTTGGTGTCGTCGTGTTCAATTCCAAGATGGGCGCAGCCGCGGTATCGGCGTTTCTGGTCGCGGTCGGCGGCAGCTTCTATGCGCAGTTCGTCTCCTATATCGATCCCGAGAGCATCATGGGCTTTCACATCTCGCTGCTGATGGCGCTGCCCGCGGTGCTCGGAGGCATCGGCACATTATGGGGGCCGATGCTGGGGGCCGTCATCCTGATTCCGCTCACGGAATTGACGCGGTCCTACGCCGGCGGCTCCGGCCGCGGTGTCGACCTGATCGTCTATGGCGGCCTGATCATCGCGATCTCGCTGGCGCGGCCGCAGGGGCTGGTCGGTCTGTTCTCGCCCGCGCGCAAGGAGGCGAAGCAATGAGCACGCCATTGCTGGAAACGCGCGGCGTCTGGCAACGCTTCGGCGGTCTCGTCGCCAACAGTGACGTCTCGATTTCGGTCGGACGCGGCGAAATCGTCGGCCTGATCGGGCCGAACGGCGCCGGCAAATCGACGCTGTTCAATCTGATCGCGGGCGTGCTGCCGCCCACCCAAGGCTCGATCTGGTTCGACGGCGAAGACGTCACCGCGCTCCCCGCAGCCGAGCGCTGTGTGCGCGGCGTCGCCCGGACCTTTCAGGTCGTGAAAAGCTTCGAGACCATGACCGTGATCGACAACGTCATCGTCGGCGCGCTGGTTAGAAACACCGTGATGCGCGTGGCGCGGCGCAAAGCCCATGAGGTGCTGGATTTTTGCGGCCTGGCCGGGCGCGCCAATGTGCTCGCCAGCGATCTGGTCCCGTCGGAAAAACGCCGCCTCGAGGTGGCGCGCGCGCTGGCAACCGAACCGAAACTGCTGCTGCTCGACGAATGCCTGACCGGCCTGACCCCGCTCGAGGCCCAGACCGGCGTCGAACTGGTGCGCAAGGTGCGCGACACCGGCGTGACCATTCTGATGGTCGAGCACGTCATGGAAATCGTGATGCCGCTGGTCGACCGCGCCATCGTGCTCGATCTCGGCAAGGTGCTGGTCGAAGGCAAGCCAAACGACGTCGTTCGCGATCCGAAAGTCATCACCGCCTATCTGGGGGATCGTCATGCTGTCGGTGCATGAAGTCACCACCGCCTATCAGGGGCTGGTCGCGATCTCGGCGGTCACGATCGATGTCGCCAAGGGCGAAGTCGTCTGCGTCGCCGGCGCCAATGGGGCCGGCAAGTCGACGCTTTTGAAATCGATCGCCGGCGCGGAGCGGCCGCGTTCCGGCACCGTCACCTTCGACGGCGAGCGGATCGACGGCCTGGCGCAGCATGTCATTACCTCGCGCGGCATCGCCTATGTGCCGGAAAACCGCCGGCTGTTTCCGCGGCTCTCGGTGCGCGACAATCTGCGGCTCGGCAGTTACCTCTATCGCGGCGAGGCCGACCGCGAAGCGCCGCTGGATCTGGTGTTCAAGCTGTTCCCTCGGCTGTCGGAGCGGCTGGATCAGCGCGCCGAAACGCTCTCCGGCGGTGAGCAGCAGATGCTGGCGATTGGCCGCGCGCTGATGACGCGGCCGCGGCTGTTGATGCTCGACGAGCCCTCGCAAGGCATCATGCCGAAACTGGTCGATGAAATCTTTCAGGCGGTGAAGCGCATCCGCGACACCGGGATGACCGTCTTGATCGTCGAGCAGCGAATGGCGGAGTGCCTCGAAATCGCCGACCGCGCCTACATCCTGCAAACCGGTCGCGTGCTGATGCAGGGCAGCGCCGCGGAGATCCGGACCAATCCGGATGTAAGGAAGGCGTATCTGGGGCTTTAGGCCGGGATCGTCATCAAGCCGTCATTGCGAGGAGCGTAGCGACGAAGCAATCCATACTTGCTTCGCCGCCCGATGGATTGCTTCGCTGCGCTCGCAATGACGAGGTAGTGGAGTTTGTAGGGCGGTTTAGCCGAAGGCGTAATCCACCGTTCGCTCTCGACGAAAGAGGTGGGTTACGGCTTCGCCTAACCCACCCTACGGACCTACCGGATAACCTCGACCTTCGCCGCCATATCAGGCGCGCGGCCGACGCGGTAGTTCGCATTGCTGCACCTGAGAACCCACACTTCGCGGTCTGGCTTCGAGCGCTTGGCGTCCTTTTTCGCGCCGAGCGCCTTGTCGCAGGAAAAACCCTGCGTGCGGATCTGGGCGGCCAGCATGCTTTGCACGGTCTCTTGGGCCTGCGCGGTCGATCCAGTCCAACCGCTCAAGAACAGAACTCCGAAGGCGAAACCGATGTATTTGAACATGTGCGTCCTCCGCAAAAGATCAGTGATTGTGGTCCGGCAGCGTCAATCCAAACGTTTTAGTCAAATCCTTGACCTGTTCCGGCGACAGATATCGCGGGTTCAACCCGCGCAGCAGCAGATACAGTTTCGCCGTCTCTTCCAGTTCCTCGATCGCGAACACCGCCGCTTCCAGCGTGTCGCCTGAAACCACCGGGCCGTGGTTGGCGAGCAGCACGGATGAATACTTTCCGGCGAGCCCCTTGATCGCGTCCGCCACCGCGGGATCGCCGGGCCGGAAATACGGCACCAATGCGGTGTGGCCGCATTTCATCAGGTAATAGGGCGTCATCGGCGGTAATGCGGCGCGGGGATCGATCTCCGGCAGCATCGACAGCGCCACCGAATGGGTCGAGTGCAGGTGCACCACGGCGCGCGCAGCGCTGCGGGTTTGATAGAGGGCGGTGTGCAGCGGCACTTCCTTGGTCGGGGCGTCGCCGGACACCAGCTTGCCGTCGGGCCCTAACCGCGACATCCTGTTGGGATCGAGCGAGCCGAGCGAGGCGTTGGTCGGGGTCACCAGCCAGCCGCCATCGTCGAGCCTGACGCTGATATTGCCCGAGGAGCCCGGCGTCAGCCCGCGCTCGAACAGCGAGCGGCCGAGACGGCAGATTTCCTCGCGAATTCTGGTTTGGCTCATGGATAAAACCCTGTTCCTCCGTCTTTTCTCACGCTTTGGCAGCGCGGCCAAGCCGTGATACCCAGAGGCAAAGCCGCAAGGGTCAGACTCCAAGAGCACAAGGAAACGCCACAATGCCAGAATCCGCAAAACCGCGCGCCGCCGTCATCGGGCTGGGCTCGATGGGCTTTGGCATGGCCACCTCGCTGCGCCGCGCCGGGTTCGAGGTGACCGGGTGCGATGTCTCGGCCGAGTCCGTCGCGCGCTTCGTGGCCGATGGCGGCCACGGTGCCAAAACCCCGGCGGAAGCTGCCAAGGCGGCCGATATCGTCGTCAGCGTCGTCGTCAATGCCGCGCAAACCGAAGCCATCCTGTTTGGCGCTGACGGCGTTGCGGAGACCCTGGCCAAGGGCGCGGTGTTCATCTCCTCCGCCACCATGGACCCCGATGTAGCCCGGCGGCTGGCCAAACAGCTGGAGGCGACGGGACGGCTTTATCTCGATGCCCCGATCTCCGGCGGCGCGCAGCGCGCGGCGCAGGGCGAACTCACCATCCTGGCCTCGGGCAGTGCGGCCGCGTTCGCCAAGGCACGCCCGGCGCTGGATGCGATGGCGGCAAAACTTTATGAACTTGGCGATGCCGCCGGGCAGGGCGCGGCGTTCAAGATGATCAACCAGCTATTGGCCGGCGTGCACATCGCCGCAGCTTCCGAAGCGATCACGTTTGCCGCCAAGCAGGGCCTCGACATCAAAAAGGTCTATGAGGTGATCACAGCCTCCGCCGGCAATTCCTGGATGTTCGAGAACCGGATGCCGCATGTGCTCGACGGCGACTACGCGCCGCGCAGTGCGGTGGAGATTTTCGTCAAAGACCTCGGCATCATCCAGGACATGGCGCGCTCGGCGAAATTTCCGGTGCCGGTCGCCGCCGCGGCGTTGCAGATGTTCCTGATGACGGCGGCCTCCGGCATGGGCCGCGACGACGACGCCTCAGTGGCGCGGATGTATGCCCGCGTCACCGGCACGCATCTGCCGGGTGAGCCGAAGTAATTAAGCAGGAAGAGGACAGCACATGCCCCGCTTTGCCGCCAATCTCACCATGATGTTCAACGAGGTCCCGTTCCTCGATCGCTTCGACGCCGCCGCGAAAGCCGGCTTCACCGCCGTGGAATTCCTGTTTCCCTACGAGTACCCGGCCGACGAGGTAGGCTCGCGGCTCAAGGGCGCCGGGTTGACGCAGGCGCTGTTCAACCTACCGCCGGGCGACTGGAACGCCGGCGAAAAGGGATTCGCGGCGCTGCCGGAACGTTTTGAAGATCTCAAGAAGAGCCTGCAGACCGCGCTACCCTATGCGCAGGCGACCGGCGTCAAGCGGCTGCATCTGATGGCGGGGATTGCCGACCGCGGCGACCGCAAGGCGGTGGAAGCGTTCTATAAGTCAATAGCGTGGGCGGCCGAGTTCTTCGCGCCACATGGCCTCGACGTGGTGATCGAGCCGATCAATTCGCGCAACGTGCCGGGTTACTTCCTCAACGACTTCCTGTTCGCGCGCGATCTGATCACCGAGTTGAAGATTCCCAACCTGAAATTGCAGTTCGACATCTACCACTGCCAGATCATCCATGGCGACGTCACCATGCGGCTGCGCGAGATGATGCCGATAACAGGCCATATCCAGATCGCCAGCATTCCCTCGCGCAACGAACCCGACGGCGAGGAGCTGAACTATCCGTTCCTGTTCGCTGAGCTCGACCGGCTTGGCTATGGCGGCTTTGTCGGCTGCGAATACAACCCGCGCGGCAACACCACCGACGGCCTCGGCTGGTTCAAACCCTACGCCGGAGCAAAATCGTGAAACTGTCTTTGGGCTGCATCGCCGACGACTACACCGGAGCCTCCGACCTCGCGAACACGCTGACGCGCTGCGGCCTGCGCACGGTGCAGACCATCGGCGTGCCCTCTGACGATCTCGCGCTGCCGGAGGTCGACGCGGTCGTGGTGTCGCTCAAAAGCCGCTCGATCGAGGCGGGCTTGGCCGTCACCAGATCGCGGTCAGCAGAAAAATGGCTGCGCGGCCGTGGCGCTGATCATGTGCTGTTCAAGATCTGCTCGACCTTCGATTCCACCGACGCCGGCAATATCGGTCCCGTGATGGATGCGCTGTGCGCTGACTCCGGCGATGCCATCGTGCTGGTGACGCCGGCGTTTCCGGAAACCGGCCGCACCGTCTATCAGGGCAATCTGTTCGTCGGCGCCGTGCCGCTGAACGAAAGCCCGCTGAAGGATCATCCGCTCAACCCGATGCATGATTCCAATCTGGTGCGGGTGCTGGCGCGCCAGAGCCAGACGAAAGTCGGACTGGTCGACCTTGCGACGCTCGCGCGCGGGGAAGCTTCCGTCCGCGCGCGTCTTGCCGATCTCGCCGGCAAAGGCATTGGCGCGGCCGTCATCGACGCGGTGTTCGACCGCGATCTGGAAACCATCGGCAACGTCGCGCTGGATCATCGACTGTCGGTCGGCGCCTCCGGCATCGGGCTCGGCCTCGCGCGGGCGTTGGTCGCTTCCGGCAAGGTCAGATCCAACGTGGCAGAGGCGAACGCCGATGCGCCGGTCGGCGGACCGGCGGCGTGCCTGGCCGGCAGCTGTTCGCAGGCAACCTTGCTGCAGATTGCCAATGCCGAAAAGGCGATGCCGGTTCTGCATCTCGATCCCGACCGCGTCGTCGCGGGTCCCGACGAAGCGCGACGTGCGTTGGCGTGGGCAAAGGAGCGAATCGGTGACGGCCCGCTGCTGATCGCGAGCAGCTCGACGCCGGATCAGGTTGCAGCCCTGCAATCCCGGCATGGCCGCGATGCAGCCGGACATGCCATCGAGCAGGCGATGGCCGACATCGCAAACGGATTGGTGCAGTCCGGCGTGCGCCGGTTGGTCGTCGCAGGTGGTGAAACTTCAGGCGCCGTGGTCGATCGGCTGGGGATTCCCGGCTTCCTCGTCGGCGCGGAAATCGCTGCAGGCGTGCCGGTTCTGCGCGCGGTGGGCGCGAAAAATGGCGAGATGCTGCTTGCACTTAAATCGGGCAATTTCGGCGGCGCCGAATTCTTTTCCGACGCACTCAAGCTGATGCGCTGATCGTCCTACGCCATTCATTTCTCAAAGACTTCTGTCGCGTACCGTATTTTTACGGTGCGCCAAATTAACACAACCTGAGAACGAATAAGATTCTGCTGCGTGCAAGGCGTCCTTCCGCCCGAATGACTCACCGCCTCGTCGCAATCGGCGCGTCTCCCGCGCCCAAAACCAAGAGATTCCAAACCAATGCTCGCGAAGTACTCGATCCGCGCCAAAATCATCACCGTCGTCGCCTTCCTGCTGGTCGCGATGACGGGCATGGGCCTGCTGGCCGTCCGCAACATGCGGGCTATCAACGCCAACACCGTCGACATCGCGACCAGCTGGATGCCGAGCGTCCGGGTGCTGGGTGACCTGCGCGCCGGCGTCATTACCTACCGCAATGTGATCCGCGAGCACATGCTGGTCGGAACGCTGGAAGGAAAGCTGGCGCAGGAAAAGACCCTGGCGAGCGTGGTCGAGAGCAACACCAAGATCCGTGCCCTCTACGAGCCCATGATCACCTCTCCGGAGGAGCGTGCGCTGTACAAGGAATGGTCCGATCTCTGGGACAAGTACAAGGCGGGTACACAGGAAGTGATGGCGCTGTCGCGCGCGGCCGCCGGCAATTTCCAGCAGAGGCGCATGAATTGAACTCCAAGACCGTCAACAAGATCGGGCTCGAGGCCGACGCCGTCCTGCGCAAGGACATCGACCTCAACAACGCCGGTGCCGACAAGGCGGCCCAGGATGCGTCTGGCAGCTACGCGTCCGCCTTCATGATGCTGGCCGTGATCCTCGGCGTCTCCGTCATCATCGGTATTGCCGTCAGTATCTATCTGGTTCGCGACGTCTCAACCGGCATCGCTTCCATCGTCACCCCGATGCAGGCGCTGGGCAACGGCGACCTCAGCGCGGAAGTTCCGCATCAGGCTGAGAAGACCGAAATCGGCGCCATGGCAGACACCTTGCAGGTGTTCAAGCAGGCGCTGATCGCGAAGAAAGCCGCCGACGAGGCCGCGGCCCTCGACGCCGAAGCCAAGATCGAGCGCGGCCGCCGGGTCGACGGCATCACCCGCAATTTCGAATCTGTCATCGGCGAGATCGTTCAGACCGTGTCCGCAGCTTCGACGCAGCTCGAAGCCTCGGCCGGCACACTGTCGGCGACCGCCGAGCGTTCACAGTCGCTGACGACAGCGGTGGCTGCGGCCTCCGAGGAAGCTTCCACCAACGTGCAGTCGGTGGCGTCGGCGACCGAAGAACTGTCGTCATCGGTCAACGAGATCAGCCGCCAGGTGCAGGAATCGGCGCGCATGGCGACCGACGCTGTCGGCCAAGCCCGCGTCACCAACGACCGGGTCAGCGAATTGTCGAAGGCGGCGAGCCGGATCGGCGACGTCGTCGAATTGATCAACACCATCGCAGGCCAGACCAATTTGCTGGCGCTCAATGCCACCATCGAGGCGGCGCGCGCCGGCGAAGCCGGCCGCGGCTTCGCCGTCGTGGCGTCGGAAGTGAAGGCGCTGGCCGAGCAGACCGCGAAGGCGACCGGCGAGATCGGCCAGCAGATATCGGGCATCCAGGCCGCGACCCAGGAGTCGGTCAACGCAATCCAGGAAATCAGCGGCACAATCGAGCGGCTGTCGGAGATCTCCTCGACCATCGCCGCCGCGGTGGAAGAGCAGGGTGCCGCGACACAGGAAATCTCGCGCAACGTGCAGCAGGCGGCGCAAGGCACCCAGCAGGTCTCCTCTAACATCACCGACGTGCAGCGCGGCGCGAGCGAAACCGGCTCGGCCTCCTCGCAGGTCCTGTCGGCGGCGCGGTCGCTGTCCGGCGACAGCAACCGCCTCAAGCTCGAAGTCGGCAAGTTCCTGGATTCGGTCCGGGCAGCCTGACGCCCGGCCGATCACCGGCGAAGAGCCCGGCTCCCAACAGAGCCGGGCTTTTGCGTTCTGCAACTCAGCAGCGAAATCCGATTGGGCTGCTCGGTACTCGCTACTGAGCTAAAATTAACCAGTGTTCTTTACAAGAGCACCATCTTTACGGCGCGCGCGCTGTTCGCCGACAGCGCGTTTTGGGGAAATTTGGGGTTCGCTGACATGATCAAGCTCAATCGCATCGGGTATAAACTGGGCCTGGCTGGCGCCGTCGGCATATTGCTGGCGGGCGGCATGGTGGCCAACCAGATGATGTCGGAACGGGCGATCGAGGCGGCAAACAGCCGCGCCGACCGCTCGCAGCGGGTCATCGACGCCGCGATATCAGCTAACCTGAACGGACGGCAGATCGAGCTTGCCGCGCGCAACATCCGCCTGGCGACGAAGGCCGCGGACGTCGAAAGGAACGCGGCGGACCTCAGTCGGTTGAAGGCCACTCAAACCAAGGCGTTGGATGACGCGCTGGCGATTGCGGCGCTGCCGGATACCAAGCAGCGCCTGGAGAAAATCAGGTCGCTGATGAACTCCTACACGACCGGCGTCGATGAGCTGGCGAAGACGCAGCTCAATCTTCTCGCGGTGATCGACAAGCGCTCGGCGATTTCGGCTGAATGGACCAAGGCGATCGAGACCCAATTGGCGTCACCCGCGCTGGCCAAGCTCGACAACAAGCTCGAAATCGAAAAGCTGCTGCATATGGCCGACGCCAAGGTCAACACGCTGCGGGCCATGGTGTGGCGGCTGGGCGCCACCGGCGATGTCAGCCTGATCGCCCAGATCGCCAAGACCCAGGCGGCGCTCAAGGCCAATTTCAACCTGTTGCGGGGTGAGGCCGATGACCGCGATCTGCTGGTCGTGGTCAGCTCGCTGGATTCGATCGTCAAGCGCTTCCTGGCCGCCAATGACGAAGCGGTCAAGACCGAGGAATTGAAGGTAGACATCGTCGTCAACCGCTCCGTCAAATTTGCCCAGGAGGCGGGCACGCAGATGGACAGCCTGGTCGACGTGGCGCGAAAGGACTACGCCACATCGAAGGAGGAAGCCGCCGCCGAGACCGAGCGAGCCAGCATGGTCAGCCTCGCCATGGGTATCGTGGTGATTATCGCGCTGTTCGCATCGATGGTGTTTTCCTTCCTCGGGATCTCCCGCCCGATGATGCGCCTGAACGGTGCGCTGGGGGAGATGGCCGGCGGTAACCTCGACGTTGTGATCCCCGGCGCCAGGCGCGGCGACGAAATCGGCGACCTCGCCAAGACGGTCACGATCATCAGGGAGAATGCCGAGCAGAAGGCCCGCGACGAAGCCGAGGCCAAGATCAAGCAGGACCAGATCGCCGCCCGGCAGCGCAAGGACGACATGATCAAGCTCGCCGATACGTTCGAGACGGCGGTCGGCGAGATCGTCGAGACCGTGTCGTCGGCCTCGAACGAACTGGAAGCCTCCGCCGGCACGCTGACGTCGAACGCCGAGCGCGCCCAGGAACTGACCACGATGGTGGCTGCGGCCTCCGAGGAAGCCTCCACCAACGTGCAGTCGGTGGCATCAGCGACCGAAGAGTTGTCCTCCTCGGTCAACGAGATCAGCCGCCAGGTGCAGGAATCGGCGCGGATGGCCACTGCGGCCGTCGAGCAGGCCCGCACCACCAACGACCGCGTCAGCCAATTGTCGAAGGCCGCGAGCCGGATCGGCGACGTCGTCGAACTGATCAACACCATCGCCGAGCAGACCAACCTGCTGGCGCTCAACGCCACCATCGAAGCGGCGCGCGCCGGCGATGCCGGCCGTGGCTTCGCGGTCGTGGCGTCGGAAGTGAAGGCGCTGGCCGAGCAGACCTCCAAGGCCACCGGCGAGATCGGCCAGCAGATATCAGGCATCCAGGCGGCGACCCAGGACTCCGTGAACGCGATCAAGGAAATCAGCGGCACCATCGAAAAGCTGTCGGAGATCTCCTCGACCATTGCCGCAGCCGTGGAAGAGCAGGGCGCCGCGACGCAGGAAATCTCCCGCAACGTGCAGCAGGCCGCTCACGGCACACAGCAAGTGTCCTCCAACATCACCGACGTGCAGCGCGGCGCCTCCGAGACCGGCTCCGCATCCACGCAGGTTCTCTCCGCCGCGCAATCGCTGTCGGGTGACAGCAACCGTCTCAAGCAAGAGGTCGGCAAGTTCCTCGACTCGGTGCGCGCGGCCTGACCACAACGGGATGACAATCTGAAAGCCCGGCCTCCGGAAGGGGCCGGGCTTTTTGCATTTGACTGCCTGCGTTTGCGAAACGGCGGGTCGGCTCCGTAGTTCTACCCTATCGTCCGGCCGGTCGGCGTGCTCCGGCCTGAGCCAGTAGCTATGCCGGGGAAGTGAAGGCCTGATGCGCGGCCCGCGTTGGTCTTTTGGGCTTTTTTCGGGTAAATCAGCCCCGATGAATTGGCCTGCAGGGGCGCCAATCCTCGTCTCTCCGCAGCGGTTGGGAATACTTCCTAGATGGTCTCACTGGTCCGTATTGCGCTGAGCCGGCCCTATACTTTCGTTGTGCTCGCGATCCTGCTGCTGATCATCGGACCATTGGCCGCGCTCCGCACGCCGACCGACATCTTCCCGGACATCCGCATCCCCGTCATCGGCGTGGTCTGGAACTATACCGGCCTGCCGCCGGACCAGATGTCGGGGCGTATCATCACGCCGTTTCAGCGGGCGCTGACCACCACCGTCAACGACATCGAGCACATCGTCGCCAATTCCTACACCGGCATCGGGATCGTCAAGATCTTCTTCCAGCCGGGCGTCGATATCCGCACCGCCAACGCCCAGGTGACGGCGATCTCGCAGACCATGATCAGGCAGTTGCCGCCCGGCGCGACCCCGCCGCTGATCCTCAATTACAGCGCCTCCACCGTTCCGATCATCCAGGTCGCGCTGTCGGGCGAGGGGCTGACCGAACAAAACCTCGCCGATATCGGCATCAACCAGTTGCGCACACCGCTGGTGACCGTGCCGGGCGCGGCCATTCCCTATCCGTTCGGCGGCAAGCAGCGGCAGGTCCAGATCGACCTCAATCCGGCCGCGCTGCAGGCCCGCGGCCTGTCCGGGCAGGACGTCGCCAACGCGCTCGCCGCGCAGAACCTGATCACGCCGGTCGGCACCCAGAAAATCGGCCAGTTCGAATACACCATCCAGCTCAACAACTCGCCGCTTCGAATGGAAGAGCTCGGCGACCTGCCGATCAGGGCGGTGAACGGCGCGATGGTCTATGTTCGCGACGTCGCATCCGTGCGCGACGGCAATCCGCCGCAGACCAACATCGTGCACGTCGACGGCAACCGTTCGGTGCTGATGATGGTGCTGAAGGCGGGCGCGACCTCGACGCTCGATATCATCGCCGGCATCAAGCAGAAGGTGACCGAGGTCAAGGATTCGCTGCCCGACACGCTGAAGATCGGCTTCATCGGCGATCAGTCGGTGTTCGTGCGCGGCGCCATCGAGGGCGTTGCCGTCGAAGGCGTCATCGCCGCGCTCCTGACCAGCGTGATGATCCTGCTGTTTCTCGGCAGCTGGCGCTCGACTGTCATCATCGCGGTCTCGATCCCGCTGTCGGTACTGGGCGCCATCATCTGTTTGTCGGCGATCGGCGAGACGCTCAACATCATGACGCTCGGCGGATTGGCGCTGGCGGTCGGCATCCTCGTCGACGATGCCACCGTGACCATCGAGAACATCAACTACCATCTGGAGCAGGGCAAGCCTGTCGAGCAATCGATCCTGGATGGCGCCAACCAGATCGTGACGCCGGCCTTCGTGTCGCTATTGTGCATCTGCATCGTGTTCGTGCCGATGTTCTTCCTGCAGGGCGTCGCGCGTTTCCTGTTCGTGCCGATGGCCGAAGCCGTGATGTTCGCGATGATCTGGTCGTTCCTGCTGTCGCGCACCCTGGTGCCGACGATGGCGAAATACCTGCTCCAGCCGCATGTCCATCATGAGGGCGGGCGGCCGCCGACGCGCAATCCCTTGGTGCGCTTCCAGCGCGCCTTCGAGGCGCGGTTCGAGCGGATTCGCGCCGGCTACCACGATCTGTTGTCGATGGCGCTGGGACGGCGACCGCTGTTCGTCACCGGCTTTCTTGCCGTGGTGGCGCTGTCGTTCCTGCTGGTGCCGTATCTTGGCCGCAACTTCTTTCCGGCGGTCGATGCCGGCAACATCCTGATGCATGTCCGCACCCAGGTCGGCACCCGCGTCGAGGAGACCGCCAACCAGCTCGCCGACGTGCAGAAGGCGATCCGCAAGATCATTCCGCCCGGCGAGATCGAAACGCTGACCGACAATATCGGCATGCCGATTTCCGGCATCAACATGACCTACAACAACACCGGCGTGATCGGACCGGCGGACGGCGACATCCAGATCAAGCTCAAAGAAGGCCATCGGCCGACGGACGAATACGTCCAGATCTTGCGCGAGCAATTGCCGCGGCTGTTCCCCGGCATGAACTTCTCGTTCCTGCCGGCCGACATCGTCAGCCAGATCCTGAACTTCGGCGCGCCGGCGCCGATCGACCTGCAGATCCGCGGCGCGGACATGAAGGCGAACTTCAACTATGCCAACAAGCTGCTGGGCAAGATCCGCCGGATTCCCGGCATCGCGGATGCGCGCATCCAGCAATCGCCCAACGCGCCGACCTTCAACATCGATGTCGACCGCACCCGGGCGCAGTATGTCGGTCTGACCGAGCGCGACGTCACCAACAGCCTCGTGGTCAATCTCGCCGGCAGTTCGCAGGTCGCGCCGACCTTCTACCTCAACCCCGACAATGGCGTGTCCTATTCGATCGTGATGCAGACGCCGCAATACAAGATGGACTCGCTCAGCGCCCTGCAGGCGCTGCCCATTACGGCGACCGGCAATCCGCAGGCGCCGATCCTGGGCGGCATCGCGGACGTGAGGCGCTCGGCCTCCAGTGCCGTCGTCTCGCAATACGACATCCAGTCGATGGTGCAGATCTACGCGACGCCGCAGGGCCGCGACCTCGGCGCGGTTGCCGCCGACGTCCGGACCGCGATGGCGGAGACGGCAAAGGATGTGCCAAAAGGAAGTTCGGTGGTGCTGCTCGGTCAGGTGCAGACGATGAACAGCGCGTTTTCGGGTCTGCTGTTCGGGTTGCTCGCCGCCGTGGTGCTGATCTATTTCCTGATCGTGGTGAACTTCCAGTCCTGGTCCGATCCGTTCGTGATCATCACGGCGCTGCCTGCGGCCCTTGCCGGTATCGTCTGGATGCTGTTCACGACCCAGACCACGCTGTCGGTGCCGGCGCTGACCGGCGCCATCATGTGCATGGGCGTTGCCACCGCCAACAGTGTGCTGGTGATCAGCTTTGCGCGCGAGCGTTACGAGGAACTCGGCGATCCCATCGCGGCGGCGCTGGAAGCCGGTTTCGTCCGCTTCCGCCCGGTTCTGATGACGGCGCTCGCCATGATCATCGGCATGACGCCGATGGCGCTCGGGCTCGGCGAGGGCGGCGAGCAGAACGCGCCGCTCGGCCGAGCGGTGATCGGCGGCTTGATCTTCGCCACCATCGCCACCCTGATGTTTGTTCCCGTGGTATTCAGTATGGTACATAAGAAACAGGGCGTCATCGCCGACGCTGCACCGGAGACGTCGCATGTCCCCTGAACAACGCCCGCCGGTATCGCGCCGGAAACTGGGCCTATTCGGGGTCGTGGCGCTGATCGGGGCGGGGCTGATCGTCGCCACCGGCATCCGGGCGCGCGAGGAATCCGGCTCCAAGCTGCGCGAATGGACCGACAACCAGGCGATTCCTTCGGTCGCCGTCGCGTTTCCCAATGCCCGCGCACTCAACCCCACCATCGACCTGCCGGGTCGGCTCGAAGCCTATTCGCGCGCGCCGATATTCGCGCGGGTCAGCGGCTATCTGAAAAGCTGGAGCGCCGATATCGGCGCCAAGGTCAAGGCAGGCCAGGTGATCGCCGAGATCGAGGCGCCCGACCTCGACCAGCAATTGCTGCAGGCCCGTGCCGACCTCGTCAGCCAGCAGTCGAGCGCGCGGTTGTCCGAGGCCACGCTGAACCGGCGCAAGACGCTGCTCGCCTCGAACTTCGTTTCGATGCAGGAAATCGACGAGCGCACCGCCGACCTCGCCAACAAGAAAGCCGCGGTCAATTCCGGCACCGCCAATGTCGAGCGGCTGGAGGCGCTGGCGGGCTACAAGAAGATCACCGTGCCGTTCGATGGCGTGGTCACCGCGCGCGAGACCGATGTCGGGGCGCTGATCAATGCCGGCGGCGGTTCGGGGCCTGCGATGTTCGTGGTGTCTGACATCACCAAGCTGCGCGTCTATGTCAACGTGCCCCAGAGCTACGTTCCCGCCGTCAGGATCGGCGCCAAAGCCGTGCTGACGATGCCGGAATATCCGAACCGGACTTTTGCGGCGACGGTGGAAGCATCCTCGCAGTCGGTCGATGTCTCCTCGGGGACGACGCGCATGCAGCTGGCGCTCGACAATGCCGGCGGCGAACTGATGCCCGGCGCCTATGCCAATGTACGCCTGCCGCTGGAACGCGACGCGGTGCCGCTGCATATTCCCTCCAGCGCGCTGATCTTCAACAAGGACGGTTTGCGGGTCGCAACCGTCGGCCCCGACGACAAGGTGCTGTTCAAGACCGTGACCATCGCCCGCGATCTCGGCAAGGAGATCGAACTCGCTTCCGGCGTCACCCCCGACGACCGCATCATCACTGCGCCGCCGGACGGCATCGCCGATGGCGACGCGGTCCGCGTCGTCGGCGCCGCCGCCAGGGGCAAGCCCACGACGGCCTCGGAAAAGCAGGACGTGAAGGGGTAGGGGACTCGCTCGCCGCGAAAGCTGGCGAAGGACCCTCATGAGCCCCCTTTACGAAGGTAGCGCGTGCGGGCGAATGAGGAACTGTTGGAGACGCGTGCGGTTGCTATTTTTCCGCGTCCGTATCTTCTTTCGGAGTGCGCGTATGCTGCTGGGTATTACTGAACCGGAGTGTCGCAGCATCTATCAAAAACCGCTATTTAGTTTCCATGGCCACACTAACGATGCAGCTCTTTGAAGACTTTCTCTTCTTTTTCAACATGTCCGTAGACTCGCTCATGCTGAAACTCATGATCAATGATGAAGTTTCAAATTGATCGTTGGTATGTCTAAGCATGACGTCGTTGTTTCCGTTGTCCACACCAGATCCGCTGATATCACCTCTCGCAATTCCAAACTCATCCTTTAAGTCAGACCATGACTGCAGTAAGGGCGTGCTGCATTTTACGTCTGGTCCGGATTCTGTCGACGATTGAGCGTAGCGCATACCACTTAACCTTCCCCGCAAGAACCCAAACTGGCGAACGGTCTCGAAGGTTCCAAGCTTTATTTCGGAGCCGTACGCATTATAACCTCGTCCTGTTCGCGCATCGCTGAAGTCGCTTTCAAAGATATCGAACTCAATCTTTCCTACAACCTTGGTTAGATCGTTTGGAACGGTATCGAAGCTTATGTTCACGATCCGCCCCTCAACTGCGGCTACGGCTCGGGTCATTTCATCGCGGGAGGACGACTTCGAAGGTGCGCCGATAATCAAATCCAGTATTCGTCCAATATAAGGCTCCATGCATTTCCTGATAGCGTCGTCCACATTCTTGCGAATCTCTTCTTGCACGTAACCCACGCCGCCTGGCGCGGTCTTGGCGTTCAAGCTAATGCCAGCCTTTAGGTTAGGCTTGAGAGATTTAATCTGAATGTGGCCATCGGCAGAAGCATCGAAAGAATAGGAGTTGCCGGATAGGCAAGACTCCTGAATGAGTGCTTTCGCTTGGTCGATCTGTTGCTGCCTTGTCAACTGCTGTGCACTAATTGATGTGGGGATCAGCAGAAGAACAGCGAGGAGGCCTATGTTAGGTTGAGGCATGTCTAAATTCTCGATTGGTATATCTGTAGGCTAATCAAATCAACGAATTTAGCTCAAAGTTATCAGAAGTTGTGGAATGCGGTAAAGTACCTCGGCCTGCTCAAGCGAGCGCATCGCACCAGAAAGCCAAAGTCGGGAAACGGCTGATGAAAGGTTGCCGGGCATAAGCTAGCCGGTCCGATCGACCGCACCAGGACAAATTCACCGTGTCCGGCACGGGGACGAGGAGAGGGTGCCAGGAACTGGTACAGCTTTCAGCTCATACTGGGCTCGTGGCTAGAGCTCCTCACCCCGACCCTCTAAGAGCGAGTTTCGCTCGTCTCGACCCCGCGAAGAGCGCGGCGAGGGAGCAGAAACAGTCACCCCACCCGCCACTCCAGCACGCCATCTCCGGCCGTGACGACCTCCCCAACCGACCCCACCGGCGTGCGGTCCATGTTGCGCAGGTGCGCCAGCGTCGCGCTGTCGCTCGCCGGCACCCGCGCCAGCGCCCGTGCATCGCCGGCCGTGCGCATCATCACCACGCCGTGCTCGACATCACCCTTGCCGCCATAGATCACCGTAAAGCTCTCGACCTTGCCCTTGCCGCTGGCTTCCGTGACGAATTCGGGCACGGCGCCCTTGCGGCGGTCGGCCTCAGCCTGAACGCTGGTGTCCTGCGCCAATGCCTCTTTTGGCGCATGCCGCGACAGCACGAGGCCGTGATGCTTGGTGACAAAGCCGCCCTGACCATAGAGCAGGCCAAGCGTGCCGCCCTCGCGCAGCTTCCTCACCATCGCGCAGGCCGCGTGCGTCATATAGGTGTTGAGCGGGGCGCCGAAGAACGTGAGGCCGCCGGTGACGGTGGGCCTGACGTCGGGGCCGAGCCCCAGCGTTCGCCGCGCCATCTTCGGCACGCAGGGAAAGCAGCTGTACAATTCGATCGCGTCGAATTTTTTGCCATCGCCCCCGACGAGGTCCATTACGGTGTTAAGCACGGCGTTCTGCGGATGGCTCTCGAAGAACTGGTCGCGCAGCAGATAATCGCGCGGTTCTTCAGCAGATGCGCCGCCCAAAGGATAGATCAGGCGATCCTCGGGCACACCGGCGGCGCGCGCCTTTGCCAGCGACGTCATCAGGATCGCGCCGCCCATGTTGACGGTCGGATTGGCCACCATCAGCTTGGTGTAGGGCCAGGCGATCAGCCGGTTTTCCGGCGTCGGCGTTGTGATCTCGTCCGGCGTGAAGTTTTTCTTCAGCCAGGAATTGGGATTCTCCGACGCCACGCGCGCATAAGTCGACCACAGTTGTCCGGATTCGGCGAGCGCCTCGCGCGGCGTCTGTCCCCAATGCGCTGAGGTCGCGGATTCATATAGCGGATAGACCGTGATGGGGCGGAACACGCCGAGCGCCACAGCCATCGGCTTCTGGAACGCCGCGCCGCGCTTCGGCTCCTCGACGTCATGGGCAAACGGCGTCCATGGCAGATCGATACCGGCCCGCTGGGCTTTTGTTGCGGTGGATTGCGCCTCGGCGCCGCACACCGCCGCCACGCTGCATTCGCCGCGCGCGATGCGTTTTGCTGCTTCATGCAGATAGCGGATCGGGCTCTCGCCGCCGACCGGACCGTAATAGCAATGCGCAGGTTTCGCGCCGAGCCGCTCGGCGAGCAGCTTCTCCGGATCGCGGTAGCGCCAGCTCAGGAAATTCACGACGTCGAGCGAACCGAGTTCGCCGAGCAGTTTTGCACCGCTGTCCGCTTCCGCGCGCTTCAGCGCCTGTTCCAGCAGCGCGAGCGGTTCGAGCCCGGCGGCGATGTCCTTTGGCCGGTCGACGATTTCGCCGACGCCGACGATGACGGGAATGCGGTCTTCGGGAGTCTTCGACATTTTCTTGTTTCTCTTTCAGGGCTAGGCAACGTCCTCATCCTGAGGAGCCGCGAAGCGGCGTCTCGAAGGATGGGCCACGGGCCTCATGGTTCGAGACGCGCGAAGACGCGCTCCTCACCATGAGGAGAAATATCACTCCTCCATCAACGCATTCATATGCTCGACCGCGTCGACAAAATCTTCCTTGAATTCCTGCACCACCGCGCCGGCGGATTTGACGCTGTCGATCAGGCCGACGCCCTGGCCGACGAAATAGCTGACGAGGTCGCGCGCCTGGACGTTGCCGGCCGCCGCGGCGCGGTCGATCGAGTTGAAGGCGTCGCGGCTGATGATGCTTTGCAGCGGCATCGGCAGCGCACCGGGGCTGTCAGGCCCGCGGTCCCACGCATCGGTCCATACCGAGCGCAACTGCCGCGCGGGCTTGCCGGTGCGGCCCTTGGAGCGGATGGCGTCGCGCGAGGACGCCGCGATCATCTTCTCGCGGAAGATTTCGGAGGTCTCGGACTCCACCGTCGCCAGCCACACCGAGCCGGTCCAGACCCCGGCCGCGCCCATCGCCATGCAGGCGGCCATCTGGTGCCCGGTCATGATGCCGCCCGCCGCCAGCACCGGCACGTTGCGGATCGGCTTGATCGCCTTGATCACCTCGGGCACCAGCACCATGGTGGAAACTTCGCCGCAATGGCCGCCGGCCTCGGTGCCCTGCGCCACCAAAATATCGACGCCGGCCGCGACCTGCCGAAGCGCGTGCTCCTTGGAGCCGATGAGGGCGGCGACCGGCACGTCGTGCTTGCGGCCCATCTCGATCATCGCCTTCGGTGGGACGCCGAGCGCGTTCGCAATCAACCTGATCGGATGGCGGAACGAGACGTCGAGCAACTCCAGCGCGATCTCGGCGTCAAACGGCTGTGGCTGGTTGTCGGCGACACTCTCGGTCGTGAGTTCGATGTTGTATTTCTTCAGAAGATTGCGGGTGAAATCACGATGCTCTTGCGAAACCCGCTTCTCCAGACTTTTCCAGGTGAGGTTCTTCTCGCCAGCGGTCGAAATGTTTTCCGGGATCAGCACATCGATGCCGTAGGGCTTGCCGTCGACGTGGTCGTCGATCCATTTCAGTTCCTGCTCCAACGTCTCCGGCAAGAAACGGGTCGCGCCGAGCACGCCAAAGCCACCGGCGCGGCTGACGGCCGCCACCACGTCGCGGCAATGGCTGAACGCCAGCAGCGGAAATTCTATTCCCAGCATGTCGCAAATCGGGGATTTCATGGCCGTATCCGTTCCCTGTGGCGGCTTTGACGCCGCTCGTTGTTGGTTTTTGTTTGCCGTGTTGACCCGACGCTAGCCCATCGGGGGCTGGGATGCCAAGCGCTCTTCGATCATGAGGGACGAACATTCCACGCCGCAAAATATGCAAAGCAAGGCCGCCGATTTGTGTCTTGCGCTTTGGCGCTATCGAGAGAATGCTGTTCAGCAAATCAAGAATTCGCAAGGGAGTGTCCATGACCGCATCGCCATCCGTTTCCGGGAAAGCTTCCGAGAGCTACGACGTCGTCGTGGTCGGCGCAGGCTTTGCCGGCATGTACATGCTGCATAAACTGCGCGGGCAGGGGTTTTCAGCGCGGGTCTATGAGCAGGGCGATGGCGTCGGCGGCACCTGGTACTGGAACCGCTATCCCGGCGCGCGCTGCGACGTCGAGAGCATGCAATATTCCTATTCGTTCTCCGAAGAGCTGCAGCAGGAATGGGACTGGAGCGAGCGCTACGCGCCGCAGCCGGAGATTCTGAAATACGCCAACCACGTCGCCGACCGTTTTGGTCTCCGTCCCGACATCCAGTTCAACACCGTGGTCGAGCGCGCCGAGTTCGACGAACGCACCTACCTGTGGTCGGTCACGCTATCCGGCGGCAAGGCCGTCATTGCAAAATTCGTGGTGCTCGCCACCGGCTGCCTGTCGAACGCGCGGATGCCCGAGATCAGGGGTCTCGATCGCTTTGAAGGCAAGGTCTATCACACCGGTCACTGGCCGCATGAAACCGTCGATTTCACCGGCCAGCGCGTCGGCGTGATCGGCACGGGATCGTCTGGCATCCAGTCGGTGCCTGTGATCGCCGAGCAGGCCAGCCACCTCACCGTGTTTCAGCGCACCGCGAATTTTTCGATTCCCGCCCGCAACGCCATGCTGACCGAGGAGGAGCGGCAGGCGTTCCGCGCCAAGTATCCGGAAGTCAGGCAATTCGCGCGCACGGAATCGCGCAACGGAATCTATACCGAAATGCCCGATCGCGGCGCGCTCGATGATGGCGACAACGAGCGCCGCTCGAAATACGAAGCGCGCTGGAACCGCGGCGGGCTCACCTTCATGTCCGTCTATAACAACCTCGCACTGGACCAGGCCGCCAACGACACCGCCGCCGATTTCGTCCGCGAGAAGATCGCCGAAATCGTCAAGGATCCCGAGAAAGCAAAGCTGCTGCAGCCGAATAATCATCCGATCGGCTCCAAGCGCATCTGCATCGACACCGAATATTTTTCGACCTTCAACCGCCCGAACGTGACGCTGGTCGACATCAAGTCCAACCCGATCGAGGAGATCACGGCCAATGCCGTCCGCACCGGCGGCAAGGACTACGAAGTCGACGCATTGGTGCTGGCGACCGGCTTCGATGCGATGACAGGCTCGGTCGCAAAAATCGACATTCGCGGCCGCAACGGCCAGACGTTGAACCAGAAATGGGCCGAGGGGCCGCGCACCTATCTCGGACTGATGAGCGCGGGTTTTCCCAATCTCTTCGTCATCACCGGCCCCGGCAGTCCGTCGGTGTTGTCGAACATGATCGTCTCGATCGAGCAGCATGTCGACTGGATCACCGATTGCGTGACCTATATGCGCGACCGCGGCTTTGAGGCCATGGAAGCCAAGAAGGAAGCCGAGGATAACTGGGTCGCCCATGTCAACGAGGTCGCCTACACCACGCTCTATCCGCAGGCCAATTCCTGGTACATGGGCGCCAACGTCCCCGGCAAGCCGCGCATCTTCATGCCCTATATCGGCGGCGTCGGGCCGTACCGGCAGATCTGCGACGATGTCGCGGCGAAGGGCTACGAGGGCTTTGCGATGACGGGCGCGGAGCAGCCAAGGAAGATGGCGGCGTCGTAGTCACTACCGTCATTGCGAGCGAAGCGAAGCAATCCATCTCTCCGCGAAAAGAAAGAATGGATTGCTTCGTCGCTACGCTCCTCGCAATGACGTGTTTAACCGCCTTCCCAAAACCTCCACAAACCGTTCCGCATCCGCCTCGTCATTGTAAACATGCGGCGATATCCGCAGCCGCCCCAAACGCGGTGCGACGTAGACGCCGTCGCTGGCCAGCCCCTCGACCAGTCCCGCCGGCATCCCGCCCTTGAACGCCAGGCTCAGAATATGCGGCGCACGCAGCCGCCCATCCGGCACGCTGACGCCGATGCCGCGCACGCCTTCCGCAATCCGCTGCGTCAGCATCGCGAGGCGCTGCAGTACGGCTGAAGCGCCCCATTCGGCCAGCATTTCCATGCCAATGGACGCCATCTCCATTGAGATGAAATAGTCGCGTTCGCCCATGTCGAAGCGGCGCGCATCGGGCACGTAATTGAGATCGGTGAAGTAGACCGAATTCTCGGCGCGCACGTCGCGGCGGCCGGCTGAGGTCTGCTCCAACGGAATGCCGCTCTGATGGCGTTTTGCAACATAGAGAAAGGCGCGGCCGTAAGGCCCGAGCACCCATTTGTAGGTCGGGAACAGCACGAAATCAGGATCGAGACGCTTGACGTCCATCGCCAGCACACCGACGCCCTGCGTGGCGTCGATCAGGAACATCGCGCCGCGCGCCTTGAGCGCCGCGCTCACTTTGTCGACGTCAATCAGCCCGCCGTCCGACCAGTGCACCGAGGAGATCGAGGCGAGGCTGACCGGCGCAGCACCCGATCGTTCGATCACGGCCAGCACCGCCGACGTCCAGTCGCCGTCTTCGGGTTGTCGAACCGTCTCGACGGTAAATCCCTGCACATCCGCTCGCGCGTGCCATTCCAGCAC
This sequence comes from Bradyrhizobium sp. AUGA SZCCT0158, assembly GCF_018130065.1. GTDB lineage: Bacteria > Pseudomonadota > Alphaproteobacteria > Rhizobiales > Xanthobacteraceae > Bradyrhizobium. Next base: position 121,079 of record NZ_JAFCME010000012.1, on the reverse strand, counting down.
GGGGGAGGAGTGATCGCTTTCCAGCACGATCACGCGCGTGCCGCGGGGAATGGTCAAAAGCTTTGCTGCCGTCGCGACGCCGTAGCTGATCGAGGGGGTCAGCGCGATATCGGATGGCTCGGCATTGATCAGCCGGGCAGCAGCCGCGCGCGCACGTTCGTTCTGCTGGTTGGCAAAGGAAGCCGGCAGCGTCCACGGCGTGCCCTTGCGCCCGACCGCGGCGCGGCCGGCTTCCAGAGTTCGGATCGGCAAGGGGCTGTAGGAGGCGGCGTTGAGGTAGCAAATCTGGCGCGGTATCTCGAACAAAGCGCGTTGCGAGGCAAGCATTTGGGATGATCTCTTGGGTGCGATCCATCCACTATGGCCGATCGTGACCAAGCCAGCCACAGAAGCATTGCTCCGAGTACAACTCTGCCGCGCCTAAGGACTTTTACGCTATGAACCTGGACCATGGCAGGCGCGACCAAAGGGCGTTCGCAGAGCTCCACGATATCAGTGGCAACAGAGGCGGCCATGTCACTTTCTTACGAAACCCAGCGATCCATCGCCTCGGACAATATCGTCGCCGGAGCCGTCTACGTACTTTACGGCGTCGGATATTTCACCGGGATTACAGCGCTGATGGGTCTCATCATCGCGTATGTGAAGGTCGACGATACCGACCCCGTGATGCAATCGCATTTCCGGTTTCAGATCAGGACCTTCTGGATCGGATTGCTGTACCTTGCGATCGGCATTCCGTTCTCCCTGGTGCTGATTGGCCTGCCGATTGTTGCCTGGTGGTTCATCTGGTCACTCATTCGCATCGTCAAGGGCGGCCTGTTGAGCATCGAGCACAAGCCGATCGTCAATCCGAGGTCCTGGCTGTTCGGATAATCCGGCCGGCGGGAAGCTGCCCCCTTAACCTCCAGCCACTCCTTGCGCACGCCGGCATTGGCGGCAAGCTCCGCCGGCGTTCCCTCGAACACGATGCGGCCGTGGCCCATCACATAGAGGCGGCGGGAAATCTTCAGTGCGATGGTGAGTTTCTGCTCCACCAGAAGAATAGCGGTGCCGCGGCGCGCGATTTCGTCGAGCAAGGTGCCGACCTGTTCGACCAGTTTTGGGGCAAGCCCCTCGGTCGGCTCGTCTGAAATCGCGACATGGACCCGACGCGGACCGCCACGGGAATTGTTGGGCTGCCATGCAGCATCTTGCGGTTGGCGGCGACAGCCCCAAGGTATACCAGACAGTCGCATTGTAATTCCGCCGCGCGGCAGATCGCCCCTCACGTGACTCGGCCGACAAGAAGCCTGGAGCCAACACGAATGAACGAAATTGTTACCGACCCCACCGCCTATGTGCCGCCGAAAGTCTGGACCTGGAATAAGGAAAGCGGCGGCCGCTTCGCCAGCATCAACCGGCCGATCGCCGGTCCCACGCATGACAAGGAACTGCCGGTCGGCCGGCATCCGTTTCAGCTCTATTCGCTGGCGACGCCGAACGGCGTGAAGGTCACCGTCATGTTCGAGGAGCTGCTGGCCGCCGGTCACAGTGGCGCCGAGTATGACGCGTGGTTGATCAAGATCGACGGCAACCAGTTCGGCAGCGGTTTTGTCGCTGTTAATCCGAACTCCAAGATCCCGGCGCTGATGGACCGCAGCGGACCGACGCCGATCCGGCTGTTCGAGTCCGGCGCGATCCTGATGCATCTGGCCGAAAAGTTCGGGGCCTTTCTGCCGGCCGGCGGCGAGGCGCGGGCGGAATGCCTGTCATGGCTGTTCTGGCAGATGGGCAGCGCGCCGTTTCTCGGCGGCGGCTTCGGCCATTTCTATGCCTACGCGCCGACCAAGATCGAATACGCCATCGACCGCTACGCCATGGAGGTGAAGCGTCAGCTCGACGTGCTCGATCGGCGGCTTGCCGACAATGAGTATCTCGCCGGCAGCGAATACACGATCGCCGACATGGCGACCTGGCCGTGGTACGGCGCGCTGGCAAAAGGCCTCGTCTACGGCGCCGGCGAATTCCTGTCGGTGCACGAATACAAGAACGTGCAGCGCTGGACCGATCAAATCGCAAAACGCCCGGCGGTGAAGCGCGGCCGCATGGTCAACCGGATCTCGGGCGATCCGGCGAGCCAGTTGCACGAGCGGCATGAGGCCAGCGATTTCGATACGAAGACGCAGGACAAGATCGGCGAGCCGGCCAAGGCATCGTAGTAGTTTGTCGCTGTAGGGCGGATTGGAGCCGAAGGCGTAATCCGCCTTTGGTGCGGCCCGACAAAGATGGTGGGTTACGCTACGCTAACCCACCCTACGAAGTAAGAATCCAAACCGGGGAAACCGCATGCCGACTTTCGAAAAAGGCGCCGTTCGTATCCACTATGAGGAAACCGGCTCCGGTTATCCATTGCTGATGATCGCCGGCGGCGGATTGAACTCGACGATCGCGGGCCTGTCGGGCAGCTATCCGCCGTTCGATTCCTTCGAGGAGTTCAAGGGCGAGTACCGCTGCATCGCGGCCGATTTGCGCAACGCCAATACCGGGAAATCTTCCGGCCCGCTCGAAATCGACCGGCCCTGGGATTCCCACACCGACGATCATCTCGGCCTGATGGATCATCTTCGCATCGACAAGTTCATGGTGCTCGGCTTCTGCATCGGCGGCCCCTTGATCTGGAATCTGCTGAAGCGCGCGCCCGATCGCGTCGTCGCCGCCGTGCTGGCGCAGCCGTCCGGCTCGCGTCCCGAGATGCGGGACCTGTTCTACGACAACAACACCAAAGGCTGGGCGCCGGAGCTCCTGAAGCAGCGGCCGGACATCACCCCGGAGACAACAGATAAATTCCTCACCAGGATGTACCGCACCAATCCCGACTTCGTCTTCACGGTGACACGCGACTTCGTGCGCCAGTGCAGGACACCGGTGCTGATCCTGCCCGACGATATCCCGGCGCACCCTTATGCGGTCGCGATGGAGTCGGCGATGCTGGCGCCGAACGCCGAAGTCAGCATGTTTCCGTGGAAGGAGCCCAAGGAGCGGATTCCGCTGGCGGTACGCCAGATCCGCTCGTTCCTGCGCGCGCACCGGCCGGTGCAGCCATAGAAGTCGGCGTGTAGGGCGGGTTAGGCGAAGCCGTAACCCGCCATTGAGCGGCGACAAAGGTGGTGGGTTACGCTGCGCTAACCCACCCTACGAAGCCGTGCCCAGCAAATCGTTGTCTTCCGGATGCTTCTTCATATAGCCTTGGATGAACTCGCATTCGACGGTGAGCTTGCGTCCCTGCGCCCGTACCGCTTCGAGGGTCGCCCGCGCGAGTTTTGAGCCGACGCCTTTGCCGCCGAGCTCCGGCGGCACCACGGTGTGTTCGAGCGTGATCGTATCAGGCGATTTGCGGTAGGTAACGAAGGCGATGGCGCCGTCGACGTCGAGCTCAAAGCGGCTGCTGGTTTCGTTGTCGCGGAAATGGTCGGTCATGCGAACTCCAGTATCGGTGCGTAGGGTGGGTTAGGCGAAGCCGTAACCCACCATCTTCGTTCCGCATCGGCGGTGGGTTACGCGGAGTTTATCATCGGGCGCGCATTCGCGCGACCCGGTGGCTAACCCACCCTACGAAATTACGCATTACTTCGCCGGAAGTTCCGGCGCCGGAGGGAACACGACGCGGTCGTCGGTGCGGCAATAGCGGTCGGCGAACATGCGGCCGATCGGGTGGTAGCGCTCCATGTGCACGCGCATGGTCTGCGTATCCCACAATTCGTCGCGGATGTAGAAATTGATGCCTTCGCCCATGATCAGCGTGCGGTCGCCATTGACGTCGATGGTCTTCCAGATCTTGCACTCCATCGCCCAGGGCGCATCGGCCAGCCGCGGCGCCGCGACCCGGGTCGAGGGCGCAAGTTTCAAGCCGAGATAGCCGGGCTCGCCGACATCGGGCGGAAAGTCGCCGCTGGAATCGTGCATCGCGCGCGCCAGCGGCTCGTCGGTGAGGTTGACGACGAACTCGCCGGTGCGCTGGATGTTGACCAGCGTGTCCTTGACGCGCCCGTCGGGCCGCAGATTGACCGCGAACATGCACAGCGGCGGATCCTCGCAGAACACATTGAAGAAGCTGAACGGCGCGGCGTTGACGACGCCGGTCGGGCCCACTGAAGTTACCCAGGCGATCGGCCGCGGCAGCACGAATCCGGCGAGCAGCTTGTAGCGCTCGCGCGGCTGCAGGTTTTCGGGGGCGTATTCCATGGGGATTTCCGATCGACAGGCCGTAGGGTGGATTAGCCGAAGGCGTAATCCACCGTTTGCGTTCGACAAAAGAGGTGGGTTACGGCTTCGCCTAACCCACCCTACGAAGCAAGATCCTACGGCATGCTCAGTTCATGCCGGCCCACCACCATCCAGTGCACCTCATCCGGACCGTCGGCGAAGCGCAGGTGGCGGACGTCCTGGTACATTTCGCCGAGCGGGCTCCAGTGCGAAATACCGGTGGCGCCGTGCATCTGGATTGCCTGGTCGATGATCTTGCAGGTGCGCTCGGGCACCATGGCTTTCACCATGCTGACCCAGATCCGCGCTTCCTTGTTGCCGAGCACGTCCATCGCCTTGGCCGCCTTGAGCACCATCAGCCGCATCGCCTCGATCTCGCAGCGCGCCTGCGCGATGATCTGCATGTTGCCGCCGAGATGCGCGATCTTCTTGCCGAAGGCTTCGCGGGTCAGGCCGCGCTGGACCATCAGGTCGAGCGCCTTCTCGGCCTTGCCGATGGTGCGCATGCAGTGATGGATGCGTCCCGGCCCGAGGCGGACCTGCGAGATTTCAAAGCCGCGGCCTTCGCCGAGCAGCATGTTTTCCTTTGGCACCCGGCAATTGTTGAAGCGCAGATGCATGTGGCCGCGCGGCGCGTGGTCGTGGCCGAACACGTGCATCGGGCCCAGGATTTCCACGCCGGGGGTGTCGATCGGCACCAGGATCTGCGACTGCTGCTTGCTCGGCGGTGCGTCCGGATTGGTCTTCACCATGACGATCATGATCTTGCAGCGCGGATCGCCGGCGCCGGAGATGTAGTACTTCTCGCCGTTGATCACCCATTCGTCGCCGACCAGCTTTGCCGTGGTCGAGATGTTCTTGGCGTCGGAGGAGGCGACATTCGGCTCGGTCATCGCATAGGCCGAGCGGATTTCGCCTGATAGCAGCGGCTTCAGCCACTTCTCCTTTTGCGCCTTGGTGCCGACGCGCTCCAGCACTTCCATGTTGCCGGTGTCGGGCGCCGAGCAGTTCATGGTCTCCGACGCCATCGGGTTTTTCGCGAGCTCGACCGCGATATAGGCGTAGTCGAGGTTCTTGAGGCCCTGGCCGGTCTCGTCATCGGGCAGGAAGAAGTTCCACAGGCCTTCTTCCTTGGCCTTGTCCTTGGCCTTCTGCAGGCAGGCCAGCTGTTCCGGCGTAAAACTCCAGCGGTCGGTCTTCTTCTCGCCAAGCTTTGCGAATTCGACCGACATCGGGTCGACGGTCTCGCGGATGAATTTCTTGACGTGCTCGTAGAGCGGACGGACCTCATCCGACATCCGGAGATCGTTGAGCTCTTCGCCCGGATTGAGGTTGTAGGTCGTCGTTCGCGGGATGTAGGCATGCTTCATCAGGGTCCTCCCATGCGGCGTTTTCCATTCTGCGGATAATCTTTGGAACGCGCCTGTTGGGCCGCAATCTAGACGCCAGCGCGGTCCCTGCACAAGCGGGACGAGGCTCCGCGCGCAGCGCCCTGCCGCTAATGCATGCGGTGATGCCGCGCCGGGGAATCGGATGCGTATCCCCGCAACTGGGCATATTGTTTCATCTGATCGGGAGACAGGATTTGCGCCGTTTCGAGGTGATATTTCAGATGCGCGTTGCGCAGTTCCGCCTGCGTCTGGCCGATCTTCGTCGTCGCTTCCCTCAGCGCGTCTGATGTGATCGAACGGCCGGCGAATTGCCGGTCGAGCGCGCTTTCCTGCTCGATCAGGCTGAGACCGATTGGCGTCGCTTCCGCTTTCATTGTTTCAAACAGTGTTTGAATCCGTTGCTTCTGCGCCGCCGACAGCGCCAGCTTGTCGGACAATTCCAGCACGTGCATCGGACCGGGGTAACCGTTCAGTTCGGCCGCCAGCGCCAGGCCCATGCCCCTGCCGGCCCTGAGATCATCGATCTGCTGCGCGGACAGTGCCTTGATCGAGCGGCCCTGCATCCCCGCATAGGGCGACTGCGCCATTGCGGCGGTCGAAGCGAGGGCGAGGACGGTGATCGCGGTGGCAACGATTTTCATGAAATTCTCCTGCTGTGCGTCGTGATCTTAACAGTGCCGCCGGTGGGCGTTCATCAAAGTCCCGTCAGAATTACTCGACGCGCTGAAAGACGCTGAATTGAAAGTGCTGTTGCGATCCCCAGGGCGTGGCATGGTCGTCGCGCTGGCTTTGCAGCAGCTTGAACCCCGATCCCAGCGTCTGCCGGAGCCGCGCCGCATCGTAACGCATCACCGGCAGGCCGCTGCATTTCTCGGGTCCGTCCAGCGCGAAGGTCGCGATGATGGCGTGGCCGCCGATCTTCAAACCCTGCTTGAACCGTGCGATGTAGCTCGCGCGGTCACTCTCCTCGGTCAAAAAGTGAAACGCCGCCCGGTCATGCCAGATGTCATACGCCCGCGACGGCTGCCATGTGGTGGCGTCCGCCACAAGCCAATGCGCGCGTGGGGCGCGTTCGCCGAGACGGGCTTTGGTGGCCTCCAATGCCGCCGCGGATAGATCGAGCACGGTGACGTCACAAAATCCCTGATCGATGAGGTGATCGACCAGCCGTGACGCGCCGCCGCCGATGTCGATGATCGCCGAATGAGGCGTCGCCCCGATCTCGGCGATCAGCGCCAGCGACGGGGCAGGGTTTTCCTGAAACCAGCTGACCTCGTTCTCGCCTTTGCTGGCGTAGACGTTCTCCCAGTGCGCCTGGCGGCTTTCGCTTTCCATCGCGTCCTCCTTCGCCCTGCGGGGCCAACATCATATTCCGGCCTCGCCCGGCTTGCCATTGAGATTCATCGCCGGGCTGCGGACCCGCTCCAGCCGCGCGCCTTTGACCAGCGCATAGATCGCGGGAATCACGATCAAGGTCAGCAGCGTCGATGAAATCATGCCGCCGATCATCGGCACCGCGATACGCTGCATGATTTCGGAGCCCGTGCCGGTGCTCCACATGATCGGCAATAGCCCCGCCATGATGGCAACGACCGTCATCATTTTCGGCCGCACCCGCTCGACGGCGCCCTCCATGATCGCATCGTAAAGGTCCTGCTTCGTCAGCGCGCGGCCTTCGGCCGCCCGGCGTGCCCTGATCTCGTCGAGCGCCTGGTTGAGATAGATCAGCATCACCACGCCGGTCTCGGCGGCAACGCCGGCAAGCGCGATGAAGCCGACGACGACGGCGACCGACAGGTTGAAGCCCAGCCACCACATCAGCCACAGGCCGCCGACCAGCGCGAACGGCAGCGACAGCATCACGATCATGGTTTCGGTCAGCGAGCGGAAGTTGAGATAGAGCAGCAGAAAGATGATCATCAGCGTCACCGGCACCACGATCTTCAGCCGCGCCGTGGCGCGTTCGAGATACTCGTATTGGCCGCTCCACATCACATAGGCGCCCGGCGGAAATTCGATGCTGGCCTTTACGGCAGCCTGCGCGTCAGCGACGTAGCCACCGATATCGCGGTCGCGGATATCGACATAGATGTAGGTCGCGAGCTGCCCGTTCTCGGTACGGATCGAGGTCGGCCCGCGCGACGGTGCGACCTTGGCGACTTCGCCGAGCGGCACCGCGCCGCCGCCCGGCATCGGCACCAGCACGTCACGGATGATCGATTGCGTATCGCCGCGCAGATCGCGGGGATAGCGCATGTTGACGCCGAAGCGCTGGCGCCCTTCGACGGTCGTGGTGACGGTCTGGCCGCCAAGCGCGGTCGCGATCACGTCGTTGACGTCCTGCACCATGATGCCGTAGCGCGCCAGTGCGGCGCGGTCGGGGACGATGTCGAGGTAATAGCCGCCGATGCCGCGTTCGGCATAGGCCGATGACGTGCCGGGCACCGCTTTGAGCACCTGTTCGATCTGTTTTGCGAGCCGGTCGATCTCGTTGAGGTCGGTGCCGATCACCTTGACGCCAACAGGCGTCCGGATGCCGGTCGACAGCATGTCGATGCGCGCCTTGATCGGCTGGGTCCAGGCGTTGGAAACGCCGGGAAACTGCAGCGCCCGGTCCATCTCGGCGGTCAGGCTCTCCACGGTGACGCCGGCCCGCCATTCCGCCTTTGGTTTGAGATTGATCACGGTCTCGAACATTTCGGAGGGGGCGGGATCGGTCGCCGTCAGGGCGCGTCCGGCCTTGCCGTACACGGAAGCGACCTCCGGAAAACTTCGGATGATCCGATCCTGGGTCTGCAGCAATTCACCGGCCTTGGTGACGGATATGCCGGGCAGTGTCGTCGGCATGTAGAGCAAAGTGCCTTCGTTGAGGTTAGGCATGAACTCGGTGCCGAGCTGCCGCGCCGGCCAGATCGTCACGGCGAGCACCGCTACCGCCAGAAGGATCACCAGCACCTTGGCGCGCATCACGGCCTTGATGACGGGACGGTAGACCCAGATCAGGAAGCGGTTGATCGGGTTCCTGTGCTCGGGAATGATCTTGCCGCGCACGAAGATCACCATCAGTGCCGGCACCAGCGTCACCGACAACAAGGCCGCCGCCGCCATCGCAAAGGTCTTGGTGAAGGCGAGCGGGCTGAACAACCGGCCTTCCTGGGATTCCAGCGTAAATATCGGCATGAACGACACCGTGATGATCATCAGGCTGAAGAACAGCGCGGGCCCCACCTGTGACGCCGCCTCGATCAGCACATCGATGCGCGATCGCCCGGGCTCGGCGCGCTCCAGATGCTTGTGCGCGTTTTCGATCATCACGATCGCCGCATCGACCATCGCGCCGATCGCGATCGCGATGCCGCCGAGGCTCATGATGTTGGAGCCGAGGCCGAGCAGCTTCATGGCGCCGAACGCCATCAGCACGCCGACCGGCAGCATCAGGATCGCGACCAGGGCGCTGCGCACATGCAGCAGGAACACGATGCACACCAGCCCGACGATCACGCTCTCTTCGAACAGGGTGCGCTTGAGCGTATCGATCGCGGCGTTGATCAGGTCCGAGCGGTCGTAGACCGCGACGATCTCGACCGATTTCGGCAGGCCGCTGGCGATCTCGGCAATCCGCTTCTTGACGTTCTGGATCACGTCCAGCGCATTGACGCCGAAACGCTGCAGCACGATTCCGCTGGCGACTTCGCCTTCGCCGTTGAGTTCGGTGATGCCGCGCCGCTCGTCGGGCCCGAGTTCGACGCGGGCGACGTCTTTCAGCAGCACCGGCGTGCCGCCGCTACTCTTGAGCACGATATTGCCGAGGTCGTTGATACCCTTGATGTAGCCCTTGCCGCGAATGACGTATTCGAACTCGGACAATTCGACGGTGCGGCCGCCGACATCGGCATTGCTGGCGCGGATGGCGTCGCGCATTTTTGGCATGGTGATGCCGAGGTCGCGCATGCGTTGCGGATCGAGCACCACGTTGTATTGCCGGACGAAGCCGCCGACGCTGGCGACCTCGGCGACGCCTTCGGCCTTGGCAAGTGCGAACTTCAGATTCCAGTCCTGGATCGCGCGGGTGTCGGAAAGGTTCAGCTCTTTCGACATCACGGCGTATTGGTAGACCCAGCCGACGCCGGTGGCGTCCGGTCCCATTGTCGGCGTCACGCCCGCGGGCAGGCGCGCCGAAGCGCTGTTGAGGAATTCGAGCACGCGCGAGCGCGCCCAGTAGATATCGGTGCCGTCCTCGAAGATCACATAGACGAACGACACGCCGAAGAACGAGAACCCGCGCACCACCTTTGAGCGCGGCACCGTCAGCATCGCCGTGGTCAAGGGGTAGGTGACCTGGTCCTCGATCACCTGCGGCGCCTGGCCGGGATACTCCGTATAGACGATCACCTGGGTGTCGGAGAGGTCGGGAATGGCGTCCAGCGGCAGATGCGCCAGCGCATAGAGGCCGGCGGCGGTGGCGAAACCGGCGCCGAACAGCACCAGCAGCAGATTGCGCGCCGACCACGCGATCAGGCGGGCGATCATGGCTGCGCTCCGTCGGCAAAACCTTTCAGCGCGGCCTTCAGATTGCTCTCCGCATCGATCAGGAAGTTCGCCGAAACCACCACCGGCTCGCCTTCGCTGACGCCGTCCCGTACCTCCACATAACCATCGCCGCGATGGCCGAGCTTGACTTCGCGCGGCTCGAAACGGCCTTCGCCCTTGTCAACGAACACCGCCTGACGCCGGCCGGTGTCCATCACGGCGCTCTCCGGGATTGTCAGCACCGGCGTGGAATTGCCGATGTCGATTTCGGCCTCGACATACATGTCGTGGATCAGCACCAGGTCGGGATTGGCTAGCTCGATTCGCAAGCGCCCGGTGCGCGTCTCCTTGTTGATCTGCGGATAGATGACGCTGATTGTCCCGGTGAAGGTGCGGCCGGGAAAGCCGCGCGCCTTGACGGTCGCCGATTGCCCCACCGTCAGCATCCCCATGTCGCGTTCGGCGACGTCGATAATGGCCCAGAGCAAAGCATGGTCGGCGATCCGGAATAGAACGTCGCCCGGCTGTGCGCGCGCGCCCTCGATGGCGTTGCGTTCGAGCACGATGCCGTCGCGCGGCGACGTCCACTCGATCCCGATCGGAACCGTCCGGCTTTTCTCCATCGCGACGATGGCCGCTTCGGGCACGTCGAGATTCATCAGCCGCTGCCGTGAACCCTTGCCATAGGCCGCGTCGCCACTGATGGCCTTCGAGTTGATAGTCGAAATGTATTCGGCCGCAGCCGACGATATCGCCGGACTGTAGACTTCCATCAAGGGCTGGCCCTTGGCGACGCGGCTCCCGGTGGTGACGTTGGCGATCTTCTGCAGGTAGCTTTCGGCCCGCATCGCGATCACGGAGACGCGGCGCTCGTCGAGCTGAATGGTGCCCGGCGCGTGGATCGTGCTGCGGATGGTGCGCGGCGCCGCCGGCTCGGACTTGACGCCGGTGCGCTGGATTTTTCCCGGCGACAATTTTACCGAACCGTCATCGCTGTCCTCGCCCTCATAGACGGCGATGTAATCCATCCCCATCGGATCCTTCTTGGGGGTAGGGGAGGTGTCCGGCAGTCCCATTGGGTTGCGGTAGTATTTGATCTTGCGATCAGCGCCGCCGGCGGACGCCGCCGGCGTTGTCTTCTCGGGAGCCTCCTCATCGAAGCTGACGTCGGCTCCGGCCGGAACGGGGCGATAGTCGCGGCCGTCGGGCGTCTTTTTCGGCGCCAGCGAATACGACGGTCTGCCGTCCGGGTCCTGAAAATAGATCGGCGCGCGGCTCTCGTCGGCCGCAGCGCGCGTGATCATGGCGATGGCGCGCGCGGGCAGTCCCTGCGCGCCGGCGAGGACGAGCCCGGCACCCGCCGCCGCGATCAACACGGCGGTGGCGCTTGCGATGACGGCGCGGTTCATTTCTGCGCCGTGATGACAAGCTTGTTGTCGACGGTACCGGTCTCGCCCTGGACCTTCGCGCCGAGCGAAAGCTGCCAGCGGCCGGCCATGCCGAATGTCGCCTTGAACTTATAGGTACCTGGCTCTGCACCCGGCACCGGCGTGAGCTTGGTCGCCATTTCCTGCATGCCGTCCGGAGCCATGTCCAGGCGGGTGGCAAAGATTACGGCATCCGGTACCGGCTTTCCGGTTTTCGTGTTCATCAGCCGAACCGTGATGGTCTTGTCGGGTCCGGCCTGGACGGTCTGATCGACGAGTTCGAACTTGTAGTCCTTGATGTCCGCGAGCGCGGCCGTGCTTGCGCCGCCGATGGCGGCAGCGATCAGCGCGGCCCGCAAGGCGCGCGCATGGGTGAACGTCTTCATTTTCTATATCCTCGATTGTCCTGGATCTGCCGCGTGAGCGGCATGGATCACGGGCGCATCAAAGCGCCGCACGACGTCAGGCGTTAAGCCGAATGGACCAGGAGTCGGGGAGGTCTTGGCGGGGGATGTTGGCCGAGGCTATCCGCTTCGGGATCGCTGCCCGGCGCCAGCAGCCGGACCGTGACGGGCCGGATTTCAATCATTCCGGCCGGCGACGGCACCTGAAAATTCGTGACCATGCAGAGCGCCATCAGGGGGCACTGGTCGCAATCCATGGGCACGGATTTGTCCGGGCAGCATGGCATGTCGGCGGCCATTTCAGACATCTCCGCCGCCACCGGCGCAGCCATGGCCATACCGCCGCCCGCATTCGCAGGCCGGGAAAGCGGCGCAAACACGAGCCCTGCGATCACGAAGATCGCCAGCAGCCGGGAAAGGTGGAACGATATTTTCACCCGTGCATTTTCTCACGTTCCGGCCACCAAGGGAACCTCGGCTGGATCACTAATTCGCCAGAATACCCGCTGGATGGCTCAAGCCATTAACTAATCGATTCCGTCCGCTATCCGCCAGATTACATCCGGGTAATCCGCGGCGCCTCGACGCACCATGGCTTCTTGAAGGGAGGCCAGTAGGCTCCATACATCCTGTCATGTCTGCCACGGCATGCCGCCGCGGCGGCAGGGAGACAACAATGAGCTATTTCAAGACTGCCATTCTCCTGGCCGGTCTTACCGGCCTCTTCATGGGCGTCGGCTATCTGATCGGCGGCGCCGGCGGCGCCATGATCGCGCTTGTGATCGCCGCCGCGACCAATCTTTTCGCCTACTGGAATTCGGACCGCATGGTGCTGTCGATGTACGGCGCCCATGAGGTCGACCGGCAAACCGCGCCCGACCTCTACAACCTCGTGGCCGAGCTTGCCGGGCGCGCCGGCCTGCCGATGCCGCGCGTCTTCGTGATGGACGAGGCGCAGCCCAATGCGTTCGCCACCGGCCGGAATCCGCAGAACGCGGCGGTTGCCGTGACCACCGGCTTGATGCAGTCGCTCAGCCGCGAGGAACTGGCCGGCGTGATCGCGCACGAGCTCGCGCATATCAAGAACCACGACACGTTGCTGATGACGATCACCGCGACCATTGCCGGCGCCATCTCGATGGTGGCGCAGTTCGGCGCGTTCTTCGGCGGCAACCGCGACAACAACCACGGCCCCGGCATCATCGGCTCGATCGCGATGATGATCCTGGCGCCGCTCGGCGCCATGCTGGTGCAGATGGCGATCAGCCGGACCCGCGAATACGCCGCCGACGATCTCGGCGCGCGCATCGTGGGTCAGCCGATGTGGCTCGCTTCCGCGCTGTCCAAGATTGCCGGCGCGGCGCACCAGGTGCCGAACATGGAGGCCGAGCGCAATCCGGCAACCGCGCACATGTTCATCATCAACCCGCTGTCGGGACACGGCGTCGACAATTTGTTCACGACGCACCCCTCGACCGAGAACCGCATCGCCGCCCTGCAGCAGCTCGCGGCGGAATTGGGCGCGGGCGGCACGGCTTCCGCTGGTGCCGGCCGCAGCACGCCGCGCCGCGGCCCGTGGGGCCGCCCCTCGGCCTCGCGCGGCCCGTGGGGGTGAGCGCGTAACGTCTCTCACCTCGTCATTCCCCGATGCGCAATTGCGCATCTGAGGACACGCCACTTGGCGCGGGCCCGAAATCCATCAGCCCGCATGGACTGTCGCCTGATGGATTCCGGGCTCGATGCTGCGCATCGCCCTCAGATGCGCAATTGCGCATCGGGGAGTGACGGTGGGTGGGCTGCTGCGACAAATTAACCCGACGGGCAAAATTCCGCTTCCCTCGTCGGGCAAATCAGCGGTTTGAATTGTCGCGTCCCGCCCGACAAGAGGGGCGTGCGCACGTCACGAACGCGCGGCGGGATGCGGTGGACGCTGGTTCACGTCTGACGACGGCGTGGATTTAGCGTACGGCAAAACCGTGTGGTCCTGGCGCCCGTTGCAGGCGTCAAGCTGTCGGAGAAGCGCAAGCGGAAACGATAGCGACGGAGTCAACCAAGAACTCGTCTCCGGGGAGATCACGGCATAAGCCGTAAAGCCATTGCGCAGGGAAGGCCGGGTGTTCACCGCTGCCCTGTATGCTCGTGTGCAGCCTACTTAGTGCAAGCCGCACACGGGACCGCGGGTGCAGCGCGCACCCGGTCTTCCCTGCGCCCTCTCATTGGAGGGCAAGGAATTTCGGGCAAAGCTCGGGCGCATTGCGCCGCGAGAATAATTTTCGTCGTCCCGGCCTTGAGCCGGGACCCATACGCCGCGGCCCATCAATTGGAGCGCTGGCGTTGGAGACCTTCTGCAAACAACATCCGCCGCGGAGTATGGGTCTCGGCGTTCGCCGGGACGACGAGTGTAGAGAGCTTCGCCACGTCCACCCTCAAAACGCCGTATACCCGCCATCGATCACAAAGCAATCCGCCGTATGATACGACGAGGCCTGGCTCATGATGTACACCGCGATGCCGCCGAAATCCGCGGGCTCGCCGAAGCGGCGCACTGGAATGCGCGGCATCACGTTGGCGACGAACTTGTCATTCGCCATGATGCCCGCCGTCATGTCGCTCTTGATCCAGCCGGGCAGGATCGCGTTCGCCGTCACGCCGTGACGGGCGAGTTCGACGGCGAGCGCGCGGCACAGCGCGTTCAGCGCGGCCTTGGTGCCGGCGTAGTGCTCGTTGCGCGCGGTGCCGAACAGCGACGCCAGGCTCGAGGTCGCCACCAGCCGTCCGAACTTGTCGCCGGCTTCCGCGCGCTCGGTCATGTGGCGGGCGGCGGCCTGAAACACATGGAAGACGCCGTCGAGATTGGTCGCGAACATTTTTCGCCATTCCTCCTCGGTGCGGTCGATGAAGGCGCGCCGTCCGCCGCCGCCGATGCCGGCATTGGCAAAGCAGCCGTCGACGCGGCCGAGCGCATCCAGCGTGGCCTTCATCGCGGCCTTGACCGAGGCGGGGTCACTGACGTCGCAGATCCTTGTATCGACCCTGCCGGGACCCTTGGCGAGGCTTGCAGCCGCGCTCGCATTCTTGTCGGCGTTGCGGCCCCAGATCGAAACGGTGCAGCCGGCCGCGTTCAGCGCCTGCGCGATGCCGAGGCCGATGCCGCCATTACCGCCGGTGACGATTGCGACGCGGCCGGAGAGGTCGAAAATGCTCATGAATGTATCCTCAAGTCGTGCGCCGGATGGCGGGCAGATGTTCGCGTTCAACCATGGACAAGCCGATCAGGAAAATCAAATATGGTCCCAAGCAACACATCCGCCCATCGCGCTGCCTGATAGCGCGTAAACACAACTCATGAGGAAACAATGCAGTTTAAGCACGTCACGCTCGATTTCGATGGCCCGGTCGCCGTTCTCAGGCTCGACCACCAGGAGGTCATGAACGCGGTCTCGATGGACATGCTGGGTGGGCTTGCCGATGCGCTCGACGAGATCGAGGACAAGAAGGAACAAGTGCGCTGCGTCGTGCTGACAGGCGCCGGCCGCGCCTTCTGCACCGGCGCCAATTTGCAGGGCCGCAACAATCAGAAGCCCGGCAAGAGCAACGCCGGCGCCTCGCTGGAAGTTGGCTTCCATCCCTTCCTGCGGCGTATCCGCAAGCTTCATTGCCCGCTCGTGACCGCCGTCAACGGCCCCGCCGCCGGCGCCGGCATGAGCTTTGCGCTGATGGGCGACATGATCCTGTGCGCGCGCTCGTCCTATTTCCTGCAGGCGTTCCGCCGCATCGGCCTGGTGCCGGATTGCGGATCGACCTGGCTATTGCCGCGCATGATCGGCAAGGCGCGCTCGGTCGAGTTGTCGCTGATGGGCGAGCGGTTGCCGGCGGAAAAGGCGCTGGAATGGGGTCTCGTCAACCGCGTCCATGACGATGCGGTCCTGATGGAAGAGGCGATGAAGCTGGCGCATGATCTCGCCAATGGCCCAACGATCGCGCTGTCACTGATCCGCAAGCTTTATTGGGACAGCCCGGAAAACTCCTTCGAGGAACAGCTCAACCTCGAGTTCGAGTCGCAGCGTATCGCGGGCTCGGCGGAGGATTTCAAGGAAGGCGTCACCGCGTTCCTTGAAAAGCGTCCAGCCAAGTTCAAGGGCAAATGATCGAGGCCGAACTCGGACGCTGCGTCGCCGCCTGGTATCCGGGCGCGACCGGCGTCACTGGCGCGGCAAAGCTTTCCGGCGGCGCCAGCCAGGAGACCTGGACGTTCGACATCGTGCATCCCAGCGGCAATGTCGGCGCGATCCTGCGCCGCGCGCCGCCGGGCTATGGCGCGTCACCCGGCCGCGCCGCCGGGCTCGATGCCGAGGCGACGCTGATGCAGCTGGCGCACGATGCCGGCCTGCCGTCGCCGCGCGTGATGCATGTCCTGAAGCCCGAGGACGAACTCGGCACCGGCTTCATCATGCAACGCATCGAGGGCGAAACCATCGCGCGAAAAATTCTGCGTGACGAACAATTCGCACCGGCGCGCCCGATGCTGGCGCGCCAGCTTGGTGGGGTGGTCGCGGGCATCCACGGCTTGCCGGCGGCAAAACTGCCAAAGCTGCGCGAGATGACGGCGACAAAGGAGATCGCCGATCTCGATCGCGAGTATCGCAGTTTTGGCCGGCCGCGTCCGGTGTTCGAGCTGGCACTGCGCTGGCTGCGCGAACGCGATCCCGGTCCTTCCAAGGAAGTAACGCTGGTGCACGGCGATTTCCGCCACGGCAACCTCATCATCGGGCCCGACGGCGTCCGCGCCGTGCTGGATTGGGAGCTGGCGCATTTCGGCGATCCAATGGAGGATCTCGGCTGGATCTGCGTCAATTCCTGGCGCTTTGGTGAGATCGACAAGCCGGTCGGGGGCTTTGGTTCGCGCGAAGATCTGTTCGCCGGCTATGAGGCGGCCGGGCGCAAGGCCGATCCCGACCGCGTGATGTTCTGGGAAGTGATGGGCACGCTGCGCTGGGGCATCATGTGCTGCGGCATGATGCAGCGGTTTCGCCAGGGCCCCGATCATTCGATGGAGCGCGCGATGATCGGGCGGCGTTCGTCGGAGACCGAAATCGATTTGCTGAGACTGCTGGCCCCGAGGGGGAAATAAGATGCAGGACGAACCGACACCCACCGAGCTGATCAAGGCGGTCGCGGATTTTCTGCGCAACGAGATCACGCCCGCCATCAAGGGCCACAACGCCTTCAAGCTCCGCGTCGCCATCAACGGCCTCGACTTGGTGACGCGGCAACTGGCGCTGGAAGGCGATAGCGATAGCGCGGAAGCCGCGCGGCTCAAGCAACTGCTCGGCATCGACGGCGCGCTGGTAGACCTCAACCGCGCGCTGTCGGATAAAATTGCAAACGGCGAGGTCGATCTGCAAACGCCGGGGCTGGCCGATCATCTCTGGCAAACCACGATGGACAAGCTCGCCGTCGATCAGCCGAATTATGCGTCGTACAAGAGGGAGTTGGGGAATAAGTGAGTGGCCGAGAATCTCACCCCGTCATTGCGAGGAGCGAAGCGACGAAGCAATCCATCTCACCGCAAGGGGATAGATGGATTGCTTCGCTGCGCTCGCAATGACGTGGATAGCGCGATCCTTATTTCCCCAGCCATTTCGGTGCGCGCTTCTCCGAAAACGCTTTCGGTCCCTCGATGTAATCCTGCGAGGCCGCCATCGCCTTCACCGCCGGATATTCGCGCTGCTCGGCGATCGCCTGTTCCAGCGAGACCGCCATGCCCTTCTGGATCGCCTGCTTGGAGGCGCGGATCGACATCGGCGAATTCTTGGCAATGGTCTCGGCCCAGCGCTCGGCCGCGGCCAGTGCTTCGCCGGCGGGGACGACTTCGTTGACGAAGCCGAGTTCGAGACCTTCTTTCGCCGAGACGTGGCGCGCGGTCAGGATCATGCCCATGGCGCGCTTCATGCCGATCTGGCGCGGCAGCCGGTGCACGCCGCCGGCGAGCGCGGCGAGGCCGACGCGCGGTTCGGGCAGCGCGAAGGTCGCGTTCTCGGAAGCGATGATGAGGTCGCAGGCCAGCGCGATCTCGAACCCGCCGCCCATCGCGACGCCGTTGACGGCGGCGATGATCGGCTTGTCGCAGTCGAACCGCGAGGTGAGGCCGGCAAAGCCGCCCTTGTCCCAGCCGCGCTTGCCGCCGGCCGCCTGCCATTTCAGATCGTTGCCGGCACAAAAGGCCTTGTCGCCGGCGCCGGTGACGATCGCCACCCACTGGCCGGGATCGGCGGAGAAATCGTCGAACACCTTGTTGAGTTCAAAATGCGCATCGATATGCAGCGCATTGTACACTTCGGGGCGGTTCAACGTGATGATGGTGATCGGACCCTTGCGAGTCACTTTCGAGAATTTCAGATCCATGTTCGCTCCCGCTGTTTTTCTGTGACGAGGAATAATAGCGCGGTGCCAGCCGCCGGAACCCATTCAATTACGCAAGCGAGCCGCGCGTCACAAGCGATATTCCGTTGCTTGACTTGGCCAGGGTATTCCAACCTTAATCGAACATGCGCCGCCTGGTCCGGCTAGCCACTAAACACAATAAACGACATTTTCGGGAGAGACCGCCGTGGATTTTGCATTGCCCGCCGACCTCGTCGCTTACCTCGACGAACTCGACAAGTTCATCGCGCGCGAGATCAAGCCGCTGGAAGAGGCCGACGACAACATCCGCTTCTTCGACCATCGCCGCGAATGGGCGCGCACCGATTTCGACATGGGCGGATTGCCGCGGCATGAATGGGAAGCGCTGCTGCGCAAGGCGAAAAACCTCGCCGACGCCGCTGGACATCTGCGCTTTGCTATCCCGAAACGCTACGGCGGCAAGGACGGTTCCAACCTCTGGATGGCCGTGATCCGCGAGCACTTTGCATCCCAGGGATTGGGCTTGCACAACGATCTGCAGAACGAGCATTCGATCGTCGGCAATCTGCCGATCGTGACCATGCTCGACCGCTACGGCACCGACGAACAGAAGGCGATGATCGACGGTTCGATCACCGGAAAGTACCGCATCACCTTTGGCCTCACGGAACCCGAGCACGGCTCCGACGCCACGCATATGGAAACAAGGGCGGTGCCGGCGACCCGTGACAACGTCAAGGGCTGGATCGTCAACGGCCAGAAGATGTGGACCACGGGCATGCATGTGGCGACGCATTGTGCGCTGTTCGCCCGCACCTCAGGCGATGACGGCGACGCGCGCGGCATCACCTGCCTCCTGGTGCCGGCCAAAGCTGAAGGCGTAAAGGTCGAGGAGTATATGTGGACCTTCAACATGCCGACCGATCACCCCCGTGTCAGCTTTACCGACGTGTTCGTGCCTGACGATGCGCTGTTCGGCGAGGTCGGCCGCGGCCTGTCGCTGGCGCAATGCTTCGTGCACGAGAACCGGATCCGGCAGGCGGCGAGTTCGCTCGGCGCCGCGGTCTACTGCATCAACGAAAGCGTTAAATACGCGCGCGAGCGAAAGCCGTTCGGCAAGGCGCTGGCCGAGAACCAGGCGATCCAGTGGCCGCTGGTGGAACTGGCCACGCAAGCCGAGATGCTGAGGCTGTTGATCCGCAAGACCGCGTGGGAGATGGACAAGCTGACCCAGGCCGAGGTCGAGCACACGCTTTCCGACCGGGTCTCGATGTGCAATTTCTGGGCAAATCGCCTCTGCTGCGAAGCCGCCGACCGCGCCATGCAGGTCCATGGCGGCATGGGCTACTCGCGCCACAAACCGTTCGAACACATCTACCGCCACCACCGCCGCTACCGCATCACCGAAGGCAGCGAGGAAATCCAGAAGCGGAAAGTGGCGGGATTTTTGTTCGGGTATATGGGGGCGGGGAAGCATTGAGGGCTTCCGTCATTGCGAGGAGCGTTAGCGACGAAGCAATCCATCCATCCGTTATGCCGCGATATGGATTGCTTCGCTGCGCTCGCAATGACGGATCAATTCACCTGCCGGTCCTTCCCCGTCCAATACGGGTCGCGCAAATTCCGCCGCAAAATCTTGCCCGACGGATTGCGCGGCAGCGCTTCGAGAAAATCCACCGACTTCGGTGTCTTGAAGCCGGCGATGCGTTCGCGGGTGAAGTTGATGATGTCGGTGGCAGTAGCTTGCTTGCCCGGCTTCATCACCACGATCGCCTTGACCGCTTCGCCCCACTTGTCGTCGGGGATGCCGATCACGGCGGCTTCGGCGACGTCAGGGTGATCGCAGATCGCGCTCTCGACTTCGGCGGGATAGATGTTCTCGCCGCCGGAGATGATCATGTCCTTGATGCGGTCGTGGATGTAGAGATAGCCATCCTTATCCATATAGCCGGCATCGCCGGTGCGCAGCCAGCCGTCGCGGTCGAGCGTCCTGGCGGTGGCTTCCGGCAGGTTCCAATAGCCGACCATGTTGGAGCCGGAACGCGTGGCGATCTCGCCGACTTCACCGACCGGCAGCCGCGTGCCGTCGGCGTCGAGGATAGCAAGTTCGATGCCGGGCAGCGCCTTGCCGGCCGAGCGCATGCGGTCGAGGCCTTCGATGTGGTCCTCCGGCGGCAGCGCCACGATAGTGCCTGTCGTTTCGGTCATGCCGTACATCTGCACGAAGCCGCATTTGAAGACCTCGATGCATTCCTTCAGCAGCGCCGCCGGTATCGGCGAGGCGCCGTAGAGCATGTATTTAAGCCGCGAGAAATCGACCTGCCGCGCCCGCGGCTGCCGCACCACGAACTGCATCGCGGCCGGCACCATGAACAATTTGGTGATGCCGGACTGTTCGAAGAAATCCAGCACCTTGGTGGGATCGAACTCGCGCGCGATCACGCCCTTGGCGCCATGATAGAGCCCCATCACGCCCCAGCCGGAGCCGCCGATGTGAAAGATCGGCATTGCCACCAGCGAGACGTCGTCGGTCGACCATTTGTTCCAGTCGGGCTTCTCGGCCTCGCTGCCGGTCTGCACCAGGTTGAGGAAATTGGCATGCGACAGCATCGCGCCCTTCGGCTTGCCTGTCGTGCCCGACGTATAGAGCTGGATCGCGACGTCCTTGGGGCTGATCGGCACCTTGGGGTCATCGCCGCTCTGCGCATCGCGCCACACCGTAAAATCCGGCCATTCCGGCGCGCCGCCTTCGGTGGTGATGATGGTGCGAAGGTCAGGCAGCTGCGGCTTGATATTGCGGGCTTGCGTGATGAACTCCGGTCCGACGAACAGCACCGGCGCCCGGCAATCCGCGACGATGAACGCGACCTCGGGCCCGGCGAGCCGCCAGTTCACCGGCGCCATCACCACATTGGCCTTCATCGCGCCCATCAACAGTTCGAAATAGATGTCGCTGTTCTTGCCGAGATAAGCGATGCGCTCGCCCGGCTTGACGCCGAGCGCTACAAGCGCATTCGCAACGCGGTTGGTCTTGATGTCGAATTCGGCGAAGCTGGTCTGACGTCCCTCGAATTCATAGACCAGCGCATTGCCGCGGCTCCTGGCGCGCTCGCGCACCATATCGGCAAGATTTGCCGGCGCTTGTGTGGCGGACATGTTTCTCCCGTCGTGTCTTGTTTTAGTTGCAAGGAGTGTGACGGTATCGCGCGCGAAAAACAAGCAGCGTCGTCCCGGCGAAGGCCGGGACCCATACGCCGCGGCCCATCGGTGAAGAGATGCGGTTAGTCGCCTTCGTAACAATTGGCGACGGTGGCTATGGGTCCCGGCCTTCGCCGGGACGACGTAGAGTTTTACCCGCCCCGCGCCGCGCGGTCTTTTTCGTTCTGCGCCTTGATCGAATCCCGCGCGCGCTCCCAGTCGGCATCGGACCACTCGCGCAGCTCGTAGAAGTTTCCGCCGGTTGCCAGCGCCTGTGCGCCGTCCATCGCAATGGTCTCACCGTTGATCCAGTCGCAGCCGCCCGAGATCAGGAACACGGCAAGGTTCTGCAACTCTTCCATCTTGCCGACGCGTCCCATCGGATTCCGTGCGATGGTGCGTGCACCGGGTTCATCGCCCGGGTTGAGACGCTTGCTCATGCCTTCGGTCGGAATTTCACCGGGTGCGATGGTGTTAAGACGGATACCATAGCGTCCCCATTCCATCGCCAGCGACATGGTCATGGCATGGATCGCCGATTTGCTCATCGCCGACGGCACCACATAGGGCGAACCGTTGCGGACCCAAGTCACGGTGATCGACACCACATTGCCGCGCTGCTTCTCGGCAATCCAGCGGCGGCCGATAGCGTGGGTGACATAGAACGTGCCGTGCATCACGATATTGGCAATCGCGTCGAAGCCGCGTGGCGTCAGGTCCTGGGTGCGCGAGACGAAATTGCCGGCGGCGTTGTTGATGAGATCGGTGAGCGGACCGCCGGTCCAGATCTGTTCGATCATCTCGTCGACCGCCAGCGCGTTGCGGATATCGACGCCGTGGCTGACCACACGTCCGCCGTGCAGGTCCATCAATTCGGTCGCGGTCTCGTCGCACACGCTCTTGCGACGGCCGCAGATATGGACCTCGGCGCCAAGCTCAAGGAATCGCGCTGCCATGGATTTGCCGAGGCCGGTACCGCCCCCGGTCACGAGAATGCGTCGCCCGGTGAGAAGCTGATCGTTGAACATCGTTTCCACCTGAAAGGAATTGCTGTTAATTGGTCGATTGACTAAATCCGGACAACGCCGTTCTGTAAAGCGATAACAACGAATGGAGGAGAATTCTCATGGAGCAGCGCGTTTCGATATCGATTTCGGACGGCATTGCCGACGTCCGGCTGGTGCGGGCCGACAAAATGAACGCGCTCGATGCCGCGATGTTCGAGGCGATTGTCGCTGCAACTGAACGACTTGCGCATGAGAAAGGGGTCCGGGCGGTAGTATTGTCCGGCGAAGGACGGTCGTTCTGCGCCGGCCTCGATATGGGCCGCTTCGCCGCGATGAAGGAGCAGGGCGGTAACGGGATCGCCGGCGGCGAGAAGCGCGACCTTTCGGCGCGCACCCATGGCCTCGCCAATTTTCCACAGCAGGCGGTGTGGGGCTGGCGGCAACTTCCGGTGCCGGTGATTGCGGCAATTCAGGGCGTCGCCTTCGGCGGCGGGTTCCAGCTCGCACTCGGCGCCGACATGCGCTTCCTCACCCCTGATGCGCGGATGTCGATCATGGAAATCAAGTGGGGCCTGGTGCCTGATATGGCGGGCACGCCGATCCTCGCCAGCCTGGTACGCGACGATATCCTGCGCGATCTCACGTACACCGGGCGCATCTTCTCGGCGCAGGAAGCGATGAGCTATGGCCTTGCAACGCGGATCTGCGACGACCCCCGCGCCGCGGCCTTCGAGGTGGCGCGTGAGATCGCCGGCAAGAGCCCCGACGCGATCCGCGCCGCCAAGCGCATGCTCAACAACCTGTCCGTCGATCCCGGCCCGGCATTGCTCGCCGAATCCGTCGAGCAGATGAAGCTGATGGGTGGGCCCAACCAGCAGGAAGCCGTGCGCGCCAATCTGGAGAAACGGGCGCCGAAGTTTGCGGATGCGGGATAATTTTTGCTGTCATTCCGGGATGGTGCGCTAGCACCAGACCCGGAATCTCGAGATTCTCCGATGTGCAATTGCACATCGGAGTTCGTGCTGCGCACGCCCCGGAATGACAGTTTCCTTAAACCCGGCGAGAGATCGGAAAAGACAATGACAACATCATCCCCCTTCCTCGGCATCATCAGCGGCCAGCGCCGGCGCGAGCATCCCGAGGTCGCCGAGCGCACCGACCGCATCGCCAGCGGCTTGCATCAGCTCGGCGTCAAGCCGGGCGACAGCGTATGCATGCTGATGCGCAATGACATCGCCTTCATCGAGGCCGCTTATGCCGCGATGCGGCTCGGCGCTTACGGCGTTCCCGTGAACTGGCATTTCAAGCCGGAGGAAATCAACTACGTGCTGAAGGATTCCGGCACTTCGGTGCTGATCGCGCATGCCGACATGCTGCATCAATTGCGCGATGCGATTCCATCAGGCGTCACCGCGCTCAGCGTGCCGACGCCGCCGGAGATTTTGGCGAACTACAAGATCAACCCCGATCACCTCTCGACGCCCGATTTCGCGATCGACTTCGAATCCTGGCTCCAGCAACAATCGCGCTATGACGGGCCGGTGGTACCGCAGCCGCAGAACATGATCTACACTTCGGGCACGACGGGCCACCCGAAGGGCGTGCGCCGCTTTGCGCCGACGCCCGCGCAGTCTGCCAACGCCGAAGCCATGCGGGCGATGATTTACGGCCTCAAGCCGGGCGCGCGCACGATCCTGCCGGGACCACTGTATCACTCCGCGCCGAACTCGTTCGGCCTGCGCGCCGGGCGGCTTGGTGGCGCGCTGATATTGATGCCGCGCTTCGAGCCCGAGGAATTTTTGCGGCTGATCGAAACGGAGCGGGTCGACACGATATTCATGGTGCCGACCATGTTCATCCGCCTGATGAAGCTGCCGGAGGCCGTGCGCAGGAAATATGACATGTCCTCGCTGCGACACATCATCCACGCCGCCGCGCCCTGTCCGGCCGACGTCAAGCGCGCGATGATCGAATGGTGGGGGCCGGTGATCTACGAATTCTACGGCTCGACCGAGTCAGGCGCCGTCACCTTTGCCAATTCGGAGGACGCGCTGAAGAAGCCCGGCACCGTCGGCAAGATATCGCCGGGCGCTGAACTGCGCTTCATCGGCGATGACGGGCGCGTGCTGCCGCCGGGCGAGATCGGCGAAATCTATTCGCGGATTTCAGGCAATCCGGATTTCACCTATCACAACAAGCCGGAGAAGCGTTCCGAGATCGACCGCGAGGGATTCATTACCTCGGGCGATGTCGGGTATATCGATCAGGACGGCTATGTCTTCATCTGCGACCGCAAGCGCGACATGGTGATTTCGGGCGGGGTCAACATCTACCCCGCCGAGATCGAAGCCGCGCTGCACGCCGTGCCCGGCGTCCATGACTGCGCGGTGTTCGGCATTCCCGACGAGGAGTTTGGCGAAGCGTTGATGGCTGTCGTGGAGCCGCAGCCGGGCGTGACGCTCGACGTCGCCGCGGTCCGCGCCGAGCTCAAGAAGTCACTGGCTGACTACAAGGTGCCCAAGCACGTCGAAATCCAGACCAAGCTGCCGCGCGAGGATTCCGGCAAGATCTTCAAGCGCCGCCTGCGCGATCCCTATTGGGAGCGGGCGGGGAGGAAGATTTAGCCCAGCCCCTCATGGTGAGGAGCGCCAACGGCGCGTCTCGAACCATGCAGGCCCCCGATGCGGCCATCCTTCGAGACGCGGCGAAGACACCGCTCCTCAGGATGAGGTTGGTGGGTGAAAGTCGTTGGGCTTGCACCGCCTCCATCTTTATCTTGCACTGCGGCAAAAAACTTGCACACTCCAGAACTTGCCGGGCAAGCCCTCTGGAGTAGCAAGCCATGTCACCCCAGACCGTGCCTTCCGATCCCGAAGTCCGTGCCAATCGCGTCGAAGACGCGGAGGACGCCCGGTTGCGGACCGATATCAGGCTGCTCGGGCGCATTCTCGGCGATACCGTGCGTGACCAGGAGGGCGCCGACGTCTTCGACCTGGTCGAGCGCATCCGGCAGACCTCGATCCGGTTCCACCGCGACGACGACAAGCCGGCGCGGCGCGAGCTCGAGCAGATCCTCGACAGCATGTCGATCAGCCAGACGGTGCGGATCGTGCGCGCCTTCAGCTATTTTTCGCATCTGGCCAACATTGCCGAGGACCAGAACAACATCCGCCAGATGCGGGCGCGGACCGAGCCCGGCGGGGCGCCGCGCGCCAGCATGCTGGCCCAGACCCTGGCGCACGCGCGCACGGTCGGAATCAGCGCCGCCGATCTGCGCAAGTTTTTCGCAAGCGCCCAGGTCAGTCCGGTCCTCACGGCCCATCCCACCGAAGTCCGCCGCAAGAGCACGATCGATCGCGAAATGGAAATCGCCGCGCTGCTCGACCGCAAGGAGCGGGTGCAACTGACGCCGGATGAGATCGAGGCGAGCGACGAGCAATTGCGCCGCGCGGTACTGACGTTGTGGAAGACCAACCTGTTGCGCCGGACCAAGCTCACGGTGCTCGACGAGGTCGCCAATGGCCTGTCGTTCTACGACTACACGTTCCTGCATGAGGTGCCGCGGCTGCATTGCGCGCTGGAGGACCGGCTGAACGAGGGCGACAGCTCAAGGGGCGAACTGGCTTCGTTTCTCAAGATCGGAAGCTGGATCGGCGGCGATCGCGACGGCAATCCGTTCGTGACCGCCGACGTGGTGCGCGGGACGCTGAAATTGCAGTCCAGCCGGGTGCTGCGGTTTTATCTGGAGGAATTGCATCTGCTCGGCGCCGAACTGTCGATGGCGGCGCATCTGGCCGATGTTTCCAAGGATTTGCGTGTCCTTGCGGAGCGTTCGCCGGATAAGTCGCCGCACCGAAGCGGCGAGCCCTATCGTCTTGCGGTATCCGGCATCTACGCGCGCCTCACCGCGACCGCGACAAGGCTGGACGTGGAGACCAGACGTCCGGCGGTCGGCGAGGCCGCGCCCTATGCCGATGTCGCGGAATTCAAGGCCGATCTCGATATCCTCTATCGCTCGCTGATCTCGAACAATTCCGGCGTGATTGCGCGCGGTCGGCTGCGCCTGTTGCGCCGGGCCGTGGATTGCTTCGGTTTCCACCTGGCGAGCCTCGACATCAGGCAAAATTCGGCCGTGCACGAACGTACCGTTGCAGAGCTGATCGACGCGGCGATGCCCGGCATGTCCTATCTGGCATTGACTGAGGAGGCGCGGATCGCCTTGCTCGTCAAGGAGCTTGGCAATGCGCGTCCGCTGACGTCGGCTTTTGTGAAGTACAGCGAGGAAACGATCGGCGAACTCGCGCTGTTCCATGCGGCCGCCGAGGCGCATGCCCGCTATGGTTCCGCCGCTATCCCCCAGTGCATCATCTCCATGTGCAAGGGGGTGTCCGACATGCTGGAGGTCGCGCTGCTTCTGAAGGAAGCCGGCCTCGTTCGCCCCTCGGGCCGTTGCGCGATCAACATCGTGCCGCTGTTCGAGACCATCGAGGATCTTCAGGGCTCCAGCGGCGTCATGGACCGCATATTGTCGCTGCACGATTACCGCAAACTGGTCGACAGTCGCGGAGCGATTCAGGAAGTGATGCTCGGCTATTCCGACAGCAACAAGGACGGCGGCTTCGTCACCTCGGGCTGGGAACTCTACAAGGCTGAAATCGGCCTGATCGAGGTGTTCGAACGCCACCACGTCCGGCTGCGGCTGTTCCACGGCCGCGGCGGATCGGTCGGCCGCGGTGGCGGGCCGAGCTATGACGCGATCATCGCGCAGCCCGGCGGCGCGGTGAACGGCCAGATCCGCATCACCGAGCAGGGCGAGATCATCTCCAGCAAATATTCCAACGCCGAGGTCGGCCGCAATAATCTGGAAATTCTGACGGCGGCGACGCTGGAGGCGAGCCTGCTGCAGCCGAAGCACAGCGCGCCGCGCGCCGAATATCTGAAGGCGATGGAGGAATTGTCCGCGCTGGCCTTCAGGGCCTATCGCGGGCTGGTCTATGAGACCGAGGGCTTCGCCGACTACTTCTGGGGCTCCACCGTCATCAACGAGATTGCCACGCTCAACATTGGCAGCCGTCCGGCCTCACGCAAGAAAACCCGCGAGATCGAGGATTTGCGCGCCATCCCCTGGGTGTTCAGCTGGGCGCAATGTCGCCTGATGCTGCCGGGCTGGTACGGCTTTGCCAGCGCGGTCGAGACCTGGATCGCAGAGCATCCCGAGCAGGGCATGCCCTTCCTGCAGGAGCTCTATCGCGAATGGCCGTTCTTTCGGATGTTGCTGTCGAATATGGACATGGTGCTGGCCAAGAGCTCGATCGCGATCGCCTCCCGCTACGCCGAACTGGTGCCCGACGTGGCGCTGCGCGAGAAGATTTTCAGCCGCATCCGCGAAGAATGGCATAGCTGCATCGATCTGCTGCTGAAGATCATGCAACAGGACCGTTTGCTGCAGAGTAACCCGCTGCTCGAACGCTCGATCCGCAACCGCTTTCCCTATCTCGACCCACTGAACCACGTGCAGGTGGAATTGCTGAAGGAGCACCGCGCGCAAAACCCCGACGAGCAGGTACTTCGCGGCATTCAGATCACCATCAACGGGATTTCGGCGGGGTTGAGGAATAGCGGGTAGGGAGTTCGATCACCGTCGTTCCGGGGCGCGCGCAAGCGCGAACCCGGAACCTCGAGATTCCGGGTTCGACGCTTCGCGTCGCCCCGGAATGACTGCGGTGATTTACGGCTTCATGGCGCCTTGCGCACTGGTGTAGACGGCGTAGAGCGATGACGAGCCGCAGATGTAGAGCCGGTTACGCTGCATGCCGCCGAAGCACAAGTTTGCAACCGTCTCCGGGATGTGGATCTTGCCGAGCAGATCGCCGTCAGGCATGTAGCAGCGCACGCCGTCCTCGTTCGGATCGCCCCAACCCACGGAGCACCAAAGACGCCCGGCGGTGTCACAGCGCAGCCCGTCGGTAATGCTGGGCTTGGGCATGTCCGCAAACACCTTGCTGTTCGAGAGTTTTCCGCCCGCGAGATCCACATCGAACACGCGGATATGCGACGGGTTGTCCGGCCCGTCGGTGAAGCCGGTATCGCAGATATAGAGCTTCTTCTCGTCGGGCGAGAAGCAAAGGCCGTTCGGCTGCACGAAATCGTCGACGACCATCTTGATGTCGCCGGATTTCGGATCGACCCGGTAGACGTTCTTCTTGTCCTGCTCGGCATCGGCCTTGATGCCCTCATAGAAGCCGCCGATGCCGTAGGCCGGATCGCAGAACCAGATCGAACCATCGGCCGCGACGACCGCGTCGTTCGGCGAGTTCAGCTTCTTGCCATTGTACTTGTCGGCGATGATGGTGATCGAGCCGTCGAGTTCGGTCCGGGTGACCCGCCGGCCGCTATGTTCGCAGGTGATCAGGCGTCCTTCCCGATCGATGGTGTTGCCGTTCGAATTCATCGATGGTTGGCGGTAGACGCTGACGTGACCGTCATCCTCCGAGAAGCGCATGATGCGGTTGTTGGGAATGTCGGAGAACAGCACGTAGCGGCCGGCCGGGAAGTAAACCGGCCCCTCGGCCCAGCGGAAGCCGGTTGCGACGCGCTCGACGGCCATGGTGCCGGCAAAGGCCGGGAAACCGGTAGGCCCGAACGAGACCCCCTTCTTTTTCATCGACTCAAGGCGGGCATCCGGATAGCGGGCCCCGGGTAGCGGACCCAGGGGCAGCGGGCCGGTTGACGGGGTTGGGACGCCCGTTTGGCCTAAGGGGGCTACGCTTGCCGCGGAGGCCGCTGTCATGGTTACGGCCGTGGTGGCCAGCACGGTTGCACCGCGCAAGAGCGCGCGGCGATCCAGTCCGTTCGCCTTGGTGTCAGCGGAGTAAGGTTGGGGTAGCGGAGTTGTCATTTTTTCCTCCCAGTTTTTCGTTGGAAGGAAATCATGTGCCCGCAATTGGGCGTAAAGCAGGCGAGTTTCGCTCGAACAACCTGGGGATGAAGCGGAAGTAGCGTCCTTATGCCGGGAGCCGGGCCAGCTTTGGAGGGTGGGCAAAGCGTCTTTGCCCACCCTGTGTTGTCGCGGCTTAGATCGGATCCCAGGTGAAAACGTCCGCGGAACGGTCGAGCTTGGAGAACGATCCCTTCAGCGCCGGCATGCCGTGCTCGGCGATGGTCTGCGGCGTCCAGCCTTCGCCGCGGTGAACCGAGCGCACCGGACGATGCTGGCCGAACAGGAAGATCTCGTTCATGCGCACGCCAAAAATCTGTCCGGTCACGTCCTTGGCGTCGTCGCTGAGCAGGTGCGCGCAGACCGGCGCGATCTTCTCCGGGCCCATTTGCTTGATCTTCTCGACGCGCGCTTTCTCGGCATCGGTTTCGGTCGGGATGGTGCCGATCATGCGGGTCCAGGCGAACGGCGAGACGCAGTTCGAGCGGACGTTGAAGCGGCCCATGTCGAGCGCGATCGACTTGGACAGGCCGACGATGCCGAGCTTGGCGGCCGCGTAATTGGCCTGGCCGAAATTGCCGATCAGCCCAGAGGTCGAGGTGAAGTGCACGAAGGAGCCGCTCTCCTGTTCGCGGAACAGTCGTGCCGCGGCGTGGCTGACATAGAACGAGCCCATCAGATGCACCTTGATGACGGATTCAAAGGCTTCGACGCTCATTTTATGGAAGATCATGTCGCGCAGGATGCCGGCATTGTTGACGACACCGTCAAGCCGGCCGAAATGATCGGTCGCCGTCTTCACGATCTTGCTCGCGGGGATCGCGTCCGCCACCGACTCGAAATTGGCCACGGCCGTGCCGCCGCGCTTCTTGATCTCTTCCACCACTTCCTCTGCGGGAGCTGCGCTGTTGCCCGCGCCGTCGGCGGCAACGCCGGGATCGTTGACCACGACCTTTGCCCCTTCGGCGGCGCAGAGCAGGGCGATCTCCCTGCCGATGCCGCGGCCAGCGCCGGTGACGATGATGACTTTGTCCTGCAGTGATTTGGTCATGGTGGTTCTCCGATGCTGTTTGTTCTTACCTCGCCCCGCTTGCGGGGAGAGGTCGGATTGCGAAGCAATCCGGGTGAGGGGGACTCTCCGCGAGTCCGACTTTGCCGAGGGAGCCCCTCACCCGACCCTCTCCCCGCAAGGGCGGGGCGAGGGAGCAGGGAAGGTCGGCTCATCGTCACTTCTCGTTCGTAAAAATGATCGTGCCTGATGCCGCGAACATGCCGCCGACGCCGTGGCACACCGATATCCTCGCGTCCTTGACCTGGGCCGGCGCGATGCCGCGCATTTGCCGGACGCTCTCCTGCAGTGCGTACATGCCGTACATGCCCGAATGCATGTAGCTCAGGCCCCCGCCATTGGTGTTGAGCGGCAGCTTGCCGCCGGGGCGCGTGTTGCCCTCGGCGATGAACTTGCCGGTTTCTTCGTGCGGCATGAAGCCGAGATCGCCGAGACCGAACAGCGGCAGATGCGCAAAGGCGTCGTAGATCATCAGATGATCGACGTCCTTGTGGGCGATGCCGGCCTCCTTGAAGGCGAGCGGTCCCGCGGTCGTGAAGGCGCGCGAGGAGTTGAAAGTCTCCATCTGGCTGACCATCGGCGTTTCCACGCTCTCGCCGGTGCCGAGGATATAGACCGGCTTGTTCGGGAAATCCTTGGCGCGGTCGGCTGACGTGAGGATTAGCGCGCCGCCGCCGTCGGTGACGAGGCAGCACTGCAGGATGCGGAACGGATAGGCGATCATCTTCGAGTTCAGCACGTCCTCGACGGTGATCGGCGCCTTCATGGTGGCGCGGGGATTCTTCGCGGCCCATTCGCGCTGCACCACCGCGACCATGGCGATCTGCTCATGGGTAATGCCGTAAGTCTTCATGTAGCGCAGCACGGGTATCGGAAACATGCTGGGCGGGCCGAACACGCCGAACGGCTGTTCGAACTGGCCGTTGAGGCTGTCCGGCGGCGTCGAGCGCGGCAGCTTTCCGATCATCGACTTGCCGCTCTCGGCGTGCGTGATCAGTACTGTCTTGCAGAGGCCTGCCTCGATCGCGGCCGCGGCGTGGCGGACATGTAGCATGAACGAACAGCCGCCGACGGAGGTGCCGTCGACCCAGGTCGGCTTGATACCGAGATAGTGGGCGATCTGCTGCGGGGTTTCCACCGCCGTGGCGATACCGTCGATGTCGGACAGCTTTAGCCCGGCATCGGCGATGGCGTTGAGCGCCGCATCCGCATGAAGCTGGATCTGCGACATGTTGGGGATGACGCCGAGTTCGGTGGTCTCGGCAGCGCCGACAACGGCGACCTGGTTTCTGCGCATGATGCCTAGCCCTTCGCCGGACGGAACTGGGGAAGGGTGATCTTGTCGTCGAGCTTCTCGAAGGCGACCTCGAGCTTCATGTCGAGTACGAGCGCTTCGGGCGTCTGCGGACAATCGAGGATGTTGCTCATCATGCGCGGACCTTCGTCGAGCTCGACGACGGCGATCGCGTAAGGCGGCGTAAAGCCGGGCGCGGCGGGGCGATGGTTGATGACGTAGCTGTAAAGCCTGGCCTTGCCGCTCGCCTTGAACACGCTGACCTTGCGCGAGGCGCAGGACGGGCAGAACGGGCGCGGCGGGAAATAGACATTGGCGCAGGCGTCGCAGCGCTGCAGGCGCAATTCGCCGGCCGCAGTACCGTCCCAGAAATGCTGGGTTTCCGGGGTCGGCTTCGGTTTAGCGCGCGCTGGCTCTGCCATATCAGGCATTCCTCCTCGAGGCGGGCTTCGGCCCGCATGTTGCGATCTTGATGCGACATTTGACCATTCCGCGTCAACGGTCCAGCGGCGCCGTCGCATGGCCGCATTCCCGCAAGCCGACAGCGCTTGTATGCCAGTGATTTCCCGCGCTAGGGTGTTGCTGATTGCGCCGCACGGAATGTCCGCGGTGACGATGGAGGCGATGTGCGAACGATTCGAATAGGATCCGGTGCCGGCTATTCGGGCGATCGCATCGAGCCCGCGCTTGAACTCGCCGAAAAGGGCGACATCCAGTACCTGGTGTTCGAGTGCCTCGGCGAGCGCACGGTAGCGTTGGCGCAACAGGCGCGCATGAAAAACCCGGAAGGCGGCTACGATCCGCTGCTCGAGGAGCGGATGCGCGCGGTGCTGCCGCAGTGTGCCGCCAAAGGTATCAAGATCGTCACCAATATGGGCGCCGCCAATCCGGAAGCCGCCGCGCGCCGGACCGCCGAGATCGCGAAGTCGCTTGGGCTGTCCGCGCTGAAGATCGCCGCCATCGTCGGTGACGACGTGCTCGACGCCTGCAAGGACGGCGATCTGCCGATCATGGAATTCGACGGCACCATCAAGCAGCTCGGCAACCGCTTGCTGTCGGCGAACGCCTATCTCGGCGCCGAGCCAATGGCAGAGGCGCTGAAATCAGGCGCAGATATCGTCATCACCGGGCGGGCTTCGGATCCGGCGCTGTTCCTGGCGCCGATGATCCACGCCTTCGGCTGGGCGATGGACGACTGGAATTTGCTCGGGCAGGGCACCGTTGCCGGGCATCTGCTGGAATGTGCGGGGCAGATCACCGGCGGCTATTTTGCCGATCCCGGTTACAAGGATGTTCCGGATCTGGCGCGGCTCGGTTTTCCGATCGGTGAAGTCGGCGAGGGCGGCAGTCTCGTCATCACCAAGGTTGCGGGTTCCGGTGGGGCGGTGACGGCGCGGACCTGCAAGGAGCAGTTGCTCTACGAGGTGCACGATCCACGGCAGTATTTCCAGCCGGACGTGGTCGCGGATTTTTCGCAAGTGTCCATTGAGGAGATCGGGCCCGATCGTGTGCGCGTCAGTGGCGGGCGCGGTCACCAGCGAACCGATACGCTGAAAGTCTCGGTCGGCTATGTCGACAGCTATATCGGTGAAGGGCAGATTTCCTATGCCGGCCCCGGGGCGCTGGCGCGCGGCCGGCTCGCGCTGGAGATCGTGCGCGAACGGCTGAAACTGACCGGCGTCGCGTCCAGCGAGTTGCGGTTCGAGCTGGTCGGCGTCGATTCCCTGCACGGCGCGGAAATCTCGAACCGCGCGAACGAGCCCTATGAAGTGCGCGTTCGGGTCGCGGGGCGCACGGAAAATCTGCGCGAGGCGGTCAGGATCGGCAACGAGGTCGAAACGCTCTATACCAACGGCCCGGCAGCCGGCGGCGGCGCCTGGAAATCCGCGCGCGATGTCGTCGCGGTGGCATCGGTGCTGTTGCCCCGCGAACTGGCAAAGCCGCAAGTTCGTTTCGTGGGGGCATAAGGTGAGGCTGCGCGAGATCGCCCATTCCCGCACCGGCGACAAGGGCAACATTTCGAACATTTCCGTCATCGCCTATGATGCGAAGCATTATCCGCTGCTGCGCGAGCAGGTCACCAGCGAACGGGTGAAGGCGCATTTCGCCGGGGTCGTCGAGGGCGAAGTGGTTCGCTACGAGCTGCCCAATCTATCGGCCTTGAATTTCGTGATGACGCAGGCGCTCGGCGGCGGCGTCACCCGTTCGCTGGCGCTCGATGCCCACGGCAAATCGTTGAGTTCGGCCCTGCTCGATCTCGACATTGAGCCCGGATCAGATGACAAGTAGCAAAGCGAAGAGAAGCAGCGAGAGAAACTCATGCCGAACACAACAACACTTGCCTCACTCGCCGCCGATCTCGATAGCGGAGCGACCTCCGCCCGCAAGCTGGTCGAGGCATGTCTCGCCAAAATCGCCGACGCCTCGGGTGAGGGGTCGCGCGCCTTCATCCATGTCGACAAGGAAGGCGCCATTGGTGCGGCCGACGCGATGGACCGGCTGCGCAAGGCCCATGCGGCGCCGTCGCCGTTTGCCGGCATCCCGGTCTCGATCAAGGATCTGTTCGACATCAAGGGGCAGGTGACCCGCGCCGGCTCGCGGGCGCTCGAGGAAGACTGCACGCCGGCAGAAGCCGATGCGCCCGTGGTGGCACGGCTGCGCCGCGCCGGCTTCATCGTGATCGGCCGCACCAACATGACCGAGTTCGCCTATTCCGGCATCGGCATCAACCCGCATTACGGTACGCCGAAAAGCACCTGGAACCGCGGCGTCGGCCACGTGCCTGGCGGCTCGTCTTCGGGCGCGGCGGTCTCGGTCGCCGACGGCATGGCCCATGGTGCGCTCGGCACCGACACCGGCGGCTCCTGCCGGATTCCGGCGGCGTTCAACGGCATCGTCGGCTTCAAGCCGACGCAGCGCCGCGTGCCGCTCGACGGCGGCGTGCCGCTGTCATCCTCGCTCGACAGTTTTGGGCCGCTGGCGCGCACGGTGCAGTGCTGCGCGACGATGGACGCCGTGCTGGCCGATGAACCCGAACTGCCTGTCCTGCAGCCGCGCCCTGTCAGGGGCATGCGGCTCGCGGTGCCGACCACGGTCGCGCTCGATGATCTCGATGACGAAGTCGCAAAGACCTTTGAGCGCGCATTGGAAACGCTGTCGCGGCAGGGCGCGCTGATCGAACGGATCGAGGTGCCGGAATTCCTCGATGTTGGCGCGATGAACGCCAAAGGCGGCTTTGCAGCATCCGAAAGCTATGCCTGGCACCGCTATTTGATCGTCAGCAAGGGCGACGTCTACGATCCCCGCGTGCACGTCCGCATCCTGCGCGGCGAAGGCATGAGCGCCGCCGACTACATCGATCTGCTCGGCGCGCGAAAATCGTTCATCGAGCATACCGAGGCGCGCATCGCCCCCTATGACGCGCTCGTCATGCCGACCACGGCGAACACCCCGCCCAAGATCGCCGATCTCGCGGACGACAAGGCGTTTGCCACGCAGAACCTGCGCGCGTTGCGCAACTGCACGCTGATCAACATGCTCGACGGCTGCGCGATCTCGCTGCCCGCGCACCGCGAAGGCGAGGTGCCGGTCGGCTTGATGCTGGCGGGCGCTGGCGGAAGAGATCGCTGCATCTTTGAACTCGCGGCTGGAATGGAGAATGTCATCCGTGGTTGATCTTACCTTTACTGTTCAGGACAAGGGCGCGCCGACGCCGCTGACGCTGGCGATCGATCAAGCCGTGATTGCCGGCTGGACCGGGCGCGATCCGGTGGCGCGCGACAAGCACATTGCGGAACTGGAAGCGATCGGCATCGCGCGGCCGGCCTCGACGCCGATCTACTACCGTGTTTCCGCGTGCCGGATCACCACCACTGACAACATCGAAGTCAGCGGCGGCGATTCCAGCGGTGAGGTCGAGTTCGTGCTGATCGGCTGGCAGGGGCGGATCCTTGTCGGCTGCGGCTCCGACCATACCGATCGCAAGGTGGAAGCCTACAGCGTCACGGTTTCCAAGCAGATGTGCGACAAGCCGATGGCATCCACGCTGTGGGAGCTGGAGGAGATCATCGGCCACTGGGACCAGATGATCCTGCGCTCCTGGGCCGTCATCGACGGCAAGAAGGTGCTGTACCAGGAGGGCACGCTCGATGCCATGCTGCCGGTCAAGGACCTGATCGAACGCGGCTTTGGCGGCAAAGGCCTGCCGGACGGCTGCGCGATGTTCGGCGGCACCTTCGCGGCCAAGGGCGGCATCCGCCCGGCTGATCGCTTCGAGTTCGAACTGGAAGACCCAGTGCTGAAGCGCAAGATCGGCCACGGCTATGATGTGATTGCGCTGCCGGTGTTGGGTTGATTTGTCGTCCCGGCCTTGAGCCGGGACCCATACCGCGTGATCTGTCGATTAGGCACGACGGCAGAGACCTTTCGCAACATTCCCGCCGGTGGCTATGGGTCCCGGCCCCCGTGCGCAATTGCGCACTAGGCCGGGACGACGCTTAACGGAAATCGGGTGGCACACCGCTACCCGTCTTGCGAAACTGCCCGCCATGAAAGCCACCGCAAAAACCACCGATCGCCACGCCTCCCCCGACATCGCCGCCCGGGTCGATGCCATCGACTGGACGCAGGTGACGGCCGATCTCGACGGGCAGGGCTGCGCCGTGCTGAAGGGATTGCTGTCGCCGGACGAATGCCGGGCGATCGCGGCGCTGTATCCTGATGACAGCAAGTTCCGCAGCCGCATCGTGATGGGGCGTCACGGTTTTGGGCGCGGCGAATACAAGTATTTTTCCTATCCACTGCCCGACCTGATCGCGGAACTGCGCCCGGCGCTGTATGCGCGGCTGTGCGGTATTGCCAATCGCTGGAACCAGACGATGGGGATCGATATCCGCTATCCCCTGGCGCATCAGGCATTCCTGAAGCGCTGCCATGACGCGGGGCAAATTCGGCCGACGCCGCTGCTGCTGCAATATGGGCCCGGCGACTACAATTGCCTGCATCAGGATCTCTATGGCGAGCATGTGTTCCCGCTGCAGGTCGCGATCCTGCTCTCGGAACCGGGGCGCGATTTCACCGGTGGCGAGTTCGTGCTGACCGAGCAGCGGCCGCGGATGCAGTCGCGGCCCGAGGTGGTGCCGCTCACACAAGGCGACGCGGTGGCATTTGCTGTGCATCACCGCCCGGTGCAGGGGACGCGCGGGTTCTATCGCGTTAATCTGCGCCATGGCGTCAGCCAGATCCGGTCCGGCCACCGTCATACCGTCGGCGTGATCTTTCACGACGCCAAGTAATTCACCGCCATGTGAGTGCGAAGCGCATTGACTGCAGATTTGTTCGACGCCATCGCCGATGTGCCGCCGTCGCGAGAAGCGATGGCCGACGGCGCCGTGCTGCTGCGCGGCTTCGCGCTGCGCTTTGAAGCCGATCTGATTCCGGCGCTGCGCGGGATCGTGGCGCAGGCGCCGTTTCGTCATATGTCGACGCCGGGCGGCCATCAGATGTCGGTGGCGATGACCAATTGCGGCAATGCCGGCTGGGTCACCGATCGCACCGGCTATCGCTATGACGGTGTCGATCCCGAGTCCGGCCAGCCGTGGCCGGCGATGCCCGCGGTGTTTCGCGGACTGGCCGCCGAAGCGGCGACCGAAGGCGGCTTCGAACACTTTTCACCCGATGCCTGCCTGATCAACCGCTACCAGCCAGGCGCCCGGATGTCGCTGCATCAGGACAGGGACGAGCAGGATTTTGCCGCGCCGATCGTCTCGGTGTCGCTCGGGATACCCGCGATCTTCCTGTTCGGGGGATCAAAACGCAGCGACAAGCCGGCCCGGTTTCGGCTGGTGCATGGCGACGTCGTGGTCTGGGGCGGGCCGTCGCGGCTGTTCTTTCACGGCGTGGCCCCGCTGGCCGACGGCGAACACGCAGCCATGGGCCGCCAGCGCATCAACCTGACTTTTCGAAAAGCGCGTTGATGGTCTCTTCCCCTCTCCCCTTGTGGGAGAGGGTGGCTTCGCGAAGCGAAGACGGGTGAGGGGTTGCTTCCTCACGGCAGGATTTCGCGATGACGATAGAGACCCCTCATCCGGCGCTTCGCGCCACCTTCTCCCACAAGGGGAGAAGGAAGAGAGGGAAGGACTTCCCATCGAAGTTTCGTCTGGTCTATGCTCTCCGTCGGGCGGGGAGCGAAATATGACCACGACTGAGGCAAAAGCCGACAGCCGCGCGGGCGCCAGCGGCACCGGCATCTACCTGGCCGTGCTGCAACTGATCTTCACGCTGGGCTGGACCACTTACGTCATCTATCTGCCGAAGCTTGCAGCGCAGGTCGGGATCGCACCCGGCATGGTGATCTTCATCCTGATGCTCGATCAGGCGATCTTCACCATCACCGACACCGCGATGGGAATCGCGGCCGACAAGATCGCCCCCTTTATCGGCCGGCTCGGTGTCTTCGTCGGCATCCTGACCGCGATCTCCTGCGCGGCGTTCGTGGCGTTGCCGTTCGTGGCCGGCACGGGTCCGGGCGCGCAAGCCTGGTTCATCGTGCTGATCGTGATCTGGGTCGTGACGTCGTCGGCGTTGCGTGCGCCGCCGCTGACGCTGCTCGGCAAGCATCGCGCGCGGTCACAGGTGCCGTTGCTGGCGGCGCTGGCGATGCTGGGTTACGGCCTGGCCGGCGCGATCTCGCCCTATCTTGGAACGGTGCTGCGCAACCATGATCCGCGGCTGCCGTTCCTGATCTCGGGCGTCGTCCTGCTGCTCACCACATTGGCGCTGTCGAAGGTCGAGCGCGACGCTGTGGCACAAGCGCCCGCCCCGAGCGAGAAGGCAGTCCCACCCAAAGCGCTCAGCACGATCCCCATGTTCTTCATCGCCTCGATGGTGATCCTGTCGCTCGGCTATCAACTGCACTTCAGCCTCAACAGTTCGTCGTTCTTCCTGCGTTTCACGACGCAAGATCAGCTGCAGTGGCTGTTGCCGGTGTTCTGGATCGGCTTCAACATCGCGATGTTTCCGGCGAGTGTCGTGGTCAAGCACCGCGGCGGGCTGATCGTGATGGGTGCCGCCGGCCTGTTGGGCGCGCTGGCAGTGCTCGCCGCAGAATTGTCGAGCAGTCTCAACATCCTGATCGTCGCGCAGTTTGTGGCGGGCGCGGCGTGGGGTTGCATGCTGATGAGCGCGGTATCGGCGGCGCTGGCGATCGGCGACACCGGCGCCGAGGGCAAGGTGATCGGGCTGATGTTTTCAGCGCTGGCGCTGGCGACCTTTGCGCGGATGGCGGCAGTCGCCGGCGGCCTGCAAAAGCTGCCGGAATACGCGCCATTGTTGCACTGGGCGCCGGTCGCCTGCTGGACGGTCGCGGGTGCGGGCCTGTTGGTGATCGCGGCTTCGCGGGTACAGCGCGGCGCGATGGCGCGGGGGGCTTAGTTACGGCATCGCCGGATGGATGAACTTCCACGGGCTGACCTCGGAGTCGGTCGGCACTTCCACCGAAATCACATAGGGCCCGCCATCGGCCAGCGCCTTTTCCAGCGCGGCGCGGAAGTGATCGGGCGAGGTGACGCGCGCGGCACCGACGCCGAAGGATTCCGCGAGCTTGACGAAATCCGGATTGACGAGATCGGACGCCACCACGCGGCCGTCGAAACGCTCGCGCTGGTCGCGCCGCACATTGCCATAGGCGTTGTTGTTGAAGATCAGCGTTACCACGCCGATCTTGAACTGCACCGCGGTTGAAAGTTCCTGCACGCCGAACATAAAACCGCCGTCACCCGTGATCGCGACCACCGGCCGCTCCGGATGCGCGACCTTGGCGCCGAGCGCGGTCGGGAATCCAGAGCCGAGCGTGCCCTGATAGCCTGACGTGATGAAGGTACGCGGCTCGTAGATCGGAAAACCGTACCAGGAGGCGAAGCCGACCTGCGACAGTTCGTCGGTGACGATGGCATTCGTCGGCAGCACCTCGCGCAGGATGTTCAGATACGCCATCTGCGGCTGAACCTTCTGGATCTCCTGATGCGCGGCGGCGGTGGCTTCGCGGATCGCGGCGCGGCGTCCGCTGGTCCTGCTGTAACCGGCCTTTTTCACGGCGGCGACCAGATCGGCGGTGCCGGCCCTGGCATCGGCGACCACGGCGGCGTCCGGCGTCAGCCGTCGCATTTCCGACGGATCGATATCGATACGAATGGACTTCAAGCCGGCCGGCTGGAACGGCCACCGAAAGCCCGATGCCGGCAATTCCATGCGCGTCCCGATTCCGATCATCAAATCGGTCTGCGGCCACAGCTTGTAGGCCGCCGCCATCGTCAGCCCTAGTTCGTGCGCGTTGGAGACGATGCCACGGCCGCTGCGGAACGCCACCACGGGCGCATCAATCATTTCGGCGAGTTCGAGGATTTCCTCGGATGCGTCGATCGCGCCGCTGCCGACAAAGATCATCGGCCGCTTGCTGCCGGAGACCAGCGCCGCGGCCGCTTTGATACGATCAGGATCAGGCTGCGGCGCCGGGAAGGGATCGAACGGCTCTGAACCGCCGACCTGCGCACGCTGCGTGAACACGTCCCACGGCATTTCCAGCGACACGGGACCGCGGCGTCCCGACAGCATTTCCTGGAACGCGCGCGAGACCTTTGCCGGGGCGTCGTCGGGATATTCGATTCTATCAGCCCATTTGACGAAGGTGCGCAGCGTTGCGAGTTGGTCCGGCATCTCGTGCAAATGGCCGCGGCCCTTGCCGAGAAACGCCGTCGGCACCTGGCCAGTCAGGCACAGCACCGGCTCGTTGCAGCCGAATGCCGTCAGCAGCGCCGCACTTGCGTTGAGCACGCCGGGGCCGGGGACCACGCTGAACACGCCGGGCCGTCCGCTGGCGCGCGCATAGCCAAAGGCCATATAGCCGCAGGCCTGCTCGTGTCGCGCGCCGATCACTTTCAGCTGTGCCTGATGGAAGGCGTCGAACAGCCCGTAGACCTGCGCGCCGGGCAGGCCGAACACGGTATCGACGCCGTGCGCGACGAGGCCGTTGACGATCGCTTCGCCGCCGGATGTTGAAGTCATGTCACTGTTCCATCATTGCAGGGTGATCAGGTTTCGTCGGCGACGCCGTTGCGCAAGATGCCGACGCCTTCGGCTTCGACTTCGATCACGTCGCCCGGCTTCAGGTAGCGGGGCGGATCGAACCGTGCGCCGGCGCCCGTCGGTGTTCCCGTCACGATGACGTCACCGGGGACCAGCGTGGTGAAGGTCGAGATGTAGTTGAGGAGGTAGCGGAAACCGAAGATCAGCCGCGAGGTGCGGTCGTCCTGCCGCGTCTCGCTATTGACCTTTGTGGTCAGGCGGACGTCCGCAATTTGTGCTTCACAGGTGTAGGGAACCAGCCATGGGCCAAGACTGCCGGTGGAATCAAAATTCTTGCCCTGCGTGACGTTGAACTTGGCATGCCGCACCCAGTCGCGGATCGTGCCTTCATTGCAGAGCGTTACGGCGGCGATGTGATCCAGCGCGTCGCTCTCCCTGATATGGCGGCCGGCCTTGCCGATCACCAGCACCAGTTCGCCCTCGTAATCGAGCTGCGCTGACGCGCGCGGGCGGATCAGCGGCGCGTTGTGGCCGACAAAGGAGCGCGGCGTGCGCATGAACATGCTGGGAAACTTCGGCGCGTCCTGGCCGTCCTTGTACTCGGCGTTGCGGTCCGGATAGTTCACGCCGATGCAGATGATCTTTTCCGGCGCCGGGATCGGCGGCTGCCATGTGATGGCGTCGAGCGCATGATCCGGCGAGCGCTTTGCGGCGTCCTCGGCTAGTTTTGTCAATGCGCCGGCGGCAATGGCTTCGCGCAGCGTCGGATACTCCTTGCCGAAGCGCGCGGAAAGATCGACGATGCCGGCATCCGTCACGGCGCCATACTTGGCGGCGCCGCCGATTGAATAGGTCGCGAGGCGAGGTGAGGTCATCTGGGATCCTAATCCGCAATCGTGACGTCGGCGACGAACGCCGGTTCGCGCACCGCCTGGCCCGTGAACGGCGAGCCCTGCTCGAACCAGGAGCGCGGCGCCGGTGCGCCCCACAGCGTTTGCCGGCGCGGATCTTTCAGCGACCAGCGCAGCGGCTCGTGGTCATGATCGCCGGTAAAATAATCGCTGGTGTAGAGTTCGAGGCGATGGCCGTCGGGGTCGCGGATGTAGAGGAAGAAGGCGTTCGAAATGCCGTGGCGGCCGGGACCGCGCTCGATATTTTTGAGGAAGCCGCTGGAAGCCATCACGTCGCAGAGATGCAGCACGTTCATCGCGGTCGGCACCCAATAAGCGAAATGGTGCAGGCGAGGGCCCTTGCCGTTGGTGATCGCAAAATCGTGCACATTGCCCTTGCGGTGCATCCAGGCCGCCGCGATGCGCCCGTTCGGCCCGTCCTCCTCGCCATATTCGGTCAGGCGGAAACCGAGCCGCGCGTAGAAGTCGACGGTGCCCTGCACCTCGGCCGCGAAGACGTTGAAATGGTCGAGCCGCTGCGGATGGCAGCCCTTGTAGAGGTCGTAGCGCCGCAGCAGATGCGGGCGCTTCTCCATCGTCGCATAGAGCTCGATCTGGAAGCCGAAGGGATCGGTAAAGTGCAGCGTGCGGCCCTGGAACGGCTGCTCGGCGAAGGCATAGGTTATGCCATTCTCGGAGAAGAAGCTCGCTGCCTTGTCGAGATCGCCGT
Source organism: Bradyrhizobium sp. AUGA SZCCT0158 (assembly GCF_018130065.1). Classification (GTDB taxonomy): domain Bacteria; phylum Pseudomonadota; class Alphaproteobacteria; order Rhizobiales; family Xanthobacteraceae; genus Bradyrhizobium. The sequence goes on along the minus strand of NZ_JAFCME010000012.1, from coordinate 78,471 downwards.
CATTGCCGACCTTGAAGCCGAGCCGGTTGCAGGCCGCGGTTTGCGCCTTTCGCAGCACCAGCGAGTGATGCTGGTGCTCCTCGGCGCCGCGCAAATAGACCGCGTTGTCGTCGCGATCCTCGACATGGAGGCCGACGGTCTTTTCGTAGAAGTCGCTAGAGGCGTTCAGATCCGTCACGTCGAGCACGGCGTGGCTGGAGCGGATGATGTTGAACGGCGGATCGAAGGTGTGTGTAGGTACCGGCATGTCACTTTCCCAGTTTCGCGGTGTTGCTTCTCCTCATGGTGAGGAGGCGCTCTTGCGCCGTCTCGAACCATGAGGCCCGTAACCGATCCTTCGAGACGTGCGCTTACGCGCGCTCCTCAGGATGAGGTCGTGCCTAAACGCTGTATCTTGTGCGTCCCGCGCGCCAGCGAGACGTGTTTGGTTTCCATGTAGAAGTCGAACGAGTAATCGCCGCCGTCGCGGCCGATGCCGGATGATTTCATGCCGCCGAACGGCGTCGGCAGATGGCGCACGTTCTCGGAGTTGAGCCAGATCATGCCGGCTTCCAGTTCGTCCGCGACGCGCAGCGCGCGCCCCATGTCGCCGGTCCAGACATAACCGGTGAGGCCGTACTGCACGCCGTTGGCGATCTCGATCGCGTCGTTCTCGTCCTTGAACGGAATTACTGTCAGGAACGGCCCGAACACCTCTTCCTGCGCGACACGCATTTTTGAATTCGCACCGGTAACCAGCGTCGGCTGCACGTAATGTCCGCCGCCAGGGCCGTCATGCGGCTTGCCACCGACCGTGATGGTCGCGCCGTCCTTCTGCGCGACCTCGAAATAGCTGCAGACTTTTGCCAGATGCCGCTCATGGATCAGCGGACCTATTTCGGTCACGGGATCGAGGGGATGGCCGACCTTCAGCGCCTTCACCCGCGCCGTGAGTTTTTCGATGAACTTTTCCGCAATGTCTTGCTGGACCAGCAGCCGGCTCGACGAGGTGCAGCGCTCGCCATTGAGCGAGTAGATCATGAACACGACAGCATCGAGCGCACGGTCGAGATCCGCGTCGTCGAACACGATCACGGGGTTCTTGCCGCCGAGTTCGAAATGCACGCGCTTCAAGGTCGGCGCGCCCTGCGCCATGATCGCCGAACCCGTCGAGCTTTCGCCGACGAACCCAATCGCCTTGATCGCGGGATGTTCGGTCAGCGCCTTGCCGGCCTCTTCGCCGATGCCATGCACGGTGTTGAGCACCCCGTCCGGCACGCCGGCCTGCTTCACCAGCTTTGCGAGGAGATCGGCCGTCACCGGCGACCACTCGGCGGGTTTGTGGACCACCGTGCAGCCGGCGGCGAGCGCCGGCGCGATTTTCCAGGTCGACAGCATGAACGGCGTGTTCCACGGCGTGATCACGCCGACCGGACCGATCGGCACCCTGGTCGAGATGTTCCAGTGCTCCTCGCTCGGCGTGCTGAGGCCGTCGCGGGCTTCGGCGCATCTATCGGCAAAGAAGCGGAAATTCTCCGCGGCGCGGATCGCGGCCTTGGCCATGAAGCGATGGGCCTGCCCGGTATCGATACATTCCAGCACCGCGATATCGTCGGCGCGGTCTTCGATGGCATCGGCCACCCGATGCAGCAGCTTCTTGCGCGTCATCGCCGGCATATCGCGCCAGGATTTGAACGCCTTAGAAGCCGCGGTCGCGGCGCGGTCGATATCATCAGGCTTGCCGCGCGCGACGGAGGCCAGCACCGCGCCGTCGATCGGCGATTTGGTCTCGAACGTCTGTCCTGAAATCGACGGCACCACCTTGCCGTCTATCATGTGCCCGATGCCCTCGTCCTTCAGCTTGGCGAGCAGGGGAGCCGCGCGGTCGCGGTTGGCCTGGAATACGTCCTTCGGTGTCGCCTTATCCATTGACCGTCTCCACCTTCAAGGCTTCGTGGATGTTGTTGCGCTTCCAGCTGGTGTCCTTGTCGTTGATCTGCATATCGAACGACAATGCGAACTTTGTCTCGGTGAATACCGGATCGAGATGGGCCGAGAGGGCCTTGAAAATGTGCTCGCCGGCCTTCTTTCGGGTGGCGAGATCGCGGCCTTCGCCGAGCCGCAGCACCATGTCGAGGAAGCCGTAATCGAGTCTGTTGTCAGCGATGGCATAGTGCTCGCATTTGATCGCCCGGACACGGATGCCGCCGAGCGGGAAGATACCGGTTTCAACCGCGGCCTTGCGTACCAGTTCCACGACAGCACCCATATCGACGCGTCCGTCGAGGTTGGCTGAATATTCGATCGTGAAATGCGGCATGTCCTTAACTCCAGCGTTTCCCGCGAAAGCATCAAGCGAAGTAGCAGCTCACCGAGCCGTAGGGACCATAGTCGGCCTGGATCGTGTCGCCTTTGCGGGTTTCGATCGGTCGGATGAACGATCCCGCCAGCACCACCTGACCAGCCTCCAGCGCCAGGCCATTGGGCGCGATCTTGTTGGCGAGCCAGGCCACGGAGGTGGCGGGATGATTGAGCACGCCGGCGGCAAGGCCGGTTTCTTCCAGCTGGCCGTTGCGAAAACACAGCGCGCCGATCCAGCGCAGATCCGCATCCATCGGGCGGATCGGCCGACCGCCGAGCACGATGCCGGCATTGGCCGCGTTGTCGGCGATGGTGTCGAAGATTTTTCGCGTTGCCTTGGTTTGCGGATCGACCCGCTCGACGCGTGTGTCCAGAATTTCCAGCGACGGCACCACGAAATCGGTGGCGTTGAGTACATCGAACACTGTGCAGTCAGGGCCCGAAAGCCGGGTCTTCATCACGAACGCCAGTTCGGCCTCGACGCGGGTGGCGATGAAGCGGTCCGATGGTACCAGACCGCCGTCGGCAAAGAACATGTCGTCGAGGAGGATGCCGGAATCCGGCTCGTTGATATTGAGCGCGCTCTGCATCGCCTTCGAGGTCAGGCCGATCTTGTGGCCTTTGACAATGCGGCCCTGCGCGATCTTCATGTCGACCCACGCCTTCTGAATCGCGTAGGCATCTGCGATTGAAATGCCGGGATGTTCGAGCGAAATCTGCCGGATCTGCGTGCGGGTCTTTTCCGCATGGTCCAGCCGCTCGGCGGCGGCGCGAATTTGGTCGTTGGAAAGGGCCATATGCTCTCAGCAAAAAGAGGGTGCCGGGAGATGATTAACATGTTAAGTGAAATCGATCAAACCGAATTAGCGCTTGCTGCACCGCAAAATTTTATTCCCTTTGATCAGCATTACTGATGGCGGACGATTGGCGGATGGCACGGAAGAAGTCGGAGACGGAAACCAGCACGGAAACGGCCGAGACGACGCGGCGCGCGCCGATGCGCGACTTCTCGCGTTCGCTGCCGATGTCGCTGCTGCGCGCCCGCGAGGCCGTGATGCGACAGTTCCGCCCGTCCTTGCGCAATCACGGCCTCACCGAACAGCAATGGCGGATCCTGCGCGCGCTCACGACCGTGGATGCCATTGAAGTCACCGAACTGGCGCGCGTCGCGTTTCTGCTGGGACCAAGCCTGTCGCGCATCCTGCGCGACCTCGAAGCGCGGCAGTTGATCGAGCGCCGTACGGCCAAGGCCGATCTGCGCCGCGCCGTAGTGTCGATATCGGCCAAGGGATTGAAACTGATCGAGGCGGTGGCGCCGACCTCGGAAGCGATCTACGCCGAAATCACCAGCCGCTATGGTGCCCGCAAGCTTGCCGAATTGCAGGATATGCTGGGCGTGCTGGAACGCAGCCTCGTGGCCATGGAAGTGGCAGGCGAGGAAGGCGGCGAGATCGAGGAGTGAGCACAAATTTGCATGATGCTACCGGCGCCACGCATAGCGGGCGGCAAATGATTGCAATCATTGCCGGAGTGCGACTGAGGCCATAGACACGCACGCGATTTTTCGCTCAAAGTGCAGCCAAGCTGGTCGTGAAAACCGGCGCGGGAGCTAGCGGTTTCGTCGCGGGATGATGCGGCTGGACCCAAGACGAAGAACAGGCTGAACTCCAGACATGGTCACGATCCAAGTCAGCAATTTGATCGATTTCGTTGCCGAGGTTTTTTCCCGCTCGAAATCCTCACCTGAAGAAGCAAGGCGTATCGCGACCTATCTGACCACAGCCAATCTGACCGGCCATGACAGCCATGGCGTGATCCGGGTACCGCTCTACGTCAGCTGGCAGCAAAAGGGTTCGGTGGTTCCCGATCAGATCGCCGAAGTTGTGGTCGATACGCCTTCGCTCGCTGTCATTGACGGCAAGTTCGGCTACGGACAGACGGTGACGCCGCAAGCCGTGCGGATCGGCATCGAGAAATGCAGGAAGGCGGGGCTGGCCGCGATCGCGCTGCGCAACGCCGGCCATATCGGCCGCGTCGGTGACTGGGCGGAGATGGCTGCGGCCGAAGGCCTGGTCTCGGTGCATTTCGTCAACGCGGCCGGCTCGCTGCTGGTTGCGCCCTATGGCGGCGTCGAGAAACGGCTGTCGACCGCACCTTACTGCGTCGGCATTCCGCGAAAGGGCCAGGATCCGATCGTGCTCGATTTTGCGACCTCGGTCGTCGCCGAAGGCAAGGTGCTGGTCGCAAGCCGCGGCGGCAAGAAATTGCCAAAGGGAGCTTTGGTCGATGCCGACGGCACGCTAAGCGAAGATCCGGCGGTGCTGTACGGGCCGCACAGCGCGGAAGGCCCGCGCGATCACACCAAGGGTACCGGCGCGATCCGCGCGTTCGGCGAGCACAAGGGATCAGGGCTCGCGTTCATCTGCGAATTGCTCGGCGGCGCATTGACCGGCACCGGTGCTACTTCGGCGGACCGGCAATTCGCCAACGGGATGCTCGCGATCTATGTCGATCCCAAGGTGGTCGACACCAGCAATTTCTTCGACGGCGAAATCTCGCGCTATGTCGACTTCATCCGGGCCACCAAGCCGATCTCAGGCGTTGACGCCGTGCTGATCCCCGGCGATCCCGAGAAGAAAATGCGTGCCGACCGCACCAAGAATGGTGTGCCGCTGCCTGATGATACCTGGGCAGCGATCGTCAATACCGCCCGCGAGGTCGGTGTCAGCGAGGTCAGTATCCAGCGGGCCGTGAGCTAGGCTGTTCCGTGAAATCCACCGATTGCAACGATCACAAAAGGAAACGCGATCAATGACTACAAACAACGTCAAGAAAGTCTGGGCTTCGGGCAAGGCCGTCGTCAACGCCTGGCTGGCCATCCCGTCAGGGTTTTCGGCCGAAGTGATCGCGCAATGCGGCTTCGACAGCGTCACCGTGGATATGCAGCACGGTGTGCAGGATTACCTGTCGATGGTGCAGTGTTTCCAGGCGATGAACGGTCACCCGGTGACGCCGATGGTCCGCGTTCCCTGGAACGAGCCGGGCATCATCGGCAAGGTTCTCGATGGCGGCGCCTATGGCGTGATCTGCCCGATGATCAACACGCCGGAGGAAGCGAAGAACCTGGTTCAGTATGCGAAGTATCCGCCAAAGGGCACGCGCTCGAACGGCCCGATCCGCTCCGGCATGTACGGTTCCGCCGGCACCTATCAGCAGACCGCCAATGACGAAATCGTGCTGCTGCCGATGATGGAGACCAAGACCGCGGTCGAGAACATGGAAGCGATCCTCGATGTCGAGGGCATCAACGGCGTCTATATCGGACCCTCTGATCTCGGCTTCTCCTATGGCCTGGTGCCGAAGCTCGACCGCGAAGAGCCGGAAATCCTCAAGATCTACGAGAAGATCATCAAGGAATGCGGCAAGCGCGGTCTGCACGCCGGCATCCACTGCTCGGGTGCAGAAGGCGCCGTCCGCGCGATCGACATGGGCTTCAAGCTGGTGACGCTGTCGAACGAGAGCGGCCTGATGGCGACCTACGCCAAGATGCAGGTGAACCAGACCCGCAAGGACTCAGCCGGCAAGGCGTAAGACTCGCGAATAGCGAGTAGCGAATGGCGAATAGGGTTTCGAGAGAGTAGCGAGTGGAGTAAAACCATTCGCTACTCGCCACTCGCTATTCGCCAACTTAGCCAGGAGACCTGTCATGGCCCCAGCCCCCGTGATCCGCCTGCACCCCGATGATGGCGTGCTGATTGCACGTTCCAGCCTGCCGGCGGGCATGGTCGTGGCCGACGGCGTCACCACGGTCGAGCGGATTCCCGCCGGCCACAAGGTGGCGATCAAGCCGATCGCGGCCGGCGAGCCGGTGCGGCGTTACGGCCAGATCATCGGCTTTGCGACGATTCCTATCGCGCCGGGCCAGCACGTCCACACCCAGAATTGCGGCATGGGCGATTTTTCCAAGGACTATGCGTTCGGCGTCGACGTCACCCCGACACCGAATTTCGACCTGCCCGCGACCTTCGACGGCATTCGCCGTTCCGACGGGCGGGTCGCGACCCGCAACTATATCGGCATTCTCACCTCGGTGAATTGCAGCGCGCATGTCGCCGGTATCGTCGCTGACATGTTCAAGAAAAATCCGTTCACCGGCGACAATCCGCTCGCGGATTTTCCCAATGTCGACGGCGTGGTGGCGCTGACGCATAAGACCGGCTGCGGCATGACGCAGGACGAACCGCTGGCGCTGCTGCGGCGGACGCTCGGCGGTTACGCACGGCATGCGAATTTTTCGGCCGTCGTGGTGCTCGGCCTCGGCTGCGAGGTCAACCAGATCGGCGGCTTGATGCAGGAGCAGAAGCTCGCGGGCCGTCTGCGCGCGATGGACATCCAGGAAGTCGGCGGCACCCGCAAGACCGTGGAGGCCGGCGTCGCCTTTGTGCGCGAAGCCTTGATCGACGCGAATAAAGTGAAGCGGGAGCCGGTACCGGCGAGCGAACTGACCGTGGCCCTGCAATGTGGCGGCTCCGACGGCTATTCCGGTGTATCCGCCAATCCGGCGCTGGGAGCTGCGAGCGATCTGCTGGTGCGCCATGGCGGCACCGTCATTCTGTCGGAAACGCCGGAGACCTATGGCGCCGAACATCTGCTGACGCGGCGCGCGGTCAGCCGCGAGGTCGGCGAGAAACTCGTCGGCCTGATGCGCTGGTGGGATGAATACACGGCGCGGGAAGGCGCCGAGATGAACGCCAATCCGAGTCCCGGCAACAAGGCCGGCGGCCTCACGACCATTCTGGAAAAGTCACTGGGCGCGATGGCCAAGGCCGGCACCACCAATCTGGTCGACGTGCTGAACTACGCCGAGCCCGTCACCAAGAAGGGTTTTGTGTTCATGGACACGCCCGGCTACGACCCGGTCGCGGCGACCGGGCAGGTGGCTGGAGGTGCCAATCTGGTCTGCTTCACCACCGGCCGCGGCAGCGTGTTCGGCTGCAAGCCCGCGCCCTCGATCAAGCTTGCGACCAACACGCCGATGTACACCCGTATGGAAGAGGACATGGACGTCAATTGCGGGACCATCCTCGACGGCCAGGAGACGGTGCAGGAATGCGGCCAGCGCATCTTCGAACTGATGCTGAAAACCGCATCCGGCCAGCCGACCAAGAGCGAGAGTTTTGATTTCGGCGGCGCGGAGTTCGCGCCATGGGTGATTGGCGCGACGATGTAGATGACGCACATTCCGCTGTCGTCCCGGCCTTGAGCCGGGACCCATAACCACAGGCTTTGGTTTTGCGGAAGGTGTTGGCCAGTGTGCCCCATAGAGAGATCACGCGGTATGGGTCCCGGCTCAAGGCCGGGACGACACCGAGGGCGATATCCGCACTTCCCATAGGCAACCGCTGCCCGTTGTTAGTGCTTGATCCACACCGGAACCAGTGTTCTGCTTAAAAAAGCTGCTGGAGTAGCCCGTCCGTGTCGATCTTCGTCGCACTGCATCACGTTACGCACTACAAATACGACCGACCGATCGACATCGGGCCTCAAACCGTACGCCTGCGGCCGGCGCCGCACACGCGCACGCCGGTGCTGAGCTATTCGCTCAAGGTCACGCCCTCAAATCACTTCGTGAACTGGCAGCAGGATCCGCAAGGCAACTGGCTGGCGCGATTCGTTTTTCCGGAGAAGGCGAGCGAGCTGAAGATCGAGGTCGATTTCTCGACGCAGATGACCGTGGTCAATCCGTTCGACTTCTTCGTCGAACCCTACGCCACCAGTTTTCCGTTTCAATATACCAACGATCTCAAGACCGAGTTGGCGCCATATCTGGCGACCTCGGACGAGGGGCCGCTGTTTGCCGCCTATCTGAAGGACATCCCGCGTGAGGCCGACAGCACGGTCAATTTCCTGGTCGACCTCAACGCGCAGCTGCAGAAGAAAATCGGTTACGTCATCCGGATGGAGCCGGGCATCCAGACGCCGGAGGAGTCGCTGGCCGCCGGCTCCGGCTCCTGCCGCGACTCCGCCTGGCTCCTGATCCAGATCTTCAGGCATCTCGGACTCGCCGCGCGTTTCGTCTCCGGCTATCTCATTCAACTCCGCCCCGACATCGATCCGGTCGAAGGCCCGCGCGAGGTCGAAAGCGATTTCACCGACCTGCATGCCTGGGCCGAGGTCTATCTGCCGGGGGCAGGGTGGATCGGCTTCGACGTCACCTCGGGCATGCTGACCGGCGAGGGGCACATCCCCGTCGCCGCCACGCCGCATTACCGCTCGGCGGCGCCGATCTCGGGCACCGCAGGATTCGCCAACACCGAATTCGGCTTCGAGATGAGCGTCAAGCGCATCCGCGAGGCGCCGCGGATCACGCGGCCGTTCTCGGACGAATCCTGGTCGCGTCTCGACAGGTTAGGCGAAGCCGTCGACGCCGATCTGAAAATGGAAGACGTGCGGCTGACGATGGGCGGCGAGCCGACGTTTGTCTCCGTCGACGATCTGGAATCGCCGGAGTGGAATATCGCCGCGGTCGGTCCGACCAAGCGCACGCTCGCTGACGATCTCATTCGCAAATTACGCGTGCGTTTTGCGCCCGGCGGCCTGCTGCATTACGGGCAGGGCAAATGGTATCCGGGCGAGAGCCTGCCGCGCTGGGCGTTCGGGCTCTATTGGCGCAAGGATGGCGTGCCGATCTGGAAGAACGCCGAACTGATCGCGAACATCGAAAATCCGCGCAAGGCCGAAATCGCCGACGCCGAGCATTTTGCCGAAGGCGTCGCACAAAAGCTCGGACTCACAACCGACTACGTGCTGCCCGCGTTCGAGGACACCGCGCATTGGCTGCAGAAGGAAGCGGCGCTGCCGGCCAATGTCGATCCGACCGACTCCAAATTGGCTGATCCGGAAGAACGCGCGCGGATGGCGCGGGTGTTCGATTCCGGCCTCAACAAGCCAAAGGGATTTGTGCTGCCGATCCAGCGCTGGAACGAGGCCTTCAAGCACCCACCTGGCCACTGGCGCAGCGAACGCTGGAAGATCCGGCGCGGCCACCTGTTCCTGTTTCCAGGCGATTCCCCCCTCGGCCTGCGGCTGCCGATCGCTTCGCTGGAACACATTCCGCCGGAAGAATATCCCTATATCGTCGAGCAGGATCCGATGGAGCCGCGCGACGAACTGGCAGCTTCCGACACGGGGACTAAGGCCGAGGACGCGAAGGCCAAAGAGAAGCCAAAACTCGAGCCCGTGCGCACGGCGATGTCGATCGAAATCCGCGACGGCGTTTTGTGCGCCTTCATGCCGCCGGTCGAGAAGCTCGAAGATTATCTGGAGCTGATCGCGGCGGTGGAGGCGACCGCCGAAGAGCTGAAATTGCAGGTCCATGTCGAGGGCTATTCGCCGCCATACGATCCGCGCGTCGAAGTCATCAAGGTGACGCCCGATCCCGGCGTGATCGAAATCAACATCCAGCCGGCGCAGAGCTGGCGCGAGGCGGTCGACATCACCTTCGGCCTTTACGAGGACGCCGCGAAAACGCGCCTCGGCGCCAACCGTTTCCTGGTCGACGGCCGCCACACCGGCACCGGCGGCGGCAACCACGTCGTGGTCGGCGGCTCTACGCCGCAGGACTCGCCGTTCCTGCGCCGGCCCGATCTCTTGAAGAGTCTCGTGCTGTACTGGCAGCGCCATCCGTCGCTGTCCTACCTATTCTCGGGCATGTTCATCGGCCCGACCAGCCAGGCGCCGCGCATCGACGAAGCGCGGCATGACGGCCTCTATGAACTTGAAATCGCGCTGGCCCATGTGCCGCCGCCGGGCATCGAGGCGCCGCTATGGCTGGTCGATCGCCTGTTCCGGCACATCCTGGTCGACATAACAGGCAATACCCATCGCGCCGAAATCTGCATCGACAAGCTCTATTCGCCTGATGGCCCGACCGGCCGTCTCGGGCTCGTCGAGTTCCGCGCGCTGGAAATGCCGCCCGATCCGCGGATGTCGCTGGCGCAGCAACTCCTGATCCGGGCGCTGATCGCAAAAATGTGGCGCGAGCCGCAGCAAGGCCAATTCGTGCGCTGGGGCACCGCGCTGCATGATCGCTTCATGCTGCCGCATTTCCTCTGGGAAGATTTCTTGGGGGTGCTCGAAGAACTCAAGCTGTCCGGCTACGATTTTTCGCCGGAATGGTATTCGGCCCAGCTCGAGTTTCGTTTCCCGGTGTTCGGCCGGGTCCATCACGGCGGCGTATCGCTGGAGCTGCGTCAGGCGCTGGAGCCGTGGCACGTGCTCGGCGAGGAGGGCTCGGCCGGCGGCACCGTGCGTTATGTCGATTCGTCGGTGGAGCGGTTGCAGGTCAAGGCGTCGGGCTTTGTCGAAGGCCGCCACGTCGTCACCTGCAATGGCCGGCGGATGCCGATGACAGCCACCGGCCGCGCCAGTGAGGCGGTCGCCGGCGTCCGTTTCAAGGCCTGGCAGCCGGCATCCGGGCTGCATCCGACCATTCCGGTCCACGCCCCGCTGACATTTGATTTAATTGATACCTGGAACGGCCGCTCGCTCGGCGGCTGCGTCTATCATGTCGCCCATCCCGGCGGCCGCAGCTATGACACCAAGCCGGTCAATTCCTATGAGGCCGAGGCGCGGCGGCTGGCCCGGTTTCAGGATCACGGCCACACCCCGGGCAAGGTCGATCTGCCGCCCGAGGAACGCACAATAGAATTTCCTTTGACGCTCGACTTGAGGACGCCGCTCCGGCACTAAAGGCGCTGAGATCGGAGAGTCGGATGGCGGGGCACGCCGGCAGTCAGGATAGCAAGACCCGTCCGGGCCAGCGCCGGATGGCGCAATGGACCCGTGACTACGCCCGGCTGCCGGGTATTCCGGATGAATATATCGGCCAGGACGGTGCGCCCCGGCCAGCTTGGGCGCGGTTTTTCGATGCCTTTGCCGCGCTTTCGCCCGCCGACATCGAGCGCCGGTTCGCCTCCGCGGATCGCCATCTGCGGGAGGCCGGCGTCACCTATCGCGCGCCCGGCGAGACCGCTGACCGGCTCTGGCCGCTGAGCCATCTGCCGCTGATCATCGACGAGACCGACTGGCGGCAACTGACCACGGGCATCGCCCAGCGCGCGCAGTTGCTCGAAATGATCCTGCGCGACCTCTATGGCGAGGGCCGGCTGGTCGCGGATGGCTCCGTGCCCGCGGCGGCGATTGCCGGCAGCAACGAATATCTGCGCGCGGTCTGCGGCGTCAAACCGCCGGGCGGACGCTACCTGCATCTCTACGCCGCCGATGTCGGCCGCGGCCCCGATGGCCGCTGGTGGGTGCTCAGCGACCGTACGCAGGCGCCGTCGGGCGCCGGCTACGCGCTGGAAAACCGCCTGGTGCTGTCGCGCGCCTTCTCCAATCTCTACAAGTCGATGAATGTCGAACGCGTCGCGCCGTTCTTTGAGGCGTTCCGCGACGCGCTGCGCGCGAGCGCTGACCGCGACGAGCCGCGCATCGGATTGCTGACGCCGGGCGCCTTCAACGAAACCTATTTCGAACATGCGACGATCGCGCGCTATCTCGGCTTCCTGCTGGTCGAGGGCGATGATCTCGCCGTCAGCGGCGACCGCATCCATATCCGCACCGTCGCCGGCCTGAAGCGGCTCGATGTGCTGCTGCGCCGGGTCGATTCCAACTTCCTCGATCCGCTGGAGCTCGATGCGTCCTCGCATCTTGGCGTGCCCGGCCTGATCGACGTGCTGCGCAAGAGCGGCGTCGTGGTCGCCAACATGCCCGGCTCCGGCGTGCTGGAGGCGCGGGCGCTGCTCGGCTTCCTGCCCAATCTGTGCCGCCGCCTGCTCAGCGAGGATTTGCTGATGCCGCACATCGCGACCTGGTGGTGCGGCCAGAAATCGGCGCGCGAGGAAGTGCTGTCGCGGCTCGACGATTTTGCGATCGAGGGCGCCTATGGCCGTGCCGTGCCGGGCTTTCCGGGCAGCGGACCCGTGCTTGCGGGCGAGTTGTCTCCGCCCGAGCGCGAGCGGCTCAGGTCTGCGATTTCCGACCGCGGCATCGACTTTGTCGGCCAGGAGCTGGTGCGGCTGTCGACGACGCCCACCTGGGAGAACGGCCGGATCACGCCGCGTCCGTTCGTACTCCGGGTGTTTGCCGCCGCCACCCCGAACGGCTGGACCATTCTGCCGGGCGGCTTCTGCCGGATCGCCGATCAGCCCGACGCCCGTGCGGTGTCGATGGGCGACGGGGCGCGCGCGGCCGACGTCTGGGTGGTGTCCGACAAACCAATAGCGGCTTCGACGCTGTTGCCGGCGGCCGACACGGTGCGGATCAGGCGCATCGCCGGCGTGGTGCCCAGCCGTGCCGCAGACAATCTGTTCTGGCTCGGCCGCTATCTCGAACGCGCCGAGGCGACGCTGCGGCTGATCCGCGCGCTCGGCACGCCGACGCGCGATTCCGGCAAGGGCGCACCGAGCGGGGCATCGACCGCGCTGCATTCGGTCGAGCGCATCCAGCGGCTTCTGGTGACCTGGGGCGCGACCTCGCAGGCGAGCCGGGCCAATTCCGCCAAGGTCGCCGCCGAGGCGCTGCAAAGTGCGGAAAAATTCGGCTCGGCACTGTCGCTGCTGCGATCGGCGCAGCGCACCGCGACCTCGCTGCGGGAGCGGCTTTCGCCCGACGCCTGGCAGGTCATCACCGAGATGGTGGAACGCCTCTCTGTGGAAGCCGACGATGATGACGGCATCGTCAGCGCCGCCGAGTTGTCCTTGCAGGAGCTCGCGAGCTTTGCCGGGCTCGCACAGGAGAACATGAACCGCGCCGCCGGCTGGCGCTTCCTCGAGATGGGCCGCCGCGCCGAGCGCGCCATCAACACCGCGCGGTTTGCCCGACAGTTCGCCTATGACGAGGCCGGCGACGAGGACCTCGACGTTTTGCTGACGCTGGTGGATTGCCAGATCACCTACCGTTCGCGCTATCTGGTCGGGCCGGCCCTGGCGCCGGTGCGCGATCTGGCGGTGCTCGACCCCTACAATCCGCGCTCGGTAGCGTTTCAGGTGGCGGCGCTCAACGAGCACATTGCGAGCCTTCCGAGCCTCAAGGAGCATGGCTTGATCGAGCGGCCGCAGCGTCTGGCGGTGGCGCTGCAGGCGATGCTGACGACCGCGGAGGCCGCAGCGCTGGATGTCAAAGCCCTGTTCGCGCTGGAGCAGGACCTGCTCAACCTCGCCGACGCCATCGGCCTGCATTACTTCCCGCACGGACCGAATGCGAGCCGGCCGGAGAAGCTGACGGGCCTCGCGTGATCTACGACATCCGTCACGTCACGACCTATAGCTATGAGAGCCCGGTGAGTTTTGCGCGCTGCTCGCTGCGGCTCGAGCCGCGCAGCGGCGACGGGCAGCAGCTGGTCTCGCATTCCGTCGAGATCCGCCCCAAGCCGGCGGAGCGCACGATACGGCGGGATTTTTTCGGAACCCATACCGAGAGCGTGCTGATCGAAACCGCGCATCGCAGCTTGCGGATAGATTCCAGGTCGCGGGTGCAGGTCGCGCGCCAGGCGCTCGCCCGCACCGCGCCGAGCCCGTCATGGGAGAGCGTGCGCGACGTCGCCTTCGAGGCCTCAAGCCTCGGTCCGGCCTCGCCGGTCGGCTACGTCTTTGCAAGTTCGCTGGTGCCGGTGCTCGGGCCGGTTACCGCTTACGCCGCTGCAAGCTTTCCGCAAGGGCAGGGCATTCTCGTTAGTGCCATCGACCTGATGCACCGCATCCGCCACGAGTTCAAATACGATCCGAAAGCCACCGTGATCTCGACGCCGCTGCGAGAAGTGTTCGAGAAACGCCACGGCGTCTGCCAGGACTTTGCCCATGTGATGATCGCGGGCCTTCGCGGCCTCGGGCTGCCGGCGGCCTATGTCAGCGGTTACTTACGCACCTACCCGCCGGCGGGCCAGCCGCGCCTGCAGGGCGCCGACGCCACCCATGCCTGGGTGTCGGTGTGGTGCGGCAGTGAGATCGGCTGGATCGGGTTCGATCCGACCAACGACCTCCTGGTCGAGAACGACCACATCATCCTGGCGGTCGGGCGCGACTTCTCCGACGTCTCGCCGGTCGATGGCATCATCGTGGGATCGCGCAAGCAAAAGCTCGCGGTGGCCGTGGACGTGGTGCCGGTGGAGTAATCAGTACCGTTCCAGGTGAGCGCCGGTGGGCCGGACTCAAAATGTTGAAAACAACCCCATGCACAGCACCGGTATCTTTATACCCTAAACTAAGCTGCTGTTTTCTAATGTCTTTGACCGAATCAGGTATAGGTCAAATCAGCCGTAATGGTCAAACTCGTTCGGCGCAATCCGAACCTCTCGCGCGAAATCCGTCAGAGACACGATGAAGGCTGAAACAGAAATGACGAAGAGGATGGCGACGCCTCGTTCGTGCCGGATCTCAAAGAATGCACTTACGAAGCCCACGATGATGACGATGCCTATCGAAATGCTTCCCATGATGGCCCAGAAGATCGCACGATTGATCATGGCGGCACGCCGAACAAGGCGGGGCAAGTCTGCCTTGAGCCGGCTTCTCGCTTGGTCCTGATCAGAAATCTGGTTCAGGTAGATCGACCTATCGATGATCCTGTTCAGGCGAGATATCAGCAGGGCGATAAAGGCCGCCAGTGCGCCAAGAAGAAACGCGGGTGCGGCCGCCTGGGAAATGACGTGAGAGAGCTGACTGATTGATGGCGTGTCCGGCAACATTGGCTGGCCGCTATTTCGCTAGCCGCCTGGTTGGCGTCACCGTGCTGGTTGGCGCCATCGGCGAGATTGAGAAGGTCAACCATGTATTCCAGCCGGCCGGGCGATTCTCGGCAGCGAACTCACCGTAACCTTTCAGGTTCAGATATCCCTGCATGTCTCCCACAGGGAACAGGAAGCCGACCTGCGGACCGATGCCTAGCACACGGGACCGAAAGCCTCCCAAGGCGGGATGCTGGCCGAAGTCATCGGTAATCTGCTGATAAGCATAGCCAACGAGGCCAACGAAGGCCTGCTTCGACAGAAACTGCGAGGCTCCCCAATCCACGTGGAAGTCGATGCCGTTCTGGTATTGCGTATCCGGATTCTTGAAATTGTAGGTGAGGCCCGCGACGGCGGAAAACTCGTGACCGGCCTGCGGATTGAAGTATGTGTAGCCGCCGCCGCCGTCGATGGCAGCATGACCGATGCCGAGATTGGCGAGCCGGGTCGAACTGTAAGCGCCAACGGGAATATCTCCTGTGACATAGGTCATGAAATTGTGGACGCCTGCGTTCCACTTGAGCGTCGCCTGCGGGTAGAGATCGCCGACCGATGTGACGGAGTCGCCGAAACTGCCCGCACGCGTTACCCCGAACGGGCCAACGGCCGCCGTCAGCATTCCGGCAAGATCGGCGCTCGATCGCCCGAACAGTCCCGTTACACCGATGGCGAGTTGCCCGCCCAGCACCGGCGTTGCGAAGGTGTAAGTGGGATTGAGCAGGACGAGATCCCCCCGCCCATTCAGACGCAAGTTCAGATCGACGTTTACTGTTGCGGGAATTCTGCCGACGTGAACTTCTCTCGCGGCGGCCGCAGTACCAAATGCACTTACGCTGGTGTGATAGTAGACTGCCGCCATCGACCAGCCGGGAACCTGAGGTGTCGCAGCAAGGCTGCTGAAGCGGCCAGGAAGCCAGTAGGACACGCCGCCCTCATCGGCGCGGACGGTGGTAGCGGGCACCAACAGCGCCGCAATCGCCGAGGCAATGGCCGCATTCTTGAACGCGGGACGGAGAGATGACCTTACCTCGCTTCGTCCAACGCGGTGTCTTCCTCTTCCAAGGTCAAGCCCCCACATGATAGCCCCCCGCATGTTTTGAGAGTACCGCGCCTTAAGCCCTACTCCGAACGGTCGGCCTCATGCCGGCGCCGTCGCGCCGGCATGAGACCGTGGTCTCAAGCGCCAACCTTCCTGGCTGCAGGAACCGTCCATGTTCCGTTGATGATCGACGGGTCTGTCTCCTGCGGCCAGTACATGCGTAGCATGAGGATAAAATCTCCCTCTGGCGCAGGCAGCCAGTTGGATTCCTTGTCTTTGCCGGGAGAGTCCTTCTGAATGTACAGGTCGGTTGAGCCGTCCGGATTTTCCTTCAAATCTTCACGAGCACTGACCGAGTACCTGTTGAGCGGGTTCTTTACGAAGAAATAGCCGCTGTCATACATCGTAAGCGACCAAAATCCCTCCGCTGGAGGCAAATGGCCTTTGGGAAACCGCATCACGTACTTGTTCGCGCCATTGTACTTGTGACCATCGGCGTCTTTTTGCGAGGTGGGATACACCGCGTCCTGCGGACGGTTGGCACCAAGTCCGATCGCTGTCACCAGGGCACGCATCAGATAATCGGTGCCATAGATGCCGGTCTTCGTCGTGAAAGCGAAGCCGTTCTCGTCCTTGATGGCCTTGTTGATCTTGAACTGAACCATGATCCGGTCAAACGACACCTCCGGCACGCGCTTCAGGAAGTCCGCCTTCAGCTTGCTCTCGTCAAAATCCTGCCCGGGTACGATGCCGATGCGAGCAAATTTCGCAAGCTGAGGTGCGTCAGCTGCGTAGGGCGGATTGGACTTCATGAGTTCGCACAGCAGCTTGAAATACGACACCGCGTCCATGCGATTGACCTGTTCGCGGACGGCCGTTTTCATGTCGATCGACGGATCGACCTTGCCCACAGGCGGCGTGTACGGCTTGCCGTAAGCGCTGAGCGGCACGAGCTTGCACTCGTCCTGCAGCTTGTGTACGGCCGCGTAATCTTCCGGCGTGCCGGTGCAGTAGATCCGGCCGAGCAGCCACACGATATTGGTCTGCGACTTATACTGCTTCACGCCATCCGGCAGCGTGCCTTTCCAACCGGGCCCGGTAATCGCGTAGGTCTGCGCGCCGGTGCCAGTGGTACGCTTGCCGGGCACCTGGAAAACCGTCGTCCAACCGTCCAGCATCGGCATCAGGAAATAGCGTCCCTTCATGTCGGGGATGCTGAGCACCCATGGTTCTTTCCCGACATCGAAAAACGAGGTCGTGTAGAGCGTGTCCGCGTTCGGCGCCGTGACGTCCCGGAACGAGGCGTCGGGATATTGTCGTAGCTTGATGATATGCCCCATCGGGCCGCGCGTGCCCACGGGCTCGGCGACATTGGTGATGATCCGCCGGGTCATCTCCATCGTCATCAGCGGATAGCCGAAGATGTAGGCGTCGCTGGCCAGCCAAAACTCTTCCAGGCCTTGTCCCACTCCGAGAAAGGAATCCTGCGCAAGAGTCGGTCGTGTTGCGGCGACTCCTGCGAGCAACCCCATTCCGCCAAGTGCGAGGGATCGACGGGTGATGTTCATCGTTATCTCCTTCCTGATACAAACGAATGACGTAGGTTCGTGGCTCACGCCTTTTGCAACGGCGTCGTTTAGACGAGTGTAAAAATTGGCGGCTACGATGCCGCTAATCGGCAACGCTCAATAGCAAGGCGGATAGGGGTAGTATCCGCATCGGGGAGCGTAATAGGGATACGCCGCTGCGCCGGCCACAGCGGCCGCTCCCGCGAAAGCAGCGCCACGGTAGAACGCTCCCCGCCAGGCCGTGCGGCGGGCGACGCCGGCGAAAGACAACGGCGTGAATGGCCGGCCAATGATGTCGATAAAGACTGATGCCGGGCCGTCCGCTCCAGCGAGATCGCCTTCGAGTATGTCGACATCGAAAGTCAGCTTGTCACCCTCAAGCTTGGGCGATTTCAGTACGACGACGGCATCGACCACGGATGATCCGTCCTTCTTGAATCCGGACACGGTGGCGTTTGGGGGATCCTTCGCAAAGTTGTCGCTGCCGTTGCCCCAATCCTCGACAATTCGCGACGTGAGATCATGCCCGGCGGCGCGAACAGGCCGATCGGCAAAGACGATCGCATTCGGTGAAATTCCCGTCAGCACCAGTTTACCTTCCTTCAGACTCGCGCCGCGCGAGTTGAGGACAAAAAGAGACGGGACCACTTCCGGCTTTGCCTGACCGATGGATTTATCAAGCGGAATGTGCGGCTTGTTCTCTGCCGGCGATTGAGCAAGAAGTTGGTGCGGAAGAGCCACTAAACCAGCGGCGCAAGCCGCGATCAGGGCAAGGCGAGCCATCATGATGGTGTTCTCCTTTGCAGGCTGGTTGTTCTTTTTCGATCGGCACTTGAGCAATTCAAAAAGCAGCTTGGAGCAGCGCCGTGCAGACAAGCCGAAAACGCTAGCGACACCTCCCAATTCACCATGGTCGTCATTGATATAGATCAATGGCGGGATAGCTCGCTCGCGCTGGTGACGCTTTCACCGCCGCGGCGACCGTTCTGCATTTCGCGCCAATTCACATCGCGCGTCTTGCCATTTCGCGCCAATCGTCAGAAGTTGTTCAGCGGCTGATCGCATGAGAACGACGGCGAGCAAATCAACCATCATGCTTGCGGCCACGTTGCTGCCGCCGATAAACAACAGGTTGAATTTTCATCAAACGGGCAAAAGATCGGCTGAAGCTGCTCGCGTTGGTATAACCGAGGAATTTAGCGATATCCGACAAGCGCTTACTCGAATCGGCGAGCAAGTGGCACGCGATCTGCAAACGCACCTCGGCGAGCAGTTTGCCGTGGCTTGTACCCATGCGTTCGAGATGACGCTGCAATGTGCGTCCACTGATTTTGAGCGCGTGGGCTGTGCTATCCAGGGTTGCGTCACCGTGCCG
Organism: Bradyrhizobium sp. AUGA SZCCT0158; assembly: GCF_018130065.1. GTDB lineage: Bacteria > Pseudomonadota > Alphaproteobacteria > Rhizobiales > Xanthobacteraceae > Bradyrhizobium. Next base: position 59,365 of record NZ_JAFCME010000012.1, on the reverse strand, counting down.
CAGTGATGCAACAATGGCGGCGCGGACCGCCTTGGGTGAAGGCAAGCGGACAGCTCTCATCGGTTGGTGCGAGGCGCGAAGCCTATGCTCCCTCAATGGAATTCGGGTGATGAGACTACGGGCCCTTGATGGGACTCATCTGGCCAATAGGCGCCAAAATTTTCGTCAAATGGAATTGTCCGAAACCTGAAACTCTCTCGGAAGGATTGTGCTCGATAAAACGGAAGCAAAAAGCGGTGCGGAACTGATAGTCTGTCGACAAGATTCAGGCAGGCATGCAGTTGGGCTGCCAACTGCGCGTTCTTTAGTACGTTTTAGATTTCGTTTTGAGGTGCAGTCAGTGCCGAAGATTCATTTGACGCGTTGTCAACACCTTAGTCCTTTCGCGGACATTCTGAATAATCTTGGCACGCCAACCGCTTCGCTGCTGGAGAAATTTCGTTTACCAGCGTCGCTGGAGGAAAAATCCGATCACTACGTTCCGATTTTACCTGCGATCGAATTTGCGGAGTTTGCCAGTAGGTCGCAGGGCATAGAGGATTTCGGATTCCACGCTGCCAAGACGCTACATTTCGGCCACCTGAGTGAAAGGACCCGGATTTTAATCGGTCATTCTCCGACGCTGCTTGTCGCGCTACAACAGGCCTGCAAATGGGCATCGCTCGAAGACTCAAACTTGAGCAACTGGCTCGAGCACCACGACGATCATGTGCGCTATTGCAGCAGGCTTGCCGGGACCAAGGGGCTTCAGCATCTCGAGCATTCACAGTGGCTTCAGAACGTTTTTCCGATTTACATCGTCCGGCAATTCGCCGGACCGGATTGGGCTCCGGCAACTATCGCCTTTGAAGCGCGGTACACGCCGGGTCCGGCATGTCAGTCATTTTGGCCGACCTCTCGATTCCTGTCCGGTCAAGAAGCATCGTGGATCGACGTGCCTGTTTCGCTTCTGGCACTCCCTAACAGGTCCAGCGAAAGTTCTCTCGATCTGAAGAGCGACCACGTCCAACATTCAAGTTTTGACTTCATCCAGGCCTTGAAGCTGATGCTTCCCTCCTACCTGGACGAGCGACCTCCAATGCTTGCTGAAATTGCAGAACTGGCAGGGGTCAGTGCGCGTAGCCTTCAACGCAAGCTCTCGCGCGCCGGCTTTACATATTCGGAGCTTGTGGATGCCGTCAGGTTTGAAAATGCCAGGCAGCTCTTACGTAACACCGATTCCAAGATCATCGAAATCGCGTTCGCTTCTGGCTACGCGGATCCTGCCCACTTTACCCGCGCCTTCCGGAGGGTTGCCGGCGTAACGCCGGGGCAGTTTCGCGAACAATGGCGACCTCGATAATATTTGTTTCTACGAAGCTGTTTCGACGGGTTCAATGTCCGTTTTGGATCCAAGCGGAATTGACGTCCACGCCGGAAGTCAGCTTTTGACCTTATCTGAACGTTGCACAAAGCTAGATCATTGTGGCCGCGCTACCCGTTCGGTGAGAGGCCTGATGCAGAAGCGGTTCGCAAAGACTGCCGGAGATTTCAAACCGCTCGCCTGTGGTTACGGAGCATGTTTCGCAACGGACAGGATCAAAGTCGACGGCATGCGCGTCCGCTTCATGTACCGGGAAAAGGCCGGCAACTCGATCGATAGCGGATAGAGGTTCATGGCCGGGCGAAACAGACGACTACATGAATGATGCAGCTAATCATGGGATTTATGACATCAGTACGATAGCGAAATACGATCCCGACATCATGCCTGTCTCGACGCGGCGGAAGGTTGAGCTTTCGGACGAATGCCAATGATCACTTCGTTCAAATCGTTGATTATCGGATTGCGGAGTAAGAGGCTTCTGGCCCATAGCAGACGTTGCCATCCTCGGCGGTGATGCAGCTTGTGCCCCGAAGCAGGCTTCGCCGCGGGGCCGCCTACCGTGCGATGGAGCGAACTGGTAGCCTTGCAACCGGGCGGGAGTGCCAGTTGCCGGCAGCTCATCCGGCGGAGGCAAGCCGGCGCGGCCGAGTGCGCGGCGTTGATGACAGGGAGTGATCAGATGATACTCAATCCGGATCATATCACGATCGCAGTGGCAGACGCCGACCGGGCGATCGGGTTCTTCGCGCTGCTTGGCTTCACAAAGGGGCACGTTGCGACGATCGACGGTGGCCTTCCCGCCCGGTACATGGGCATGCCGGCCATGAAAGCGCAGCACATCACCCTTGTGCTTGAAGGAGCGGACCCTCATTTCGAGATCCAGCTGCTTGAGTTTGACCCGCCCCCGGGGACCGATCCGGGTGCGCACCCGACGAATTTGCGAAAACTGGGCTTCAATCATCTCGCGTTCCGCGTCGATGACATTGAGGCGGCCACCGCGCACCTCGTGGCCAACGGCGTAACCGTGCTGAGTGACGAGATGGACTACATCAGCCGAAAGCTGCGGCTCTTCGAGGGTCCCGAGGGCATCACCGTAGAGTTGGTACAGTGGGACGGCTCAGCCTAGACTTATCTGCGGTAGAAAATGCGTCAAACCAAAAAACTGGAGCTTCGGTTCTGATTCGATCAGAACCGATCATGCTCTAGGCAGCTGAGGACACCTTGTCTGGCTGGCAAGCGCGCTTGTCTGCGAAGGCCGTGTTGATGGCGTCGTGGAAGCGACGCAGCCAGTGCTCGGCCGTATTCGCGCGCGCTTCGGCTTCGGCCAGTCGTTTCGTGAGTTGTTCTACGTTCGCCTCACTTGCAATCAATCTTTCCTGGAGGCTGGCAATCTGTTGTGAAGCCTCAATTCGCTTCGAACGTGAATGCTGCAACAGTTCGAACGCCTTGGCCTGGATTTTGTGCGAGTGGCTTTCCACCATCTGCATGGCCTGGGCGGCGCCACTGATCAGCTCAAGGGCTTGAAGATGGTCTGGAGAATCGGCGTCTTTCGGCAGGGCCGCGGGTGACGGGACTGCCGGGGCTGACAGGGCCTCTTCGAGTTCGAAGCTGAAGTCCGAGTCACCCTGGTCCTCCGTCCGCGGTACGACGAGGCTGTAGATGTGAGGGCGACGGATTGCGTTTGGCTGCCTGATGGTGGCTCTGCTCTCCCGGGCCATGGTGTTCTCCTCCAATGCGCTGGGCCGTGACGGGACAATCGCAAGCGTATGGTTAACAAATGGTTAACGCGCACACGTGAAAAGGATGGTTGACGGGTTGATACCCCTTGGCGTTGCCGGCCTGGCGGATCAGATATCCGCCGATTTGGGGATCCGATATCGCTTCAGGATAACTTCGTCCCGCCTTAGGTGCCGGTGCGCCTGAAATCGTCGACCGGGTCGGCGCGCAGATTGCGGAAGAACGTTTCGACCTCGCGCGAGAGCGTTTCTGCCGTCGCCGTCAGGTCGCTGGAGGCGGTGAGGACGGACGCCGCGGCCGTGCTGGTCTTGCCCATGGCGTCGCTGAGCGAGCCGATATTGACCACCAGCGTGCCGTTGCCTTGCGCGGCCAGTTGCGCGTTCTGCGAGATTTCGCGGGTCGCCAAATCCTGCTGCTCGATGGCGCCGGCAATCGCCGACGTCACATCGTTGATCTCGCGCACCGCGTTGCCGATTTCGCGGACGGCATCGACCGAATTCCTGGTCGAGGTCTGGATCAGGCCGACGTTCTGGCCGATCTCGGCGGTCGCCTTGGCGGTCTGCTCGGCCAGCGCCTTGACCTCATGGGCGACGACGGCGAAGCCGCGGCCGGCGTCACCGGCGCGCGCGGCCTCGATCGTTGCGTTCAGCGCCAGCAGATTGGTCTGCTCGGCGATCGCCTGGATCAGGTTGAGCACGCCGTCGATGCGCTGCGTTGCGGCGGCAAGCCCTTCGATCTCGGTGACGGATTTCTCCGTGCGCAGACCGGCCTGTTCGACCGCGCTGGCAGACTGGCGAACCTGACGGCCGATCTCTTCAACGGAAGCGGACAGTTCTTCGGCGGCGCTGGCGACCGCGGAAACGTTGCTGGAAGCCTGCTCGGTGGCGCCTGACGCCGCAACCGCGCGTCCGCTGGCATCCGACGCTACGCTGGCGATGGTTTCAGCCGTGCCGCGCATCGACGTCGCGTTGTCGGTGACGGCGCGCAATACGCCGCCGATCGCTTCACGGAACGAGTCCACCGAGGCTTCGATCTGCCTGGTGCGTTGTTCGCGGGCCCTGGAATCCTCGACCACCTGCGAATTCAAATTGCGGTTGCGATCCATCGCCTCCTGGAAAATCTTGATGGCGCGCGCCAGCGCGCCGATCTCGTCGAGGCGATTGGCGTGCGGCACCTCGACGCCTTCGGCGCCCTCGGCGACGCGCTTGATGGTGTCGGTGATGACAGACAGCGGACGCGCGACCGAGCGGGAAATGATCAGCACGCCGATCACGACCACGATGATCGCCAGCACGCCGAGACCGGTCAGGACAAAGGCCAGCGTATGGTTGGCGTCGGCCCGCTGCGCCAGCTTCTTGCTGCGCTCGGCGTAGACCCTGGAAAGCGCTTCGAGATCCTTGTTCAGGGCCGAGCGCACCTGGCGGTTGGCGTCATTGTCGCCCCATTCGCGGCCAGCGGCAGCGCCAATTTCCACGCCGCGCCGAACCAGTTCCTTGCGGAAGTCGACGAATTGTTCGATGCGCTTCTTGAAGGTGGCGAACTGCTCGGCATCGTCGGCCTGTACCAGCGCCTGCCAGTTCCGGACGACTTCGAGAATGCTTTCGTTGAATTTGAGCAAGCCATCGCCGTACTTCTTCACGACGGCGGGCTCCGTCGACATGTAGACGCCGCGCGATTCCATCACCACGGCATAGACCAGTGAGTTGACGCGCTCGACATTCTGCGCGGCGCGGCTCGCCGTTGCCACGGCCTCGGTGAGCGCGGCGTTCTGGCGGGTATTGTAGTCGGACAACGCGGTAATGGCGGCGACGAGGACCGCAAACAACGCAAAGATCGAATACAGCTTGGTCGCGAGCGAAAGGCGGGACGCGATGCTGCGGACAGAGGTGGGGGATTTCACAATTTCAGCCATAACGGCACTCCACAAAGGCCGGTGAGAGCACCGTCGGCCGTCTATAAATTGTGCAGCGTTTTCATGGAGAATGTCTTAACGCGCGAGGTTCGCATGGCTGCAACTTTTGGAATTTATTACATAAGAAGTTCAAATGGTTATCGCGGTGGTCTGTCAGGTGCGGCACTGCGACCGGAGCGTGTATTTCTTACCAAGCGTTGCTCACGGACGAGGTGCGATTCGATGTGATCCCGTGTTGCCGCCAGCCCACTCGCGGCTCTCGCTCATCCATAGCGGCAAGCCGCCTGACGGATGTGAGGGCGCGCCAACCTGCCGCAAACGAGCAGAAGCGTTCTCACGCAGGGGGACCCGCAAACACCGGGGGCGCGAATCAAGCTACACAGCGACGAAACGGTCTGGCTCGTCTTGCCCAGGCGGGTGAACGCGCAAACCCAGAAGCCATCGTCTGGAACCACCGTGTGCGCAGGAGGCCTGCTGCACCAGGTGGTTCGATTGCGAGTGAGGACGAGGGCTTAAACTGCTGCCCTGACGGGCAATGTCGATCTCTATCTCCACGTTCGCGTGCTGCTCGCCATCATTCTCGGGCTCAGCGTCACCCGCTTGATCAGTGGCCTCGCGACCTTGATCCAGCATCCCGGCCGCTACCCGGTCTGGTCTGTTCATCTGGGCTGGGTGGCCTGGGCACTCCTGAACGTGGTCACGTTCTGGTGGTGGGAGTTTCGGCTGAGCCTCGTGCAGCAATGGACGTTTGGCCTCTATGCCTTCGTTTGCGTGTACACGTCGATGTACTATTTCCTGAGCGCGCTGCTTTTTCCTCAGGATCTCGATGATTATCAGGGCTATCAGGACTATTTTCTCGACCGCCGCCGCTGGTTCTTTGGCTTGATTGCCCTGACGGAAGCGCTCGATGTGGTCGATACCTTGATAAAGGGCGAGCAACATCTACGTTTCCTGGGACCTGAATATCTCCCGCGGATCGGCGCATTCGTGGCGCTGTGCGCGGTGGCCGCGATCACGCGCAATCCGAGATTTCACAAGCTGTTCGTGTTCGACGCGATCGCCTATGAGATTAGCTTTTTCGGCCGCTATTACGGTACACTGAACTAGCACCGGGCGGCGGCCACGACCGTGGAGCGAGAGCAGGGGCCAGGAAATCAGCATGGTCTATCGCCAAGCCATCGATGCCACCTCTTACGTCTTTGACGATTTGCGCGATCTGCTTGCCAAGGCGACGCCGTCGCGTTCCGGCGATCGCCTGGCCGGCGTCGCGGCTGGTAGCGCCCAGCAGATGATTGCGGCGCGGATGGCGCTCGCGAATGTCCCGCTCAAGCAGTTCCTGAGCGAGACGGTGGTGCCTTACGAGGACGACGAGGTCACCCGGCTGATCGTCGATAGCCACGATGCGTCGGGCTTTGCCGTCATCTCGTCGCTGACGGTCGGCGGTTTTCGCGACTGGCTGCTCTCGGACGCTGCGACCTCCGCGGTGCTGCAGCAGATATCGCGCGGGATCACGCCGGAAATGGCGGCGGCCGTGTCCAAATTGATGCGCAACCAGGATCTCATACTGGTCGCGAAAAAATGCGCCGTCACGACGGCGTTTCGCAACACCATCGGCCTGAAGGGCCGGATGAGCGTCCGCCTGCAGCCCAACCATCCCTTTGACGACGCCAGGGGCATTACCGCCTCGATCCTCGACGGCATCCTGCTCGGATCGGGCGATGCCTGTATCGGCATCAACCCGGCGAGCGACGATCCGGCCGTGATCGGCGAGCTCGTGCGCCTGCTCGACGGCGTGATCGCGCGGCTGCAGATCCCGACCCAGGGCTGCGTGCTTACCCATGTCACCACCACACTCGGGCTGATCGGGCAGGGCGCGCCCGTCGATCTCGTATTCCAGTCGATTGCAGGGACCGAGGCCGCCAACCGCAGCTTTGGCGTCGATCTGGCGCTGTTGCGGGAAGCGCAGCAGGCCGGGTTATCGCTAGGCCGCTGCACCGTCGGCGACAATGTGATGTATTTCGAGACCGGGCAGGGCTCGGCGCTGTCGGCGGGCGCCCATCACAATGTCGATCAGCAGACCCTGGAAGCGCGGGCCTATGCTGTGGCCCGCGCCTTCGATCCCTTGCTGGTCAACAGCGTGGTCGGCTTTATCGGCCCGGAATACCTGTATGACGGCAAGGAGATCATCCGCGCCGGGCTGGAGGACCATTTCTGCGGCAAGCTGCTCGGCCTGCCGCTCGGCGTCGACGTTTGCTACACCAACCACGCCGAGGCGGATCAGGACGACATGGACAATCTCTTGACGCTGCTGGCGGCCGCCGGCGTTACCTTCATCATGGGGGTGCCGGGCGCGGATGACGTGATGCTGAACTATCAGTCCACCTCATTCCACGACGCGCTCTATGTCCGGGACCTGTTCGGACTGAAGCGGGCGCCCGAATTCGACGACTGGCTGCTGCGCAGCGGGCTTGCCGGCCCCGATTTCCGCCTTGCGGGCGACGCGGGCCTGCTACCCGAATTTGCGTCACGGCTGATCGCTTGAACCGTCCGGGCGCGCCCGGTGACTAGCTGCCACGCAACCTTCGGGCCGCCAGCGCGTTATAAGGGGCCGCCACAATCTTGAAGAATTTCTGGCCCACCCTTCAATGACGTGCTTAAATTTGCGATAGGGCTTTGGCTGAGGAAGTTTGATGAGAGCTGAAGGCATTGAGACGGCACGGCGCATCCTGTGTGTCTTCCCCCGATACACGTCATCTTTTGGCACGTTCGAATACGCCTATCCTCTGACCGATGGCGTGCAGGCTTTCATGCCACCGCAGGGGTTGCTGCTGATCGCGGCCTATTTGCCGGCCAACTGGCCGGTCCGTTTCGTCGACGAAAACCTCCGCCCCGCCACCCAAGAAGATTTCGAGTGGGCGGAAGCAGTGTTCGTCAGCGGCATGCACATCCAGCGCCAGCAGATGAACGACATCTGCCGCCGTGCCCATGCCTTCGACCTCGCGGTCGCGATCGGCGGGCCGTCGGTGAGCGCCTGCCCGGATTACTATCCCTCGTTCGATTACCTCCATGTCGGCGAACTCGGCGACGCGACCAATGATTTGATCGCGCGGCTGGCGCGCGACCCGTCACGGCCTGAGCAGCAGGTGGTGCTGAAGACTGCCGACCGCCTCGCGATGACGGAGTTTCCGATTCCGGCGTATGAACTCGCCGAGATCAGAAAATATCTCCTCGGCAGTATCCAGTATTCGAGCGGCTGTCCCTATCAGTGCGAGTTCTGCGACATCCCCGGCCTCTATGGGCGCAATCCACGCATCAAGACGCCGCAGCAGATCGTCGCCGAACTCGACAGGCTGCGCGAATGTGGAATGACCGACACGGTGTATTTCGTCGATGACAATTTCATCGGCAACCGCAAGGCGGCGCTCGACCTGCTGCCGCATCTTGTCGAATGGCAGAAGCGAACCGGCTACATCACGCGGCTCGCGTGCGAGGCGACGCTGAACATCGCCAAGCGGCCCGAGATCCTCAAGCTGATGCACGAGGCCTTCTTCGTCACCGTGTTCTGCGGCATCGAGACTCCCGATCCCGACGCGCTGAAGGCGATGCACAAGGACCACAACATGATGGTCCCGATCCTGGAAGGCATCCACACCATCAATTCCTATGGCATGGAGGTCGTCTCCGGCATCATCATGGGTCTCGATACCGACAAGCCCGAGACCGCCGACGCGTTGCTGGCCTTTGTCGATGAATCCCGGATTCCGCTGCTGACGATCAATCTGCTGCAGGCGCTGCCGAAGACACCGCTGTGGGATCGCCTGCAAAAGGAAGGCCGGCTGCTCGAGGAAGACGACAGCCGCGACTCCAATGTCGATTTCCTGCTGCCCTACGATCAGGTGGTCAGTTCATGGCGCAAATGCATGGAATTCGCCTATGAACCCGCGCGGCTGTTCGCGCGCTATCAGTATCAATGCGAATACACCTACGCCAACCGGCTCAAAAGGCCTGTCAGCCCGGAGATGAAGAGCTGGGCCAATATCCGGCGCGGCCTGATCATGCTGCGCAACATCTTCTGGAAAGTCGGGGTGCTCGGCGACTACCGGAAGGCGTTCTGGAAGTTCGCGCTGCGGCGGCTGCGGCAGGGCGACATCGAGGGCCTGATCGGTTCGGCGATGATCGCGCATCATCTGATCCTGTTCGCGCGTGCAGCCTCCGGCGGTCAGCAGAGCGCATCGAACTATTCGATCCGGCTGCGCGAGGCCTCGGTTCCTGCCGAGTAACACCGATATGAAAACGCCGGTGCTAGCGTGCCGTTCGTTGAGCGATCTGCGGGAGCTCACGCCGGCGCGCGTCGGGCTTGGCCGGGCTGGCGCCAGCATGCCGACCGATGCGCTGCTTGCTTTCACCCTCGACCACGCACGGGCCCGCGATGCGGTTCATGGCGCCTTCGACACGTCGCGTCTCGTCGAGGAATTGGCCAGCCTTGGACTGGCGCCGGTTCTCCTGTCCAGCCAGGCGCGCAACCGGCGCGATTATCTGCGCCGCCCCGATCTCGGACGCATGCTCGATCCGGCCTCGCAACGCGCGCTGGCCGATCGAAGCGGTGGCCCGTGCCAGCTGGCCATCGTGGTCGGCGACGGCCTGTCGCCCGCGGCGGTCAATGTCCATGCGGTCGAACTGGTTCGCCATCTGGTTCCGCGATTGCAGGAAGCCGAGGTCCAGCCCGGCGGTACCGCGGTCGCCTCCGGCGCGCGCGTGGCGCTGGGGGACGAGATCGGCGCCATGTTCGGCGCACGGATGGTCCTGATGCTGATCGGCGAGCGGCCGGGCCTGTCGGCGCCGGACAGCCTCGGCGCCTATCTGACCTTTGCGCCGCGCATCGGCCTCACCGACGCTGATCGCAACTGCGTCTCTAACATCCACGGCGCGGGGCTGGGCTACGATGAAGCCGCTTTCAAGATCGCCTGGCTGGTGCGCGAGGGGCTGGCCCGGCAAGTCACGGGCGTCGCACTAAAAGATGAAAGCGGTGGCGCGGCACCGGCGCGGATCGGCGCTGGTTGGTTCGAGTGTGACAAATCAGAGACTTAGCGGTGGTTTTCGTGATCTGCACGGCGATTTGACCCCCGCCGCGCGCTTGCCGTATGCGGTCCGGGCCTGTAAAACGGCGGCGGTTAATTTACCGCGTGATTTCAAGGGCTAGCGCCAATCAGCGCCAATCAGATATGGGGCTGACTGAGCCGCATCCGCGCCCGCAACCCAAACTACAATTCAAGCCGACGTGAGAACTGGACAGGGTATGCTCGAAAAGAACACCGAAAGTCGGGTCCATGTCGAGGAGATCGAGGAGCCGCCGCCGCCCGGGCAGAGCATCGCCTTCGGTCTCGAGCGCATGGGGCTGATCGCGGTCAAGGCGCCCATCCTGTCCTGCCTCATCCTGGCCGCCCTGATGATCGCGGCGATCTTCGGCATCCAGCGCATCAAGATCGACGATTCGCTGAGCCAGCTGTTCCGCTCCGATTCCAAGGACTACAAGCAGTACGAAGCCGTCACCAAGCGCTTCCCGGCGACCGAGTTCGACGTGCTGGTGGTGGTCGAAGGCAAGGCGCTGATGGCGCGGCCCAATCTCGAGAAGATCCGTGACATGGTCACCGACCTGCAACTGGTCGATGGCGTGCGCGGCCTGGTCTCGCTGTTTTCGGCGCGTCAGGCGCCGGAGCGCGGCAAGCTGCCGGCGGCGCTGTTCCCCTCTGAACTGCCGGAAGGCGCGGCCTACGACAAATTCGTCGAGACCGTGAAGACCAACGAGATCATTCGCGGCAAGCTGCTGTCCGAGGACGGCACGCTGGCGCTGATGGTGCTGTCGCTCGAACCATCGATCGTCGCCAGCAAAGACCTCTCCAGGGTGATCGCCGATATCCGCAAGATCATGGCCGACGATCTCGCCGGCAGCGGGCTCAACGCGCAGCTGTCCGGGGTTCCGGTCATGCAGCTCGAGATCCGCAACGCGGTCAAGCGCGACGGGCTGACCTACAACATCCTCGGCATCCTGGCCGGCTGCATCATCGCGATCATCTTCTTCCGCAAGATATCGTTCATGATCATCGCGGCGTTCCCGCCGATCATCGCGATCCTGCTCGCGCTCGGCGGTCTCGGCTGGGCCGGATTCAATCTCAACATGTTCCTCAACGTGATGACGCCGCTCATCATGGTGATCAGCTTCTCCGATTCGATGCAGTTGACCTTCGCCGCGCGCGACCGGCTGATCGCGGGACAGGACAAATACACCGCCTTCAAGAACGCCGTGCTGGTGGTGGGGCCGGCCTGCGTGCTCACCCATGGCACCGCGGGCATCTCGTTCATCGCCCTGCAATTCTCCGACTCCGAGCTGATCCGCAAGTTCGGCGAGGCCGGGCTCGCCGCCACCATCATCGCGCTGATCGCGGTGCTGTCGCTGGTGCCCGCGTTCGGCGTGCTTCTGGTGCGCAACGAAAAGATCATGGCGGTGAAATTCCAGGGTGCCGACGCCGGCGTTCAGGCGCTGCGCAATTTCTGTTACTGGATCGCCGTGCGCATGGTCGGCCGCCCCGGCTTGTTCAGCCTGCTCGCGGTGATCCTGGTCGCCGGCCTCGGCTACATCTACGCCACGCTGGAGCCGCGTTATCGTCTTGCCGACCAGGTGCCTGACAAACGCCAGGCGGTGGCGGCGTCGAGCCGTCTCGATGCCAAGCTCACCGGCGCGAACCCGATCGACGTGCTGATCGAATTCCCTAAAGGCGCCTCGCTCTATTCGGCGGACACCCTGAAGACGATCGCCGATGTCCATTCCATGGTGGAAACGGCGGCCGGCGTCGGCAACGTCTGGTCGCTGGAAACGCTGCGCCGCTGGCTGGCCGAAAAGGCCGGCAGCAGCGATGTCGCGACGCTCAAGGAATATGTCAGCGTGATTCCTGAACATCTGGTGCGGCGCTTCATCTCGGCCGATCAGGACGCCGTAGTGGTGTCGGGCCGCGTTCCCGATCTCGATTCCAGCGAGATTCTTCCCGTGGTCGACAAGCTCGACGCGGCGCTCAACAAGGTGCGCGCCGAGCATCCGGGCTATGAGATCGCGGTGACCGGTCTGTCGGCCATCGCCGCGCGCAACAGCGCCAACATGATCCAGAAGCTCAACCACGGCCTCACCATCGAATTCCTGCTGGTCGCGATCTTCATTGGCCTCGCGTTCCGCTCGGTGGTGGTGATGTTCTCCTGCATCCTGCCGGGGATTTTCCCGGTGGTGGCATCGGGCACCGTGCTGTGGCTGCTCGGGGAGGGACTGCAATTCGCCAGCGTGGTGGCGCTGACGGTGTCGTTCGGCCTCGGTCTCAGTGCGACGATCCACTTCCTGAACCGGCTGCGGCTGGAGTCGAAGCCCGGCATCAGTCCGGAACTGGCGGTGGAACGCGCCACCGTGCTGGTCGGCCCGGCGCTGATCCTGACCACGGTGGTGCTGGCCTGCGGCCTCGTCGTGACGGTGTTTTCCGACCTGCCGTCGCTGCGCCTGTTCGGCTGGCTCAGCGCGTTCTCGATGGTCGCAGCACTGGTCGCGGATCTCTTCATCCTGCGGCCGACGTCGATGTTCCTGATCAACCTGTCGGACAGGATCCGCGGCACCGGCGCTCACGCCAAGCCGGCAAAGTAGCCGATCGGCCGCTTTTGCAAAAAGCCGTCTACACGAAAAAGAGCCAGGTTCTGATCAGCAGAACCTGGCTCTTTTACCTAAGAGACCGCTCGATCAGGTCTTCGTCAGCGTGATGTTGACGCCGCGGATTTCGCCCTTGGAACTGATCTGCACGATCTGCTTGGTGCCGTTGGTCCGCAAGTTCAAATTGGCCGCAAATCCGGACGCCTCGACGAACACGTCGATCTGTCCGCCGCCCGCGGTGCCCTGCAGATTGCCGAAGATGTTGCGGCTCTTCTCACTCCAGTTGCCGGAGATGCGGTCACCCTGGCTGGTGACGTCGCTGGAGAGAACGAATTTGTAGCTGTCGCTGGCGCAGTTCAGGTTCTGCTTCAGGCCGAGCCCGTTGGCGTTGACCTTGTAGTCGGCCTTGCAACGGATGTTTTCGGTGGTGCCGTTGGACAGCGCGACCGTGCCTGCGCCGGCCCAATTTCCGTCAAAACCGGCAAACGGGCCTCCCGCCTGCGTGTAGCCTGCGGAGACTGACAACATCAGCGCGGCGCCAACGCCAACGGCCGTGAGAGCCTGACCAAACAGACTGGAACCAAACATTTTCATTGTGATTTTCCCATCAAAATAGACGCTCTTTCAAAGACACGTCTCGCCCACATCGAAGATTTAGTGTTCCCGCGATATGTTAGGTTCAAATGACAAAATGCCACTTGCGGCGATAGCGCCCCGAAAGGCGGCATTTTCACGCACGGAATCAAAAAATATCCGTTGAGCTTCGTTGGCAGCATCTAGCTTCGCGAGGGCCTGTCCGCAACAGCCAATCAAGAAGAAAGTTATGCCGTGAATAAACGTGATATATCAATTGGTTAATCGATAGGCACCAGCGCCGCAAATTTGGCCGCATTTACCAGCGCTTGTCGTCGGCTCATTGCTGCGCTACGCGGCGTCTTCAAACAAATCCGTCCCGGCGATGCCGAAACACGATTCGGGAACAGGATTTCTTGCTGCCGAAATGAAGGAATACGATGCGTAAACTTTTCCTGGCTCTCTCTTTATTGTCGATAGCGGTGTCATCGGATGCCTTCGCCCAGCAACAGCGCAGTGGAACGCCGGAAGAGCAAAAGGCTTGCGCCCGTGACGTGCAGCGCTTTTGCCGCGCCGTGATCGATCAGGGCGATTTCACCATCCTGGCCTGCCTGCAGCAAAATCGTCCGAAGATCACGGCGGCCTGCGACCAGGTGCTGAAAAGCCACGGGCAATAACCCCCGTCCGGATCGGTTAACCGTCGTACAAGGCCCGTTTCCGGCGTATTTGCCGGGAGCGGCGGCATGGGCTTGATGCCCCAGATGGCATTGGTTTTGGCGGCGTATTCCCCTATATGGGGCTCGCGATCCGTCGCATGCGCCTGATATCGGCGCGTGCCGCCATTTGGACCAATGTAGCCAGCTTTTGATGACCAGCGCGAGCGAACTGCGATCCGGAAAAACCCACCGTGACGAGAACTTTCCGGTCGCGTCGTGGATCATTCATCCGCGTCACCGGGCGCTGATTCTCAGCTTCTACAATTTCGTCAGGACGGCCGACGACATCGCCGATCACGCGACGCTGCCGCCGGACGAGAAGCTGAGGCTGCTCGACCTCCTTGAAGCGGAGTTGCTCGGCAGGGGCGACACCCAGAAGGAGGCGGTCAGCCTGCGCCGTGCGCTCGCCGCGCGCGAGATGCCACCGCGCCACGCGCTCGACGTGCTGATTGCGTTCCGGATGGACGTCACCAAGCTGCGTTACGAGAACTGGGACGACGTGATCCATTATTGCCGCTACTCGGCGATGCCGGTCGGACGCTTCATGCTCGACGTCCACGGCGAGAGCACCTCGACCTGGGCTGCCTCCGATGCGCTGTGCGCCGGCCTGCAGATCAACAACCATCTGCAGGACTGCGCCAAGGATTTTCGCGACCTCAACCGCGTCTACCTGCCGCGCGACGCGCTCGCAGCCGCCGGTGCTACGGTCGAGATGCTGGGCGAGGCGAAGTCGCCGCCCGCTTTGCTGAAGTGCCTGCAGGCGCTCGCGGTGCGGACCGAGACCGTGCTCAACGAAAGCAAGTCGCTGGCGGCCGAAGTGAAGGATTTCCGCCTCGGCCTCGAGATCTCGGTGATCCAGGCCTTTGCCGACAAGATCGTAGGCCTGCTGAAGGTGCGCGATCCCCTCGCTGAGCGCGTGCATCTCAGTCCGCTCGAATTGCTGGCGCAAAGCCTCGGCGGTGTCGCCGGCGAGATCGCGCGCCGCGCGGTGGGCCGGCGGCCCGTGTCGAAACCGGCGGCCGGCGCATGACATCAGAGACGGCGGCGGCCAACGCGAGTTACGGCACCACCGCGTCCGGCAGTTCGTTCTATGCCGCGATGCGCATCCTGCCGCGCGACCAGCGCGAGGCGATGTTCCTGATCTACAGTTTCTGCCGGCAGGTCGACGACATCGCCGATTCCCACGAACCGCGGAGCGAACGGCTCGCCGGCCTCCAGCAATGGCGTGATGACATCGACGCGCTCTATCGGGGCCGTCCGCCGGCACGTCTGCAGGACTACGTCGCCCCGGTGCGGACCTTCGGTCTCAAGCGCGAGGATTTTCTGGCCGTCGTCGACGGCATGGAAATGGACGTGCCGCAGGACATCCGTGCGCCGGATTTCGCAACGCTCGACCTTTATTGCGACCGCGTCGCGAGCGCCGTCGGGCGTTTGTCGGTACGGGTGTTCGGCCTTCCGGAGAATGACGGCGTCGAGCTCGCGCATCATCTTGGCCGCGCGCTGCAATTGACCAACATCCTGCGCGACATCGATGAAGACGCCACCCTCGGCCGTCTGTATCTGCCGCGTGAAGCCCTGCTGCATGCCGGGATCACAAGCAACGACCCGCAGAGGGTGATCGTCGAACGCGCATTGCCGAAAGTCTGCCAGCCGCTGGCGGAACGGGCCAAGGCGTATTTCGAGAAAGCCGACGAGATCATGAAGCGCAATTCGCGGCGCAAGGTGCGTGCGCCCCGGATCATGTCGAAATATTACCGCGCCATCCTCGAGCTGTTGCTGGAGCGCGGCTTTGCCGCGCCGCGCGCGCCGGTCCGCGTCACCAAGATGGCCAAGATCGGCATCCTTCTCCGTTACGCGATCATCTGATGCAAAAAACCGCTCACATCATCGGCGCCGGCATTTCCGGCCTCTCCGCCGCCGTCCGCCTGGCGAACGCCAATTACAGGGTGTGCGTCCACGAGGCCACGCAAACGACCGGCGGCCGTTGCCGTTCCTATTTCGACGCCGCCACCAACTTGATGATCGACAATGGCAATCACCTGCTGTTGTCGGGCAACAGCCATGCGCTGGCCTATGCGCGCTCGATCGGCACCGAGGCGGGACTGGTCGGACCGAAGCGCGCGCAGTTTCCTTTCTGCGACGTCTCGACCGGCCAGCGCTGGCAGCTCGATCTCGGTGATGGCCGGCTGCCGCTGTGGGTGTTCGACGAGGCGCGCCGGGTGCCCGACACGTCCTTGCGCGATTATCTCGCGCTGATGCCTCTGATCTGGGCAGGGGCGGACAAACTGGTCGGCAAGTCGATCCCCTGCGAGGGCACGCTGTACCAGCGGCTGGTGCAGCCATTGCTGTTGGCCGCGCTCAACGTCGATCCGCCGGAGGGTTCGGCGGGGCTCGCCGGCGCGATCGTCCGTGAAACGCTGCTCGCCGGCGGCCAGGCCTGCCGGCCGCTGATCGCCCGCGAGGGCTTAAGTTCGGTGCTGATCGAACCTGCGATCAAGCTGCTGCAGGACAAGGGCGCCAGCGTTCAGCTCGGGCATGAGCTGCGCGAATTCGCGATGAACGGCAGCCATGTCGGCGCACTGAAGTTCGGCGACGACGCGATTGCGCTGGCGCCTGACGATGTCGTGGTGCTCGCCGTTCCGCCGCGTCCCGCCGCGTCGTTGCTGCCGGGTCTCAAGACGCCGACGAAATTTCGCGCCATCGTCAATGCGCATTTCCGCTTCGATCCGCCAAGGGATGCGCCGCCGATCCTTGGCGTCGTCGGTGGATTGGTGGAATGGCTGTTTGCATTCCCGCAGCGCCTGTCGGTCACCATCAGCAATGGCGACCGTTTGGTCGATATGCCCCGTGAAGAACTCGCGCAGGCGATCTGGCGCGACGTCTGCAAGGCAGGTGGCGTGCAGGGCGAACTGCCCCCCTGGCAGATAGTGCGCGAACGCCGTGCTACATTCGAGGCGACGCCGGAGCAGAACGCGCTGCGGCCGGGCCCGGTCACCGCTTGCAAAAACCTGTTTCTCGCCGGCGACTGGACTGATACGGGGTTGCCGGCAACCATCGAGGGATCGGTGCGGTCGGGTGACCGCGCGGCCGATCTGGTTCTGGCCAGAACATGATGGCCTGACTGGAAGAGCGCGTGACCGGCTTTACGGTGCGCGATCGCGAACAGAGGGATGTCTGACGAAATGTCTTCCGTCGATCACAGCGTTGTTGCCGATCCCGTCGCGGCAGCCGACCCCATCGCGGCAGTCGATCCCGTCGCCCTGGAGAAATCGATCTCCTCGGCGACGCAGGCGCTGCTCGGCTATCGGCAATCCGACGGGCACTGGATATTCGAGCTGGAAGCCGACAGCACGATCCCGTCGGAATATGTGCTGCTGCGCCACTATCTCGCCGAGCCCGTCGATAGCGAACTCGAAGCCAAGATCGCCAACTATATCAGGCGCACGCAAGGCAATCATGGCGGCTGGCCGCTGGTGCAGGACGGTGCGTTCGACATGAGCGCCAGCGTGAAGTCCTACTTCGCGCTGAAGATGATCGGCGATTCCGTCGATGCGCCGCACATGGTGCGGGCGCGCGAGGCGATCCGTTCGCGCGGCGGGGCCGCCAAAGTCAACGTGTTCACTCGCTTCCTGCTGGCTTTCTACGGCGTGGTGACATGGCGCGCGGTACCGGTGCTGCCGATCGAGATCATGCTGCTGCCGATGTGGTCGCCGTTCCATATCAACAAGATCTCCTACTGGGCGCGCACCACGATCGTGCCGCTGATGGTGATGGCGGCGCTGAAGCCGCTGGCGAAGAATCCGAAAGGTGTCGGGATCGACGAATTGTTCCTGCAGGATCCGAAGTCGGTCGGCATGACGGCGAAGGCGCCGCATCAAAGCACGGGCTGGTTCCTGCTGTTTCGCAGCCTCGACGCCGTCCTGCGGGTCGTCGAACCGATGTTTCCGAAGAAGTTTCGTGCCCGCGCGATCGATGCGGCACTTGCCTTTATCGACGAGCGGTTGAACGGCGAAGACGGCATGGGCGCGATCTATCCGCCGATGGCCAACATCGTCATGATGTACGAGGCGCTCGGCAAGGGACCGGATTTTCCGCCGCGCGCGATCACCCGCAAAGGCATCGACAAGCTCCTGGTGATCGGCGAGCACGAGGCCTATTGCCAGCCGTGCGTGTCGCCGGTGTGGGACACGGCGCTCACCTGCCACGCACTGGCTGAGGCCGGCGGCGAAGAAACGCTCGCAAAAATGAAGCAGGGTCTCGACTGGCTGAAGCCGCTGCAGGTGCTCGACCTCAAGGGCGATTGGGCGGTGAAGGCGCCCGATGTGCGGCCGGGTGGCTGGGCGTTCCAGTACAACAATGCGCATTATCCCGATCTCGACGACACCGCTGTTGTCGTCATGGCCATGGACCGCACGCGTCGGCAGTCCGGAAGCAACGAGTATGATACCGCGATCGCGCGCGGCCGCGAGTGGATCGAGGGCATGCAGAGCCGCGATGGCGGCTGGGCTGCCTTCGACGTCAACAATCTCGAATATTATCTCAACAACATCCCGTTCTCCGACCACGGCGCGCTGCTCGATCCGCCGACCGAGGATGTCACCGCGCGCTGCGTCTCGATGCTGGCGCAACTCGGCGAAACCGCCGCAACCAGCAAGGCTGTTGCCGACGGCATCGACTATCTGCGCCGCACCCAACTTGCCGAAGGCTCGTGGTACGGCCGCTGGGGGCTGAATTACATCTACGGCACCTGGTCGGTGCTCTGTGCGCTAAATGTCGCAGGTGTCGACCATCAGGACCCAATGATTCGCAAGGCGGTCGATTGGCTGCTATCGATTCAGAATCAGGACGGCGGCTGGGGCGAAGATGCGGTCAGCTACCGGCTGGACTACAGGGGATTCGAGGCCGCACCATCGACCTCCTCGCAAACGGCATGGGCCTTGCTTGGATTGATGGCAGTGGGTGAAGTCGGGAACCCGGCAGTTGCGCGCGGTGTGGAGTACCTAAAAACCACACAGACCGAAAAAGGGCTGTGGGATGAGCCGCGCTACACGGCTACGGGGTTTCCGCGGGTGTTTTATTTGCGTTATCATGGCTACTCGAAGTTCTTTCCGCTCTGGGCGATGGCGCGGTATCGGAATTTGAGAAGCACCAACAGCAGGGTGGTAGGGGTCGGGATGTGACTTGGGGGGCGGGGGCCGCCGCGATCGTGGACCATTCGAGTGATCTCAATTCGGGTGATCTCAATCAAATTGATCCGCGGCCGGTTTTGATCGTTACAGGCTTGGTACAAGAGGCCCGCATTGCGGCCGGTCCAGGCATGATCGTGATCTGCAGCAGTAGCGATCCGCAGCAATTGCGCGCGCTGCTCGCAACACTGGATTCATCGACATTCAGGGGCGTCATCTCTTTCGGCGTCGCCGGCGGGCTCGATCCGTCGCTGAAGTCGGGCGATGTCGTGGTCGCGACCGAGGTTCTGGCCGGCGATACACGTTTTCTGGCCGGTCTGGCGCTCAACGAGGAAGTGATTGCCAGCGCCGCGCTGCGGCGGCGGCGCGTGATTCGCGGCGGTCTGGCCGGAGTGGAGCAGGTCATTGCGGCGACCGCCTGCAAGGCCGCGCTGCATTCGGAGACGGGGGCTGCGGCGGTCGACATGGAAAGCCATATCGCGGCGGCCTATGCGGCCAAGGCAGGCATTCCGTTCGCGGCACTGCGCGTCATCTCCGATCCTGCCAGCCGCGCGCTGCCGGCTTTGGCCAAGAGCGCGATCAAGCCGAACGGCGATATCGACCTGCGCAAGATACTGCGCGGCGTCGCGCGCAATCCGAGAACGCTGCGCGCGCTGGTGTCCACGGGCATCGATTTCAATCGTGCGCTGCGTTCGCTGCGCGGCTGCCGCGGCTTCATCTCCGGCGGCGAGGGGCTGGCCGCGGCCAACGCCTGACGACCGCTGAAATAATCCGCCGCAACGAAAAATGCCGTCGCAACGCGACGGCATTTTGTTTTTTGCTCTTTTGATTCTCAGCACTCACGCAACGCGGACAAGCCGCGTTGCACTCTCGGCAGGCTTCAAGCGGCCGTGGAGGCCTTCTGCTGCTGCTTGGCGGCGGCGGCAGCCGCCTCGTCCTTGCGGATCTCCGACAGGCGCTTCTGCACTTCCGATGAGAAGATGTACTGCGCCGGACGCTGTTTATCGAGGTTGATCTCCGGCGCCATCGGACCTGATGTCCGGACGCCGCGCAGCGCTACCCACATCGCCTTCAACGGATTGACCAGCGCGGCATTGGCGGCGGTCGGCTCATAGCCGCAATGCGCCATGCAGTCGGCGCACTTCTCGTACTTGCCGGTGCCGTAGGTCTCCCAGTCGGTGGTCTCCATCAATTCCTTGAAGGTCTTGGTGTAGCCCTCGCCGAGCAGGTAGCAGGGCTTCTGCCAGCCGAAAATGTTGCGCGCCGGCATGCCCCACGGGGTGCATTCGTAGCTCTGGTTGCCGGCCAGGAAGTCGAGGAACAGGCCGGAATGCATGAAGTTCCACTTCTTGCCCTTGCCGAGGGCAAAGACGTCGCGGAACAGCTTCTTGGTCTTGGTGCGGTTGAGGAAGTGCTCCTGGTCCGGCGCGCGCTCATAGGCGTAGCCCGGCGACATCGAGACACCGACACCGAGTTCGGTGGTGAAGTCGAGGAACTTGGCGATCTCTTCCGCCGCGTGCCCGTCGAAGATCGTGGCGTTGACGTTGACGGTGAAGCCGCGCGCCTTCGCAGCCTTGATCGCCGAAACCGCGCGGTCGAACACGCCCTTCTGCGACACCGCCTTGTCGTGGTGGTCCTTCAGGCCGTCCAGATGCACCGAGAAGAACAAATAGGGCGAGGGCTCGAACAGATCGAGCTTCTTTTCCAGCAGCAGCGCGTTGGTGCAGAGCGAGACGAACTTCTTGCGCGCCACGAGGCCGCGCACGATTTCGCCGATCTCCTTGTGGATCAGCGGTTCGCCGCCGGGGATCGCCACCATCGGTGCGCCGCATTCATCGGCCGCGTCCCAGCACTCCTGCGCCGACATGCGGCGATTGAGGATCGCATCGGGATAGTCGATCTTGCCGCAGCCGACGCAGGCGAGGTTGCAGCGGAACAACGGTTCGAGCATCAGCACCAGCGGATAGCGCTTCCGGCCAAGCAGCTTCTGCTTGATCAGATAGCCGCCGATACGCAACTCCTTGAAGAATGGTATTGCCATTACAGGATTTCTTTCTGGACCTTAGTCGTCATAACTCGTGAATGGATCAGCCCGCAGTCAGTTCGGCTGGAAGCCGGAACTCGATATTTTCTTCCCTCCCAGGAAGCACCGACACCGTGACGGGTCCGATACGCCTCAAAGCCTCGATCACGTCGTCGACCAAAACTTCGGGCGCCGAGGCGCCCGCCGTAATGCCGACGGCTTTCGCATCCTTCAGCCAATCAGGGTTCAACTCGCTGCCATCGGCAATGAGATAACTCGCGACCCCGACCTCGGTGCCGATTTCGCGAAGCCTGTTTGAGTTGGAACTATTGGCGGCCCCCACCACCAAAATGACGTCCACCAGCTTGCTCAGGTCCCTTACCGCAGATTGGCGGTTCTGTGTCGCATAGCAGATATCCCGGATGTCGGGGCCTTGAATATCTGTAAAACGGGCCTGGAGGGCCGCAATTATGTCTTTTGTGTCGTCAACGCTGAGGGTGGTCTGGGTAATATAGGCCACCGGGGTGTCGACCGGGAGCGTCAGGGAGGCCACGTCGTCGACGTTCTGGACCAAAAGGACCGTCCCGGGAACCTGACCCATGGTTCCCTCGACCTCGGGGTGGCCGGCATGGCCGATCAGAATCAGGGCCCGGCCCTTCGACATATACCGTTTGCCCTGATTGTGGACTTTGGTGACGAGGGGGCAGGTGGCATTGAGGACGGGCAGGCCGCGGGCCGCAGCCTCTTCCTCGACGCTGCGGGCCACGCCATGGGCGCTGAACACGGTAACCGCGAGCGGGGGAACTTCCGACAGGTCCTCGACGAAGATCGCGCCCTTGTTCTTCAGGCTTTCGACCACGTATTTGTTATGCACGATCTCGTGACGGACATAGACCGGCGGACCGTATTTCTGCAGCGCGCGCTCGACGATCTCGATGGCACGCACGACGCCCGCGCAAAATCCGCGGGGCTGCGCAAGATATACTTCCATGGGACGCTCATTACCCAAGTTGCACCAAATTCATTCAAACGACTTCGTCCAGCCAGTCCCGGCCGAACAAACCGCAATAACCGCACCACCGTTCCGGGGGTAATCCACCCAAGCACATGGAAGCACAGGGCTTTGTGTCAAAAAATTAGCGTCTAGAAAAGCCGGAAGGCAAAAGGCCGTGTTCGGCTTGGGGTCGACCGAAGTATCATAATACCTGAATTAAGTGCCATACCTCACCGTTTCGTCACTTTCTTGCCCGCACCGGGCGTCTATATGGGGTTTCTCAATGCCATTTCGGCCCGTTTTGCCTTCTCTGAGCGGGCCTCTCTGACAGTAACCACAACAATAGATCGCCCGATGTAGATCGCCCCCGGGAACTCCGCTAGACAGCGGACGTTTTCGGCAAGCTCCCTATTAAGACTTAGAAAGAAATGATGTGCTGACCAGCCTGGTTGTCTCAATTGTTAGAACGTGCACGCGGTTTGCCACCCTCATCGTCGTCGTCTCGCTGCTCCTCGCGATTGGCGCGGGCTTCTATGCGGCTCGCAACTTCTCCATCAATACCGACATCAACACGCTGATTTCGCCCGACCTGGACTGGCGCAAGCGCGACAACCAGTTTGAGAAGGCGTTCGATCGCGAAAAGCTGATTTTGGCCGTCGTCGAGGCCCCGACCCCCGAACTCACCAGTGCCGCCGCCAAGGCGCTGGCCGACAAGCTTGCGGGCGATGCCAAGAATTTCGAATCGGTTCAGCCGCTCGGGTCCGGCGAGTTCTTCGAGAAGAACGGGCTGTTGTTCCTGCCCGTGGAGGAGGTCGGCAAGGTCGCCGGCCAGCTCGAGGCCGCCGCCCCGCTTATCGAAATCATGGCCGGCGATCCGTCGATCCGCGGTTTGACCGGCGCGCTGGAAACCGGCCTTGCCGGCATCAAGCGCGGCCAGGTCAAGCTCGACAACACGGAACGGCCCTTCAACCTGATCTCGCAGACCGTCGAGAACATCCTGAGCAAGGGAACGGCGACGTTCTCGTGGCGCGAACTCGTCAGCGACAAGCCGCTCGGCGATTCCGACAAGCGCGCCTTCATCGAGTTCAAGCCGAAGCTCGATTACAACGCGCTCGAGCCCGGCAAGGACGCCACGGACGCGATCCGGCAGGCGGCCAAGGAGCTGAATTTCGCGGGCGAGTATGGCGCGCGCGTGCGCCTGACCGGACCGGTTCCGATCGCCAATGAGGAATACGCCACCGTCCAGGATGGCGCGATCGTCAACGGCATCGGCACCGTCGTGATCGTGCTCGTGATCCTCTGGATGGCGCTGCATTCAGGCAAGATCATCTTCGCCGTGTTCGTGAACCTGTTCGTCGGCCTTGCCATCACCACCGCGGTCGGCCTGATGATGGTGGGTTCGCTCAATCTGCTGTCGGTCGCGTTCGCCGTGCTGTTCGTCGGCCTCGGCGTGGATTTCGGCATCCAGTTCAGCGTCCGCTACCGTTCGGAGCGCTTCAAGAACGATGATCTGGTGCTCGCGCTGGAGAGCGCGGCCCGCCGCTCGGCCGTCCCGCTGTCGCTCGCGGCGATGGCGACCGCCGCCGGTTTCCTGTGCTTCCTGCCGACCGACTACAAGGGCATTTCCGAACTCGGCAAGATCGCCGGCGCCGGCATGCTGGTGGCGTTCCTCACCAGCATCACGACGTTGCCGGCGCTGCTGACGCTGCTCAATCCTCCCGGTGAAAGCGAGCCGGTCGGCTATGCCTTCCTGGCGCCGGTCGACGACTTTCTCGAGCGGCATCGCGTCGTCATCATCGTCGGCACGATTTTGGTCTCGCTGGCCGGTCTGCCGCTGCTCTATTTCATGAAGTTCGACTTCAACCCGATCAATCTGCGCAACTCGCAGGTGGAGTCGATCGCGACCTTCCTCGACCTGCGCAAGGATCCGAACACCGGCGCCAACGCCATCAACGTGATGACGAATTCCGACGCCGACGCCAAGAAGATCGAGGCGAAGCTGGAGAAGGTACCGGAAGTGCTTCGCGTGATGTCGCTCGACAGTTTCGTGCCGGAGGATCAGCCGGCCAAACTGAAGCTGATCGCGCAGGCCGCCAAGGTGGTGGGCCCCGCGCTCAATCCGGATTCCGTCGATGCGGCGCCGACCGATGCCGAGAACGTCGAGGCGCTCAAGAGCTCGGTCGACAACCTGCGCAAGACCGCCGGCGACGGCAAAGGCCCGGGCGCGGTCGCGGCACGGCGGCTGGCCGATGCGCTGGCGAAGCTGGCCGAATCAACGCAAGCGGTCCGCGACAAGGCGCAGAGTGTTTTCGTCATCCCGCTCAAGATAACCTTCGACCAACTCAAGAACACGATGCAGGCCCAGCCGGTCACGTTGAAGACGTTGCCGCCCGAACTCGTGAGCAGCTGGAAGACCAAGGACGGCCTGATGCGCGTCGAGGCGCTGCCGAAGGGTGATCCGAACGACAATGAAGTCCTGCGCAAGTTTGCCGATGCGGTTCTCGCCGCCGAGCCGACTGCGATCGGCGGACCGGTCTCGATTCTCAAATCCGGCGATACCGTCGTCAAGGCATTCATCCACGCCGGCATCTGGGCGCTGATCGTGATCAGCGTGCTGCTCTGGCTGGCGCTGCGGCGGGTCACCGACGTGCTGCTGACGCTGGTGCCGCTGCTGGTGGCCGGCGCGGTGACGATGGAGATCTGCGTGCTGATCGGGCTGCCGCTCAACTTCGCCAACATCGTCGCGTGGCCGCTGATGCTCGGCATCGGCGTCGCCTTCAAGATCTATTACGTGACGGCATGGCGCTCGGGCAGAACCAACCTGCTGCAGACCAGCCTGACGCGCGCGATCTTCTTCAGCGCGCTGACGACCGCCACGGCTTTCGGAAGCCTGTGGCTATCCAGTCATCCCGGCACCGCCAGCATGGGTAAATTGCTGGCGCTGTCGCTCATCACCACGCTGGCGGCGGTGCTGCTGTTTCAGCCTGCGCTAATGGGAAAACCGCGCGATATCGGGGAGTAGGCAGATATCGCCGACGGTATCGGCGGCCGCCTGCTTCTGGCCGGCAACGGACTTTTGACCCGGCGCCGGGTTCACGGCACCGGTGGTCTTCGGCGCGGCGGTTGCCGCCGGCGAGCCGGGCGCGGGCGTCAGACCCGGCGCCGTCGCCGAGGCGCCAGCCTTCGGTGCGCCTGCCGGATTTTTCGGCGCGCCGCCTTTGGCCATGCTGTTGCTGGGGCTTGAGGGAATCGGCGGCCCGACGCGGGTCCAGGTCTCGCCGCCGCACAGGAAGCCGAGCACGCAGCCCTGAATCTCGAGCTGGTCGGTTCCGACAGGCTTGATGGTCGAGCTGTAAGACTGTCCGTCCTTGGCGTTGTAGACTTGGCCTTCCCACGCATCGACGCCGGGTTTCTTCTTCATGTTGATCAGGATCGGCATGCCGAGTGTCGGTCGGCTCTGCTTTGAGGCATCCGGATTATTCGCATCGCGGCCACCCGGCGTCTTCTCCCAGGCGACGGCACCCCACATGTTGCCGTTACATTGTGCTACGCGAATGTTGGCGACGCCGTCGGCCACTTTCCAATCGCCTGTGGGGTCGGCGGCCAGTGCGGAAGTAACACCTGTGGCAAAAAAGAATCCGGAAAAAACTATTCTGCGCGCGACAGTTCTTGGGCAGTGCAACATGGTTCGAACCTATGCTTATGTAGATTGTCCGAGAGGGGTCAAAACGCCGCATTGGGCGTTTTCAGTTGACGAAATGGCCATCAACCGACGTATGTAGCGAATGCTAAGTTCAAATCTAGACGTTTCCGAGATGTTTGTGGAGCGCCAGGCGCAGCGCAGTTCCATGCATTCGCGCCATTTGAACGAGCAGCTCGTCCGCGTGCTCAAGACCATTGGCTATGATGTCGGCTTTCAGAAGGGTCAAGGTCAATACCTGTTCGATCGTGACGGGGCCCGCTATCTCGATCTACTGAGCGGATTTGGCGTTTTTGCGATTGGCCGCAACCATCCGGCGTTGCGCCATGCGCTGAAAAGCGTGCTCGACGCCGATTTTCCGAATCTGGTGCAGCTCGACGTCTCGACGCTGGCCGGGGTGCTGGCCGAACGTCTGTTCGAACATGTTCCATATCTGGACAAGGTGTTTTTCGCCAATTCCGGCGCCGAAACCGTCGAGGCGGCGATCAAATTCGCCCGTGGCGCCACCGGGCGGCCCGGCATTGTCTCCTGTTCCCATTCCTTTCACGGATTGTCTTACGGCGCCTTGTCGCTGATGGATGATTCGAATTTCCGCAGCGGCTTCGAACCGCTGTTGCCGGGATGCACCCAAGTTCCGTTCAACGATCTCGCCGCCCTCGAACAGGCGCTGTCGTCGCGTCAGGTCGCCGCCTTCATCGTCGAGCCGATTCAGGGCAAGGGTGTCAACCTGCCCACCGACGAGTTTCTGCCGGGCGCGCTTGCGCTGTGCCGCAAGTACGGCACGCTGTTCATTGCCGATGAAATCCAGACCGGGATCGGTCGCACAGGCAAGTTTTTGGCGGTCGAGCACTGGAACGTCGAACCCGACATGGTGCTGCTGGCAAAAGCGCTGTCCGGCGGTCATGTGCCGGTCGGCGCGCTGCTGACGCGCAAGAGCATCTTCGACAAGATCTTCAATCAAATGGACCGCGCGGTCGTGCACGGCTCGACCTTTGCAAAGAACGATCTGGCGATGGCGGCCGGTATCGCCACGCTCGAAGTGATGAAGGCGGAAAAGCTGGTCGAGCAGGCCGCCAAGCGTGGCGCCGAACTTCGGCTCGCGCTGACGCGCATGGTGCCCGGCTACGAATTGCTGAAGGAAGTGCGCGGCAAGGGACTGATGATCGGTATCGAGTTCGGTCCGCCGAAATCGCTGCGGCTGAAAGCTTCCTGGAACGTGCTCGAGACCGCCAACAAGGGCCTGTTCTGCCAGCTCATCACGGTGCCGTTGTTCAAGGATCACAAAATCCTGACCCAGGTCTCCGGCCATGGCAGCCACACCATCAAGCTGCTGCCACCTCTTGTCATTACTGAAGAAGACTGCAGCTGGATCGAAAAGGCGTTCGACAACGTGATCGCCGCCAGCCACAAGGTGCCCGGCGCGATCTGGTCGCTCGGCAAGACTCTGGTCGACAACGCCGTGCGGAAGTCGGCGTAGCACCAACGCGCAACACACATCATTGTCATCGAGCAAGCGGAAGATTGCTTCTCAATTCCGCGCCGCGCGCATGCGTTTATGCCGCAGTTTCGGCCGATCCGCGCCATAGTATTCTCATCGCGGCAAATCACCAGGAGACGATCGATGCGCATTACCGGCGGCTGTCATTGCGGCGCGATCCGCTATCAGGTGGAAGGCGACCTGATCGTGCATGCGTTGTGCCATTGCGCGGATTGCCGGCGGCACGCCGGCGCGCCGATGGTCGGCTGGGCAATGTACGCCGAAGACGCGGTCAAGGTGACGCAGGGTGAACCCAAGGTCTACGCGTCTTCCGAATACGGCCGGCGGCATTTTTGCGCCAATTGCGGCACCGGGCTGTTCTACGTCAATGCGAACCTGCTGCCCGGGATCATCGACGTGCAAAGCGGCACCTATGACGATCCGGATGCCGTTCCTGTCATGGCGCACATCCAGGTCGCCGAGCGTATCGGCTGGATGGAGAAGGCGCACGAACTGCCATCGTTCGAACGATATCCTCCGCAGGCCTAGAGGCGGACAAGCGACAGGTTGCGGTCGCCCGCTACCCGTCTTGTCCTTCGAAGGCCGACAATGCCCGGAGCACGAGTTCGGGCGCTTCCTGCGCCACGCTGTGACCGGCGCCGTCGAACGTCCATTGGCTTGCGGCGGGAAGCAGCGCGAGCGCGCGTGACGCCATCTCCCGATAGAAGGACCAGGACTGCTCGGTGACGGCCACGCGCACCGGGCATTCGATCTCGGACAGCCACGCGAACGGATTGCCGCGCGCATCGCCCGCGTAAACCTGCTCCATCGCTTCCATGATCGGAAGCAGCACGGCTGATTCAATTTCAGGCGTGCAAAGCAGCCGGACCCGGCCATTGTCTTGCTGTGCGAAGCCGTACTGGATGTAGGCCCGCAGCGAATTCTCCGTCCATTTTGCAAAGGCAGGCGCGGCACGGTAACGCGCGAATGCGGCGTCGGCGCTTTCGAACTCGGCTTGCCGACGCAGCGCGCCGTGCACGGCGCTTTTGCCGAAATCGCTCAAGCCATCCGGTCGAGCCGCCCGCGGATCCATCACCGTCGGCTCCATCACGAACAGCCGTGCAAAGCGCGCAGGCATCAGTTTCGCCGCCAAGAGCAGATCGGTCGCGCCGGCGCTGTGTCCGATGCCGTAGATATCGGTGAGGTCGAGCGCCTCGACGACCCGGCACACATCCTCGGCAAAGTCCTGGAAGTGATAGCGGTTGGCCGCAGGCTTGTGGCTGTCGCCATGGCCGCGGCGGTCAAGCGCATAGACGGTGTAGTTCTGCGCGAGTTCGCGGGCGACGTCGTCCCAGACCTCGGCGACGAAACCGGTGCCGTGCAATAGAAGCGCAGGCGGCTTGCCTGAATCCTGTGTGCCCCATCGCGCCAGCGCGATGCGTGTCTCGTCGTCTCCGATCGAAATCCGCTGCGAACTCGTCAAGCGCGCGCATCCTCCAAAATCATGGTGGCGCCCTTTTCCGCGATCATCGCCGTCGGCGTATTCGTATTGCCTGACGTGATCGTCGGCATCACCGAGGCGTCGGCGACGCGCAAGGCGGCGATGCCGTGAAAGCGCAGGCGCGCGTCGACGACGGAGCTGGCATCAGACGCTGTGCCCATTTTCGCGGTGCCGACGGGATGGAAGATCGTGGTGCCGATATCGCCGGCGGCCTTTGCCAGCGACGCATCGTCGTCGCCCACTGAAGGACCGGGCAGATATTCCTGAGGGCGAAATCGCGCCAGCGCCTGCTGCTTCATCAGCCGGCGCGTGGTGCGGATGGCATCCGCGGCGACCTGACGGTCTTCATCGGTCGACAGATAGTTCGGCGCGATCGCGGGCGCCTTGTCGGCTTCTGCGGTGCGGATGCGCACGGTGCCGCGCGAGGTCGGCCGCAGATTGCAGGCGCTGACTGTGATGGCGGGGAAGCGGTGCAGTGGATCGCCGAATTTATCGAGCGACAGCGGCTGCACGTGGAACTGGATGTTGGCGCGCTCGCGATGCGGATCGGAGCGCGTGAAAATGCCGAGCTGCGACGGCGCCATGGTCAACGGACCGCGGCGACGGAACGCGTAATCGAGCCCCATCAGGCCGCGCCGGAACAGATTGTAATAGGTCTCGTTCAGGGTACGGACGCCCTCGACCTTGTAGATCGCGCGCTGCTGCAGATGGTCCTGCAGGTTGCGGCCGACGCCCTGACGATCGAGCGTGACGTCGATGCCAAGCGGCGACAGCCAGTCGGCGGGGCCAATGCCGGAACGGTGCAACACCTGCGTCGATCCGATGGCGCCGGCGCAGAGAATGACTTCGCCTTTGGTGCGGGCTTCGACGAGCTCGTTGCCCCGATAGAAGCGCACGCCGACGGCGCGGCCGTTCTCGACAATCAGCCGGTCGACCAGCACGTTCTTTTCCAGCCGCAGATTCTGGCGGTTCAAGACGGGTTTCAGAAAGCCCCGCGCCGAAGACCAGCGGCGGCCGCGCTTCTGGTTGACGTGGAAATAGCTGATGCCTTCATTGTCACCGGTGTTGAAATCGGGGATGCGGCGGATGCCCATCTGTTCGGCGGCGTCGCCGACCGCATCCAGCACTGCCCAGGACAGCCGCGGCGCTTCGATGCGCCAGCCGCCGCCCGCGCCATGATGTTCGCTCTTGCCGAGGAAATGATCCTCCAGCCGCAGGAAGTGCGGCAGCACGTCGTCATAGCCCCAGCCGGTGAGGCCGAGCTGACGCCAGTGATCGTAATCGGCGGCCTGGCCCCGCATCGAGATCATGGCGTTGATCGCCGACGAGCCGCCGATCACCTTGCCGCGCGGATAGGCCAGCGCGCGGCCGTTGAGGCCGGGCTCCGGTTCAGTCTTGAACATCCAGTCGGAGCGGGGATTGCCGATCGCGAAGAGGTAACCGACCGGGATGTGAAACCAGATCCAGTTGTCGTTGCCGCCGGCCTCCAGGATCAGCACGCGATTGCCGGGATCGGCCGACAGCCGGTTGGCCATGATGCAGCCGGCCGTGCCCGCGCCGACGACGATATAGTCGAAATCACCTTCAAGCCGCTTCATCATTGTTACCGCGCGACCCGCAACGCACGCAACGCCCGGGTCGAATTCGATCTGCAGGATTGGCCGCGCGTCACGTCCAGTGAACGGCGGTACCGTCGCGGACGATCAATAAACGAATCCGGGCAAAAGCGAACCCTTTCGTTTCGGCAGCGGGCGATTTCCGCCGCTCTATTGATGCCATTTCACCAAAGCGGGGTAATGGTGCGGCAGGCGCATCATCACGAGATCCTTTCGGCGAACGATGTTCGTCGGGTAGGGCGTATCGAGGTTCGTCGTATCGACGCTTGCCGCTGCAAATCCCTCATCGTCGAGGATGGCAGACTCCTGGCGTGGAAATGCAAACGCATCCGGGCCGAATACCGCGCTTTTTCCCAGGTAACCGCGATCGGGGTCGTAGACGTTCGCAAATGCAAAATAGACGTTGCTTTCGCCGCCGCGCACGCGAAAGGCGTGCCAATGGTGGGGATCGGCGCCGGTCGGGATCGGGTAGTTGTGGCGTATGCTGGTCCCCTCGTGCGCTCCGGTAAATTGGCCGGCAATGGCGGCCGGGCAAGCGACGAGGTCGCAGCCGAGCAGCGAGAGCGAACGCACCGCCTCGGGGAAAAGAGCATCGTGCCCGATCAGCAAGCCGACCCTTCCGATCGGAAGGTCGAACACCTTCCAGTCCGAGCCGGCGCTGGCCCAGGCCTTGTCGCGCGCATTCAGGTGAATCTTCCGGTAGCTGCCGACCAGCCCTTCGGGGCCGGCCAGAACGGCGGTGTTGAACAATCCTTCAGCGGCTCGCTCCGCGAAACCGGCGATGATGTGCACCCGCAACCGTGCCGCGAGGCGAACCAGACGCGTGACCGCCTGATCCTTGATGTCAAGCGCGCGGTGACCGGGTGCGCCGATCCCGGTCATCGACAATTCGGGGAATACAATGAGGTCAGGCTTTTCCTGAGCGACGGCCTCCCTGGCCAAAGCTTCGATGCGCGCAAGATTCTGCTCGACGTCGTCGGTCGGCGTAAATTGGACGACAGCGGCGCGCGATAATTGCCCGGGAGGCAGCGGCTGGTAGCCGTAGAGCTTGAAGAAGTCGCGCGGATTCCAGGTGAAGCTGTTGGTCATTAGGTTGGCATAAAGTTCGGGACGGCGGTCCTCGAAGATCGCTTCTGACAAAACCTGCCGCTTGCGCGCCCTGGTGAGATCAATCTCGCCGTGCACGATACCGTCGCCGCTATCCAGCACCGCCTGAACATTGCCGTCCGGTTCGATGATGCAGCTTCCGCCGCTGAATTGCACCGTGCGTTCGAGGCCCCAGCGGTTGCTCTCGATGACATAGCAGCCGTTTTCGAACGCGCGGTTGATCCAGTAAGGCGCCGGCGCCCGTTCCTGTAACCAGTTGCTGATGTGGCAGATCACATCGGCTCCAGCCAGCGCTTCCAGCCGCGCGGTCTCGAAGAAATGCAGGTCCATGCAGACCAGCAGCGCAATGCGTCCGATCTCGGTGTCGAACACGATGTGCGCGATGTCTCCCGACGCGGCCCATTTCGGTTCGGAAATATACGGATGCGACTTGCGGTGCTTGCCGACAACGCCTGACGGACCGATCAGAACTGCTGTGTTGTAGTAGAGGTCCGTGGAGGCATCGACCTCGGGCATGCCGACGACGATGTAGCAGCCGAATTGCTTTGCCAGCGAATGAAATACGTCGGTGGTCGGGCCGGGTACGGTTTCCACGAAAGGCTTCACTTCCGCCCGGTCATACCAGCAATAGCCGGTGGTTCCCATTTCGGGGGTGACGATCAGGCGCGCGCCTGCCGCCGCGGCTTCGCTCGTCATCTCCAGCAAGCGCCGGATGTTGCGCTGCTTTTCAAACATCGTCGGCTCGAACTGGATAGACGCCGCCTTGAAACGCTCTGATGCCATTGCCTTACCTCTGTCACGCCGCCACGGCGGATACCGAAACTTCCAGGATTCAAATCGCCATTCTCAGGTGCACAAGCTCTTCGGTGAGCTGCGATACCGGACCCTCCGCCACCACGCGTCCCTTTTCCATCATCGCGAACTGGTGCGACGCCCGGCGAACGAATTCGATGTTTTGCTCGACCAGCACGATGGTGAGGCCGATCTCGCGATTGAGGCGAATAATCGTCTGCTCGATTTCCTCGACGATCGACGGCTGGATTCCTTCATTGGGTTCATCAAGCAGAAGCACATCCGGTTCCGAGGCCAGCGCCCGGGCGATGGCCAGTTGCTGCTGCTGTCCGCCGGACAGCACGCCGCCTAGCCGGTCCATGTTCTGCAGCAGATACGGAAACAACTCGCCGACCAGCGCGGGAATGACGCGTCTGCCGTTGGTCCTGGCGAAGGTTCCGAGCAGGATATTTTCACGAATGGTGAAGTCCGGAATGATTTCGCGGCCCTGCGGCACATAGGCGAGGCCGGCGCGGGCGCGGCGGAAGGTCGGCTCATGGGTGATGTTCGTTCCGTCCAGCTCGATCTTTCCCGCGGTCTTGTCCGTCATGCCCATCAGGGTTTTCAGCAGCGTCGTTTTGCCAACGCCGTTGCGGCCGAGCACCGTGGTGATCCGCCCCTTGTCGAAGCTGAGCGTGACGTCATGCAGAACGTGGCTGCGCCCGTAGAAGCTGTGAAGGTTCGACAGGCTCAGCATCAGGAAATACTCCGCGATCCCAAATACGCCCGCCTGACGGCCTGGTCCGTTTCAATCGATGCAATGTCCCCTTCCGCCAGCACCTCGCCGAGATGCAGCACGGTGATGCGTTCCGCAATCTCGCGCACGAACGCCATGTCGTGTTCGACGACGAGCAGGGTGTGCCGGCCACGCATGCTGTTGATGATGGTTGCGGTCTTCCGGGTTTCGGCCGCCGTCATGCCCGCCGTCGGCTCGTCGAGCAGGATGACTTTCGGGTCCTGAAGCATCAGCAGGCCGAGCTCGAGCCATTGGGTTTGACCATGGCTCAGATAAGCGGCCGTCACGTCGGCCTTGTCCCGGAGATCGACGATGGCGAGCACCTCTTCGATCCTTGCGAGGGCATGCCTGGAAAAACCGAATCCGAGGTTCGCGAACACCGAGGGATTGCGGCAAGAGGCGACCTCGAAATTCTGACGGACGGTGAGTTCGCGGAACACGCTGGGAATCTGGAATTTCCTGCCGATCCCGGCCCGGGCAATCCGGTGCTCCTGCCAGTTCGTGATCTCGGTGTCGTGAAGGTGAATGTGTCCGCTGGTGCTGTGCGTGCGGCCGGAAATCAGGTCCATCAGCGTCGTCTTGCCGGCGCCGTTGGCGCCGAGCAAGACGCGCAATTCTCCCTCGGCAATCGTCATGGTGACGTTGTTGACGGCTTTGACGCTGCCAAAGCTGACTTCAAGCCCGTTGATCGTGAGCGCGGTGGCTGCCATGGCACTCACCCGCGCTCTGCAACGGCGTCGCGGCTCTCCGCCACCACCAGCCCTTCATCGGGGACGACCTCCGCGTTACGTGCCCGCCAGCGGTCGAGAAGATCGTGCGCAAATCCGCCAAGGCCCCGCGGCAGGTATAGCACCACGAGGACGAAGATCAGCCCGACCACCGCCTTCCAGACCTCCACCAACGCCTTGGTCTCGCTGACCTTGGCCTCGATCATGTTGATGAGGATGGCGCCAACGCAGGCCCCGAGGATCGAGGATCGTCCGCCCACCGCAGCCCACACCACCATCGTGATCGAGAACGACAGGTCCATGAAGGTCGGGGAGGCGAACTCCGACACCATCACATAGAGCATTCCCGCGAAGCCGCAGATCGCCGCCGACACCACGAAAAAGAAGATCTGGTAGCTCGGAACGTCCAGCCCGAGATAGCGCGCGCGGGTCTCGTCATCCCGCGTCGCCTGCAGGATCAGGCCGGCGCGTGTGCTGACCAGCAAACGCGCACCGACGAGAACCAGCGACAGCGCGATGGCGACCAGATAGTACGTCGCACGGCTGTAGGGGTCGAACTGAAACGCCCCGATCGTCAGCCAGGCGAGGTCGGTCAGTCCGTTGAAGCCGTTGGTCAGCGGCTGCGCATCGATGACGAGCAGGCGTATCAGCAACACCAGCGCCAGGGTGATGATCGAAACGAAGACGCCGGAAATTCTGTTACGGAACACGATCATTCCGGTGATGGTGGCAATCGCCACCGGCAACACGATGCCCATGGCCACGCCAAACCACTGGCTTTGAAACGGAAGCCAGATGAAAGAGCCCTTGTTGATGCAGCACAGTTGCGTCAGCGCGCCGGGCTCGGCGTTCCAGAGCATGAAGTCGGGGACCGGCTTGTCGGATCCCTGTTGCAGGCTGGTCGGGCTGGCAAGCTTCAGCGACATCGCCAGCATGTAGGCGCCGGCGCCGAAAAACAGTCCCTGACCCAGATTGAGGATGCCGGCGTAACCCCATGACAGCGCGACGGCGACGCCGAGCATGCCGAACACGAGGTATTTTGCGATCCGGTTCAGCCAGAACTCGTCCAGCATCAGCGGCGCCACCAGAATGGCGGCGACGAAGATCCCATAGAGCAGGAAATCGTATCTTTGCCTCGATGCCATGACTCTAGCGGCCCCTGAACGAGAAAAGGCCCTTGGGCTTCACGACAATGATGAGAATGACCACGCCGAATATCACGGCGCGGGCGATGGTGTCGTTCTTGAGCGCGGCCACCACGCTGTTGATCTCGCCGAGCAGTCCGGCTGACAGCACCGATCCCAAGAGACTTCCAACGCCGCCGACCACGACAACCAGGAAGCCATCGACCACCATGGGCGTGCCCATGTCGGGGAATACCGTCTTGAAACCCGACATCATGACGCCGGCTATTCCGGCGAGGCCCGAGCCAAAGGCGAAGGTGAGCGCATTGACGCGTGCGACATCGACGCCGCAGGCCGCCGCCATTTTCGGGTTCCGGATGATGGCGCGGACCTGCATTCCGATTGAGGTCCGCTGCAACAGAAGCCAGGTTACGGCCGCAAGGGCGGCGGTGACGACGATGATGAAGGCGCGATAGGTATTGATTTCCACTCCAGCCAAATGAAACGTGCCCTGCAGGGCTGCCGGCACCGGCACGTTCTGAAGGCCGGGCCCCAGGCCCTCGACGTGAATGCCGAAGAACGACAGGCCGAATTCAAGCCTGATCGCCTGCTGGATCAGGATGGCGACGCCCCATGTCGCCAGCAACGTATCCAGGAGCCTGCCATAGAGCCGGCGGACGATGACGCGCTCGATGACCAGGCCGACGATCGCGGTGACGACGAAGGCGATCGGAATGGCCATCACGATGTTGGCGTCCAGCCAGATGCGCGACAGTACGGCGGTGTAGGCGCCGAGCATCACCATCTCGCCATGAGCCATGTTGATGACGCCCATCGCGCCATAGGTGATCGCAAGTCCGAGCGCCACCAGCAGCAGGATCGAGCTCAGGCTGAGGCCGATAAACATCGTGTCTATCATGTCGTGTCTACTTTCGAGGGAGCCGGACCGTGCACCGAACATCTTCCAGCCAGGGCGCGTTGGGGTGGGAGGTGCGCCCCGGCTGGAATGTCTTTCGATGTGGCCGGGCTTGCTATTTCAGCTTGGCGGTTTCCAGCCCCTTCGCCGTGCAGAACAGATCGCTTTCAGTCTCGCCATAAGCCGAATAGGCGAGCGGCTTGATCGGCTCCGGCCAGGCGTCGACCACCTTGCTTTGGCCGTCCGGCTGCCACTGGCCGACCCGCGGCGTCAGCCAGCAATGCAGATTGTCGGCGTCGATTTTGACCTTGCCGCCCGGCGCGTCGTAGGTCTGGCCGCGGATGCCATCGCGAATGCCGTCCGCGGTAACCTGTCCCGACTTCTCGATCGCCTGCTTCCAGAGGAAAACCTGGAAATAGGCCGCCTCCAGCGAGTGGTAGGTCACCGCTTTCGGATCCTTGGTGAACTTTCTGAAGTCGTCGATGAACTTCTTGTTGGCCGGCGTGTCGATCGACATGAAATAGGGGAACGACGTGTAGCTGCCGGCGGCGTATTCGGGGCCCATCGCCGCGATCTCGATTTCGGAAGTGACCGTCGCGCAGATCGGGATCGTCGCCTGCGAGAGCCCTTGATTCTTGAACTCCCGGTAGAACGCGATGATGGAATCGCCGACCACGTTGGAAAGCACGACGTCCGCGCCCGAATCCTTGATCTTCTTGACCATGCTCGCCCATTCGGAATGGCCGAGTTCGAGATACTCGTCGCCGGTCCATTGCGCGCCGGCGGCCTCGATCAGCTTCTTGCTGACTTTCGCCATCTCGCGCGGATAGACGTAGTCCGATCCGACGATGAAGAATTTCTTCTTGCCGAGCGTCTTGGCGATCCACGGAATATACTTCCCGAGCTGCTGGTTCGGGACCGCGCCGGAATAGACGACATTGCGCGAACACTCGAACCCCTCGTAGTGGGTCTGGTAGACCAGCATGGCGTTGCGCCGTTCGAAGATCGGCAGCACCGCCTTGCGGCTGGCCGAGGTGTGGCATCCGAACACGGTTGCCACGCGATCCTGAATGACGAGCTTGGAAGCTTTTTCGTTGAAGGTTTTTGGGTCGGACGCGCCGTCCTCGACGATGACTTCGACCTTCCGGCCGAGCACGCCACCTGCCGCATTGATCTCGGATACGGCCATCTGCACCGCGCTCGCCAGCAGCTTCTCGACGATCGACAGGCCGCCGGTCTGTGAGTAGAGCGCGCCGACCTTGATCGGGTCGGCTGCAAAGGCCTGCCGGATGACGGAAGGCGATGCGATCGCTGCCGAAGTGATCGCCGCCGTCTTTAAAAAGTCACGTCTGTTGAAGGACATCTTGTTCCCCTGGTTTGTGCAAAGCTTCGGGCACTGCTGAAAAGACTCAGCGTGATGACTGGTTTGGGAAGACGCTGACGTCTCTGTCAGCCGGCAACAAAAAACCCGCAGGACCGGGTCAACGGTCTGCGGGCAACTCTGCCACCTGCGGTTCGGAGAACATTCCGCCGCTACGTCAAGACGTGGCCTCGTTGTGAGGGGACGTCCTGACGGCGCCCATGAGGGGCACTATCAACGTCAATATGCTAATCTGCTCTCGCAATCATTTGCAAGCCTAATCTGCTTGCGCTCTGCTGCGTAAAATATCTTCCGACCTGATGATCAGATTGGCAACCTCGTCTACTGGCACGCGGCTCGCCATCGCTCGATTTCGTATCTCGTGATAGGCCTCAGCCTCGCTGAGCCTGCTGCTCGACATCAGGATCGCTTTTGCCTTTGCCATTCTTTGATCGCCAAGCAGCCGGCGCTTGTACTTGCGCGCTTGCTTGCTGAGCGCCTGTTGCTGCAGCCAGAGATTTCGCGCGATCGCCAGGTTTGTCAGCAGCCCGAACGGTTTCAGCGGCCGTTCGATGACGGCCAGTGCGCCGCTTTCGAGAACGATCTGCAGCGTCGATGGATTTTCGTATGAGACGATCGCCAGGATGGTCGGCGCCGGCTGCGCGATGGATTTGAGCAGCCGTTCGGTTTCGGGGCGCGTCTCGTCGTCGATTGAAAGAAACAGCACATCCGTATGCGCAGGCAGTTCGATGGGGACGGGCCAGCGGCAATTCACCGTGCATCCGATCCGCCGCAGATGATCGACCAGAAACTCTCCCTCAGTGTCCAAAGGGTGAATGACGAGAACGTTGAGGTCCCGCAGATCTTTCAACAGCGCGACGGACACTTGAACGGCTCCCTACATTCGCACGGGCTGCGGCACGGGTTCGGATGAACCCAGCCGATGCTCCAGCATGAAGGGGTCGGGCTGAACCCGGGCCGTGGGTTCGTGCACGATTTCGTATTCGCCACGCGCATTGACCTTGGCAACGCGGGGCCACAGATGCGTATGGTTGTTGCGCCGTTCGATCTTCACATTTCCTTGCGGGGCCTCGAATTCCACCTCATAGAGCGCCGGCAGCAGTTCGCTGTAGCGATCGCTGCCCGCCCGTTCCAGCGCGGCGGCATAAAGGAAGACCTGAAAATACGCGGCTTCCGCCGGCGCAGTCACCGGCGTATCCGGTCCGCAGGCCTCGCGGCAAGCCCGGACGAATGCCTGCGCCTGCGCACTGCCGAGCGTCGAGAAGAACGGCGCGGCGGTGATATGCCCGCGGATCACCTCCGGCGCCATCTGGACGAGATCGGCCTCGCTGGTTGACAGGCTTGCGACCGGCGTTTTGGACATGTCGAGGCCGGACTGAACCAGCGCGTTGAAGCACGGAATGATGCCCGCGCCGACGATGGTCGAATAGATGACATCCGGCTGGCTGGCTTTGACGCGCTGGATGATCTTTTCGATATGAAGCGGCGTTAATTCCAGCGGCACGTAAAGCTCGTCAAGGACCTCGCCGCCGGCCTGAAGAAACAGATCGGCAATGATGCGATTTGATTCGTAAGGGTAAACGTAGTTCGAGCCGACCAGGAAGACCCGGCGGCCGTAATTGTTGGTGAGATAGTCGACAAGCTGGACCGAGTTCTGGTTGGGAGAGGCCCCGGTGTAAATGCAATTGCGCGAATATTCGAAGCCTTCATACAGCGTGGGATAGAACAGCAGGGCGCCTCGCGCTTCAATGACGGGGAGCGCCGCCTTGCGCGTGCTGGACATATGGCAGCCGAAGATCATGCGGACATGATCTTCATCGCACAGCCTGACGGCCAGCTCGCGGTATTGCTGCGGGATCGAGCCGGGGTCGTAGCAGATCGGCTCGATCGGCTTGCCGCGCACGCCGCCGGCGGCATTGATCTGCTGGATTGCCAGCAGGGTCGCCGCGCGTTGCGTTCTCTCGATCGCAGCGGTGACGCCGGTTTCGGAAAACAAAACGCCTACTCGCCAGCTGCCTGCGTCCATTGCCATCCGTCCAAAAAACAAAAAGCTCCCGCCCGTTGCCGGTCGAGAGCTACCCTGCTCATGAGGTACGGCCAAACCTGCCGTTACGACGGCCAGTCATGCCGTCGCGAGGAGCTTAGCGAGTTCAGGTCGGGCTGGCAACGCCAGTTTGCCGAGGGGATGTTTGGGTGGTTCGCCTCTTGCATGCTACAGAGCCACAAGCGTTCAACCAGAAAACGATCAGTTCCATGCCCATTGTCAACCGCGTCGCCGATCTGCAACCCGATATCCAGGCCTGGCGTCGCGATATCCATCAACACCCGGAGCTGTTGTACGAGGTGCACCGCACGGCGGCGCTGGTGGCGGACCGTTTGCGGGAATTCGGTTGCGACGAGGTGGTCACCGGTCTCGGCCGCACCGGCGTGGTCGGCGTCATCAAGGGCAACAGGCCCGCCGGCAAGGGTGAGGTGAAGGTGATCGGGCTGCGCGCCGACATGGATGCGCTGCCGATCGAGGAAGCGACCAACCTGCCTTATGCTTCGAAGAATCCGGGCCTGATGCACGCCTGCGGCCATGACGGCCACACCGCCATGCTGCTCGGGGCGGCGCGCTATCTCGCCGAGACACGCAATTTCGCCGGCGATGCTGTCGTGATCTTCCAGCCGGCGGAAGAGGGCGGCGCGGGGGCCGTCGCGATGATCGAGGACGGGCTGATGGACCGTTTCGGCATCGAGCAGGTCTACGGCATGCACAACGGGCCGGGCATTCCGGTCGGCAGCTTCGCCATTCGCCCCGGTCCGATCATGGCCGGAGGTGACGCCGTTGCCATCCGGATCGAGGGCCACGGCGGGCACGCCGCGCGTCCGCACAAATGCATCGATTCCGTGCTGGTCGGCGCGCAACTGATCAATGCGCTGCAGTCGATCGTGTCGCGCAGCGTCGATCCCCTGGAATCGGCCGTGATTTCGATTTGCGAATTTCACGCCGGCCATGCCCGCAACGTGATCCCGCAAACCGCTGAACTGGCAGGCACCGTTCGTACCCTGAACGCTGAAGTGCGGAAACTGGTGGAAAAGCGCGTGCGCGAGGTCGTCGCAGGCGTAGCGCAGGTCACGGGGGCGAAGATCGACCTGACCTACAACCGCGGCTACCCGGTGACGGTCAATCATGTCCCGCAGACCGACGTCGCCGTCCGGGCCGCCCGGGAAATTGCCGGCGACGCCAACGTGAACGAGATGCCGCCGCTGATGGCCGGCGAGGATTTCGCCTTCATGCTGGAACAGCGGCCAGGTGCGCTGATCTTCTGCGGCAACGGCGACAGCGCGGGGCTGCATCACCCCGAATACAATTTCAACGACGAGGCCCTCGTATTCGGCACGTCATACTGGATCAAGCTGGTCGAGAACACGCTGGCGGCGTGAGGCCCGCTCCCTCTGGTGCTCCTGTTTCCGAGCTGCACCGCAACAATGGCGGCCATGCCTGAAGACTGCCGGCACGAACAGCGTTGTGGTCGGCAAGCCCGGCCCCGACCGGACCCCCTTGGCAAGCGCTCCGGATGGATAGGGCCTCTGCGGCAGAGGGGTGGGTGGAGCTCGTCTTGCATGCTAGACAGGCGAGCCTTCAACCCGGAAGCAGAGAATTTGCAATGCCCATTGTCAATCGTGTCGCCGACCTTCAACCCGATATTCAGGCCTGGCGCCGCGATATCCATCAACACCCCGAATTGCTGTATGACGTGCACCGCACTGCGGCATTCGTGGCGGACCGGTTGCGCGAATTCGGCTGCGACGAGGTCACGACCGGCCTCGGCCGTACCGGCGTGGTCGGCGTCATCAAGGGCAAGAAGCCAGCCGGCAAGGGCGATATCAAGGTGATCGGGCTGCGCGCCGACATGGACGCGCTGCCGATCGAGGAGGCGACCAACCTGCCTTACGCTTCCAGGAATCCCGGCAAGATGCATGCCTGCGGCCATGACGGCCACACCGCGATGCTGTTAGGGGCCGCCCGCTATCTCGCCGAGACCCGCAATTTCGCCGGCGATGCGGTCGTGATCTTCCAGCCCGCCGAAGAGGGGGGCGCGGGCGCCGACGCGATGATCAAGGACGGCCTGATGGACCGTTTCGGCATCGAGCAGGTCTTTGGCATGCACAATGGTCCGGGCATTCCGGTCGGCAGCTTCGCCATTCGCACCGGTCCGATCATGGCGGCGACCGATGAGCTCGACATCAAGATCACCGGCCTTGGCGGCCACGCGGCACGCCCGCACATCTGCATCGATTCCGTGCTGGTTGGCGCACAGGTGGTCACCGCGCTGCAGTCGATCGTGTCGCGCAGCATCGATCCGCTGGAGTCGGCGGTGATTTCGGTCTGCGAGTTCCAGGCTGGCCACGCCCGCAACGTGATTCCGCAAACCGCCGAATTACGTGGCACGATCAGGACGTTGACTCCGGAAGTTCGTGCATTGGTCGAAAAGCGCGTGCACGAAGTGGTTGCTGGCGTGGCGCAGATCACCGGCGCCAAGATCGACCTCACCTACAAGCGTGGTTATCCCGTGACGGTGAACCATGCTTCGCAAACCGAGTTCGCCACGCGGATCGCGAGGGAGATCGCGGGCGAGGCCAATGTGCATGAGACCCCGCCGCTGATGGGCGCGGAGGACTTTTCCTACATGCTGGAAGCGCGGCCGGGCGCGTTCATCTTCTGCGGCAATGGCGATACCGCGGGCCTGCATCACCCCGAATACAATTTCAACGACGAG
Organism: Bradyrhizobium sp. AUGA SZCCT0158; assembly: GCF_018130065.1. Classification (GTDB taxonomy): domain Bacteria; phylum Pseudomonadota; class Alphaproteobacteria; order Rhizobiales; family Xanthobacteraceae; genus Bradyrhizobium. Next base: position 17,297 of record NZ_JAFCME010000012.1, on the reverse strand, counting down.
GCGATCGTCCACGGCACGTCGTACTGGATCAAGCTGGTGGAGAACGCGATGCCGGCGTGACGGCCAACGGCTTGATGATGTTTCGCAAGAACTTGAGAGAACGCCTGCATGTCCATGCAGGCGTTTTGTTTTTTGGCGAAATGATTGAGGGGAGACGAAGGAGATACTGGTTCGCGTGAAACATGACGCGGTATGAAATCGCGAGCTTCGGTTCAGCTTGAACCGATCATGCCCGAATTTCCTTACGCGTTGGTTTAGCGGCTGGAGTGGATTGGTCCGGCGCCGGATTGCCCGCCAGCCCCTTCGGGAAATTGGGCTTTCTAGGGACCGACGGTTCTGCACTTGATCGTTTGAGTTTCGGCGCTGCTGGAATTCGCAGGCCGAAACCCCCGGCCATGCTGTGGCAGCCCGTAGGGCTGGAAAACCAATCCTCCGGAGCGCATAATTGAAGGATACTTCAAAAGGCTCCCGGTATGACGAACTACCCCAGAGGGATGTTTCTCTACGATGAGAAGCTCGTCATGGTGCGCTACGAAAGGAGCTCCATGATCCTGCCCAAGGATCAATATGAGGAGCGGTCTTACTTGCCCAAGATCGTCGATCTGCCGAGTCGGAACGATTGGCTAAAGCAATTTGGCCCAGATGGTGAATACACTGACTCCCAAGCGGAGTAATAGGCGCCATTCTTCAAACTGACCTGGATTTTGCAGCACGCAAAAAAAGCCCGCGCCGGAGGCGCGGGCTTTTCTATTGCGTTGCAGCGGAAAAACAGGCCGCTGACGTCTCTCGTGTCGTCAGAAAATATACGAGAACAGCACGTAGAGGCTGGCCGACAGCATGATCGCGGCCGGCAGCGTCAGCACCCAGGCCATCAGTAGGTTGCGGATGGTGGCTAGCTGCAGGCCGGAACCGTTAGCCGCCATTGTTCCGGCGACACCCGACGACAGCACGTGGGTGGTCGAGACCGGCAGGCCGAAGATGTCGGCGGCGCCGATGGTGCCGGCGGCAACGAGTTCGGCGGAGGCGCCCTGCGCGTAGGTCAGGTGGGTCTTGCCGATCTTTTCGCCGACGGTGATGACGATGCGCTTCCAGCCGATCATGGTGCCGAGGCCGAGCGCGATCGCGACCGCGATCTTGACCCAGGTCGGGATGAACTTGGTGGCGCTGTCGAGCGAGGCCTTGTAGGCGTTGAGGGTGGCGACCTCTTCCTTCTTGAGGTCGTTTTCCTTGTCCTTCATCAAAAAGCGGATCGCTTCCGAGGTCAGGTACATGTCGTTACGGGTGTTGCCGACGGCTTCAGCCGGCACCTTGTTGAGCGAGCCGTATTTCTGCACCTGGTCGCCGACATCCTTCACCAGCGCGGCCAGCGACGGGTAAGTGCCTTCGCTGATCTTGCGTGCGGCGACATATTGCGTCACCGCCGGGCGGGGATCGCCGATGATGCTGTGGCCGGCGCCCCTGGCGGCGATCACCTTCGAGGCCGCCTCGGAGGTCTTCTGGAACTGGACGATCTGCGATTCCGGCAGCGCGCGGTTCAGCGCGTAGGCGGTCGGCACGGTGCCGATCAGGATCAGCATGATCAGGCCCATGCCCTTCTGGCCGTCGTTCGAGCCATGCGCGAAGCTGACGCCGGTACAGGTGGCGATCAGGATGCTGCGGATCCACAGCGGCGGCGGCTTGTTGCCTTCGGGTGCCGAATAGAGCGCGGGGTTGCGCACGATGAACTTCAGGACCAGGAGCAGGATGGCGGCCATGCAGAAACCGAACAGCGGCGACAGCAGCAGCGCGTAACCGATTTCGGTGGCCTTGGTCCAGTCGACGCCCGAGGTGCCGTCGCGGCCGCGCATGACAGCGTTGGCGATGCCGACGCCGATGATCGAACCGATCAGGGTATGCGAAGAGGAAGCCGGCAGGCCCAGCCACCAGGTGCCGAGGTTCCACACGATCGCGGCGATCAAGAGCGCGAACACCATCGCAAAGCCGGCGCTGCTTCCGACCTGCAGGATCAGTTCGACGGGCAGCAGCGAGACAATACCGAACGCGACCGCGCCCGAGGACAGCAGCACGCCGAGGAAGTTGAAGAAGCCCGACCACATCACGGCAAATTCGGCCGGCAGCGAGTGGGTGTAGATCACGGTCGCGACCGCATTGGCGGTATCGTGGAAGCCGTTGACGAACTCGAAACCGAGCGCGATCAAGAGCGCGATCAGCAGCAGGATGTAGGGCAGGTAGGTCGTCACCTTGGCGCCGGTGGCTTCGACGTCGACATAGATGCTGTAGACCACGAACAAGAACCCGGCAGCGAGAATGCCGAAAAACAGGATCATCGTGAGCGGATTGAAACCCTTGTCGAGATTGGGCCTCGAAGCCGGCTGGATCGGTGCCCCGATCGATGAATTGAGCGTCATATCGGTCATGGCAAACCCCCTGAAATACTAACGGCGGTTAATCTTTGACCGATGGAGTTGAAGCTTAGATGACAGGATGTCGCAGTGCGGATGGCTTGGCGCGATGCAGCGTTTCGCTGATGCGCGTGTCACAGGCGCGTTGCCCATTCCCTTCTCAGTATGGACATCAGGCGCATCGACCGGAACGTTCCGTCGGGGTCCCGGTGCAAATCGCGAACCACGCCTTCCTCGCTAAACCCGGTTTTGAGGTACGTCCGGTAGGCCCGTTCATTCTCAACGAATACAACGAGTTCGACGCGATGCGCTGCCACATCCTCGAAACAGATTTGCAGGACCGATCGCAGCAGGCCCGATCCGAGGCCGCGCCCGGGAGTTCCAACCGCGATGCGCCTGAGCCGCACGCATTGGTTGGCGCTTCCGATGCCCTGTAAAATGGCAAATCCGGCAATGTCCGTTTCATCGTGCGCCGCCAGATATCGGGACGACGGGTTTTCGATTTCAGCGGCGTGCTGTTCGGCGTCCCATCGGCCGACCAGGCGCACATAGCCTTCCACGCGTTCGATGCGCATGATGGCGGGGATGTCGGATTTACGCGCGGCTTGAATCTGCCGGCAGTTTGGCGTTGCCGCGCCTGCCGGGCAATGCTCAAGGCGAGAAGCTGCGAGCAGGGTCGATCGCCGCAAGAGATGATGGCCAAGATGATGGCAAAGACAGGTCGCGCGCTGCACGGCACCGGGGCTAGAGGAAACCGCACAGCGCGCCGACCCCATGGGAACGTCATGGCGTGAACAGGACGCCCCAACCCCTCCCCAAGAGAATGAGATAGTATCATCGATCAATTGAAGGTTGTACATTTATTTGTCAGTTTTCGAGGGGGCGGTAACGGGATTTTGCGGTTCCCCTATAGCCAGTTCCGATTGAATCGGAACTGGCTATAGATTCTTGGTTTGACGCGTTTTCTTGACGCGAGCCGAAATCCACTTCGCTGGAAAACGCTTTGGGATGCGGGAAAATTCAGGCAGCGTGCGCCGATTTTCGCAGCAAGGCTGCCGCGATTTTGAGATCGGCCACGAAGCGCTGATATTCCCGCGCCTTGGCGTCGGCGTCCGGCAGCCGCAGCAAATAGGACGGGTGCACGGTGACAAGCGCCGTCGTGCCGTCTTCGAGATCAATCAGGCGTCCGCGGCTTTTGTTGATCGGCGTGATTTTGCCGAACACGCTCTGCGCCGCGGTAGCGCCCATCGCCACCACCAAGGCCGGTTTGATGGCGGCGCGTTCGCGTTCGTACCATTGCCGGCAAGCCTTGATCTCGGGTGTGTTCGGTTTCTGGTGCAGGCGGATTTTTCCGCGCGGCACAAACTTGAAATGCTTCACGGCATTGGTGACGTAGACCTTTGAACGGTCGATGCCGGCCTCATCCAGCGCCCGGTCCAGCATCTGGCCGGCCGGGCCGACGAACGGCTTGCCCGCGAGATCTTCCTTGTCGCCGGGCTGTTCGCCGACCAGCATGACCTGGGCGGCTTGTGGGCCTTCGCCGAACACGGTTTGTGTGGCGTCCTTCCAGAGCGGGCAGGCGCGGCAATCGGCGGCTTCTTCCCGCAGGGTTTCGATGTCGTCGGCAGCCTGTTTGCGTTTCATCGGCGGTTCCTGCCGCTTCTGCGATTTATGCGGTTCGGTCGCAGCATGCGCGATCATGGCGCTGGCGGTACGTTCGGCATTTGCGATTAGAGGCTTAATCAACGAGGCCTCCGGCAGGTTCCGCCAATATCGCTTCGGCATTTCGGCCTGCATGGCCTTCACCTTCAGCCGGGCGGGATTGAAGATGCTGGCGTAGTAACGCCGCCAGGTTTCCTCGAGCCGATCTTCGGTCGGCGCCTCGGCCTTGGCTACCCCCGGCGTGATCGAGACGGCATGGCCGTCCCAATGCGCGCAGACGTCAGGCGTCAGGATCGACCACGGCATGTCGGCAAAGCGGCGGGCGAAGAACGGCGCTGCCAGTTCGACGATATGATGCTCCGGCTCGAACCAGGCGACGAAATGCGATTTCTGTTCGCGGCCGATTTCGCGGAAGCGGACGAAGGCGTGCATCTTGTGCTCGTCGCGATGTACGGCCTTCGCCATCGCGCTAACGCGTGCTACATCCAGATCGGTCGCGACGACAAGCAGGTCGTGGTTGCCGCGCAGCCGCCACAGCAGGCGATAGAGGATGGCAAAGCGTTCGCTGTTGCGATGAAGGATCGCGGCTTTCGCCAGCTCGACGAATTTGGCCGGGACGTTGAAAGTCGCATTTGGCGGGTCGGGGAGTGGGGTGGTCGATTCAAACAATCCAGGCGCGTCGCCTTGCACACGCCATGTCACGTCGGCCGGGCTTACGTCATTCAGCACCAGTGTTCGCGCTGCTTTGCGCCAGCCGTCAAAATCGGTTTCGTGCTCGAGGGTGATGGTGTGCATAAATGCCGCCTGTCTCCTTCGTCATGCCCGGGCTTGTCCCCGGGCATCCACGTCTTCCCTTGGTGCGGAGGAAAAGACGTGGATGGCCGGGACAAGCCCGGCCATGACGGTGTGTTTAGAATCCAAACCCCAATTGCGTCGCCTTCGGCCTGAAGCGCTCCGCCAGCTTCGCTCCGTCGAGCAGATGAGGCTGCGGGCGGTGATCACTGAGAACGATGAATGGCAGCGCCTTGTTCTTCGGGATGTGCAGCCGGGCGAGATCGGCCGCACGGATGGAAGTGACGCGGCGCGTGGCGATGATGCGGTCGACGGCCTTGCGGCCGAAGCCGGGCACCCGCAGCAGGTCCTCGCGGCTGGCGCGGTTTACATCGAGCGGAAAGCGCTCGCGGTGCCGCAATGCCCAGGCAAGTTTCGGATCGATATCGAGCGGCAGCATGCCGGCGCTTTCATCAACGATCTCGCCGACGTCGAAACCATAGAACCGCATCAACCAGTCGGCCTGATAAAGCCGGTGCTCCCTGACCAGCGGCGGAGCCGCCAGCGGCAACGCGCGGCTGGCATCCGGGATCGGGCTGAAGGCGGAATAATAGACGCGCTTGAGTTTGTAGGAGCCATAGAGATTGGCGCTGGTATGGAGAATGGTTTTGTCGTCGGCCGCATCCGCGCCGATGATCATCTGCGTGCTCTGCCCGGCCGGCGCGAAGCGCGGCGGCTTTGCCTTTGTTATGGTCTTGTCGTTGCTGCTGTTATTTTCTTGCGCCTCATCGAGCTTGAGCCGCAGCCGGCCCATGGTGCGGCGGATCGCGCGCACGTCCTTTTCCGGCGCGAGTTTGGCAAGGCTGGCTTCCTCGGGCACTTCGATGTTGATGCTGAGCCGGTCGGCATATTTGCCGGCCTCGGTGATCAGCGCATCATCGGCTTCCGGAATGGTTTTCAGATGGATGTAGCCGCGGAAGAGATGCTCCTCGCGCAGTTTTCGCGCGACGGACACCACTTGCTCCATGGTGTAGTCGGCACTGCGGATGATGCCGGAGGAGAGAAACAGGCCCTCGATGTAATTGCGTCGATAGAAGTCGATCGTCAGCTTCACGACTTCATCGACGGTGAAGCGCGCGCGCGGCACGTTCGAAGAGGTGCGGTTGACGCAATAAAGGCAATCGTAGTTGCAGGCATTGGTGAGCAGGACTTTGAGCAGCGAGATGCAGCGTCCATCCGGCGCGTAGGAATGGCAGATCCCCATGCCGGGCGAGGTCGAGCCGAGGCCCTTGCCGTCGCTGGAATCCCGCTTCTCGGTGCCGCTGGAGGCGCAGGAGGCGTCGTATTTGGCGGCATCAGCCAGGATTTCCAGCTTGCGTTGCACGTCCATCATTGAATCCCTTTGATTCCACTCATGAATCGCCTGGGTAGTATTCCCGATTGACTCCTTGGGTCCTGTTAGCTTTATATTAGAACATATCATGAACAAATGAGCCAGCAGCGGGTTCATTTCAAAACCAGCGATGGCCACGATTTCTTTAAGGGAACGGCGCATGACCGGCGCACGCCTAAACACGCTTGCGCGTTTGCGCGGCCGCATCGAACGCATCGAGGCGGGCGCGGATACGCACGCGCTTCATAAAGTGGCACTCGGCCATGCCGAGGCCGATGCGACGCTGTGCGGCGGCCTTGCCCGCGCCACGGTGCATGAAGTCTTTGCCGAAGGACATCAGGGCGCGGCGGCGACGGGATTTATCGCGGGCCTTGCGGGACGGCTGACATCGCGCCGGCCGCTGGTCTGGGTGCGGCAGGATTTTTCGGAAATTGAATCCGGCGCGCTGTCGATGAGCGGGCTCGCCGAACTCGGCCTTGATCCGCGGCTGCTGGTCACCGTGCGCGCCGCCGATGCCGACGCGGCGCTACGGACCGCCGCCGACGCGCTGGCCTGCGATGCGCTCGGCGCCGTGGTGCTGGAAGTCTGGGGCGAGCCGCGCCAGCTCGATCTCGTCGCCAGCCGCAAACTGACTTTGGCCGCGCAGGCTTCCGGCGTCACCGCATTGCTGCTGCGGCTGGCGGCTGTGCCGCAGCCCTCGACCGCGGAGACAAGATGGATCGTGCGCGCGGCGCATTCGCCGCCATCAGCACCCTGGCATGCGTGGGGCGCGCCGGTGTTCGACGCCGAGCTCGTTCGTAACCGTCATGGCCCGGTCGGGCGTTGGATCATGGAATGGAAATGTGATGAGTGCCTTTTCAGCGAACCGGCGGCGAATCCTCAGCCTGTGGCTGCCACGCCTGCCCATCGACCGCATCAAGCGGCAGCGCAAAGCGTGTTCAGACGAAGCGCGTGAGCACGACTCTTGCAACACGACTGGTGCGCTCCCTCCCCCCTTGCGGGGGAGGGCAGGGGAGAGGGGTAAGCCACAAGCACCGCCGTCGCCGCCATCCCTCTCCCTAACCCTCCCCCGCAAGGGGGGAGGGAACACGACTGAGCCACCGGATAGTTTCGGTGCTCCTCACGTCGTCGTCGCCAAGCAAAACAACGCGCTGCAGATCTATGCGCTCGATGATCTTGCGGCGCGTTCCGGCCTCGAGATCGGCCTGCCGCTTGCCAATGCCCGCGCGATCTGTCCGGAATTGACGGTGTTCGATGCCGATCCGGTTGCGGACGCCAGGACGCTGGGCGATATCGCCGACTGGTGCGATCGCTTCACGCCGCTGGTGGCGCTCGATCCCCCGCACGGGCTCTATCTCGACATCACCGGCTGCGCCCATCTGTTCGGCGGCGAGCGAGCGCTGCTGCAGACCCTGTGCGGCGCGCTGACCCGCAGGGGTTTTGTCGTCAGCGCTGCTATCGCCGGCACCTCGATCTGCGCGCGAACGCTGACGCGCCATGCGTCAGGGAAAATCATTGCCGATGGCGAGGAGGCTGACGCCGTCGGCCCGCTGCCGGTCTCGGCGCTCGGCGCCGATGTCGCGATCACCAGCGGCCTGCGCCGCGCCGGGCTGAAAACCATCGGCGATGTCGCCGCGCGCGGGCGCCACGAGATCACGGCGCGGTTTGGCGCCGGCTTCACGACTTTGCTCGAACACGCGCTGGGGCAGGGCGATGCGCCGATCAGCCCGCGAAAACCCTTGCCGGATTACATCGTCGAAAAACGCTTTCCCGAGCCTGTTGCCACCGACACCGTGATCGCGATGAACCTGTCGGCGCTCGCGGGCATGCTGGTGTCAGCGATGGACAAGCAGGGCAAGGGCGCGCGGCGGCTGGAAGCGAGTTTCTTCCGCACCGACGGCGCAGTGCGCAACATTACGGTCGATACCGGACGTCCGGTGACGAAGCCTGTGGTGATCGACCGGCTGTTTCGCGAGCGGTTAGATGCCTTGAACGATCCGCTCGATCCCGGTTTCGGCTTTGACCTGATACGCCTCTCCGCCAGCCGCACCGAAATCGTGGTGCAGCAGCAGCGCGATCTCGACGCCAATGTCCACGACAATGACGAACTCGCCGCCCTGATCGACCGCATCGCCGCGCGGATCGGGGGCAAGCGCGTGGTCGTACACCTGCCGCAGGACACCCATATCCCCGAGCGCGCGGTATTGGCGGTATCGGCGCAGCATCATCTGGCGGCGGCGACAGAGGCCGCCTGGCCCGAGCGGATCGAGAATGAGCCGCCGCTGCGGCCGCTGCGGCTGTTCGAGAGACCTGAGCCCATCAACGTGCCGTTTGCATCGGTGCCCGACGGGCCGCCGCATCAATTCACCTGGCGGCGCGTCACCCATGCGGTGGTGCGGGTGGAAGGCCCCGAACGCATCGCGATGGAATGGTGGAAGCAGAATGGCGAGGCGCTGACGCGGGATTATTTCCGGATCGAGGACGCGGAGGGATTGCGGTTCTGGATTTTTCGCGATGGGCTCTATGAAGGCGAACTCAGAAGCGACGAGGAGGGTGAACCCGTATCTCCCAAATGGTTCGTGCACGGGCTGTTCGCATGAAAAACCCTGCCTATGCCGAAATCGGCATCACCACGAACTTTTCGTTCCTGCGCGGCGGGTCCGATCCGCGCGCCTATGTGCATGAGGCGAGCCGGCTTGGTATTCCCGTGATCGGCATCGCCGATCACAACACGCTGGCCGGTGTGGTGCGCGCCTGGAAGGAGCTCGACAACCCGGAAGTGCTGCACAAGCCAAAGCTTCTGATCGGTTCGCGCATCGTCTTCGTGGACGGCACGCCGGATATTCTAGTCTATCCGCGCGACCGTGCCGCCTATGGCCGGCTGTGCCAGTTGCTTACCCGCGGCAAACGCGGCGGCGATACTGAGCGGATCGCCAAGGGCGAGTGTCATCTGAAACTGGATGACCTCCTGGAATTTTCCGAGGGCCAGCTCCTGGTGCTGACGTTGCCGCATCGCTTCGACTCGGCCGGCGCCTTGAAAATCCTGGACCGCCTGAAGGGTAGCCGCGCCGATGGCGTGTGGCTGGCCGCAAGCCTCCTGTACCGCGGCGACGACCGCCGCCGGCTGGCGCGGCTGCATCTGGTATCGCTGACATCAAAGGTGCCGCTGCTGGCGACCAACGAGGTGCTGTACCACGATGCCGCCCGCCGCCCGCTGCAGGACGTGCTGACCTGCATCCGCGAAAAGACGACGATCGAGGCCGTCGGCAAGCGGCTCGAGGCCAATGCCGAACGCTATCTCAAGCCGCCGCAGGAAATGGCGCGGCTGTTTCGCGATCTGCCGGACGCGATCGCCGAGACCATCCGCTTTGCCGGCCGTATCAATTTCTCGCTCGACCAGCTCAAGTACCAATATCCGGACGAGCCGGTGCCGCCCGGGAAAACCGCGCAGCAGCATCTGGAAGATCTGACATGGCAGGGTGTTATCAGTTATTTCGGCGGCGAGATCGACGACACGCTTCGCGCCACCTTGCGCAAGGAGCTGGCGCTGATCGCCGAGCTCAACTACGCGCATTATTTTCTCACCGTGCACGACATCGTCCATTATGCGCGCAGCCAGAACATCCTGTGTCAGGGCAGGGGATCGGCGGCGAATTCGGCGGTCTGCTATGTGCTCGGCATCACCTCGGTCGATCCGACCAAGGTCGATTTGTTGTTCGAGCGGTTCATTTCCAAGGAACGGCTGGAGCCGCCCGACATCGACGTCGACTTCGAACATTCGCGGCGCGAAGAGGTGATGCAATATGTCTACCGGCGCTACGGCCGCCACCGCGCCGCGATCATTGCCACCGTGATCCATTACCGGCCGCGCAGCGCGATCCGCGATGTCGGCAAGGCGCTGGGGCTGACGGAGGACGTCACCGCCGCGCTGGCCGATACGGTGTGGGGCAGCTGGGGCAAGGGCCTCAACGAGATGCAGGTCCGGCAGGCCGGGCTGGACCCTGCGAATACGATGATCGAGCTTGCGGTGGCGCTTGCGACCGAATTGATCGAATTCCCAAGGCATCTGTCGCAGCATGTCGGCGGCTATGTGCTGACGCAGGACCGGCTCGATACCTATGTGCCGATCGGTAACGCCGCGATGGACGACCGCACCTTCATCGAATGGGACAAGGACGACGTCGACGCGCTGCACATGATGAAGGTCGACGTGCTGGCGCTGGGCATGCTGACCTGCATCCGCAAATGCTTTGATCTGATCGCCGATCACAAGGGTGAGCGATACGAGCTGGCCGATATCAAATCGGAGGACGACGACGCAGTTTATCAAATGCTGCAGCGGGGTGAATCGCTCGGCGTGTTCCAGGTCGAGAGCCGCGCCCAGATGAACATGCTGCCGCGTTTAAAACCGCGGACCTTCTACGACCTCGTCATCGAGGTGGCGATCGTGCGGCCCGGCCCGATCCAGGGCGACATGGTGCATCCCTATCTCAAGCGCCGAAAAATGCGGCCTGAGGATATCGAATATCCCTATCCAAAGGGCGGCAACAAGGATGAGTTGCGCAACGTGCTGCACAAGACGCTTGGCGTTCCCTTGTTCCAGGAACAGGCGATGCGTATCGCGATCGAGGCGGCGGAATTTACCTCCGAGGAAGCCAACGGATTGCGCCGCGCCATGGCAACGTTCCGCAATCTCGGAACCATCGGCAAATTCGAAGCCAAGATGGTCGGCAACATGATCCGCCGCGGCTACGATCCCGAGTTCGCCAATAATTGCTTCAACCAGATCAAGGGTTTTGGCTCTTACGGTTTTCCGGAAAGCCATGCCGCGAGTTTTGCGCAGCTTGTCTATGTCTCGTCATGGCTCAAGCATTACCATCCCGATGCGTTCTGCTGCGGGCTCTTGAACTCGCAGCCGATGGGTTTTTATGCGCCTGCGCAGATCGTCGGCGATGCCCGCAAGAACGGCGTCGAGGTGCGCGGGATCGACGTGTCGCACAGCTTTGCGCAGAACACGCTGGAAGAGGGCGAAGGAAAATATTGCGCCGTGCGGCTCGGGTTCCGCCAGATCGATGGATTCAAATGGGCCGATCCGGATGAGGAAGGGTTGAGGGCTTCTCAGCTGTCATTCCGGGATGCGCCGTTAGGCGCAGGCCCGGAATCCATCGGGCAGCATTCGCGGAGCAAGATGGATTCCGGGCTCGCGCTACACGCGCCCCGGAATGACGGTGGGACCGAAGACTGGGCCGACCGCATCATCGCCGCCCGCACGCGGCGCGCCTTCACCTCGCTGGAGGAATTCGCCCGCGACACCGCACTTCCAAAACGCGCGCTGATCCTGCTGGCAGATGCCGATGCGTTCCGTTCGCTCGGGCTCGATCGCCGCGCCGCGTTGTGGGCGGTGCGCCGGCTGCCGGACGACGTGCCGCTGCCGCTGTTCGAGGCCGCAGTGGCGCGCGAGCAGCCGGACGAAAACGCCAAACCGCTGCCTGACATGCTGCTGCCGGAGCAGGTGGTTGCCGACTATCAGACCATCCGGCTGTCGCTGAAGGGCCATCCGATGGAATTCTTGCGCGCAAAGTTTTCAAAGGAGCGCATCGTGCCTTGCGAACATATCGCGCATCGCAACGACCGGCGTCATGCCCGCTGCGCCGGCGTGGTGCTGGTGCGGCAGCGTCCGGGCAGCGCCAAGGGCGTCGTCTTCATGACGCTGGAGGATGAAACCGGGATCGCCAACATCGTGGTGTGGCCGGCGGTGATGGAAAAGTACCGCAAGGAAGTGATGGGCGCGCGCCTGATCCTGGTCGAGGGCTACATCCAGAGCAGTCCGGAACACGTGACGCATCTGGTCGCGCAGCGGCTGTTCGACCGCTCACACGATCTGATTGGTCTGGCCAACGATGCGCTCAGCCGCAAGCATCCGGTGCCGGCGGGCCCTGCGCTGATCGAACCGCTCAACGACGACCGCCGCGACCACCCCGATACACCGGCGCAAAAGATCCGCCATCCGCGCAACGTCCGCATCCTGCCGCCGTCTCGGGATTTTCATTGAGGTGCGGAGCCATGACACGCTTAAAACGGCACGCCTTAAAACGGCATGCCGCAAAAATGAAATGGCCGCTGGATGTGAATCCAGCGGCCGCCCGGGAAGAACAAAATTGATTGTTTAAGAATCCTCTAGCCCCCGGTGACCTTTAATTTAGCCGACGCGATGCGATGCTTCGAGTCAAAATTGGCCGGCCTGCTGCGAAAGCGCTGGTAACGTTACCTGCCGGTCTCACCCAAATGGGGGTGGCGTTGGAGGGTTCCTTGTCGGAACCTGCAGCGCAGAATCGTTGTCATGAACTCGTCTTGCACGCCGGTTTCGAAGCGCGTGGCTGAAGTGGCATAGGCTGAGGACGAAGGTGGACGTTGGCCGGCTGCAGTCGATCAGCAACCGGCTCGGCGATGCAGTGATCGATCCTGCGATGTGGCCGGCCTTGATGCAGGACATCTGCAGCGCCAGCAACTCAGCGGCGGCATGCCTGCTTCAAAGCGACGTCAGGACGCCCGACGTGCCGTTGTTGCTCGCGGGCCGTCAGATCGTCAGCGACCAGGACATCTTCAGCTCTGAACCGGAAATGCTTCGCGATCCCCTGTATGCGCATGCGAACAATTTCGGGCTGCGCTGGTTTGCGGTTATCGGATTTTTTGCAGGCTCCGCATTGTGGGGTTTTTCCATCCAACGCACGATCGGCGAGGGCGCTTTTGACGAATCCGAAAAGGCGGCGCTTGCCGGCCTGTCCCAACGATTGACGGAGACCGCCACGCTTTCCACTGCTGTCGGAAGGGGCGTGCTGTCCGGCATCACCAATGCACTGGCCTTCATCAAGCGCGCCGCGATCGCGCTCGACCGGTTCGGATCGGTCGTCGACATCAATCCGCCGGCAGAAGCCGCGCTTGGTGGCGATATCAGGATCATCGGGCAGCGCCTCGTTCTCGGCGACAGGCGGGCGCAGGCGGCGTTCAATAATTTCCTCGACCGGCTGCGAACGGCCTCCGACGTCGATGCGCTCGGCGTCGCGCCCATCGTGGTCCGCCGCGCCGGCAAGCCGCCGATCGTCGTCCGTGTGCTGCCGGTCGATGGCGCGGCGCGCAGTCCGTTTCTCGGGGCCCGCGCCATTCTCATCCTCTCCGGCTTCGACGAAGGCGAGGCCGAACAGTTGACGATGCTGCGCCAGGCCTTCCGCCTGACGCCATCGGAAGCGCGCATCACCCTGTGTCTGGCCGGCGGCAAGTCGCTGGAAGAAGTCGCGCAGGAAATGGGAGTAGCGCATGAAACCGCGCGCTCACATCTGAAGGCAATCTTCCGCAAGACCGATACCCACCGGCAAGGCGAGTTGATTGCGCTGGTCAGCCGCCTGCGATAAGGCGTTGACCAGACGCCGCCCGCGGGCAGCGATCCGCTGTTCCCGGCGCTGCGGCAGGCGAAGTCGCTGGTGAGGGTGGTGGGGCCTTCGCGCCAGCAGGTCCCGCTTCGCGAACTCGGCGACAAGGCGGACAAGTTCGAGGGCCTGTGCCGGAAGCGCGCGTGAAAAAGGCCGCTAGGCGAGGCGGCCTCATTCGTGACCGGTGGAACATGGCGGCTCGTCGCCGCCAGGACCAAAATCGTGCGCAAATTGAGAAGTGCTAGTGATAGGTGCCGAGCGTCGGCCGGCTCCAGATGTCCTGCATGATCCATCCGCCAACGGCGCGCTCCGCAAGCATCTTCGCTAGCCTCGAGTCCATCGCGCCGCCCACCACGATCTCGAGCTGCGCGTCGTCGATCAGGGCCAACTGGTCGTTGCGATCCGAATTCCTGAACTTGGTCATTGCCGTCTCCCGTTTTCCCTGCAGCGAGACCATTCCCGCCGTCCCTGATGACAGGGATACGACGCCTGCCGGGCCGCCACCGTGACACGTGTCACACAGCAAACGGGCTGTCATGGCGGCGCTAACTGACCGCTTGCAAACAGCCCCTCCGGTTCCTCCAGTTCGACCAGCTTCTTCTTGTCGATCAGCCAGAAACGATTGCCCACCGTCCGCACGAAGTTGCGGTCATGTGACACCAGCAGGCAGCTTGCCTGATGAACCATCAGTTCAGCCTCCAGTGCTTCCTGCCCCTCGATGTCAAGATGATTGGTGGGTTCATCGAGCAGATAGAAGTTTGGCTGGGCAAGCCGCAGCAACAGGATGCCCAGCCGCGCCTTCTGTCCGCCGGAAAGCTGGCCGATCGGACGGCCCTGCATCTCGATCGAGAGGCCGGCACCCGCGAGCAAGGTGCGCGCGCGCTGATCGCCGACATCGAAGCGGCGGATGATCGTGTGTGCCGGAGTGTCGGCATCAGCAAGACCGGCAAGCGCCTGATCGCAATAGCCGAGAACCAGCGATTGCGTGGCCTTGATGCCGGCGTGCACCGCGTCTCGATTTTCGATTGCCGCGCGCAGCATGGCGACGAACCGGGTCTTGCCTGCCCCGTTCAACCCGAGCAGCACGATCCGGTCTCCCTTGCAGATGAACTGCTTGCCGGTCCGAAACAGCAGCCTGCCATCCGGCGTCTCGACCGTGGCGTCGTCCAGCGTCACCATCACCTTGGCGTGGGTTCCGCGATTGGCAAGCCTGATGGTGCCGGCGGATCGTTCGAGATGCCCGGGCTTTGCGGCATCTTCCAGTTTCCCGGCCCGCTGCTTCAGCTGTCTGGTTTTCGACAACAGCAGGTCGCTGCCGGAATTGATGCCGATGTTGCTCAGCTTCGCAGCTTGCTGGCGCAGCTGTTGGGCGGTCTTGAGGTCATGCTGATAGCGCCGCTCGTCGGAAGCGTCCACTTCACGGAGTGCGGCGCGTGCCCGCGTATAGGGCAATGAAAACAGCTGCGACTGCTCCGGCCGCAGGAACAGCGTCCGGTTCGTGGTCGCATCGAGAAAGGCGCGGTCGTGGCTGGATATGACGACGGGCATCTCGCGCGGCAGCGCGTTCAGCCAGTTTTCAAGCTGACTGATCCGGGTGAGGTCGAGATGGTTGGTCGGCTCGTCGAGCAGCAGCACGTCGGCCTCCGTCATCAGCACGCGCGCGAGCATGGCAAGCCGCTGCCAGCCGCCGCTCAACTGTTTCAGTGGCCTCTGCCGCAGCGCCTCGGGCACGTCGAGCGATTCCAGGGCAACGTCGACCCGCCAGCGTTCGCTGAGCCGTTGTTCGGCGGAGAGCGCCTCGAGCACGGCGGCATAGAGGGGCGTCTCCATCAGGGCTTCCGGCACGTACTGCTCGACACAGCCGACCGTCAGCCCGCGCGACCGGGTGATCTCGCCCTCGCTCGCTTCCATGGTGCCTGCCATACAGCGCAGCAGGGTGGATTTTCCGCGACCGTTGGCGGCGACAAGCCCGATCCGGTCGCCGGGATTGACGACGAGGTTCAGCCGGGAAAACAGCGGCGCGCTCAGCGTCACGCCGAGATTGCGGATGGTAATAAGCGTCATGATCGTTCTCTGGTCCTGCCGGCGATCACGATATCCGGGCACGCAGCCATCGTCGGATGTCGGTGTCAAAGCGCGGCGATGAATGAGAATGCAGGCGCGAGCGTCAGGAACGCGCAACGCCGCATGGCCACGAAGGGCAGACCAGGAAGAAGTTCAGAAGTCTCTGGTCAGCCCTGCAAACGCATTTGCAGGGCGTTGACCGGGCCACGCTGGCGATAGTGCCGGAAGAACGTCATCATCGCGCGGCCCTCCTTTCAGGGTTGAGTGACGTCAAAATAACGCGCTCCGCACAGGAGAGCAAGCTAAAGTAGAGCAAGCCAAAGTCTCGCCGAGTCAGTTGTCGAGTCAATCCCGGCAACTGGCGATCGGTAACGTATCAGAAATTCACCCGGTTCGAGATCGCGCCATCGACGAGGAGGTTCGACCCCGTCGTGAATGACGACGCCGGGCTCGCCAGGAACACGGCGGCATTGGCGATTTCCTGCGGCGTCGCCATGCGGCCGGTCGGGTTGCGCGTCAGCGCGTCCTGATAGCGCTTCGGCATGTTCTGCTCGATCATGTTCCAGACGCCGCCCTTGAAATAGACCGTGCCGGGCGACACCACGTTGACGCGGATTTTCTTCGACGCGTATTGCCGCGCCAGGCCCTTGGCCATGTGCACCAGCGCCGCCTTGATCGGACCGTAGGAGCTGGCGTTGTCGGCCTGTGCCGCCGAGACCGACGAAATGATCACAAAGGCGGCGTCGCCGCTCTTCTCGCCACTCGCTTCGAGGAACGGCCGCGCGGCTTCGAACGCATTGACGGCGCCCAGCACGTCGAGCCGGAAATTCTGCTCCCAGGATGCGACATCGCCGCCTTGCGCCATGGCGCCGGCGTTGGAGAACAGCATGTCGATGCCGCCGAGTTCGGAAGCTGCGCCGCCGATCCATGATTTCAGCGCCGCCGCGTCGGTGATATCGACGGAAGCGCCGGTGGCCTTGACGCCCCGCGCTTTCAGTTCCGCGACGGCGCTTGCGACCTGATCGGCGTTACGCGCGCAAACCGCGACATTGCCGCCTTCGCCCGCCAACGTATCGGCGATCGCCCGCCCAATGCCGCGCGTGCCGCCGAGGATGACGGCGTTTCGTCCCTTCAAGCCCAGATCCATTTTGTTTTTCCTTTGTTGGCGATCGACACTGTAGCAGAACCTCCGTGCAGGCAACGCGATCCTCGCGCAAGACGCAATGTCTCACAGCGTCCAGGTCTTCCCGGGGTCGTCGAAGCTTGATTTGGATGTCGTTCTCTCCTCGTCATTGCGAGCGTAGCGAAGCAATCCATGGCGCGCCCAGCCGAGGAATGGATTGCTTCGCTGCGCTCGCAATGACGGTTAAGTGCGGCAAAACGACCCGACGGGCAAATCACTTCCGGTTTCCAGAATCCATGTCAAGCCCCAAAATAAAAGATATTTCTGTTTACCAGAAGGAAAATCAGGTGCATATGTTTGCCCATCCCGTCCTACTCAGAAGGGCGTCGGCCGTCGTCACGGACGTTGGGCGGGTTGCGGTGGACGCTGGTTTGCGCCGAGACGACGGCGTGGAT